>CP079859.1:0-1200000 GCA_019339365.1 Vibrio neptunius | reverse complement strand
AGCCGAGGTGATTTCATACAGCCAAATATTGATGCTAACGGCAAACAACTGGCGCCTGCTCTGTGCTACGAGATTATTTTCAATGAGCAAGTACGTGAAAACGTCACTGAAGACACTGATTTTATATTAACCCTGTCAAACGATGCATGGTTTGGTAAATCAATCGGCCCATTGCAGCATATGGAAATCGCTCGTATGCGAGCGCTTGAGTTAGGTAAACCTGTCATTCGCTCAACCAACAATGGCGTTACCGCGGTGACCGATTACAAGGGCAACATCACCGCGCAGATCCCTCAGTTCGAAACAGAGGTCTTGCGCACAGAGGTCACGTCCACCCAAGGGCAAACTCCCTATCGGCAATTCGGAACTTGGCCACTCTACATCTGGGTACTACTGAGTTTGGTTGCTGGTTGGCGATTGAGGAAGTAAGAATAGAATCAGGGATGGGCGGACATGCCAATGCCCCCATCCTTTTTTGTCAGTAGCCAGACTATTTGCATTTAGGGCTTCAGCAGTTGGCGGCTAAAGCCTTTTCCACCACATTTCGTGCATGGAATGACCACGGTTGGATGATTGTATTGCGTTTTATGACCACACTCGTCACACACTAAAAAACCTAATCCAATCACTTCACCTGCTTGATATAACCCTTGATGCTCTAAGTCAGCAAACAACTCAATCCATTCGACCTTTGTTCGGTCTGTGATATCCAATAGCCCCTGCCAGATAGAATCGGCCACCATGAGATAAAAAGGCCCGCCTTTGGATTCTTCGTAGCTATCAGCAAACTCTTTCAAATCTGACTTTACATACGCTGACACCAAAGCCAGTTCATCTTTAGTCAAATCATTGGCCGCTTCAACGACCTTTTCTGAGGTTTCAAAAACGCGGTTGACTTCATCTGGGCTATGTTTGAGCGCTTCCACAACATCCTCAAACATTTCTTCATAACCTGCTTTACGTTTTGGCATAGTGACCTCCTTCTCGCGACTCGGGAGAATTGCGCCCGTAGACTATTGTTGTGCTCCTCTCCTTTAGGTATTCTATGACGATCTATTTATGTCTGTTCTAACTGAACTCACAATTTCCAAGATAACCGGATATCATCGATGCAAGAGCAATACAACCCGCAAGACATTGAACAGAAAGTTCAAAAGCACTGGGATGACAACAAGACCTTTGTTGTAAGTGAAGACCCAAATAAAGAAAAATTCTACTGTCTCTCTATGTTCCCTTACCCAAGTGGCCGACTGCACATGGGCCACGTGCGTAACTACACCATCGGTGATGTGGTATCTCGTTTCCAACGTCTGCAAGGTAAAAATGTAATGCAGCCAATTGGTTGGGATGCATTTGGTCTACCAGCGGAAAACGCAGCGGTTAAAAACAATACAGCACCCGCGCCATGGACTTATGAAAACATTGAGTACATGAAAAAACAACTCAAGATGCTTGGTTTGGGTTACGACTGGAACCGTGAGTTCGCAACTTGTACGCCAGAGTACTACCGTTGGGAGCAAGAGTTCTTCACCAAGCTTTACGAAAAAGGCCTAGTTTACAAGAAGATGTCAACAGTTAACTGGGATCCAGTTGACCAAACCGTTCTTGCCAACGAGCAGGTTGTTGACGGCCGCGGCTGGCGTTCAGGCGCAATCGTTGAGCAAAAAGAAATCCCTCAATGGTTCATCAAAATTACTGAATACGCTCAAGAACTGATCGATGACCTAGACAAGCTAGATGGCTGGCCGGAAATGGTTAAAACCATGCAGCGTAACTGGATTGGTCGCTCTGAAGGTGTTGAACTCAAGTTCGAAGTAAAAGGTCAAGCTGACCTAGAAGTTTATACAACACGCCCAGACACACTAATGGGTGTGACTTACGTAGGTATCGCAGCAGGTCACCCTTTAGCAGCAGAAGCAGCTAAGACAAACCCAGAGTTAGCAGCCTTCGTTGAAGAGTGTAAGAACAATAAAGTAGCAGAAGCTGAAATGGCGACAATGGAGAAGAAAGGTATGGCGACTGGCCTTACTGCTATTCACCCATTGAACGGCCGCGAGGTTCCTGTTTACGTGGCTAACTTCGTACTAATGGACTACGGTACAGGCGCTGTAATGGCAGTACCTGCACACGACCAACGTGACTACGAGTTCGCGACTAAGTACGGTCTAGACATCATCCCTGTGATCAAGCCTACTGACGGCAGTGAACTGAACATCTCTGAAGAAGCGTACACAGAGAAAGGTGTACTGTTCGATTCAGGTGAGTTCGACGGTCTTGAATTCCAAGCAGCATTCGATGCAATCGCAGCGAAGCTTGAAGCTGAAGGCAAAGGTACTAAGACAGTTAACTTCCGTCTACGTGACTGGGGTGTGTCTCGTCAACGTTACTGGGGTGCGCCAATCCCAATGGTAACGACTGAAGATGGTGAAGTTCACCCAGTACCCGCAGACCAACTACCTGTCATTCTTCCAGAAGACGTGGTAATGGACGGCGTAACTAGCCCTATCAAATCTGATAAAGAGTGGGCGAAAACCACATTTAACGGCGAGCCCGCTCTACGTGAGACTGACACGTTCGATACCTTCATGGAATCTTCTTGGTACTACGCACGTTACTGTTCGCCACAAGCTGACGACATCCTAGACCCAGAAAAAGCAAATTACTGGCTACCCGTAGACCAGTACATTGGTGGTATCGAGCACGCTTGTATGCACCTACTGTACTCTCGCTTCTTCCACAAACTGCTACGTGATGCAGGTTACGTTACCTCTGACGAGCCGTTCAAGCGCCTACTATGTCAAGGCATGGTCCTAGCTGATGCGTTCTCTTATGAGAACGAGAAAGGTGGTACGGAATGGGTTGCGCCTACTGACGTGACTGTTGAGCGTGACGGTAAAGGCCGCATCACTTCAGCGAAAGACAACACTGGCCGTGACGTTGAGCACTCGGGCATGATCAAGATGTCTAAGTCGAAGAACAACGGTATAGACCCGCAAGAGATGGTCGACAAGTATGGCGCTGATACTGTACGTCTATTCATGATGTTTGCCTCGCCTGCAGACATGACACTCGAGTGGCAAGAGTCTGGCGTTGAAGGGGCTAACCGCTTCCTGAAACGTGTTTGGAAACTAGTCAACGAGCACGCATCGAAAGGCGCGGCAGAAGCAGTGGATACTTCAGCACTGTCTAGCGACCAGAAAGCACTTCGTCGTGACGTTCACAAGACTATCGCGAAAGTGACTGACGATGTTGCTCGTCGCCAAACGTTCAACACAGCAATCGCAGCGATCATGGAACTAATGAACAAGCTAGCGAAAGCACCTCAAGCGTCTGCACAAGACCGTGCAATCCTTGATGAAGCACTAAAAGCTGTTGTTGCGATGCTTTACCCAATCACTCCACATATCTCTAGCGAAATGTGGGTTGGGCTTGGTGAAACTGACATCGATAACGCAACATGGCCAGTTCATGATGAAAAAGCACTGGTTGAAGACGAGAAACTCATCATCGTTCAGGTTAACGGTAAACTACGTGCGAAACTGACTGTACCTGCCGACATTTCTAAAGAAGATATTGAAGCACTAGGTCTAAACGATGAGAACGTCACTAAGTTCACAGAGGGCAAGACTGTTCGTAAAGTGATTTACGTACCCGGTAAGCTTCTGAATATCGTTGCGAACTAATTCGCCAAGCTGAAGTTTTAAGCAGGGTGTATTGACCCTGCTTTACTTATCTCAGCCTATTCTGAGGAGTAGCCTGAGATAAGTATTCCAATAATCGAGAAAAATTCACCAATGCGCCTATTGTCAATCTCTACTATAAAGCTCGCCAGTGTTGTACTTACAGCGAGTCTGCTGTCTGCCTGTGGTTTCCACCTCCGTGGTGATTATTCTATCCCAGATGAGTTGGATACGATGTCGCTAACCAGTTACGATCAATACAGTACGTTTACTCGCGTGATGAAAGCCCAATTAAGAATGAGTGAAATTGAAGTCGTTCCGCCATCGGATAATATCCCCAACCTTCAGTTGCTCGGTGAAGGGGTTGGTGAACGTACACTCTCACTTTACCAAAATACTCGCGCGGCAGAGATTGAATTGACATTTTCAGCGAGCTACAGCGTGTCAATCCCAGATATAGGTATCAAAACATTCTATACCAGCGTGACTCGAAGCTACTTGGATAACCCGTTAACCGCTCTGGCGAAGTCAGTGGAGCGCGACATGATCGAAGATGAAATGCGTAAGCTGGCTGCAACTCAGATCATTCGTCAAATGGCCCGTTTAAAGGCCGATATCGAGGCAAATGAGCTCGAAATGGAGTCAAAAGAAGCTCAATTGAAAACAGAGAAGGAGCAATACCGTATTAAAACCTACGTATCAGATGAACCTCAAACCTCCTCTGATGAACACGCTAGCGTGCAGTAGAGTCTCAAATGCGGATATTCGCGGATCGATTGGTGGAACAACTGAATAAGCAGCTCCACCCTACTTATCTACTTTTTGGCAATGAACCGTTACTACTACAAGAATCTCGACAGTCGATTCACAAAGCCGCTCAAGCTCAAGGTTTTGAAGAGCGGCACCGTTTTGCAGTAGACAATCACTTTGATTGGAATTCAGTGTATGACTGTTGCCAAGCCTTGAGTCTTTTCTCATCGCGCCAGTTGATTGAGTTAGAGCTCCCTGAATCAGGGGTAAACGCGGCGATGGCAAAAGAACTAGTAGGCATTTCAGAGGCGTTGCATGACGACATTATCCTAGTGGTAATTGGCTCTAAACTCACCAAAGCTCAGGAAAATGCCAAATGGTTTAAAACCTTATCCTCCCGTGGCTGTTGGGTCAATTGCCTTACCCCCCGATCTCAGTCGCCTACCTCAGCTTGTTCAATCTCGCTGCAGGGCTCTAAACCTGAACCCAGATACAGAGGCGGTTCAAATGTTGGCCCAGTGGCATGAAGGCAATTTGTTCGCACTGACACAAAGCCTAGAAAAACTGGCGCTTTTGTATCCTGATGGTCAACTTAACCTCATCAGGCTCGAAGAGTCGCTGAGCCGACATAATCATTTCACCGTATTTCACTGGTCAGACGCACTGCTAGCGGGAAAAGCTAACCGTGCTCAACGAGTATTAAGGCAACTAGAAGCGGAAGGCGTTGAAGCAGTGATTTTGCTTCGAACCATTCAAAAGGAACTGACTCAGTTACTCTCGATGCAGCAACAAATGCAATCGCAAGCTTTAGGACAAGTGTTTGAGCGCTACCGGATATGGCAATCAAAGCGACCACTGTACTCTGCGGCGTTAAACCGTCTTTCACAGACAAAGATAACTCAGCTAATCCAGTTAATTGCTAAAGCCGAAGTTATCTCTAAAACTCAATATGAGATTTCAAGTTGGCCACTATTACACCAGTTAAGTGCTGAGATGTGCTTGCCACAAGTGAAGCTTTAAAAAGCGTGATATACTGCGCCGCTTTGATTTTAAACCGAATAAACAAACGAGGACCTGACTTTGCAACTTGAAGAACTGAATGATTTTCTAGTAGATAAAGCCGACGACATGAAAGCACAGGACATTAAAACGTTAGATGTTCAGGGCAAATCTAATATCACTGACTACATGATAATCTGCACAGGCACTTCAAAACGTCACGTGGCTTCTATTGCCGAGCATGTGGCAAAAGAATCCAAACTTGCTGGGCTTTCACCTTTAGGTATTGATGGAGAGAACGAAGGTGAGTGGGTCGTTTTGGATATGGGTACGACCATCGTTCATGTGATGCAGGAAGAGCAGCGTGAACTTTATCAGCTAGAGAAACTCTGGGGCTAATACATGAAGCTGCAGTTGATCGCCGTTGGTACAAAAATGCCCAAATGGGTTGAAGAAGGTTTTCAAGAATACAAACGCCGATTCCCTCACGACATGCCACTTGAACTTGTTGAGATTTCAGCCGGAAAACGGGGAAAAAATGCCGATATTGCAAGAATTTTGCAAAAAGAAGGCGAAGCCATGCTGGCGGCAGTGCCAAAAGGGAATCGAATTGTTACCCTAGATATTCCAGGCAAAAAATGGGATACGGCTCAATTAGCCCAACAGTTGGATAATTGGAAACTTGATGGTCGTGATGTTTCGATTTTAATCGGTGGTCCCGAGGGGCTTGCTCCAGCTTGTAAAGCAGCTGCAGACCAAAGCTGGTCACTATCTGCATTAACGTTACCACACCCTCTAGTTCGCATCGTTATGGCTGAAAGCCTGTACCGAGCCTGGAGTATCACTGCAAACCACCCATATCACCGGGAATAATCATTAATGTTACGGAAGCGCGCCCGGATAAGGGATTATCAAGAAGAAGCACGGTTGTTTAAAAGCCGTGCTATTGTCGCTTTCATCGGGATAGTTGCCATGGTTGGCCTATTGATAACCAACTTGTATAACATCCAGATCAATCAATATCAGGACTATAAAACCCGCTCCAATGACAACCGTATCAAAGTTGTCCCAATTGCACCGAACCGTGGACTAATCTACGATAGGAACGGTATTCTACTTGCTGAAAATCGCCCGGTTTTCAACTTGGAGATCACACCTGAAAAGATCACAGACATGGAAGCGACCATTGCTCGACTTCAACAATATGTTGAGATAACGTCTGAGCAGATTGAGCGGTTTGAACGTGAACGACGTCAAACCCGCCGATTTAAATCGGTTCCGATCCTCACCCAGTTGACTCAAGAACAAGTCGCCAAGTTTTCCGTCAATCAACACAAATTTCCCGGCGTTTCGGTCAACGCCAGCTTAAAACGTCATTACCCTTATGGCGAAGTGCTGACTCACGTAATTGGTTACGTCTCACGTATAAATGACCGCGATATACAGCGATTAATAAGAGAAGAAAAAGAAGCAAACTATCAGGCGACACGTGACATCGGAAAACTTGGAATTGAGCGCTATTACGAAGATCTTCTCCATGGTACTGCTGGCTATCAAGAAGTCGAAGTAAACAGCCGCGGACGTATTATCCGTACACTGAAGTATATTCCTCCGGTGCCAGGAAAAGACATCGTTCTCAACCTCGATATCGACTTACAAATCTATATTCACGAATTATTAGCGGGACGTCGTGGCAGCGCCGTTATTCTCGATCCCAAAGATAATGGTGTATTGGCAATGGTGTCCAGCCCAAGTTATGATCCTAACGCTTTCGTTCACGGTATTTCCGGCAAAGCTTATAGTGCTCTGCTCAATGATAAAAACCGCCCGTTGGTAAACCGTGCAACACTAGGCATTTACCCTCCAGCCTCAACAATTAAACCATTTATGGCGGTTGCTGCCCTGCAAGAAGGCGTCATTACACCCTATACAACGCGCAACGATCCCGGATATTGGAAAATACCAAATTCAAAAACGAGGCCGTTCCGAGATTGGCTTCGCTGGGGGCATGGCCGAGTGAACATCGTTAAATCTATCGAAGAATCAGTGGATACCTTCTTTTACCAAATTGCTTACGATATGGGGATTGACCGAATCTCCAATTGGATGATGATGTTTGGATTCGGTGAGAAAACGGGGATCGATATATACGAAGAGAGTAAAGCAAACATGCCAACTCGTGAGTGGAAGATGGCTCGTCACCGTGTACCTTGGTATCAGGGCGATACTATTCCTGTCGGTATCGGCCAAGGTTACTGGACCGCTACGCCAATGCAGATCGCCAAAGCCACTTCCGTATTGGTCAACCGAGGTAAACGCGTGGCACCACACCTCCTCCGGGCAACCATAGTGAATGGGGAAAAGTTTGATAAATACCAGCTTTCAACGCTGGAGTCTTACACCTACCCTCCAATTGAGGGAGTGAACGAGAAGTTTTGGGACTTATCCATAGAAGGTATGCGCTTGGCCAATCATGGAAAGAAAGGGACGGCGAGACGTTCGTTTTACAAAACACCTTATATGAGTGGCGGGAAATCAGGCACGGCACAAGTCTTTGGGTTAGCAGAAGACGAGGAGTACAATGCCGATGAGATTGCCGAGCATTTACGCGACCACGCCTTATTTACAGGATTTGCACCTATCGAAGAACCACAACTTATTGTGACCATAGTATTAGAAAATGCTGGGGGGGCTCCTCCCAAGGCGCTCCTGTTGTTAGACAGGTCTTCGACCACGTGTTAGTTAAAGATAAAGAGGCACAACAATAATGGATTTTGATCCAGCCACAGGCCAAAACCGAGCGCTGTTTGAACGCTTTCATATCGATTTGCCTCTACTACTCGGTATTCTTGTACTGATGGGCTTTGGCCTTGTTATTATGTACAGCGCAAGCGGTCAAAGCCTGGCAATGATGGATCGTCAGGCGATGCGCATGGGCTTATCTCTCGGTGTGATGGTGATTCTAGCTCAGATCCCACCACGAACTTACGAAACACTAGCGCCACTGATGTTTGTTGTCGGCGTTTTATTATTGTTTGGCGTGTTGTTCTTTGGTGAAGCCTCCAAAGGAGCCCAGCGTTGGCTCAACCTTGGTTTTGTTCGCTTCCAACCCTCAGAATTGCTAAAACTTGCAGTCCCTCTTATGGTCGCCCGCTATATTGGTAAGCGCTCACTACCGCCGACTTTCCAAACCTTAGTGATGTCCTTAGTGATGGTTTTTGTACCGACCATACTGATTGCCAAACAACCCGATTTGGGTACTTCAATTTTGATTGCCGCTTCAGGGGTTTTCGTTATCTTCCTAGCTGGCATCAGTTGGAAAATCATCTTCGCTGCGGCCTGCAGCCTTGGTGCATTTTTGCCCATCTTATGGTTCTTCCTGATGAGGGAATACCAGAAAGTCCGAGTCCGCACTCTATTTAATCCGGAATCGGACCCTCTTGGTGCAGGCTATCACATTATCCAAAGTAAAATCGCGATTGGCTCTGGGGGAATTTCTGGCAAAGGCTGGCTACAAGGCACACAATCCCAGCTCGAATTTCTACCAGAACGTCACACTGACTTTATTTTTGCTGTAATTGCAGAAGAGTGGGGCCTAATTGGTATCCTAATTTTACTTAGCTTATATCTGTTTATTATAGGCCGAGGGCTGGTGTTGGCGAGCAAGGCACAAACAGCTTTTGGCAGAATGATGGCGGGCAGTATTGTTCTTAGTTTCTTTGTCTATGTATTTGTTAACATCGGCATGGTCAGTGGCATCTTACCTGTGGTCGGGGTTCCGCTTCCTCTAATTAGCTATGGCGGTACTTCCATGGTTACCTTAATGGCGGGCTTTGGCATCCTGATGTCCATTCACACTCATCGAAAAGCATTCTCAAAGGCAACCTAAATGTCTGTTTATAAACCTCTGCTTGGCATGCTTTGTGCCGTTGCTACCTTAGTCGGCTGTTCCTCAACGCCTGATAAGCGATACTCTATCGATGAAGACATCGCCCCCGATGCTCCTATTTCTGTTGAGCACATTGAAGACGCACATCCTCAATACGAGCCATATAGCCTAGGTGGCAATAGCGACTATACGCTTCGTGGCCAGCGTTATGAGATCATCAAAGAGCCTCAAGGTTTCACCCAAGAAGGTGTCGCCTCTTGGTATGGTAAGAAATTTCATGGTCACCAGACGTCTAACGGTGAAGTATACGATATGTACTCCATGTCAGCGGCACACAAAACCTTGCCTATACCTAGCTACGTAAAAGTGACCAACAAAGACAATGGTAGATCAGCAGTTGTACGCGTTAATGATCGTGGGCCTTTTCATCAAGGTCGAATCATAGACCTAAGTTTTGCCGCGGCAACCAAATTGGATGTCATCCGCACAGGAACGGCTAATGTGGCCATAGAGGTCATTTCTGTCAACAAACCAACGGAAGCGCATAAACAAAAAGCATTACCAAAATTCGTTGTTCAGGTCGCGTCTTCACAACATCAAGACAGAGTACGAACTTTAGCACAAGATCTGAGTCAAACACTTTCGGTAAAGAGCTATATCAGCTCGGATAAAAACCTTCACCGCGTGTTCTTAGGCCCATTTGATGACTATATGCTGACGCAAAAGGCCTTAGAACAAGTTAAGCTGATGGGCTATCCGAGTGCTTTTATAAAATCCCAGTAGTCCTCAATCCAGTGTGAGATACGCCGCACACTGGTTTGAGCGATTGTTTCTGTTAATATATGGACAGTTAATAAAAACCTGTAGTCAATATGAAAAAAACAACGCTAATTAAATCCGTTTTTGCGTCTTCTATTGCGCTTTCTGCAACTTTCGCATCCTCTTCGTTTGCCACCCCAATTGTGGTACCAGACGCTCCTCAAATCGCTGCGAAAGGCTACGTTTTGATGGACTATAACTCAGGTAAGATCCTCGCAGAGAAAGAGATGAACACTAAGTTGTCTCCTGCAAGTCTGACCAAAATGATGACCAGTTACGTGATCGGCCAAGAGCTAGAGCGCGGTAATATTTCGCTTCAGGACGACGTCACCATCAGCAAGAATGCTTGGGCTAAAAACTTCCCAGATTCTTCAAAGATGTTTATCGAAGTCGGCACGACAGTTAAAGTCGAAGAACTTAATCGCGGTATCATTGTTCAATCCGGTAACGATGCGTGTGTTGCTATGGCAGAGCATATTGCAGGGTCAGAAGATGCCTTCGTGGATCTGATGAATGCTTGGGCAGATACGCTAGGCATGAAAGACACTCACTTTGCTAACGTTCACGGCTTGGACAACCCTAACCTGTACTCGACGCCTTACGATATGGCGCTACTTGGCCAAGCGTTAATTCGTGACGTGCCAGACGAGTATCGTATTTACTCTGAGAAGAAATTCACCTACAACGGCATTACCCAATACAACCGCAACGGCTTGCTTTGGGACAAAAGCATGAACGTTGACGGCATTAAAACCGGTCACACAAGTAACGCGGGGTATAGCCTAGTCAGCTCAGCGACTGAAGGAAAAATGCGCCTTGTTGCTGTTGTCATGGGAACCAAAAATGCAAACGCACGTAAATCAGAAAGCAAAAAGCTACTGAGTTACGGGTTCCGCTTCTTTGAAACCGTTGCTCCACATAAAGCTGGTGAAACCTTCGTGGAAGAAAAGATCTGGATGGGCGACAAAGATACGGTTGCACTGGGCTTAGACAAAGATACTTACGTTACCCTTCCTCGTGGGCAAGCCAAAAACCTTCAAGCCAGCTTCGTACTTGAAAAAGAACTGGAAGCCCCAATTAAGAAAGGTGATGTAGTAGGTAAGCTATACTATCAACTTGAAGGCGAAGATGTTGCTGAGTACCCACTTCTAGCGTTAGAAGATGTCAATAAAGGTAGTCTGTTCAGCCGTCTGTGGGATTATATTGTGATGCTGTTTAAGAGCTTCCTCTAACTAGACCGCACCTACATCAAAAGCCGCTTATCGCGGCTTTTTTTATTCTCGCTAGGTAAGCTAGCGAGAATGTTGAGATTTAGAACCAATGGCAGTACTATTTCGCGCTGCTTAAATGACATTCAACTTGGAGTTTCAAAATGTTGACTATCAACTCAGACGCAAAACTGAAAGATCTGCTTGAGTTCCCTTGTTCTTTTACCTACAAGGTGATGGGCTACGCTAAGCCTGAGCTTCCAGAAAAGGTTCTTGAAGTTATCCAACGCCACGCTCCAGGTAACTACAGCCCCAGTGTGAAGCCAAGTGCAAAAGGTAACTACCATTCTGTATCTGTTACCATTACAGCGACGTCCATTGAGCAAGTCGAAACCTTATACAAAGAATTGGGCCAGATCGATATTGTGCGTATGGTTCTATAATTTTATTTGATGAAATAAAATTAATTTGAAAGCAGCGTAAGCTGCTTTCTTTTTAGATATCAGATAGATAATAATCCTGCTTTTTATCTAAGGTTAAAAATGTGTGGCTGATATGTAGTTCAATGACCAGAAGCAGTTTATAATCCCAGAACTTTATTTACTGACTATAGGATCAGGAATGCAAAACCAGCTTGTTGTGAAACGTCTGGGTCGGCAAGATTACGAACCTATTTGGAAAGCAATGCACGAGTTCACAGATAACCGAACTGAGGAAACCTGTGACCAAGTATGGCTAGTCGAGCACAACCCTGTGTTTACACAAGGGCAAGCAGGTAAAGATGAGCATTTAATCAATACGGGTGATATCCCTGTCGTACAAAGCGATAGAGGTGGTCAAGTAACCTATCACGGTCCCGGTCAATTAGTGGCTTACTTCCTGATAAATCTACGTCGTAAAAAACTCGGTGTCCGAGATCTCGTGACTCATATTGAGAATCTCGTGATCAACACCTTAAAAAAATACAATATAGAGTCGGCGGCACGACCAGATGCACCAGGTGTCTATGTTGATGGTAAAAAGATCTGTTCTTTAGGGCTGAGGATCCGTAAAGGGTGCTCATTCCATGGATTAGCATTAAATGTAAATATGGACTTATCGCCATTCTTGCGTATAAATCCATGTGGCTATGCTGGTATGGAGATGGTTCAAATGAGCCAGCTTGGTGGGCCGGATGATCTTACCCAAGTTGAAGCGGCATTAGTCGATGAACTTGTCACTTTGCTTGGTTATGAGCAAGTTGAATTCAGCACAGAAACCTCTCCTACGCGATGAGAAGCAAAGAGAAGTATAGATAGCATGAGTAAACCAATCCAAATGGAAAAAGGCGTTAAATACCGCGACGCTGACAAGATGGCATTGATCCCTGTAAAGAACATGCCAACTGAGCAAAAAGAAGTTCTGCGTAAGCCAGACTGGATGAAAATCAAATTGCCTGCTGACAGCCAGCGTATTCAAGATATTAAATCTGCGATGCGTAAAAACAACCTCCACTCAGTGTGTGAGGAAGCCTCCTGTCCTAACCTAGCAGAATGTTTCAACCATGGTACGGCGACCTTTATGATTCTTGGCGCTATCTGTACTCGTCGCTGTCCTTTCTGTGATGTCGCTCATGGCAGGCCTGTTGCTCCAGAAGCGGATGAACCGCAAAAGCTTGCGCAAACTATTTCAGATATGAAGCTGAAATATGTCGTCATTACATCCGTAGACCGCGACGATCTTAGAGACGGTGGTGCTAAGCACTTCGCTGACTGTAACCGAGAGATCCGAGCGAAAAACCCAAACATCCGCATTGAGACATTGGTTCCGGATTTCCGTGGAAGAATGGATGTGGCGCTGGAATTGATGAAAGACAACCCACCCGACGTCTTCAATCACAACCTAGAAACCGCACCGCGTCTCTACCGTAAAGCACGTCCGGGGGCAAATTATAAGTGGTCATTACAGCTTCTCAAGAAATTTAAAGAACAGCACCCAGATATCCCAACGAAATCTGGACTCATGATGGGCTTAGGCGAAACAAAAGAAGAAATTATTGAGGTTCTAAAAGACCTTCGCGAGCATGGTGTGACGATGCTGACTCTGGGCCAATACTTAGCACCAAGTCGTCACCATCTACCCGTTGAACGTTACGTTCCTCCATCAGAATTTGATGAGCTAAAAGAAATTGCTTTAGAACTGGGCTTTACTCACGCCGCATGTGGTCCATTTGTTCGTTCTTCATACCACGCAGATCTGCAGGCTCAGGGCGTTGAAATTAGCTAATTATCATTTAAGTTAATAGACAGGGTTGACAAAATAAGTCAGCCCTTTTTCGTTTCGTTTCTTGAATGAGACACAACTCTTCTATAGGCTAAGCCCTAACAACACTATAAAAGTACATCTCCAAGGAATTATTATGAAAAGACTAGGTTTTGTTGCTGTTGCCCTCGCTGCATTAACAGCAGGCTGCGCTTCTAACACACAGCAAGACAATTTCCGTGAGGCTTCTTTTGAGCTGTGTAATACAGACGTTGAGCTTTACTCTGTGAGTGACGATGGTCGCGTGCGTATTGTGTGTGCGGATGGCTCTAAATTCGCGCTAAATAGTGAAAAGACACTCGAAACTATGCGTGACATCAACATTGATTACTGTGATGGTGAAGGTCTAGGTAAATTCAGCGAAAGCCGCAAGTACTACTCTTTTAAATGTAAGTCCGGCACGCTGCTGAGTATTTCAAAATAACTTAAATCTAAAAGTAAAAAGATTGATGTCATATCAATCTTTTTTTCTTTTCATCTGTGGACCAAGCCATAACTTAAACGTTCTTTGCAACAACACCTTACCGCTCTCCCCATAACTGTCCCTTAAGCTTGTAATAAACCAGTAAAGTCACACTATATTTATGCAACTACCTAGAGCACCGTTCTATGAGACTGAGTCTCCATACTCAGGTCCAATCAAACTCGCTGGTTGTCATCAGCCCCTCATTTTCGGTAATCGGCCAGCCTTGCAGGCTCTCTCTTGCCTGACCATGCCGATAAAAAGACACAATGTTGGCACGGTTACTAAAAAGAAATTGAAGACAAGCATTAAGTTTGACGCTCAATCCCCCCTCATTGACATCAATAAAATGATGATTGGGTGTTTAGTCGTTAGTCAATTAACCGTTATGAGGTGGGAAAATTAAGAGCTTGTCGATTTACCCGTTATCGCACATAAAAAAACCTCCAGAAGGAGGTTTTGAAACATGCTGGTATTGAAACCAACAGCGGAACATTTAGGGTTCCATACTGAATGCTAGTTAAGCGTAAACAGGTAGGCGCTTACAAATCTCTAGAACCTTGGCTTTAGTTGCCGAGATAACATCCTCATTTCCGATGTTATCTAGCACGTCACACATCCAATTCGCTAGCTCTTTTGCATCTTCTTCAGTGAAACCACGACGAGTGATGGCTGGAGAGCCTACACGGATACCAGAAGTCACAAACGGGCTACGTGGATCGTTTGGTACTGAGTTCTTGTTTACCGTGATGTTTGCTGCGCCTAGTGCTGCATCTGCATCTTTACCTGTGATGTCTTTGTCGATTAAGTCAACTAGGAATAGGTGGTTCTCTGTACCATTAGACACAATCTTGTAACCACGTTCTTGGAACTGGGCAACCATCGCTTTTGCATTTTTTACCACGCGGGCTTGGTAAGCTTTAAATTCTGGCTCCATGGCTTCTTTGAACGCGACGGCTTTGCCCGCGATAACATGCATCAGAGGACCACCCTGGCCACCAGGGAATACCGCTGAGTTCAACTTCTTGTACATATCTTCGCCAGCGTTAGACAAAATCAGGCCGCCACGTGGACCTGCTAGTGTCTTGTGCGTTGTTGTTGTCACAACGTGCGCATGTGGAACTGGTGTTGGGTATTCGCCTGCTGCGATTAGACCCGCAACGTGCGCCATGTCGACAAATAGGTACGCGCCGGCTTTGTCTGCAATTTCACGCATGCGAGCCCAGTCAACGATTTGAGAGTAAGCCGAGAAGCCGCCGATGATCATCTTAGGCTTATGCTCTAGAGCAAGCTGTTCCATTTCATCGTAGTTAATTTGACCCGCTTCGTCGATACCGTAAGGAATCACTTTGTAGTGCTTACCAGAGAAGTTTACTGGTGAGCCATGAGTCAAGTGACCACCATGCGCTAGGCTCATACCTAGAACGGTATCGCCTGGATTTAGCAATGCCATGTAAACCGCACTGTTTGCTTGTGAGCCCGAGTGAGGTTGAACGTTCGCATACTCACAGCCGAATAGCTGGCATGCGCGATCAATTGCTAAAGCTTCCGCTTTATCCACGTACTCACAACCACCGTAGTAACGCTTGCCAGGGTAGCCTTCAGCGTATTTATTTGTTAGCTGAGAACCTTGAGCTTCCATTACACGTGGGCTCGTGTAGTTTTCAGAAGCGATTAGTTCAATGTGTTCTTCCTGACGAAGAGTTTCTTCTTGGATTGCTGCGAACAGTTCCGCATCGTAATCTTCGATGTTCATATCACGCTTTAGCATCTGTATCTCCTGACTCAGATTTAAACTGAAATTTGCAAAAAACCGACCAATGACCCTATTAATCTGCGTAAACCGCCTCACGCAAACGTTTGCATCACGTTAATAGCGCGCATTCTACATAATTTGATCTTGGCCATAAAGAGAAAGTTTTACTTTTTCTCATGCAGATTCTGAATGTTGTTCTACTTGGATTGTCATATTGTCACCTTTCTAAATCGTATAATTATGAAAAGTGTCAATTTCTCCCTTTACACCCCGTAAAACGATAATTACATAGGTTTACCTTAAATTTGCTTCTCAAGCTACCGAAAACCTCATTTTTTAAATAGTATGCGCGCCATTATCTACTGTAAAAGTTTCAAACTGATGGAAAAACACTCACGTAAAGAAGATTGGATTGCTATTTTAACTGGAACATTTCTGGTCGCTCAGGGCGTTTTCTTCCTCCAGTCTGCAAATCTGTTAACCGGAGGCACCACAGGTTTGGCCCTGCTTATGAGCCAGTTTGTGTCACTTTCCTTCGGTACGCTTTACTTTTTGGCCAACAGTCCTTTTTATTTACTCGCGTGGAAGCGTTTTGGTTCAAGATTTGCCTTCAACAGTGCTATTTCTGGTGCCTTGGTTTCTGTGTTTGCAGATCACCTCTCTCTGGTCGTTAGCCTTGAAACGGTTAATGTTGTGTATTGCGCGGTTGCTGGTGGGTTACTGATGGGCTTGGGTATGCTTATCCTGTTCCGTCATCGCTCAAGTCTTGGTGGTTTCAACGTACTTTGCCTGTTTATTCAGGATAAGTTCGGCATTTCAGTGGGCAAATCTCAGCTAGCTATCGATTGTTGCATCTTGTTCGCATCATTCTTCTTTGTCTCTCCTGAAGTCATTGGGTTATCCATTTTGGGCGCTATCCTGCTCAATGTCGTGTTGGCCATGAACCACAAACCAACCCGTTATTCCGTTAATTACGGTTGAGAACCATTAGATGAAAAAAAGCCCGCGAATTGCGGGCTTTTGCGTTATTGGTTGCTGCGATTAGTGTGAGGTTCTAGCCTTCACATCGTGGCTTAGCTCTTTGTTCAGTTCGGCTTCCACATGACCCGGTGATTGCGTACTTGCTGAGATCAGTCGGTACATCGCAGGGATAACAAACAAAGTCACCAGCGTTGCGAAGCCCATACCGAAGAAGATCACCGTACCTACCGCCACTCGGCTTTCATAACCAGCGCCTGTCGATAGGATCAACGGAATTGCACCAGCAAGCGTAGTGAACGCTGTCATCATGATTGGGCGCAGACGACGTGTTGCAGCATCGACAATCGCTTTCTCAAATTCGAAGCCGCGGTCACGAAGCTGGTTCGCAAACTCAACGATCAGGATACCGTTCTTGGTCACCATACCAATCAACATGATCATGCCAATCTGGCTGTAGATATTGAGCCCCTGACTCATAAAGAACAAGCCCAAGAAGCCGCCAAATACCCCCATAGGGACAGTGAACATCACCACTAGTGGGTTAATGAAACTTTCAAACTGGGCTGCCAAGACCAGATACGCGACCAACAGTGCTAAGCCAAACACCACCAGAATACTGGATTGGTTCTCTTTATAATCTTTCGATTCGCCGGAGTAGCTGACTGAGATATCACCCGGCAGAATGTCCACCGCTTGTTGATCTAAGAAGTCCAGTGCCTGACCTAAGGTATACCCGTCAGACAAGTTAGCCGTAACGGTAATCGATTTCTGCTTGTTGTAGTGGGACAAACGAATCGACGAAGCCACTTCTTCAATCTTGGTGACCGCATCCAGTGTCACCAACTCGCCAGAACGGGTTCGCAGATAAATCTGGCTCAAATCCGTCGCATTATTGAAGCTGTTCTCATCACCACGAAGATAAACATCATACTCTTCGCCGCGTTCAACAAAAGTCGTTTCACTCTTACCGCCAAGCATGATTTCTAAGGTCTCAGAAATATCTGACACACTGATACCCAACTCCGCCGCACGCTGCTTATCAACGGTGACCACCAACTCAGGAGTTCGCTCGGAATAGTTAATGTCCGCCCCCTCCATGATCGGCGACGCTTCAGCTAACTGCTCAAGCTTTTCAGCCCACTGTTTTAGTTCTGGGTAATCAGAACCTCCTAATACGAACTGTACTGGCTCACTAGAACCACCTCTGAAGCCTGGCATAAATGGGAAGACACGAACATCAGGAATACCCACCAGCGCCTTTCTCACCTCTCCTAGCGCCTGCTGAGCCGTTACATCACGATCATTCCAGTCATCCAGAATCATGATCACGAAACCCGTCTGGTCACCGGCGTTACCGCCAAAGGCTGGCGATTGAATGCTGAAGGACTTAAGGAAGCCTTCGCCCAGTAGCGGCAATAAGCGCTCCTCGACGATATCCATGTTCGCAGCCATGCGGTTGTAACTCGTAGCATCAGCACCACGAACAAAGGCAAAGATCACCCCGCGGTCTTCCGATGGTGTCAGCTGAGAAGGCACTTGCTTCATCAAAACCCAGCTTCCGCCGATACAGGTCAGAATGATGAGAGGCGCTGCCCACTTCCATTTCAAGGCTCCACGTAGCACTTTACGGTAACCACTTTCCAGACGACCAAACATGCGATCAATAAACTGATTGAAGCGGTTTGGTTTCACATTGGCCTTTAACAACTGACTGCCTAAAACTGGCGTCAGAGTCAGTGCAATCAATGATGAGAACATCACCGACATCGCCAGCAATACCGAAAACTCAGTAAACAGCAAGCCGACCATACCATCCATAAAGGAGATGGGCAGGAACACCATGACCAATACCAGAGTTGTCGCCACAACGGCAAAACCGACCTCACGAGTTCCTTTGTATGCCGCCAACAGCGGTTTTTCTCCACGCTCGATATGGTGGAAAATGTTCTCCACGACTACGATGGCGTCATCGACCACCAATCCAATCGACAATATCAGCGCCATCAAAGTGATTAAGTTGATCGAAAAGCCGAAATAGTAGGCAGCCATGAAGGAAGAAATCAAAGAAACAGGCACCGTTACTGCTGGGATCAGTGTGGCTCGTGCCTGACCAATGAATATGTACAGCACAAGAATGACCAGACCACCGGTAATAAACAGAGTGCTATACACTTCCGCTATCGAACGCTCAATAAATACGGTTGAATCATAGTCAATGGCAAGACGAGTTCCTGATGGAAGGAATTGCTGGATTTTTTCCACTTCATCATGCACTAAGTCCGCCACTTCAAGCGGGTTAGCGTCTGATTGAGGCACAATACCCATGCTGACATTAACCACACCATCGCTCTTAAAGGTTGAATTTTCATTCTCCGCGCCAATATAGACATCAGCGACATCTTTCAGGTAGATAGGAGTATTGTCACTCGCCCGTTTAACCACCAAATATTCAAAATCTCCAGCCACGTTGTAGCTACGAGCAGTCCGAACCGACATGACGATCTGATCGTTACGCACTTCACCGCCCGGACTTTCAATATTCTCATTATTGAGTGCCGTGGTAATGTCAGAAGTTGTGACTCCACGTCCTGCCATCTGAGCAGGTTTCAGCTTAACGTACATGACTTTGTACAAGCCGCCTGACACATCCACTGAGCTTACACCGGATATCAAGCTGAATCTGTCGAGCAATACTCGGTCGACGTAGTCTGTCAGTTGGGTTCGATCCATCTCGGAAGAACTTAGATTAATGTAAACAGAGGCTTCACCCGACCCATTGTTCTTATAAACAATCGGATCATCCGCCTCATCAGGCAAGGAACGCTGTGCTCGTGCAACCGCATCCCGAACATCACTCACGCCAGTATTAAGATCATAACCGAGTTCAAACGTAATAGTGATTCGTGAGCTGCCATTGCGCGTAGTCGATTCAATTTCATCAATGCCGCTGATACCAGAAAGCTGATCTTCCAGTACAGAAGTAATTTGGCTTTCAATAATGGTCGCTGAAGCGCCTTCATATCGAGTACTGATTGATACAACCGGACTTTCAATATCCGGCATTTCACGTACCGCCAGTTTACTGAAAGAGACAATACCAAATACACACAGCAGTAAGCTGAGAACGACCGCAGCAACGGGTCGTTTGACAGAAGCATCAGATAACCACATTAGCTGTTACCTTCTTGCTCATTACTCAGTGGTTTGCCATCTTCACCCAATTCGCTCACGGCGACACCATCGCGCATGTTCACAATGCCTTGAACGACGATTTTCTGGCCGATATCAAGGCCTTTTTCAATCACGACTTGGTTGCCGATTCGAGCACCTAAGAAGACTTCAGTGCGAACCGCTTTGTTGTCATCACCTACCATATAGACATAACGTTTGGTGCCAGAATATTCGAGAGCTTGAACAGGAATAATCGGCGCTTCCATTGGAGGAAAATCCATATCTGCAGTCACTAACATGCCCGGTTTCAAGCTTTGTTTTGGATTGTCAAAATGGATACGGACCCTTAAGTTAAGAGTTTCTTCATTGATTCGTGAATCGATACCAACAACTTCGCCATTGAAGACAGTATCATTCCATGCTGCCGTCGTTGCTGTGACTTTCATACCTTTAGAAATTTGAGACAGATAACGTTCAGGTACCTGCAAATCGAGTTGCATCAAGGATAAATCATCGAGTGCCACAAGCTCATCGCCAGCACTCACCAGCTTACCTAGGCTGAAATCAATAAAGCCGACAGTGCCAGAGAAAGGTGCTGTAATATTCAAATCATTGAGGTTGGCATTGGCGGCATCAAGGCGAGCCTGAGCTATTTCGACGCTAGCCTTCTGCGCATCGATCTCGGTTTGGGTAATCGCATTACGTTTCACCAAACGTTCAAACTCTTTGAGTTTACGCTCTTCGTCTTTCAGGTAGGCTTTTGCTTCAGCTACACTGGCTTTGGCTTTGTCATCATTAAGCTGAACGAGCAGCTGATCTTTTTTGACCTCTTGATTCGCCTTAAAAGCAATAACATCCACGCGACCTGTAACTTCAGAGGAAATAACCACAGATTGCTCAGCTTCAATTTTTCCAACTAACGACAAAGACTGAGAAACCTGATGAATCTGGACCTGTTCAGTCACCACGGTAACCGTCTGTGGACCTTGCCGTTTAGCTTGCACTGCAGGTGCTACGGCTAGAATAGACAACGACAAAATACTCAGAATAATTTTATTTTTCATGTTTAAATTCTGCCTCAAAAAACTTCGCTCATTATACTCGTTAAACCGCGCTGAAAACGTCAAGTAATGTAAAGAGAGAGCAATAAACTGTAAGTTTAGACATTGATTAGATGAGCTTTTAGGTTGATTACTGGCATCTTTGCCCAAAAAGCCAGCATTCAATTCAAAATCATAAGAAAAGGCTTTACAGGTTTAGCGAGTTTGCTATGATGCGCTCCGCACTTGAGTGATGTGTTGGGAAATCATTTCTTAAGTATAAAAACACCCTGGAGGGGTTCCCGAGTGGCCAAAGGGATCAGACTGTAAATCTGCTGGCACTGCCTTCGATGGTTCGAATCCGTCCCCCTCCACCATATTAAATGCTTGATTGATGCGTTGGGAAAACATCAGTTAAGGATAAAAATACCCTGGAGGGGTTCCCGAGTGGCCAAAGGGATCAGACTGTAAATCTGCTGGCACTGCCTTCGATGGTTCGAATCCGTCCCCCTCCACCATATTGAACGCTTGATTGTCGTGTTGGGAAAACATCAATTAAGGATAAAAATACCCTGGAGGGGTTCCCGAGTGGCCAAAGGGATCAGACTGTAAATCTGCTGGCACTGCCTTCGATGGTTCGAATCCGTCCCCCTCCACCATATTGAACGCTTGATTGTCGTGTTGGGAAAACAACAATTAAGGATAAAAATACCCTGGAGGGGTTCCCGAGTGGCCAAAGGGATCAGACTGTAAATCTGCTGGCACTGCCTTCGATGGTTCGAATCCGTCCCCCTCCACCATATACAGAAAACCAGCTCAATGAGCTGGTTTTTTTGTACTTATTGAAAATCTAATTACACCTCTATCTCTCTTCTCGCAAGTACAAAAAAGCCCCGACCAATAGCCGAGGCGATAACTAACATCAAAGGGGGAAGTTAGTTGTTTAAAAGAATAATACGTGTTTCATAAGAGCGAAGTACTTGATGCTGAGATACCTTCTCACTAGAAAGCTCATAGTTACATAAAACGTATTGTGCTTTATCGCAATCAAACTCTTCAGGTAAGACGCACTCTGTTTCGTCTGCGTAATAGTTATTCAAACAAATTAGGGTCTGATTTTCTGATTTACGTTGATAACCGAATATCGCCTTATGTTCTGGGTAAAGATCGGTGTAGCTCCCAGTGGTAATCACTTCAATCTCTTTGCGCAATTGAATCAACTTCTGATAGAAGTAAAAAACCGAGTTACTGTCATCAACGGCTTTAGCTGCGTTCACTTGAGGATAATTTTCTGCCACCGCCAACCAAGGTTGGACCTGAGAGAAGCCAGCATACTGCTCGTCATTCCATTGCATTGGCGTACGTGAGTTATCGCGGGATTTCTGAGCCAGGATATCGATCATTTCTTCGTTGCTGACACCTTGCTGGTTGACCATGATGTCATACATATTGGTACTTTCCACATCGCGATATTGCTCTATCGAGGTATAGCCGGGGTTGGTCATCCCAATCTCTTCTCCTTGATAAATGTATGGTGTACCTTGCATCATATGGACAGAGGCTCCCAACATTTTGGCCGACTCCACTCGATAGTTTTGGTCATCGCCTAAGCGGCTAACAATACGTGGCTGATCATGATTACACCAGAACAGTGCTCCCCAACCTTTGCCGTTCAATCCTGTTTGCCAATGGTTGAAAATCTGCTTGAGTTGTGAAAAGTCAAAAGGCGCTTTGGTCCACTTTTCGCCATTTGGGTAATCCACTTTTAGATGGTGGAAGTTAAACACCATCGACAGTTCTTTGTTGTCCAGAGAGGAATACTGCTGGCAATGCTCCAATGTGGTAGACGACATTTCACCCACAGTAACGCTGCCATATTTTTGGAACACAGCTTCGCTGATTTCCTGTAAGTATTCATGTACACGAGGGCCATCTGTGTAAAAGCGGCGACCGTCACCAATATCATCATTCGGGAAATCTTGCTGCTTAGAAATTAGGTTAATCACATCAAGACGGAAGCCATCCACTCCTTTCTCAGCCCAGAAGCTGATGACCTTTTTCACTTCCTCACGAACAGTCGGGTTCTCCCAATTAAGATCCGCTTGCTCTTTGGCAAAGAGGTGCAGAAAATACTGGCCCGTTTGCTCATCCATTTCCCAAGCACTTCCGCCAAACTTGGACTGCCAGTTGTTTGGAACGTCACCTTCAACCGGATCTTTCCAAATATAGTAATCTCGGTATGGGCTGCTCTTATCCCCCAGCGCAGATTGGAACCAAACGTGTTCAGTGGAGGTATGGTTAACGACAATGTCCATAATGATACGAATACCGCGCTGGTGCGCTTCACTAAGCAAACATTGAAAGTCTTCCATGCTGCCAAACTGAGGGTTAATAGCGTAGTAGTCTGAGATGTCATAACCATTATCAATCATCGGAGACTGATAGACTGGCGTCAGCCAAATAGCATCAATACCGAGCAATTTTAAGTAATCGAGCTTAGAAATGATGCCCTTGATATCCCCTGTTCCCTTACTGCCGCTATCACAGAAGCTCTTCGGGTAAATCTGATATATCGAAGCCGTTTTCCACCAGTTCGCATCATTTGTGATTGTTGTCATTGCTAAACTCACTTACCAAAAAATAAAAAATCGAAAAAATAGCAGGAGCGATCGCCGGATTGCGATCGCTCTTTTTTGTTTGCACTTAAGCGCTTGCAGGCTCTAGCTCACCTTTCATTTGTGCACGCTTGTAGAAGAACAGGGTCAATACTGCCGGTATTGCAATCGCCACCAGCATTGCAATCGCGTAGATGCCCCAGAATTGTGGTTGGATAGATAAGATACCGGGTAGACCACCCACACCAATACCGTTCGCCATAACGCCCGCACTACCACAGATCGCCGCTGCAATTGCACTACCAATCATTGCGCTTAGCATTGGGAACTTGTACTTCAAGTTAATACCGTACATCGCTGGCTCGGTGACACCTAGATAAGCAGAAATCGCCGCGGGTACTGAGATATCGCGTTCGCCGTGTTTCTTACTGATGATGATAATACCGACAACCGCTGATGCCTGAGCAATGTTAGACAGTGCAATCAAAGGCCAGATTGGAGTACCACCTAGGTCTTGCATCAACTGCAGATCGACAGCGTTGGTTGTATGGTGAATACCGGTAATCACCAAAGGTGCATATAGGAAGCCAAACACCATTGAGCCAATCACTGCGAAATCACCCGTCATTGCTGCTTTTGCGGCGAATGCCACGCCATCACCCAGTACGCGACCGAACGGGCCAATCAGAGAATGCGCTAATACCACAGAGACGATGATAGAGACGAAAGGAACGACAACCAGATATAGGTAAGAAGGAACAATACGCTTAAGGTTCGTTTCGATAAACGCCAACGCGATACCTGCTAACATGGCTGGAATAACCTGAGCCTGATAACCCACCTTCTCGATAGCAAATAAGCCAAAATCCCATACTTCTGGCACTTGCTTACCTATCAGATAAGCATTCATCAGTTGAGGAGAGACCAAAGTGACACCAAGCGTAATGCCGAGGATCGGTGTACCACCGAGTTTCTTCACTGTTGACCAACACACGCCAACAGGCAAGAAGAAGAAAATGGCTTCACCAATTAGCCATAGAAAGCTATGGACAGTCGCCCAGAATTGGCTAATTTCTGTCAATGATTGACCATCAAACATCTTGATGTCGCCAATCACATTACGGAAGCCCAAGATCAGACCACCGGTAATAATTGCAGGTAACAGTGGTACAAAGATCTCAGCAAGATGGGAGATACCACGTTCCAAAATGTTCATGTTCTGACGTGCAGCCTGTTTGGATTCATCTTTCGATGCTTCAGACTTACCCGACAGTTCAATCAGGACCTTGTACACTTCATCAACTTCAGTACCGACAACAACTTGAAATTGACCCGCATTAGTGAAACAGCCCTTCACCAGCGACAGTGCTTCCAGTGCATTTGTGTCGGCTTTACTTGTGTCATTTAACACGAAGCGGAGGCGCGTCAGACAGTGGCTGACACTGGCGATGTTTTCGCGACCGCCAACCAGTTCTATCAGACGCTCAACTTCTTGTTTCGCAATCTTACTCATATCCTTGTCCACCCTAAATTGGTTTCTCGTTCAGATCAGAAGTCTCTGATCAAAAAGGTTAGTTATAATTTATTTGGGAACATTCCCATTTGTATTTATTATATTGTCAAATCTATCGAAATAGATAAATGGGAACAATCCCATTAATTGAATGAGATCACAGTATAATTTTAAACCATAGAGAAAAGAGAGGGTTAACTCAAAATTGGTTCCTGAGTGAGGTGTACGAGTTCAGATTCTCCATTGAGCTGAGAAATCAGAAGCTTGGCCGCCCTTTCTCCAGCCTGAGCATAACCCGGATCGATACTGAATACTCTCGGAAATAGAAAAGACAACAGTTCATTGCCACCAACACCTGTGACCATCACATCTTCTCTGTCCAACTCTTGAAGACGTTTAATCACACCCAATGCCAAAGTATCACTGGCGCATACAATCGCCTGTGTGGTTTGACTCAACACTTTATCCACCAAACGATAAGCGCTTTCGTGATGCAGATGGCCTGTTTGATAGTTGGGAGATAATCGATGCTCTGAACACCAATCTAAGTAAGCATTGAGACGAATCTTCCCAGTAGTTCGGTCTGAAGGATCAACACCAATAAAAGCAATCTCGCTCACCGATTGGCGCTGAAGGTGTTCCAGCGCATAACGAATAACACCTGTATTATCGTAGTTGATCGATGACGTTTCATCAGTATCCATGGCAATCACCAGCGAACGATGCTGCCAGCTAGAAAGACGCTCGATGTCAAAATCACTAAAGCCAAACACAATCACGCCGTCAACATTACGCCTGCGCAAAACGTCGAGGTGTTCATTGGTCATCTTGCGGTCAAATTGGCTTTCCATGATCACCGCGTCATAGCCGTTACCGTAAAGAACTTGAAGCATGCTGCTAACGGCTTTGTTTTCCGAAGGCGAATCAAGACGCGAGATGATGACACCAACCACTTTCTGACTGCCTCCGCGCATCGCTTGCGCCGACTTAGACGGAACGTAGCCAGACTCTTCAATCACACGCTCAACCTTGGCGCGAGTCTCGGGTTTGACTTTAGGGTCATTCGTCAACACACGGGAAACCGTAGATTTACCAACGCCAGAAAGTTTAGCAATATCAAGAATGGTCAGTTTTTTATTCATAATGCAGTGAGTTCGCTCAAAAGACAAAGCAGGTTGTACCAGAAGACTAACGCTATTGTGTTTTACAGTTTTTGTAAACGACCCTGCCCAATTCTAATCGGGCATCATCACCTTTGGTGTGTAGCGTCACTGGATTGAGAATCGGTTTTGTTCCATTATCTAAGATATATTTTGCACCAGAACCGGATGGGACCTGAGCGAGGCGGTAGTCGTGTTTAGGTAAACGCAAAATCGCCTCTTGTTCTTTAATTAGGTAAGCGACCTCAAACTGTTTGTTCGATGCACACTGGTAGGTCACGAATGGTTGCTTTTCATCGGCTTTGCGTTCAATCGCCGAGTAGCTGCACCCAAATAATGTCACTCCTGCCAGCAACCCTAACAACGCTTTCATTTTCATCCACACTCTCCAATAGAAAAAGGCCGCCTCAAGCGACCTCTTTTCTCGGTATTTTACTTAGCTAAATAGGCAGGGACTTCTTTGATACTGTCCAGTACAACAGAGGCAATCGCCTCACCTTTTTCCGTAACAGGCTTACCAGTACGTACTAAAATACGCGTACCCACTTCAGCGGCTTCTGCTGCCAGCATATCTTCAGCTTTATCACCGACCATAACAGAATTCGCCATATCGATTTTGAGGAAGTCACGCGCAGAAATGAACATGCCAGGCTTAGGTTTGCGGCAATTACAATCTTCTTTGTACTTACCCTGACCATGTTCGGCATGATGTGGGCAATAGTAGAAGCCATCAAACTCAACATCATGATCAACAAAATTCCAATCCATCCACTGCGTGAGTGATAGGAAACGGTCTTCACTGAATTTACCACGAGCAATACCCGACTGGTTAGTCACCAATACAAGCATGTAGCCCATCTCTTTGAGCTTTTTCGTCGCTTCAAACACGCCATCAATAAATTCAAAGTCGTGCTCGTCATGAACATATCCGTGGTCAACGTTAATTACACCATCACGATCCAAAAAGACTGCTGGTTTCGCCAAAATTTGCTTCTCTATCTACTATTTATTTCCAGAATTATTACACGCTTTATTTCTTTCATCACTATCTAATTACTAATCTGTTTGGTTGCAATGAACGTTTAGACGTCTAGCCGTAAAAATATCTATTGACACAATTAGTGCAAAACCATAGCATCCTCTACTAAATGAGAGGTAGTTCAAAATTATCTACTTTTTCCCAAAAGCAGTCTGATAGTGGATTTCTCAATGATAGAAATTAATCAAGTAAACAAAGTGTTTCTTCAAGGAAATAATGAAATACATGCCTTGAAGGACATCAACCTTCATATCTCACAGGGAACAATCTTCGGTGTAATTGGCTCATCAGGAGCAGGGAAAAGTACGCTTATTCGATGTGTCAATATGCTGGAAGCGCCAACGTCAGGCTCCATCATTGTCGACGGTATTGATCTTACCAAGCAGTCAAAATCAGAACTGAGCGAAACACGCCGTAACATCGGTATGATCTTCCAACATTTTAACCTACTGTCATCTCGTACCGTATTTGACAACGTTGCCCTGCCACTTGAGTTAGCGGGCAAAGATAAGGCGCATATTAGCGCTAAAGTGACTGAGCTGCTCAAACTGGTAGGCCTCTCTGATAAACATGAAAGCTACCCATCGAACTTGAGCGGTGGTCAAAAGCAGCGCGTCGCTATTGCACGTGCCCTAGCTTCCGATCCCAAAGTGTTGCTGTGTGACGAAGCAACGAGTGCATTGGATCCTGCAACAACACAATCGATACTTGAGTTGCTCAAAGAGATCAACCGTAAACTGAATATCACTATGTTGCTCATCACCCACGAAATGGACGTGGTGAAAAGTATCTGTCATGAAGTGGCAATCATTGGTGGCGGGGAATTGGTTGAGAAAGGTACGGTTGGTGAAATTTTCGCCCATCCTAAAACTGAACTGGCGCATGAATTTATCCGTTCTACGCTTGATCTGTCTATTCCGGATGATTATCAGACACGCCTGCAAACGACCCGCGTTGAAGGCAGTTATCCATTGGTGAGACTCGAATTTACCGGAGCTACTGTAGATGCACCGCTCGTCAGTCAGATTGCTCGTCAATTCAATATCGATGTCAGCATTCTGAGTTCTGATCTTGATTACGCTGGTGGTGTCAAATTCGGCATGATGGTCGCAGAGCTGTTTGGTAACGAGCAAGATGACAATGCGGCGATTGAATTCCTCCGTGAACACAATGTAAAAGTAGAGGTACTGGGTTATGTCCTTTAACACAATTTCAGAGTGGCTAAGCCTTAACAGTAGCCTTTTAATTGGTGCGACTTGGGAAACCCTCTACATGGTCTCAGTCGCAGGTATCGTTGGCTTTGCCGTTGGTATTCCATTAGGTGTTATCCTTCATACCACCAAAAAAGGCGGCCTACTTGAGAACACCAAACTCAATAGCATTCTCGGTGCTATCGTCAACGTCGGTCGCTCGGTGCCGTTTCTAGTTTTAATGGTCGCCATCATCCCAGTCACTAAAGTTCTCGTCGGCACGTTTATCGGCACCACGGCGGCTATCGTACCACTGACTATCGGCGCCATCCCATTTGTTGCTCGCCTTATTGAAGGGGCACTACTTGAAGTACCAACAGGCTTAGTGGAAGCAGCTCAATCAATGGGGGCAACTCCGATACAAATCATCAACAAGGTACTGCTTCCTGAGGCAATGCCAACCATAGTGAACTCAATCACCATCACATTGGTCACCCTAGTGAGCTATTCCGCTATGGCCGGAACAGTAGGGGGTGGCGGATTAGGTGATGTCGCGATTCGCTACGGCTTCCATCGCTATGATGTGGTCATCATGGCTGTAACCGTGGTAATGCTCATCGTCTTGGTGCAAATCATTCAGTCTATCGGCGATGCAATTGTTCGCCGCGTCGATCACAGATAATAAATTTACAGATACAGAATAAGGAGAAAGTCATGAAATTTGGATTAAAAGGTTTACTCGCCATTGCAGCAGTCGCTTCGTCACTTGTGCTATCCGGATGTGGTGAAAAGCAAGCAGCAGACACCAGCAAGATTAAAGTCGGTGTTATGGCGGGCGCTGAAGCTCAGGTAGCAGAAGTCGCCGCTAAAGTTGCTAAAGAAAAATACGGCTTGGATGTAGAGCTTGTTACTTTTACAGATTACGTGACGCCAAACGCAGCGTTGGATGATGGCTCTATCGACATCAACGCATTCCAGCACAAACCATATCTAGATCAACAAGTGAATGACCGTGGTTACAAACTAGCAATCGCTGGCAATACATTTGTTTACCCCATTGCTGGTTACTCTAAACAAGTGAAATCGGTTGATGAGATTCAGGAGGGTGCCCGTATCGCAGTACCAAACGACCCAACCAACTTAGGGCGTTCTCTACTGCTTCTTGAACAACAAGGACTGCTTAAACTACGTGATGGTGTTGGTCTACTAGCAACCGTACGTGATATTGCTGAAAACCCAAAAAACATCACTATTGTTGAACTAGATGCCGCTCAGCTTCCACGCTCTCTTGACGATGTAGCCCTGTCTATCATCAACACAACTTACGCAAGCTCAATTAACCTGACACCACAAAAAGATGGTGTATTTGTTGAAAACAAAGAATCTCCATACGTAAACATCATTGTGGCGCGAGAAGACAACGTCAAGGCTGAAAACGTGCAGAACTTCATCAAGTCTTACCAAACAGAGGAAGTGTACACGGCTGCTTCAGACATCTTTAAAGGTGGCGTAGTTAAAGGTTGGTAATGACTTACTCGCTCAGTTGAATCAAGGCTGACGTCATTGCGTCAGCCTTTTTCTTTGCTTTTTTGATTGATCAGAGGAATTTCTCAATCAGTACTTCATCAATGTACCGACCTTTCACATAAGCGTGCTTCTTTGCCGTTCCTATCACCACGAACACCAGCGGCATCCTCTATTTTGACTTCCATTACTAATCTCTTGCCCCTAGCACTAGATACAGTGAATTTTACAGTCTTAGGTCTACCCACAATACCAAAAACAAAAAACCGGAGCACTTGGCTCCGGTATTGTCGTTCGATAATACGTTATGGCGTGTAGTAGGTCGCCGCACCAGGACCGACTGGCAAGCCAAATACGAATACCCATAGGTAGAACAGTAGACTCCAACCCACGATAAAGCAGATTGAGTACGGCAGCATGGTCGCAATCAGCGTACCGATACCTAGATTTTTCATATAACGCGATGCAACAGCGAGAATCAAACCAAAATAGCTCATCATTGGTGTAATGATGTTGGTCGTAGAGTCACCGATACGGTATGCCGCTTGAATCGTTTCAGGCGCATAGCCGACTAGCATCAACATGGGAACAAAGATTGGCGCTGTCACAGCCCATTGTGCAGAAGCTGAACCGATCATCAGATTGATGAAACCACACATCAAAATAAAGGCAAAGAACAACATAGGACCAGTCAGACCAATGCTTTGTAGAAAATCTGCGCCTGCTACCGCGAACACTTGACCAAAATTAGTCCACTTGAAAAACGCCACAAATTGAGCAGCAAAGAAGACCAGTACAATGTACATTCCCATTGAAGACATGGATTTAGACATCGCGTCAATCACGTCGCGATCATTCTTCATTGTGCCAACTACTCTACCGTAAACCAGACCTGGGATAGCAAAGAAAACAAAGATGAAAGCCACAATACTTTTCAGGAATGGCGAACCTGCAACCGTGCCGGCGTCTGAGCGAAGAATTCCATCTGCAGGAACAATTGTCCAAGCAAGTAGAGCAGATACAACCAGCACGGCCAGTCCAGCCATTTTCAAACCTTTCTTCTCAACGTCAGTTATCGTGCCCATTGAGTCATTCGACAAATCTTCTGCTGCATCTTCTTCGTTGTATTTACCTAATTTAGGCTCAACGATTTTCTCCGTTACGAAAGCACCCATACCGGCGATGAAGAAAGTAGAAACGAACATAAAGTACCAGTTAACTTCTGGGCCAACAGTGTAAGTAGGGTCAATCATTTGTGCTGCCGTTTCTGTGATCCCAGAAAGCAGTGGGTCAACAGTGCCGATCAGTAAGTTTGCGGAATAACCGCCAGATACACCTGCAAATGCAGCGGCGAGACCGGCAAGAGGGTGGCGACCCAAAGAGTGGAACAGCATAGCCGCTAGTGGGATAAGTACCACATAGCCTAGCTCAGATGCTGTATTGGAAATGATACCTGCAAATACCACAGTGATGGTAACCATGCTCTTCGAAGCACCCATGACCAAACCACGCATTGCCGCAGACAGTAAACCTGAATATTCCGCCACTGCAACACCCAATAGTGCAACTAATACGGTGCCTAAAGGCGCAAAGCCGACAAAGTTTTTAACTAGATTGGTAACAATCAACTCAAGACCGTCCGCATTTAACAAGCTGACAACCTGAATCATTCCGTCAACGGCACGACCTGGAGCGCCTTCTGGACGAGGATCTGCTACCGCCACTTCAAAGTAACCTGCAATACCGGAAGCGATTAAAATCGCAACACAGAAAATGGCGAAAAGCGTGATCGGGTGTGGTAACAAGTTGCCCAAATATTCGACGGCATCTAAGAAACGAGTAAATATTGGCCTCTTAGGCGAGTTTTGTTTAATCGAAGTAGATGAACTCATCTCTTCCCTCCTTGTTGTTGTTAATCCTGCGCGTCATTGTGCCAAGCGGCTACAAAGCTCGCGCAGGTTACTCGACAAAGAGGTCAATTAGAAATCAAAAATGTAATAAAGTGCTATCTTGATCAATATGATTAACGATAAAAAAACAAAAAATCAGCATCTTCATCTACATAAATGACAATCGTTAGAATTATGAATTACACCGAACCATTGAAATTAATAATGCATTCACTATTTCTGAACAGCTTTGAATCTGGGATTGGTTTTACATATTACGTACAAGCGCCCTCTCCTTTTTACTATCTGACAATCAGGATGGCGACTTTTAGCACTTTTAAGAGATTTTACGACCTTCATTTACTTGTCCCCTTTAGAAAATTGACCAAATCGACGCTTAAAGTTAGCGACACGACCTTCCTGATGAATGACACGCTGCTTACCTGTGTAGAAAGGGTGAGATTTAGAAGATACTTCAATCGTAAAGTACGGGTAGGTTTTGCCATCTTTCCACTCAATAGTACGGTCAGTTTGCAATGTTGAACCGATAAGGAAGTACTCATCAATGCTTGTATCATGGAAAACCACGGTTCGGTATTCAGGGTGAATGTTGGGTTGCATAATTACCTCAATAGAAACTGTTATGTTATAACATTTTAAATAATAATCATTATCAACAAGTTTTACTACTCTTTTTTGTGATACTTTTCCCTATTCACCAAATTGAGAGAAAAGAGATGTATTCCATAGAGCCGATCGGTTTTATTGAAAGCCCATATAAAGAGAAGTTCGCCGTTCCTCGGCAGCCAAGCTTAGTACCCGCTGCTCGCTCGCGAGTAAAGCTAGTTGGAGAGGCGAATAGTCCCGAAGCGGTACGCGGGTTGGAGCAATTCTCCCATGCTTGGTTATTGTTTCTGTTTGACCAGAATTTAGCGGCAGGATGGAAGCCTACTGTCAGACCACCTCGACTGGGTGGCAATGAGCGTGTAGGTGTATTTGCTTCTCGTTCGACGTTTAGACCCAATGGGATTGGACTGTCGGCGGTTGAAATTAAAGGGATCACAAAACAAGGCGATCAGATCTATCTCGATCTTGGCAATGTCGATTTAGTCGATGGCACTCCCATCATCGACATCAAGCCATATATCCCTTATTCAGACTCTATTCCTCAAGCGCTAGGAAGCTACGCAGAAGCGGAACCAAAAAAGTCTCAAGTCCTATTTTCGTCATTAGCCACAGAGCAGTTAGAAACCCGCGGATATCTTGACTATCAAAAGACGGTAATTGAGCAGGTTTTAGCACAAGACCCTCGCCCAGCGTACAAAAAGAACAAGCCTGATAGTAAAGAATATGCGGTAAATATGTTCGATATGAATGTGAAGTTTACCGTTAACGATAACTTAATAACGGTTACTGCGATTGAAAGCTTTTGACAACGGCATTTGGCTGATATTATAAGCGGCTAACAATTTTCCCCTCGTGGGACTTCCATACTCCTGTCCATTCCGGCTTGAGTATCTAACTTTAATAAACGGATAAGTTAAATGCGTACCAGTAATTATCTTCTTTCTACTCTGAAGGAGACTCCAAACGACGCAGAAGTAGTGAGCCACCAGCTCATGCTACGTGCAGGTATGATCCGTAAGCTGGCTTCAGGTCTCTACACCTGGCTACCTACTGGTCTACGTGTACTGCGTAAAGTCGAAAACATCGTTCGTCAAGAGATCGACAATGCAGGTGCAGTCGAAACATTGATGCCCGTTGTTCAGCCGTTTGAACTATGGGAAGAGACAGGCCGCAGCGAAAAGATGGGTCCTGAGCTGCTTCGCTTTACTGACCGACACACTCGTCCGTTTGTTCTTAGCCCAACAGCTGAAGAAGTGATCACTAGCCTAGTGCGCAATGAAGTGAGCTCTTACAAACAGCTACCGCTAAACCTGTACCAAATCCAAACTAAGTTCCGTGATGAGCGTCGCCCACGTTTTGGCGTAATGCGTGCACGCGAATTCTGCATGATGGATGCGTACAGCTTTGATATTGATAAAGAAGGTCTACAGAAGTCTTACGATGCAATGCACGATGCTTACTGTAAAGCCTTCGACCGCATGGGACTTGAGTACCGCCCAGTACTGGCTGACTCAGGTGCTATCGGTGGTAGTGGTTCTCAAGAGTTCCACGTACTTGCAGAAAGTGGTGAAGACCTAATTGCCTTCTCAACTGAGTCTGACTACGCAGCGAACATCGAAAAAGCCGAAGCACTTGCTCTGGCTGACGAAGCTGCGGCTCCAACTCAAGAGATGACGTTAGTTGACACGCCAAACGCAAAGACAATTGCTGAGCTTGTTGAACAGTTTGAGGTGCCAATCGAGAAGACGGTTAAGACGCTATTTGTTAAAGCATCTGATGAAGTTGACGCTGACCTAATCGCGCTTATCATTCGTGGCGACCACGAACTGAACGAAGTGAAAGCAGAAAACCTTCCTCAAGTTGCGGCTCCTCTACAGATGGCAACAGAAGAAGAAATCCGTGCCCTAATCGGTGCTGGACCTGGCTCACTAGGCCCTGTTGGTCTTAAACTGCCATTCATCGTTGACCGCACTGTTGCTGTAATGAGTGACTTTGGCGCAGGCGCTAACGTAGACGACAAGCACTACTTCGGTATCAACTGGGGTCGTGATGTTGAGCTTGGCCAAGTTGAAGACTTACGTAATGTAGTTGAAGGCGATCCAAGCCCTTGTGGTAAAGGTACCATCGCACTGAAACGTGGTATCGAAGTAGGCCACATCTTCCAACTAGGTAATGTTTACTCTCAAGCAATGAACTGTGGCGTTCTTGGTCCAGACGGTAAAAACGTTATCCTAGAGATGGGTTGTTACGGTATCGGTGTTTCTCGTGTGGTTGCGTCTGCCATTGAGCAAAACCATGACAAATACGGCATCATCTGGCCAGACGCACTCGCACCTTTCCAAGTCGCTATCGTTCCTATGAACATGCACAAGTCGGAAGAAGTGAAAGAAGCGGCTGAGAAGCTGTATGCTGAATTGACGGCTATGGGTATCGAAGTGCTATTCGATGACCGTAAAGAGCGCCCAGGTGTTATGTTCTCTGATATGGAACTTATCGGTATCCCTCACACTATCGTGATCGGCGATCGTTCGATGAAAGAAGGCAACTTTGAGTACAAGAACCGCCGTACTGGTGACAAGACACCTGTTGCGATGGCTGATATCGTTGAACACATTAAAGCTCAGCTAGCGTAAGTTAGCCCCTAGAAATAAAAAAGGCCGATGGAGACATCGGCCTTTTTAATCGAATTTAAAAGCTGATAACGTCACCCTCAAGAACGAGGGACGAGAGAGTTGAGGATCTCTCAAAGTCATTCGAGGACTAAATCAGGTTCCCTACACCTTCATTCATCAGCCCAGGCAATAACGCATTTGCTACTCCAACGGCTCCGTCGGTGCCTGACTTGCGACCTTTTTCGGCGCAAACGCCACGTCGGTCAACTCGTCAGCATTCCCGTCAATAAGTTCACCAAAGTGGAAAATACCAAATTCTCCCGGTTTCATTCGATGCCACTCTTCATTATCAGTTAGCGGCTGCGTCGCGATGACTGAAACCACATCATTGGGTGTCGTTTCTTCCTGAAAATTAATCTCGACGTCTTCATCAATCAAAGAAGCTTTGCCAAATGGCGCACGACGAGTAATCCAGTAGAGATGGTTGGTACAATAGGTCATAACGTACTCACCATCTGACAACAGCATATTGAACACCCCTTTACTTTTCAGGGTTTCACAACATTTCGCCACAAAGCGGAACACACCTATCATATCCTGAGGCGGTTCTGGGAATCGGTCTTCCATCTGCTTAAGCAACCAACAAAACGCCAGTTCACTGTCTGTCTGGCCCACAGGTCTATGACGCCCAGTATGCAGATCTTGATAATCAGACAACTGACCATTGTGAGCAAAAGTCCAATAACGTCCCCACAATTCGCGGGTAAATGGGTGAGTGTTCTCTAGATTGACGCCACCACGATTCGCCTGACGAATATGGCTAACTATTGCGCAGCTTTTGATCGGATAGTTCTGAACCAATTCAGCAATTTTAGACTTGCAGCTTGGATTCGGATCTTTAAACGTCCGAAAACCTTTACCTTCGTAGAAAGTGATCCCCCAGCCATCGCGATGTGGGCCAGTATTGCCGCCACGCTGCATCAAGCCAGTAAAACTGAAACAAATGTCTGTGGGTACATTGGCGCTCATTCCGAGCAATTCACACATGGTTTATAAAACTCCCTTGCACTACCTAAGTGCCAGCATAAACAACACTGGCACTTGCTAAACCAGTTTGAAAATTACTTTTCCATTTCCTTTTCGATCAACTGAATCACAATATGGATGATTTTAATGTGGATCTCTTGAATACGATCAGCGTAACCAAAATGAGGAACACGAATTTCAATATCCGCTAAACCCGCCATTTTACCGCCATCTTTACCGGTCAGAGCAATCGTCTTCATGCCTTTTGCCTGAGCCGCTTCAATCGCTTTAAGAATGTTGCCAGAGTTTCCCGATGTCGACAAACCAAATAGTACATCCCCTTTAGCACCAACCGCTTCTACGTAGCGAGAGAACACATACTCGTAACCAAAGTCATTACTTACACAAGATAGGTGGCTTGGATCGGAGATAGCAATACCTGGCAAACCCGGGCGATTCTCACGGTAACGACCTGTCAGCTCTTCAGCGAAGTGCATAGCGTCACAGTGAGAGCCGCCGTTACCACAAGAAAGCACCTTGCCCCCCTGTTTAAATGAGTCAGCGAGCATCTTGGCTGCCGCTTCGATTTGCGCAATATTACTTTCATCGCTAAGGAATTTATTCAGTACGTCAGCAGCTTCGGTAAGTTCGTTTTTAATCAGATCCTGGTACATAGGTTTTTCTCTAATTATTTTGTATTAACAAGGCCGACGCTTATCGTCGCCAAGGTGATAATCAGAGTTTACTCAAACAATTCTCACTGTCGATAGCTGCCCGCAAACAATTGCGTCTTTATTCCGTTTCTGCACCATCAAAAATAGCTCTCCTCTTCATTTTTAGAATTTACCTCCTACCAAGATCACTTTTTGAACATATTTGGGTTTTACATTTCTTTAATATTTTTATTACACTCTAACTGGTTGGACCTCTTACTAGATAACGGCGTAATCTGAATTTCAAACGCCGAACAAGGAACATTAACTATGGACATCTTGCTCTCTATACTCGGATTTGCTGCAGTTCTGGCGATCTGTCTCTATCATCGTACTTCGCTGATGAAGTCGATAGCTGCTCTTACCGCCACACTAGCAGTGCTTTCTATATTTGGCACTGCAGGCTCACTCAGCTGGATTCTTTTCATCGCTGCCACTGCGGTAATTGCGATTCCTTCCATTCGCCAATCTCTGATCAGTCAAAAAGCGCTGACTTTGTTTAAAAAAGTCTTACCAGCGATGTCGCAAACGGAAAAAGAAGCCCTTGATGCTGGTACCGTTTGGTGGGAGGCCGAGCTTTTCAAAGGCAAGCCAGACTGGAACAAACTGCATGCGATTCAAAACCCTAAGCTCACAGCCGAGGAACAAGCGTTTCTTGACGGCCCAGTAAACGAAGTGTGCGCGATGGTGAACGATTACCAGGTCACTCATGAACTGGCTGACTTACCCCCTGAAGTGTGGCAGTACCTTAAAGACAACAAATTCTTCGCCATGATCATCAAAAAGAAATACGGTGGCTTAGAGTTTTCTGCTTATGCCCAATCTTTGGTGTTACAGAAATTAACTGGCGTATCAGGTGTTCTTTCTTCTACTGTGGGGGTTCCTAACTCTTTGGGCCCAGGTGAACTGCTGCAACATTACGGTACTAACGATCAAAAAGATTACTATCTACCCCGCCTTGCAGAGGGTAAAGAAATCCCTTGTTTCGCCCTAACCAGCCCTGAAGCTGGCTCTGATGCCGGTTCAATCCCTGACTTCGGCGTAGTATGTAAAGGCAAGTGGGAAGGTAAAGAAGTGCTGGGGATGCGCTTAACTTGGAACAAGCGCTACATTACCTTGGCACCCGTTGCTACGGTTCTGGGCCTTGCCTTTAAACTGCGTGACCCTGAAGGATTACTCGGTGAACAGGAAGAACTGGGCATCACTTGTGCTCTGATTCCTACCCATCTTAAAGGTGTTGAGATTGGTAACCGCCATTTCCCTCTGAACGTTCCGTTCCAGAATGGTCCAACTCGTGGTGAAGACTTGTTTGTGCCACTCGATTTCATCATCGGTGGCCCTAAAATGGCTGGCCAAGGCTGGCGAATGCTGGTTGAATGTCTGTCAGTGGGTCGTGGTATCACGCTGCCTTCTAACTCTACAGGTGGTATCAAGACGGCAGCACTCGCTACCGGTGCATATGCACGCATTCGTCGCCAGTTCAAACAGCCAATCGGACAGATGGAAGGTGTGGAAGAGCCATTAGCGCGTCTAGGCGGCAACGCGTACGTCATGGACGCAGCCAGTAACCTAACTGTCGCTGGTATTGATTTGGGCGAAAAGCCTTCCGTTATCTCCGCAATTGTAAAATACCACTGTACCCACCGCGGTCAGCAAAGCATTATTGATGCAATGGACATTGTGGGCGGTAAAGGTATCTGTATGGGACCTTCCAACTTCTTGGCCCGAGGCTACCAAGGTGCGCCTATTGCTGTAACTGTAGAAGGGGCCAACATCTTAACCCGTTCAATGATCATCTATGGTCAAGGCGCTATCCGCTGTCATCCTTACGTTCTTGAAGAAATGAATGCGGCTTATTCAGACGCTTCTGATGCACTAGATAAGTTTGATGCTGCACTTGCAGGTCACGTCAGCTTCACAATGAGCAACTTGGTACGCAGCTTCTGGCTAGGTCTCACTGATGGTCGACTCTCATCTGCACCCGTCAAAGACACGACTACCCGCTACTACCAACAACTTAACCGCTACAGTGCAAACATTGCATTCCTGTCAGACATTTCAATGGCCGTATTAGGCGGTTCGCTTAAACGTAAAGAGCGCTTATCAGCGCGTCTGGGGGATATTCTCAGCCAGCTTTATCTCAGCTCTGCAACACTCAAACGTTATGAGAGTGATGGCCGTATCGCCGACGATCTTCCTCTGGTTCATTGGGGATTACAGGACAGCTTGAAGCAGACAGAAGAAGCAATTGATGAATTCCTTGCTAACTTCCCGAACAAGTGGCTGGGTAAAGCACTGCGAGTGATGATCTTACCCTTTGGCCGCGTGCGTAAAGCACCAAGTGATAAAATTGATAGCCAAGTTGCTCAGATTCTTCAAACACCATCAGCGACACGTGATCGATTGGGCCGCAATCAATACTTCCACGCGAGCGAGTTCAATCCCGCAGGTAAGATTGAGGAAGCACTGCATATCATCCTTGAAGCAGAACCAGTGTTTAAGAAAGTCTGCAAAGCCATCAATGAACGACGTCCATTCCTACGTCTCGACTTAATCGCTGACATTGGTCTAGAAAAAGGCATTATCGATTCTGCCGATGCACAACTGCTACGTAAAGCAGAAGAACATCGCTTATATGCAATTAACGTGGATGACTTTGACCCAAAGGACTTAGCTGCCAAGCCTCTAGAGATAACACCTCAGATGGATGAAGTGGCGTAAAGTTCACACTGACTAAAAAGGGCTGCCAAGTTGGCAGCCCTTTTTTAGCAAGTCTGATTTATCTTATTTCTTCGGCATTTCTAATTGCATTTCAGGCATCATTTCCTTCTTGGCTCCTAACTTACGCATCACAAACCAAACCGCTAAACCAAGAATAATCATCACCACATTTCCGACTCCAATCATAATGAAGGTTTGGGTGCGTTTCTCTTCTCGCATTTGAATCAAACGCATTTCCTCGACTAATTTCTGTTGCATCATACGCTCTTCTTCTTGCAATCGGCGTGTCTCAGCAAAGTCAATCTCTTCAAGAACACTGTAAGTATGTTCTTTGATTGGAAAAGCAAGTGGACGACCAGACCCCATTTCAGTCGCAAAAACCTTCCCCATCCAAGAATAATTACCAATATCGTCGTTATAAGGGAACGCCAGTACTACTTTATCTGATTCTTTTGAGGCACTCTCTGCTACGGAAATTTCGCTGGCATCTGGCGACTTATGTTCGATTTGCGCGGCCAAACTTCCTGGTTGAATCATCCCCTGTTCACCAGAGATGACCAACTGATGCTCTTTGCCTTCTTCACGACTTTGGATAAAGGTCGTTTCTACTGGTGTTGGGTAAATCAGTACCTCCTGCTCCTGAGCACGGAGGAACACACCGTTGCCTGATGTAATACGAACGCGATATTTACCCGGTTCAGGAGATATATTCAGAGAGACGGTAAACACACCATCTCCAGCCACTTCGTCCAACCCACGGCCATCATCAGCAAATTCACCAATCGTATATGGAATGGGTCTTGCTTCCTTGATCAGCTCCTCTTCGTTTTCAACATATTTGGTAAAAGTCACCATCAATTTGACGCGTTCAAGGAAGTCTCTGAGCACCAAAGGTTTACCATCTGCCGTCAGACGAGCAGTAAATTTCATTTCTTCATTTTGAAATAGCCGTGCCGGCATGGTGTCGGTTGACAGTTCAAGGTGGGAGATCAGAATGATTTTATTCTTAGGCGTGACTTTACCGATTGCCTGCCAAGGGCCGGGCATAGGCTTGTCAATCGAGATGATGTCCATGGACGATTCTTGATACCAACGGACATTGTCTGGGCTGCGCCACGCGTAGTACTTTTTACCATCTGGGCGTACCAGAACAACTGGGCGAGAACGCTCCGCACGATAGATGACAAAGGTAATTTGTTTTATGGTCGGATCGACTCGAAAACGGTTGTCGAGCAGCGACATGGAGGATTCCTCAGCGTATCCTAAGGTACTGACCAACAAACCCAGTAGGGCAAACCAAATCCTCAACATTCCTTCTCCTACTGACGCCAGAGACAGCTTCCGCTCTTCTCCACCAGATCCAATCTATTTTGATGTGCTTCTAGTTCATCGGCCGTTGCACGGATAACCTTTAGCGATTTTCGCCCACCAGCAGCCCGTTTTATTGATTCACCTCCCACATTACCTTCTGCACTGCCCGGGTTAAATTGCAGTGATGTCTGGCCACCTGTCATTAACAGATAAACGTCAGCCAGTATCTCCGCATCGAGCAAAGCGCCGTGGAGGGTACGGTGAGAGTTATCTATACCGTAGCGATCACATAATACGTCAAGGTTGTTTCGTTTGCCGGGGAAGATTTTCTTCGCCATGGCAAGCGTATCGGTCACCTTACAGTAGTCGTCAGTTTTACCGATCGTAGGATCGAGCATACCAAACTCGTAATCCATAAAACCGGTATCAAAGGGCGCGTTGTGTGCGACTAATTCAGCGCCTTTAATAAACTCGATAAATTCCTTATGGACATCCTGATACTCTGGTTTGTCGACCAGAAACTCGTCAGTGATACCGTGAACTTCAACAGCGTCAGGCTGAATTTCACGATCGGGTTTGATGTAAACGTGAAAATGACGTCCGGTCAGTTTACGGTTGATGATTTCCACCGCACCGATTTCGATAATACGGTGCCCTTGATAATGAGGACCACCTTCACGGTTCATACCTGTGGTTTCGGTATCGAGTACCACGATGCGATTGTGGTTGGAATTGTTGCTGGTATTCATAACAAATTGTGTGTCAGACTATGCCAATAATGTGCTTAACCCAATAGTATCAAATCATGACGAAACAGGTGGAAATTTTCACAGATGGTTCTTGTTTAGGCAATCCAGGTCCTGGCGGATACGGCATTGTTTTGCGCTACAAACAAGTAGAAAAGACATTAGCGAAAGGCTATACCCTCACTACGAACAATCGTATGGAAATGATGGCCACTATAGTCGCACTGCAAACTTTGAAAGAACCTTGTGACGTCATACTCACCACTGATAGTCAGTACGTTCGCCAAGGCATTACTCAATGGATCCATAACTGGAAAAAACGCAACTGGAAAACATCCGATAAGAAACCGGTTAAAAACGCCGACTTGTGGAAAGCACTTGATGCAGAAACAGGTCGCCATAAAATAGACTGGCGTTGGGTCAAAGGCCATGCTGGCCACCGAGAGAACGAGATGTGTGATGAGCTAGCCCGCGCTGCCGCTGAAAGTCCAACCGACGAAGATACGGGTTATCAGCCTAGTTAGAACGGCTTCACTTACTCGAAACTTTATAATTGACGCCAATCGGCGTCAATTTTCGTTTTAGCTTCCAATGTGGCTTGATTGGTTTAAGGGGGTAAGTGCGTTTGCGGGCAACAATAAAGTACAGGCTGCCGATAGGAGATGCCCAATCTCCTAAATTGTTTTCCAGCCAAGTCCACATTGTGCGGTATTTTTGCATTGGAAACAGGGCATAGCAGTCACACTCAATCACCTGATAGTTCAAGACACTCAACCAGTCGCGGATACGATTCGGGGTAAACATACGCCCACTCCAAGGCAAGTTATTCTTGCGCCACGGCATCAGGCTAGCCAAACCACTGAGGCTGATAGGATTAAACCCTGTGATGATCAAATACCCATCGTCGATCATCACCCGATCGACTTCTCTCAACATGCGATGGGGGTCATTGCAATAATCCAGCTGGTGCGCCATCACAACAGCATCAAAACTTTTTTCAAGAAACGGAAGGCCATAACCATCTGCAATCACATTGTGCAAAGGGTTCTGGATATCGAGGTTAACTTGGTGTTGAATGTTACAATTAAAGCTGGTTAACTCACAGCTCAGCCCTCCCAGCTTAAGCATATGATAGCCAAATAGTTTTGGGCACCATTCATCGATACGAGTTTGTATGGACTCATTAACCCATTGGCCATTTTTAAGCTGAGACCATGAATGAGGCTTTTCAAGCTTCTTATTACTGCGTGCTGGCTTCATAATTAACCTGCTTCACTCTTGGTAATCGGAGACACAACTATGTTAGATATCAAAAGCATACCTGCATTTAATGATAATTACATCTGGCTGATTCAAAATAGCGATCAGCGTTGTGCTGTTGTCGATCCGGGAGAGGCAACCCCTGTACTAGAGTACCTTAAACGGCACGAGTTAAGCTTAGAGGCGATCTTAATTACTCACCACCACAACGATCACATCGGCGGTGTCCCAGAGCTAGTCAGGCAGTATCCAGATGTCGATGTGGTAGGCCCAGCCAATGAACCAGTACCCACATTAACTCACGCCGTCGAGACTGGTGACCAACTTGAGTTGTTTGGTGAAATATTTTTTGTTTTGGGTTTAGAGGGACATACTCGCGGGCATATCGGCTATGTCGGGGATGGAAAACTGTTTTGTGGTGACGTTCTGTTCTCAGCCGGATGTGGTCGCGTTTTTGAAGGCACAATGGAACAAATGCATGCATCACTCGGGAAACTCGTCGCATTACCAGACGAAACAGAAGTTTACTGCGCTCATGAATACACCGCAAGCAACGTTGCTTTTGCCCTTGCGGTAGAACCAGACAACGAGTTGCTGCAGCAATACCGTGATGAAGTCAATCGTCTCAGGGCACAGAACAGACCGACTCTACCCACCACCATCCGCAAAGAAAAATGGATTAACCCTTTTCTACGTACAGATCAGCAAAGCGTCATGCGTTCAGTGGCTAACCGGACTCAACAAACGGACTCGCTCGCCATTTTTACGGCATTACGTGAGTGGAAGAACGAATTTTAACGTTTTGCAACTTGTCACCCCCATATTTAGACAAGTATTATCAGCAGCCAAATAGAAAAAGGGCTGTGAAATGCGAGTAAAACACAGCTGGGTATTAGCACTACTACTAACAGGATGTCAGCTTACCCAGCAGACAGAGAGCGATCAATCCGCCTCTACGGAGACCAATAACTCACCAGCAGTAGCGTCAAGTCTGCCTGGTGACAAAACTTCAGAATCGTCGGAATCCTATAAACCAATCATGACGCCCCAGTCTCAGGATGATGTCTGGCAACGTATCGCAATGCAGTTGGATTTCCCGATTCCTGACGATAAGATGGTCGATTACTACCGCACTTGGTATCTCAAACACCCCAACCATCTTAAAACGGTTTCCGAACGTGCCCAGCCATTTCTTTACCTGATCACAGAAAAGATTGAGCAACGTGGCCTACCGCTAGAGCTTGCACTTCTACCTATCGTTGAAAGCTCTTTTGATGCCTTTGCATACTCTCACGGCAGCGCAGCTGGACTATGGCAGTTTGTTCCCGGCACAGGAAAATATTACGGTTTAACGCAAAACTTCTGGTATGACGGCCGGCGTGACGTCGCCGCGTCTACAGACGCAGCGCTCGATTACCTAAGCGCTCTCAATAAACGATTCAGAGGCAACTGGAATCATGCAATTGCTGCCTACAACAGCGGTGGTGGTCGTGTCTCTAGCGCGATAAACAAAAATACGAGATTGGGTAAACCAACCGATTTTTTCTCTCTTGATCTTCCAAAAGAGACCAGTGGTTATGTGCCAAAACTACTCGCATTGGCTGATATCATTGCAAATAAAGACAAATATGGCATCGATATCCCACCGATTGCCAACCAGCCTGTTGTCGAGCTCGTTGATCCTAAAGAACAACTAGACTTAGCCATTGCAGCAAACTACGCCGGCATCAGCGTCAAACAGCTGCAAAGCCTAAACCCCGCCTACAACCAATGGGCAACCGCACCAGATGGCCCACATCAGCTTTTACTGCCCGTTGCAAAGATTGATGTTTTCAAAGCCAAGGTCTCTGAAAATCGCGGGAAAGGGATGAAGGTGGTCCGCTATAAGGTTAAATCGGGTGACAACTTGAGCGCATTAGCCACTCAATATAACACGACAACGAAAGTCATTCAGAGCGCTAACAACCTGAGTGGATACAACATCCGCGTCGGGCAGCACTTGATGATCCCAACATCCACTAAAGATGATCGAGCTTATACACTCAGTGCCACCAACCGACTGGCAAAAACTCAGGCTAAGTCTCGTGGACAATATAAGCTCACTCATACGGTACGCTCAGGTGATAGTTTATGGAGTATTGCTCGAGCCAACAAGGTCTCTCACCAGTCTCTTGCAAAGTGGAATGGCATGGGGCCAAGAGATACACTTCGTGTTGGACAAAAGCTGGTGATCTGGAAAAACAGCTCTGAAGGCGCCATTATCCGTACCGTTTTCTATAACGTAAAGGCTGGTGACACCATCAGCGCTATCGCCAACAAATTTAAAGTGAAATCCCAAGATATCGTCAAATGGAACGGGCTAAGCAAAAAGAAATACCTACAGCCTGGTCAGAAACTCAAACTCTATGTCGATGTAACTAAGGTAAGTGTATGACGCCTTCCTCAAACCCTCTCGTGATGCTAGTTGATGTATTTCGTTCACCCAGTGCATGCTTCCTCGCACTATACCAACGTGGAGCTTGGGGCTGGCAAACCTACATCGTGTTAATGTTATCCCCATTTCTCTTTTGGGGTGCCTACTTTGATATTGTGGATTTTGAATGGCTGAAACAGAGCTTGTCCACTCAACTCGCCCAAACCAATCCGAAGCAATTGGCGCTCCTTGAGGCAAACACTTTGATGGCAAGTGAGATCATCAGTGACGTGATAGGCCGGACTCTCACCATTGTGATGTTGGCGTTCTGGTTCAATTTAGCGACGAAACCCAGCCAACATCAACACGGCTTCTGGCGCTGGTTTGCTGCAAGCACTGTTGTCGTATTTCCAGCGATCATTGGCGATCTAGCAAGTTACGTTAGTCTGCTGCTCAAGCATGGTCAGGTCATGGTGTATGCGGCCGATCTCAATAGTCTCAATGGTCTCCTAAAACTGCCTCTGACCAATGAGTGGTCGCAATTTGCGAGCTCATTCCCACTGCTCTTACCTTGGTATATCGCTTTAGGCTATGCAGCTGTCGGAACTTGGACGGAATTCGAACGTGGTCAAGCGTTAGCAATTTCAGCACTCCCTTGGATAGCGTATTACATTATCTGGGCGCTATATATCGTTATCAGCTAGACGAAACATGACTTCAAGAGGATTATGGTCAGAGGCGTCGGATTCCGGCGCCTCTGCTTGTATCAGGGCTAACCCACGATAAAAAACATGATCGAGCGGTAATCCGGTGATAAATTGAGTACGATGATCAGGGTGATAGCTCACTTCTTGCACACCAAGCTTGTCCAGTGCATTCTTCATTACCGCCATTCTATCTGCACTCCAACTATTAAAATCACCGGCGACGATAATCGGCCCTGGATGCTTACTTAGCTCGGCGACCAGCGCACCAAGCTGCCTTTGGTACTCGTCCGTACCATAGGTAAAGTTCACTGCATGGATATTAACCACCGCCAATAACTCACCGTCAGACAAGGGATAAGTCGCATAAATAGCAGATTTAGGTAAGCGCAACCATGGTTCCAGTTCAGTGTAAGCGCAAGCGAGCTTGGGCAGAGACTTAGATAAATTCAGTACGCCAGCACTGCGTTCAAACGCTTTAAACGCGTCCACTTGGTTACCAAACCAAAACGGCTGTTTTATCCACTCCTTTAGTTCAGCGGTCATACTGGCTTCCTGCAGTAGAACCAGCTGTTTATCTTCAGAATATTTGGTCAGTTCTTGTGACCAATTGTCGCGATTTTGCTTATAAATATTCCAAACTAGCAGATTTATATCACCATTGTTGTCAATGGACTCCACGTTAGATGCATGTGCACAACGCAATGACACATCTTCCCCTGACGGAGAAATAGTCGATAGTTGAGGCTGCTCAGGAAGAGAAAACGTGAGTTGGAAACCTCCAACCACGACGGCGATAACAACAATAGGTAAGATCAACAGGCGCTTTTTTTTTCACTTGACACTACCATGAAGAAAAAAAGAGCCTTGCGGCTCTTCTAAGAAAATCGGGTTAGATTGCGTCTTCGTCTTCTTCACCAGTACGAATACGGACAATACGCTCAATATCTGTGATAAAGATTTTACCGTCACCAATTTTACCGGTTTGGGCCGTTTCGACAATGGTATCAACACATTGCTCTGCCACATCGTCTGTCACAACAATCTCAAGCTTCACCTTAGGTAAGAAATCCACCATGTACTCTGCACCACGGTACAGTTCTGTATGCCCTTTCTGGCGACCAAAGCCTTTCACTTCAGAAACCGTCATACCAGTGATACCGACTTCCGCCAATGCTTCACGAACGTCATCCAATTTAAATGGCTTAATAATGGCTTCGATTTTTTTCATGTTCATCCCTTAAACTTCAGCAATTTGTCTCATTATCCCATGATAAAAAGGCAATAAAAAGCCCGAGCTTATGATACTCGGGCTAAACACTATTGCCGATGCCTTACTTTAGACTCGCGTAGTAGGCCGCTAAATTAGCAATATCCGCGTCACTCAGCATCGCAGCTTGTGCCTGCATAACAGCAGCTAATCCACCATTGCGCTCTTTGTTTTTATAGGCATTAATTGACGTCACGATGTACTGTTCATTTTGGCCTTTTAGGTTCGGGTAACCCGGAATAACAGCGACACCATCTGCACCGTGACACGCTGCACATACCGCCGCTTTTGTTTTTCCGGCTGCAACATCGCCTGCAGCCATTGCTTGCCCAGCAAACCAACTCATTCCAACCACTATTCCAATCGCGATTTTTTTTCATTGCTCTTCCTTATTAATTCCACTTTATTTGTGTGTTTTTATGTATACAATTTTGACACAAATGGGACAGGCTTGTCCCAGACAAGTTCACAGTCTTGGCCTGCAAAGTGATGATCAATAAAGACATCGGCGACAGCAGCAACCCGCTCTCCACACAGTAAAATGGGTACACGGCGCCGCAACCAACTTGGCACTCCATATTCCTGAAACAATTTTTTCAATTTTCGGCTATGGTTGCGATCAGTAGGCTTCGCGCTCAAACCTTGAGGCTCAAACGTAACGGATAATGGCCCAGTTTCAAGTTTAGCTAGTGAAAGCTGCCCATGATGACTAGGCTGGAGTAATAAGGTGCCTAATAAATCTGGCAAGTTCAGCCTTGTACCGATAGCGACATCCCGCTGCCAGCCTGACAACTCTCGCCACTGTTCAACCAGGTACAAGCGCCGTTCAAAGCGGCGGATTTGGCCTCCTGCTATGGACAGTTCAGGATTGGCATCTTGACGGCTGATCGCCACTTCCTGCCACATCTTTTTCAGTTGCTCGCGGCTAGGCATGCGTACCTGATGATGGTCGAGCCACATCCTGAGCAGCCGAACGCGCATCAATAGCGTCATATTCTGTAAAGGCTCAATCCACAGGCTGCCGTCTTGATGTAACACCTGTGCTAAGCGCTCAACCAATAATTGATCAAGAAGTTGCTCTTGCTCAGCACACAATTCGGCACTGCGTTGCACGGCCTTAGAGAAATGTGGCCAACGCTGCGTAATGACAGGCGTCACCTGATGACGAATAAAGTTGCGATCAAATCGTATGTCTTGGTTACTTTCATCTTCAACCCATTGCAACTGCTCAGCTACCGCATAGGCTTTTACATCTGATCGGCTTACTGCTAGCAATGGCCGAACAAGTAGCCCTTCACTCAAAGGCATTGCCTGAGCCATAGCGGATAGCCCTTTAGGCCCACTGCCACGTTTTAATGCGAGCAAGAATGTCTCGAACTGGTCGTCGCTATGCTGCCCTGTCAGCAGTAAATCTCCTTTGGAAACATACTGACTTAGAGCCTGATAACGAGCCTCTCGTGCGCTTTCTTCAATGCTTTTTCCGCTTTTTTCAAGCGTCACTCTTTCGAGGTTAAAAGGAATACCATCTTCTGAGCACCACTGCTGACACTGCTCGGCCCAATCGTCAGCATTACTGCTTAAACCATGATGGACGTGTACTGCTAGTCCCTCTTGCTGATGCTCACGGCAGTATCTCGCCATTAGTGACAGCAGGACTCTGGAATCCAGACCACCACTCAAAGCTAGCACTAACTTACCGCTAGGCAGCCTATGTTGGTCAATGACAGAAGAAAATGTCTGATATAAATTCATACACAAAGAAGAGAGATTTCAATGCTGTTAGTTTACCACTCATAACAAAAAAGGCTGAACCTAAGTTCAGCCTTTGTTTTTAATCTTGCATGATTAACAGTAACCGTAGCTCATTAAACGCTGGTAACGGCGTTCAAGCAGAGCATCATTGTCAAAATGTTGTAGCTCATCTAGTTGCTTGACTAAAGTCGCTTTCATATTTGCCGCCATTTGGATGTGATCGCGATGTGCTCCGCCTAGTGGCTCTTCGATGATTTCATCGATCAGTTCCAGCTCTTTCAAACGTGGAGCAATCAGTCCCATCGCTTCCGCAGCTTGTGGCGCTTTATCTGAATCGCGCCAAAGGATTGAAGCACAACCTTCAGGTGAGATAACAGAATAAGTCGAGTATTGCAGCATGTTCACGTAGTCACCTACGCCAATCGCCAGTGCACCACCAGAACCACCTTCACCTACCACGTTACAAATAACTGGCACTTTAAGACCTGCCATTACTTTCAGATTTTTCGCGATAGCTTCAGATTGGCCACGTTCTTCAGCACCAACTCCTGGATACGCACCTGCAGTATCGATGAAAGTGATGATAGGCATGTTGAAGCGCTCAGCCGTTTCCATTAAGCGAAGCGCTTTACGGTAACCTTCCGGCTTTGGCATGCCAAAGTTACGTTTTACTTTCTCTTTCGTCTCACGACCTTTCTGGTGGCCAATGATCATCATCAGGGGCGGCCATCAAGACGAGCCATACCACCAACAATCGCTTTGTCATCTGCGTAAGCACGATCCCCTGCTAACTCTTCGAACTCTGTAAAGACATGCTCAATGTAATCTAGTGTGTATGGGCGCAGTGGGTGACGAGCCATCTGAGCGGTTTCCCATGCCCCCAGATCGCTGAAGGTTTTCTTCTTTAATTCTAAGCTTTTCTTTTCTAGCTGTTCGATCTCTTTGTCCAGATCAACGCCAGAGTCACCACCGTGACGAGAAACACTACGAAGTGCTTCAATCTTAGCTTCAAGTTCTGCGATAGGCTTTTCAAATTCTAAAAAGTTCAGGCTCATCTATAGATCCTTTCTGATTCGGCATTCGACTGCCGAACTTAGTTAAATTCGAGTTCTACCTGGCTCATACCAAGCAGTTGTTTCAAATTGTCTATTAATTCGTCACTAGGCGTCACACGCCATTCGGTACCTAACGTTAAGCGCGCTCGCGCGTCACTGCGTTGGTAGTATATATGGACAGGAACCGTTCCTGCCTTGTAAGGCTCTAGTATCTTACTAAAGCGCTCAAAAAATTGATCATCGATTTGAGATTGTTCAATGGACACCGATAAGCCACGGGCATATTTTTCACGCGCCGTGCCGAGATCCATAACCTCGCGCGCGGACATTTTAAGACCACCATTGAAATCATCAAAGCTGACCTGTCCAGAAACGACCAAAATTTTGTCTTGTTCGAGCAATTCAGCGTAGCGATCAAGCGCATCGGAGAACAACATGACTTCCATACGGCCGCTACGGTCATCCAAGGTCATGATACCAATACGAGTACCGCGCTTGGTTGTCATTACTCGAGCCGCAATCACCAGACCTGCAACCGTGACACTCTGATCACGTCTCGTTGGTGTCGCATCTTTTAGTCGACAACTGGTGTACTTACCAAGTTCCTTTATGTAGGCATTTATTGGGTGCCCGGTCAAATATAAGCCAAGTGTATCACGTTCTCCTTCCAGCCAAACTTTTTCTGGCCACGCGGGTACCTTGGTGTATTTGTGTTCAACTTCTTCAGGCGCTTCGGTCAGAACACCAAACAAGTCGCTTTGACCAAACGCTTCCGCTTGGTGGTATTGGCTGGCAGCTTTGACCGCATCATTAAGCGATGCCATCATCGCTGCACGGTGCGGGCCAAGTCGGTCAAGCGCTCCTGCATAAATGAGCTTCTCTATCACGCGCTTGTTCACTTTCTTAAGATCAATACGAGCACAGAAGTCGAACAAGTCTTTAAAGTGACCACCTTTATTGCGCGCTTCTAGAATAGCTTCAATAGGACCTTCACCAACCCCCTTTATCGCACCAATACCGTATACGATCGCACCATTTTCATCGACGTTAAAACGGTACAAGCCAGCGTTGATATCTGGCGGAAGCACCTTGAGCTTCATACGGAAACATTCGTCTACCAGACCGACCACTTTTTCGGTGTTGTCCATATCGGCGGTCATTACGGCAGCCATGAACTCGGCTGGGTAATGCATCTTCAGCCACAGCGTTTGGTAAGACACCAATGCATAAGCGGCTGAGTGTGATTTGTTGAAGCCGTAGCCAGCGAACTTTTCTACCAAGTCGAAGATTTTCATCGCCAACTCGCCGTCGACGCCGTTCTTTACCGCACCATCTTCGAAGGTCGCACGCTGCTTGGCCATTTCTTCCGGCTTTTTCTTACCCATCGCACGACGAAGCATGTCCGCGCCACCAAGGGTGTAGCCAGACAATACCTGTGCGATCTGCATTACCTGCTCCTGATAGAGGATAATGCCGTAAGTCGGATCGAGGATTTCTTTTAGCGATTCATGTTGCCACTTTTCATCTGGGTACGAGATCGCTTCTCGACCATGCTTACGGTCGATAAAGTTATCTACCATGCCCGACTGTAGAGGACCAGGGCGGAACAGCGCCACCAATGCGATGATGTCTTCAAAACAGTCCGGTTGCAGTCGTTTTATCAGTTCTTTCATACCGCGCGATTCGAGCTGGAATACCGCGGTCGTTTCCGAGTTTTGTAACAATCGGAACGATGCCGCATCATCCAGTGGAATCGATTCGATGCGAACGGGATCTTTGCCTTCACGCTCAAGACGTGGGTTAATCAAACCAAGAGCCCAGTCGATGATGGTTAGAGTACGTAGACCTAAGAAGTCAAACTTGACCAAACCAGCAGTTTCTACGTCGTTCTTATCGAACTGAGTAACCGGGAAGTGACCTTCAGAGTCAGCATAAATCGGCGCGAAGTCAGTAATGGTGGTTGGCGAGATTACAACACCACCCGCGTGCTTACCGGCGTTACGTGTACACCCTTCAAGGATGCGACACATATCGATAAGCTCTTTCACTTCTTCGTCAGCTTCGTACAGTTCAGGTAACGCAGGCTCGGCTTTAAACGCTTTCTCCAGTGTCATACCAGGATCAGGCGGGACCAGCTTTGAAATACGATCAACGAAACCAAACGGGTGGCCTAGTACACGGCCTACGTCGCGGATTACCGCTTTCGCCGCCATAGTACCGAAAGTGATGATCTGGGAAACCGCATCACGACCGTACATCTCTGCTACGTGATCAATCACCTGATCTCGTTTATCCATACAGAAGTCGACATCGAAATCGGGCATGGATACACGTTCGGGGTTAAGGAATCGCTCGAAAAGCAGATCGTATTCCAACGGGTCAAGGTCGGTAATTTTCAATGCATAAGCCACCAACGAACCTGCACCCGAACCGCGCCCTGGTCCAACAGGGATATCATTATCCTTCGACCACTGAATGAACTCCATTACGATCAGGAAGTAACCGGGGAAGCCCATATTGTTAATCACTTCCAGCTCGATTTTCAAACGGTCGTCGTATTCAGGACGTCGCTTAGCTCGCTCTTCTGCATCCGGAAACAGAAACTCTAAGCGCTCTTCGAGGCCTTCTTCTGATTTTTTGACCAGAAATTCGGTTTCCTCCATCCCCTCTGTCGGGAATGCCGGCAGGAAGTACTCACCCAAACGTACCGTCACATTACAACGCTTAGCAATTTCAACACTATTTTCCAGCGCTTCAGGGATATCGGCGAACAGCTCGCACATCTCTTCTTCGCTACGTAAATATTGCTGAGCACTGTAGTTTTTAGGGCGGCGAGGATCTTCTAGCGTGTAACCGTCATGAATTGCCACACGAATCTCATGTGCCTCGAACGTCGTTTCATCTAGAATCACGACGTCGTTAGTGGCGACAACAGGCAGCTGCTCTTTCTCTGCAAAGTCCAAGGCAAAGTGAAGATAAGTTTCTTCATCTGCTCGCCCGGTACGCGTCAGTTCAAGGAAAAATCGGTCGGCAAAGTGTTGATGATAAAAATCAGCGCAGTTTTGAGCAACTTTATGGTTCCCCTTCAGTAACGCTTTACCAATCTCTCCACTTTTTGCCCCTGATAGAACAATAAGCCCTGCCGACAGCTCAGCTAGCCATTGCTTATCAATGACAGGTTGATGTTGAACATGACCACGTAGATACGCTTTGGAGATCAGCAAGGTTAAGTTTTTATACCCCTCATTGTCTGCTGCCAGAACAGTGAGTTTAGTTAACTCTTCACCAAACTCTTCTGACTGCATCGCAAAATCAGCGCCAATAATTGGCTTCACGCCACACCCATGAGCCGTTCCATAAAACTTCACCAACCCACATAAGTTGGTGAAATCAGTTAATGCCATAGCTGGCATTCCCATTTCAGCCACTTTCTTAACCAAAGGAGGCACTTTCGATAGGCCATCGACCATGGAAAAGTCACTGTGAACTTTTAGGTGAATAAATTTAGGATCTGACATCAATGATTCCGCAGTTTTGCTTATTCGGAGAGATTACTGGGGTATTTTACGTGATATAAAATCTTAGATATACCCCAGTCAGTGAGGGTTTCTAATCTAAACCCAACGCTTTTTTGACTGGCTTGAAGCTCTTACGATGCTGATCAGTCACACCGTGTTGCTCAATGGCCTCAAAATGGGCTTTGGTTGGATAACCTTTATGCTTTGCAAAACCAAATCGAGGATGAAGTTTATCGAGCTCTTCCATCTCTTGATCTCGCACGACCTTAGCGATAATCGAGGCGGCACTGATCTCCGCAACACGCATATCACCTTTAACCACTGCCTGAGCATCCATATTGAGCTGAGGTACGCGGTTTCCATCGATGAGTGCAAAGTCCGGTTTCACATCCAGTCCTTCAATCGCTCGTTGCATCGCGACCATGGTTGCTTGGAGAATATTGAGCTGATCAATTTCCTCCGCAGAGCAGCGCCCGACAGACCAAGCGAGTGCTTTCTCTTTAATCTCTGGCAGCAATGCAAGTCTCTTCTTCTCGGTTAATTTTTTCGAGTCATTGAGACCTTCGATGGGATTATTGGGATCCAAGATAACGGCCGCAGTCACCACATCACCGACCAGTGGGCCACGCCCTACTTCATCCACACCGGCAATCAATCGATACCCTTGAGGGTATTCAAATGGTGGCAGTTCTTTTTTTTTCTTTTGTCATGATGACTATTTACCTATCAACTTCAATACAGCACTGGCAGCTTGTTTATCTGCATCTTTTCGAATCCAGTAATGCATTTCTGTAAACTTCTCGATCATGCACTGCCCTTGCTCGCCAAATAGTTTTTCAACTTCGCTCTCTAGTTTTTCAGGCGTGCAGCCTTCTTGCAACAACTCTTTGACCAATTCTTGATCAGCCAGAATATTGGGTAGAGAAACGTATTTCGTCTTGAGCATTTGGCGAGCAATAAACGCAGTCACAGCATTCACCCGGTAACCAACCACCATTGGTCGCTTAATCAACATACACTCCAATGCCACTGTACCCGATGCCAGCATTACCGCATCAGATGCAGTGATCACATTTCGGGCAGTATCATTGACCAATTTGAAATCTAATTCGGGAGCCAGCTCTTGCCAAGTTTGCTCAAATTGCTCACGGCGTTTTTGGTTGACCAGCGCGACAACAAAACCTAAATCTGGATGTTTCTGGTGCAAACGTCGACATGTTTCAATAAAGGGACCAGCAAGCATTTTTAACTCACTACCACGACTCCCCGGTAGGACGGCAAGCCACTTTTTATTCTGCTCAAGACCGAGTAACTCACGGGCTGGTGCTTTTGGAGACTCCAGAGGAATCGCATCGGCTAAAGTATGGCCAATAAATTCGCATGGTACCTGATAGTGATCATAAAACGCTTTTTCAAATGGCAGAAAAGCCAGCACCAAATTGGTGGCCGCTTCGATCTTAAAAATACGTTTCTGGCGCCATGCCCAAACAGAGGGGCTGACATAATGCACGGTTTTGATTCCCGCTTTTTTGAGGTCAAGTTCAAGGCGCAGGTTAAAGTCTGGAGCATCAATGCCGACAAAGACATCCGGTGGGTTTTCGGTGAAATAGCGAACTAACTCCGCTTTGACTTTCAGTAAACGAGAGAGCCTGCCTAGCACTTCCACGAGCCCCATAACTGCGAGCTCTTCCATATCAAACAGAGACTCACAGCCCTGAGCGATCATTTTCGGGCCACCAATCCCGACGAACTCTGCGTCTGGATACTGTTGTTTAACGGCTTTGATAAAACCTTCACCTAAGGTATCGCCAGACAACTCTCCTGCAATAATACCAACGCGAAGTGGTTTTTTATTGTCCATAATCCCTAACCTCAAAAACACAAAAAGACCGCAACCTAGGGCCGCGATCTTTTTAATTTGGATTCAGTGACAGTTAGCGAATAACGCCACGCTCTGAACTTTCTACAAAATCAATAAAGTGCTTTATGGATGGCCATTGTTGCGCCATTTCCAACAACACTTCTTTGGCCTCTGCCTGTGTTTTACCCGCTCGGTAGAATTCTTTATAAGCGTTGCGTAATGCGCGCAATTCACTCTTTTCAAAACCATTACGCTGCAAGCCCACCAGATTCAATCCAAAAGGTGTCGCATGGTTACCTTGAGCAAGCACGTATGGCGGCACATCTTTCACAACCGCTGAACAACCACCAATGTAGCTAAATGCACCCACTTTACAGAAGGGATGAATGGCAGATAAAGCCATCACACCGGCATGATCTTCAACCGTCACATGCCCACCTAAGATAGCATTGTTGCCGACGTGAGTATGGTTGCCAACAATCACATCGTGAGCAATGTGTGCATTAACACACAGTAAATTGTCATCACCAATGACTGTGGTCGCTTTGTCTTGGACAGTACCACGATGGATCTGCACCGCTTCGCGAATCACATTGCGGTCGCCAATAACGACGGTTGTATCTTCCCCACCATACTTTTTATCTTGGTTTTCTTCACCAATCACGGCATGCGGAAAAATACGGTTATCTCTACCAATCGTGGTATGGCCTTTAATCACCACATGCGACATAATTTCTGTACCTTCACCAATTTCAACTTTGCCTGAAATGTAAGTAAAAGGACCAACAGTCACGTTAGCGGCAATGTTCACATCTCCTTCAATCACTGAAGAAGGATGCACCTGAGCGGTTTCATGAATCATATCAAAACTCTCTACGAGCACACTTAAGCTCTGCAGAACACACCACGTCGCCATCTACTTTCGCAACACCGTTAAACGCTGCAATACCACGACGCTCTTTAATGAATTCTACTTCAATAACCAGTTGATCGCCTGGCGTGACGGGCTTACGGAATTTCGCACCGTCAACGCTTGCAAAATAGTAGAGCTCATTGTCAGAAGGCGCACCAAACGATTTAAATGCTAGAAGACCCGTAGCCTGAGCCATCGCTTCTAAGATAAGAACACCCGGGAAAACCGGCAGTTGAGGAAAATGACCTGTAAACTGAGGCTCATTCACTGAAACGTTTTTGATCGCCTTAAGGTATTTTTCTTCTTGGAAATCGATAACACGGTCGATCAGCAAAAATGGGTAGCGATGGGGTAACAGTTCTTGGATCTCAGTGATGTTCATCGTTTTGTTTTCAGTAGTCAAAGTCATGTTCCTATCTTGAATGCTAAATTAACTGGCGGGCATTATACCCAAGTCATCTCAATATGCTAAGCACGCACTGCGATGTTATTGTATTGAGTCCACATAATCAGTCAGAAAAAAAGACCCGCACATCGCGAGTCTTTTTATTCACAATCAGACTAAGTGTCTTCACCCTGCTCCAGCAGTTTTTCAACCGCTTTAAGACGCTTGTTCATCTCATCAATTCGATGAACACGAGTTGCGGTCTTACGCCACTCTTTATTTGGCTGCAGTGGGATGCCAGAAGAGTACATGCCCTTTTCTTTAATGCCGCGCATGACCATTCCCATACCGGTAATAGTAACGCCATCGGCAATTTCGATATGGCCATTGATAACAGTACCACCACCAATAATACAGTATTTGCCGATTGTAGTGCTGCCGGCAATAATCGTACCACCAGCTAGAGCTGAACCATATCCGATGTGTACGTTATGAGCAATCTGCATTTGGTTATCGATGATCACATTGTCTTCAATCACAGTATCGTCTAAAGCACCACGGTCTATCGTTGTACAAGCGCCAATTTCAACACGATTGCCAATGCGCACCGTACCCAGTTGAGGAATTTTAACCCACTCACCTTTGTCATTCGCATACCCAAATCCGTCAGCGCCAATCACTGTGTTTGCTTGGATAAGGCAATCAGAACCAATCACTACATCATGATAGATACTGATATTGGACCACAATTTGGTATTTGCGCCAATTTGGGCATTTTTACCGATAAAGCAGCCTGCGCCAATCACAACGTTGTCAGCTAATTGAACACCCGACTCAATCACGGCGTTAGCGCCAATAGAAACATTGTTGCCAAGCTGAACGTTATCAGCGATCACCGCAGATGGCGCTATTTCATCGGCCGGGAGCGGCGTGGTATCCAAAGCTTGTGTCACTTGGGCAAAAGCGATGTAAGGATCGTCAACTACCAGCACATGACCAGTGCACAACTCACGCTGCGCTTCCTTGACCATAATGACAGTCGCCTGACAGTCACCAAGGTGCTTAGCGTATTTAGGATTAGATAAGAAGGTCACATGACCTTCCATCGCTCTATCCATAGGCGCTACCATGGTTACGACTGCATCGGCGTCACCATGTAATTCCCCGCCAGTAATTGAAGCCAGTTCGGCTAGTGTGATTGCTGTCATAGCCAATTATTTCAGTGAGTTAATAACTTGTTCAGAGATGTTGTATTCTGGCTTACCGTATTGCATAGTCTGAATATCAACAATCATGTCATAGCCTTCTTTTTCAGCGACTTTCTTTACCGCCCCCTGAATCAGTTTAAACAATTTTTGTTTTTCCTCCATTTCTCGGCGTTGCTGTGCTTTCTCAAACGCTTGTCCTTGGAGTTTTAATTCATTGTTCAACTGAGTAATTTCAATACGCAATTGTTCCCGGTCTTCAGAAGACATCAGTTCCTTATCACGGTTGAACTTCTCAAGTTTAGTGTTCGCTTTGGCCTGAATAGATTTTAGTTCACCCGCTTTATCTTTGAACTCTTCCTGCATTTTTTGCAGTACGACTTCGCGTTGAGGAAGTGCTTGGAAAACTTGAGCTGTATTGATATAGCCAATTTTTTGCGCCGCTTCTGCTGCATTTGCAAAGAATGAAGACGACATTACAACAAGGCTAAGACCAGCCGCTTTAATCATTTTGTTCACTGTATTTTCCTCTGTAAATATTTAGAAGGTTCTGCCGATTGTGAAAGTGAAGAATTCTTCGTCATCACCTTCATAAATTTCAATTGGTTTGGCAATTGAGAACACCAAAGGCCCCATTGGAGACATCCACTGTAGAGCAGCACCGTAGGACGCACGATAGTTGGTTGGATCCGAGTAATCCTCGTAGTATCGAGTATCTTGGTGAGCTGAGTTGTAATTAAACTCTGTATCCCACACACTCGCGGCATCGACAAATAGACTAGTTCGGATCTGGCTACGTGCTTCATCTGAAGCGAATGGAGTCGGTACAATTAACTCCATACTCGCCAGAGCTATCGCATTACCACCCACAGAGTCATCGGTTGCACTCACACAGCCATTATTTCCGCAGCTTCCACTGTTGGTTGTATACACTGCTTTTGGACCAGCTGAGTTAGAACGGAAACCACGTAATGAAGTGAAACCACCCGCATAATAGTTTTCGTAGAATGGGTATAGATTGTCGTTACCATCCGTTTTACCGTAACCATTGCCGTAGCCCAAACGACCGCGCATCAATAATGTAAATTCATGCTTTTTAGTGATTGGAACATACTGTCGCACTTCATATTGAAGCTTAAAGTACTGTGCATCAGAACTCGGGATCGTTGCTTTAGCAGACGCTCGCTGATAGTTCCCCGCCGTCGGGAAAAAGCCTCGGTTTAGATTGTTTCGAGTCCACGCAACATTCAGGTCAAAATCATTGGTTACAATATCACCTTCAGATTGGCCAATACTTTGTGCAAACAATTGTGCCTGATCATAGTTAGGGACATTACCGATCTTATTGTGCGTATAACCAATGCCAAATTCGATGTTATTTAATTCGTTGACTGGGAAACCCCATGTCAGGCTAGTCCCATAACTTTCATTGGTATAGTCAACAATGCCCGCTTCAGATGCTTCAAACGTGTTGTAGAACACCTTACCACCTAAGCTAACACCATCTAGGTTCCAGTATGGGTCTCGATAATCAAGGCTGACATTCTTTTGGTAGTCATTCATCATCGCACTGACACCAACGCGATTGCCTGAGCCTAGGAAGTTATCTTGTTGCAAACCAACCTGGAAGCTCACACCTGATTCAGTACCATAGCCGATACCAAAGTTGACGCTACCCGAGTTGGCTTCTTTAACATTGTAAACAAGATCAACTTGGTCTTCACTACCTGGCACACGTACAGTCTGAACGTCGACAGTTTCAAAATAACCAAGGCGATTGAGACGTTTTTTCCCTGTTTCAATTGATTTAGAGTTGAGCCAACTGCCCTCCATTTGACGCATTTCCCGGCGCAGCACTTCATCTTTAGTAGCATTATTGCCAACAAAGCGAATATCGCGTACATAGATACGTTTACCCGCTTCAACGTTTACTACTAAAGATACTTGCTGAGTTTCGTCATCAAATTCAGGAATAGTACGCACTTGAGGATAAGCGTAACCAGCTTCCCCCAGAACTCGTTTAACGCCTTCTTCCAAGCTTGTGACTTGAGAACCGTTGTAAACATCACCGTCTTCAAACGGAACCAAAGCTTCAAATTCGGCTTCTTTGCCAATCAACTCACCGCGAAACTTGACATCTTTAACACTGTACGGAAGCCCTTCGTCAACTACCAAGGTGATATACACACCTTTCTTATCCGGAGAAATCGAAACTTGTGTAGAGTCCACTTTAAACTTGAGATAACCACGGTCCAAGTAGTACGACTTAAGCGCTTCAATGTCTCCCGCTAAGACTTGTTTCTGATATTTATCATCAGAAAGAAAATTCCACCAAGCGACGTCGACATTAAGATTGAAGCGACTCAACAACTCATCATCAGTAAAGACTTTGTTACCGATAAAATTGATTTGTTGGATTTTTGCTGACACACCCTCAGAGAAGACGAATTTCAAGTCAGAACGATTGCGAGGAAGAGGGGTTACGACTGCTTTTACAGTTGCGTTGTACTTACCAACACTATAGTAGAAATCTTCCAGCCCTTTTTCGATGTTTGACAGCGTGGTGCGGTCCAAAGCCTCACCCACTCGAATACCCGATGCATCAAGGTTTTGCTGTAATTGCTCTTCTTTAATGGCCTTGTTGCCAGAAAACGAAATATTCGCAATCGTTGGTCGCTCTTTAACCTGAACCAATAGCTGATTACCGTCACGCAAGACTTTGATATCTTCAAAATTGCCAGATGCATACAAAGCTTTAATAATATCCGACACGTCTTGGCTATCAACCGTATCACCAATGCGCACTGGCATCTTAAGTAATGCAGCTCCCAGCGCAACGCGCTGCAACCCATCAATTTGAATGTCTTCAACAACAAAGTTTTCGGCACCGTTTGCAACAACGCTTGTTGCCAGTAGCGTTGCAAACAGAATTTTTTTCATCGCCATATTTGTTTTAGTTATTCCTTACTACAACCTTTGCCCAGCTACAGACGAGCAAAATCATTAAATATCGCCACTGCCATCAGAGAGAAAATAACTGCCCCGCCGATGCGGTACCCTATTTCCTGAATGCGTTCAGGCACAGGGCGTCTGATCACTGCCTCGATAGCAAAAAACAATAAGTGTCCGCCATCCAACATCGGTAATGGCACAAGGTTAATGATACCTAAGTTAACACTGATCAACGCGAGAAAACCAAGAAAGTACACCAATCCATAATCGGCAGTCGTTCCAGCTCCTTTTGCTATCGAAATAGGTCCACTTAAGTTGTTTAATCCAACATCTCCCACAATCAGCTTTTTCAACATGCTGATTGTTAGATCAATAATTTGTCCAGTTTTATCAATCGCTTTACTGACTGATTCAATTACACCAAACTGAAGCTCGAAGCGATAGCTTTCTGGCCATTCTGCGACTTCAGGTACGATTCCTGCAAATCCTATCGTTCGCTTATTCGCTAGCTCACGGCTGTCAGGAGTTAACGTTAGATTGATCAACGCACCAGAACGCTCGATTTGCAAATCAATGGCTTGATTTGGATGACCTTGAATCAGTTCAACCACTTGTTGCCAATTGGTCAGAGGTTCATCATCGGCCGCAATGAGTACATCCCCAGCTTGTAAACCGGCCGCTTCACCCGCTCCGCCCTCTGAAATCGTCATCAATGTCGTCGAGATTGCAGGAGTAAAAGGCTTGAAGCCAAGTGCTGACATAGCAGACTCAACTTCAGGATCAAAGTTCCAAGAAGTTAAATCAAGCGTCTTCACTTCTTCAATGCCAATATCATTGGCCGGCGCGACTGTCATGGTCAGTTTATCGTCGCCAATATGAGCAATTAACCCCATATTGACTGATTCCCAATCCGGTGTTTTGACGCCAGAGACCGCTTTTAGTTCCATGCCAGGCTCTAAACCTGCATTGGCAGCGATAGAATGCGCTTCAACCTGCCCTACAACAGGCTTAACAGCCGGTACGCCGATCATAAAAACTAGCCAGTAGGCAAATACAGCAAACAAAAAGTTAAATGCAGGCCCTGCCGCTACTATCGAAGTTCGCTTCCATAAAGGTTGCGTATCAAAAGCATGCTTTTTCTGCTCTTCAGGCACGTCATCCACACGTCCGTCAAGCATCTTGACGTAGCCACCTAATGGGATGATTGAAATACTGTATTCAGTGCCGTCTTTACCTATTTTGCTCCAGATTGATTTACCAAAACCAATCGAGAATTTTTCGACTTTGACACCACAGCGGCGCGCAACCCAGAAATGGCCATATTCATGCACGGCAACTAAAATACCTAACGCAATAATAAATGATGCGAAATTCCACAATATCCCAGTCATAATGCACGCTCTTCAATGATTTCGACGGCCAACGCTCGCGCCATTTTATCCAGCTCTAAGATGCTTTCCAAGCTATCACAAACTGAATGATTATTGTTAGAGCAAACTTGCTCCACCACTCGCTCGTTGACAACAGCAATGTCAGTGAATGTGAGCTGGCGCGAAAAGAAATGCTCGACCGCCACTTCGTTTGCCGCATTTAGTGCAGTAGTCGCATGCTGCCCTTCATAACAAGCCTCAATGGACAATTTCAGACAAGGGTAACGTTTAAAGTCGGGTTCTAAGAAAGTCAATTCACCCACAGTGGTGAAGTCCAAAGGCTTAACGCCTGCAGACACACGTTCTGGATAAGACAATGTTAGCGCAATTGGTGTCGCCATATCGGGCTCACCCATTTGAGCCAGCACCGAACCATCCTTGTATTGCACCATAGAATGAATGACGGATTGGGGATGAATCAAAACTTTGAGCTGCTCTCGGCATGTGTTAAACAGCCATTTAGCTTCAATGTATTCCAAGCCTTTGTTCATCATGGTGGCAGAGTCGACCGAAATTTTTGGTCCCATCGACCAGTTTGGATGGGCAATGGCTTGCTCAGGTGTGACAGCTGATAACGTACTGATATCGCTATAACGGAAAGGACCACCGGAACCAGTCAACAAAATATGTTGGATGCCGTGCTCACTTAAATCACAACCGCCCAGATTGGTCTGAATCGACTCAGGCAAACATTGGAATATCGCATTGTGCTCACTATCGACAGGCATCAGTTCAGCACCATGTGCTTTCACCGCATCGATAAAAAGCTGTCCTGACATAACCAAAGCTTCTTTGTTAGCCAGTAAGATGCGCTTGCCTGCTTTGACTGCCGCCATTGTCGGTAGCAAACCTGCCGCGCCAACAATCGCCGCCATCACTGTATCAACTTCGTCAAACGAAGAAACATGACACATGGCTTCTTGACCTGCTAACACTTGCGTTGGAATTTTAAGTTCTTGCAACTGTGTTTTCAGCGTCATCGCTGCACTATCGCTGGACATCACTGCATATTTAGGCTGCCATTTCTGACAAAGTTGGCGCATTTTATCGACATTATTACCCGCAGCCAGGGCCACAATCGAAAAGTGCTGAGGATTCTGTTCAATAACTTTAAAAGTGCTATCGCCAATCGAGCCAGTTGCACCTAATATTGTGAGCTTACGCATAGTAAGAAACCAGTAAAAATTAAACAGGCAGCACTCAGGGCTGCCTAAAACTAGAAAACGAAATAAAGAAGAGCAAATACTGGAAATGCCGCGGTCAAACTGTCAATGCGATCCAATACACCGCCGTGTCCTGGGATAATATTGCTACTGTCCTTAATGCCAGCAACACGCTTGAACATACTTTCAACCAAGTCACCCAACACCGAAATCACTACAGTCACCAATGTAATCATAATCATCGCAATTGGGCTGCTAAACTCAATTTCAAACCAGTAAGCAGTCGCCCAACCGACGATAATAGCCGCAATAACGCCACCAACTAATCCTTCAATGGTTTTATTCGGACTGACATGCGGTGCCATTTTTCGTTTGCCAAAACTTTTACCCGCAAAGTAAGCACCGCTATCAGCAGACCAAACAATGAAGCAGACAAACAGCACCAACTTTGCACCATGGTAAGTATCTTGGTTAATGCCCTCGGCGCGAAGCAATAATACACTCCAAAAGAAAGGAAGCAGTGTCAAGATACCAAACAAGTGGCGAAGTAAGTTCGAGTTTTGCCAAAATTTGGCTGAAGTGGGGTAACTAATCGCTAGACAACTAGATGTAATCCACCATAACCCACCAACCAAGAGAACAGCTAAATGGCTGTCCGTTACTGTACCTAAGCTGAGGGCATCAAATGGAATGAAAACCAGCATTGCCGCACTCACAACGACACTTGGCATTAGTGCTGTAACACGCGCTTTACACTCAACAAATTGAGTCCATTCCCAAAAGCCGATAGCAGTAACGATCGCTATGGCAACCATGAATAAGGGCAGAGATAACTCAAAAATGCCAAGTATCACTATCGGAGCAAGGATAAGCGCGGTTATAATTCTTTGTTTCAAACTTGGATCCTTTAGTCGCTTTCCATCAATGCCTTGATTTGTTCACCGGTGCAACCGAATCGCCTTTCTCGATTAACAAACCAAGTCACTGCTTCAATTAAGCTGTTTTCGTCGAATTCAGGCCAGTAAATTGGCGTGAAGTACATTTCTGCATACGCCATTTGCCACAACATAAAGTTACTGATTCGACATTCACCACTGGTTCTAATCAGTAGGTCCACTTCTGGCAAATCTGACATCGTCAAATGCTGAGTCATCATTTCTTCGTTTACATCGCCTGCGTGAATCTCACCATTTGCGACTTTTGTGGCAATTTCTTTCGTTGCTTCTACGATGTCCCACTTACCACCATAGTTAGCGGCTATGTTAACAACCATACCACTGTTATCCGCAGTCATTGCTTCAGCCTGAGCTATCTTCTTTTGTAAACGCTCATTAAATCGGCTCATGTCGCCAATAACACGGAGTCGTAAGTTGTTCTTGTGTAACTTTTTAATTTCTGTCGAGAGAACCGTAATGAATAACTCCATCAATACACCGACTTCCTCTTCAGGACGACGCCAGTTTTCACTGCTAAAGGCAAATAGCGTGATCGCCTTTATGCCCAATTTTGCAGAGGTCGAAATAGTTTTTCGGACAGCAGCAACGCCATTTTTATGACCAAACACACGCGGCTTACCTTGGGCTTTTGCCCAGCGCCCGTTGCCATCCATGATAATTGCAATGTGTTTAGGAAGTGATTCTGGTGAGAGTTGAGAGTTTTGCATACAAGGATTTATGATTACCAGCAGGGGACAAAGATTAGCATAAAAAAACGCTGTGCTGCGAGCACAGCGTTCTCTGTATCCAGAGTCTAGATGGAATTAAACTTCCATCAACTCTTTTTCTTTTGCCGCTAACACTTCATCTACTTGTTTAACAGCTGCATCAGTGATTTTCTGAATCTCGTCTTGACCTTTACGATCTTCATCTTCAGAGATTTCTTTGTCTTTCAGTAGGGCTTTTAGCTCACCGTTCGCATCACGACGGATATTACGGATAGCCACACGACCACCCTCAGCTTCACCACGAACGATTTTAACGAGATCTTTACGACGCTCTTCCGTTAGCGGTGGAAGTGGAACGCGAATAATCGTACCTGCAGACATAGGGTTTAGGCCTAAGTCAGACATCATGATCGCTTTTTCAACTTTTGGCGTTAGCTCTTTATCAAATACTGTGATGGCCAATGTACGAGCATCTTCTGCAACTACGTTTGCCACCTGATTTAGAGGTGTTGGTGCACCATAATACTCTACTGAGATACCAGAAAGTAGGCTTGGGTGAGCACGACCTGTACGTACTTTAGAAAGATTGTTCTTTAGCGCTTCTACGCTTTTTTCCATGCGCTCTTGAGCGTCTTGTTTGATTTCGTTAATCACAATATCACCTTAATGTGTCATTCTTTTTAGAAGAAAGCCTAATCAGGATCCTTCAAAAGGCAATGCCGCAGCATGAATTAGTCACGCTGCGGTTGAATGAATTATTCAGCAGTACTAATCAGAGTGCCTTCTGCTTCACCCATTACCACGCGACGTAGTGCGCCTGGTTTGTTCATATTGAATACGCGGATTGGCATTTTATGGTCACGAGCCAGTGTAAATGCTGCTAAATCCATCACTTTTAGTTCTTTATCAAGAACTTCTGCGTAGCTCAGGTTATCATACAGCTCTGCGTCAGGGTTGGCTACTGGGTCAGCCGTAAATACACCATCAACTTTTGTCGCTTTTAGAACTACGTCAGCTTCAATTTCAATTCCACGTAGACATGCAGCAGAATCGGTTGTGAAGAATGGGTTACCTGTACCTGCTGAGAAGATAACAACACGACCTTGGCGCAGTTCGCGGATTGCATCTGCCCAGTTGTAATCGTCACACACACCTTTTAGTGGGATTGCAGACATAACACGAGCATTGACGTAGGCACGGTGCAAAGCATCACGCATCGCCAAACCGTTCATTACTGTTGCTAACATACCCATGTGGTCACCGACAACGCGGTTCATACCCGCTTCAGCAAGCCCTGCACCACGGAACAAGTTACCACCCCCGATAACCACACCGACCTGAACACCCAGTTCAACCAGTTCTTTTACTTCTTGAGCCATACGATCCAAGATCGCAGGATCAATACCAAAACCTTCTTCGCCTTGAAGTGCTTCACCACTCAGTTTTAACAGAATACGTTGATACGCTGGTTTAGGGTTCGTAGTCATGGAGTTTACCTTCCAAAAGAGAGTTGTTGTTGATTAACAGTCATGGATGGACAAAAAGTGCATTTTCTACTCTAGAAACACTGACTTCTTACCCATTCATCACGGTTAATCGTTTAAACGCCAGTCGTAAAAAGACCGCAGCCTTGGCTACGGTCTAAACTTTATGCACTGGTCTAAGGATTAACCTTTTTGAGCAGCTGCTACTTCGTCAGCGAAGCTCATTTCTTCGCCCTTATCGATACCTTCACCTACTTCTAGGCGAACAAATGTAGCTACTGAAGCACCGCGCTCTTTCAGGATTTCGCCTACAGACTTCTTAGGTTCCATAACGAAAGCTTGGCCAGTCAGAGAGATTTCGCCTGTGAATTTCTTCATGCGGCCAACAACCATTTTCTCTGCGATTTCAGCTGGTTTACCTTCGTTCATAGCGATTTCAACTTGAACAGCTTTCTCTTTTTCTACTACGTCAGCAGGTACGTCTTCTGGGTTTACGTACTCAGGACGAGAAGCCGCAACGTGCATTGCAACGTGCTTCAGAGTTTCAGCATCGCCTTCACCAGCAACAACTACACCGATTTTCTCACCGTGACGGTAAGAAGCGATCGCTGTACCTTCAACGTACTGAACGCGACGGATGTTGATGTTTTCGCCGATCTTAGCAACAAGAGCAACACGCTCTTCTTCGAATTTAGCGACTAGTTCTTCAACAGAAGCTTTAGATGCTAGAGCGTCTGCTGCAACTTTCTCTGCGAATGCTGTGAAGTTACCATCTTTAGCAACAAAGTCAGTTTGGCAGTTAACTTCAAGAAGAGCAGCAAAACCGTTGTCTTCTTTGATGATGATTGCACCTTCAGCCGCAACGTTACCTGCTTTCTTAGCAGCTTTCGCAGCACCTGATTTGCGCATGTTTTCGATTGCTAGTTCGACGTCGCCGTTAGTTTCAACAAGCGCTTTCTTACATTCCATCATGCCTGCGCCAGTACGGTCGCGCAGTTCTTTAACTAGAGCAGCAGTAACAGCCATTCTCTATTCCTCAGTTTAAATCTGGATTTGGTAAAAAACAGGGGCCTACATTTTGGCCCCTGCTGATAACTATAACTCAGTTTAAGTAGCAACTAGATTGCACATAAACCAAGTGTGACGCGGAGCCGCTATTATTCAGCTTCTACGAAACCGTCTTTTTCAGCAGCTGCAGCAACATCTTTGTTACGACCTTCAGTTACTGCAGAAGCAGCAGCGTTTAGGTATAGCTGTACCGCACGGATTGCGTCATCGTTACCAGGGATAACGAAGTCAACGCCATCTGGGTTAGAGTTAGTATCAACTACAGCGTAAACTGGGATACCTAGGTTGTTTGCTTCTTTAACTGCGATGTGCTCGTGATCAGCGTCGATTACGAATAGAGCGTCAGGTAGACCGCCCATATCTTTGATACCACCAAGAGATTTCTCTAGCTTCTCCATTTCGCGAGTGCGCATTAGAGCTTCTTTCTTAGTTAGCTTGTCAAAAGTACCGTCTTGAGACTGTGCTTCTAGGTCTTTTAGACGCTTGATAGACTGACGAACAGTTTTGTAGTTTGTTAGCATACCGCCTAACCAGCGGTTGTTAACGTAGAACTGGTTGCTTGCAATAGCAGCTTCTTTAACAGCTTCAGATGCAGCGCGCTTAGTACCTACAAATAGAACTTTACCTTTCTTTTCGCCAACTTTAGCTAGTTCAGCTAGAGCGTCGTTGAACATTGGTACCGTTTTTTCTAGGTTGATGATATGAACTTTGTTACGAGCACCAAAGATGAATGGCTTCATTTTTGGGTTCCAGTAACGAGTCTGGTGACCAAAGTGAACACCAGCTTTAAGCATATCGCGCATTGATACAGTTGCCATTTTAAAATCCTCTATGGGGTTAGGCCTCCACATCCCCCATAACTCCGACTGGGTTTCTGCCCAGCACCCCGGAATATGTGACGGAATGTGTGTGATTTAAAGATATAAGTTAGTTGGAAGTCATCAGCTTCGCCGTATGGTTTCACCAAACAGAGAGAACAGACGACATTTCCGGCGCGCTTTATACCATATTTTAGCCCTTCATGGCTAGTAAAAAACGATGATTCATTGCACAGACTGGCTATCTCCGTGCTTATTTGCGTATAGGACTACATGAAGAATCATTCTCATTATGCACGGTTCCTGCTAGAATGCGCCCATTCGCACCATAGAGTGCCACTGAATGAAATAGAGAAAGCCGATGTCAATCAAGATCAAAACCGCTGAAGAAATCGAGCGCATGCGAATCGCAGGCGCACTAGCCGCTGAAATCCTAGAAATGATCGAGCCTCACATCAAAGAAGGGGTAACGACAGATGAATTGAACCAAATTTGTCATGACTATGGGCTCGAAAAAGGCGCTTACTCTGCCCCTCTTGATTACCACGGATTCCCTAAATCCATTTGTACTTCAATCAATCATATTGTGTGTCACGGTATCCCAGCATCAGAAGATGAAGTGGGCAGCAACGGTCAGCCAAAACCTGCCGTTCTGAAAAATGGAGACATTATCAACGTTGATATTACTGTCATTGTTCCTAATGATGAAAACGCTGACCTCAGCGTACGACCGCAAGGTTATCATGGCGACACATCGAAAATGTTCTTTGTTGGCGATGTATCTCCGGCTGATAAGCGCTTATGTATGGTCACTCAAGAAGCACTGTATGTAGGAATGCGCAAGGTAAAACCAGGAGCAACTGTCGGTGACATCGGTACTGCGATTGAAAAGTACATCAAGGAAAACAACAAAAAGAACCCACGTAATAAGTTCTCTATTGTGAAAGACTTCTGTGGTCATGGCATTGGTAATGAGTTCCATGAAGAGCCCCAAATTGTCCACTACAAAAACAATGATCGCCGTGTTCTGAAAGAAGGCATGTGCTTTACTATCGAGCCAATGATCAACGCCGGTAAGTTTGGCGTCACAGTTGACGCGGAAGATGATTGGACGGTTTATACGGGCGATGGTAAAAAATCAGCACAGTACGAACACACCCTTCTGGTGACCAAAACAGGTTGTGAAGTCATGACATTGCGCAGCGATGATACTATACCGCGTATAATGAACAACGTTTAACCTACCTGAGTACAATAAAATATCCCCACATCATCGGGGATATTTTTTTATCTGCTCCGTTTTGATAGATTGGTATCTAATGGATGTTTAGCACGGATTTGCAGTATGCCCTTTCAGTCTCCTTTGACGTTTGCCGATGAGCAGATTTCAATTAGTATTCTTAAGTCTCAGCTTGAGCAATTTCATCTCTATCAAAAGCAAGAGTTTCTCAGTCATCATTCAGTAACAGCTCTTGTGCTGGGGCGCTCAGACTACATTGATTTACTTCTCAATCGGCTTTGGCAGCATTTTGGTTTTTCTGAGAAACCAAATATCAGCTTAGTAGCCGTTGGCGGCTACGGGAGAGGGGAACTGCACCCGTTGTCTGACATCGATATACTTGTGGTGTCTAAACATTCCCTACCCGACGCTTTAGCCAACAAAGTCAGTGAATTTATTACGTTACTCTGGGACCTTAAGCTCGAAATAGGCCATGCGGTACGAACGGTTGAAGAATGTGCAGCTATTGGTCGCGACGATCTCACTGTGGCGACCAACCTCCAAGAAGCAAGACTTCTATGTGGTTGTGAAGACACGTTCCAGAAACTGAAATTGGAAATTCACGCCGAATCTTTTTGGCCAAGCGAAACCTTCTATAAAGCCAAAGTTCAAGAACAACGAGAGCGCCACGCTCGTTATCATGATACAACTTATAACCTCGAGCCCGATATTAAATCCACACCAGGCGGATTGCGCGATATTCATACACTCAGCTGGGTAGCACGCCGTCACTTCGGTGCAACTTCTTTGCTAGAAATGAGCAAATATGGCTTTTTAACCGATGCTGAATATCGTGAACTCGTTGAATGCCAAGATTATCTCTGGCGAGTGCGCTTTGCACTACACTTACATCTGAAAAGGTACGACAATCGCCTTACCTTTGCCCATCAGGCTCAAGTCGCAGATTGTCTAGGCTTTGAAGGCGAAGGGAATCGCGGCGTTGAAATGATGATGAAGGAGTTCTACCGTACGCTAAGACGTGTCGCTGAACTCAACAAAATGCTGCTTAAACTGTTTGACCAAGCTATTTTAAACAATGGCATTGAGTGTCAACCTGAGATCCTTAGTGAAGACTTTCAGCGTCGTGGTCACCTAATCGAAGCTCGCAAACCTGCATTATTTCAAGCTCGTCCAGAAACCATTCTCGATATGTTCCTGCACATTGCCAACGACTCAAGTATCGAAGGCGTAGCGCCACCGACACTACGTCAGCTCCGCACGGCACGGCGACGTCTTAATAAGTTCCTACATACCATTCCTGAAGCACGAGAAAAGTTTATTGAGCTTTGCCGTCATCCTAACGCTCTACACAAAGCGTTTAGTTTGATGCATAAGCTCGGTGTTCTCGCCGCTTATTTGCCACAGTGGAGTCAAATTGTCGGCCAGATGCAGTTTGACCTGTTTCACGTCTACACGGTTGATGAGCATAGTGTAAGGTTGCTGAAACATATCAATACTTTCGGCAATTCAAACAACTATGACAAACATCCGATATGCTGCGAAGTGTATCCACGTATTCAGAAGAAAGAATTACTGATCCTCGCCGCGATTTTTCATGACATAGGTAAGGGACGTGGTGGTGACCACTCGGTGATTGGCGAGACAGAAGCCTACAACTTTTGTATTGACCACGGGCTCTCGAAACCTGAAGCCAAATTAGTCGCCTGGTTAGTAAGGCATCACTTACTGATGTCGGTCACTGCACAACGCCGTGATATTTATGATCCAGAAGTCATTACTGATTTTGCCAAAAAGGTGCGTGACGAAGAGTATCTTGAGTACTTGGTTTGCTTAACAGTAGCCGATATTTGCGCTACTAACCCAGAGTTATGGAACAGCTGGAAGCGAACGCTATTGGCAGAACTTTTCTATTCTACCCAAAGAGCCCTGCGCAGAGGCTTGGAAAACCCCGTTGATGTGCGAGATCGTATTCGTCATAACCAACAGCTCGCGTCTGCCCTACTTCGCAAAGGAGGCTTCAGCGCACGAGAAATTGAAGTACTGTGGCAACGTTTCAAGGCTGATTATTTCTTACGTCATACACACAAACAAATTGCTTGGCACTGTACCCACCTACTTCGTCATGACGATCACTCCAAACCCTTAATACTGATCTCAAAGAAAGCGACCCGAGGGGGCACGGAAGTGTTTGTCTATAGCCGTGACCAGCACGCCTTATTCGCAACAGTGGTGGCCGAGCTGGATAGGCGTAATTTTAATGTTCACGACGCTCAGGTTATGACCAGTAAAGATGGTTATGTACTCGATACTTTTATGGTGCTGGATCAACATGGTCAAGTGGTTGACGAAAGCCGCCACAAAGCGGTCATTAAACATCTAATGCACGTACTTCAAGATGGGCGACCAACGAAGATAAAAACTCGCCGTGTACCCAGAAATTTGCAGCACTTTAAAGTTAAAACCTGCGTAGATTTTCTGCCGACAAAGAGCAAAAAACGCACACTAATGGAATTCGTTGCATTGGATACACCAGGTTTACTTGCCACAGTCGGAGCAACGTTTGCTGATTTGGATCTTCATCTCCATGCAGCAAAAATTACTACCATTGGCGAACGGGCAGAAGATTTATTTATCATCACCAGCGAGCAAGGTAGTAAGTTAACCGAAGAGCAAGAAACTAAACTTCGAGAACGTCTTACCGCTAATGTGGCCGAGCTGGCACCGTAAGCGATCTTGCCCACAAGTTGCAAAGCTGTTCTAAAAATCAACTATCTACAACGTGGTTAGACTGCTACATTATTGATGTTAACAATATTTGTTCACTCTGAGCACAAGAGCGCAGGGTGTTTTTAATCAACACAAAGAGGTAGCCTATGTTCCCACACCTCACTGGTTTAGGTATTCAGGATCCTAAACAGATTGAGCGCTATTCATTACGACAAGAAGCGCACAAGGATGTGTTAAAAATCTATTTTCACAAACAAAAGGGCGAATTATTCGCTAAAAGCGTAAAATTCAAATACCCGCGTCAAGTGAAGAATGTTCTGGTTGACAGCGGCAGCCATAAGTATAAAGAAGTCACTGAAATCAATCGTAACCTTACATTAGTGATAGATGAACTGAATAAGCTAACTAAACCGGGGAAAACCACTGAAGTCGATGTCAAACAGAAGATCCTTACCGACTTACGTCATTTAGAGAAAGTGGTTTCAAGTAAGATTGCCGAAATTGAAGCGGATTTAGAGAAGCTGAAGTAAGTCACTTCGCAGACACTAAAAGTTAAGGGTTGGCACGGTGCCAACCCTTTTTATTTTTAATGACGAACCTGTCATCCTCGAGAGTGAGGCACGAACGAGTTGAGGATCTCTTAAAGCGAGCCGAAAAGCGAAGGAGATTCCCTACTCCCTCATTCTTCGGTCTATGGAATGACAAGGGCAATACAATTGATACTGGCATCCCCGAGAGTGAGGGGCGAGCGAGTTGGGGACCTCTTAAACCTAGCCGAACGCGATAAGAGATTCCCTACTCCTTCCTTCGTCAGTCTATGGAATGACGAGGCTTTTACGCCGTTTCCGGATCCGCCTTAAACCAACCAGCCTGCGTATTTACCGACGAGATAAAGAGCTACTCCAGCCATCACGCCTGCGACGATATCGTCCAGCATAATACCCAAGCCGCCATGGACTCGCTTGTCTAACCAACCAATCGGCCATGGTTTAACCATATCGAAGAAACGAAACAACACGAACCCAGTCAGTACCCATTTCCAGTCCGTCACTGAAAGTTGAAATAATGGTACCACCAACATGGTTATCCAAAAACCAGCAAACTCATCCCAAACGATGGAACCATGGTCGTGGACTCCCATATCATCGGAAGTTACCTGACATATTTTGACTCCAAGTAAGCAAGAGACAACGACAGCCACTATATATACAGGCAATGGCAACTGAACAAGTAGTAAATAAAAAGGGATAGCTGCTAAGGTGCCCATTGTGCCCGGGACAATTGGCGATAATCCGCTACCAAAACCGGTTGCCAATAAGTGCCACGGATTCTTTAGAGAAATAAGAGTTAAAGGGTTAGTCATAGTTAATACTGTTTACTTGAAGTGATCATAGCCACTCAGATCCCAATCAATCGGTTGGCCGCTATTATGGAGTTCAAACGTTCCTTGTGGTCGTATTTGACCAATGCAGGTAATCTTAGCGCCACAATGCGCAAGAGCGCTCTCGATGGAGCCTTTATTATGCTCAGGTACCGTAAAGCACAGTTCGTACTCTTCCCCGCTGGATAACGCATATTGTTGAGCTTTAGATAAAGTGCCCGTAAATTGGATAAGTGCATTAGAGACAGGTAATAGCGAGACGTCAAGGCTTGCCCCAACAGAAGAACGTTTCAGAATGTGTTGCAGATCTGAAATCAAACCATCTGAAATATCGATAGCTGAGCTGGCGAGATTAAGGAGTGCTTGACCAACTAAAACGCGAGGCGTCGAGAGATAGTGGCGTTGTTCTAACTCCAGAGCAAAAGGCTGGGACTTCAGTTCCGAGTTGAGGATTACATCCAGACCAGCTTTGCTGTCCCCTAAATCACCCGTGACATAAACCCAATCACCCACTTGAGCCCCATCACGACGTAGTGCTTTATCTGGATCAACCAATCCTTGTACCGTGAGCGTTAGACTTAACGGGCCTTTAGTGGTATCACCACCGATCAACTGCACCCCATAATAATCCGCAAGCTCAAAAAATGATTCACAGAAAGGGGCCAGCCAAGCCTCATCGGGCTCAGGCATTGTTAACGCGAATGACACCCATGCTGGTGTTGCGCCCATGGCAGCGAGATCACTGATGTTGGATGCTAATGCTTTATGGGCAACCCAAGCTGGGTTGGCACTTTCAAGAAAATGAGTCCCTGATACCAGCGTATCTGTGCTGATCGCGACAGAGAGCCCCTCAGGTACTTTGACTAAGGCGCAATCATCACCAGCCGCCAACAAAACATCTTTACGTGATGCTTGACGACCAACAAAATACGTTTCGATTAGATTAAATTCACCAGACATAGTACTCAATGTAACGTTAGGCATAAAAAAGGTCAGCACTTGCTGACCTTTTTTTATCAATTCGACTTATTTTTTGCGAACGTGAGGTGCGGCTTTGTCTAGCACACCGTTAACAAATTTGTGGCTCTCTTCAGCAGCGAACACTTTAGCTAGTTCGATGGCTTCGTTGATGACCACTTTGTAAGGCACATCTTCACGACGAGTCATTTCATACATAGCAAGACGAAGCAAAGCCAGCTCCATCATGTCCAAATCTTGCATTGGACGAGCAGTATAAGGACGAATCTTGCTGTCTAGCTCTGTGTGACTTAGCACAACACCTGTTAGCAGGTCACGGAAGTATGCAACGTCAGTGTCTGGTGCAACAAGCGCTGGTTCAGCAGCATGATGCTCTTCTTCATCATACTTACCACCAGATAAGAACTGCTCTTCGATAGTGGCAACATTCTCTTTAGTAATTTGCCATGAGTAGATCGCTTGTAGAGCGAATCGACGTGCATTACGACGTGCGGCTGGTTTCACACTGGCCCCCATTAGGAATCGATTTCAGATAGAACGTTTATCATTTCAAGTGCGCTTAGTGCAGCCTCTGCACCTTTATTACCAGCCTTGGTTCCCGCGCGCTCAATAGCTTGATCAATTGTATCAACAGTCAGTACACCAAACGCTACTGGAAGGCTGTATTCCAGAGACACTTGTGCAAGGCCTTTGTTACATTCACTACAAACATAGTCAAAGTGAGGTGTGCCGCCACGGATAACAGTACCCAGAGATACGATTGCATCGAACTTGCCTGTTTTCGCTACTCGCTGAGCGACCAATGGAAGTTCAACCGCACCCGGACAGCGAACCACTGTGATGTTATCTTCGCTGATTTGTCCATGACGCTTTAAAGTATCGATTGCACCAGACAATAGACTTTCGTTAATAAAACTGTTGAAACGAGAAATAACGATAGCAATTTTTGCGTTTGGCGCTGGGAAGCCACCCTCGATCACTTTCATAAGCTTTCCTTTAACTATGTTCATCAAGTGAGAATCGCCGGATTCTAGCACAAATCTGTGAGCAATATCTAATGGAAATTTAGCATTACTCAATTAGCAGATCGGCGTTAAAAACAAAGAAGGCAATTGGTTTATCACCCTTTGCCTTCTTATCCAACCTAGTCGTTTTCTGTCTGCTTATTCACAAACGTATTCAACCACATTAAGACCAAAGCCTCCCAAAGCGTGGTATTTCTTATTGGTGGATGAGAGTAGACGCATGTCATGTACACCCAAATCCGCCAAAATCTGCGAACCGACACCAACACGTCGTGATGTCCCTTGCTTCTTCGCTAAGGTTGGCGCTTCGCCTTTATCTTGGGCTTCAAACATTTTTACTCGGTGAATAAGCAGGTCCGTCGACTCTTCATTACCAAGAATCACCAAAACGCCACCTTCTTCGCCAATACGTTTCATTGCTTTATCTAACGTCCAGCTTCTTTCCGCATTGCGGTCGCTGCGCAACAAATCAGTAAACGTATCCTGAAGGTGAACTCGAACCAATGGTGTTTTTTCTTGCACGTCGCCTTTGCACAAGGCGTAGTGGACCTGATTGTCGATCGTATCGCGGAAAGTCACCAGTTCAAATTCGCCGTATTCTGTCGGCAATTTGCACTCTGCAACACGCTCAATCGTCGTTTCTGTGTTGTTGCGGTATTCGATCAAGTCAGCAATCGTACCTAACTTAATATTATGTTTCTCAGCGAAGATTTCTGAATCAGGGCGGCGAGCCATTGTGCCGTCATCATTAAGGATCTCAACAATAACACCGGAAGGCTCTAAACCAGCAAGACGAGCTAAATCACAGCCTGCTTCTGTATGCCCAGCACGAGTGAGAACGCCCCCTTCCTGCGCAGCAAGTGGGAAGATATGTCCAGGTTGAACCAAGTCTGCCGCTTTGGCGTCTTTTGCGACCGCAGCTTGCACAGTGCGCGCACGATCGGCTGCTGAAATTCCCGTTGTAACGCCTTCCGCAGCTTCAATAGAAACAGTGAAGTTGGTGGTATACTGTGCGTTATTGTCCTGGACCATAGGCGGTAAACCTAAACGCTCACAACGTTCTTTGGTCATCGTAAGGCAGATCAGGCCACGACCATGAGTCGCCATGAAGTTGATTGCTTCAGGAGTGACATGTTCGGCCGCCATGATCAGATCGCCTTCATTTTCACGATCTTCATCATCCATCAGGATGACCATTTTACCTAATCGAATATCTTCGATGATTTCTTGAGGCGTACTAATTGGCATTTCTCTAGTTCCTGTTATCTGGGCACTTGGCGACTTGATTCTGTGTCAAAACCCAGCTCCTAGGCTGGGTATCCGCTAATTTATGCAAAACCGTTTTGCTGGAGAAATTCCATAGTCAAACTCGATTCTGGCTGCTCATTTTGGCTGGTCAATAAACGTTCCATGTAACGCGCTAGTACGTCCACTTCCAAATTAACTGTTCGTCCAACATGGAAATCTGCGATGGTCGTCTCTTCTCCAGTGTGAGGTACTATCGTAAGTTTGAAGGCATTTTTGCGTAGAGCATTCACCGTCAGGCTAATACCATCCACAGTAACGGAACCTTTCTCAGCAACATATTTGCATAGCTCTTCAGGCATGGAAACCCAAAACTCAATAGCCCGCCCTACCTGGTTACGTTCAGTAATTTCACCGACGCCATCCACGTGACCAGACACTATATGGCCACCAAAGCGCGTGGTTGGCAACATCGCTTTTTCTAAGTTAACCTTGCCACCCACTTGATAATCCGTGAATCCAGTTTTGTTCAATGTTTCTAACGATAAATCTGCGCTGTAGCTGGTTGAATTGAAATCCACCACAGTCAAACACACGCCATTTGTTGCAATACTGTCTCCGAGTTTGACGTCTGACATATCCAGCTTACCCACTTCAACGGTGACACTAACATCTTCACCTTTTGGAGTAATCGCTGTTAGCGTACCAACAGCTTCAATAATTCCTGTAAACATAGTTACACTTCTTTGTTCTTAAGTCGGGCTACAAGTCGAATGTCTTGGCCAACTTGCCTGATATCTTGAATATCGAGTTCAATAACCTCTGCCATCGACTCTAGGCCAAGCGCACCTAATAACCCTCGACCATCACTGCCCATAATTTTAGGTGCTAGGTACAATATTAACTCATCCACCAAGCCCTCTTTAATCAGACTGCTTGCCAGAGTGGCACCCGCTTCAACCCATAGGTGATTAATATTGTGATGGGAGACTAGGTTTGCAAATACTGATGTCAAATCGATTTGCTCTGAGTCATTAAGTAAAGGATCCATATCGCCTTGTGCGGAGACAACAATACGCTTACCGTCAGTGGAATAGAACTTGAGCTCGGAAGATAGCAGTTGCTGACGATCTAACACCACTCTGACAGGTTGGCGCACATCACTTTCAGGCAGCTTAGCCTGCACAGATTCAGGTAACTCAGACCAGCGTAGATTCAGTGATGCGTTATCCTCGATCACCGTTTTGCTTGTCGATAAGATAGCGCCAGCTTGAGCACGATAGTGTTGCACATCTTGCCTTGCCTGAGGAGAAGTGATCCACTGACTTTGACCATTACTCAGCGCGGTTTGGCCATCAAGGCTGGCAGCCATTTTCAGTTGTACAAATGGCATTCCGGTTTTCATACGTTTGATGAAAGCAGAATTCAGAGCCATTGCATCGCTTTCTAACAATCCAACCTGAACCTCAATACCCGCATCACGCAGCATTTTAATGCCACGCCCTGCTACTTGTGGGTTTGGGTCTTCCATCGCGCAAATCACTTTCGCAACCTTAGCTTTGATCAAACCTTCAGCGCATGGAGGAGTACGCCCGTAATGAGAGCAAGGCTCAAGGGTGACATAAGCGGTCGCCCCTATAGACTTATCGCCTGCCATTTTTAGTGCATGGACTTCGGCATGAGGTTCACCAGCACGATAGTGAAAGCCTTCACCAATGATGTCGTCATCAAGAGCAATAACACAGCCAACGTTCGGGTTCGGTGCCGTGGTGTAAATGCCGCGTTTCGCCAATTTAATCGCACGCGACATCATTTGATAATCTAGAGGAGTGAATTCAGACATTTTACTTTAACCTTTAATCTTCTAGTCGGGCAATTTCTTCGCCAAACTCACGAATATCTTCAAAGCTACGGTAAACGGATGCAAAGCGAATATAAGCGACTTTATCTAGTTCTTTAAGCTGATCCATAACCAAATTACCGATCATTTCACTCGGTACTTCACGCTCTCCAGTCGCTCGCAGCTGAGACTTGATCATACTAATAGCCAGTTCAACAGAGTCTGCGCTCACGGGGCGCTTTTCCAATGCTCGCTGTAAACCACCAACCATTTTATCTTCATTGAATGGTTCGCGATTTCCATTGGATTTAATCACACGAGGCATCACCAGCTCAGCGGTTTCGAATGTGGTAAAGCGTTCGCTACAAGCTAGGCACTGCCTGCGACGACGAACCTGATGACCATCAGCCACCAGACGAGAATCAATCACTTTCGTGTCATTCTCAGAGCAAAAAGGACAATGCATATCACCTCCATAATATACTCAAACAACCTCTGGCGATTAACGCACGTTGATGAAACGAACAAAGGCACTTTGTTGATAAAATTACCAACGAAAAACCCTTTAGAGATAAGTTGTTACCACGTAAACGAAGTCATTTGAGTATATCGCAGCTAGTGTAGCGGATTTGGTAAAGTGAAGAAAAGCAAAAGGGACGAAAATCGCCCCTTTTTCGTATAGGAATACTGAGTTTTGTTAACTACGCGGTAGGTAGTTGGCCTTTCCTACCCATTTGTAGCTGGTTAGCTCCTCTAATCCCATTGGACCGCGAGCATGCAGTTTCTGTGTAGACACCGCCACCTCAGCCCCTAAACCGAACTGCGCGCCATCGGTAAATCGAGTAGAGGCGTTGACGTACACAGCAGCAGAACCCACTGAATTAATGAACAGCTCCGAGTTTTCTAAACTGTTCGTCATAATTGCATCAGAGTGGCTGGCATTATGCACTCGCATATGATCGATAGCTTGTTTGACATCCTTAACCACTTTGACCCCAAGAGTGTAACTGAGCCATTCCGTATCAAAGTCGCCTTCGCCACTATCACGTATCTGCTTAGCATTGGTCATCAAAGCCTTTGCTTGAGGCTCTGCAACAAAGGTGACTTTCTCTTCCATGCGAGCTTTCAACATTGGCAAAAACTCGGCTGCGATAGCTTGGTGAACCAATAAAGTATCCAGAGCGTTACAAGCCGAAGGGCGCTGTACTTTCGCATTCTCGACGACTTCCAGAGATTTCTGGAGATCAGCGCTCTCATCAACAAATACATGGCTGATACCAAAGCCGCCGATAATGACAGGGATAGTGCTGTTTTCTTTACACATTTTGTGAAGGCCAGCACCACCACGTGGAATGATCATGTCGACGTAGTCATCCAGCTTAAGCAGCTGAGAAACTAGCTCTCGATCCGGTTTCTCAATATACTGAACTGAGGCTGCAGGCAGCTCTGCTTTAGCAAGGGCAGACTGAATAACCTTAACCAGTTCCATATTGGAGAAAAATGTCTCTTTACCACCACGGAGGATACTTGCGTTACCCGTTTTCAAACACAAGGCGGCAATATCAATGGTCACATTCGGTCGCGCTTCATAGATAACGCCAACAACCCCTAATGGCACTCGACGGCGAGATAAAGACATGCCGTTTTCCAGCACTTTGCTGTCAATTTCACTGCCAACAGGATCATTAAGGCTAATCACGTTACGTACATCATTGGCAATACCTGCCAAACGCGCTTCGTTAAGCAGTAAACGATCCAGTAACGCTTCTGTTAAACCCGCTCCACGGCCCAGTTCAATATCTTTGGCATTTGCTGCCAAAATAGTTTCTGCGTTGGCTTCGAGTTCATCGGCGATGATCGCTAATGCTTGGTTCTTTTGCACCGTTGATGCTGTTGCTAGTTGGAAAGCTGCGTCTTTGGCAGCTTGCCCCATAGAAATCAGTTCCACTGTCTTTACCTCAATTATTCCTGAATGACGACCATATCATCGCGGTGCAGCACTTCGCTGCCGTAGTCATAACCCAAAATTCCTAAAATATCTTTACTGTGCTTGCCAATTATCTTGCTCATGTCTTGGCTTGAGTAACTGGAAATCCCACGCGCGACCAAAGCACCGCTCTTATCAGTCACACGCACCACCTCACCACGGGCAAATTCACCACTCACGTGAGTCACTCCCTTTGCCAATAGACTGCTCCCTTTATCGATAACAGCTTTCACCGCTCCATCATCGATAACAATATCACCGGATGCAGCAGGACCGGCCAGAATCCAGCGCTTGCGACTTTCAAGTGCTTCTTCAATGGGCAAAAAACGGGTGCCTTGTGGTGCTTCACCTAATGAATCAAACACCACATCAGGCGCACTGCCAGCTGCGATGATCACTTCAATTCCGGCTCTTCGAGCAATATCCGCCGCCTGAAGTTTAGTTGCCATCCCGCCTGTACCTAGCGTTGTGCCACTGCCTCCAGCGATTTTGCGTAGCGTGTCATCAATGGTTTTCACTTCTTTAATCAATTCAGCGTTTGGATCTTTGCGCGGATCAGCGGTAAACAGCCCTTTTTGGTCCGTCAAGAGCAACAGCTTGTTGGCTCCACACAAAATACCCACTAGAGCAGATAAGTTATCGTTGTCACCGACTTTAATCTCACTGGTCGCTACGGCATCATTTTCGTTAACGATAGGAATGATATCGTTATCAACCAACGCATTAATAGTATCGCGGGCATTCAAGAATCGTTCACGATCTTCCATATCCGCACGAGTTAGCAACATCTGGCCAATCTTAATACCGTAAATACCAAACAACGCTTCCCAAGTTTGAATCAACTGACTCTGGCCTACAGCTGCTAACAGTTGTTTATTCGCCATTGAGTTAGGGAGTGCGGGGTAACCGAGGTGCTCTCGACCAGCCGCAATTGCGCCAGACGATACCATGACCACAGAGTGGCCCAATTTTTGTAGCTCTGCACACTGGCGGGCTAGCTCAACCATATGAGCTCTGTCCAACGCCAAAGTGCCACCAGTTAAAACACTGGTACCCAGTTTCACAACCACAGTTTGACGCTGTGTCGCTTGTCCGCATTTTTGATTCATTGTCTTTCTGCTATGAAAAATAAAGAGTTCACCGATTAGCCTACTGATTGCATAACTTTACATGTCACTGGCAAATTGGGTCATGGACCTGATGTTTTAACAATCAAAGCACAAATTCACAAGTAGAAAAGGCGCCGTTGAGCGCCTTTTTATTTGGGAAAATGGTTATGAGGAAAAAATCAGACGAATTCGACCGATTCTTTGTGTAAATCGACACTCATATTGAATTCCGTCTCCAACGTTTCTAATAGCTTTTTATGGAAACCTTCTTGAGTACGAAACACTTCTTCTATGGCTTTTTCGGAAGTTTTTCATCCATCCAATCGCCCTTAACATCATAAAGACCAGTGCGGTAACGAGCTGCGAATGTCTGCCCTTCTTGTTCAAGCTCTAGCCACCATCCCCAGAACTCTCGTTCTTCTGGCGATTTTTTGTCATTCACACACACAGAAAGACAATCAAAAAGGTAGCGACCTTCTTCACATTGAGACTCTCTGAGGTAAGGGCCAATGGCCTTTAGTGTAGACAACAAACGGTAATGAGTTGGATTCTTTGGCTGTTCAGACATAATGAATCTCCGTATTCAAAATCTGTTGTGATTATTCGTTGTAATTATGACGAGCAAGTTAAACAGGACTAATTAGCTTGGGTATTGCTCTTATATGAGTCTTGCCTAATTTATTAGATTTGTCATCTAATTAGCTCCTCCTCCAACCACTTAATCGCCAAATCGAGGGATTGCTCATAACCTTGTGTAATTGTTTTTGCACTGATTTTCTTCGCTTTTCCGTAATCACTAAACAAGGCAACCAGTTGATTGTCACTGTAGGGTGAAACCGGATCGCTTTCGAGACTCATTGCCAGAATAGGCACCTTAGTTTTACGGTTGGACAAAATGCCTTGAACCTTAAGTGACCAAGCCATTAACTGACCCGCCAAACTGTTGACGTCGACGGCGTTTTTCCCTAAGCGTGAGGCTAAAACATCCAAGTACATTTTCGGCATTTTCTTAAGCTTTTCCGGCGATGAAAGCACATCATGAATAGGGGCTCCCAAGCTGACACAGGCTTTAATTTTGTCTGGCTCCATAAAAGACAATCTAACCAGCGCATTGCCACCAAACCTGAACCCAATCAACCCAACTCTATGGTGATCAATCCAAGGAATGTGGAATAACTCGTTCAATACGGCTTGATGGAGACAAGAAGTGTCCTCCGTCAATGTCCAGTGGCTGTTGTGTCCGACGGAGGGCATATCGACAGTCAACATGGCGATATCTTTCTTAGCGAGATGATCACGGAATAACTTCCACATGTCCGTTTGTAAGCTATCTAAGCCCGCACTGACCATTACCACGGGTTGTGGCTTATCTGTTTTAGTCAGATGAAGGTGAGCCAAGATACGTTTGTTCTGGTAGGGAACTTCTATCTGCTTAACGATGTATTTTGTCTTCTTCGACGCTTCAGTATAAGCACTACTAGCAAGGACCTGAGCCTGGACCGCCAAGTTGTCATTCTTAAGGTGCGGGTAACCGGCAATACTAAAGCACAAAGAAGCGTTGAACAGCTCATCTGCGGCTTTTTCACCCGCCAATCCATTGGAACGTTTATGGTGCTGCATACCCAGCTTGGTCCACTCGTACGTCCAATTACCGCTGTGATAGCCCATGACGGTATCCAGCCACTCATCGTGGGTACGTGAATGTTTTGAGGATGCAATCTTGGCGAGAACAGCTTCGAGTTCAATAGGGTCTATACCTTGCCATACCCACTGCATTCGACGTAGATTTCGATACCATTTAAAGCCATCTTCTTCACGCTTTTGATCCAACATCGACTGGCTGCTGGGCATGTATTGTGTCAACGCAGAGGTTTCTTTGGCTTGTTTATGATTGGTGAACAGGGTTTCAGAGAGGTTTTTGCTCACTTCTTCAGACATAAGATGACCTAATGGGAATAATTTCCCACATTGTATACCTGTCGCGAGGTAAAAGTCAGACAAGAATCAAGGTTCGAAGTATTGGCTTACGAAAAGTCATAAAAGGAGGCCAAAGACATATACGGTAGCCTCCAGAAAGCGAAAAAAACCAATGCTCAACCAACAAAAATGACCCATTTAGGGCCATTTCACTTTAATTGAACCACTCAGGAAAGGTTATTTTTGCTTGCGATTGATCGGTTCAGCGTACTGAATCGACATATCCCAAGGCTGTTCAATCCATGTTTCCTGTGCAATATCAACCACATAATCATCAAGGAGAGCAGCACCAGATGGTTTCGCACATACTGCGATCAATTTTGCTTTCGGATACAGTTCACGCAGCTTGCGAGCGGTATCACCACTGTCCACTAAATCTTCGACGATTAAGTAACCTTCGCCGTCACCTTCAGGTGCTTTCAAGACGCTCATATCACGTTGGTGATCATGATCATAACTAGAGATACAAATGGTATCAACATAACGAATACCTAGTTCACGAGCGAGAATTGCACCTGGAACAAGACCACCCCGACTTACGGCCCAGATACCTTTCCACTGCTCTGCCGGCATTTGCTGCTCAGCAAGCTCACGACAATAACTGTGCATTTGATCCCAAGTAATAATGAATTTCTTACTCATTGTTCTAAACCTAATAATAAAAGTTGAGGGGCAGTCCATTCCACTTAGCGCAGAACGTTCGACCCCTTAATGAAGTTCTTTAAGCAACAATGTACTTGAAGATAAAGATTGCTGACATCACCCATACACTGAGGGAAACATCACGACCTTTACCACTGAATAACTTGATTGCCGCATAAGCGATGAAACCGAGAGAAATACCTTCCGCAATAGAGAAAGTCAGAGGCATCAACAAACAGGTAACAACAACAGGTGCCGCCTCTGTCAGGTCTCGCCAATCGATGCTCACCAGACCAGAAAGCATAAGAATCGCCACGTAAAATAGCGCACCAGCTGTTGCATAGGCAGGGATCATACCAGCCAATGGCGAGAAGAAAAGAGCAAGAAGGAACAAAATACCAACCACAACCGCCGTTAGACCTGTTCGACCTCCAGCGGCAACCCCCGATACGCTCTCAATGTAAGAGGTCGTATTGGACGTCCCCAAAAGAGCCCCCACTGAAGTCGCGGTCGAATCAGCAAGAAGGGCTTTGTTTAGACGAGGGATTTTACCATCTTTATCCATCAGACCAGCTTTTTGAGATACCCCGACTAACGTGCCAGCAGTATCAAATAAGTCGACGAAAAGGAAAGCAAAAACCACTGAAATCATACCGATCTCAAATACCGCAGAGAAGTCCAACTGCATAAAGGTCGGAGCAATGCTTGGTGGGGTTGACATGATCCCCCCCATTGCACATCACCAAACACCAGACCTAAGCCCGTAACCGCCAAAATAGCGATCATCACCGCACCTTTTACGCCACGGTGAACCAGTGCGATAGTTAAGAAAAAACCAATTGAGGCTAATACCGCAGGTAGTGAAGTAATCGCTCCAAGAGAAACAAGCGTGGCTGGATTATCAACCACAATGCCTGCATTCTTTAGCGCGATAAATGCTAAGAACAAACCAATCCCCGCAGAGATACCCGTGCGCAAAGAAAGTGGGATGGAGTTTATGATCCACTCTCGGATCTTAAACACACTCAGTAGAATGAATAGCACACCGGATACAAATACTGCTGCTAGAGCGACTTGCCATGTATAGCCCATACCCAGAACAACGGCGTAGGTGAAAAAGGCATTCAGCCCCATTCCCGGTGCCTGGGCAATTGGGTAGTTAGCGACAAGGCCCATGATGAAACAGCCGATAGCGGCCGCGAGACAGGTCGCGACGAAAACAGCACCACGATCCATACCGGCATCAGCCAAAATCGCCGGATTGACAAAGATGATGTAAGCCATAGTAAGGAAAGTTGTCATACCGGCTATGATCTCAGTTTTTACATTCGTTCCGTGTTCACTGAGCTTGAATATTTTTTCGAACATAATCGAATTCCAAAGGGTAAAAGTAAACGGTTGCGTAATCGATTGGCGGGATTATAAAGTCTACAAATGGCAAATTCCAGATAGAATTAGGACTCTAATCAATATTTCTATCTATAAAACTCGAACTCAAATGCTCTACCTAAAGGAACATTGGTAAAAAATCCCGTTAGCTCAATGAATAACGGCGATGCATCTATGAGTTTTTGAAGGGTGATTTTTTCAACCATGTCGTAAACTTACATTGAAGAAAAAGCGCTGGAGCGAGGTTGGATATGTGTTTACGCGAATAATGCGAAGCAAAACTGATGAAAATAAGAAAACCATGCCATTGGAGGCGTTATTTTCAACAGATAAAAAAACGCCACTCAAATTGAGTGGCGGTTGAATCATGTCAGCAAATTGTGAGCTGTAATAAAATTCCAATTATAGGGGTGAACAAACTTGTTCGAGAGTCACAAGTTCGGAATTAGTAACCGAAGCTCGTTGGGTATGCAAAATTGCCAGTGTAAACAGAGTTGTTTATCCAGAACGCTGCACTTGGTAAACCTTTCATAACTATCACCTTCTAAATCAATGAAAACAGATAACAAATATTGATTTCTCGGTTCCTTGGAGGCGACAAATCGGACTCATCCTTTGAGCATTTTCTCTTCGCTTTCGAAGTTGGTTACTAATATACCCTAAAGAAAATTAATTACAACAATAAAGGTGATAAAAGTCACACAAATTTCAATAAATGACCAAGATCAAATGATTTTGGTAATTAAATTACACAAATATTAATTTGGATGTTGTTTTTATTACACTCAATAAGAATTCAGACTCACATAGCAAAATGATTGAATCTAGGTTCTGTGATGGCAGCGAAACATTTCGTTTCTGCTTTGACTACTACCTAACCTTAGGTAGTGCTATTCTGTGCCTCTCTACCCAATAGGTCAGATTTGGTTTTTTGTTCGTTTAATTGACTAAGTTTCCTAACAAGATCTGGCATTATTATGATTAAGGAGTCATCCGTGTCTGAATTCCATTCTGAAATCAGCAACTTATCACCTGCACCATTATGGCAGTTTTTCGATAAGATCTGCTCTATCCCTCACCCTTCTAAATATGAAGAAGCGCTCGCTCAATACATTGTGGGCTGGGCGACTGAGCAAGGCCTAGATGTCCGTCGCGATCCGACGGGCAATGTTTTCATTAAAAAGCCAGCCACACCTGGCATGGAAAACAAGAAGGGCGTAGTTCTTCAAGCGCACATCGATATGGTGCCGCAAAAGAACGAAGACACGGATCATGACTTCACTAAAGATCCTATCCAGCCTTATATAGACGGTGAATGGGTCACCGCAAAAGGGACCACTCTAGGTGCAGACAACGGTATGGGTATGGCATCTTGCCTAGCAGTACTCGCCTCTACCGATATCAAACACGGCCCAATTGAAGTACTTCTGACTATTGATGAAGAAGCAGGCATGACTGGTGCCTTTGGTCTGGAAGCCGGATGGCTAGAAGGTGAGATTCTGCTGAACACCGATTCAGAGCAAGAAGGCGAAGTCTACATGGGCTGTGCGGGCGGTATTGATGGCGAAATGACATTCGACATCAAGCGCGAAGCGATCCCAGCAGGCTACGTAACTCGCCAACTCGTATTGAAAGGCCTGAAAGGCGGCCACTCTGGTTGTGATATCCATACTGGTCGTGGTAACGCCAACAAACTTGTCGCTCGTTTCCTAGCAGGTCACGCACAAGAGCTGGATCTACGTCTGGTTGAATTCCGTGGCGGTAGCCTGCGTAATGCGATTCCACGTGAAGCATTCGTAACTGTCGCTATCCCAGCAGAAAACGAAGCGAAGCTGGCTAAACTCTTCAACTTCTACACTGACTTGCTGAAGCAAGAGTTAGGAAAAATAGAAACAGACATCGTTTCATTCAACGAAGCCATCGAAACTAGCGAGCAAGTGCTGGCCATTGCTGATCAGCAACGTTTTATCGCTGCACTGAATGCTTGCCCTAACGGTGTGATCCGCATGAGTGACGAGATCGAAGGCGTGGTTGAAACGTCTCTGAACGTGGGCGTTGTGACCACAGAGAGTGATAAGATCAACGTACTTTGCCTAGTTCGTTCATTGATTGACTCAGGTCGTCATCAAGTTGAAAGTATGCTGACATCCGTAGCGGAACTGGCAGGGGCGAAGATTGCTTTCTCTGGTGCATACCCAGGGTGGAAGCCAGATGCAAACTCTGAAATCATGGCTATCTTCCGTGACATGTACGAAGGTATCTACGGCCATAAACCAAACATCATGGTCATCCATGCAGGTCTAGAGTGTGGCCTGTTTAAAGAACCGTACCCGAACATGGACATGGTTTCATTTGGCCCAACGATCAAATTCCCACACTCACCAGACGAGAAAGTAAAAATCGACACGGTTGCCCTATTCTGGGATCAAATGGTCGCGCTACTGGAAGCCATTCCGGAAAAAGCCTAACCCGCTCGTCCTATAGAAAAACATGTCAAAAGCCAGCTGGAAACTGCTGGCTTTTTTGCTACCGACGTTGATAATCAAGTTTTGTCGTCACGGTGAAATTAAATCGTTAGTCAACCTCACCTCTCGCTGATACAGTCGCCGCCGTTGAATCGCCATAGGCAATCCATCTTGCCCACTTCAACCCCTATAACAGATACACGCTATCCTTATATATCGGGGATGCTCGGTTCTCAGAGCATCTTGATGACTTCCTCAATGTAAATGACATGCAATGAACGAAAAACTGCTAGTAGGCTGGCGAGAAACCCTGAGCCTTCCTGAGTTAGGTATAGAAAAAATCAAGGCGAAAATTGATACCGGAGCCAGAACTTCTTGTCTGCACGCATTCAAAGTCGAGAGCTTCCATAAGGAGGCTGAGCTGTGGGTTAGGTTCTGGATTCACCCTTTACAGCGTGATACTTCAAAAAAGGTGGTGTGCGAAGCCAAGGTCATCGACCAACGTATTGTGCGCGATTCTGGAGGCCATGAGGAAACACGCTATGTAATTGAATCAACAATTCAACTCGGTCAGCAAAGTTGGAAAGCGGAATTGACGTTAACCAATCGTGAAAACATGGCGTTTCGCATGTTGTTAGGCCGCACTGCAATGCACCATCGCATGCTTGTCGACCCTGCTAAATCGTTTTTAGTCCCCTTCGAGGAAAGCCAACAATGAAAATCGGTATTCTGTCTCGCAACGCCAACCTTTACTCAACCAAGCGTTTGATCGAAGCGTGTCAGAAACGTGGTCACGACGTTAAAGTGATCGATGCACTACGCTGCTATATGAACATTAACTCTGACAAACCTGAGATTCACTTTAAAGGCGAAGAGTTGTCAGGATTTGATGCCATCATTCCACGCATTGGCGCATCCGTGACTTTTTACGGCACGGCGGTACTGCGCCAATTTGAAATGATGGGTGTTTACCCAGTCAACGAGTCAGTGGCTATTACGCGCTCACGCGACAAACTGCGTTCTATGCAATTGCTGTCTCGTAAAGGGATCGGCATGCCAGTTACCGGATTTGCTAGCAAACCCGATGATGTCAAAGACTTGCTAGACATGGTCGGCGGCGCTCCAGTCGTGATCAAACTACTTGAAGGCACTCAAGGCATTGGCGTGGTATTAGCGGAAACACGTAAAGCAGCAGAAAGTGTTGTCGAAGCTTTCATGGGACTTAAGGCCAATATCATGGTTCAGGAATACATTAAGGAAGCGGGTGGCGCTGATATTCGATGCTTTGTAATTGGCGATAAGGTGATCGCAGCCATGAAACGTCAGGGCGCAGAAGGCGAGTTTCGCTCTAACCTGCACCGTGGTGGCAGCGCATCACTCATCAAAATCACACCAGAAGAGCGTCGTACGGCGATTGCTGCAGCAAAGATCATGGGGCTAAACGTTGCTGGGGTCGATCTACTAAGATCAGAGCGAGGGCCTTTGGTGATGGAAGTCAACTCTTCACCAGGCTTAGAGGGAATTGAGGCCGCAACAGGCAAAGACATTGCAGGCATGATCGTTGAATTTATCGCGAAAAATGCCTCAACCAAAGGGACCAGAACTCGTGGCAAAGGCTAAAGACAATCATGTGTTTGACATTCTCGGCGAGCAAATCTCGCCGGGACAAAGAAAGGTGGTTGAACTAGAGTCAGCAAAACTCTATACCCATTCCCCTTTGTCGATCCCAATCGAAATCATCAATGGGAAGTTTGCAGGGCCAACTCTGATGGTTAATGCCGCTATCCATGGTGATGAACTCAATGGCGTTGAAATAGTTCGTCAGTTAATCAACACCATTGATGCACAAAAACTGAAAGGCACTGTGATCGCAGTGCCCATCGTCAACGCGTTTGGCTTTATTCATAAATCTCGTTACTTGCCAGATAGACGCGACCTGAATCGCTGTTTTCCTGGCAGTGAAAAAGGTTCGCTGGCTTCTCGAGTGGCCAGTGCTTTCTTCAATAAGGTGGCAAAACGTTGTGACTATATTCTCGACTTGCATACTGGCGCGATTCATCGCACTAACTTACCGCAGATTCGGGCGGACTTAAGCAACCCTGAAACACTGCGAATTGCACAGGCCTTTGCCACACCTGTCATTGTTGATGCTCCTTTAAGAGATGGTTCACTGCGCAGTGAGGCCGAGCGTCTTGGGATCCCAGTGTTGACTTACGAAGCAGGGGAAGCGCTGCGATTTGAGCCCATTTGCATCAGTGCCGGTTTTATTGGCGTGAAACGTGTAATGCAAGCCATTGGCATGTTACGACCAAGTCGTAAAAAGCTTCCAGAACCCGTGATCGCCAAGTCCACCAGTTGGATACGAGCAGAAAGCGATGGGATTCTACGTACGGTAGTGACACTGGGAGAAAAGGTAGTAAAAGGCCAAACATTGGCCTTCATAAGCGCACCGCTGGGACACAGTGAAGTTGAGCTAAAAGCCCATAAGGGCGGTATTGTGATTGGCCAGCAAACTCTGCCATTAGTGAATGAAGGAGATGCGGTATTTCATCTGGCTTATTTTGTTGAAGACGCCCAACAAGTGGAACAAGTTGTAGAAGAGTTTATTGAAGAGGTGAACGACGCTGACCTCGAGCCACTGACAACAGGTCAAATTCAATTCTCATCTTAACCAAGAAACCGCTTACACCCTGTTTGATGTAAGCGGTTTTTTCTTCAAGTATCGCTTATCAAGTTGATTAACCGAAAGACGCCCAGATCACCGTGGCAACCAATACAGGGCAGACAAACTTGACGTAAGCTGGCCACAGCTTTCCGAACCAACCTTGCGTAAATTCCGGGTAGCCTTGCTCGAGTTCTTTAATTTTCGAGTGGCGATTCCACACCCAGCCACCAAACAAACAGAAGAGTAACGCTGCAGCAGGTTGAAGGTACTGCGTTGCAACTGTGGCAATCAAGCCAAATAGAGCACCAAAATTAAATACTATTATGATACTCACTAAAGCAATTAAACCACCGAGAACCCAGCTTGTGGTGCTGCGTTTAGTGTTGAAGCGTTCACCGACTAGCGCAACTGGACATTCCAGCATAGAGATGGAAGAAGTCAGTGCTGCAATCGTGAGTAGTAGGAAGAACACAGTCGCAAACAGCTGGCCCAACAAACCAAGACTATCAAACATCAAAGGCAATACTTGGAAAACCAGAGTATCTGAACTGAGCAGAGAACCATCCTCAGCATAGATCTGTACACCTTTCTGCATCGCCACAAACATCGCGGGCATCACTACTAGACCCGCGATAAAAGCAACCGCAGTATCTACCAGAGTCACATTCATTGCCATTTTCGGCAAGTTCTCTTTCTTGCTGAGGTAAGAGCCATAAATCAACATGGAACAACCACCAATGGTCAGAGAAAAGAAGCCCTGCCCCATGGCTGCGAGAATCAATTTTCGGTCCATCACCTTGTCAAAATCTGGGACAAGATAATGCTTAAGTCCTTCCATCGCACCAGATTGAGTCATGATATAAATGAACAACAAGCCAAATAGAATGAACAAAGCAGGCATCAAGCGCGTCGACCATTTTTCGATACCTTGTTTGACCCCACCCTGTACGATGAGAATTGTCAGCACGTAGAAAACAAGGGTGCCAAACAGGTTACGTTCAACACTGAATCCCTTAAACCAAGCACTTGCGGCTTGAATGCCTACCACATCGGCCACAGCACCAAACAAAAAACAGATCAACCAACCGCCTACAATGCTGTAGAACGCCAACACTGCGCTTGGGACACTTAAACCTATCCATCCAACAAACCCACCGACCTTTTTAGCGAGTGGATTAGAGCTGAGAGAGCGCATGCTATCAACAGGGTTGGCCTGACCATGACGACCGATCGCCATTTCAACCACCAACATGGGAAACGCCACCAGCAAAATCATCACTAGATATACCAATAGAAAGGCTCCACCACCATTACTGGCAGCTTGAGTTGGGAAGCCCCAAATATTGCCTAAACCAACCGCAGCACCTGCTGCCGCTAGAATAAAGCCTAAACGAGAGCCAAAGTGCTCACGTGTTTGAAAATTGTCTGCTTGTGCCATACCGCTTAACTTGCACCAATAAACTAGTTGACTAGTACGATATTACAAAATTCATATTCACTCCAGCCATAAGGGTATTAAGTAACCAGATTTAGACAAATAAATAGAAAATTAAGCTGTACATTAATTGATACAAAGCATTTTTAACCAATGAGTAAGGGAAGGTTGAAGCGTGAAGTGTGCCGAACAACCAATGCAATGAAAGAATCCAGACAATTTTCATCGTGATATCCAACGAATAAAATCCAAATAATCATTAAGTTAGCGGGAAAAGATCAGCATCTTCGCTATTGGTTATGAGTTGGTTTACTACATCCATTAAGGAGAGAAAAATGGGTTCGAATCTGCTCAGAGTTACCATCGTCGCAGCATTAGGGCTAAGCTACCAAGCACACGCCTATGACTGCATTGGCTTGGAGGTTTGGGATAGCAATACGGTATACACATCTGGAGATCTAGTTCAGACATCCAATCATGCTTATCAAGCCAGTCATTGGACACAGGGCAATGACCCCGTCAGAAATTCTGGGGATTGGCAAACATGGCAAGACCTTGGACAATGCGACACTGGCAGTGGTAACACCGCTCCAGCAGTATCTATAGTTTCTCCTGTCAATAACGCTGAGATCCCCGAAGGCACAGCCACCACGATACAAGCTTCCGCCAGTGATAGCGATGGCAGCATCGCTCAAGTGATCTTCCTGGTTGATGGTCAGAACATCGCGACGGTCACACAAGCACCTTATCAAGCAGATTGGACAGCGATCGCAGGTGCAACCACCATTTCCGTTATTGCCACTGACAATGAAAGCGCAACATCAGAAACGCAGATTGCAATCAGCGTCACCTTAGCTAACGAACCGATCCCTCCTTCGGTCACTTTAACTAGCCCTTCAGGCAGCGAGCAATTAACGGACGGCGACCTTCTCACATTAAGCGCGAATGCCTCCGACACCGATGGCAGCGTTGATAAGGTCGAATTTTTTGTTGATGGACAATTGATTGCCAGCGATACATCCGCACCCTATGAAGCCACGTGGACTTCAGTCAGTGGCACTCATAACATCAAAGCCAAAGCCACAGACAACGGTAACCAAACCACTTCAACACAAGAGGTATCAATGGTTGTGGCCAGCAAGGCAGCAGGTGGCTGTGCAGGGCTACCAACCTATACCGCAGGGTCCAACTACAGTACGGGGCAGCTGGTACAGAACCATAATCAAAAATACCGTTGTGACATCGCTGGTTGGTGTTCTTCAACTGCTGATTGGGCCTATGAGCCAGGACAAGGAGATTATTGGGAGCAAGCCTGGACGGGGTTAGGTGCTTGCGCGGCTCCACCAGCGGTAACCATCACTCACCCTAGTGACAATCAAATATTGCTCGCTGGCAGCACGGTCAGTTTCTCTGCTGACGCATCAGACTCGGATGGGACAATAAACCAAGTCGAATTCTTCGCAGGCAATAACAGCCTAGGTGTAGTGACACAGCCACCTTACTCAGTGAGTTGGACAGCGACTCAAATTGGCCTAAATAGCCTCAAAGCCGTCGCGACAGACAATGAAAACAACACGGGCGAAGCGATGGTTTCGGTAACAGTCAGTGACCAAGACTTAGTAGTTGCACTGACATCACCAGCCCCGGGCCAAACCGTCGGGTTAGGTAAATCGGTCCAGTTTGCCGCCGATGCAACATCGCTGTCTGCCAGCGTGAAGCAGGTCGATTTCTTAGTCAACGGAGCCACTGTCGGTACCGATACTACTGCACCATACAGTTTTAACTGGACCGCAGGTGCAGTAGGTCGTTATACCGTAGCAGCCAAAGCCATAGATTCAACCAACAGCGAAGTGACGTCCGATGCTGCGACAATATCTGTCGAAGAACAGACAGAAAAAACGCACAAGTTGATCGGATACTGGCATAACTTCGTCAACGGTGCAGGGTGCCCAATGCGATTGGCAGATATGTCACAAGCTTGGGATGTTATCGACATTGCATTTGCCGAGAATGATCGCAACAGCGATGGTACCGTCCACTTTAACCTTTACTCTGGTGATATCCATAGCAGTTGTGCTGCACTTGACCCAGCTCAGTTCAAACAAGACATGGCGGCACTACAAGCTAAAGGTAAGAAGTTTGTCCTTTCTCTTGGTGGTGCAGAAGGCACGATTACACTCAATACTGCTCAGGATGAAGCCAACTTTGTCTCTAGCTTGACTGACATCATCAAGGAGTGGGGGTTCGACGGTCTCGATGTAGATTTAGAGAGTGGTTCTAATCTGGTTCATGGCTCGCAAATTCAAGCGCGTTTAGGTCGAGCATTGCTCCAAATCGAGCAAAACATGGGCGGAGATATGTACCTGACAATGGCGCCAGAGCACCCTTATGTTCAAGGTGGGTTCGTCGCTTACAGCGGTATTTGGGGCGCCTACATTCCTATTATTAACGATACACGCAGTACACTAGATCTTCTCCACGTACAGCTATACAACAATGGTGGCCTGCCGAATCCTTACACGCAAGGTAGCGCTGCTGAAGGTTCTATCGATATGATGGTGGCCCAATCTAAGATGCTGATTGAAGGTTTTGAGTTAGCCGATGGCACTCTGTTTGCGCCGCTTCGAGATGATCAAGTCGCTATCGGCTTGCCATCAGGCCCTAGCTCAGCGAACTCAGGGCAAGCACCGACTCAGAATATTCTTGATGCATTGGATTGTCTAACTAAAGGCACCCGCTGTGGCTCAGTCACTCCTGCCTTTAACTATCCTAACTATGCGGGTGTAATGACCTGGTCAATTAACTGGGATGAGCACGATGGGTTCATCTTCTCAGGTCCTGTTGGCGACAAGCTAACCCAGATGAATAACAGCCAATAAAAAAGAGAGCGCCGTTTGGCGCTCTTCTCTTATCGGGCGTTAAATAGTGAAAATCTGATAATCTTTTAGCTGTGGAATTTTTTTATGCAATTCCTGCTCTTGCTCTACCATGTTATCAAGTGAGTCACAAAATTCCTGACTCTGTTTCTCCACGTCAACGGAGTGTGCTTCAAGTCTTTTTGCAATTCGCTCTTTTAGCTCACTCATGGTGTCTGTCATTTCTGTCAGGTTCAGACCGCCTTCCGCTTTCATTTTTTCCGACATCGCATTGAATGCGCTGGTGATGAACTCTTCATTGAACAGCTTCTTCGCACTTTCAAAATCTTCCGCCCACGTTTCACGCAGTGAGCGAAAGCTGTCGGCTGGTAATACCAAATCGCCATTCTGATAATAACGGGCTTCAATATCAGCGTAGAACTTCTGCATGGAGGCTTTCACACTATCGAAAGCTTCCGGTGCATCGAAACTTTGGCCAACATCATCGATGATATCGTTCGCCAAAGCCAAACCATTTTGAGCAATCTGCTTTGCTCGTGGCAAGTAATCATTTAAATTGCTGCGATAGTCAGCGACTGCTTGCTGCTGTGACGCATCTAAAGGGATGACTTCACCATGAATCGTCAAGGTGTTATCGGCATTCACGATCGCACTGTCACCACTGACTTGATGGATCTCTAACGTCTCACCATTGAGGCGGATACCATTTTTCAAATCGACCTGACACTGAGCTGCGTACGCTTGACTCATCACAAGCAACGGGATGGTCATTAGAATTCGTTTCATTTTAATCTCACCATATTGACTCTTCGCTACCCTAACAAAAACCCAAAGCACTTGTGTCAAATTATTGTATCGACCTCATAGTTAAAGGTAGTTGTCGCGACCTGATACTCTATTTCATCCCCCATGACCTTACCCTTCATCGCAAAGCCAAGTGGTGAATCGAATGTGACCAACATGACTTCCTGTTGCTTGTGCTGAACTTTCAAACCACCCGCACAAGGGGCAACAAAAAACCATCGACATTTATCTTCCAGATCAATCAAACAAACCAGACTACCAAGAGTGATTCGCTCTGATTGTTGTGGTAGTTTAAGTTGACCCATGACACTAAGATTTCGCTCGCCGTCCTGTACACGCATTGCCTGTCCATGGGCAAGGTAGGATGCCTCAAGCGCCAAGGTATCATACTTGTGTTCTGGAACCGTTTCTTCATCAGTAGCAGACTCGATTGCGCGTTGAGTCGCACGGTGGGCGACCTCAAGGGATTGTTGCATGGAAGATAGAATAGTTTGCAATAGCTCCAATTTGTTCATACTAAAATCATGTTCCTCCCCTCTTAATACCTCTAGAATACTATGTCAGGCACTTTCGTCATACTGGTAATAGGCAAATGCAAACATCAGGCAACCAAGATCAAATTCACGCTACATTGCGTACCGCTTTTGGCTTTGAACAACTTAGAGACGGGCAATATCAAGTCATAGACAAGGTTTTGGACGGCAAGTCCTGTGCGGCTATTTTTCCGACTGGTTCAGGAAAGTCTCTTTGTTATCAGCTATCTGCTTTATGTTTACCACATCTGACCTTGGTCATTTCTCCTCTACTAGCCTTAATGAAAGATCAGCTCGAGTTCTTGCATAGCAAAGGGATCGCAGCAGCGTCTCTCAACTCCAGCCAAAGCAAGGAAGAAACCCAACGGATCATGGCGCAAGTGCGTAATGGCGATGTGAAGATCCTAATGGTTTCTGTCGAACGATTGAAAAATGAGCGTTTTCGTCACTTTTTATCTCAGATTAGTATCTCGCAATTGGTTATCGATGAAGCACACTGTATCTCAGAATGGGGACACAATTTTCGCCCTGACTACCTAAAGCTTCCTCAGTTTCAACAAGAACTCGCTATTCCTCAAGTTCTCCTTTTAACCGCGACGGCAACGCAAGCGGTATTGGATGACATGAGTAAGAAATTCAACATAGCGCCGCATGACATTACGGTCACTGGTTTTTATCGACCTAATCTAGACATTTCAGTCATGCCCTGTTCGCAAGCACGAAAAAAAGGACGCCTTGTTGTCCGTCATCAACCAAGATCCAAAGTTACCGACCATTGTGTACGTGACCCAGCAGAACAGTGCCGAATTTATAGCCAAGCTACTCACTGAACAAGGCGTTAAAGCAGAGGCCTATCACGCGGGGTTAGATAGTGAAACCAGAGAACGAATTCAACAGGATTTTATGTCTGGTCAAACAGATTGCATTGCCGCTACCATTGCTTTTGGCATGGGAGTAGATAAATCAGATATCCGCCGCGTGATTCATTTTGATTTACCTAAATCAATTGAAAACTATGCGCAAGAAATTGGCCGTGCAGGTCGAGACGGACAAACTTCACAATGTATTTTGCTCGCCAACGAGGACGGTGTGTGTACGTTGGAAAACTTTGTCTACGGAGATACGCCTGAATACGATGAAATCCACAACGTCATTCAGCAAGCGATTACGTCAGAGCACAGCTGGGAAGTGGTGATCTCTCGTCTTTCCTCTGACAGTAATATTCGTCAGCTTCCGTTGAAAACATTGCTCGTGTACATGGAGATGGCTAAGGTTATCACAGCCCAATACAGTTACTTCGCCGATTATCGCTTCAAATTCATCAGGCCTAAGCAAGATATCATTGACCACTTTGATGGCGAGAGACGCCAATTTAGCGAAGCACTGTTTCACTGTTCACCACAAGCTAGGCTGTGGTGTCAGGTTGATTTTGATGCTCTGTGGCAAAGCTATAAAGGCGAACGCTCGCGTGCCGTCGCCGCACTGGATTATTTCCATCAAAACGGATGGATTGAGCTGGAAAGTAAGTTAATGACAGAAGTGTATCGGATAAGCCCACCTCAACAGTCTATCGAGGATCTCAGTGAGCAGCTTTGGCGACTGTTTAGAAGTAAAGAACTCAGTGACGTCAAACGTATTCACAATCTTTTAGCACTGTTTAAATCCAAACACTGTTTGAGTAAAGCACTGGCAAACTACTTTTCAGACAGCCAAGCTCCAGAGGCGTGTGGTCATTGCAGCGTATGTCGTGGAGAACAGCATGCTTGGCCTAATACGACACACCCACAGCTAGAACGCCAACAGATTGCTGACTGGTTGGCTCCTCTACAAGGTAAATCCGCCTCACCACTATCCAACAACCTCAAAACGAAGTTCCTGTGCGGCATAGCTACCCCTTGGTTTACCAAAGTCAAAGCACGCAGCTTAGCTGGGTTTGGCAAACTCAGTGAACATCCATATCAGCAAGTACTAAGTGAAATAGAAGCGCTGTAGTTTAACGTCAGAAAAAGCTCAGTTGCTTGGTCTGCTCTTCGGGTTTAAGCATCACGTTTAAGCCCAACAATCGAATTTCGCGTCCTTGCTGACGTTTAAGGATATCACGCAACAGACCTTTGAAATAATCCAGCTCAAGTTCAGGGTGTATGTGTTCAATTGTCGTGAGCTGGAAGTCGGCAAACTTGAGTTTGATACCCTGCTTAATAATCGCTTTATCAGGAGAGGCTTTGATCAGTCGTGTTTCCAGCTCAGGAAAGAGCTTGTGTTCAATCATGCGCCAACACTCGTCATAAGTACTGATATTTTCACTGAACGTCCGCTCGACACCTACGGACTTCCGTTCACGTTCAACGACTACCTCTCGCCCATCAATACCATGGCTCTTTTTCCACAGAGAAGCGCCTAATCGACCAAAGCGCAATAACAGTTCGCGATAATCACTGTTTTTAACATCCTCACAGAGATAAAAACCGGCCTGATGCAACTTTTCTAAACTTACCTTTCCCACTCCAGGGATTTTTTCTAACGGTAGCTTATCGACAACTTGCTGCACTTTGTCAGGCGGTATCACATATTGCCCATTGGGCTTATTCATGTCCGATGCAACTTTTGCCAAAAATTTGACTGGAGCAACACCAGCCGATGCGGTCAGTTGCAGTTCATTAAAAATATCTCGTCGGATGGCTTCTGCAATTAACGTCGCTGAGCCATAACACTGTTGACACTCTGTCACGTCCAAAAAGGCTTCATCCAAGGATAGAGGCTCAATGAGTGTCGTATAACGGGAGAAAATCTCACGAATATGCTGAGAGGCTTGTTTGTACACCTGCATACGGCCAGGGACGACCAGTAGGTGAGGACACAATTTCAACGCTTGGCCTGTGGGCATCGCACTGCGGATGCCAAACTTTCTCGCTTCATAGTTGCAAGTACTCAGAACGCCACGTTGTTTTTCACGCCCACCAACAGCCAGTGGCCTTCCACGATAACTTGGATTATCACGCATCTCCACCGCCGCATAAAAGCAGTCCATATCAACATGAATGATCTTTCTTACTTTTTCGTCGGACATAAACACACACAAGAACTGTACATAAATACAGTATAACTTTTCTCTCTCTACTCGCCAACTGTGGCACGAAGAGCAACACTTTTTTCCGACTTTCTAATAGAAGTATCAAAATATGCAGTTATTATTAATTTATAGGATGCGATAAGGAGGACTCAGGTGAACCATAAAGTGTTGGTGGTCGAAGACAGCCGTGCTTATCGCAGATATTTGACGCAACAATTGAGCTCTATTGGCTGTGATGTCATAGGATGTGAATCGTACGCAGAAACTCAGAAAGCTCTCTCTGAGCATCGTGACTTCCATTTTGCCGTGCTGGATTACTGCTTGCCTGATGCTCAGGACGGTGAAGTCATTGATCTTGTTTTGGATAATAAACAAAAGGTTATCGTACTCACCGCCACTTTTAGCGATAAGATTCGTGAGCGCTTTATCGCCAAGGGTGTTATGGATTACCTTCTCAAAGACAGCATGGCATCAGTTTCCTATCTTCTGCCACTAGCCAATCGTCTAATGAACAATGTCAGACATCACGCACTCGTAGTGGACGACTCACCAACAGTGCGTAAACACGTCGCCCAATTGCTCGAACATCAATACATTCGTACAACGCAAGCGCAAAACGGTTCTGAAGCACTGCACAAACTCGCAGAAACCCCGGATATTACCTTCATCATTACCGACCATGATATGCCGAGCAAAGACGGAATTGTTATGACGCGGGAGATAAGGCAAATGTACGACAAAAACAGCATTGCGATTCTTGGTTTGTCAGGCAGCGGGGATAGAACGCTAACCGCTAGGTTTCTGAAAGCTGGCGCTAATGACTTTTTGCACAAACCGTTTAACCAAGAAGAATTTTTTTGCCGAGTCAATCAACTCCTTGATATGAAAGAAGCCACTGACGAGCTTTATAAGTTGGCTAATCAAGACACCTTAACCGGGCTGTGGAATCGACGTTTTTTGTTCAATCAATCCTGTACTGAAGGCAGCGCTAGATACATCGCGATGCTGGATATCGACCACTTTAAATCCGTCAATGACACCTTCGGTCATGACGGTGGTGATACTGCACTAAAGACCATTGCCAATATATTGAAAATCTACTTTCCAGAAGATGTGGTTGTGCGCTTTGGAGGAGAGGAATTTTGCGTTCAGTCTTACGCAACACTGGATGAGTTTATCACTCGCCTAGAAAAAATGCGCCAGAGAATAGAGAATTCAATCATTAAGCATAATGGTCAAGACATCACGCTAACGATCAGTATTGGTGTATGTAGTTTAGAAGGTAGCTTGGAACAGCAAATTAAATTGGCAGACGATTGTCTTTATGTCGCCAAAGAACACGGCCGCAATCAAATCATTGCTACAGAATAAAAAAAGCCCGGATTGAACTCCGGGCTTTATGGTCGATTAAGCAATACGGTCTTTTTCCCACGCTGCCAGTTTTTCTTCACGAGCAGCAATCTTTTCTGCTCTTAAAGCTTCGCGAGCTTCTCGTTTTTTACGAGCATCACACGGTTCAGGGCAATTACATACCTTGTCGACACCCACAGCACCAAGACCACCACAACTGCCTTTTACCACTTTCTTTTGGAAAATGTAGCCGACAGACATGGCTGCGATAACGGCAATAAAAATGCCGAAAGTAATCAGAAATGTACTCATAATAACATGCTCACTTGGTATTATTTGTTCATAAATGGCTTATACGCTTCCGATGCCATTTCTTTAAATCCATCTTCGGTCTTAACGATCATAAACACAGGGATATTATTCTCGTTGGCTATCTTCATTCCCTGCTCTTCGCCAAGTACCATCAATCCTGTCGCTAGACCATCAGCAGTCATCGACGATTTATCCAGCACAGTCACTGACACCACTTTATGACGGATTGGTTTTCCGGTCTGAGGATTAATGATGTGCGAGTAACGTACACCATCACGCTCAAAATAGATACGATAATCACCCGAAGTGGCAACTGCCATATCACCCGGCTCGATAATCTCCTGCACAGCACGCTCATCAGCAGATGGTTTTTCAATTGCGATACGCCATTTAACGCCCTCACGATTGATGCCTTTGAGGCGCATCTCACCACCGACTTCTACCATGTAATTTTGGATGCCTTGTGATTGAATATAGTCCGCAACCACGTCTACCCCCCAACCTTTTGCAATGGTTGAAAGATCAACATACAAGTTTGGGATATCCTTACTCAGCAGATTACCTTCCACAGTCAAATGTTGAATACCAGTGTGGGTTTTACGTGCTGCCAGCTCTTCGTCCGTAGGCACAACTTCAGGACGCGCTTCAGGCCCAAAGCCCCATAAATTGACCAATGGGCCAACAGTCACATCAAGTGCTCCTAGAGTAAGACCGTTTAAACGAATCGCTTCTTTCACAACCGTGGCAGTCTGTGGTGACACTTCGAATGGCGTTGATGTCTGGCTTTGGTTGAAGCGGCTCAATTCGGAATTTTTGCGGTAAGTCGACATCTGGTCGTTCACTTCTTCCAGCAAGCGGTCAACTTCTTTTTGTAGGACTTCAGGTGATGGGTTACCCTCAGACTCTATGTACTTTATGTTGTAAGTCGTGCCCATTGTCGGACCACTTAAATGAATCTGTTCTACGGGCTTTTCACAGCCAGCAAGAACCAATAGAGAAGCAAATGCAACAAGCCACTTTTTCACTTGTTAGACTCCTTATAAGAGAAACAGAAATAGCACATGACTCTGTTTCAGAGCACATCGACTATGGCCATTTGTAAAATTCATAGCAGGAAAAAACAAAGGCTGACTCTTACGAGTCAGCCATAGATTTCAATTACTTAGTGGCTAACCACCAAAGTCATCGAGTAGGATATTTTCATCCTCAACACCAAGATCTTTTAGCATGCCGATAACAGCTGCGTTCATCATTGGTGGACCACACATGTAGTACTCACAATCTTCAGGCGCTTCGTGGTCCTTCAGGTAGTTTTCGTACAGTACGTTGTGGATGAAGCCAGTGTAGCCATCCCAGTTATCTTCAGGCATTGGATCAGATAGAGCACAGTGCCATACGAAGTTGTCGTTTTCTGCTTGTAGGCCGTCGAAATCTTCTACGTAGAACATTTCGCGCTTAGAACGAGCACCGTACCAGAATGACATCTTACGTGAAGACTTCAGACGTTTAAGCTGGTCAAAGATATGTGAACGCATCGGCGCCATACCTGCACCACCACCAACGAATACCATTTCGTTGTCAGTGTCTTTCGCGAAGAATTCACCAAATGGACCAGAAATCGTACACTTATCGCCTTCTTTCAGAGACCAGATGTACGAAGACATGATGCCTGGTGGTACGTCTGGGTTGTTTGGCGGCGGTGTAGCGATACGGACGTTCAGCATGATGATGCCTTCTTCTTCCGGATAGTTCGCCATTGAGTAAGCGCGGATAGTCTCTTCGTTTACCTTGGACTCGTAACGGAACAGGTTGAACTTGTCCCAGTCTTCACGGTATTCCTCAGGGATATCGTAGTCAGCATATTTCACGTGGTGAACTGGTGCTTCAATCTGGATATAACCACCAGCACGGAAAGGTACTGATTCGCCATCTGGGATTTGTAGCTTAAGTTCTTTGATGAATGTCGCTTTGTTATCGTTAGAGATAACGGAACATTCCCACTTCTTAACACCGAAGATTTCTTCAGGGAGTTCGATGTCCATGTCAGTTTTCATTGCAACCTGACACGCTAGACGCTCACCTTCACGTGCTTCACCTTTAGTAATATGGTCAAGCTCGGTAGGTAGGATATCGCCACCACCTGATTTAACTTTTACGCGACACTGACCACATGAGCCACCGCCACCACAAGCAGAAGATACGAATACACCAGCACCAGCTAGAGCACCCAGAAGCTTACTGCCTGGCTGTGTAACGATCGCCAGTGAAGGGTCATCGTTTACAGAAATTGTAATGTCACCTGTTGGTACAAGCTTAGACTTAGCGAAAAGAATCACTAGTACTAGCGCAAGTACGATCAGAGTAAACATCACTACACCAAGAATAATGTCCATTGACTATTCCTTAATTGTTGCGGTTTACCCGACTTACAGTTGAACACCAGAGAAAGACATAAAGCCTAACGCCATAAGACCTACACTGATAAAAGTGATACCAAGACCACGAAGACCAGGGGGCACGTCAGAGTACTTCATCTTCTCACGGATACCTGCAAGAGCAACGATAGCTAGCATCCAACCCACACCTGAACCGAAGCCATAAACAACTGATTCAGCAAAGTTGTAGTCACGTTGTACCATGAAAGATACACCACCGAAGATCGCACAGTTTACTGTAATCAGCGGTAGGAAGATGCCCAGCGCGTTGTACAGAGGTGGGAAGAAGCGGTCTAACACCATCTCTAGAATCTGTACTAGTGCTGCAATTACACCGATAAAGGTGATGAAGTTTAGGAAACTAAGATCCACACCTTCAACTAAAGCATTTTCTTTCAGTACGAGGTTGTAAACTAAATTGTTAACCGGAACTGCGATAGTCAGTACCACAACAACAGCCACACCAAGGCCAAAAGAAGTCTTAACTTTCTTAGATACTGCAAGGAATGTACACATACCTAAGAAGAAAGACAGAGCCATGTTTTCGATGAAAATCGATTTAACTAATAGACTAATGTAATGTTCCATGACGCCCTTACTCCTTCGCTTCTACTTGTTCTGGTTTCAGAATACGGATCACCCAGATCATGAAGCCGATGAGGAAGAATGCTGATGGGGCTAGAAGCATCAGACCGTTTGGCTGATACCAACCACCATTGCTCACTAGAGGTAGCACTTCCATGCCAAATAGTTTGCCTGAGCCAAATAGCTCGCGGAAGAAACCAACAGTGATAAGAACGAAACCGTAGCCAAGACCGTTACCAATACCATCGATGAGAGATGGCACAGGTGCAGACTTCATAGCGAATGCTTCAGCACGACCCATAACGATACAGTTCGTGATGATCAGACCTACGAATACCGATAGCTGTTTAGAGATATCGTATAAGTATGCTTTCAGCACTTGGTCTACCACGATAACAAGTGACGCGATGATCGCCATTTGAACGATAATACGCACACTGTTAGGAATGTGGTTACGGATTAGAGATACAGAGAAGTTTGACAACGCAGTTACAAACGTTACCGCTAGTGTCATTACAAACGCTGTCTCTAGTTTAGTTGTTACTGCAAGAGCAGAACATACACCAAGAACCTGTAGCGCGATTGGGTTGTTATCCAACACCGGCGCCATAATGCTCTTTTTAATGTTTTGTGCGCTAGACATTAGTTCAGACCTCCGTCACGAACTTTTGCTAGGAACGGACCAAAGCCCATATCGCCTAACCAGAAGTCGAATGTACCTTGAACACCGTTACCAGTTAGTGTTGCACCTGAAAGGCCGTCGATACCATGCTCTGAACCTTCTGGAGCGCCACCTTTAACAATCTTGATTGCTGGCTTGTGGTTGTCGTCAAACAGTTTCTTACCGACCCACTGAGCACGCCATGATGGGTTTTCAACTTCACCACCGAGTCCAGGGGTTTCACCCTGTTCGTAGTAAGTGATACCAGACACCGTATTACCGTCAGTTTCAACAGCAACAAATGCGTACATCATAGACCATAGACCAGTACCATGAACTGGCAGAATAACTTTAGACACGTCATTGCCGTCTTTCACTAGGTATACAACACCCGTGTTAGCACGGCGGATGATTTTCGCCTTGTCTTCTCCACCAGTAAGTTTAACTGACTCTGAAGGATCTTTTGCAGCTTTACGCTGATCATAATTCTCAGCGGTAGAACCATCTGCTGCTTCTGCAACAAAGTTTCCAGTGTTGAAGTCAACCAAGCGAGGTTCGATGTACTCAGCGAATAGCTCTGGTACTTTTTACCCGCTGTATCAATACCAGCAACTTCGATAATCTTAGTTTGCTTATCTAGTACAGCGTTAGATTTTTGCTGATCGCGTAGACCAACAGCGGCTGTTGATACGATGATTGAACAAACAAGGCTCAACCCGATAACAACACCCAGCGTCTTTTTAATGCTGTCGTTATTACTTGCCATAGCGTGCTTGTCTCCGCTTGATGTTCTTCTCGATAACTACATGGTCGAACAGAGGTGCAAACAGGTTCGCGAATAGAATCGCCAGCATCATACCCTCTGGGTAAGCTGGGTTAACCACACGAATAAGTACACACATCACGCCGATTAGCGCGCCGTACCACCATTTACCACCATTGGTAAATGAAGCGGATACAGGGTCTGTCGCCATAAAGAACATACCGAATGCAAAACCACCTAGAACTAGGTGCCAATGCCATGGCATGTTGAACATTGGGTTGGTATCAGAACCGATAACGTTGAACAGCGTTGCGGTTGCAATCATACCGATCATCACACCAGCAATGATTCGCCACGAAGCGATTCGCATGTAAACGATCATCGCTGCACCAATCATCAGGGCAAGAGTCGATACTTCACCGATTGAACCTGGGATGTTACCGATAAACGCGTCCATCCAAGTGATAGGAGCACCGGTTACTGTGTTAACAAGAGCACCGTTACCACCTTGAGCCCATTGGCTAAGCGCAGTAGCACCTGAGAAACCGTCAGCAGCAGTCCAGACTACGTCACCCGAGATTTGAGCTGGGTAAGCGAAGAATAGGAAAGCACGACCAGCCAGTGCAGGGTTTAGGAAGTTACGACCTGTACCACCAAAGATCTCTTTCGCTACCACAACACCGAATGTGATACCTAGAGCCGCTTGCCATAGAGGCAGCGTTGGCGGAACGATTAGCGCAAACAAGATAGAAGTAACAAAGAAGCCTTCGTTAACTTCGTGCTTACGCACCATACAGAACAACACTTCCCAGAAACCACCAACAATAAACACTGTGGCGTAAATCGGTAGGAAGTAGGTCGCACCCAGTAGCATCTTAGTGCCAACCCCTGCATCAGCTGCAATAGTGCCGCCAAGCATTTCGGTTAGCCAGTAATGCCAGTTACCTGCGATAACGGCTGCTAGCTGCTCGCCAGCATACATGTGGTTAAGTGCTGCAATAGCTTGGCCACCTGCGTTGTACATACCCCAGAACATTGCTGGGAATACCGCGAACCAAACCATGATCATGATACGTTTTAAGTCAACGCTATCACGAACGTGCGAGCTTTTCTTTGTGATAAGACCTGGCGTGTAGAAAACTGTTGCAACAGCTTCGTACAGGGCAAACCATTTTTCATGTTTACCGCCAGGCTCAAAATGATGCTCGATGTCTTCAAGAAACTTTTTAAGAGCCATGAAAATTACCCTTCCTTCTCGATCTTATCTAGGCATTCACGAAGTAACGCACCGTACTCGTATTTGCCAGGACATACAAAGGTACACAATGCTAGGTCTTCTTCATCCAATTCTAGCGCACCCAGTGCTTGAGCACTGTCAACGTCGCCTGCACATAGATCACGAAGTAGCAAAGTTGGTTCCATATCCAATGGCAATACACGTTCATAGTTACCAATTGGCACCATTGAACGATCACTACCATTCGTGGTTGTTGTCATGTTGAACAACTGACCTTTGAAGATATGACCAAGGAAAGCACGGGTTACTGAGAACTTATTCTTACCAGGCATAGCCCAGCCAAACAGTTCTTTGTCACGACCTTCACGTAATACAGAAACCTGTACATGGTAACGACCTAGGTAAGCGTGAGCACCAGTTGCATGAGTACCTGTCAGTACTGAACCAGAAATCACACGAACTTCACCAGGCATTAGCTCGCTATCAGTCAAATCTTCTAGGTTTGCACCTTGAGTTGTACGAACTAAGCGAGGGTTGTTTACTACTGGACCAGCCAGAGATACAACACGATCCGTGTAAAGTTCACCAGTTAGGAACAACTTACCGAACGCAATAACGTCTTGGTAGTTGATGCTCCAAGCCACGCTTTCTGCATTTACTGGGTATAGGAAATGCATGTGGGTGCCAGCTAGACCAGCTGGGTGAGGGCCATCAAAAACATGCTCTTCAACATTTGACTGAGAAGAACGAGGTAGACTGGTGCCAGATTTACAAACGTAAACCTTACCGTCTGTCAGAGTTGAAAGCACATCCAAACCAGCAACAAACGCATCTTGCTGTTCATTGATAACCAACTCAGGCTGAGCTGCTAACGGATTAGTATCCATAGCAGTTACAAAAATAGCCTGTGTAGAAGATTCGATTGCTGGAACCTTGCTAAACGGACGAGTACGTAAAGCCGTCCAAAGACCTGCATCAACAAGCTGAGTTTTAACCGCGGTGCGGTCAAGACTTGCTAGTTGGCTGGCTTCAAACTTATCGAACGTTACCTGCTCCTCACCTGCCACTTCAATCACTACAGATTGAAGGACACGTTTGGCGCCACGGTTAATCTCGATCACTTTACCGCTTGCTGGTGAAGTAAATTTCACACCTGGGTTCTTTTTATCTTCAAAAAGAACTTGGGCTTTTTCACTTCATCGCCTACGCGAACATGCATAGTAGGACGCATGCCAACGTACTCTTCGCCAAGCAAGGCGACTTTCTTGATGGTTTTACCATCATTAATCACCTGGGTAGGAGTTCCTGCGATAGGAAGGTCCAAACCCTTCTTTATTGTAATCATACGCACTTGCACTACTTTTATCGGGAAAAAGATTCTTTGATTGCGTAACTTTTAGACACGACACTAGTGTCCGGTTTTGGCGCAATTTAAAACACCAAAATCGCAACATCCTATTAAAAACCTCGCTACAAATTTAGTCGAGATTTATCAGGTGCGATAGTCTATCATCTTTTTAGAAGTCTATGCCATGACCAATAAGGGTAATCAGATAGATATTTCAAAGGAATTGAGTTTAAAAGGTTAAGTATTGGTCATAAGTTTGAACCATCGCACAAACACCAATAACCACATTATCAACAATGCCTTTAACTATTCACATTGTGAAACATTTCTGATTAAAACTAATTCAGCTGTTTATTTGTTTCTACATTGTTAACGTAGACTGACATAGCAGAAAACAAAAGAGGCAGCATAAGCTACCTCTTCAGATTCTATTATTTGGACCCACCCATACACATTGGACTATCTGGGGCCAGTTGGTTTTGCTCTTTCCACTCCATAGGCGTGTACGTGTGCATCGACAAGGCATGAATATGATTAGCGAGTTCATCGGCTAGCACCTGATTCACTTGGCGATGGCGCCCAATCAGACGTTGACCTTCAAATTTCTCACTGACCACGACCACTTTAAAATGACTTTCCGAACCCGCCGGAACATTGTGCATATAACTTTCGTTTAGCACGTGAACAAACTCAGGCTCGAAATGCTCTTGCAGTTTAGTTTCAATCACTTCTTGTAGCATTGTGTGTCACCATCTAAATATGAACAGTATCAAAGAGCAAATAATAGTCTTCTTATACGCAAAGCAAAAGGTTTTAGTTTCCACACGCACGACCTTCTGCGACAATTTACACCATCAATTTGCCTAAGCGTTCCAAATATGAAAACTGAACTTGTGCTCCATGAGCGCACCTTAACTTTGCATCGATTCCCTCAACGCAATAATGAAACTCTTCAGGCTTGGGATGCCGGCGATGAATACCTGATTAATCATGTAGAAGAACTTGGTCTCACTGGCAAACACATTCTGATTCTAAACGACAATTTTGGTGCGCTGAGCTGCTGGTTGTCGGAGAAAAATCAAGTCACTATGATGAGCGATTCCTTCATCGCTCATCAAGGAACCCGATCCAACCTTAAACGAAATCACTGCCGTGATGTCACCTTGCTTCATACCATGGATGATATTCCGCAAGGCGTGGAATACGTTTTGATGCAAATCCCGCGAAACAACCGCCATTTGGTATGGCAACTTAGCCAGCTTAGACAAAAGTTTGATGCTCCAGTACCTGTGATTGCAGTGAACAAAGCAAAAGAAATTCATACTTCTACATTAAATCTATTTGAAAAGTATCTGGGGACAACAACCACCTCTCTAGCATGGAAAAAGCATCGTCTGGTTTTCTCACAAGCAGATACCACGACGAAGATTTCAGTAGAGCCTACCACCCGCTGGAGTATCGATGAGCACGACTTTGCGCTCGACAACCTGCCTAATGTCTATTCAGGTGAAAAGCTGGATCAAGGAGCACGATTTATGCTTGATCACCTCCCTAAACATCTCGCCGACAGAAAAGTGGTCGATCTTGGGTGCGGTAATGGTGTTTTATCCGTAAAACTTGGACTATTGAACACAGACATACAACTCACTTGTGTCGATGAAAGTTTTATGGCGACAGAGTCAACCAGAAGGAACCTAATTAATAGACTTGGGAAAGAGCGTAAAATAGACTGTGTGACCAACAACTGTCTAGACGGATTCGCAGCGGAAAGTGCAGATTTTGTCGTATGCAATCCTCCTTTTCATCAGCAACAAGCGATTACCGATCATATCGCATGGCAGATGTTCTGTGATGCAAAGCATGTTCTCAGCAAAGGTGGGCAATTATTAGTTATCGGTAACCGCCACCTCGGCTACGATGTGAAGTTATCTAAGCTATTTGGAAAAACGAACGTAAAACTTGTCGCTTCAAATAAGAAATTTGTTATTTTACAAGCAACTAAATAGTTCACTATCATGTCTCTAATACGTTTAGAGTGACGATTAAAGGAAATTACAATGAGAAAACTGGTTCTAGCCGCGTCAATGGCCTTACTTACTGCTTGTTCTGCACCGCAACACGAACAGCTAAACTTTATGCCTCAGCCAGTTCTGAGCAACAATGACATCGTACAAAACGCAAGTTTCACTCTGACAAGTAAAGACGTTCGTTCAGCGCAGTATGTTGCTCTGATTGATAGTGGCCGTTCAAACATTGAGCCCATTCATTCTAAGCAAAATGTACGTATCGCCATTGAGAATGCCTTGTTGGAGCAATTCAAGTCTCAAGGATTCCGCAGCACGGTTAACAGTGAAAACTCAGTCAAAGTGGAAGTACAAGAAGCGCTAGTATCTGTCAAGCACTCCATAATGGAAAATGAAATGGATGGCAAGGTAGTCGTCGAAGTGACGGCTGAAACGCCTCAAGGCAAACTGGTCAAAACATACTCAGGTACAGCAAAACGCACAGGTGCTCTGAGTGCTTCAAATGAAGAGATCGAAATTGTACTCAATGATGTCACTAATCTAGTACTGAAAGAAATTTCAAGCGATCGTGAATTGAAAAACTATATGCAGGAGCGCTTCTAATGTGGAAAGTTGCTATTGCCTCTTTGGCTCTAGTCAGCAACCTTGTTTTTGCTGGTCCGAAAGTTGAGTTCGAAACTACACTAGGTGCATTTACGATTGAGTTAAATCAGGAAAAAGCGCCGCTAACGGTAGAGAATTTCCTCAAATATGTAAAAGATGGCAGCTATGTAGGCACTCAGTTCCATCGCGTGATTCCGGGCTTTATGGCTCAGGGGGGGTGGTTTTGATCAAGACATGAAACAAAAGCCAACTTACGCACCGATAGAAAATGAAGCCTCAAATGGATTAAAGAACGAAACAGCAACCGTTGCCATGGCAAGGACTAACAACCCTAATTCGGCAACGCGTCAGTTCTTTATCAACTATGTCGACAACAGCTTTCTCGACTACGACCAACGTCCACCTGGTTATGCTGTATTTGGTAAAGTGACTCAGGGTTTTGACGTAGTACAGCAGATGTCTAAAAAACGCACCAAGACGGTCGGCAGATACCGCGACGTACCTGCAACGCCTATTGTGGTGACAAAAGTGACTTTGCTTCCATAATCTAATAAGGCTCCAGCTTACTAAGTTGGAGCCTTTTCAAATCCACCTTCTTTCCATAAATTGGCAAGCACTATTCAATTCACAAGGAAGACGTCATGTCTACCAAACCCTCTCCAATGTCTTGGTTGGAAACCATTTATAGTTATTATGATAAGCGCCTACTGTGGGTGTTTATGTTAGGCTGTTCAAGCGGCTTCCCATGGGTGTTGATTGGCTCAAACATGTCGGGTTGGTTAAAAGATGCTGGTTTGACACGCACAGCGATTGGCTACTTTGGCAGCGTTTTTGCTGTTTACGCGATTAACTTTTTGTGGGCTCCACTCGTGGACCGGGTCAAACTTCCGGTACTACATACAGTACTAGGCCAACGCCGAAGCTGGATTTTCTTCTGTCAGTCACTAGTCCTTGTCGGTACTTTATTTATTGCTGGCGTGGACCCATCGCAAAACTTAGCCTTAACCTCAATGCTTGCCTTAGGCATCGCGATAGCATCGGCAACTCAGGATATTGCCATCGATGCTTTCCGCATCGATACTTTCCCTAAATCAGATTCATCCAAGCTACCACAAGCCTCAGCGATGGCAGTGATTGGTTGGTGGACTGGCTATTCACTGCCGGGTTACGTTGCTTTCATCAATGCAGATTCAATCGGCTGGAACGGTGTCTACTATGGTATGGCAGGTATTGTCGGTATTTTGATGTTGTTTACTCTGCTAGTCGGCGAACCAAAGACCAATCGTGAAGCACTCCAAAAACAAGCCGAAGCGCGTCATAACCAAATCGTCGGTTCTCAAACGCTCTCTTGGTTAAGCGTTACCGTGGTTGAGCCTTTCCTAGATTTCTTTAAACGTAATGGCGTCAAAGTAGCAATAACTCTACTTCTATTCGTCTTCCTGTTTAAAATTGGTGAAGCTTTCTTAGGCAGGATGTCCATCGCTTTCTATAAAGACGTCGGCTTTAGTAATGAACAAATCGGCCATTACTCTAAGTTGATTGGCTGGGGAGCCACCATAGTCTTCACTTTAGTTGGCAGCATGTTTAACGTTCGTTTTGGTATCGTAAGAGGTTTAATGATCGGCGGCATCGCTATGGCTGGTAGTAACTTAATGTTTGCTTGGATTGCCTCTGTGGGACCGGATGAAGATTTATTCTTAGCGACCATTATTGTCGATAACTTTACAACAGCATTTTCCACCGTCGCCTTCGTGTCTTTCTTAACTGTCCTCACAGGCCAAGCTTTCTCTGCAACGCAATATGCATTACTGGCATCGTTGGGTAACTTTGGACGGACCACATTAGCGTCATTCAGTGGTGAGTTGGTTGACTTTCTCGATGATTGGTCAATGTTTTTTGTCATTACATCGGTGATGGTCATCCCGAGCTTGCTTATGCTCTATTCACTTCGTCACTACTTCGCTGACCTATTGAACAAAGCCAAAGAGCGAGATTGACCACAACTTAAAAAGTAGTCCCTCAAATAGAAAAAAGGCTTGGCAGTTCGCCAAGCCTTTTGCTTTTGAGTCTCTTATGGGTACATACCTTTGCCGAACATGTTAAATATGCGGGCAACACCTTGAGTAAATATCATAGGCTCTGTGAGTACGGTAATACACAAGCAGTCCTCTCCTTTTTGAGTATAGGGACTGTGTTTTATCGAAGCATCTTTAACGAGGTAATCACCCGCTTCGTAATGGCCATCTTCGTCGCTAAAGCCACCATGCAATATCAGCGTCGATTCCATACCCCTATGAGTGTGCTGTGGAATCTTCACATCTTCCGCGATGTACATTAAGTTCACTCGTACACTGTTACCCAAGTCGACTGGTGCGCTAAATACCTTGCCACCGTAGTTTTTCCATTCCCCCACCTTATCGCGGAAACGTGTAAGAGACAGGGGTAACTGAAAGGTTTTACCGTTGACTTCAATGCTGGATGGCTTTCTGGTCGGTCGAACCGCTTGTGGAGCTGGGTCTGTCTCTAAAATGTCGTTCAGCATACTGTCAAACCCGCTGTCATCGAAAACATCGGTTTCCATTAGCGCTTCACCACATAGACTCTCAAGCGCTAACACTTGTTTTTTGCAACTAGGGCAGCTCTCCAAATGAGTGGCGACAGTAAACCCATCGACAGCATCCAGACTGCCTTCAACATAAGCCTGTAACATATGCTGGTTTGGATGATAGCTCATAGTCTCTCTACCTCTATTGAATGACGTAATTTTTCTACTGCTAGTCGAAGCCTTGATTTTACTGTGCCGACTGGAATATCGTACATGTCTGCCACCTGCTGATGTGGCAGTTCCTCTAAGTACACGGCCTGAACAACCTTCTTTTGCGCCTCAGGGAGGACGTCTAAAAATTTCACGACCTGCTCTTTAAGCATTTCGTGTTCAGGCGCATAATGCTCTACCAAATCTGGTGGACAATAATCATTAGGCCATATGTCCTCCGAATGGATATGCAGATCTTTACCGCGTTGTTTGCGCAGTGTGTCGTAACACAGGTTTCGCGCTATGGTGTAAATCCAAGTCGACAGCGAGCTTTTGGCTCCATCGAACAGGTGACTTTTCTGCCAAACCGTGGTCATCGTTTCTTGCACTAGCTCAATAGCAACTTGTTCGTTGCCCATATGCTTGTATGTGAACTGCTTCAACCGTGGAGCAAAATGCTTAAACACCAAGACATAGGAAGCTTTATCTTTTTCTTTCACTTTTCCCATACAGAGCAGCCAGTCTTGTTTAGCAAAAGAGTCTGTGTCCTTAGCAGCCATATTTTTGGTCCTTTCCAGCGCTTTTGAAGTAGTACGTAAGAAAAAATGAATGGATCACTTTGTCAGTTTAGCTTTCAATGGAGCGGGAGAGAAATTCTATCGCTTCGTTGCAATCTTTTTGCTGCACAAGAAAGTCAAATTGTTTTTGGGGAATGGGCAGTATCTCAAGCCAACGCTGACTCACCCAGCTTGCATCGTCGAAGAAACGTTGGTCATACAGTTCCCCAAGTTGAGGGAACTGACTGTAGACTGTTCGTAATTGTTCACTCAAATATTTGTGTTCGTTGGATAGCTGAGAAAACTCCCAGCTTGAGCGCCACTCAACGCGTGCTCTGCGTAACCCATCAAACTCGGTTCTGATTCTTTTGATTTCGAAGCATCTGATCCCAACAACTGTGACGCCCAACAATCCATCATCAAGTAATTCAAAGTCGACGATTTTCGCGAGCGCCCCAAAAGACGATAAACGAGACATCGCTGGCACTTCGTCATGCTCTATCAGACAAATGCCGAAAGTTCCGTCTGACTGGCTGGCCTCTTTTATCAATCTTTTGTATCTGGGCTCGAATATACGAAGCTTCATCCTTCCTTCGGGAAGAAGAATCGAGCCCAGCGGAAACAACATAATTTCAGACACTATTTATCACCCTCAAACACTTTACAATTGCTTACGTAGAAAGTGAGAGTTAGATCAATCACCAAATATGTTGATTGCTTGATCAGCACAAAAATCAGCGCAAGCGCTTGCGTAAACGATACCCATATCACTTTTTGTGCAAAAAAATCATAGTTCCGTTACATCGTTGAAAAATGATCATTAGTGAGATCTTCATCACTAGTTTTATGTATTTTTGCACTTCGTATCACTATTAATTGAGATTTTTATCGTTATGATGCGCTCCAGAAAAAGCACAACGGAGATTGTGCAACAACGGCTATATGAAAAAATTTTAATATTGAAAAAACATAGAGAGTCTCACTATGCGTAAATCACTTTTAGCTCTTGGTGTCGTAGCAGCAATGTCTGCACCAGCAATGGCGGCCGATTACTCTGACGGCGATATTCACAAGAATGACTACAAATGGATGCAGTTCAACCTAATGGGCGCATTCAACGAAAAGCCAGGTAACTCAACACACGATTACCTAGAAATGGAATTTGGTGGTCGCTCTGGTCTGTTTGATCTGTATGGCTACGTTGACGTCTTCAACTTAACGTCAGATCCAGGCAGTGATAAAGCAAACGCTGAAAAGATCTTTATGAAGTTTGCACCGCGTATGTCTCTAGATGCACTGACTGGTAAAGACCTTTCTTTCGGCCCTGTTCAAGAGCTATATGTGTCTACATTGATGGAATGGGGTGGTAACTCAGGTGTAAATACTCAGAAGGCCGGTATTGGTTCTGATGTCAACGTTCCATGGTTGGGCAAAATTGGCCTAAACCTATACGGTACTTACGATTCGAATAAGAAAGACTGGAACGGTTTTCAAATTTCAACCAACTGGTTCAAACCTTTCTACTTCTTTGAAAATGGCTCATTCATTTCTTACCAAGGCTACATTGATTACCAATTTGGCATGAAGAGCGAGTACTCTACGTCAAAAACTGGCGGTGCAATGTTTAACGGTATCTACTGGCACTCAGATCGCTTTGCTGTCGGTTATGGCCTAAAAGCTTACCAAGATGTGTATGGTATCGAAGACACGCCTGCATTCCGCTCTTCAGGGGTCACTAACTACTTGGCAGTGACTTACAAGTTCTAAGCGACTAAAAAAGCTTCATTGCCTACAAATGGTACCTTCGGGTACCATTTTTTGTTTGCTTTCGCTTAAACGGTGATTATCCTTGTGAGAAATTATCTGTTCGGCAAACCAACGTGAATATCGTTATTCTTGGCCCAGGCGCTATTGGGACACTATGGGCAACTAAACTCTCCATCGCGGGGCATAATGTCGCCGTATGGTCTAACTCAACAGACCGTCACCTGAGTCTGCAGCTTGATGAATTACCGCCGATTCAATGTGATAACCGAGATATCACTTCCATTAGGCAGGCTGATTTACTGCTAGTCACCGTAAAAGCGTGGCAAGTTAAGCGCGCCCTTGAGCCGCTTAAAGCGCATATAACTCCAGAAACCATGATTTCCCTGATGCACAATGGCATGGGAACCGCAGAATGGCTCAGCAACACTTTTCCTCGCAACCCTTTACTCCTAGCGACAACTGCACATGGCGCCTATCAATCGGCCAAACACCAAGTGATACACACTGGGTTAGGCGTCACCCACATAGGTGGTATTAACCATTCAGGCAAACAATGTGACTTCCTCAGGGAAGTCTTACAGCACGCACTGCCAGAGGTTATTTGGTGTGACAATATAGAGCATGCATTATGGCTTAAGCTTGCCGTCAACTGTGCGATCAACCCCTTAACAGCCATATTCCAAATCAAGAATGGTGAGCTGGGTTCTGAACGATTTAAAGAACAACTGACCAATGTTATCGAAGAAGTCTTTCGTGTCATGAATGCTTGTTCCATCCCTATCGACAAGTCCATACTAGCATCCACAGTTCACCAAGTGATCAATGCCACCGCTGAGAATATGTCTTCTATGAGGCAAGATATTCACTATCGACGCAGAACAGAAATTGATTTTATTACTGGTTACTTACTAAAGCAGGCTAAAATTCACAATATTCAAGCCCCTGAAAACCAAGCGCTATACAACCAGATCCACCACATCGAACAAAGCTGGAAACAACAATGAATAAAAAGTACTGGTCCCGATTGCACCGGGAACGGAAGAAATGGAAGCGGTCACCATCATCGACATGATGGTACGAGCTGGCTACGACGTTACCGTGGCCAGTGCTGATTTTGCTGGTCGGCTGACAATGAAAGCTTCTAGAGGCGTCACGCTCACTGCTGACTGTAAACTCGTCGATATCGCCGATGAAGAATTCGATGCAGTGATCTTATCTGGTGGCGTTGGTGGAGCTGAAACCTTTCGCGACAGTACCGTGTTAGTCGAGATTGTTCGCCAACAGATGTATGAGGGTAAGCTCGTTGCAGCTATATGCGCAGCCCCAGCCTTGGTGCTAGCTCACCATAAGCTTTACCCAGACGCTTTAATGACGTGTCATCCAAGCTTTGAGTCTCATATCACTACAGAAAATTGGCGAGTTAAACGCGTTACCTACGATATCAATCACAACTTACTGACCAGCCAAGGTCCTGGCACCGCATTAGAATTTGCTATGGAAATCATCATTAACCTTTCAGGTAAAGAACACGCTTGGACGGTTGCAGAGCCTATGGTAACCATTCCGACACTGCAATATCACAAGCTGGGTGGCCTTGAGTCATGCTAGATGTTCATGCTATCCGTTTACAATTCCCTGCATTAGCTCAAGATGTTAATGGAGAACAATTAGTGTATCTCGATAGTGCAGCGACTACACAGAAGCCTGATTGCGTTATTAGTGCCATTTCACACTACTATCGTTCTCAAAATGCCAACGTTCATCGTGGCAGTCACAGCCTGACCGCACAAGCAACCAGTCACTTTGAAGCCGCTCGTCAAACCGTCGCAGACTTTATTGGCGCGCAGAACAGCAAAGAAATCATCTGGACACGCGGAGCGACAGAAGCGCTCAACCTAATCGCACAAACCTATGCGCGAAACACACTACAGAGCGGTGATGAAATTCTGGTTAGTGAAATGGAACACCATGCCAATATCGTACCTTGGCAAATCGTTGCAGAGCAGACAGGAGCAAAAGTCGTCAAAGTACCAATGACCGACAATTGCCAATGGGATATGGCGGCATTTTCCGCTTTGCTATCCGATAAAACGAAACTGGTGGCGCTGGCTCACATCACCAATGTGACGGGAACACGCCTACCCATTGAGTCAGTGATAGCTCAAGCTCATCAAGTGGGCGCGAAAGTCGTTGTCGATGGTGCTCAGGGCATTGTTCATGAAACGATTGATGTGAAGGCGTTAGATGCGGATTTTTATGTTTTCTCTGGACACAAACTCTACGCTCCTGCTGGCATTGGCGTCTTATATGGCAAACTGTCGCTGCTTGATGCTATGCCACCCTGGCACGGAGGGGGAAAATGGTTGATAAGGTGTCATTTGCAGGGACCACTTTTAGCGAATTACCCGGAAAATTCGAGGCTGGCACACCCAATGTGGCAGGTGTGATAGCCCTAGCTACAGCGATCGACTGGTATCAGTGTTTTGAACAAGCCGACGTAGAAAATCACATTCGCAATCTGGTTCAAAACGCTTATCAAAGGCTATCTCAAATCGATGATGTTAAGGTATTGGGGTATCAACAAGATGCTTCTTTGCTGTCGTTTATCATTGATGGTGTGCATCATCAAGACCTCGCGACGTTACTTGATCAACAAGGTATCGCCGTCCGCGCGGGTCACCATTGTGCTCACCCTTTAATGGATGCACTTGGTGTTAAAGGCACTGTGCGCGCCTCTTTTGCCATTTACAACACACAAGAAGACGTTGACAGGCTGGTCGCAGCTGTCGAGAAAGCCGTTGATATGCTTTAACGAAAAATAGTACGGGGTTGACGATAAGCGCCAACCCTTTTTACACACTATAAAAATACTCTAGCTTACAGTTCGTCAAAAGCTTCAATCGCTTCAGAAAGTTTTTTCACACCATGGATCTGCATTCCCGGGATCCCACCTTTAGGCATATTCGCTGCCGGAACAATTGCTTTCTTAAAACCATGCTTAAAGGCTTCATTCAACCTCTCCTGCCCACTTGGAACCGGACGAATCTCTCCTGCTAAGCCGACTTCACCGAATATCACCACATCTTTAGGTAAAGCCCGATCTCGAAAACTGGATAGAAGCGCAATCACTAATGCCAAGTCAGCGCTGGTTTCTGTTACCTTGACACCACCAACGACATTAACAAACACATCTTGATCCGCCATCTGTAAACCACCGTGCTTGTGTAAAACCGCCAGCAAGAGCGACAAGCGGTTTTGCTCAAGGCCCACAGCAACACGACGTGGGTTAGCCAACTGAGAGTAATCAACCAAAGCTTGAATCTCGACCAATAGAGGACGAGTGCCCTCCCATACCACCATGACTGAGCTACCAGATGTTTCTTCTTCCCCTCGAGAAAGGAAGATGGCTGACGGATTGCTGACTTCTTTGAGCCCCTGCCCTGTCATCGCAAATACCCCTAGCTCATTGACTGCTCCAAAGCGGTTCTTATGGCTGCGCATAGTTCTAAAACGATTATCCGTTCCGCCATCAAGCAATACTGAACAGTCAATGATGTGCTCAAGCACTTTAGGCCCCGCTAACGTCCCGTCTTTCGTCACATGGCCGACAATAAAAACAGAAACATTGTTCTGCTTAGCGTAACGAGTCAAGGCCGTAGCCGACTCACGCACTTGTGCCACACTGCCTGGTGATGATTGCACATCCGCAACATGCATCACCTGAATCGAGTCGATGACCATGATCTTAGGTTGCTCTTTCTCAGCAATTTGACAGATACGATCGACGTTAGTTTCTGAAAGCATTTTCAGGTTGTCTTTAGGCAAACCGAGTCGTGACGCTCGCATCGCAACCTGTTGTAACGACTCTTCACCTGTGACGTATAAGGTTGGCATTTGTGAGGCGAGATAACACATAGTTTGCAAAAGTAGCGTTGATTTACCCGCTCCTGGGTTACCACCAATCAGAATGGCAGCACCCGGCACTACACCGCCACCAAGAACACGATCAAACTCTTTAAAACCACTGGTAAAACGAGGAACTTCCTGCAAATCAATGTCAGATAGGGTCTGAACCTGAGTTTCACCAGAGTTACCTGCATAACCCGCTAACCGCTCATTGCGTGCCGCTGCTGGTGATGCCGCCAACCTGACTTCACTGATCGTATTCCACGACCCACAAGCATTGCATTGTCCTTGCCAACGCGGAAAATCTGCCCCACAGTCATTACACACATATGCTCTTTTTGCTTTCGCCATATCACCTCAGACCTGTATTTGTGACTATGCTATTATCATTCGTCACCTATTCACCTTGATTCGGTGTAACATATCATTAAAGATCTTTATATCAAGGTCGATATTGAGAGTAAGGGACACGCTAACAAAAATATATGCAGCAGTCAGAGATTTTATCTTTAGCAGAACGATTGATTCCTGCTTACAACTCCGGTGATTTTGAATACCTTCTCGCCCAAATGACTGAAGGGGAGCCCCCATCGGTTAAAATTCTGGTCAAAATGGAGCTCAATCGAGTGATGGCTCCGTGTACTAAACCCGTAGACCTTCGCGGCCGTGTAAAAGGTGAGTGCCGCGAATACGAACTCGATGGTGTAAAACATTGGCTCGATGACGTTGCCTTCAACGCCTACCATAAAAATACTCGTAAATTTGGCGGCTATACTGAAGGGGTCTGGGAAGCATTATGTAATACTCATAATAATTTTCGAGTAATGCAAAAACGGGGTAAACCTCACGGCATTGAGTTTTCAGAAAAAAAGCTCAGCATACGATGTTGAAGCAATTAACTTGGGTTACGATCTCAAGCGTCGTGAGAACCGTTTAAAACTCTCTTCTCAAATAGAATTTCAGATCAACAGAGATCAACTTGTCCACGCCACAACTGTCGATATCTCGCCATCAGGAGCAAAGTTTAAGGTCCCATCCGCATTTAACTACAAACTCGGAGAGATCATAGCGGTACGTTTCGTTGAGTTAATTAAAGAAAGTGAAGTCGAAGGGCTAGACACCCCTATCAACTATCGGATTGTTGGAATTGATGAATCTTACGAAAACGATGCCGTAAAATATTTACGGTTACTCAAACTTGACGAGTCAAACGTCGTTGAACAAGTTATCGAAGACAAACTGACAAATGATAGCCAACGAAGCCGGCATGACAATCAAGATAAAGTCATTCGAGCTCGCTCTCGAGGCTATGAGCATACATTCCTTAAGCACACCTGTAATTTACCTGTTTTCTTCAGTGGGAGTGAACTTAAACTCGCCTTAATGACAGAGAACAACCAACCCATTTGGCAATACTGGCAAGATGAGCGCAATCAACAAACCTTGACCAGCTTGTTCAATAAAGAACGTTTAGAACAGCTCACAAAGCCTGGTATGCGAGGTAGCAATAATGTGTTTTACTCCTTCACTCACAGTCATCAAGGTAAGACCCTATTTTTCTCCATGATGATGCCAGAGGCGAGTCGAGAACTCCGTCAGCTTTTCTGGCACGTTGGGGCCAAAAAAGAGAGCTGGAGAGTGTTTCGATTACATGTTTTTGAACTGTCTAAAGAAGAACGGGTAGAGCTGTCCAAGCATTCAACTGAACTCAACTTTAAAACTAACTCGCTCAGCCATTGCGGTATTCTTCAGGAGCTCTCTACTGAGTCTACTAACCAAGATTACCTCCTGACTGCAAAGCCTAGGATGCCAACCAGTGAACTCAACCGCTTTCGCCATGTCCGTAATCCAGAAAATAACCCTGTTTGCATCTACTTTGATGCAATATCCCGTAGGAAAGAACCACGTTTTCAATTTCGTTCACCGATCGAATTGTCTTATCCTCATGATACCGTTCATACAGGGGTGACATTAGACATTTCTAAACGTGGCATTAGCGTCGCCTTAACTTCTCAAAGCGAGCTAAAAGCAGGAGATACATGTTCGGTTAACTTTAAAGAGCTTAGTCTGTATGATAAACAGCTGCCTCTTAATAACGTTCCATACGAGGTTGTTCGAATTTCTCCAGGAGGAAAGCGTCTTCAGCTAGTTATAAAAGAAGACAGCAATACCATGCGCACCATTGCTTTTTTTGGACGGCTGATCGAGCATAATCAAGATAAACTGGTTGCCCAAAAAGAACTGTTGCCCAGTAATCAGTTGCTGGAAGGTTTGCACGACATCTTACTGGATAAGATTGTGAGCTCGCCTATCTTCGTAGAAAAACGAGGGAAAAACCTTAAGCCTCGCGTGATAGGTATTAACTACCCTCTTGCTTCCCACCTAGTGGTATTCGCTAAACTGGGCCATGATGAGAATTTTTCTGTCGAGCCTATCTATAAAGGTCATACTAATACACTGCTCGCTCAACCAATGCGTCGTATTGATGGTGCACAGCCTCAGTTTCAAGAAATTTATTTATCAACCACAAGGTTTGGTACACGTATTCAATCTTATGAATCCAAATTGGTGAGCGAATTTGATTCGCTGAAAGATCGTATTGCTTTCATCAAAGACGCGCAAGGAATGGGAGAGTTTTATGCGCTTCGTATTTGTAGTGCTCCTGTTTTTGATGCCATGAGCGCACTACTTCAAGAAGATCTCAAAGAGCTGGCGGCTATCAGTATGAATCAAGCCAGAAGCTTAGAAAAAGAGCTCACAGGTATCATGGGATATGGCGAAATCACGGATATCACAGAAGAAGTGCTTACTCGTCTTGAAATGACCAAGTAAGAATAATAAGAAGTAAGAAAGCGAGGTTTTAACCCTCGCATCTTCATTATGGAGCTGGTTTAAAACTCAGTTTCTTCTGCTTAGACAGAGCAGCAGATAGAATACACAGTACACCTCCCAGTCCCACATAACGCACGGCCGTTTGCGCTTGTTGCTCCACTTTAGGTTTTGCATGGTACGCGATACCAAGACCTGCAACGGACATCATCATCAGATCGTTTGCACCGTCTCCAACAGCGATAGTATTGTGTGGTTCAATATCGTATTGTTTGGCTAACTCTTCGAGGATATCCGCTTTAGTTTGAGCTGATACAACGTTACCAACCACTTGACCAGTTAACTTGCCGTCAATGATTTCCAGCTGATTAGATTCTGCATGGTCTAAATTCAATGTCTCTTTGAGGTAATCAGAGAAATAGGTAAAGCCTCCAGAGGCAATTGCCGTTTTCCAGCCAAACTGACGTAAGGTACTTACCAGCTCAGGCAAGTCAGGCATCAATGGCAAAGTGTTTCTTACACTAGACAGGATACTTTCATCAGCATCAGCTAGTGCACTCACTCGTTGACGTAAGCTCTGTTCAAAATCCAGTTCACCTTGCATGGCGCGCTCTGTCACTTCCGCGACTTCCTCACCCACACCAGCTAATTTGGCTATTTCATCAATACATTCAATTTGAATCGCAGTCGAGTCCATATCCATAACGATAAGGCCTGGCTTTGATAAATCGGGAAGATCATTAAGCGACGCATAATCCAGCCTAATGTCTTGGAGAACTTTTTCATGTTGAGCAGTCAGCTCACCTTGCATTAATGCTACTTCATAGCGGCCAACCTTCCACACATCAACGACAGCATTGTGTTGGCCAGTACAAAGGTCAATAGTTTCAAAATATTGCGATGACAAGCACTCTGCGAACACAATCCAATTAGCCTTAGCTTTATCAAATTGACTAAATAAGCGTGTCTCGGGAATTCGATTGTATAGTGATGTATGTTTTTGAATAGAAAAGGTCTTAAACGTTTCCATGTGAATCATTCCTAAAAAATCTACTAACACGTTAACCTATTGCAATTTAGCTGTGCAAGCATCAATATGCTCTATAGGAGAATTAACCTTAAGTTAGGCGAGTATGGAACCCTCTCTGTTCTCATTTCGTATTGCCTTAAGAGCGCTGGCAATCCTCTCGTTGATAGCAATGATGGGAGTAATTGGTATTAACAGCGTAAAAATTACTAAAGGCAATGAGCAAATTCAGAAAAACCAGTTGGAAACACTGATAAAAGTGTTGGTTTCTCAAGCTTCTTTATCAGCAGGTGATATGATAGCCAATCAAGATCAAGAGCGCTTATTGAAGCTAACCAACCAACTGGCTAAAGACAATCTCGTGTTTGATGCCACCATTTATGACGCGGAAGGGATTCGCTTGGCCTCAAGCGACAAGGGGAAAAGTGTGCGTGAAGTTCTCGGTTTAGATACGCCACTTGAAACCGCTCGAATTGGCAAACAGCAATTAGTTGAGCCCATTATGCACGACAATACAGCCATTGGTTTTGTTCGTATCACCTTTGAGACGGGTAAAGTAACTGCCTTTTCTGATCACTACTACCGTAAAAGCGACCGTTACATGTATACGATGGTCGGAATGAGTTTTATCGCAGGCTTACTGTTGGCCATTGTGGTGAGAAGAAAACCCAAACGCAACAGTGAAAACCTGCTTCTTAAAGAAATGAGTTAGCCAATGGCGAGTAAAAAAGAGGGGTAGTACTTTAAGTCACTCCCCCTCTTTTTACTATTTTTCAGCGATTGAGACTGTATCTAGGCCTCATCACCTAACAGGATAGAGTCTAGCGCGATAATCATCATATCGTTAAACGTAGTTTGACGCTCATCAGATGTTGTCTGCTCGCCCGTTTTGATGTGATCAGACACAGTACAGATAGTCAGAGCTTTCGCACCGTACTCAGCACAAACGCCGTAGATACCTGCAGCTTCCATTTCAACACCAACAATACCGTACTTGTCCATTACATCGAACATCTCTGGATCTGGCGTATAGAACAGTTCAGCGGAAAACAGATTACCGACTTTCACTTCGATACCACGTGCTTTCGCTGCCTCTTCTGCTGCTCGAACCATCTTGTAGTCAGCGATAGCAGCAAAGTCATGGCCTTTAAAGCGAATGCGATTTACTTTAGAGTCAGTACAAGCGCCCATACCAATCACAACATCACGGACTTTGATGTCTTCGCTAACTGCACCACAGCTACCTACACGGATGATTTTCTTCACACCGTAGTCTTTAATCAGCTCAGTAGCATAGATTGAACAAGATGGGATACCCATACCGTGGCCCATCACAGACACTTTACGACCTTTGTAAGTCCCTGTGAAACCGAACATATTACGCACATCACAAACCTGAACGACATCTTCTAGGAAGGTTTCTGCAATGTACTTCGCACGTAGCGGATCACCCGGCATAAGAACGACATCTGCGAATGCACCCGTTTCAGCATTAATATGTGGAGTTGCCATGTCTGTTAATTCCTTAACTAAGTTAAACGTTGTCAGAGAGGCGGTTTACCTCTCTAACTCTCTCATTACAAAAAGTTTTTACCGTAATCCATTGGTGAAGTACCAAAGTAAGTCGCCAATGATTGACCAATATCCGCAAAAGAGTCGCGCAGGCCTAGAGAACCAGCTGGCACTTTCTGACCATAAACAATTACAGGGATGTGTTCACGTGTGTGGTCAGTACCTGGCCAAGTTGGGTCACAGCCGTGGTCGGCCGTCAGGATTAGAACATCGTCTTCTTCCATCAGTTCCATCACTTCATGGATACGACCATCGAAGTACTCAAGCGCAGCCGCATAGCCTGCAACATCACGACGGTGACCATAGGCGGAATCAAAATCAACAAAGTTAGTAAAGACGATAGTATTGTCGCCCGCTTCTTTGATTGCCTGTTTTGTTGCTTCAAATAAAGCAGGAATACCTGTTGCTTTAGTCTTCTTGGTGATACCGCAGCCAGCGTAAATATCAGAGATCTTACCGATCGAGTGAACTTCACCGCCCTTCTCGTCAACAAGCTTCTGTAGAATCGTCGCTGAAGGTGGCTCAACAGACAGATCGCGGCGATTACCAGTACGCTCAAACTGGCCTTTACCCGGGCCAATGAATGGGCGAGCGATAACTCGGCCGATGTTGTAGTCTTCAAGCTCTTCGCGTGCGATCTGACAAAGCTCAAGCAAACGATCTAGGCCGAAGGTTTCTTCATGGCAAGCGATTTGGAATACCGAATCCGCCGACGTATAGAAGATAGGTTGCCCTGTCTTCATATGCTCTTCACCAAGATCATCCAGTACCTGAGTGCCTGATGCATGACAGTTACCAAGGAAACCGTCTAGACCAGCACGCTCAAGAATGCGATCCGTCAGCTCTTTCGGGAAGCTGTTCGCTTTGTCGGTAAAGTAGCCCCAGTCAAACAGAACCGGAACACCGGCAATTTCCCAGTGGCCTGACGGCGTGTCTTTACCTGAAGATAGCTCAGCAGCATGGCCGTAAGCACCAATGATCTCCGCCTCAGTATCTAAACCTGGCGCAAAGCGACCCGTTGACTCTTTGTGGGCCATTGCTAAACCAAGCTTTGACAGATTAGGCAACGTCAGTGGCCCTTTACGATCAGCGTTATCCGCTAGGCCTTTATCACATTGGTCTGCGATATGGCCCAGAGTGTCTGAACCAACATCACCAAATTTCTCAGCGTCTGCTGTCTCACCGATTCCAAATGAATCCAGTACTAATATAAATGCTCTTTTCATTGCTCTTCCTCAGGCCCACCGGTAATCATTTTTATATGGCGGGCCTTAGTGTAATTTTTGATTAAACGTCTTCTGCGCGGATCTGACGATAAACCTCAGGCGTTGGAGTATACTCACCGCCGATAGTAATAGCCTGCTTCAGCGCTTCAGCCGCTTCACGCCATTGCTCTTCACTACGTGCATGAATCACGGCCAGTGGTTTATCACTCGATGCTTTTTCACCAAGACGGATGAACCCGTCAAAGCCCACAGCATAGTCAATGTCATCTGTTGCCACACGGCGGCCGCCACCCATGGAAACCACCGCCATACCGATTGCACGAGTGTCCATAGCCGATACCACGCCGTCCTCATCAGCGAAGACAGGTTTGATGATTTCTGCTTTTTCCAAATAGTTTTCGTAGTTTTCAACAAAATCGGCTGGACCGCCTAGGCCTGCGACCATCTTACCAAAGCACTGAGCAGCTTTACCGTTATCCAAAACTTTCATCAGTTTGGCGCGTGCATCTTCTGTGTCGTCAGCCAATTTAGCCAACACCAACATTTCTGCACATGACGCCATCGTAACTTCAAGTAAACGAGGGTTGCGGTATTCACCAGTCAGGAACTGAACCGCTTCACGTACTTCGACTGCATTACCCGCAGAAGAAGCCAGAACTTGGTTCATGTCAGTTAGGATAGCTGTTGTCTTGGTACCTGCACCGTTTGCTACTGCTACGATAGATTTAGCGAGCTCTTCCGAGGCTTCATAGGTTGGCATGAATGCACCTGAACCCACTTTTACATCCATCACCAGTGACTCAAGCCCAGCAGCCAGTTTCTTAGACAGGATTGAAGCCGTGATCAGAGAAATGTTGTCGACCGTCGCGGTAATATCGCGGGTTGCGTACACACGTTTATCGGCTGGCGCTAAATCACCTGTTTGGCCAATAATAGCAACACCTGCGTCTTTCGTAACATCACCGAACACTTGATTGGTTGGCGTGATGTTATAGCCAGGAATTGACTCCAGCTTATCCAGAGTACCGCCAGTGTGACCAAGACCTCGACCCGAGATCATTGGAACGAAGCCACCACATGCCGCAACCATTGGCCCAAGCATCAGCGAAGTCACGTCACCAACACCACCTGTTGAATGCTTATCTACAATTGGGCCGCCAAATTCTTTATGGCTCCAATCGATAACCATACCGGAATCACGCATCGCACACGTCAGCGCAATGCGCTCTGGCATTGTCATTTCATTGAAAAATATCGCCATCGCAAAGGCTGCGATTTGACCCTCTGAAACGGTGTTTTTGGCCACACCTTGGATGAAGAAATTGATTTCGTCGGCAGTCAGGACTTCGCCATCGCGTTTTTTACGAATGATTTCTTGAGGTAAATACATTAGTTCCTCCCACACTAAAAGTAGCGGTGGTTGTAAGGTAAAGAGGTATTGTGGAGCAGCAATTCGCTACTCCACCAAACAGACTTAGTGATTGCTTTACTCTAAATATTTGACGTTGCAGCTAGGCGGCAAATAAGTTCATTCCTATGAGCATAGGTTTTCTATGTGATTAGGATGAACTTATGCAGTCAACAACGCTGGAGCGCCAAATATGACGAGTAAATTAGTACGCTGTAGGGTCTGCAGTCTCGTCTGTTACTTCTAATGTATTTAGTAGGTTAGTAAGCAGGCTAGAGGCACCAAAGCGGTAGTGGCGAGCATCTACCCAGTTGTCGCCCAAAATCTCATCTGCCATTGCTAGATACGCGGCTGCATCTTCAGCCGTGCGCACACCACCTGCTGGCTTGAAGCCAACCGATTTTGCAACCTCCATATCACGAATCACTTCCAGCATCATGCGTGCATATTCAGGTGTTGCATTGACTGGCACTTTACCCGTTGAAGTTTTAATGAAGTCAGCGCCTGCTTTAATTGAAATTTCAGAGGCTTTCTTAATTAGAGCTTCTTCTTTCAGCTCACCGGTTTCGATGATGACTTTCAGAAGAATGTCACCACACGCTGCTTTACATTGCTTAACGAGCTCGAAACCCACTTCCTCGTTACCTGCCATTAGAGCACGGTATGGGAATACAACATCCACTTCATCTGCACCGTAAGCAACGGCCGCTTTCGTTTCTGCAACCGCGATATCAATATCATCGTTACCGTGTGGGAAGTTCGTTACTGTCGCAATACGAACGTCTGGTGTACCTTGCTCGCGAAGTGTCTTCTTAGCAATAGGAATAAAGCGAGGATAAATACAGATCGCTGCTGTGTTACCGACAGCAGATTTTGCGTCATGACATAGTGAGATCACTTTTTCATCAGTATCATCATCATTCAGCGTTGTAAGATCCATAAGTTTAAGTGCACGTAGTGCTGCTGCTTTTAAATCGCTCATTTCTATCTCCGATCAATATTCATAAATATATCTGCTCAACCTAAAATAGTTGACGCATTCATTAATGAACGGACTTGGTTCCCTGAAGACTTAGGGATAAACAGCGAATCTACCCCCAATTGCTATCCTTGTCACCGCACAGTACCAGTTTGGTCTATGGCACAACAATCTGCGATTGTGGTGTCTAACGGTATCTGTAGCCGATTGTCCAATGTACTGACATCGCTACAACCAGCACCAATCATACTCCTTGTACTAACAGGTGCTAGCTAAAATCACTTTTCAATAATCCATTGATAAGTCACATCATTAAGATAAACCCAACGATTCCCGATAAGCCAGCTAACGCGGCAATGCAGGTTTGGGCAACTTAATGGCAGAAAACAGGACTCTAACGACAAAACCCGACAGGGTTGCGAGGTAAACTTCGTTAATGAGTTTTACCCTACTCTCTATATTTACATACATTATAGATATTCGTCGCAGAACTGTAGTGGTCCATAAAGCGCAAACGGTTTGTATCTCAAAAAAGATTCTAGTTAACGTTCACTCAATAACCTTACTGAATAATCGTTGCGAATCAGATTGTCTGAACTCAGTCCAAACTTGTCATACAAGCTAACGAAACCTCTTGCCAACTTGTACGAGTTTTCTCTCCAAGCAGTGCGTGTAAAACAAGCTAACTATGGTTAAACCCCAGTTAATATCGTCATCGAGCTCACTCTATTGGAAGAAACAAAAAAGCCCCGTAGCACACAAGAATGTGTGTCTACGGGGCTTTTTAAAACGGCGTCTATATAATCTTTCGCTTACTTAATTAGAAAGATAGGAAGAAGCCAGCGATTGTCGCCGCCATTAGGTTAGATAGCGTACCAGCACAAACCGCTTTGATACCCATACGGGCAATGTCATGACGACGGTTTGGCGCTAGACCACCTAGACCACCAAGCAGAATCGCAATAGAAGAAAGGTTTGCGAAACCACATAGAGCAAACGAGATAATTGCTGCAGTCTTAGTTGACATTACTTCGCCAGTCTCTTGGACTACTTGCGCAGCATCACCAACGTATGGTACGAAGTTTAAGTACGCGACGAACTCGTTAACCACAATCTTCTGACCAATGAATGAGCCAGCCAGCGTAGCTTCTTCCCACGGAACACCGATTAGGAATGCTAGAGGCGAGAAGATGTAACCAAGCAGAATTTCAAGTGTTAGTTCAGGCATACCGAACCAACCGCCAACACCACCTAGGATACCGTTGATAAGAGCAATTAGGCCGATAAACGCTAACAACATTGCACCAACGTTCAGTGCCAGTTGCAAACCAACAGAAGCACCGCCAGCGGCTGCGTCAATCACGTTAGCTGGTTTATCTTCACCACCGTCAATGTCAGTGCCTAGTTTTTCATCAGGTGTTTCTGTTTCCGGCTTGATGATTTTCGCGAATAGTAGACCGCCTGGTGCTGCCATAAATGATGCCGCAACTAGGTACTCTAGAGGTACCCCCATAGAAGCGTAGCCCGCTAGTACACCACCAGCAACAGAGGCAAGACCACCACACATTACCGCGAATAGTTCAGATTGCGTCATCTTAGGAACAAACGGACGAACCACAAGAGGTGCTTCAGTTTGACCTACGAAAATGTTCGCAGCCGCAGACATTGACTCCGCACGCGACGTGCCAAGCGCAGCCTGTAGACCGCCGCCAAGAATCTTGATGACCCACTGCATGATACCAACGTAGTAAAGTACAGAGATAAGTGCAGAGAAGAAAATTAGCGTTGGAAGTACTTGGAACGCAAAAATGAAGCCAATACCGTCAACTGAGAAGTTAACTAGGCTGCCAAATAGAAAACCAGTACCGTCTTTACCGTAGTCGATTACATCCTGCACACCAGCTGAAAAGCCAGCTAGGAGGTCACGACCCCATGGTACGTAAAGAACGAAACCGCCGATGATAAATTGGATAGCAAATGCGCCACCCACAGTTCTTAGATTGATAGCTTTTCGGTTATCAGACAGTAGTAATGCAATTCCTAGCAATACTGCCATACCGACTAGGCTCATAAACAGGCTCATAGTTTATGATTTCCTTATATGTTATTTGTTGGCGTGTTACAAAATGGAGCTCTAAAGCGGAGTCAATTATACTCATCCGTCCAATGATAAAGTAATGCTGCCCTCACAGTTTCTAATAAGATTCATCATGCGTTTACCCATTTACGTGAAGAAGATCACTATATAGGGAACTACAAATCATAAAAAGAACATTTTCTTTAGAAACTATTCACAAATACCGAACGCCGAATTGCTATTTTTCCAAATATTTTCAGCAAGCGTTTGCTCATTAATACCCTTCAGCTTTGCGAGGCAGGACAAGGTTTGAGCTAACATTTCCGGATGATTAGGTTTGCCTTGGTGCCCATAAAGAGGCATGTCCGGTGCGTCCGTTTCCAGTACGATACATTCTATGGGTAAGTTCATCACCGCTTGGCGCGTTTTCCGTGCTCTTGGATAAGTGATAACCCCACCAATACCAATATAGAAACCCAACTCGACAAATTGCATTGCCTGCTGATAGCTACCCGAAAAACCGTGTAACACTCCACCGTAAGGAAATTTATGACGCTTCAGCAACTGAAGAACCAAATTGTGGGTTTTCCTCGCGTGGAGGATCAGCGGCAACTTGAGTGTTTTCGCCAATTCAACCTGAGTAATAAACACTCGCCGTTGAATCTCTTCGTCAACAGCAACCATTGCATCTAAGCCACACTCACCAATCGCTTTACAACATTCAAGCTTTGTTTCAAACAAAGTGTGTAACTCAGGTAACTGCTGCTGACTATCTTTCGTTAAAAAGTAGGGGTGCATGCCCAACGCAATATAAAGAGATGGATATAAAGAAGACAGTGCAATTAATTGCTGCCAATTGGAGGGCCCAATAGCCGGAATCATGAACCGTTCAACACCCGCTCGCTTTGCCAGTTGCAGTTGAGCCGGAAAATCATCTGAAAAGGGGGCGAAATCGAAATGACAATGGGTATCAAAAAGGCGCATTACCGCTGCGCCTTTTTATTAGATTGAGAAGCTTGCTGAACGGGGTCTGTGTGATAAGGAACACAACTGCGTTTATTCTGCGGAGTTAGCCCCATCGACTGACACCACTCGTCGTATCGCGCAACCCACTGTTTAAACCAAGCTATCATCTGTTGATTCCTTTATTGCTCTTCGCGTTTAAAGACCAATTCGGTCGGTGAAGACTCATCTTCAACAAAATAATAGCCCGCTGTGTCAAATTTAGTCAGGTCCGCAACGCTCTCGATACGATTCTCAATGATGTATCGCGCCATCATGCCACGTGCTTTCTTCGCATAGAAGCTGATCACCTTGTACTGACCATTTTTGCAGTCTTTGAAAATTGGCGTAATTACCTGAGCATCCAGAGATTTTGGTTTTACGGCTTTAAAGTACTCGTTTGAAGCAAGGTTAATCAGAACATTATCACCCTGTTCAGTAATAGCTTGATTTATCTTATCAGTAATCACATTACCCCAGAACTGATACAGGTTACTGCCGTTTTCATTGGCAAGCTTCGTTCCCATCTCCAAACGGTAAGGCTGCATTAGATCAAGTGGTTTTAATAAACCATATAAGCCAGATAACATGCGTAAGTGCTGTTGAGCATAATCAAAGTCATCGTCTGACAGGCTTTGAGCGTCTAAGCCAGTGTAGACATCACCTTTAAAAGCCAGAATCGCTTGGCGTGAGTTCTCCGTCGTAAACGTCTCACTCCACTCCTGAAAGCGGCCAACGTTCAGGTCAGCGATCTTATCACTCACTTTCATCAAGCTAGCGACATCGGCAGGCGTCAGCTTACGACAGACATCAATCAGTTGTTTGGAATACTCAGTCAGTTCTGGCTGAGTAAATTTCTCTGTAGCCAGTGGAGATTCATAATCTAAGGTTTTCGCTGGTGAAACGACGATTAGCATGGCTTTACTCTATCCGTTCTGTTTTTATTGGCTATAGGTTACAAAAAAAGCCATGCAATGTCTGCATGGCTTTTTGAATCGTTTTAATAGGTAAAAGTTATAACCTAAATAATTGGAGCTGTAGCTAGGCGGCAAATCAATTCAGCCCATGAGCATAGCGTTCCTATGTGATTAGGGCGGCCGGCGCTCCGGTGGATTTATGCAGCCAACGACGCTACGGCTTCAAGTATGACGGTTATATTAATCTTTTTTGCTTTGATCCCAGATACCATCTTCAAGCTGAGATTTCAGCTCAGGAAAATCGTTCGAATCAAATGTCGGCACTTTACCTTCTTTTAGCTGACGGTTGTAATCTTTCGCCAGCTTAATCACGATGCCAGAAAGAAGCAAAATCGCCACCAGGTTGACAATCGCCATCATACCCATAGAAACATCTGCCAATGCCCAAACGATAGGTAGTGATGCAACGGCTCCAAACATCACCATCGCTAGTACAACCAGACGGAACACGCCCAGACCTGCTTTATGATTATGCTCAAGGAAAATAAGGTTTGTTTCCGCGTATGAGTAGTTCGCTATAATAGATGTAAAGGCGAAGAAGAAAATCGCAACAGCTACAAAGATTCCACCCCACGAGCCTACCTGAGAGCTCAACGCTGCCTGAGTCAGTTCAATACCCGTGATCTCACCATGAGGAACGTACTCACCGGACATGAGGATAATCGCCACCGTCGCTGAACAGATCACGATAGTGTCCATAAACACACCTAACATCTGAACATAGCCCTGAGACGCAGGGTGTGGCGGATAAGGTGTAGCTGATGCCGCTGCGTTTGGCGCAGAACCCATACCGGCTTCGTTTGAGAAAAGACCACGTTTGATACCGTTAATCATTGCTTGAGCAATGGCATAACCTAAACCACCTGCCGCGGCTTCTTGCAGGCCAAAGGCACTCTTGAAGATCAAGCTCAGTACTGCCGGTAACTTATCGATATTCATAAACATAACGAATAGCGCCAGTAGCAGGTAAAGTAGCGCCATTGCAGGGACAATCATTTCTGCTACGCGCGCGATACGCTTGATGCCACCAAAGATAACCACTGCAGACAACAGAACTACGGCAACACCGACATAAGTTTCATCCCAACCAAATGCCGTATTCATGGCACCAGCAATTGAGTTAGCCTGAACCGCGTTAAATACCAAACCAAAAGCGATGATCAAGAAGATAGAGAACAATACGCCCATCCAGCGCATCCCTAAACCTTTCTCCATGTAGTAGGCAGGGCCACCACGATAGTTACCGTCATCATCTTTGGTTTTGTATAACTGCGCCAAGGTACTCTCGGCGAACGAGGTTGCCATACCCAGCATTGCGATCAGCCACATCCAGAAAATTGCACCTGGGCCCCCGGCGGTAAGAGCGACGGCAACACCCGCCATGTTACCTGTACCCACACGGGCTGCCAGGCTAGTACACAGAGCTTGGAATGATGAAATACCCGCTTTATCCGCTTTACGGCTGTTCTTTAACACCGAAAACATATGGCCAAAATGGCGGAACTGGATAAAGCCCAGTCTGAATGTGAAGTAGACCCCCACACCAACTAAGAGATAAACCAGAATAGAGCCCCAAAGTAGGTCATTCATCAAATTAATTAAATCTGTCATAAGATCCTCATAGTGAGTTTTCGCTGATCTCTGCTTCCCAGCCTTCCATCCAGTTGCAAACCAAGTGTCAATTTTGCTTAGTATTATTGTGTAATTATTGTGCAACTCAGATATGTAAAACGCGCCTCATGCTTCCATTTTACGTACCAGCGTATTTTTGACGGGCGGATAATGCAGTCAAGGATACCAAAAATCAATATGCATCAAAATGTATATTGTTGTTATTTTTCACTATAAAATCACCATTGATTAACACAAAAAAGAACATAAAAACCACAAAAACAGAACATTAACATCAAAATTTAACAACAATAAAGAACACACAACTCGATAAGAAATAGCAGAGCCGCAAATAATTGACACTCCTTTGTCATCAAGGACTCAGAGAAGAGAAGGTTAAGTGATTCGATCTGTAAATTCGATGTATCAACTCAGCCAAATAAACCTAATTGCATAGTTCAAGAAACCGCTGTTTTTTCACACACAGCGTTAACATACATCTTTTGAAAATTTAATCGTTTTCGGCAAACCGTTTGAACAAAAAACAACCAATCATTACTCCGTTTTTTGTGAAGCCAAGTCTAAAACAACATGAAAACTTCATGGAATCGTAACAAATGAGAAACGAATCAAAGTTACGCTCCAAACAGAATGGTATTTAAACAGTACCCCTTCAAAGAGTAATCATTAAAAGAGGTAGCTTATGGAAGGCTTAAACTTTGAAGAAATCATGGAAATGGATTTTCCAAAAAATCGGGCAACACGTTCTAAACCCGCAAAGCGTAAATGGCGTGAAATCGAAGCAATAAAGGACAGGCAGAGACTTCGACGTGAATTAAAAGATATGGACATCGGATTCGACGATATTGATAATCTAGATTACTAACATTAGAAAAGAGGCGTATTAGCGCCTCTTTTTTGTTTATCGGCACTTGAGCGTCAAACACACTCTTGATCGACCTGCCTAACACGTTGGGCTAATTGCTGATACTGCTCTGCAATGGTGTGGCCAAAAACAGGGTCGTCTTCAGTGACGCTCCAACGTTTCTCGACAACTTGCCAATCATGTAAAGTGAAGCTCTTATTAATGAGAGGTAATATTGACTGCTCTTCAAGATCCATGTGGCGCTTTTGCGTCAGGACAAAATCTTCGAGTTGCTGTACAAACAGAGCTTGAGGTACCACAGCATCTTGGAGAATCATATCAACAGTATCGAGAAAAGCATGAGTTCTTTGTGACAATGTCTCATGCTCTAGTTCAAGATTCTCGATATCCGTGTGATGGCCGTAATGCTCTAGGTAATAGTGGTAGAGAATATCCTCTTTAGGGTGATGGACACGCTCAGAGTGGTGAGCCAGATAGTCCACTATTTCTCTCACTAAACTGTAATTGATGGTCTGTTCTTCCTTTAGCAGGGCAATCTTTTGCCTCAATACTGCCAGCAAACGAACCATGTAACCATGCTCTCGCCTTATCCTTTCAATCATCATAGCGCTTCTCCTTAACACCTACTTTTAATGAGTGTATAAAAGAAGCGCCAGTCAAATTTTGACATTGCTCGAAGATTAAGCAATCCACTTTAGGGAGAACTACATATTGACTTGAGCAGGAAGGTGCCAATTTATAGTTGGTTTACCTTGTGAACTAAGAATATGATTTGCTTGAGAAAAGTGTCGGCAACCGAAAAATCCGCGATGCGCTGACAATGGAGAAGGGTGTGGCGCAGCTAATACATGGTGCTTATTGCGGTCGATGAAACGCCCCTTCTTTTGCGCATGGGAGCCCCAAAGTAAAAACACCACACCAGACTGATGCTGATTAACCGCTTCAATGACTTTGTCAGTAAAGGTTTCCCAACCGGTTTTAGAATGCGAATGGGCTTTTCCCTGTTCGACCGTAAGAACAGTATTAAGTAGCAAAACACCTTGTTCAGCCCAGCTTTGAAGGTAACCATGCGCCGGAATCTGAAAACCATCAATGTCCTGTGCTAACTCTTTATACATATTGACTAAAGAGGGAGGAGTCTTGATACCTGGTAAAACAGAGAAACACAGACCATGAGCCTGTCGAGGGCCGTGATAAGGATCCTGTCCTAAGATCACAACTTTCACGTCATTAAACTCAGTCGCCCGAAAGGCATTAAACACATCTTTTGCCGGAGGAAAGATCGCTTTACCTGATGCCCTTTCCGATTCAACAAAATTCAACGTCTGCTGAAAATAGTCCTGCTGCTTTTCAGCCCCAATGACGTCTTGCCATGTCAATGACGGGTTCATGTTTTGTTCCTTCTACTATTTGCGCTCAAACAATTGTCGCAAAAGTTAATGAAGGAACAAAGCGATAAAGTGAACTAGCTTTTTTGTGGGATCCGATAATGCCCCTGACCCGTCACATGGCGATTAGGAACAGGAAGGCGTGGCGAGCGTGCGATAGTATAAAAAGCAGTGTAAGGCATAGTGGCATCCTTATTGGTCTGAGTACCTCAACTCACTATGAAAAATTAATGCCACTTTTAGATAGTTCGGCCATTTCATTGAGCTGAGTAACATGATGCTGACGTATAAACTCAATTTCGTCAGGCCAACTTTCCGGCTCTATTGTTTCTAGAATCAATGGGATATGGTCAAATCGAGGATCTTTGGCGATATACTCAAAACACGACCAACCAATTTCTCCTTTGCCTAATGCGTGGTGACGATCGACCTTCCCACCTAGGGCAACCTTTGAATCATTAATGTGCATTGCCCTTAAATAATGCATACCAACAACGCGCTCAAACTCCTCAAAAGTCGCCTCGCACGCATCAAAGCTGCTCAGATCATACCCAGCAGCGAAAGCATGGCAGGTATCAATACAGACACCAACGCGAGATTTATCCTTAACTTGTTGAATGATTTCCGCCAAATGCTCAAATCGCCAGCCTAGGTTGGTACCCTGACCCGCCGTATTTTCTATCACCGCGGTCACGTTTGGTACCGCTTGGTGGGCAATATTGATCGATTCCGCGATTCGCACTAAACACTCTTTCTCAGAAATTTTCTTTAAGTGGCTTCCAGGATGAAAATTGAGTAAGCCTAGCCCAAGCTGATGGCAACGCTGCATTTCATCAATAAATGCAGCGCGGGACTTCTCAAGTTTTTCTTCTTCTGGAGCGCCGAGATTAATCAAGTATGAATCGTGTGGGAGTATCTGCTCAGCGGTAAAACCTAACAGGGTACAATTAGACTTGAATGCGGCGATGGTTGTTTCATCAAGCGGTTTGGCATTCCACTGGCGCTGATTTTTAGTAAATAAGGCAAACGCATTTGCTCCTATTTCATTTGCCCTCAATGGTGCCTGATCCACACCACCTGCTGCGGAAACATGAGCACCGATAAACTTGTTACCGTACGACTTTTCTAACATGTTGCTTTATCACTTTTGACTTTCAATATATGGCACGAATTACAGCAAGTTATTAGACTCATCTCAACAACCACACCACAATTGTAGTAATATTACAACAAAACAAGAAATCCGAATCTATCGCCAAGGCCATAAATCATTGCTATATATGACATTATTGATTCAAATCAACATATTAACCGCTTAGTAAATAATGATATTAGTAGTTATTTGACTTAAATCAAAACCACCCAAGTAATTTCGGGTTATATAATACGCAGCTCGACAAAATTCGGAAATTAACACCAATAAAACCACTAATGTGGATAGGAGACTGTGATGATTCAAGGCATTCAAATTACTAAAGCGGCAAACGATGCACTACTGAACTCTATTTGGTTACTTGATAGTGAAAAAAATGAAGCGCGCTGCGTGGCTGCAAACACAGGTTTTGAAACTGACCAAGTGGTAGCAATCAACGAACTTGGCGAATACGAAAGCCGCGAAGTTGCGATCGAGAAAGCACCTCGCATCGAAGGTGGTCAACACCTGAACGTTAACGTTCTTAAGCGTGAAACTTTAGAAGATGCGGTTGAAAACCCTGAGAAATACCCTCAGCTAACTATCCGCGTTTCTGGCTACGCTGTTCGTTTCAACTCACTAACGACTGAACAACAACGAGATGTAATTGCACGTACATTTACTGAATCTCTATAATTCAGTGAGTGGTACATTGAACATGACAACGGCGCCTTAATGGCGTCGTTTTTTATGACTTTAGAAAGAAGCAGTGCAAGCGAGCTTTTTTTCCGTTACATTAATTGACCCATTCCTAGTTTTCATCAGTAGCTATGTTACTTGAAGGCATCGAGACTTTATTAGTTCTTAGTAAAGCGAAAACCATGAGCCGAACTGGCAGCTTACTGTATATCAGTCAATCAGCAGTCAGTAAGCGAATCGCCAATTTAGAAAAAAAACTCGGTAAAAAATTAATCGAACCTTCTGGCCGTTCAATCAAACTGACACCCGATGGACAGGCTCTGATTGACAACATAGGTCCTTCTTTTAATGAGCTGCGAGGTCTGATCTATGAACAACAAGCGTTGGAAGATACCTCCCTCATCAAACTCGATAGCTCAAAATCTTTGATTGCAGGATATCTAGGCAAGACCATTGGCGACTACATCAAAAGCGATCAGTACATTACAATCACGACCAACCACACACCTCGTATTGTAGAACATGTTCAATCAGGTAAAGCAACGCTGGGCCTCTGTGCGGGTTTACTACCAGCCCATCATGGATTGATGACCTTTCACTTATTTGATGAGCCTTTCGCTGTCGTAAACGATGCACCTTTAAAGCAATTACCCGACAAGATCATCACAAACGATTTAACCAATCCCGCCAACAGCTATCAACTCATCACGCTAGAAAAGCTCGGTATCAAGCCAATCATGGAAATGGATGCTTACACCGCTGCAGCCCAGCTGGCGTTAGGCGGAACAGCGCCAGCGTTGATCCCTCACTCAATCATTAAAGCGCTCAATATCCCCGACAAACATTGCTTTCATTTCAAACAATTACAACACCTAATTCGACCTATCCATATTTGCGTCAGACAGAGTGTGTATCAATCACCTCGGGTTAAAAAGCTGATAGCAACCATTGTTGATGCTGTTCCCAAAGCAGTTTAAATGCCATCGCCATCGACATCACGATCACTAGGGGACGGATCCATTTTTGGCCTTTGGTCACAACCACTTTCGCTCCCATACGAGCCCCAAAGAACCCACCGACCGCCATTACCAATCCTAATTCCCAGATCGGTAATCCTGCCAGCACAAAAAACAGTAATGCAGCGATGTTAGAAGTAAAGTTCAGCACCTTGGTGCGAGCGGTCGCATCGACCAACGAAAAATGCCCAATGGCAACAAAACACACAGTAAAAATGGAGCCTGTTCCTGGGCCGAAGAAGCCATCATAAAACCCAACCCCACCGCCTACGGACAAAGCAAACATCGCTTCTGACAGCTTGGCTTGCCCCGAGTGTGGTTTCGTTTTTGGCATCAGCAAAAAGTAAAGCGAGATAGCGACAAGAAGAATGGGAATAAGACTGGTCAGGGTACTTGCGTCAATATACTGCACCGCTTCCGCACCAATCGCTGAGCCAATGAAAGTACACAGAATGGCTAAGCGCATCTCTTTTATACTGACAATACCGTTGCGCACGAAATACCAGCTAGCAGAAAAACTCCCAAATGAGCTTTGCAACTTGTTTGTCGCTAAGGCTTGAGTCGGTGGAACCCCCGCCGCCAGTAGCGCAGGTAGCGTTAATAAACCACCGCCACCAGCCATAGCATCGATAAAGCCTGCAGCAGTAGCAACAAAGAAAAGTATGGTCAGTATTTCGAGGGAGATTTCCATAACTTATGTCTAAACAGCGAAACAATGGCCATAACCATAACACTGAGCTTTCCAGTCGGATAAGGAAAGCATCGACATTGACCTATTCCATTTTTTCATCATTCTAATACACCGCATAAAAAAGCCCGCTCAAAAGAGCGGGCAACGAGGTTGTCATATAGGCTCTGTTGCGAGCCTACTGGTTTTTATTGCGCTTCGTTCTGTGCCACTTTAGCGTGCAGCTCTTGAACTGAAGTCACTGACGTTTTAGCGTCAGCCGTATGTGCCATACACACTGCAAACGCTGCATTCAGTGTCGTTGTGTAGTTCACTTTCTCAGCCAATGCGCCACGACGTAGTACTTTTGAATCCTCAATCGCTTGACGACCTGCCGCGGTGTTGACGATGTAGGTGTACTCGTTGTTCTTGATACGGTCAAGAATATGTGGACGACCTTCGTGTACCTTGTTCACTAGACGCGGGTTGATACCTGCTTCGCCTAGGATAACTGCTGTACCGTGCGTTGCATCCAGTTGGTAACCAAGTTTAGTTAGCTTAGATGCCAGGTCTACCACACGCTGCTTGTCGCCTTCACGAACTGACAGCAGCGCACGACCACCTTCTGGGTAAACTGCGCCACAACCAAGTTCTGCTTTCGCGTAAGCTTCTGCAAACGTTGCACCTACACCCATTACCTCACCAGTAGAGCGCATTTCTGGACCTAACAGTGGGTCAACACCAGGGAACTTGTTGAACGGAAGTACTACTTCTTTCACTGAGTAGTAAGGAGGAATAATCTCTTTAGTAAAGCCCTGAGACTCTAGAGATTGACCCGCCATCACACGTGCAGCGATTTTCGCTAGTGGAGCACCTGTTGCTTTAGATACGAATGGTACGGTACGAGCAGCACGAGGGTTTACTTCGATTAGGTAAACTTCGTTTTCTTTAACAGCAAACTGAGTGTTCATCAGACCGCGTACACCAAGTTCGAAAGCGAGTTTCTCTACTTGCTCACGCATCTTATCCTGGATTTCCTGACTTAGCGTGTAAGCAGGGAGTGAACATGCCGAGTCACCAGAGTGAACACCCGCTTGCTCGATGTGCTCCATGATACCGCCGATAACGACGCGCTCACCGTCACAGATAGCATCGATATCAACTTCAGTGGCGTCGTCTAGGAAACGGTCGAGAAGCACTGGTGACTCGTTCGATACGCTCACCGCTTCGTTAAAGTAGCGACGTAGGTCTTGCTCGTCGTAGACGATTTCCATTGCGCGACCACCAAGTACGTATGAAGGACGCACAACCAACGGGAAGCCAATTTCTTTCGATTTCTCAACCGCTTGCTCGATTGTCGTTACTGTCGCGTTTTCTGGCTGTAGAAGACCTAGGCGGTCAACGGCAGCTTGGAAACGCTCGCGGTCTTCAGCGCGGTCGATGGCATCTGGGCTGGTACCAATGATTGGTACACCTGCCGCTTCTAGAGCTCGAGCCAGTTTAAGTGGAGTCTGACCACCGTACTGAACGATAACGCCTTTTGGCTTCTCGACACGTACGATTGAAAGCACGTCTTCAAGTGTGACTGGTTCGAAGTACAGACGATCTGACGTGTCATAGTCAGTAGAAACTGTCTCTGGGTTACAGTTAACCATGATAGTTTCGTAACCATCTTCACGTAGAGCTAGTGAAGCGTGTACACAACAGTAGTCAAATTCAATACCTTGGCCGATACGGTTTGGACCACCACCAAGAACCATGATCTTGTCTTTGTCTGTCGGCTGCGCTTCACACTCTTCATCATAAGATGAGTACATGTAAGCCGTATCAGAAGAGAACTCAGCCGCACAAGTATCAACGCGCTTGTACACTGGGTGAATGTCGTACTGGTCACGCAGGCGACGAATTTCGTTCTCAGAGACACCAAGAATTGAAGAGAGACGAGCATCAGAGAAACCTTTACGCTTCATCTTACGTAGCACATCTTCAGTCAAGCCAGCAAAACCGCCTGCCTTAACTTGGTTTTCCAGATTAACCAGTTCTTCAATCTGAACTAGGAACCAACGGTCAATTGCCGTTAGATTGAATACGCCATCGACTGACATACCAGCACGGAATGCGTCTGCGATGTACCAGATACGCTCAGCGCCAGCTTCTTTTAGTTCATGACGAATGGTTGTTAGTGCGTCAGGCGCATCCAGATCAACCATTTCGTCAAAACCGTTAGCACCAACTTCAAGGCCACGAAGCGCTTTTTGTAGAGATTCTTGTTGGTTACGGCCGATAGCCATAACCTCACCCACTGACTTCATCTGGGTTGTCAGACGGTCGTTAGCGCCGGCAAATTTCTCGAAGTTAAAGCGAGGGATCTTAGTTACTACGTAGTCGATTGTTGGTTCGAATGATGCCGGAGTCGCACCACCAGTGATGTCGTTTTGTAGCTCATCAAGAGTGAAGCCAACGGCCAGTTTCGCTGCAATCTTAGCGATTGGGAAACCTGTTGCTTTAGAAGCAAGAGCAGAAGAACGAGATACACGTGGGTTCATCTCGATGATAACCATACGGCCATCTTTCGGGTTAATACCAAACTGTACGTTTGAACCACCTGTCTCAACACCGATTTCGCGCAGTACCGCTAGAGATGCATTACGCATCAACTGGTACTCTTTGTCAGTCAGCGTTTGGGCTGGTGCCACTGTGATTGAGTCACCAGTGTGGATACCCATTGGGTCGAAGTTTTCGATAGAACATACGATGATACAGTTGTCCGCTTTGTCACGAACCACTTCCATTTCATACTCTTTCCAACCGATGAGTGATTCATCGATGAGAAGCTCGTTGGTTGGCGACAGGTCCAAACCACGACGACAGATCTCTTCGAATTCTTCTTTGTTGTAAGCGATACCACCACCAGTCCCCCCATAGTGAATGACGGACGGATGATACATGGGAAGCCGACCATATCGAGAACTTTGTAAGCTTCTTCCATCGTCTTAGCCGTATCCGCACGAGGACACTCAAGGCCGATAGACTTCATCGCTTTATCGAAACGAGAACGGTCTTCTGCTTTGTCGATAGCGTCAGCGGTTGCACCAATCATTTCTACGCCGAACTCTGCAAGTACGCCGTGCTTCTCAAGGTCTAGAGCACAGTTAAGTGCAGTCTGGCCACCCATAGTAGGTAGTACTGCATCAGGGCGCTCTTTCTCTATGATCTTGCGAACCACTTCCCACTGGATTGGTTCGATGTAAGTGGCATCCGCCATATCTGGGTCAGTCATGATGGTTGCAGGGTTAGAGTTTACAAGGATAACTCGATAACCCTCTTCGCGCAGTGCTTTACATGCTTGAGCACCAGAGTAGTCAAACTCACATGCCTGACCGATAACAATCGGGCCTGCACCTAGAATTAGAATACTTTTTAAGTCAGTACGTTTTGGCATTCTCTACTACTCCGAATTAAGCGCTGTGTTGTTTGATTAGTTCGATAAAGTGGTCAAATAATGGTGCTGCGTCGTGTGGACCAGGGCTTGCTTCAGGGTGACCTTGGAAGCTAAATGCTGGCTTATCTGTACGGTGGATACCTTGTAGAGATCCATCAAATAGTGACACGTGAGTTGCACGTAGGTTCTCAGGCAATGTTGCTTCATCAGCAGCAAAACCGTGGTTCTGAGAAGTAATCATCACAACATTACGATCTAGGTCTTTAACTGGGTGGTTAGCACCGTGGTGACCAAATTTCATCTTAACGGTTTGCGCACCAGACGCTAACGCAAGGATTTGGTGACCTAAACAGATACCAAAGATTGGCAAACCTTTATCCAAGAACACTTTGGTCGCTTCGATTGCGTAAGTACATGGTTCTGGGTCACCAGGGCCGTTCGATAGGAATACGCCATCTGGGTTTAGAGCCAATACTTCTTCTGCACTGGTTTCAGCAGGTACAACCGTTAGGCGGCAGCCTCGGTCAACCAGCATGCGCAGGATGTTACGTTTCGCTCCGAAGTCGTAGGCAACAACGTGATATGGCAACTCGCTGTCGTCTTGCGCTTCAGGAAGTCCACCCTCGAGCGTCCACGAACCTTGTTTCCATTGATACGCTTCTTTTGTAGTAACTTCTTTCGCAAGGTCCATACCTTTTAGGCCAGGGAATTCTTTTGCTTTAGCCAGCGCTAGAGCCTCGTCTAAGTTGTTACCCGCAACGATACAACCGTTTTGTGCGCCTTTTTCACGCAGAATGCGAGTCAGCTTGCGCGTATCAATATCAGCGATGCCAACGATGTTTTGCGATTTAAGGTAATCAGAAAGGGATTGTTCGTTACGAAAGTTAGAAGCGATGAGAGGAAGATCGCGAATCACAAGGCCTTGTGCATGAATGGAAGAGGATTCTTCGTCTTCGGAATTGGTTCCGGTATTGCCTATGTGAGGATAAGTAAGGGTGACGATTTGTTGGGAATAGGAAGGATCAGTGAGGATTTCTTGGTACCCCGTCATCGAGGTATTAAAAACAACTTCACCAACGGACGACCCATCTGCTCCAATGGAAACTCCGCGGAACACTGTCCCATCTTCTAGGACTAACAGTGCTGATTTACTCAAGACAACCTCCAGAATAAAAATGCAAAAATAATAAATTAAACTGCAAACTTGCCTTCCTTCACGCAATAAAAACGCGTTCTCAGGTTATTTAGACAAATTGGCGGTATTCTAATGAGGCGATAAAGAAGTGTCAACAGAGACACGAAAATAAATTTAATATTTAGAGCAGTTAAAACCAAAAATGTTTTTAGATGGCTAAAATATACAGTTTAGTCCCACTAACAAGGAGATAAGGTGAACGATTTCTGAAATGGAGTATTTTCAACATATCTGAGATCACAGTTTTTATTATCACCTTAGCGCAAACGTTGAACAACACACAGTTACCATAACTTTTAAGCAACTAAGCAAAAATCAACACACAAACAACCAAAAACGACAGTAAACTTAGATGCAGATATCATACATCAACTTGTTTATTGGATTACTAATTTAAACCAGATACAAAAAGCGCCGGGCAAGCCCAGCGCATAATTATTTACTTTCAGTTTCTAGCTTCACTTTAATACTAAGATGCAGGATAATTCCCTTCAAACTAAAGCTCGTTTAGACCCAATACATCGGTCATAGTGTAAAAACCCGCTGGCTTCTCATTAAGCCAAACTGCTGCCTTAATTGCACCATTAGCGAAAGTCATGCGATCTGTAGCTTTATGGGTCACTTCCACACGTTCGCCAATATCAGCAAACATGGCTGTATGCTCACCAATGATGTCACCAGCGCGGATGGTCGCGAAGCCAATTTCATCTTTAGTACGCTCACCTGTGATACCTTCACGAGCGTAGACCGCCACATCACTTAGCTTATTCCCCATCGCATCAGCAATCGCTTCTCCCATACCAATTGCAGTACCTGATGGCGCATCTACTTTATGACGATGGTGTGCTTCTACAATTTCAATATCGCAATAATCGCCCATTACCTTGGCGGCTTTTTCGAGGAGCTTAAAAACTAGGTTTACTCCCACAGAGTAGTTAGGCGCCATGACCACAGGTACATGCCGAGCAAATGCGTCAATTTGTTCACGTTCTTGCTCGGTAAAGCCTGTCGTACCAATAATAATACCCTTTGCGTGTTGCTTACATAACTCAAGGTTAGCAAGGGTGCTTGAAGGGGCAGTAAAGTCGACTATCACATCAAAGTTATTAATATCTTTTGCCAAATTATCGGTCACTACAATGTCAAACTTTCCTTCACCACACAGCTCCCCAATATCTACGCCGACTAAAGATGACTCTGGTCTCTCGGAGCCTGCACCTACTTGAGCCTGTTGGTTCAAGTAAGTGGCTTTAACTAAGTTTCGGCCCATACGACCAGCAGCTCCTGCAATTGCAATACGTACCATTGCACCTCTCCATTATTATCATTAAATGTGCTTAGTAGATTAAAACTACCAACATTAACCATTGCTGGCTAGATCCGGATGATCTTTCATCACAAAATTTTTATCAAAACGAACGACACTTACCTACCTCTGTGCAAATTCGTTCATCACTCGATGTAAAATGGGTATGTTAGCTTCCGGGAATGCATAGTGAGTAAGCTCAGTTATTGGTACCCAAACGCCTTGTTGACCTTCTTTACCATACGGAGTGTTCTCGAATCTGGTCACACTAATGAAATCAAACTTGAGCGACTTTTCTGGGTAGTCATATTCAAGATGTTCGAATAGACTCTGCTCTGTCACCTTAATACCGACTTCTTCTTCGAGTTCCCGAACAATAGCGTCTTCTATGGTTTCACCTAACTCCACTTTACCACCAGGAAACTCCCAGAAGCCCCCCTTATGTTTATCATCTGGCCGTTTGGTGATAAAGACTTGTGACTTATCTTGATTGAAGATGATTGCTGCTACGATGTGAATTCTTTTCATATGATAATGTTCCTAAATAAAACGCTTAGATAATCTAGTCAGTATCGCGTCATCCTCAAGAAGGAGGAACGACTGAATTGGGGAGCTCATACCACAACAATCCTAAGCCAAATTATCAGCGAGATTCCCTACGACGCTCATTCTTCGCTATAGGGAATGACGACTTTTCTTCTTAATATCGAGATAACTAATTAAATTCGCATATAAAAAGAGCCGCTTAAGCGACTCTTTACTTTTCATGTACGATTTCAAATTAGCTATTAATTTGACCGTGACATTGCTTGTACTTCTTACCGCTACCACATGGGCATGGCTCATTTCGGCCAACTTTGCGTTCTTCACGAACCGTTGGCTGATGTGCACCATCATGGTTTTCTTCGTCGGAAAGTTGATTTTCAGCAGATGCATGCTGAGCTTGAGCACGACGAGCCGCTTCTTCTGCTTGGGCACGGCGCTGCGCTTCCATACGCTCAACTTCTTCCTGCTGTTGAACTCGCACTTTAGACAGTATGGTAATGACGTCTGATTTAAGCGCATCTAGAAGACCTTCAAACAACTCAAACGACTCACGTTTGTACTCTTGCTTCGGGTTTTTCTGAGCATAACCACGTAGGTGGATACCTTGACGCAAGTGATCCATTGCCGCCAAATGCTCTTTCCAAAGCGTATCCAGCGTTTGTAGCATAACGGATTTTTCAAAGTTACGTAGAACCTGCTCACCCACCACCGCTTCTTTCTCTTTATAAACGGCAACAGAAGTTTCAAGGATCTTCTCACGTAACGCTTCTTCGTATAACTTATCGTCTTCTTCAAGCCACTGTTTGACCGGCGCATCCAAATCAAAATCGTTCTTCAGACGCTCTTGAAGGCCTTCTACATCCCACATATCTTCCAGAGATTGTGGTGGAATGTATTCGTCGATAATAGCACTGATCACATCAGCTCGATTTTGCTCAATCATTTCACTGATGTCTTCAATACTCATCAGTTCATCACGAAGCTCATAAACCACTTTACGCTGATCGTTCGCCACATCATCGTATTCAAGTAGCTGTTTACGAATGTCGAAGTTACGACCTTCGACTTTACGTTGCGCTTTTTCAATGGAGCGAGATAGCATCTTAGATTCAATCGCCTCACCTTCTTCCATACCACTTTGGATAAGACTAGCCATGCGATCTGAGGTGAAGATACGTAATAGGGAGTCTTCCATCGATAAATAGAAACGCGAAGAACCTGCATCTCCCTGACGACCCGAACGACCTCGTAGCTGGTTATCAATACGACGGGACTCGTGACGTTCAGTACCAATGATGTGCAGACCGCCAGCTTCAAGAACTTTGTCGTGTACTTCTTTCCACTCTGCTTTAATCGTTTCGATTTGCTCTTGTGTTGGATTCTGCATTGAATCCACTTTCGCCTGCCAGCTTCCGCCTAACACAATATCAGTACCACGACCAGCCATGTTAGTGGCGATTGTCACCGCGCCAGGGGTTCCTGCTTCAGCAACAATTTCTGCTTCACGTTCGTGAAATTTTGCATTCAAAACGTTATGTTTGATCTTCGCTTTTTTCAGCGCATTAGACAGCAGTTCAGACTTTTCAATAGAAACTGTACCTACTAGAGAAGGCTGACCTTTAGCAACGCGCTCTTTAATATCTTCAATAATCGCATTGAATTTGTCTGCTTCAGTACGATAAACCACATCCGGCATATCGTTACGAATCATGGGTTTGTTGGTTGGGATCACAACCGTTTCTAGGCCATAAATAGACTGAAATTCAAACGCTTCAGTATCCGCAGTACCCGTCATACCTGATAACTTTTCGTATAAACGGAAGAAATTCTGGAATGTAATAGATGCGAGCGTTTGGTTTTCGTTCTGGATCTTCACACCTTCTTTGGCTTCAACAGCTTGGTGAAGACCTTCAGACCAACGACGGCCAGGCATTGTACGGCCAGTATGTTCATCAACGATCACCACCTCGCCATCTTCATTGACGATGTAGTCTACGTTCTTTTCAAACAGAACATGGGCACGCAGAGCCGCATTAACGTGATGCAACAGGCTAATGTTCGCCGGAGAGTAAAGTGTATCTCCTTCTTCCATTAAGCCATTCTTGATCATCAGTTCTTCAACAAACTCCTGACCCGTCTCTGTCAGATGGACCTGCTTCGATTTTTCATCGACGGTGTAATGGCCATCACCACGATACTCTTCTGAATCTTCCTGATCTTGTTTCTGAAGATTTGGAATAAGTGTGTTAATACGCGTGTACAGTTCAGAACTATCTTCTGCAGGACCAGAGATGATCAATGGCGTACGTGCTTCATCAATAAGAATCGAATCTACTTCATCCACTACTGCAAAGAACCGAGCACGTTGAACGCGGTCTTCGGGACGGAAGGCCATGTTGTCACGCAGGTAGTCAAAACCAAACTCATTGTTGGTTCCGTATAGAATATCCGCTAAGTAAGCTTGTTTCTTTTCTTGTGGAGGCATATTTGGCACATTGACGCCAACGGTCATCCCAAGAAATTCGAAGAGAGGACGGTTTGTTTCTGCATCACGCTTTGCTAGGTAGTCGTTGACGGTAACAACGTGCACACCCTTTCCTGCAAGAGCATTAAGATAAGCAGGTAATGTCGCTGTCAGTGTTTTACCTTCACCGGTGCGCATTTCAGCAATCTGACCAGCATTCAGTACCATACCACCAATAAGCTGGACGTCGAAGTGACGCATACCATAAACACGCTTTGATGCTTCACGTACTGTCGCAAACGCTTCTGGCAGCAGTTTATCTAAGGTTTCACCCTGTTCAAGACGCTGGCGGAACTCAACCGTTTTGGCTTTCAATTCTTCATCAGAAAGCGCTTCGAAGGTTGGTTCATAGTTATTAATTTCTTTTTACAATTTTTCTAAGGCGACGTAACGTGCGGTCGTTGCGACTGCCAATTACTTTTGTCAGTAGCTTAGTTATCATTTGCTATGCATCTCTCTTTACTTAGATCGGGCCCGATCTACATTCTGTGCCTTCAGTCTCTAACAGTTTTGAACTAAGAATACTGAGATAAATCACTTTACTCAGATATTGTGATGAGAACTATAGATTTCAAGGCTTAAGTGGCGGTTAGTTTAAGGAATTTTGCCTCTAACGACCAATAACAAGGTGATTTGTTTGAAGCATTCTTTATTTTTGTTCGTTATATGATGGATGTTTATCCTCTGAGATTAAAATATGCCCAGTAAACCGAATAAATTTATTTATTGGACCTAAAGATTTAAATTGATCGGCAAGATCTTTTGAACCGTTGGCAGATCTTTGCCATGCGGCAAACGACAAAAACAAAAAAACCAGGCTTTCGCCTGGTTTTTCAAATTTTTTGCTTTTTACGCTACAACCATGCTTGGTTGCGCGAAAGCGACTGGTGAAACTGCTTCTTCTTCAAACGTTACCCACTCCCACGCTTCTTGATCTGCTAGAACAGAACGTAATAGTTGGTTGTTTAAACCATGGCCAGATTTAAACGCACGGAACTCACCAATGATTGGGTGGCCACACATGTAAAGGTCACCAATAGCATCCAATACTTTATGAGTGACAAATTCGTTTTCGAATCGCAGACCTTCTTCATTAAGAATACGGTATTCGTCTAATACGATGGCACAATCAAAGCTTCCACCTAAACATAGGTTTTGAGATTGTAAGTATTCAATGTCGCGCATAAAACCGAAGGTGCGTGCACGAGATATATCTTTGACAAAGCCTTGTGATGAAAAATCAAACAATAAATGTTGTTCATCTGATTCAATTGCTGGGTGGTTGAACTCAATCTCGAAATCCATACGGAAACCATTGAAAGGTACAAACTCTGCCCATTTATCGTCATCTTCAAAGCGCACAGGTTTCTTGATACGAATAAAACGCTTAGGTGCGTTCTGTTCTTCAATACCAGCTTGTTGCAGCAAAAACACAAAAGGACTGGCACTGCCATCCATGATTGGAATCTCTGGCGCATCAACCTCAACGATAATATTATCGATGCCCATACCTGCAAGTGCAGCATTTAAGTGTTCAACTGTTGAAATGCGTACGCCTTCGTCATTAACCAAAGCGGTACAAAGCATGGTATCACGAACTGATTCTGGATCTGCTGGAAAATCGACAGGTGGATTAACATCTGTACGACGGTAGATAATACCTGTGTTTGCAGCCGCTGGGCGAAGAGTAAGTGTCACTTTGCGACCAGAGTGGAGTCCCACACCAGTTGTTTTCACTATTTCTTTCAGAGTACGTTGTCTGATCATCTGCTTGCCTCAGTACTAATTGCTACAAAACGCGGTCAATGAGTAATATTGACCGCGAATCGTACCATAATTTTGAACAGTGTCAAATTATGACTTAATTTTAGTCAGCCTGACGACGTAAGAATGCTGGAATATCAAGATAACCAGTGTCCTTATCAGCTTTAGGGGCGGCACTTTGTTGACCAGCACCTGAGCTCGAAGGAGCAGAACTTGTCGGCTGAGGAGTCACCTGAGGTTTCTCTTGCAAACTTGGTGCCGGTTTTTCTTCCACTTTATTGACAGCTGGCTGCTGAGTAGGTGCAGCTGGTTGTGTTTGTGGTTGTGCGACAGAAGAAACTTTCGTTTTTCCACCGGCCACCAAAGTGATATCAGGCTTTTTCTCTGTGCCAATACCAGTAGCAACAACAGTTACGCGAATTTCATCAGCCATATCAGGATCTAACGAAGTACCAATAACAACTGTAGCATTATCTGAAGCAAATGCTTTAACCGTGTTACCCACTGTTTCAAACTCATCCAGACGCATATCAAGACCAGCTGTAATGTTAACAAGAACACCACGAGCACCAGCGAGATCGATATCTTCCAGAAGTGGACTTGAGATAGCCATCTCAGCCGCTTCTTCAGCACGATCTTCACCTTTGGCAACGCCGCTACCCATCATCGCATGACCCATTTCCGACATCACAGTTCGAACATCTGCAAAGTCGACGTTAATCATGCCCGGACGAGTAATAAGTTCTGCAATACCTTGTACTGCATTCTTAAGTACGTCATTCGCGCTAGCAAAAGCTTCAAGTAGAGTGATGCCACGGCCCAAGACTTTGAGTAGCTTTTCGTTTGGAATTGTAATTAATGAGTCTACATGTTTAGACAGCTCTTCAATTCCTTGCTCAGCAAAAGCCAAACGCTTTTTGCCTTCAAAGCTAAATGGCTTAGTGACAACAGCGACAGTAAGAATACCCAGCTCTTTTGCGACTTCTGCAATCACTGGAGCAGCTCCTGTACCTGTACCGCCACCCATGCCAGCTGCGATAAATACCATATCGGCACCATCGAGCTCTTCTTTAATTCTATCTCGATCTTCGAGAGCAGCGTCACGCCCAACCTGAGGGTTAGCGCCTGCACCCAGACCTTTGGTCATGTCACCACCAATCTGGATTACGCTATTCACGCTTGTTTTACGAAGCGCTTGCGCATCAGTGTTGATGCTAATGAACTCCACGCCTTCGATGGATTCACGTACCATGTGTTCAACGGCATTACCACCACCGCCACCAACCCCAACGACTTTAATTACTGCGTCGTCAGACATTTCCATCATCGGTTCAAACATGTGTTATCTCCGTTTATCCTGCTGCTCAGGTTAAAATTCTTTTTGTATCCAGTTACGCAAGCGTCCAAATAATGTCGTTACAGATTGGCGTTTCGGCTCATTGTATTCTGCATCGTCATTGATTTGGCTGTCTCTTGCATAATGAAGTAAACCCACCGCCGTCGAGTGATACGGCTCTTTTACATAATCTGTTAGCCCACTAACCTCAAGAGGCTTGCCGACTCGCACTTGATTGCGGAATACGCGTTCCGCACACTCTACCAACCCTTCAATCTGTGCAGCACCACCAGTCAGTACCACACCAGCTGCAAGGTGATGTTTAATCCCTTCTTCACGCAGCTTCTCCTGAACAGTATCGATAGTTTGGTTAACCAATCCCATCAACTCAGTATAACGAGGTTCAATCACCTCAGACAAAGTTTGTCTTTGTAAACTGCGCGATGGTCGACCTCCCACACTAGGAACGTTAACCGTGTCATCCTTGCTGACCAGCTCACTGAGAGCACAGCCATATTTCACTTTTATTTCTTCAGCATCACTGACTGGCGTACCAAAAGCAAAGGCAATATCGCTTGTTACAGCATTGCCTGCATAGGAAAAGACTTCCGTATGCCTCAGGGCACCACCAGTCCAAATCGATACATCCATAGTGCCAGCACCGATATCGACAACGCAAACACCCAGTTCACGTTCATCTTCAGTGATCACAGCATTACTCGCTGCTAAACCAGAATAAACCAGATGCTCAACTTTCAAACCGCAACGTTCAACAGCTTTGATAATGTTTCTTGCCATGTCATTGTGGCAGGAGATCAAATGCACGCTCACTTCCATCCTTACTCCTGATAAACCTAGCGGATTTTTAATCCCTTCTTGGTAATCAATCGTAAATTCTTGTGGAATTACATGCAGAATGCGCTGTTCGTCACCTATTTTGATAGATTTAGCAGTATGAATCGCACGGTCCATATCTTCTTGAGAAACTTCTTCGTCAGAAATAGTTCCCATGCCTTTTTCTATACGGCTAGCAATATGTCTACCAGAGATAGAAATAAATACATGACTGATTTGGCATTCGGCCATCAGTTCAGCTTGATCAACCGCTCTCTGGACAGACTTCACAACGGATTCAAGATCGTTGACGCCACCCTTGTCCATTCCGCGCGATGGACTACTACCTGCACCGATTATGTTTATCTGACCATCAGGCAGTACTTCTCCAACCAGAGCCGATACGGTTGCAGTACCTATATCAAGACCAACAATAATGTTGTCATCAGCGGTCTTAGTCATCTGTGCTCTCTTGTTCTAAATCTTGCTCAGGGAACCACCCAACGGAAGCTCCCGTATCATACCTGAGGTCAATATAACTGACTCTTTGGGAGTCACTACCTAAGTTTTTGTACAAAGAGAGGAATCTTTCCACCCTCTCTTCTAAAGATTCTTTACCTAGTTCTAGCCTGATACCGTTATCAAGGATAATCTGCCATGCACGGCGTTCATTCAGTAATAACGAAGAGATTTTTAGGTTTAATACTGCAAATTGAGGATTGATTTGTTGCCATATATCCAAGACTTCTTGGTTCGTGCCTATGGGGCCATAGAGCTTAACTCGCTCTTCCTCTAACTTGCCAATATCTCCATTAAATACCAACCCCCGACTATTGAGCAGCTCATTACCATTCCAGATAGCGACCGCTTTATACTCGGTCAGAAAAACTTTTACAGTATCTGGCCACTGTTTACGAATCGATGCATGCGAAACCCAAGGAATAGCCTCAACCGTATCCTGAAGTACTTTCACATCTTGTGACATAAAAGTACCGACATGCTGTAACCTAGCGAACGCGCGCTGAACGTCGAGAGGGGAAACGTATTTCAAATCCCCCTCTAAAACGATGTGAGATAAAGGTAGACGCTTATCATCCCACATCCAAGATAACGTGGCATAAAGGGTAGACCCTATCAACATCAAAACCACCAGCAAAAATGCACCGCCAAAGGTGTGCTTTTTCACTCGTGGTGAGTCAGTAAAACGACGGCCTTCATTCACAGCACTTTCAATCAAGTCCGCTGTCCCTACTATCAGTTCGCAACTCTAATCCCTATCTCATTTTTCGTAAAAAAGGCAAAAGCAATTACTTTAACCTTCGGATTATACTGGCGTCATTGAAAGTATCAAACACTGAAATTGAGAAATCGCACTTTAATTGCATTAATTAATCGAATTAATCGAAATCTCATATTTAAATCATGCCATTTGCATCTTATCGATACTTAATTCAAAAGCAGCTAGCTGCTTGGCTACTTTGCCAATATCTCCAGCACCTTGCGTTAGTACCAAGTCACCATCTTGCAAAACATTCGCTAAAACAGAGGGTAAAGTGTAACTATCTGAGACAAAAATGGGGTCAATTTTACCTCTACTACGAATAGTGCGGCATAAGTCACGACTGTCAGCTCCAGCAATTGGTTTCTCACCGGCAGAGTAAACGTCGAGCATCAAAAGAACATCGACTTGCTCTAGCACATTAGCAAAATCATCGTACAAATCCCGCGTTCGACTATAACGATGGGGTTGAAAGATCATCACCAAACGCTTGTCTTGCCAGCCATTGCGAGCAGCATGAATTGTGACATCTACTTCGGTCGGGTGATGACCATAGTCATCCACCAACATAGCGCTGCCATTGCCTGTATCAAACTCGCCAAGGTGTTCAAAGCGGCGTCCTGTTCCTTGCGTTCCGGCCATAGCACGTAAGATAGCTTTATCGTCTATATCATCTTCCGTCGCAACGGCAATCGCCGCAGAAGCATTAAGTGCATTGTGGCGGCCAGGAATATTCAGTGTAATATCCAGATTTACACGCCCTTTACGCACCACGGTAAATTGTCCCTGCTGGCCTTCCTGGCGGTAGTTTTCAATACGAACATCTGCGTCTTCAGAAAAGCCATAAGTGATGACTTGTCGACTCATTCTCGGGATCAAATCTCGAACTACCGGATCATCAATACACACAATCGCTTGCCCATAAAAAGGCAAATTGTGAAGAAAATCGATGAATGTTTGCTTTAGAGTTTCAAAGTCTCCGCCGTAGGTATCCATATGATCGGCTTCGATATTGGTTACGATACTCACCATAGGTTGAAGATGAAGAAAAGACGCATCGCTTTCGTCCGCTTCAGCGATTAGGATACGACTCGAACCAAGACGTGCATTCGTGCCAGCGCTCTTAACTAAGCCCCCGTTGACAAAGGTAGGATCGAGGCCTGCTTCAGAATAAATTTGAGTAACCAGTGCAGTCGTCGTGGTTTTACCATGAGTACCAGCCACGGCAATACCGTGACGGAAACGCATAAGTTCCGCCAACATTTCCGCACGGCGCACAACAGGTATCCGCGCTGTTCTTGCTGCTTTAATCTCAGGATTTTCTTCATTGATAGCGGTCGAGACAACGACAACACTTGCTTGCTGAACGTTATCTTCAGTATGACCAATAAAAATCGTCGCACCTTTTTTAGCAAGTCGCTCAGTGACAGGGTTTTCAGCTAAGTCAGAACCAGTAATTTGATAACCTTCATTGAGGAGAACCTCAGCGATCCCACTCATTCCTGCGCCACCGATACCGATAAAATGAATACATTTGACACGGCGCATTTCTGGTACCATGGCTCGAATTTGCGCTAAATCTTGGGTATGTTGAATTGTCATGAATATTTCTCTTTAATTCGCGAGCGCAATGATAGCTTCAGCGACTTTGGTATCGGCATCTAACTTGGCAGCAGTTCGGGCACTTTGTGCCATCTCAAGTAGCTTCGTGCGATCCAACTGGTGAATTTGTTCAGTTAATTTTTCGATGGTGAGGTCAGGTTGCTCAATCATTTTTGCTGCACCACATTCAACTAAGTGATCGGCGTTCAATGCTTGCTGCCTGTCTTTGTGCATAAATGGAATAAACACAGCGCCGACTCCAGCAGCCGACACTTCGGAAACCGTCAGAGCTCCCGAGCGACACACTAACAAATCTGCCCATGCATAAGCTTGTGCAACATCATCAATGAATTCTATTGCCTGAGCATTTTCAACATTAAAAGCTTGGTATGCCGCAGACACTTCTAAGTGATTATTTCTACCTGCCTGATGGCGAATTTCATACTTAGAGCCTAACCTAGACATGACTTCCGGCATTGTAGTATTGAGGATTTTCGCGCCTTGGCTCCCACCCATCACTAGGATACGGATTTTCCCATCGCGCTCCATCATTCTCTGTTGTGGGCAGGGCAATGCTACCACATCCTCGCGAACAGGATTACCGACCACCTCAGCATTTGGGAAAGCCCCTGGAAATGCTTGAAAAACCTTAGATGCAATGCGCGATAGCCACTGGTTAGTGAGTCCTGCCACCGCATTTTGCTCATGCAGAATAACCGGTATTCCTAATATCTTAGCCGCAATACCACCTGGACCGCTAACGTATCCGCCCATTCCAAGCACAGCATCAGGCTGCCATCGTTGCATATGTTTCTTTGCTTGCAGTATAGCATTCGCAATTTGAAAAGGCGCTTTGATAAGTCTACTCAGTCCCTGACCACGTAATCCTTTGACTTTAATAAAGTCAATATCAATACCGTGCTTAGGTACCAGTTCCGCTTCCATACGATCGGCCGTTCCAAGCCAACGAATTTCCCATCCTTGCTGCTGAAGCTTCTTCGCGACAGCCAATCCAGGAAAAACGTGACCACCAGTGCCTCCGGCCATCACCATTAATCGTTTATTCTCTTTCATTTTCTTCTTTCTGTTGCTGCTCGCTATGCAATGCGATCAATCGACATTCATGATCTATACGGAGCAATATCGCGACGGCTGTCGACATTATAATCAGACTGGAACCACCGTAACTAATCAAGGGTAACGTCAGGCCTTTCGTTGGTACCATACCAGCCGCAGCGCCAACATTAACCAAAGTCTGAAAAGCGAACCAAATTCCGATTCCAAACGCTAAGTAACCTCCAAACAATAAATCGTGTTCAAAGGCTTTACGGCCTATCAGAATCGCTTTAACCACCAGACTAAAAATCAGCATTAAAACCAGTACTACACCAACAAAACCCAATTCTTCAGCTAGTACTGCAAATACAAAATCTGTGTGTGCTTCTGGCAAATACTCTAACTTCTGAATCGAATTACCCAGCCCCTGACCAAACCATTCACCTCGACCAAACGCCATCAGTGACTGAGTTAGCTGGTAACCACTACCAAACGGATCTTCCCAAGGATCAAGAAATGACGTCACACGACGCATTCGATAAGGCTCGACTAAAATAAGTCCAACAACAGAGACAATCCCTACGACCATCAGTGCCAAAAACTGAGTGAGCTTTGCCCCAGCAATAAAAAGCATACCAAACAAGGTAACAAGCATTACAATGACAGTACCAAGATCCGGTTGAAGCAACAGCAAACTTGCAAGGGTGCCAAACACTATAATGGGTTTGATAAAACCACCAAAAAAGCTGGATCGAACTTCTTCGTGTTTGCGGACTAAGTAATCGGACATATAGATAAACAGAGACAGCTTGGCAATCTCAGCTGGTTGAAGGTTAAACAGCCCCAGGGGTATCCAGCGGGAAGCACCATTAACCGATTTACCCGCCACGAGTACAACCACTAACAGAAAGAAAGATAGCCCAAGCAACACAGAACTGTACTGAGACCATTTTCTCAGCGGCACCTGCAAAATGACGCTAGCTGTAGACAATGCCAGTAGCAAAAAGACAGCATGGCGAAACATAAAATGGAACGGTTGATCTGTTAAACGTGAGCTGATCGGGAATGAGGCTGAAGTCACCATCACTAAACCAGTTAACATCAAACCTAAAGAGATCCACACCAATTGACGGTCAAAAAGGCCTCTGGAGACGAGGTTGTCATCCACAGTTTGGTAGTCGAAAATAAGTGTCTTATCTGCATTCCAGTCGGTTCAATTAAGCATATTGCTTAGCGAGGGCAGCAAAAGCCTCACCACGTGCCATAAAATTCTTAAACTGATCAAAGCTCGCACATGCAGGAGACAACATAACCATATCTCCTGGCTCGACCTGTAAGCTGACCCATTTTACAATCTCTTCAAGAGTCTCAAATCGTTTGGCGTCTGGATGTAACGGCAGAAACTTATCGCCGTCAGCTCCAAAACAACATAGCTGAACGTTCAATGGACTCAATACTGACGCTAATTCAGAAAAATCCGCCCCTTTTCCGTCACCACCGACTAACAAATACAGTCTGCCAGAGAGAGTTAAACCGGAAAGTGCTGCCAATGTACTTGCTAAGTTGGTAGCTTTGGAATCGTTGACCCACTTAACACCCTGATTATCCATGACTACCTGACATCGATGTGTCAGGCCGCTGTAAGTCCTAAGTGCATCTATTCCGAGAGAAATAGCAATACCGGCTTGTTCGAGTAAGGCAAAGACAACTAATGCATTAGCTAAATTGTGTCTTCCCACTAGGTTAAGCTCATCAGACGCCAATATTTTTACATTTTGGTGACACAAGTACTCTCTTCCATCCACGACTTTGATATGGAACTCGCAATTTTTTTCTAGGCTAAATTCGACGAGAGGGGCATGATCCTTGTCTGGATAGGTAGCGAGATCATCTGCATTGACAATACATGCCTGAGCATTATCAAAAATGCGAAGTTTAGCCTGACGATAGTCTTCCATACCGTCATAGCGATCCATATGATCCTCAGACAGATTTAAGAAGGCCGCCGCTTTAAGACTTAGGCTAGATGTTGTTTCCAACTGAAAACTGGATAACTCAAGCACATACAATTCGGCTTCTTGCTCAAGCAAGTCCAACGCAGGTACACCAATATTACCGCCAATGGCAGTTTTTACTCCCGCGGCATTGGCGACCACACCCGTCAAATCGGTCACAGTGCTCTTACCGTTTGAGCCTGTTATTGCCAAAACTGGCTTATCTACCTGCCAAGCGAACAGCTCTATATCACCAACTACGCGAATATTAGAGTCTATAGCATGTTGAATTTCTGGATTGGTCAGCGCAATACCAGGATTGGCGACGATCAAATCGGCTGCCATCAACCAGTCCAAGTTCCAACCACCAGAATGAAGTTCAACTCCCTCAGGTAGCGCTTCACTACCCGGTGGGTTATCGCGTGTATCGATGACGCGAATGGTTAAATAGTAAGGTAATTTTACCAAGTATTTAACAACCGAGAGCCCAGTAATACCGAGCCCCACAACGACAACACTCTCTATGTTCTGCCAACGATCCATAGTCAAATTCTGATTTCCCTAACGTACTTTGAGTGTTGCTAAACCTACAAGGACCAGAACGATAGAAATGATCCAGAAGCGTACAATAACACGTGGTTCGGGCCAGCCCTTAAGCTCGTAGTGATGATGAATTGGAGCCATACGGAAAATACGCTGACCACGTAACTTGTAGGAACCAACTTGAAGAATCACCGACAGAGTTTCCATGACAAATACCCCTCCCATGATAACTAACACAAACTCTTGGCGAACAAGCACTGCAATTGTGCCCAGTGCACCACCTAGTGCCAGTGAACCAACATCGCCCATAAAGACTTGGGCTGGATACGTGTTAAACCATAAAAAACCTAACCCTGCACCGACTATTGCCGTACAAACGACCACCAGCTCAGAAGCGTGAGGAACGTGAGGAATATGGAGGTAATTGGCGAAGTTAACATTGCCAGTAGCCCAAGCAATCGCGGCAAAGCCTGCTGCGACCAAGACTGTAGGCATAATGGCTAAGCCATCAAGACCGTCGGTCAAGTTAACGGCATTACTAGTGCCAACAATAACGAAGTAAGTCAAAACAATGTACATCAGGCCAAGTTGAGGCATGATGTCTTTGAAGAAAGGCACAACCAGTTGAGTCGCCGAAGTTTCATTTCCATACGCATACAAGCTGAAGGCAACAACCAATGCAATAGCCGATTGCCAAAAGTATTTCCAGCGCGCAATAAGTCCATCGGTATTTTTACGCACAACTTTTCGGTAATCATCGACAAAACCGATAGCACCATAGCCAATCAGAACAGCCAGCACCGCCCAAACGTATGGATTAGAGAGATCAGTCCAAAGTAAAACCGTCGTCACTATGGCAGTCAGGATCATGATTCCCCCCATTGTCGGGGTCCCACGTTTACTGAAGTGAGACTCTGGACCTTCGTTGCGCACGACCTGACCAATTTGAAGCATCTGTAAACGGCGAATCATGAGCGGCCCCATCCAAAGTGATATGCCTAACGCAGTCAACACACTTATGATAGCCCGAAACGATAAGTATTCGAACAAACGGAAGAATGAAAAGTATGGCTGTAGGAGCTCTGCAAGCCAAATGATCATGTATACATCTCCTTCAAAGCAGCCGCGATCTTGCTCATGCCTGCACTGTTTGCTCCTTTAACCAGTAATGTCTGAGAGCCAGTATTCAGGTTGAGCTGCTGCTCAATAAACTCAATCATGCTGTCATGAGTATCAAAGTGCTTACCCTTGCACACATCGCTGATCGCTTGAGTATCAGCACCGTAAGTAAGCACATATTCAAATTTAAATGGGGCCGCATGTTCACCGACTTGGCGGTGAAGTGCAAGACTTTCATCACCTAACTCCGCCATATTGCCCAAAATCAACCACCGTATGCCGTCGAAGCTATTTAATAGATCTGCAGCTGCTTTCATAGCAGGGACGCTGGCGTTATAACTATCATCAATCAGCCTTATGCTATCGCTTAGCTCAATCGTTTCAACTCGACCTTTCACTTTTGATAAGTTGGCTAGACCTGATGAGATCATCTCTGATGTTGCCCCCAGCTCTATTGATAAAGCTACTGCTGCGAGTGCATTTGCTACATTGTGCTGACCGATCATCCCCAGCTTGACATCAAATGATGTATCCGGTGCCTCAACGGTAAAGGATGCCTCACCATTCACATTCATTGTTACATTACGCGCTTTATATTCCGCACTGTTATCACACAGTGAAAATGTCTTCACCGTTTTGTCAGACAGTACTTCTCGCCAGTAATCTCCACCATGGCTATCTAGGTTTACAATAGCGACAGAACCTGGTTTAAGCCCCTGATAAATTTCACCTTTAGCACGTTTAACGCCATCCATTGAGCCGAAACCTTCCAAGTGCGCAGCTGCAACGTTATTCACCAATGCGACATCTGGGCTAACCAGTTGTGTCGTGTAAGCAATCTCTCCAATATGGTTGGCACCCAATTCAATGACGGCAAAGTCATCTTCCGGTTGAGAACGCAGCAAAGTTAGTGGAACACCGATATCATTGTTAAAGTTGCCAGCGGTATACAGCACTTGGCCTTGCTGGCTCATAATACTGGCGACCATTTCTTTGACTGTCGTTTTGCCGCAGCTTCCTGTAATCGCTACAGTTGGCGTTTGACACACTTGATGAACAAACTGACCCAGCTTACCCAGTGCAACCTTGGTGTTTTCAACCAACAACTGAGGCACCTGAACGTCGACCGCTTTGCTCACCAACAACGCACTCGCTCCAGACGTGACAGCCTGACCTGCAAAGTCATGGGCATCAAATCGTTCACCCACCAATGCGACAAATAGAGACCCTGACTCAATCGTCCTCGTATCCGTTGAGACAGATTGAATAGCAGTATCGTCACCGATGAGTTGGGCGTCCAGTACATCAACAAGTTGGGACAGCATTAGAGTAATCATAGTGTTAGCTCCAGAAGTCGTTGGGCAGATTCGCGATCAGAGTAATGAATGGTTTCATTAGCCATCACTTGGTAGTCTTCATGGCCTTTACCAGCGAGCAAAATAATATCGTCGCCACTGCTGTGCTTTAGTGCCTGAGCTAAAGCGTTATAGCGATCATGTTCAACAATGGCATTTTGAGGTGAAGCCATACCCGCCAGCATATCTTTTACTATCGCTGACGGCGATTCGCTGCGAGGATTATCATCCGTTAGAATAACCACATCCGCTAAACTTTCGCCAATTGATGCCATCATCGGGCGCTTGCCAGTATCTCTATCTCCGCCACAACCAAATATTGCCCACAATCTCCCTTTGCAATGGACCCTCAGCGCAGACAGCGCTTTCTCCAAGGCGTCAGGAGTATGTGCATAATCAACCACAACTTTGGCTTTGCCCTCTGCCTGAAACAATTCCATACGCCCTAAGACAGGTTTAAGTTGGCTGGCAGTGTCTATCAACGCTTGTTTTTCTATTCCCATAGATAGCAGCGCAGTAAAAGCCACCAGCACATTGCTGGCATTAAATGCTCCAATCAAAGGTACTGTAAAGCAGCCTTCACCATACTGACCGGAAAATTTCAGCGAAATACCCGCTTCAGAATATTCGACATGGCTAGCAAATACGCCATTACCGTTTTGAATCGGAGATAAAGAGACCGGAATACAATTGCCGAGCTGTTTAATCCAGCTTTCCCCTATGGGGTCATCAATATTGATCACAGCCTGAGCGCAATCATGTTGAGTAAACAAGGATAGCTTGGCTCGTGCATACTCTTCCATTGTGCCATGGTAATCGAGATGATCACGACTGAGATTAGAGAATACACCAACCGCAAAGCTGAGCGCTTTCACTCTGTCTTGAACCAAACCGTGAGACGAAATCTCCATCGCGGTATATTGTGCACCTTGTTTTTCTAAATCCACCAAAGTTTGCTGAACTTCTAACGCATTGCCCGTTGTATTCAAGGCTGGCTTCAACGAGTCTAAAAAACCGTTGCCTGTCGTTCCCAATACCGCCGCTTTTTTCCCAGTCAGCTCTATCCATTGAGCAATCAACTGAGTGATGGTCGTTTTACCGTTAGTTCCTGTCACTGCGATAAGTTGATTGCGCTCAAGAGGTTGAAAGCGGTTAGCAAGTCCAGACAAATGGCTGGATAGCTGCTTGATGTAAATCACAGGAACATCACCAATCCATGTCACCTTACCGTGGACGGCCTTCTCATCCGCTTCAGCAATAATGGCGTTGGCTCCCTGCTCAACCGCAGAGTGGATAAACTGCCGCCCATCGACAGCATGACCTTTAATGGCAACAAAGGTAGAACCAGGAACCACTTTACGACTATCGAGAACCAGTCTCTCAATAACAATGCCACCTCCAGTCTGGGGCGACAAGTCAGCCAAAGGAGCAAGCAAATTAGCCAGTGTGAGTTCTTTGGTCATCTAACACCTCACTTATTCTTCTTTAAATCTGTTTTCATCAGGAGCAACATTGAGGATCTGCAGTGTGCCCTTTAATATCTCAGAAAACACGGGGCCAGCCACGGAACCGCCATAGTAGTTGTCTCCTTGAGGTTCATTAACCACTACCACTAGAGCTACGCGTGGATTACTGACAGGCGCCACACCTGCGGTATAGGCAAAATACTCATCACCATATCCCCCTGCAATCGCCTTGCGTGAGGTACCTGTCTTTGCTGCAACACGATAACCAGGCACCGCCGCTTTGGTTGCAGTACCACCAGGCTGAGTTACGGTTTCTAACATATTCAGCACCATATGTGCATTGTTCTCATCAATCACCTGACGGGATAGGTCCTGTTGGTTGTTTTCGATAATATGGATGGGTTGATACTTGCCGAAATTACCCAGTGTGGCATAAGCATGCGCAAGTTGAAGGGGTGTAATAGTCAAACCATAACCAAATGCCAAAGTTGCAATTTCAAATTTGGACCAACGACGTCGATCGGGGAAAATACCTGATGTTTCACCCACTAGGTTCAGCCCTGACATTTCACCAAACCCGATAGAACTGTACATACCAAGCAAGGCTTCTAAAGGCATATCGAGCGCTAGCTTAGCAACACCGATGTTACTCGATTTTTTCAAAATCGTCGTTAGATCCGCTTTTCCTACTTTGGATGTATCACGTACTCTCTGGCCGCCAATTGGCATAATGCCACTGCCAGTATCAATGATCGTATTTTTATCAGCGACCCCGTTTTCCAGCGCGGCTAAAACAACAAAAGGTTTCACCGTTGAACCAGGCTCAAACGCATCAGTGATGGCCCGGTTTCTCATTTTGGCCGATTGAAGGTCAGAACGGTTATTTGGGTTGTATGAAGGAGCATTGACCATCGCCAACACTGCACCGGTCTTTACATCCAATATCACCGCTGTTCCCGAGGTAGCACGGTAATCAGCTACAGCTTGCTTGATAGAACGATAAGCAATGGCCTGAATACGTTGATCAATTGTCAGCTCGAGCGGTTTACCTTCTTCTCGCTCTTCCAATGAAATGTTTTCAACTACCCGACCATATCGGTCTTTACGAATGATGCGTTTACCCGCTTCCCCCGTCAGCCATTTATCATAGCTACGCTCAACACCTTCCAATCCGTGGCCATCAATACCAGTTACACCGACTAAGTGAGCACTAACTTCACCTGTCGGATAATAACGTCTGGACTCAGCTTTCAGACCAACGCCTGCAAGTTTCAGTTCACGGATATAGTGAGCCATTGCTGGGCTAACTTGACGTTGAAGATAGACAAACCGGCGGGATTTGTTACGACGGATTTTGTTGACCATTTCTTTACGGTCAAGGCCGAGAACATCGGCCAGAGCATACCAACGATCCATGTTAGCAAAGCCGTCACGTTTAAAAATAGTTGCCGGATCAGCCCAAACCGCCTCCACGGGCACACTAACAGCGAGAGGCTCACCATTGCGATCAGAAATGATTCCTCGAGCAGAGTGAATCGTTTTCGCTCGGATAGAACGTAAATCCCCCTGCTGAATGAGATTGTCAGGCTCAACGATTTGAATGTAGGCTATGCGGGCTACCAGAGCTGAGAATGCCCCTAAAACAAACAATAGGACTAAGTAAAAACGCCAACGGATCAAGCTAGGCTTCTCTGTATTCGCCGGTTTCTTGGTAGGAGCGGTGACTTTACTTTTACTCATGGGAGGTCAATTACCACTTCTTTATCTGAGTCCGGACGTTTCATTTGCAGTTCATCTTTGGCAATTTCTTGCACTCGACTATGCTCGGCTAGCGCCGTTTCTTCAATCAGCAAGTTGCGCCACTCATTGTCTAGCCTTTCTCGTTCCTGCAACGCTTGATCTTTTTCGGTAATGGCTTGTCGTGTGTGGTGTGTCGTGAAAACAACGCCCATGGCAGATGCAAAGATCAAAATCAATACCAGCAAAGGCATTCGCCCCACTGTCAGAAGGTCGACAACAATCAGTTTAGCTAGATTTGACTTGGCTTTACTCATTGCTATCAGAGTTTCTCCGCAATACGCAGTACAGAGCTACGAGAGCGAGTATTGATATCAATTTCTCGCTTAGAAGGCTTAATCGCTTTGCCTATTGGCTTTAAGTTAGCACTACCTAGGGCTTTGATTTGTGCTTCTGTCATTGGAATTCCATGAGGGACTTCAGGACCTTTGCTCTCTTTGCGAATAAAGCGCTTAACCATGCGATCTTCAAGGGAGTGGAAACTGATCACGGACAGACGGCCTTCAGCAGCTAAAATACTAGCAGCGCCTTTTAACGCGGTATCGATTTCTTCAAGCTCACTATTGATGTAAATACGGAACGCCTGAAATGCACGCGTAGCTGGGTGTTTTTTCTCTTTAAAACTCTTTGGCGCCGCGTCGGAAATCAGCTTAGCAAGCTGACCTGTACGTAGCAGCGGTTCATTTTCTTCGTTTTCCCGGTAAGCCACAATCGCTTTCGCAATTCGACGAGCATGTTTATCCTCACCAAACTCACGAATAACCCAAGTGATGTCATCTAGATCGGCTTCCATTAGCCACTGAGAAACAGGGATCCCCGATGTGGGATCCATGCGCATATCCAGCGGGCCATCTTTCATAAAACTGAAACCACGCTCAGCATCATCGAGCTGAGGAGATGAAACACCAAGATCAAGCAAGACACCATCAACTTGACCAACTAAACCTCGCTCTTTTGCATACTTCGCCATGCCTGAGAAAGGGCCATGAATAATCGTAAATCTAGGATCATCGATCGTTTGAGCTTCTTCAATGGCTTGCGGATCACGATCGATACTAAAAAGACGACCATGCTCTCCCAGCTGAGAAAGGATTTGACGACTGTGCCCACCACGACCAAAGGTTCCGTCAATGTAGGTACCATCAGGCTTAATGGCTAAGCCATCGATAGATTCATGCAGTAATACAGAAATGTGCTTAAATTCTTCGGTCATGATTTTTTATCTCGCTCTCGCACCGCGCGCTCAAACTCTCCAGTGTACTGATTTAGAGGGTGATCGCCACCCATTGCAGACTGGAACACGTGATATTGCGCTAAGTTTAGTGCTTGCAGAATTAATTTCGTCAATAAAAAGCAAAAAACCCATCATAACGCTGAGGTTACGATGGGTTTCGAATAGGTGGAGCCGACATGTAAGCCGGGTTCTGTTCCGCTTATGCGGTGGTAGCCATTCGTCTAGGCCAGCAATCGCTCACTGGCTCAAGCAACCTACCCGCTTCCTTACGCGAGCAACGCAATGTGGAAGCCTATTTGGTCTTGCTCCGGGTGGAGTTTACCTTGCAGCGAACTGTTACCAGTCGCCCGGTGCGCTCTTACCGCACCCTTTCACCCTTACCTGTACCCTAAGGCCATCGGCGGTCTTCTCTCTGCTGCACTTGTCGTAGGCTTGCGCCTCCCAGGCGTTACCTGGCACCCTGCTCTATGGAGCCCGGACTTTCCTCCCCTTCATCAGTCTCCCCAACACAAGGCTAGGGACATCAATGAAGCAGCGACTACCCAGTCAACTCCGATGCGGATTGTATAGAGATTGCCACTCAGTGTCTAGCGAGATCACACATTTGCCGTAAACCAACAACCAAGTGATTAGAAAACGAGCGACAACGTATTCACTCTAGACTCAGTTGAGGTTTTCTAGCCCCCATTTATATAAGGCATTTTTCTTCAAGTTATAGATTTCAGCCGACATGGCTGCAGCCTTCTTCAAAGGCAGTTCTTTTGTCAATATAGCCAAGGTACGAGTCGCTTCTTCCGGAAGAGAATCTTCAATAGCCGAGCGATAACCATGAATAAGTAGCGCCATTTCCCCTCTTTGCTGGTTCTCGTCCGATTTAACCCATTCAACGAGCTCCCCCAAAGGTAACCCGTGAATCGTTTCAAACGTTTTAGTCAGTTCACGAGCCAGAACCACTTCGCGCTCAGGGCCTAATATCTCCAACATATCTTCCAGAGAATCCACAATACGATGTGGGGACTCATAAAAGATACAAGTGCGCTCAGCTTTTGCTATCTCAAGAAATTTATCTTTGCGACCTTTACTTTTTGCTGGCAGAAAACCTTCGAAACTAAACCTATCAGAAGGTAGTCCAGAGGCACTTAACGCCGTGACAACTGCACAGGCACCAGGAAGTGGCACAACTTTAACGCCAGCCTGACGACATTTGGTGACCAAATGATACCCTGGATCACTAATTAGTGGCGTTCCTGCATCAGACACTAAGGCAATTGAGTGTCCGGATAATAGCTTTTCGACCAACATTTGCGCTTTTTGCTGTTCATTATGGTCATGCAATGCAAAGGTTTTTGTCGGAATGCCGAAATGAGACAACAGTTTGCCAGTATGGCGAGTATCTTCGGCAGCAATGAGATCGACATCGGTTAAAACATCAAGTGCACGTTGAGTGATATCCCCTAAATTTCCAATTGGGGTTGGAACAATGTAGAGAGTTGGGACCTCGGTTGGTAAGGTTTTGTTATCTGTCATTTGTTTACCATCACTTCAACGATTAATATAGACACAATTTTATACGGAATTAGTTAATTACTCATGGCCATAAAAAACCAAAAGCGACTTAGTGTAACACGCTTACTGACTCCTGTAGCCCTCGCTGTCACACTAGCAGCCTGTTCTACAACCCCCTCAGCGCCAACCAGCGTAGACATTACGCTCGATCCAAACCAGTCTATGCAGACTTATCTAATGCGAGCAGACAGTAGTGAAGGAAGTATTCAGAACGATTGGTTGGTTATGGCATTGAAAGCGGCCGTTGAGTCAAGTGACATTGCTCAGGCTAAGTTGCTACTCAAGCGACTAGCAAGACAAAACCTTTCCCATCTGCAACAAGCAGAATGGCAGCTCGCTAATGCTGAAGCTTTAATCAAACAAGAGCAATATGAGCAAGCACTGAACACACTTAAGTTCAAAACATCGTGGAAACTGGCCGATGAGCAGTGGAAAAGTTATCACCAGCTTCGTGCCAAGCTGTTCTCTCAACAAGGCCAGTACTTTGAAGCCGCTCGTGCATTAACTGAGTCAGCGGAGTTTGTTAAAGGTTCTGAGCAAGAAGTTATCGCACAAAGTGTGTGGAACAACCTGAGCCAATACAGTCAGTACCAGATCACCCAATTCTCTGCGGAGCCTGATGAAGCTGTTCTGGACGGTTGGCTGCAGTTAGCTATCTATACAAAAACATTATCCGGCAATATTCCTCAGCTTAAAAATACTCTCGAAAAGTGGTTGGAAGAAAATCCGGCTCACCCTGCAGCAGTTTACACGCCTAAAGCGATTAGCAATATTCTCGCTCTCGATATTGTAAAACCCGTCAGTACAGCCTTGCTTCTGCCTTTGTCTGGTAAATTCGCTAAACAAGCTCAGTTGATTCGTGATGGCTTCATCTTAGAAATGATGAACGACACGCAGCGCGATGAGAACGCTAATTTGACTGTCATTGATACCAATACCGTGACGCCAGAGCAGCTAGAGCAGACTTTAGTAGAGAAGAACATCGACTTTGTCGTTGGCCCACTCATCAAAAGCAACATTGAAAAGCTACAGCAAGCCCAAACCAGCTTTTCACGCCCACTGCCTACTTTAGCGTTAAATATTCCAGATGACCTAGAACTAGGCAATAACACTTGCTATTTAGCACTCTCACCAGAGCAAGAAGTTGCTCAAGCGGCAAAACACCTGTTTGCTCAAGGCTACCGCTACCCATTGATTCTTGCCCCTCAAGGCAGGCTTGGTACACGTGTTGTTGAAGCTTTCGAAAAGGAATGGAAGCATTACAGTAAAGATAAAGTCGCAGTCAATCTGTTTGGCGACAAACGCCAGCTTCAACGCGATATTAATAAAGTCTTTGGCTTACAAGAAAGCCAACAGCATATCGCGCAGATGGAATCATTACTTAATATCCCTCTAGAAAGCCAGCCGCGTAGCCGTCGTGATATAGATGCTGTCTATATCGTCGCAGGTAGCTCCGAACTAACATTGATTAAGCCATTTATAGAAGTCGCAGTCAATCCAGATACTACACCACCCAAACTGTTTTCAAATTCACGCAGTAATAGCGGGCGTCAACAATATGAAGATCTAACTGGAGTCATGTATAGTGACATCCCTCTTCTAATACAGCCAAATGCAGCACTAGAGGCTCAGATGGAACAACTTTGGCCGAAAGACTCTAATGCGGAGAAACGTCTTCAAGCTCTCGGAATGGATGCCTATTTACTCATGGAACAATTACCACAAATGAAAGTTGTCCAGGGTCATACTTTACAGGGTAATACCGGAGTACTGAGTATCAACGAAGACTGCGTAGTGCAACGAGAAATCAGTTGGGCTGAGCATGGCGTGGCTAAATAGACGTCATAGTGGCAAGCATTATGAGGTTCTGGCGGAGCAGTACTTGGTTCGTCAGGGTTTATCACCAATAGGAAGAAACTTCCATTCCAAAGGGGGTGAACTCGATCTTATAATGCTTGAAGGCTCAACCGTAGTTTTTGTTGAAGTACGCTATCGTGCAAGCCAACATTATGGTCATGCGGCAGAAACGGTCACCCCAAGTAAGATAAACAAACTCATTAACACAGCTAACGTCTGGTTGATGAAGCAAGGGAAATCTGTTCATACCACAGACTTTCGATTTGACTTGGTAGCGATGCACCAGCAAGGTAAACAAATCGAATGGATAAAAAACGCAATAACCCAAGGATAATCAATGCTAGACAGCATTAAAGACAGCTTCACTGAAAGTATTCAGATTCAAATCGCAGCAGCAGAAGCCCTGCCCGATGCAATTACCCACGCCGCCCAAGCAATGGTAGCGAGCTTATTAAACGGCAACAAGATCTTATGTTGTGGCAATGGAGGGTCGTCTTCTAATGCGCAGCAATTTGTATCCTGCCTCCTAAACCGTTTTGAAACTGAACGACCGAGTCTACCTGCTATGGCACTCACTGCCGACAATACAACGCTGACTGCCGTCGCCAATGATTACCATTATGAAGAGATCTTCTCAAAGCAGGTCAGAGCGTTTGGCCAGGCAGGAGACATTTTACTGGCTATATCGACCAGTGGTAACAAGTAAGAACATCATCAAAGCTATGGAAGCGGCGGTTACACGTGACATGACGATAATTGCTTTCACAGGTAAAGACGGTGGTGAAATGGCTGGTCTGTTAGGTGAGAATGATGTTGAGATTCGGATTCCATCTCACAGAACCGCAAGGATCCATGAAGTGCATATGGTGACACTCCACTGCTTATGCGATCTTATTGATCAAGTTCTATTTCCTGCGCACGAAGAGTAAGCTATGAAACACCTTAAAGCTTTTGTTATTACTTGTATTTTGCTAAGCACTACTGGATGTGCTGGTTTGTTTGTTGCCGGCGCCGCCACCACAGTTAACGTTGTGACTGACACTCGTACCACTCAAGAAATGTGGAACGACAATAACATCGAATTTGAAGTAGCCGGTCTGACGAACAAACCTCCTTTTCAGCGCGAAGTCCGAATTACAGCAAGTTCTTATGATGGAACCGTAATACTAATGGGCCAAGCCAGCAATCAAGATCTACTCAATCAATTTGTTGCTACAATAAAAGACTTTAAAGGTGTGGAAAAAATCCATAATCAGGTTCGAATTAAAGCACCATTGTCCGTTGGCCAAATAAGTCACGACAGTTGGATCACAACTAAGGTCAAATCTGCTCTTCTAACAAATGGCCAACTGAGTGGCGTGAAAGTAAAAGTCATTACTGAAGACAAAGAAGTGTTTTTGTTAGGCTACGTTTCTCCAGAGCAAGCGGCTATTGCAGTGGATGTTGCGCGAAACATTTCAGGGGTAAAGCAAGTCATTAAGGCGTTCAAGACTGGAAGCTAGTGTTATTTTATTACTCAATTTAAGACAAAAAAGCAGCGGTATCGCTGCTTTTTTCACTTTACAACTCTTAAGCTCGGACGACCTTTTGGTCGAGGTGGCTCATCATCTGGAGTGTTTTCTTCTTTGTTACTAGGCTCTATAGCCAAAGATAACCCTGAATCATCTTCTGGTGAATCTTCAACTTCAAACACTTCTTCATCAAAGTCGTTCATGTATGCCTCTTCGGGCTCAAACATAGTACCAGCACCGTTTTCACGCGCATAGATAGCTTGGACAGCATACAGTGGAACAATAACAGAATGAGGACGGCCAGAGAAACGAGCGTTAAAAGTGATTGCCTCGTTACCTAGCTCAAGGTTGCCTACTGCTCGTGGAGCAATGTTCAGAATAATTTGTCCATCTTGAACAAATTCAACTGGAACACGAACGCCAGGAAGGGTAGCGGCAACAACCAGATGAGGAGTCAAATCATTATCCACCAGCCAATCATAAAATGCTCTAAGCATATATGGTCGGCGTGGTGTCATTTTTTCTATGTCCATTTCGCTTCCAATTAGCGACTCAGACGCATTTCACGTTCAGCTTCTGTCAAAGAGGCTAAGAATGAATCACGCTCAAATACGCGGTTCATGTAAACCTTCAGCTCTTTAGAGCCAGGACCGGCAAGTTCGATACCTAGCTGAGGCAAACGCCACAATAGTGGAGCTAAATAACAATCGATCAGACTGAACTCTTCGCTCATGAAGTATTCAAACTCTGCAAAGACAGGGCCAAGAGTCAGAAGGTCGTTACGTAGTTTGTTACGTGCAGCTTCAGCTTCTTCAGCATTGCCTTTCACCACTTTTTCTGCCAGTGAATACCAGTTTTTCTCAATACGATAAATCATCAAACGACTGTTACCACGAGCAACTGGGTAAACAGGCATTAATGGAGGATGCGGGAAACGCTCGTCCAGATATTCCATGATAATTTTTGAATCGTAAAGCGCTAGCTCGCGATCAACCAAGGTTGGCACTGATTTATACGGATTTAGCTCAATCAGCTCTGCAGGAAGATTCGCTTCGTCGACGAGTTCAACTTCGACACTCACCCCTTTTTCAGCTAGAACGATACGTACCTGATGGCTATACATATCAGATGCACTTGAAAATAGAGTCATCACAGAACGTTTATTGGCAGCTACAGCCATGGAGCCCTCCAGCACACTTACAGATATAAAAATAATGGAGGTCAAGCCTCCATTATCAACAATAAAAATTGGGAATTAGCACAGCATGATAGCACAATTAGTGCACATCACGCCAATACTCTTTCTTAAGTAGAACCACCACGATGGTGAAGATAACGAGAAATGCCATGACCCACCAACCAAGAGCATGACGCTCCAGTTTCACAGGGTCACCTGAGTACTCAAGGAAGTTCACCAGATCGCGAACTGCATCGTTATACTCTTCTTGGTTAAGCTCGCCAGTACCATCGCTTTCAACACCAACTACAACCTTATGCTCTTCGCCATCAACGATTTGAGTATCGTAAACTGGCTTGGGAATGCCCTGAAGCTCTTCCAATACATGCGGCATACCGACACTTGGGAAAACAATGTTGTTTACTCCAAATGGACGAGATGGGTCTTCATAGAAAGAACGTAAGTATGTATATAGCCAGTCAGAACCACGAACACGGGCAACTAGCGTCAAATCTGGTGGCGTTGCACCAAACCATTTCGCAGCTGATTTGTCCGGAATGGCGTTTTCCATCAGATCACCAACTTTCGCATTTGGGTCGAAAATCAGGTTTTCCTTTAGCAACTCAACTGGAATACCGATATCACGAGCAACACGCTCGTAGCGTTGGTACTGCGCTGAGTGACACCCGAAGCAGTAGTTCATAAACAGCTTGGCACCATTTTGTAGTGAAGCTTGGTCACTTAGGTCGTTGTTTGCTTTATCAAGCGGTACATTTGCGCCCGCTGCCATTGCCAGAGAAGGCAGCATTGCAAACAAAATTACAATCCATTTTTTCATTTGAATGTCACCCTTTCTGGTAGTGGCTTAGTCGCTTCGTTCTTACTGTAGAAGTACAGAAGGACGAAGAACATGAAGTAAGCTAAGCTAAAGATCTGAGCTAATAGCGTGTATGTTGGCGTCGCTGGAAGCGCACCAAGAACACCTAGGGCAATAAAGCTGATCGTAAACTGGATGATATTGAATAAATGGAACTTACTGCGGTAGCGGTAAGAGCGAACTTTACAACGGTCTAGCCATGGTAGAACAAACAACACGACAATAGATGCCCCCATTGCGATAACACCTAGCAACTTATCAGGAACCGCACGTAGAATCGCGTAGAACGGTGTGAAGTACCATACTGGAGCAATGTGCTCTGGTGTTTTCAGTGGGTTAGCAGCTTCAAAGTTAGGCGGCTCAAGGAAGTATCCACCCATTTCTGGGTTGAAGAACAACACATAACAGAACAGGAATAGGAAACCTGCTACACCAACCATATCCTTCACCGTACCGTAAGGGTGGAAAGGAATAGAGTCAATGATGTCGTATTTCTTCGTGTAATCCTTATGGAATGGGAACTGAGTTTTGTAGTCATCGCCCATCGAACCTTTAGGTAGCTTAGTTTCGATACCGTCTGGGTTGTTAGAACCTACTTCATGCAGTGCCAAGACGTGCAGAACGATAAGCAGCAGAAGCACGATAGGAAGTGCGATAACGTGCAGAGCAAAGAAACGGTTCAGGGTAGCGCCTGAGATCACGTAGTCACCACGAATCCATAGCGTTAGGTCATCACCAATAACAGGAATTGCACCAAACAATGAAATGATTACCTGTGCACCCCAGTAAGACATCTGTCCCCAAGGTAGCAAGTAGCCCATGAATGCTTCTGCCATCAACACTAAGAAAATAAGCATACCGAAGATCCACAGTAGTTCACGAGGCTTCTGGTATGAACCGTAGATCAAGCCACGGAACATGTGCAGGTAAACAACAACGAAGAACGCAGAAGCACCCGTTGAGTGCATATAACGGAGTAGCCAACCGTACTCTACGTCACGCATGATGTATTCGATAGAAGCAAACGCGCCATCGCCAGATGGAACGTAGTTCATTGTCAGCCAGATACCTGTCAGAATCTGATTAACCAACACAAGCATTGCTAGTGAGCCAAACAGATACCAAAAGTTAAAGTTCTTCGGCATCGGATACTCAGAAAGGTGCTTTTTGTACGCATTCATTGCGGGTAGACGTTTTTCTACCCAATCAAGTAGAGCTTGCATTATGCCTCCCCTTCTTCGTCAACACCAATAATAATCTTAGTATCACTCAGGTACATGTGCTTTGGAACAACCAAATTAAGTGGAGCAGGTACACCCTGGAATACACGACCAGCCATATCAAACTTGGAGCCATGACAAGGACAGAAGAAACCTGATTTAACACCCTGAACCTGTTCACTGAAACTGTCCGGTAAATAAGTAGGTGAACAACCAAGGTGGGTACAGATACCTACAGCAACAAAGTACTCAGGCTTAATAGAACGGTAGGCATTTTGAGCATATGTGGGTTGCTGCTCTTCGCCTGATGCTGGGTCACGAAGCTGACCGTCGATACTTTTCAGCGCGTCTACAATGGATTGTGCACGGCGGACAACCCACACAGGTTTACCACGCCACTCGACACGAACCATCTGCCCTTCTTCAAGTTTACCGATATCAACTTCAACAGGGGCACCCGCAGCTTTTGCTTTTTCACTTGGGTTCCAAGATTTAATAAAAGGAACGGCGACAGCAGCTGCTCCGAGACCACCCACAACCGCGGTTGTAGCTGTCAAGAAACGTCTGCGACCGTTATTTAAAGGCGCATTGCTCATCCAAACATTCTCCCATTTGCTCCTTTTGGATTATTATTATTCCGCTTAAAGAGCATGGCTAACAAAATACGAATTTAGTTGTATTTATTTGATGGCAAATGATAAATAAAACCCTACTTTTTGACAAGATAAAGCTACCTTTTTGTAACAACCGTGAAGTAAATCGCCTATGAGGTCACAAAAGGGGAATATGTCAGATAAAAGTTAGTGAAACAGGTCTGGGAGAAGGGATTCTTTTGCTGAGAAAAACAAAAAGCCTGGCAAGAAGCCAGGCTTTTGAGACCACATTCCGGTGAGAACACCGAAGGCCAATCTTTTCGAAAAAGATTAACGCTTAGAGAACTGTGGACGACGACGTGCTTTACGTAGACCAACTTTCTTACGTTCAACGCAACGAGCGTCACGAGTAACGTAACCAGCGGCACGTAGAGTAGGACGTAGAGACTCATCGTATTCCATTAGAGCGCGAGTGATACCGTGACGGATAGCACCTGCTTGACCAGAAATACCGCCACCTTTAACAGTAACGTATAGGTCTAATTTCTCAGTCAATTCAACTAGCTCTAGAGGCTGTTTAACAACCATACGAGAAGTTGGACGACCGAAGTACTCATCAAGGCTACGCTTGTTGATTACGATGTTGCCGCTGCCTGGTTTGATGAAAACACGTGCAGCTGAGCTTTTGCGACGGCCAGTGCCGTAGTATTGATTCTCTGCCATTTTCGAAATCCCCGATTAGATGTCTAGTACTTGTGGTTGTTGAGCAACATGGTTGTGCTCAGCACCAGCGTAAACTTTCAGTTTACGGTACATAGCACGGCCTAGAGGACCACGTGGTAGCATACCTTTAACTGCTAGTTCAATCGCCATCTCTGGCTTACGATCAATTAGCTTCTCGAAGCTGATTGATTTTAGGCCGCCTGGGAATTCAGTGTGACGGTAGTAAATCTTACCTTTCGCTTTGTTACCAGTTACAGTAACTTTCTCCGCGTTTACAACGATGATGTAATCACCAGTGTCAACGTGTGGAGTGTACTCAGCTTTATGTTTGCCACGTAGGCGAGATGCAATTTCACTTGCTAGACGACCAAGAGTTTTACCTTCAGCGTCTACAACGTACCAGTCGCGTTTTACAGTTTCTGGTTTAGCAACGAAAGTTTTCATGCTAATAATAACCCGTTAATTTAAATTTACACTTCAGGAGCATTGCTCCCACTGACTAAGAGCCCAGTCATCACCCCTTCGAGTGGATGGCACTCTCGACCCTAGATCCGCTATGGATTTGGTCTGCAGTAACGGTGGGTCGCAGGATTATAGAGAAGTCAGTTGAAAAAATCACCTCTTTTCGGATAAAAAGTTAAATTTTTTTTCACTCCTCGTAGAAACACCCAACCCCTTATGCCAAATGCTCTTTCGCCAGATAATCATGACTTTGCATTTCGATCAATCGAGACTGGCAACGTTTGAATTCAAATTCCAATTGTCCCTGAGTGTATAACTCCTCTAACGGTACTTGTGCTGAGATAATCAATTTGACGTTTCGCTCATAGAACTCGTCCACCAGCGCAATGAAACGACGAGCTGCGTCGTCGCTTGCCCTCCCCATTTGTTGTACATCGGCAAGTAGCACCGTATTGTAAATTCTTGATAATTCAATATAGTCATTCTGACTTCTGGCCGATTGACATAACTGACTAAAAGTGGCGTGCAATACCCCTTCGTAAGAATTCACGACTTCTATCTGACGATGATTAATGTCTATGCTTTTGTCACCCTGCTTGTTTTCACCAACAAGCTGTTCAAAGTAATGGCACAGGTTGGTGTTGGCCTTCGTATCTAATGGGAAATGGTAAATCTCTGCTTGTTCCAATGTTCTTAGTCGGTAATCTATACCGCTGTCGACATTCAGTATCCGGCAATTAGCGTTGATTAACTCAATGGCTGGTAAGAAACGTACTCTTTGTAAACCATTTCGGTAAAGATCTTGAGGTGGGATATTAGACGTAGCTACAAGCACTACACCACGCTTAAACAAGGCTTGGAATAAAGTACCTAAAATCATTGCATCCGTGATATCTGAAACAAAAAACTCATCAAAACAGATAATTTCTGCTTCTGATTTAAACTTATCCGCCACTAACTCCAGAGGATCATTAACCTCTCCCAATGTGTTCAGCTCATCATGTACTCGATACATAAATCGGTGAAAGTGTACCCGCATTTTTTTTTTTCACAGGGCAAAGCTTCATAAAACGTATCCATTAAATACGTCTTTCCACGCCCTACCCCTCCCCAAAAATACAACCCCTTAGGGGCGACAGGTAACGAGGCTGTTTTACCGAACCAACTCTTCCACCTCGCAACAGGTTCAACTGAGGTGTTTACGTATTGAACAAATTCATGGTAGAGATTATCCAAAGCTGTCACTGCTTGAAGCTGCGCTTCATCTTGTTGAAAGCCATGTTCTTTTACATCTTTTGTATAGATCTCTAAGGGTGTCATCACTTCACTCACGTGCTATAGAAGGATTGAAACTGCTATGCAGAGCACACGCATTTTTCTTTATCGTCTCGAATTCTCATAGTAACATGTCCGATGAGCATGTGTAACCAGCCGGTAAAAAACATGTTAAATAACAATGATAAGGAGCGAATATGCCTTGGATTTATGCCCTCGTAGGTTTGCTTGTTGGCGCTGTTTTAGGAATCATCATCTCGCGCATTTCCACTCCGGGATACAAAAAACAGAAGACCATCCAGAAAGACTTAGAAACTGCTAAGTTCGAGCTTGAGCAACAAAAACAAGATCTTGCCGATCATTTTGCTCAGACAGCCGAAATGTTAGATTCACTGGGTAAGGAATACACTAAGTTGTACCAACATATGACGAAAACGTCTGCAGAACTGTTGCCAAACATTCCTGAGCAAGACAATCCGTTCAATAAAAAAGTCGCGGATCAATCTCAAACTGCACAGTCCGCTGAGCCCAAACAACCATCGCAGGCGTTTAGTGAAGCACCTAAAGATTACGTTTCAGGAGCAACGGGCATGTTAGCAGAAGAGGAAAAAGAAGTTCTCGACTCTGCACAGGCAGTCACTGCAAAAGCGTCGTAGTTCTATTTCACTTCTTGCTGAACTTTGCAAAGGTTTTTGAGTCATAACTCCCATAAGTGTCGATTGATTTCTTATTTTTCAAACAAATATTGAATCTCAGGCCTTAACTTAACTAGGAGTTATCAGATGAAAAAACCTTTGCTTGCTTTAACCGTCCTGTCTTTAAGCTTAAGTTCAATCATCACACCCATACAAGCTACAGCGGCTCTCCCTCTCTCTGTAGACGGAGAACAATTACCTAGCCTTGCACCAATGCTTGAAACCGTAACCCCTGCGGTGGTCAGTATTTCAGTAGAAGGCACTCAAGTATCTAAGCAACGTATACCCGATCAGTTCCGTTTCTTCTTCGGACCTGAATTTCCAACAGAACAATTGCAAGAACGTCCATTTAGAGGGCTCGGCTCCGGGGTTATCGTTAATGCAGAAAAAGGCTATGTGGTCACCAACTACCATGTCATTAATGGCGCAGAAAAAATTCGCGTTAAACTGCATGATGGCCGTGAGTACGATGCTGAGCTAGTTGGCGGAGACCAGATGTCAGATGTGGCTCTTCTGCAACTTGAGAAAGCTAAAAACTTAACGGAAATTAAGATTGCAGATTCCGATGCTTTGCGTGTCGGTGACTTCGCTGTCGCGATTGGTAACCCATTCGGCTTAGGTCAAACAGTGACTTCAGGTATTGTCTCTGCGTTAGGTCGAAGTGGTTTAAATATCGAAAACTTCGAGAACTTCATCCAGACCGATGCAGCCATTAACAGCGGCAACTCAGGTGGTGCTCTGGTTAATCTGAAAGGTGAACTGATTGGTATCAATACTGCGATTCTGGGTCCAAACGGTGGCAACGTTGGGATAGGTTTTGCCATTCCATCTAACATGATGACAAACCTCACCGACCAAATCTTAGAGTTTGGTGAAGTCAAGCGCGGAATGCTCGGTGTACAAGGGGGAGAAATCACTTCCGAACTTGCGGACGCTCTGGGTTATGAATCAAGTAAAGGGGCTTTTGTCAGCCAAGTGGTTCCAGACAGCGCTGCTGACAAAGCAGGCATTAAAGCTGGCGACGTCATTGTTTCTGTCAACGGCAAAGAGATTCACTCATTTAGTGAGCTGCGAGCTAAGGTCGCAACACTCGGTGCTGGCAAAAAGATCTCACTCGGAATTATCCGTGATGGCAAAAAGAGAACTTTGAGGTCACCCTAGGCGAGCAACAAAACGTGAAAGCATCAGCAGATAAACTGCACGAAGGGCTTTCTGGTGCTGAGTTAACCAACACAACATCGAGTGACTCAGTCCAAGGCATAAAAGTCGCTTCAGTAGAAAAAGGCTCGAAAGCTGAGGCGTATCAACTTGCAAAAGGAGACATTATCATTGGTGTAAACCGTAAGCGTGTCAAAAACCTTGCAGAGTTCAGAAAAGTCCTTGAAAAACAACCTGGTGTTTTGGCTTTAAATATTCAGCGCGGTGACCGCACGATTTATTTGGTTGTGCGTTAAAAACGAAAAATCCATGTCAAAGGACGGTAGGATCTTCTACCGTCCTTTTATTATTTTCTCATCTAATGCTATCCTTTCGCCACTTGTATGAATTTTGAAGTGGTTAGGAAAATATGCTGCAATTCTTGTTGCGTTCAATCGGTTTAGGGTTGGCGACAGCTGCTCTGTTACTATTAGCTATCCCCTCTCTACGTTCCAGTATTCTTCCTCAGACTTTCAGCAATGAAATCAATATCACTTCAGCTCAAGAGATATCCTTTAATGGTGCGGTGCGAAAAGCAGCCCCTGCCGTAGTCAATATATACAGCCGAAAATACACGGAAGACGATCGTTCTAAACTCCTGACTCAAGGGCTAGGCTCTGGAGTCATCGTTAGTGAAAAAGGCTACATCATAACCAACTACCATGTCGTCGCTCAGGCTGATCAGATTGTAGTAGCACTTCAGGATGGACGGGTAGCTGCCGCTCAATTAGTGGGTACTGACAAACGTACTGACATCGCGATTTTGCGTGTCGAAGGCAGTAATCTCCCCGTGATACCACTCAATCCTAATTACACTCCAACCGTAGGCGATGTGGTTCTTGCTATTGGTAACCCATACAATCTAGGTCAAACGACAACCTTTGGAATTGTTTCTGCGACTGGCCGTTCTTCCATTAGTGCAGGTGGACGACAAGGCTTTATTCAGACTGACGCGGCGATCAATGAAGGTAATTCTGGAGGGGCGTTAGTCAATACAAGAGGAGAGTTAGTTGGGATCAATACAGCCTCATTCCAGCAAGCAACTGAACTAGAAACCTACGGCATTTCTTTTGCTATTCCATACGCGCTGGCGAATAAGATCATGCAGAAGATCATTGCCGATGGTCGTGTTATCCGAGGCTATATAGGCATCGACGGTCAAGATATTAATTCCGTCACCTCTCGTTTATTGGGTAATGAGCATTTGGGCGGCATTGTTGTATTAGGCGTTGACCCTAACGGACCTGGTGCAGACGCAGGATTTCAGGCTCAGGACATTATTCTTAAAATCGATGGACAAAAAATCAATGGTCGTCAAAGCGTAATGGATATTGTCACTGAATTGAGACCAGGGACTAGCGTCGATGTACTGATTCTACGTAAGGGTAAAGAACAAACACTTAACGTTATGATTGCAGAAGACACTCAAGAGATTTAAAAATTGAATAAAAAAATCCCATACTTTCTAGCATGGGATTTGTTTTTACTCGCTGTCTTGCTCCATTGTAGAGCCTTCGATTTCTATGCGTGTTACTCTTTGCAATCCTCTAGGTAGTAGACTGCCTCGACGGCCTCGCTCACCACGGAAGTTGTCCAGATCGGCGCTCTTCAAACCTAGCTTACGCTTACCCGCATAAAGAGTGACTGAAGCTCCTTGAGGCAAGGATATCAAATGTGATACCACCTCTTCGCGTTCTTTGGCTTTAGCAGCAGGAATATTGATAATCTTATTACCCTTACCTTTACCCAATTGAGGAAGATCCTTGATAGGGAATAACAGCATTCGACCTTGGTTGGTGATCGCTAAAATTTCATCATTATCTAGATCACTAATGGTGTCAGGAGTAATCACTTCCGAGTTTTGTGGTAATGTAACCAGTGCTTTACCACTACGGTTTTTTGATAAAAGATCACTGCCTTTACAAACGAAACCATAGCCAGCATCAGAACCCACTAACCACAATTGCTCTTCTTCCCCCATTACCACATGACGGATATTAGTTCCTGCACTAATGTTAAGACGCCCAGTAATCGGCTCGCCCTGACTACGGGCTGACGGTAGAGAATGCGACTCGAGTGAGTAGCTTCGACCATCACTGCCGAGGAAAACGGCCTGCTGATTACTCTTACCGCGAGCATGAGCAAGGTATTTATCACCCGACTTATAGTTCAGGCCATCCGCATCAACATCATGTCCTTTAGCATGACGAATCCAACCTTTCTCAGAAAGCACAACCGTAATTGGTTCACTAGGGACTAAGTCACGCTCTGTTAGCGCCTTGGCTTCTGCGCGCTCAACCATTGGCGAACGGCGATCATCACCATACTTGTCTGCGTCCGCTTTGATTTCTTTCTTCAGAAGCGTATTAAGACGTCGCTCAGAACCTAATAGTTGCTCTAGCTTTTCACGTTCTTTTTCTAGCTCTTCCTGCTCTCCACGAATCTTCATCTCTTCCAATTTCGCTAAGTGGCGAAGCTTGGTATCGAGAATCGCATCGGCTTGAATATCAGTAATACCAAAACGTTCCATCAGCACCGCTTTAGGATCGTCTTCAGTACGAATAATCTCAATCACCTCATCAAGGTTAAGGTATGCAACCAACAAACCTTCCAAGATGTGCAAGCGAGCCATAACTTTATCTAAACGGTGTTGCAAACGACGACGTACAGTCGCACGGCGGAATTCGATCCATTCAGAGAGAATTTGAACGAGCCCTTTCACCTGAGGACGGTTGTCTAAACCAATCATGTTTAGGTTTACACGGAAGTTCTTTTCAAGATCGGTTGAAGCAAATAGGTGGTTCATCAACTGATCACAGTCAACGCGGTTTGAACGCGGCACCACCACGATACGAGTCGGATTCTCGTGATCGGATTCATCACGCAGATCGTCAACCATAGGCAGCTTTTTAGCACGCATTTGGTTAGCGATTTGCTCTAGTAACTTAGCGCCGGACACTTGGTGTGGCAGAGCGGTAATGACGATCTCTGAACCTTCTTTATGCCACACAGCACGCATTTTAATGCTGCCGCGACCAGTACGATAAATCTTCTCTAAGTCTGCTTTAGGCGAAATGATCTCTGCTTCTGTTGGGTAATCAGGCCCTTGAACAAAGTTCATTACATCTGCAAGTTCAGACTTTGGATTGTCGATAAGGTGAATCGTTGCTTCCGCCACTTCACGTACGTTGTGTGGTGGAATATCCGTGGCCATACCTACCGCAATACCTGTCACACCGTTAAGCAGGATGTGGGGTAAACGTGATGGCAACATTTGCGGCTCTTTCATTGTACCGTCAAAGTTCGGCTGCCATTCCACGGTGCCTTGACCTAGCTCGCCAAGCAAAACTTCCGCAAACTTAGAGAGTTTGGCTTCGGTATAACGCATCGCCGCGAACGATTTAGGATCATCAGGCGCACCCCAGTTCCCTTGACCATCTACGAGCGGATAGCGATATGAAAATGGCTGAGCCATCAATACCATAGCTTCGTAACAAGCAGAATCCCCGTGAGGATGGTATTTACCTAACACGTCACCAACAGTACGTGCTGATTTTTTGTATTTTGCCGCTGCCGAAAGGCCAAGCTCCGACATTGCGTAGATAATACGACGCTGAACCGGCTTTAAACCGTCACCAATATATGGCAACGCGCGATCCATAATGACGTACATCGAATAATTGAGATAAGCGTCTTCGGTGAACTTGCGCATTGGCAACTGTTCAACGCCATCAAATGTGATTTCAGTAGACATCTGTTAAACCTCTGCCATGTCGCCGTTGTTTTGTAACCAAGAGCGACGATCATCAGCACGCTTCTTACCAAGCAGCATATCCATCATTTCCATGGTGGCTTGGTTGTCATCAATGGTTAGCTGAACTAAGCGACGAGTATTTGGATCCATCGTCGTTTCACGAAGTTGCAGTGGGTTCATCTCACCCAAACCTTTGAATCGCTGTACGTTGATTTTTGCTTTCTTCTTCGACAAGCGCTCTAGAATGCCTTCTTTTTCATCGTCATCAAGGGCATAGAATACTTCCTTACCACAGTCGATACGATAGAGCGGTGGCATGGCTACATAGATATGACCCGCTTCAACGAGAGAGCGGAAATGACGCGTAAATAGAGCACATAGTAGCGTTGCGATATGCAAACCATCCGAGTCCGCATCGGCAAGGATACAGATCTTACCGTAGCGAAGACCATCAAGGTTCTCACTATCAGGATCAATCCCTAGTGCCACTGAGATATCATGGACTTCTTGAGAAGCGAGTACCTGATCAGGAGAGACTTCCCACGTATTAAGAATTTTACCGCGTAGTGGCATTACCGCTTGGAACTCACGATCACGAGCTTGCTTAGCTGAACCACCTGCCGAGTCACCCTCGACGAAGAAGATTTCAGTGCGGTTTAAATCTTGAACCGAACAGTCCGTCAGTTTGCCTGGTAGAGCTGGACCTGAAGCCACTTTTTTACGCACCACCTTCTTACTTGCACGCATACGACGGTGAGCGTTGGCAATACAGACTTCAGCCAGCTGTTCAGCCAATTGTGGTTTTTCATTTAGCCATAAGCTGAATGAATCCTTCACGACTCCAGAAACAAATGCAGCAGTTTGACGTGAAGAGAGACGCTCTTTAGTCTGACCAGCAAATTGGGGATCCTGCATCTTAACCGACAACACGTAAGAACAGCGATCAAATACATCATCCCCCGTCAGCTTAACGCCACGTGGCAACAGGTTGCGGAATTCACAGAATTCACGCATTGCATCAAGTAACCCCTGTCGTAGACCGTTAACGTGAGTACCACCTTGTGCGGTAGGAATGAGGTTAACGTAGCTTTCGGTGATCATCTCACCACCTTCTGGCTGCCAAATGACAGCCCAGTTTGCGGCTTCTGTTTCAGCAGAAAATTCGCCAGTAAATGGCTCTTCGGGCAAAACTGTATAGCCTTTCACGCCTTCCGCAAGATAATCTTTGAGACCATCTTCATACAACCATTTATGCTCGTTACCATTGACCTTATCAGAGAACGTGATTTCCAGTCCTGGACAAAGCACAGCTTTGGCTCGAAGGTTGTTAATCAGTCGGGTGACTGAGAAGTTTGCCGAGTCAAAGTACTTAGCGTCCGGCCAGAAGTGGACGCTAGTCCCTTTGTTACGACGTCCACAAGTCCCTGTCACGGTTAAATCAGAAACCTTATCACCATGTTCAAATGCAATGTCATACACCTGACCATCACGGCGCACCGTCACTTCCACACGCTTAGACAAGGCGTTCACCACGGAGATACCTACCCCGTGTAGACCACCAGAGAATTGATAGTTTTTATTCGAGAACTTACCACCTGCGTGAAGCTTACATAGAATAAGCTCCACACCAGAGACTTTCTCTTCTGGGTGGATATCAACGGGCATGCCTCGACCATCATCGATCACTTCAAGTGACTGGTCAGCATGGAGAATTACTTGAACTTTTGAAGCGTGTCCGGCGAGCGCTTCATCGACACTGTTATCGATGACTTCTTGTCCCAAATGGTTGGGACGCGCGGTATCCGTATACATCCCTGGTCGGCGACGTACTGGCTCCAAACCATTAAGAACCTCAATGGCTCCTGCATTATATTGTTCAGTCATAATACGGAATTTCGTTATATAAAATAAATGGGTTACTGAGCCAGCAATTTTTTGTTCTTTTTATCAATGAGCCTAAAAAGTAGCAAAAACGGCCAAACTCTCGTCGTTCTGAATCCAGCTCAGTACAGGTGAAACATAGTCTGGAAGAGAGGCAATGATGTCAAGCGGGATAACGAAGTAACCACTAAAATTATGACTCTTCCCTCAAGGAGTGCTAGAGCTGAAGAAATTCGATAATTTGTTGGGGGTAGCGTTCGAAGTTAATAAAACTATGATCCCCTCCTTCTTCAACCGTTTGCTTAGCTCCTAAAAATTTATCGACTGCCTGATGATAATCCAGCACTTCATCCTTAGTTTGCTGCAAAAGCCAGAAATCCTGAGGTCGCTTGATTGAAGGTGTATCCAATACTTTAAGCTCATCAATGTGTCTATCTTCTAAAACATAACGTTGATGTGTATAGGGATTTTCTTGTTCACCTAAGTAATCAGCGAGCAATTCATAAGGTTTTACTGCTGGGTTAACAACCACAGCTCTGAAGCCAAATTGAGCATTCAGCCACATAGACATGTATCCCCCAAGAGAGCTGCCAATCAAACCAATACGATATTCATTGATATGTTGTTCAATAATGTCCAATAAACACTCAGCGGCTTGTTTCGGGAAGCACGGTAGCTGAGGCACAACCACCTTAATATCAGGATGATATTGCTTACAATACTCCTTCATAACATTAGCTTTATGAGACAAAGGAGAACTGTTAAAGCCATGAATATAAAGAAGTAATGAAGGTCGCATAGAGATCCTTAGTAAGAAGAATTCAAGTTTAATAGCCCGTTGAATGAAAATCAGGTTGGAAGCTACCCACAGGTAGCCGTTTCACTTCAGTCTCGACAGTACCGTCGTCGTGTAACAGAAGTTCACGCCAACCTGGAGCCTGATTATCTAAAGCAAAATCATCGCAGTGTGGTTTGAACTGAACGCAGGTGGATGGCGTTGCCATAACACGAACGCCTTTACGAACGACATTCATATCTTGATGCACATGACCACATAAGACAGCTTTAACGTTATTATGTTTATCAAGGATTTGCCATAAATCTTCTGAATCTTTCAAGGTGTGCTGATCTAGCCAAGCACTACCAACCAGTATAGGATGATGATGAAGTAAAATCAGGGTGTAGCGTTGAGGGTACTGAGCGAGCTTTTCCTCAAGAAGCATAAGCTGCTTATCGCTCAAACGACCATGCGGTACACCTGCAACCTGAGAGTCGAGCACAATCATCTGCCATTGTTCACCCAACAGTGCATGTTCAATTTGCTGAATTTGCGGAGAAGGTATCACTGATGTCATGCTCGGTTTGAAATCATGATTACCCGGCAGCCAGAAACATTTTTTCTTGAGTGGGATAATACCTTTCTCAAACCGTTGGTAAGAAGCTTCGCTATGATCTTGTGAAATATCCCCTGTCGCCAAAATGGCATCATAGGCAGGATTTTCTTCGACAATAGCGTCAATGACAGCTTTAAAACTGTCGCCTGTATTCACACTCAAAAGGCTTCCATCTGCTGCTTCAAATAGATGAGTATCTGTAATCTGGAGCAGCCTAATGCTGCTATCTGATGAGCTTGACGTTACTTTCAAAACTAAAACCTAAATATTGATCGGCGTCCGGCTGATACCATGCCTTAAGCAAAAAGATAACCAATCACCCAAGAAACGATTCAATTGTACTTTCTCATCTTGTTGAACCATTTTGTCATTGGGATATTCGTATCGAGCATTCACTCGTTTTAAATGTTCGCACTCGCATACCTCGGCGACACGAGCATCGTGATAGAGCCTGACAGACATTTTTGGCAATGGAAACACCGGTATATCATCACTTTGACAAATATCGACCAAAGTTGTGTACTTTGTGACTTCGACCACTTGAATTTGATACGCCATGTCAGCAGCTTGATAGCAGCGTAAATCTCCGACCTTTGCTCCAAGTGGAAGTAAAGCGTTGAGCTTGGCGTAATTGGTTTCATAGGTACGCATCAAATCTGCTAAATCAACGTGATACGCCTTTTTTACTGCTGCTTGTGCCATTGTTCTCTTACTGCTTGGTAGTTGAGCTGTAACCACTGCAAAGCAATGATCGAAGCACCATTTTCAAATTTCCCGTCCGTGACCCATTGATAGGCGACCTCGCGATCAACCACATGAACTCGGATATCCTCACCTTCATAGTCTAAACCATGAACGCCATGTGCGGAGGAAGCTTGGGCTTTCCCAACGTACACATCCAGTTTCTCTGAACAGCCTCCAGAAGAAGGATAATAGGACATCACTTTGATTAACCCATCAACTGAAATGCCGGCTTCTTCTGCCGCTTCGCGACGAACCACCTCTTCTGGTGACTCTTGTGTATCAATCATCCCAGCGACAATTTCTAGTTGCCATGGATGAGCATGCTCCAAAGCCCCCACTCGAATTTGTTCAATCAACACAACCTGATCCGTCACTGGGTCATATGGCAGTAGAGCCGCAGCGTGCCCTCGCTCGAACATTTCACGTTCAATCACTTCACTCCAACCTCCTTCAAACAATTTATGTCGAAAGCGATACTTAACCATCTTAAAAAAGCCCTTAAATAGAGTTTCTTTTGAGATAATCTCTACATCTTGTGGAGTAAATTCACTTTGTTGACTGTCAGATAGTTGCATTCGGCACCTCAGTGAGTGAATCTTATAGTTTACTCAGACAAAAGCTTAACTTCCAAGGATATGGCTCAACTTTTTATACAATTTTTGTATTCTGAGTTAAATTGATGAATTAAATATATTGCACAAGTGGATAGTTAAGTGTAAAAATTTGCAAAGTTTTGCGTGAATTAGCATCAGTATGAGTTAAACTCTCGATGAGTCACCTTTTTCATATTTTGGCAGGAATAGGACCTATGAAAAAACTGCTTCCACTATTTATCAGTGCAGCACTAGGAAGCCTGAGCACAAATGCTTTCGCTGACACACTGACGGAAATTTATAACCAAGCAAAAGATAACGACCCAACATTACTTAGCGCAGCAGCTTCTCGCGATTCTGCATTTGAAGCGGTGACTTCTAGCCGTGCAACCTTACTACCTCAAATTAGTTTAACAGCAGCTTATGACGTAAACCGTGGTGAACGTAACAGTGCCACATACGATTCTGACGTTTGGACTGCCGCAGTAGGCTTTACCCAAGAGTTATACAAGCGCTCAAGCTGGATAACTCTAGATACAGCGGAAAAAACGGCACGCCAAGCTGACGCGACTTATGCAGCAGCCCAGCAAGATCTCATTCTTAGGGTTGCCACTGCCTATTTTGAAGTGCTAAGAGCAAAAGACAATTTGGTTTTTGTTCAAGCCGAAAAAGCGGCAGTGGGTCGCCAATTAGAGCAAACTAAACAACGTTTTGAAGTAGGCCTTTCTGCCATTACTGACGTACATGATGCGCAGGCGCAGTACGACTCAGTGTTAGCTGATGAGGTATTAGCTGAAAATAGTTTGGTAAACAGCTACGAGGGTTTACGAGAGATCACCGGCCTAGAACACGCCAATCTAAATGTATTAGACATTACTCGTTTCTCTGCGACTAAAACTCAAACGCCAGTCGACGCTTTAGTTGAAGAAGCTCAGCAGAAAAACCTGAGCCTACTGTCTTCACGTATCGCACAAGATATCGCCAAGGATAACATTTCACTTCAAAGCTCAGGTCACCTACCTTCATTAACTTTGGATGGTAACTACAGCCTTGCCGAACAAATGAATAGTACCCCAAGCTCTGGTGATTATGACTCAGATGGCTTTAACATCGGGCTAAATTTGTCGGTACCTCTATACACGGGTGGTTCAACGACCTCTCTCACCAAGCAAGCTGAATTTGATTACGTAGCAGCGAGCCAAGATTTAGAAGCCACTTACCGCGGCGTAGTAAAAAACGTACGTGCTTTTAACAATGACATCAGCGCTTCAATTGGAGCACTGCGTGCTTATGAACAAACCGTTGTATCGACTAAGTCTGCTTTAGAAGCCACTGAGGCGGGGTTCGATGTTGGTACTCGTACTATCGTTGATGTTCTCGATTCGACTCGCAACTTGTATGATGCGAACAAGAATTTATCTAACGCACGTTACGATTACATTCTGAGCGTATTAAAACTTCGCCAAGCCGTCGGAACTTTAAGCGAACAGGATGTTCTCGATATCAATGCTGGTTTGAAAGAGGCGCCAGCGAGTAGCTAAAACGAAAAAGGTTGATGCCTTGGCATCAACCTTTTCGATCTCTGGGAGACCAGTGACTAATAGACTGTATCTATTGCTACTTCTTTTTCTACCAGCCACTCGACCTTATCACCGTTCTTAAGCATGACAGCCACATCCACTGGTTGATCTGCATTCACAGCAAACTGCCACACAAAAGCGACCTCCCAGTGACTTTGATTATGTGTGCGTAATTCCAGTAATTCACCATCAATAGTCCAGCTATCATCACCTTGCTTAATAGAAATACTGTCAACTTCCAGAGTTGCGGGTAATAGCTTGTCAGACTCTAGATACAGCGAACCATGGAGCGTTTGATCTTGGACTTCACCTAAGGTCGGCATCTTATTCAACCAAAGGTTACTCTTCAAGCGTACCGTCGCTTCTTCAACTGTTGCTTGGTTTCTTTGTTCCCAACCGACTGGTGCGGTTGAACACCCTGCTAAAAGCACTGCGCCAAGAACGACTAATGCGATTTTTTTCATTGTTATCACCTTTGAGCCAACCACTCTTTCAGAATCTGAATATCATTCTGATATTCATTCTTTATTTCTTCAACCCAGTCATCGATATTTTCCCACCATGCAGGCAAGTCAGGGGATTGTGCTTTCTGAGCAATTTTCTGAATATGTTTGAGGCCAATAGAGCCCGCTGCGCCTTTAATCTTATGCGCTTCAGAAACAATACCGTCTTGATGCTTCGCTGTCATATTCGAATTAAGCACTTCAATGTATTCTGGCATCATGTTCTCAAACATATCAATACTATCCAGCACTGGCTTAGCACCAACAATACCCACGTAAGAGTCCAGCATCTCTAGGTCCAGCACTCGGCTGTATAAATCGTTAATTTCTGGAATATCGACCTCTTCAACAGGCTCTGGACGTTGGTACACTTCATCCGAGGTAAACTTGGCAATCACTTCCTGCACCGCGATCACCGATAGGGGTTTACTAATCGCATCGTCCATGCCTTTTTCAAGATACTCATTTTTATTCTTCAGTACATTAGCAGTAAGGGCGACCAAAGGAGGTAAATCTTTATAGGTTTTACGATAAAATTCTGCGACATCGAAACCTGTCATATCCGGAAGCTGTATATCGAGAAAGGCGAGATCATAGATCTCAGGGTCAAACATTTCGATCGCATCTTGCCCGGTCATGGCGACACTAACCTCATGCCCCATACTTTCAAGCAGCGAGCGCGCAACAGTGATGTTGAGTTCAATATCTTCAACCATAAAGATATTAAGTTCCTTACGCTCAGTATCAGGGACTCCAGACTCTTCCACGGCCTGAGATAGAGGGACATGAATAGTCACGGTAAAGGTACTACCAAAGCCTTCCTCGCTGCTTACCGTAATATCTCCATCCATCATCTTAATCAGTTGTTTAGACACGGCAAGGCCAATCCCCGTACCAACAGCATGCAGATTATCTTTGCCCGATTTAACTTGATAATACATGGCAAAAATCTTTTCCAATTCGGCTTCCGGTATCCCAATACCACTGTCTTCAATTTCCATTGTAATGCGAGCAAACTCTTCATCGACTTCAGCTTCTACCGTCATTACAACACCGCCTTCTTTGGTGAACTTCATGGCGTTGCTAATCAAATTCCACAACACCTGCCTCAATCGGGTTGCATCTACATCAATTGCCGTTGGAAGTTCACTAAGACGCTCAAGGTCAAAGCGCAGACCTTTCTGAGACGCCATTAAGGCAGAAATGCTCTCTATTTCAGCAACAAACTCTTCAAAATTCAGTGACGACGGGAAAAGCTCAAGCTTACGGCGATCAAACTTATCCATATCAATAATATCGTTAAAAATATTACCAAGAGTAATCGCGCTAACATTGATAGTTTGCATGTGGTTTCGCTGCTCATCTGTCAATGTCGTATCAAGCAGCATGCGGCTCAATCCAACAATACCATTAAGAGGTGTTCGCAGTTCATGGCTGATGGTTGAAATGAAAGTCGTTTTATCTCGACTCGCTTTCTTCAAAGATTCTTCATGACGCTTACGCTCGGTAATGTCACGTCCAAAACCAACCAATCCAAGATGACGGCCATCCTTGCTATAAAACGGAACTTTACGCAATTCAAAATAGTTCTTACGACCATCTGGGTATTCCAACCATTGCTCATAGGTCAACGCCTGATTGTTTGCAAACACCTTTTCATCTGTATCGACAATCTGCTGAGCAACTTCTCTGCTATAAACGTCCCATGGTGTTAAACCGACTAATTGATTTTCTTTTTTACCAGTCAACTCTTCCATGGCACGGTTACAGCCAGAGAACACACCATCGGCATTGCGGTAGTATATAAGATCAGGAGAAGCATCTATAAATGAACGAAGTAGCGCGGTTCTTTCAGCTAACTCAAGTTGAGTACGCTCACGCTGATAAACCTCATTTTCGAGATCTTTCATTGCTTCTTCGCGTGCTTCTTCAGCTTTAATCCGCTCTTCAATTTCCTGATTGAGCTTGGCAATGTTTTGCTGCAGCTTATGATTCAAGTCCTGATCCCGAGAGCGCATATCTTTGAGTTTAGAAACAAGCTTGGACAGGCGTTGGCGCGACTCCTCAAGCTGATCGACTACCACTGAAAGGAAGTACACAGCCCAAGGTGTGATCAGCAGACCGAAAAATACAGAGCGAACGATATCAATGTCATCCACATGGCCACTCAAAACTAACGTAATGCCAACCTGAACGACAACAGCTAAAGCGACTAATGCCAAGGCAAGTAAAATTGAGAAACGCAAAATGCCGAGCTTAACCAGAAGATCGACATAATACTGAGCGAGGTTTTTTATCGGTTTCATTGAGCGCTCCGTGCGACAAGGTTAGGTAAATACTACCTGTTTTCACTGAGCACGGCTAAGGGAACCTAGGTCCTGACGACGTTAATTGTCTGATGTGTGATGGACACAAGTTTGATTGCGTCCATTTGCTTTCGCCTGATACAAAGCACTGTCAGCCAGAGCAATCAAGCTTTCGCTATTGTCCATAGGTTGAGGAGAAAGAGTCGCGATACCAATACTCACGGTCAAGATGGAGGAGGCTTCTGAAGCACAATGCTCTAAATGCAACAACTTCACTTCTTGGTGAATCTTTTCTGCAACCTGCAAGGCACCGTCAACCGTTGTATTAGGTAAAATAAAACCAAACTCCTCACCGCCATATCGAGCCACGCAATCACTGGTTCGAAATAACACTGACTTGAACACCCCTGCAACTTTAGCTAGGGCTTCATCACCTGTTTGATGTCCATAATAGTCGTTGAAGCCTTTGAAATAGTCGATATCACATAACATAACGCTTAGAGGCTGACGCTCACGTATATGCAATGGCCACAAGGTCGCTAACTGTTCATCAAATCGACGTCGATTCGGAATTTGCGTCAAACTATCAATAAAGCTGAGCCGCTCGAGTTCCTGATTCGCCTCTTCAAGTTTTTGCGCAGCAAGATAACGATCAGAGACATCCCTAGCCATGACCAAGACACCATTCGTACCTGAAGCAGGATCGCGAAAAGGCGATTTCACCACATCATACCAAGTGAACTCACCGTTACTATTGATTGCCTTGTCAATGTAACGCAATGACTTTCCCTCATACAGCACCTTTTGATCCGTTTCAGACAAACGGCTATATACATCATCAGGAATCACATCTTGCAACCGTTTACCGATGAGATCATCAACATCAGAAATACCAAGAGCGCGAACAAATGGCTTATTACATGCCTGATAGACCATATTCTCGTTAAATATACCTATAGAGTCAGGGCTGGACTCTAGAATATTTTGCAAAATGGTATCGCGCTGAGCCAAAGCCACTTCAGTATCACGACGCTTGTCCATCTCATTACGGAGGTTTTGTTGCATATTGTGCCAGTCCGTCACATCATGACTGATACCTATGCTTCCCATCGTTTCCCCTGATGAAGAAATCAAAATATTCTGATAGGTTTCGAGTAGGCAACTTCGGCCATCGGCATTTGTGGTCCAGCGGCGTTTATTTGCCCGCCCTTTAACGACTCCTTTAATGTCTTCACTGCCTTCCTCAGCACGTACGCCCCAGAAACGTTCAAATGCACGATTCGTTGAAATTAATTCACCTTCGTTATTTTTTATAAAAACCAATTCAGAAAGGTTATCCAATGCACTTCTGACCACTGAAAGAGACTCAATTTCTCGCGCCATTTCATCCTCAGTTGCTTGGTAGGAAGACAGATATAGCAGCCAAGAAACACGTCTCCGGTAAATGGTTCTACGGCCACTCATCTCTACCTTAACACGGGTATTTTTCGACACCCGCCATTCTATAGGAAAGCGCTTAAACCCTTCGCCAGAGAACTGGTTGATTATCGATAGTAAGAATTGACATGGAACGGTGTCGGGCAAAAGATACGATTTACCTACCCGGCGAATTGCCAGCAATTGCATGGCACCCTTATTGGCAAGAAGTAACTTACCAGACTGAGCTTCAACTAATATCAAGGCTGTCGGTGTATCCTGAACCAACGCCTCAATATGTTTTTGTAAGCGAGAATAGAGCACAAAGGACATAATCACACAAAACAGAATGACAACAAGGCCAAAACCATGCCCATGGGAGGTATCCAATAACCAGTAAAACACCTGCTCCATTCTAATACTCTATGTCCATCTGCAACCTAATACTAAGGTTACAAAAGATATCAGCTTATTGCTGATTTTTCTGTATTTATTGAGGGTTTTGTATATAAAAAAGGTTGGTTAATTAAGGAACCTTGTGGCCCATCACGCTCAAGCGTACGTCCAATTTCTGTCATGGCTAACCAACGATTCTCACTCCATATAGGTGCGAGTAGTGTCGGCCCACGAACTGCTGAAGAAACCCGATGAAACACAATATCGGGTGGTGTCATGCGGATCATTGCGCTAGCAGTATCCACATATTGCTGCAGAGAGGGAGCATTAAGCTTGCCTGCCTTCCAAGCTTTAGCCATGGTACTACCTTCTACAATGTGCAAGCTGTGAAGTTTGATCCCATCAGTTCCGACATCAATAACTTTACGCATCGTATCAATGTTATCTTGGTGGGTTTCTTTCGGTAGGCCAACTATTAAGTGGGTACAGACTTTAATACCTAAAGCTCTCGCTCGTTTAGCGATGCTAGCATAACAATTAAAATCATGGCCGCGATTTATACGCTTAAGGGTATGATTGTTCGCAGTCTGAAGACCGAGCTCAAGCCAGACTTCATAACCTCGCCGCACATAACTCGCCAAAAGCTCTAACACTGCATCAGGAACACAGTCAGGTCTTGTTCCAACGCACAGTCCAACAATGTTTGCCGTTTTTAATGCCTGTTCATACATACGTTTCAACACTTCGACTTCTGCATAGGTGCTGGTGTAGGCCTGAAAATAAGCAAGATATTTTTCCGCTCTGCTGATTTCACCAGCGCGATCTTTGAGCTGTTCACCTATGCTCTTGATCTGATTTTTTTCGTCTGAAAAAGAAGCAACATTACAGAAAGTACACCCTCCTCGGCCTATTGTTCCATCTCTATTTGGACAGCTAAAGCCACCATGTAACGTCAACTTATGTACTTTCTCCCCGTAGCGGCGCTGAAGATCTTGCCCAATCGTATTGACTAGTTCGTGCAGTTGCAATTCCCACCCCAAACAATAATAAATATCATTCCCATTAATGTAATTAAATTACACAAATGAAAAAAATAAAGGTTGAAAGTTATCGATTTAAAACGGCTAGGGAGTTATCCAAAATCAATAAACATGCATAAAATGAAGCAATAAATACCAATGTTAAGCAAAAGTTAAACATAAAGATCAAAATCAGACATAAAAAAGAACGCCATCACCTCGAATTTCGATTGCATTTACGCCTAACAAAATTGTAGGATAATTTCAGATTTTAGTTTTATTTGTGCATTAAATTACACATTTAGTTACTAAAACATCGGTGTTTTCCAGCTCTCACCTATATAAATCACTAGATTGTGATACAAAAAACATGGATTGCACCAAGGATTGTTTTTCTCGCAATATTTTTCCTGCGAGGTACGGAATGGAGTCAAAGTCGCCAACCTAGGCAGGCTGCGAATCATAAAAATAAAGGACTGGACGTAGAACTAGTATCAGCTAGTACATTTGCGTCTACTGAACTGGAAGGATGTATCTATGGTAGATAGAGAGCAAAGTTCACAGGGTCTGTATACTCCTGAACTGGAGCATGACGCTTGTGGTATCGGTTTTGTTGCTCACCTCAAAAACCGTAAATCGCACGAAGTAGTAACTCAGGCATTGGATATGCTGGCACGAATGGAACACCGCGGTGGTCAAGGTTGTGACCCATGCAGCGGTGACGGTGCGGGTATCTTGCTACAAAAACCTCATGAATTCCTGTTAGAAGAAGCGGTTAAGCTAGGCATTAAACTGCCTTCGTTTGAAAAGTATGGTGTTGGTATCGTTCTTTTCCCGAAAGACGAATACAAACGTGAGCAATGCCGTGACATTCTGGAACGTAACGCACAACGTCTAGATCTTGAAGTCATCGGCTACCGTGTACTACCAACTGACAACTCAATGATCGGTGCAGATCCACTAAGCACAGAACCTCAGTTTGAGCATGTGTTTATCTCTGGTGGCCCGGGTATCACACCCGAAGAGCTTGAGCGCAAACTGTATGTACTTCGTAACTACACTGTACGTGTTTGCCTAGAAAGCGTTTCGAACATTGGTGACGACTTCTACATTAACTCGATGTCTTACAAGACATTGGTGTACAAAGGTCAGTTAACGACCGAGCAAGTACCTCAGTACTTCCTTGATCTGCAAAACCCAACCATGGTGACAGCACTGGCACTGGTACACTCTCGTTTCTCTACCAATACCTTCCCGAAATGGCGTCTTGCACAGCCTTTCCGTTACATTGCACACAACGGTGAAATCAATACCGTTCGCGGCAACTTGAATTGGATGAAAGCCCGTGAAGCAATCCTAGAATCAGACCTGTTTACTCAGGCTGAAATCGACATGCTTCTTCCAATCTGTCAGGAAGGGAGCTCAGATTCATCTAACTTTGACATGGCACTTGAGCTCCTAGTTCTTTCTGGTCGCAGCCTGCCACACGCATTGATGATGTTGATCCCAGAAGCATGGCAAGAAAACAAAAACATGGATCCTAAACGTCGCGCATTCTATCAATACCACGCGAATATCATGGAACCATGGGATGGTCCTGCTTCAGTATGTTTTACTGATGGTGTTCAAGTTGGTGCGACACTCGACCGTAACGGCCTACGCCCTTCTCGCTACACAGTGACCAAAGACAATTTCCTCGTGATGGCATCAGAGTCTGGTGTCGTGGATATTGAACCAGAGAACGTTGAGTTCCGCGGACGTCTACAACCAGGTCGTATCTTCGTTGCAGACCTCGAGCAAGGTCGCATCATTTCTGACGAAGAAGTGAAAGACAGCATTGCAACGGCGCAGCCTTACGAGAAGTGGGTAGAAGAAAACCTACTGAGCTTGAAGAAGCTACCAGATGCGAGCAACCAGTTCAGCCAACCTTCTCCTGAGCGTTTGCTGCACCGTCAACAAGCTTTCGGTGTGAGCACTGAAGAAGTGAACGAAATCATCGTTCCAATGGCGAATGACGCGAAGGAACCATTATCAGCTATGGGAGCCGACTGGCCTCTTGCGGTTCTATCTCATCAGTCTCAGCACCTTTCAAACTACTTTAAGCAGCTGTTTGCACAGGTAACTAACCCACCGATCGACCCGATCCGTGAGCGTATGGTTATGTCGCTGAACACATACTTGGGTAAAGACCAAAACCTTCTGGCTGAAACGCCACTTCACTGTCAGAAAGTCGAGTTGGAATCACCTGTTCTGGCGAACTCCGAGCTTGAAAAACTGCGTGCTATCGATAACGAGCACCTACAAGCGAAGACGTTGGATATCGTATTCCAAGCCAATGAAGATCAAGGCAAGCTTGAGCGTGCACTAAAACGTATCTGCCAATACGCAGAAGACGCGGTTGTCGATGGTTACTCAATCATCTTACTAACTGACCGTGCAGTGAACTCAAACCATGCAGCGATTCCAGCAATGCTGGCTGTTGGTGCTGTGCACCACCACTTGATCCGCAAAGGTCTACGTGCGAAATGTGACATCGTGGTTGAAACCGGTGACGCACGCGAAACGCACCACTTTGCAACGCTACTTGGTTACGGTGCGAATGCGGTTAACCCTTACCTAGTGATTGAAACCATCATTGAACTTCAACGTACCAAGAAGTTGAATCCAGAAGCGAACCCTCGCGATCTGTTCAACAATTACCGTAAAGCGATCAATGGCGGTCTTCTGAAGATCTTTTCGAAGATGGGGATTTCTACGCTACAGTCGTACCATGGTGCGCAAATCTTCGAAGCCTTGGGGATCCACAAGTCAGTGGTGGACAAGTACTTCACTGGTACGGTTTCCCGTATCCAAGGCCTAACCCTTGATGATATCGCCAAAGAAGTTTTGATCCGTCACCGCATCGGTTACCCGCAACGCGAAATTCCAATTCAAATGTTGGATGTTGGTGGTGTTTACCAATGGAAACAGCGTGGTGAGAAGCACCTGTTCAACCCAGAAACCATTTCTCTACTGCAAGAGTCTACGCGCAACAAGAACTACGATCAGTTCAAGCAATACGCGACCGCTGTAGATAAACAAGGTGACAACGCGGTAACCCTGCGTAGCCAACTTGAGTTCATTAAAAACCCAGCAGGCTCTATCTCTATCGACGAAGTCGAGCCAATTGAAAGCATAGTGAAACGCTTCGCGACCGGCGCAATGTCATTCGGTTCTATTTCGTACGAAGCACACTCGACACTGGCTGTTGCGATGAACCGCCTTGGCGCGAAATCGAACTCCGGTGAAGGTGGTGAAGACCCAATGCGTTTCGAGCGCAAAGAAAATGGCGATTGGGAGCGATCAGCAATCAAGCAGGTCGCTTCAGGTCGTTTCGGCGTAACCTCTTACTACCTAACCAACGCTGATGAGCTACAGATCAAGATGGCTCAAGGCGCGAAACCAGGTGAAGGTGGTCAGCTACCAGGCGATAAGGTAGACGATTGGATCGGTGCAACACGTCACTCAACTCCGGGTGTCGGTCTTATCTCGCCACCGCCACACCACGATATCTATTCAATCGAAGATTTGGCTCAGCTTATCTATGACTTGAAGAATGCGAACCGCGCGGGTCGTGTAAACGTTAAACTGGTATCGGAAGCGGGCGTCGGTACTATCGCTTCTGGTGTTGCTAAAGCGAAAGCAGACGTTGTACTTATCGCAGGTTTCGACGGCGGTACTGGTGCATCACCAATGTCTTCAATCCGTCATACTGGTCTTCCTTGGGAACTTGGTTTGGCAGAAACGCACCAAACGCTACTGAAGAACGGTCTGCGTAACCGTATCGTGGTTCAAGCGGATGGTCAGATGAAGACACCTCGTGACCTTGCAGTGGCAACACTACTTGGTGCAGAAGAATGGGGCGTGGCAACCGCAGCATTGGTGGTTGAAGGCTGTATTATGATGCGTAAGTGTCATAAGAACACCTGTCCTGTCGGTATCGCGACTCAAAACAAGACGCTTCGTGAGCGCTTTGATGGTCGCGTAGAAGACGTCGTCACCTTCTTCCAATACATGGCACAAGGTCTGCGTGAAATCATGGCTGAACTTGGCTTCCGCACTATCGATGAGATGGTCGGTCAAGGCCAGAAACTGAAGATTCGTCAAGACGTTTCTCACTGGAAATACAAGAACCTAGATCTGTCCCCTGTTCTCCACGTTGAGCAACCACGCGAAGCCGATGGCGTATTCAACCAAGCTCAGCAGAACCACAACCTAGAAGAAGTGCTAGACCGCAAGCTGATTCAAGCAGCAATTCCTGCTCTGGAGAAAGGCGAAGCGGTGAATGCCGAATTCCCTATCGTCAACACGGACCGCTCTGCAGGTACCATGTTGTCGAACGAAATATCTAAAGTGTACAAAGATGCGGGTCTGCCTGAGCCAATGAACGTCAAGTTCAAAGGTTCTGCGGGTCAGTCATTCGGTGCATTCCTAGCTAAGGGCGTGAAGTTCGAAGTGGAAGGCGACGCGAACGACTACTGGGGTAAAGGCTTATCTGGCGGTACATTAGTACTCTACCCAGACGCGAAATCGAGCATTGTCGCGGAAGACAACATCGTAGTTGGTAACGTGTGTTTCTACGGTGCAACTTCGGGTGAGTCTTTCATTCGCGGTATGGCTGGTGAACGTTTCTGTGTTCGTAACTCAGGCGCGAAAGTCGTAGTAGAAGGCGTCGGTGACCACGGTTGTGAATACATGACTGGCGGTGCAGCAATTATCCTTGGTTCAACAGGTCGTAACTTTGCCGCAGGTATGAGTGGCGGCGTGGCTTACGTATGGGATAAATCAGGTGACTTTGAGTCAAAGCTGAACCCAGAGCTAGTAGACCTAGATCCAATAGAGCAAGAAGACCGAGAGCTATTACTCGACATGCTAACTAAGCATATTCAATTCACAGGAAGTGAAGTCGCTCAGTCTTTCCTAGACAACTTTGAAGCAAGCCTAGCCTCTATGGTTAAAGTAATGCCACGTGACTACAAAGCAGTTCTTCAAAAACGCAAAGCTGAAGCACAGTCTCAAGGAAACGAAACTCAAGTGGAGGCCGTATAATGGGTAAGCCTACTGGATTTTTAGAGCATGGTCGTGAACTACCACAGAAGATCGACCCAGCTGAACGCATCAAGAACAACAAAGAGTTCGTTCTGAACGAGGAGTTTGGTGACAAGATCAATACCCAAGCTTCTCGCTGTATGGATTGTGGTGTGCCGTTTTGTCATAACGGCTGCCCTATCGGTAATATCATCCCAGAGTTTAACGATGCCGTTTATCGTGATAGCTGGGAAGAAGCATGGAACATTCTAAGCTCAACCAATAACTTCCCAGAGTTTACTGGTCGTGTTTGCCCTGCTCCCTGTGAAAGTGCTTGTGTACTTGGCATCAACCAAGATCCAATCACTATCTGTAATATCGAGAAAACCATCGTAGAAACGGCGTATCGTGAAGGGTACGCCAAACCAAAAACACCACGTTCTCGCACTGGCAAAACCGTTGCGATCATCGGTTCGGGCCCTGCAGGCCTTGCGGCGGCTGAGCAGCTAAACAGTGCAGGTCATACCGTGACGGTATTCGAGCGAGACGAGAAGGTGGGTGGTCTGCTACGTTTTGGTATCCCAGATTTCAAACTGGGTATGGACGTGATTGATCGTAAGATCAACCTGATGGCAGAAGCGGGCATCGAATTCAAAGTAAACCAACACGTTGGTGTTGATGTGAATGCCCAGCAACTGCGTCAAGAGTTCGATGTGGTTCTGCTAACGGGTGGCTCAACTGTCCCACGTGATTTACCTGTTCTAGGTCGTGAGCTAAAAGGCGTTCATTTCGCGATGGAATTCCTAGGTCAAAACAACCGCCGCGCCAACAACATGGATCTTAAAACCGAAGAGATCCACGCAAAAGGCAAACATGTTGTCGTCATTGGTGGTGGTGATACTGGTTCTGACTGCGTAGGTACATCAAACCGCCACGGTGCAGCAAGCATCACTCAGGTTGAAATCATGCCGATTCCACCAGAGAAACGCCCTGCTAATATGCCATGGCCACAGTACCCGATGATCTTGCGTACTTCGACATCTCATGAAGAAGGCGTTGATCGTCACTGGAATATCCTAACCAAAGAGTTCATTGGTAATGACAAAGGTGAAGTCACTGGCCTTCGATTAGCTGATATCGTTTGGCAAGATGCAAAAGCAGGCGAGCGTCCAAACTTCAAAGAAGTAGAAGGCAGCGAGCGTGTAATCGCGTGTGATCTGGCATTTCTAGCGATGGGCTTCCTACACCCAGAACCAACAGGGGTACTTGCTCAACTGGATATCGCGCTAGATGAGCGTGGTAACGTGGCAACTCAAGGTTTTGCTACAAACCAAGAAGGTGTATTTGCTGCTGGTGATATGCGAACAGGCCAGTCTTTAGTGGTTCGTTGTATCAATGAAGGTCGCGAATGTGCCCGTGCGATCGATGACTACCTAATGGGTGGGACTCATCTTGAAGCGAAAGACGATTCACTAATGCTATCAGCATAAGTCGAATCAACTCCAGCATCAGACAACAATGAATGATTCTGGAGTTCAAACGAATAACTAATCAATCCTTCCAAACTATCCATCTTGACCAGCACATTGTGCTGGTCTTTTTTATTTCAACCGAATTCAATTGTTGCAAAATTGTAACAACCAAAAACATATGCTCATGATATATAAGCACTTTTTAGGATATTAGTGGGTAAATAGAACATTGATGTTATATATCACCAAAAACTTGACCTTTTCTATCATACGCTATACGTTGTGAAGTCGATGAAAATGATTTCGTCTTGATTTAAAAAATAATAACAAACCATTCTGTGTATATTTATGCAGAATTTAACAATTTTAAAGCATAGTTAGTCATACATACCAACCCTTGTGATGTTGGTAGTTCTGTCTGGAAGACAGAGAAGCAAAGGGAGAATTGCAATGGCTTTATATGATCCTAGTCTTGAAAAAGACAACTGTGGATTTGGTTTGATCGCTCACATGGAAGGACAACCAAGCCACAAACTGGTTCGTACAGCAATTTCGGCATTGGATCGCATGACCCACCGAGGTGGTATCGCCGCCGACGGTAAAACTGGCGATGGTTGTGGACTTCTATTACAAAAGCCCGACTCATATTTACGCCTCATCGCGGAAGAGAACAGCTTTAACCTCAGTAAACAATACGCTGTAGGTATGATGTTTTTCAGCCAAGATCCAGTCAAAGCACAATCTGCTAAAGACATCATCAATAAAGAGTTAACTCAAGAAACTCTGACCGTTTCAGGTTGGCGTGATGTGCCGACCAACTCAGATGTTTTAGGCCCAATCGCGCTGGATTCGTTACCTAATATTCAACAAGTATTCATTTCAGCCCCTGCAGGCTGGCGTGAGCGTGACATTGAACGTCGTTTGTATATCGCACGCCGCCGCATAGAAAAACAAATCACGCAAGACAGTGATTTTTATATCTGCAGCTTGTCCACACAGGTGATTGTATATAAAGGCCTGTGTATGCCTGCAGACTTACCACGCTTTTACCTCGATCTCGCAGATTTGCGCATGGAATCCGCTATTTGCTTGTTCCACCAGCGTTTTTCAACAAATACCCAACCACGTTGGCCTCTGGCTCAACCCTTCCGCTATCTGGCACACAATGGTGAAATCAATACCATTGAAGGCAATCGCCAGTGGGCACGTGCTCGTGCATACAAATTCGCTTCGCCCCTACTGCCTGACTTGCAAACGGCAGCTCCATTTGTGAACGAAACGGGCTCTGATTCATCCAGTCTGGATAACATGCTCGACCTTTTCCTAGCGGGTGGCATGGACGTCTTCCGTGCGATGAGAATGCTGGTGCCGCCTGCATGGCAAAATCACCCGGATATGGATCCGGATTTGCGTGCATTCTACGATTTCAACTCCAAACATATGGAACCATGGGATGGCCCTGCTGGCATCGTATTGTCCGATGGTCGTTATGCTGCGTGTAATCTAGATCGTAATGGCCTGCGCCCCGCTCGTTATGTCATCACTAAAGATCAGCTCATTACACTGGCATCAGAGGTTGGTATTTGGGATTATGCTCCCGACGAAGTGGCAGAAAAAGGCCGTGTTGGACCGGGCGAATTGTTGGTCGTTGACACACGCCGCGGGAAATTATGGCAATCAAGTGAAATTGACAACGATCTAAAAGGTCGTCACCCATATAAAGAGTGGATGGACAATAACGTCCATAAGCTCACACCATTTGCTCAGTTGCCTGAAGATCAGGTAGGTAAGCGCAATTTTGATAGTGACTTGCTCAAGACCTATCAGAAGCAATTCGCTATGACTAACGAAGAAGTCGATCAAGTCCTTCGAGTCCTTGGTGATATGGGTCAAGAAGCGGTTGGCTCTATGGGTGATGATACCCCGATGGCCATTCTTTCCTCGAAAGAGCGATTAGTTACAGACTACTTCCGTCAGAAATTTGCTCAGGTCACCAATCCACCGATCGATCCGTTGCGTGAAAAGCACGTCATGTCACTGGCGACCAGCGTTGGTCAAGAAATGAACGTATTCTGTGAAACCGATGGACACGCTCATCGCGTCACTTTTGATTCCCCGGTGCTGCTGTACTCGGACATGCAGCAACTGCTCGAACTGGCTGATGCGCACTACCGTCATACCATCTTAGATATCAATTACGATCCTAAGAGTAAGGACCTCCAACAAGCGATCAACGATTTATGTGACCAAGCAGTCGATATTGTACGTGAAGGTACTGTACTGGTGGTGTTATCTGATCGCGCGTTGGTGAAAGGCAAGCTGCCAATTCCTGCTGCTATGGCGGTAGGCGCGGTGCAAACACGTTTAATTGAAGAGAATCTTCGTTGTGATGCCAACATTATTGTCGAGACAGCCACTGCTCGCGATCCACATCAATTCGCTGTCCTACTTGGATTTGGCGCAACAGCGGTATACCCATACTTAGCTTATGAAGCCTTGAGTAAACTGATTGATGATGGTGCACTTATAAAAAGCTACCGCGATGTGATGCAAAACTATCAATATGGTATCAACAAAGGCCTCTACAAAATCATGTCCAAAATGGGCATATCCACCGTCGCCTCTTACCGTTGTTCGCAACTGTTTGAAGCGGTAGGCCTGAGTGAAGATGTCGTCGAACTTTGCTTCCGCGGGGTCACGACACGTATACAGGGCGCCAGCTTCGACGATTTCCAGCAAGACTTGTTTAACCTTTCACGTAAAGCTTGGGCGAAACGTAAAGCCATCGAACACGGTGGTTTGCTTAAATACGTCCATGGCGGTGAGTATCATGCCTATAACCCAGATGTCGTAGGCACACTCCAACAGGCGGTAAAGTCTGGTGAGAGTGCTGATTATCAGAGCTTTGCCAAGCAAGTAAACCAACGTCCGGTTGCGATGCTGCGCGATTTGATGACGCTGAAAAAATCCGCAACACCGCTACCTTTAGAAAAGGTCGAGCCAAGCACAGAGTTATTTAAGCGTTTCGACTCTGCCGCGATGTCCATTGGTGCTCTGAGCCCAGAAGCCCATGAAGCACTAGCAACTGCGATGAACCGTCTTGGTGGCTATTCAAATTCAGGTGAAGGTGGTGAAGATCCACGTCGCTTCGGCACAGAGCGTAACTCTCGCATTAAGCAAATTGCCTCAGGTCGATTTGGTGTCACTCCGCATTACCTGACCAATGCCGATGTTCTGCAAATCAAAGTCGCTCAGGGTGCAAAGCCGGGTGAAGGTGGTCAGCTTCCAGGACATAAAGTGACGGCGGAAATCGCTAAGCTACGTTATTCAGTCCAAGGCGTGACGCTGATCTCTCCTCCGCCACATCACGATATTTATTCAATTGAAGATTTAGCTCAGCTGATTTTCGACCTAAAACAGGTCAATCCAAACGCCCTAGTATCAGTCAAACTCGTTTCCGAACCCGGTGTCGGTACTATTGCCACAGGCGTTGCAAAAGCGTATGCAGACTTGATCACTATATCAGGCTATGACGGAGGGACTGCCGCCAGCCCACTGACATCGGTAAAGTACGCAGGTTGTCCTTGGGAGCTGGGCCTTGCAGAGACTCAACAAGCCCTGGTTGCTAACGGGCTTCGTCACAAGATTCGCCTTCAAGTGGATGGCGGTCTAAAAACAGGTTTAGACGTTGTAAAAGCCGCGATTCTAGGTGCAGAAAGCTTCGGTTTTGGAACAGCACCTATGGTAGCGATGGGCTGTAAGTTCCTGCGCATTTGTCACCTCAACAATTGTGCAACAGGCGTTGCCACTCAAGACGAATTGTTACGCAAAGAGTTCTTCAAAGGCTTGCCAGAGCAAGTGATGAATTATTTTGTCGGTTTGGCTGATGAAGTACGCACCTTGTTAGCGGAACTGGAAGTGGAAAAACTCACTGATCTCATCGGGCGAACTGAGTTGCTGGAGGCAGCAGAAGGCATGACCGCCAAGCAAGCCAAGCTCGACTTAAGCAATATTCTCGAGGCGCCTGCATCACCAGAAGGTCATCCACTATTTTGGACAGAGCCTAACACACCGTTTGATAAAGCCGAGTTAAACCAGAAGATTATTGATGACGCGCTCTCAGCCGTAGAATCCGGCGAATCAGCTAGCTTCTTCTACAATGTCATCAATACCGATCGCTCGATTGGTGCGCGTCTATCAGGTGAAATAGCGAAACGCTATGGAAACCAAGGCATGGCGGCCACCCCCATTAAGCTGCATCTTGATGGCACCGCTGGACAGTCATTTGGGGTCTGGAATGCGGGTGGCGTAGAACAGTACCTCACTGGTGACGCCAACGACTATGTTGGTAAAGGTATGGCTGGTGGCAAGTTGGTCATCAAACCACATCAGGGAACCGCATTCCGCTGTAATGAAGCCACCATCATTGGTAACACCTGCTTATACGGGGCGACTGGAGGCAAACTGTTTGCAGCTGGTACGGCAGGCGAGCGCTTTGGCGTCCGTAACTCTGGAACCATCGCTGTCATAGAAGGCGCTGGCGACAACGCTTGTGAATACATGACAGGCGGTATTGTGGCAATTCTTGGCGCAACTGGGGTCAATTTTGGCGCAGGGATGACAGGGGGATTTGCCTACGTTCTTGATAAGAACGAAGACTTCCAAGGCCGGGTGAACAATGAATCCGTAGAAGCATTGGCGCTATCTGATCTCTATATCCATCAGGAACATTTACGTGGTCTGATTGCAGAGCATCTTGAAGAAACAAATTCCGTCCACGCAGAAGATATTCTGGCGAACTTTGATGAATGGATTCCAAAGTTCTATCTAGTGAAACCTAAAGCTGCAGACCTTCGTACCCTGCTGGGTCACCAAAGTCGTAGTGCCGCTGAACTTCGCGTTCAAGCGCAGTAATCATGGAGGATGTTTGAATCATGAGCCAGAACGTATACCAATTTATTGATGTACAACGCGTCGATCCTGCGAAGAAACCGATTAAAGTTCGCAAGATTGAATTCGTCGAAATTTATGAACCCTTTACCAAGCAACAAGCCACTGCTCAAGCTGATCGCTGTCTTGACTGCGGTAACCCATACTGCGAGTGGAAATGCCCTGTACATAACTACATTCCGCAATGGCTAAAACTTGCGAATGAGGGGCGAATCTTGGAAGCCGTTGAGCTTTCTCACCAAACTAATAGCTTACCAGAAGTGTGTGGGCGAGTTTGTCCACAAGACCGATTATGCGAAGGTTCTTGTACCCTGAATGATGACTTTGGCGCCGTAACCATAGGTAATATTGAAAAATATATCACAGATAAAGCCTTCGAAATGGGTTGGAAACCAGATATGTCCAAGGTGGAATGGACAGATAAGAAGGTCGCTATTATTGGCGCAGGCCCAGCAGGACTTGCTGCTGCAGATATTTTAGTGCGCAATGGAGTCAAACCTGTTGTGTTCGATCGCTACCCAGAAATCGGTGGCCTACTCACTTTTGGTATCCCATCATTCAAACTGGAAAAAGGCGTCATGGAAAACCGACGTCGAGTCTTTACTGAAATGGGCGTGGAATTCCAGCTCAACGTTGAGGTAGGTAAAGATGTTCAGATGCAGCAACTGATTGAAGAATACGATGCCGTGTTTCTAGGGGTTGGTACCTATAAAAACATGCGTGCCGGCCTAGAAAATGAAGAAGCGCCGGGTGTCTATGATGCACTGCCGTTTTTGATTTCCAACACATACAAAGTCATGGGCTTGGAAGCTGAGCAACCCTTCATTGATATGACGGGTAAGAAAGTCGTCGTACTCGGGGGCGGTGATACCGCGATGGACTGTGTTCGCACATCCATTAGACAAGGGGCCTCTAACGTCATTTGTGCCTATCGACGTGATGAAGCCAACATGCCAGGTTCTCGTCGAGAAGTAAAAAATGCTAAAGAAGAAGGCGTGGATTTTAAGTTTAACCTTCAACCTTTAGGTGTCGAAGTGGATGCCTTTGGCAAAGTTTCGGGGGTGAAAGTGGTTAAAACCGCGCTTGGAGAGCCCGATGAAGCAGGGCGTCGCCGTCCAGAGCCTGTGGCAGGCAGTGAACACATATTGCCAGCAGATGCAGTGATCATGGCATTTGGCTTCCAGCCACATAAAATGGAATGGTTGACACCGTATGATGTTGAACTCGATCAATGGGGACGCATCAAAGCACCTTCAGACCAAGAGTTTATGTTCCAGACAAGCAACAAAAAAATCTTTGCCGGAGGGGATGCCGTTCGCGGATCTGATCTTGTCGTCACTGCGATTGATGAAGGCCGCAAAGCTGCTGAAGGTATACTTGATTACCTTGAGTTATAGTCCTACCTCAACTCACAAAAGGATCCACTAATTGGATCCTTTTTTCATTTAAAACATATAATTGAATTCGATAATATACATCGCATTAATTAGATGCTCAGAAATTGTGTAGGGAAAATCGCTTAGAACAAGGCAAAGATTGCAGCTAGCTAGTTGTTCTGCCTACAAAATCTTTAACGCAGTTATCAGCGATTTTAACAAGCAAGAATGAGCAGATAATTGGTGTGATTGGTATAAAAACAAGACAAGGTATTTAAAATGAAGAACGCCGCTCTCCTTTTAATCACCCTATTGGGTTTAACCGCTTGTAGCCAAGGAGTACAAGATATGTCAGATCGCACAGCTTCCCCTTGTGGTGACAAGCCTAACTGCGTTTCAACACAAGATACTCGACCAGAGCATAACCTCGCACCGTTTGAACTCAATGACGGCGTGACCTTAGATCAGATCGAAGCTGTGGTACTAAAAGAGCCAAGAACCAAAACTGCGAAAAAAAGCGCTGATTATTTACGAGTAGAATTTACCAGTAAGATCATGCGTTTCGTCGATGATTTGGAATTAAGAATAGAAGGGAACAGTCTGATTGTTCGCTCTGAATCTCGCACCGGTCACTCTGATTTTGGGGTTAACCGTAAACGCGCTGATGCTCTTAGAGTAGCCCTTACTGAAGCTAAGCTAATTAAATAGCTGCTTACACAAGATCCCGATTCTTTTCTGAGGCTTTCAAAATATGAACCCTCACAAAGCTAGCTGAGGGAAATGACCTTTGTTGCTATTGCAGCAACTATGCGTAGTCATTACTGGTACAAAAAACCGAAGCATTTTGCTTCGGTTTTATATATTCAGTGGTGCGAGTCTGCTACTCGGCTTCTTCACGGAAGACAACTAGGCGCTTTGGTGCCACCTTACCATCATCATTGACTTCAGCAACACCAATGAACAACTTCTCTTCACCGGAAGTCATACGCAGCGGTGTGCCTTCTGGTGCGCCGAATACTTGCACTGGCATACCGTGCTGAACCAAATTGGTTAATTCAGCATTGAGGTTTACTTCTGGTAGATCTTCTACTGCAGTATCCATTGGTAGAAGCAAAGGATCGAGTAACTCTTTAGGTGCAATTTCATCACGTTGTGCTTGTTCTAAGAGGTCATTGAGCTGCTCTAACGTCACCATTTTCTCATACGGGTATTTGGCAACACCAGTACGACGAAGCATAGTCACGTGAGCACCACAACCAAGCATTTCACCCAAGTCATCGACGATGGTACGGATGTAAGTCCCTTTTGAACAGTGGACTTCCATCTCGACTTCATCACCTTCAAAACGATGCAGTACGATTTCATAAACCGTAATTTTGCGTGATTCACGCGGTACTTCAATGCCTTTACGAGCATATTCGTATAAAGGCTTACCTTGATATTTCAACGCCGAAAACATTGAAGGTACTTGGTCAGACTCACCACGGAACTTATCGATAGATGCTTCTAGCTTCTCTAGAGACACATCCACTGGACGAGTCTCAACCACTTCACCATCAGAATCCGAAGTATCCGTACGCTCACCTAACTTGGCGATCACTCGGTAGCGCTTATCAGAATCCAACAAGAACTGAGAAAACTTGGTTGCTTCACCAAGACAAATTGGCAGCATACCTGTCGCTAGGGATCCAGAGCACCGGTATGACCTGCTTTCTCAGCAAAGTAAATGCGTTTTACTTTCTGCAGCGCATCATTAGATGAAATGCCTGTTGGCTTGTCTAGGAGGACAACCCCATTAATTGGACGACCTTTACGACGGCGAGCCATTATGCCTTACCTTCTTCCGAATTTTCGTCTTCACGGCCAGCGTCTTGCTGTTTGCGCTTGTCTTCATTGATGACTTCACTGACGAGGTTAGACATACGCATACCATCAACCAAAGTACTATCGTAATGAAAACGAATTTCTGGGGTAAGGCGCAATCGAATGCGCTTACCTAGCATCATACGGATATGCACTTCGTGTTCGCGTAATGCTTCTAGGCAAGATTCAGGTGTTTGCTCACCAACACAAAGGAAAGTTACAAACACTTTTGCGTATGCTAGGTCACGTGACACTTCTACATCAGAAATGGTCACCATACCTAAGCGGGAGTCACGAACTTCACGCTGAAGGATCATTGCGAGTTCTTTTTGCAGCTGCTGAGCAACACGCTGCGTTCGGCTAAATTCTTTTGACATATTTTTTCTCTTATTAGAAAGAATGGGGGATGGATAAATTCCAGCCCCCCATGGCGTATTCAACAACCAATTACTACTTAACTATCAATAAGTAAGCCTGTAATTTTAGTCAATTAGTCTAGAGTTCGTTTTACTTCAACGATTTCGAAGACCTCGATTTGGTCACCAACGCGAACATCATTGTAGTTCTTAACGCCGATACCACATTCGTAGCCGTTCTTAACTTCTTGTACGTCATCTTTAAAGCGACGGAGTGACTCTAGTTCACCTTCGTAGATAACCACGTTCTCACGTAGTACACGAATTGGGTTACTGCGCTTAATAGTACCTTCAGTAACCATACAACCCGCAATAGCGCCAAGTTTTGGTGACTTAAATACATCACGCACTTCTGCAAGGCCGATAATTTCTTGCTTGAACTCTGGAGCAAGCATACCGCCCATTGCTTGTTTTACTTCATCAATCAATTGGTAAATGATTGAGTAGTAACGTAGATCTAGGTTTTCAGCTTCAACTGCACGACGCGCAGTTGCATCAGCACGAACGTTGAAACCTAGGATGATAGCGTTAGATGCGGCCGCTAGAACAGCATCGGTTTCTGTAATACCACCAACACCAGAACCCACGATGTTCACTTTCACTTCTTCAGTAGAAAGTTTACGTAGCGAGTCTGCGATAGCTTCCACAGAACCTTGAACGTCTGCTTTAAGTACCACATTAAGCTCAGCCACTTCACCAGCTGCCATGTTAGAGAACATGTTCTCTAGTTTCGCTTTTTGTTGACGTGCTAGTTTAACATCACGGAATTTACCTTGACGGTAGTTGGCAACTTCACGTGCTTTACGCTCATCACGAACAACCGTCGCTTCATCACCAGATGCAGGCACACCAGACAGACCAATGATTTCTACTGGGATAGAAGGACCCGCAGTGAAGATCTCTTGACCATTCTCGTCACGCATTGCACGAACACGGCCGTACTCTTGACCACAAAGAAGGATATCACCTTTGTTTAGAGTACCAGACTGAACCAGTACAGTGGCAACAGGGCCGCGACCTTTATCTAGGCGAGATTCAACAACCACACCAGACGCCATGCCTTCTTCTACCGCTGTCAGCTCAAGAACTTCAGATTGTAGAAGGATAGTTTCTAGCAGACCTTCAATGTTTGTACCCTGTTTCGCAGAGATGTGAACAAACATGTTCTCACCGCCCCACTCCTCAGGAATAACATCGTATTGAGCCAGCTCATTCTTAACGTTGTCTGGGTTCGCGTCTTCTTTATCGATCTTGTTCACTGCAACAATCAGAGGTACACCCGCCGCTTTCGCGTGCTGGATTGCTTCGATTGTCTGTGGCATTACGCCATCGTCTGCTGCTACAACAAGAACAACGATATCTGTTGCCTGAGCACCACGAGCACGCATTGCAGTAAACGCCGCGTGTCCAGGAGTATCTAGGAAGGTGATCATGCCGTTTTCAGTTTCAACGTGGTATGCACCGATGTGCTGTGTGATACCACCGGCTTCGCCTGACGCAACGTGCGCTTTACGGATGTAGTCAAGTGTCGATGTCTTACCATGGTCAACGTGACCCATGATGGTAACAACTGGAGCACGAGGTACCGCTTCCGCATTGCTGTCACGATCTGACAGTACTGCTTCTTCTAGCTCGTTCTCTTTACGCAGAATTACCTTGTGACCCATTTCTTCAGCTACAAGTTGTGCTGTTTCTTGGTCGATAACCTGGTTGATCGTCGCCATTGCCCCCATCTTCATCATTACTTTGATAACTTCTGTCCCTTTTACAGACATCTTGTTAGCCAGTTCTGATACAACGATGGTTTCACCGACAACAACGTCAGCTTTCGCAACAGTAGCTGTCTTATCGAAACCTTGCTGCATTGAAGCAGGCTTCGCCAATTTACCTTTGTTGCGACCTTTAGCGCCGCGCTGGTTACGGCCACCACGGTTTTGATCATCGTTGCCAGAAGCTTTCTTCTTCTTCTTACGACGACCACCTTCTTCTTTGCGATCCGCAGCATCTTCTGCTTCGCGAGCGTATGATGAAGTTGTTACGTGATAGTCAGAGTTTTCCAACTCTTTCTTCTTCTGTTCCGCTTCATTCCAGCGAGCTTCATTTTCTTCAGCAAGCTTACGAGCTTCTTCAACCAGCTTAGCTGCTTCTTGTTCAGCTTTACGCTGTGCTTCTTCTTCCTGACGACGTTTCAGTTCGTCAGCTTCGTTTTTCGCTTGCGCGTTCACTTCTGCACTTTTTGTTGCATTCATGTCTTTCTTAGCCTTATCAGCTTGTACGCGTTTGGCCTTTTCTTCAGCTTCACGTTTTGCGTCCGCTTCTCGCTTCGCTTTTTCTTCGGCCTCGCGTTGTGCTTTCTCTGCAGCTTCACGTTTTGCTAGCTCTTCAGCTTCACGCTTTGCTGCTTCCTCAGCCTCGCGGTTCGCGTCGTCTTCGATAGTGCTGCGCTTCACATAAGTGCGCTTTTTGCGCACTTCTACTTGAACATCCTTACTCTTGCCGCCACCAGCATTGACGCTTAGTGTGCTGCGAGTTTTACGCTGTAGAGTTAAACGAGTTGGTTCAGCTTCACCAGAAGTATCACCGTGCTCTTTTTTCAGGTGAGTAAGCAATTTTTGCTTCTCTTCTTCGGTTACCTGATCTGCACTCGCTTTTGTCATACCAGCATCAGCAAGTTGCTCTAATAAGCGGTCAACTGGTGTACCAATTTCTTCACTCAGTGCTTTAACAGTAATTTGTGTCATGCCGCTTTCTCCTTGCTGAATATTATTCGTCTTCGCCGAACCAACAGATGTTACGAGCTGCCATGATTAATTCACCCGCACGTTCTTCAGTTAGGCCATCGATACCTTCTAGGTCATCAATACCTTGATCAGCCAAATCTTCCAGTGTTACAACACCTTTCGCTGCCAGTTTAAATGCCATTTCACGTTCTAAACCTTCTAGAGCAAGCAGGTCTTCTGCAGGCTCTAGGCCTTCAAAAGATTCTTCCTGAGCCAGAGCCAGTGTAGTTAGGGCATCTTTTGCACGACTACGTAGTTCTTCGACAAGATCTTCGTCCAGACCATCAACTTCAAGCAGTTCGTTTACTGGTACGTAAGCCACCTCTTCAAGAGAAGAGAAGCCTTCTTCAACTAACAGCTGAGCGAAATCTTCTTCGATATCTAGGTATTTCATGAAGTTTTCAATTGACGCTTGAGACTCTTCTGCGTGTTTCTTCTGCAGATCTTCAACCGTCATTACGTTCAGTTCCCAACCGGTGAGTTGAGAAGCCAGACGTACGTTTTGACCGCTACGGCCAATGGCTTGTGCTAGGTTATCGGGGTCAACAGCGATATCCATTGCGTGAGCATCTTCATCAACGATGATAGAAGCTACGTCTGCTGGTGCCATTGCATTGATAACAAACTGAGCTGGGTTATCGTCCCAAAGCACGATATCAATACGCTCACCGCCAAGCTCGCCAGAGACTGCCTGTACACGTGCTCCACGCATACCAACACACGCACCCACTGGGTCGATGCGCTTGTCGTTAGTCTTCACTGCAATCTTCGCACGAGAACCCGGATCGCGAGCCGCACCTTTCAGTTCAATGATCTCTTCTGCAATTTCCGGTACTTCAACACGGAATAGCTCCGCCAGCATTTCTGGCTTAGACCGTGTGATGAATAGTTGGAAACCACGAGCTTCTGGCGCTACGCGGTACAGGAGACCACGAACGCGGTCCCCCGGACGGTGGTTTTCACGAGGAAGCTGGTCATCACGTAGAATTACCGCTTCAGCGTTGTTACCTAGGTCAAGTACGATAGTTTCGCGGTTAACTTTCTTAACCACACCAGTAACTAGCTCACCTTCATTGTCGATGAACTGCTCAACGATCTGTGCACGTTCAGCTTCACGAACTTTCTGTACGATGACCTGCTTCGCTGTTTGCGTAGTAATACGGTCAAAAGTTACTGATTCGATATCATCTTCTACGTAGTCACCTAGTTCAATCGTCTCATCATCAAACTGTGCTGCTTCAAGAGAGATTTCTTTTGTTGGGTTCTCTACTTCTTCAACAACTAACCAACGACGATAAGTATCGAACTCACCCGTTTTACGGTCAATTTCAACACGTACATCGATTTCGATTTCGTGTTTCTTTTTTGTAGATGTAGCTAGAGCTATCTCTAGGGCTTCAAAGATGCGCTCACGAGGTACCCCTTTTTCGTTTGATACCGCTTCTGCTACCGCTAAAATTTCTTTACTCATTTTAAATAGCCTCTAAGACCTTAATTAAAATTTAGGGATCAGGTTAGCTTTTGAAATGTTGCTCAAAGCAAACTCTTCTGCGTTGCCGTCCACAGTAACTGTTACTGTTTCACCCTCGATTGCGTGGATAACACCTTTCCACTTACGACGGTTACCAACAGCCATTTTCAAAACGATGCTTACCTCGTGACCAATAAATTGTTCATAGTGTGCTGCTTTGAAAAGTGGTCTTTCTAAACCTGGAGAAGACACTTCTAGGTTGTAAGCCACGGTGATTGGATCTTCAACGTCCATGACTGCACTGACCTGACGGCTAACTTCTGCACAATCATCTACAGAGATGCCATTTTCATGATCAATAAAGATACGTAGTGTTGAATGTTCGCCTGCGCGAATAAATTCTAATCCAACTAACTCATAACCTGATGCAGCTACTGGTGCTTCAAGCATTTCAGTAAGTTGTCTTTCTAAACCAGTCATTTAAACCACTCCAGAAACAAAAAAAGGGCTCAGAGCCCAATTTAAATTCCAAGCAATGTCTGAAATTCTGAGATACAGAAATTCAGATAACAAAAAACCCCGAAAGTCGGGGTTTTTTGATGCTGGACCCTGATGTGTTAAGCAATCAAAATCTGCTTAACTCACAGTTGCTATTGCAACTGCGCAAACTTGTCCACATCCACTATCTATAAAAGAAAAGGGATTTGGTTGCGGGGGCCGGATTTGAACCGACGACCTTCGGGTTATGAGCCCGACGAGCTACCAAGCTGCTCCACCCCGCGTCCGACTTGTCGAGCATTATACGCTCTCCAAGGTGTTTTACAAGTTTGTAAATAATGGTGCCGAGAGAGGGACTCGAACCCTCACACCTAAGGCACTAGCACCTCATGCTAGCGTGTCTACCAATTTCACCATCTCGGCAGCTAAATCTTTAGCTTATTGAGGAATTTCGTCGCCTGTAGGGGCTGGAACTTCACTCGCAGCATCGTCAGCTTTCTGGATAACTTGACCTTGAGTCGGGTCAACCCACTGAGATTCAGTTTTATGAGTTGACATGTTACCTAGCACTAAGCTGAGGATAAAAAATACTGTTGCAAAAATTGCAGTCATTCGGGTTAGGAAATTACCTGAGCCGCTTGCGCCAAACACTGTGTTTGATGCGCCAGCACCGAATGAGGCTCCCATATCTGCGCCTTTACCTTGTTGAATCAGCACTAGGCCGATTACACCAACCGCTGCCAACAGGTAAATCACAAGTAGAACTGTAAACATGATTTCCACCTATGTTCCAAATTGTTGAGCCAGCGCCGCTCGAAAACTCATTTTTGATGTTTTTGACCAAGGCTAGCGACCTCCTTACCGAAGGCCGAGCAATACTAGCGAAACGTTATTACGCTGACAAGTAGAATTTTTCAAAAAAAGACGACTTGGAGGCTAAGCGGTCAAAAAAAGGACAAAAGTCTTACTTTTCTCTACCTTCGCGTATGCACTCTACCTAAAACGCTGAAAACTCTGGGCTGTATTCAATTAGACCACTTCGATGAGTAAACTCACCTTCTGCAAGCGCTATAACTTGGAATGAACCAGTTGGCACTTCCCATTGACAGTTGAAACCATACTTTTCACTCACTTCAAAACCAAAGCGCGAATAATACTCAGGTTCACCCAGTACCACACAAGCCGGGTAGCCGAACTCTTTTAGCGATTCCAGACCTTCCTTAACTAGCTCAGCCGCCAGACCTTGTCGGCGGTAGTCTGCTTTTATAGCGAGTGGAGCCAAGCCCTGCCAGTTTAAGTCTTCACCATTTAATGTAACCGGACTGAACATGACGTGCCCAACCACTTCTCCTTCATCATTACAGGCAACCAATGATAAGGTTCTACGTCCATTTTCTCTTAGCTTCATAACTAAAGCTGCTTCAGCTTTTGTTTCAAAAGCAGACTTAAGTAGTCTGTCGACCGCAAGAATATCAGCCGGAGCTTCAGTTCGAATTAGCATTAATCACCTCACTTTGTGCAATAGGCGATTGTAACCCTTTCTGCACAAAATCGGCTAGTTGATTTAATAGAGTTTGCAATGGTTTCGGCAACTGCTCGAAATCAATACTATCCATTAAGTTTTTAATCTCTAACCCCAGCTCTGTATCCCCTTCTATAGACAAGCGGCGCTGAAAGAATAATGTATCAGGATCTTCTTTTCTTCCTGCGATTAATACTAGGTCATTGAGATTACCGCGAAACGTAATATCTTCCTCGACTTGAGAATTTGCAACAATCAGCTTGTCTTTCTTATAGCTCAAACACCAACTAAGATGCATATCCTTTATCTCTATTTTCAACCACTTATCTAGGAGAAACTCAAAATCACCGTCTTCGAGCGCCTCTTTAAATACCATCTTCAACCCATCCAGCAAGGCTTTTTTTTGTACAGATTCTGGTAATAACTGGACTGGAGATCTCAAAATTGATGCGGCATTTTCAACTAGCTGAGTACGAATCTTGTTAATCACGAGCGTTATCCGTTACTTTGTAAATAGGAAACTCATCATAATGGATGATGATGGAGCGATTCCTGTTGTGTATCAAAAATGAGTCTGATACCGCTAACCCTTTAATCTAGCGGCAATCACAGTTATAGTTATTGGTATCGCTTCTATTCACAACTCTGTGACTCGTATTGCTCTTTGGAGAGTCGGTAATACCTTTGATGCTTTCGCAACAACTACAGCATTGGTTCACGAAGATAACGGCGAACAGCCCGTTTTTTTTCGCCATTTTGGATAGCCAGCATAACTATGCCATGGTTAATGGTCGCTATTGCGATATAGCAGGTCTATCCAATCGAGAACTGGTCGGTATGAGCGATACGCAAACCTTAGGTGAACATTTCTATCATCAGCTCAAGCCTTATTATGAGAGAGCCTTTAACGGAGAATTTCTCGAAGCAGAAATCACACTGAACGAGATTGAGCTCGAAACCAGTCTGCATTTCAGCTTAGCCCCCATCGTAATCGACAAGAAAATTGACTACGTAGCTTTTCATGCTGTCGATACATCCGAAAAACATATTCTGGTTCGCTCTCTAGAAGAGTCGGAAAATAAGTTCTCAACACTCACTACCTTATTACCAGATGGCTTGCTCATTGTAGAAGACGATTGCATCATTTCAGCCAACCCTGCGGCGGTACGTTTACTCGGCTTTGAAGATAACAGTGATTTGTTGGGTGAAGAGCTTTCACGCTTATTTGTCGATGAGAAAACCAAAACGGTTTTCAGTAAATCGCTCAGCAGTTCACTGGCGAAAGCACCTTTAACCTGTCTGACAGGGCCAAGGTGTGGCTTTGAGCGCCGTGTTCAACTGCACGCTGATGAGGCAATGGTGCTAGGCAGTGGTTCTCAGTTAGTCCTCATTCAAGATGCTGATGAGGCCACCAAACATCTAAGTAACAAGCCCTTAGAGGATGCACACATTGATTCTTTAACTGGCCTTTACAATCGTTTTGGTTTTACCAAACGTCTTGAGCAGTTCATTCATAATGAAACACCACTTTTGTTGCTCTATTTAGATATTGATAATTTTAAAAACATCAATGATTCTCTAGGCCATCATATCGGTGACAAAGTGATAAAAGAAGTGTCGTCACGTCTTAAGCGTTTGTTGCCACAGCACGCAGTAGTAGGGCATTTAGGAGGCGATGAATTCGGTCTGATTATGCCTGAACCAGACAATCATCACATGGCCGAAATGCTTGCTGAACGCATCATTTCCCTCATTAATCAGCCTTTTGATCTGCACCATTTCAGCAAACGTTTAGCGTGCTCTATTGGCAGTGTGGCTTATCCAGGTGACGGCAACGACGCTCGTATTCTGCTGCAAAACGCAGACACCGCGATGTACGAAGCCAAAGACCGTGGCCGGAATCGTCTGATTAAGTTTAATGACCAGATGAACAAAGAAGCGCGTATGCGTTTATGGCTAGAGATAGAGCTGCAAAAAGCCCTGCAACAAAATGGCTTGGAAGTGTGGTACCAGCCTAAGGTTAACGCCCGTGATTTCAGCATTAATGGCGCCGAAGCTCTTATCCGCTGGAAACATCCCGTGGAAGGTTACATTAGCCCAGGAGCCTTCATTCCCGTAGCTGAGCGAGCAGGTTTGATTGAACACTTGGGTAGAGTTGTCATGCGAGAAGTATTCAGTACCGTTAAGCGTTGGAAACTTCAAAGTATTTTGCCAGGTCGAGTCGCAATCAACCTGTCGCCAGAACAGTTTGGCAATCCAAAACTGATCGATTACATGGAAAAACTCCTGCGTACTACAGAGCTTGATCCCAACTGTATCACGTTCGAACTGACCGAAAGTGCAGTGATGAGCGATAGCGAGCATACGCTGCAAATGCTTAACGCCATTAAAAAGCTTGGCTTTGCTTTGTCGATTGACGACTTTGGTACCGGCTATTCTTCGCTTTCTTATCTGGCCCGTTTCCCGATTGATGAGCTTAAGATTGATCGCGCTTTCATCAGTGACATAGATACGCTACCGAAACAGGTAACGGTGATCGAAAATATCATTAATCTGGGTAAATCACTTAATCTGACTGTCGTTGCCGAAGGCGTCGAAACTCAGCAACAAGCGACTCTCCTCTCTAACCTCAATTGCAATTCGATTCAGGGATTCCATTTCTATCGCCCGCAACCAAAGCACGAGGTCGAAGAGTTATTTGCTCAGCACCGCCGCCACAAAAACTGAACGCTACTCACTGTAAATGAGTATTTAACTCAGAAACTTACCTAAACCTGCCTTAAATCAAACTTGCCATTCACATTCCTTCATAAAATACGGAGCAATTTTTTGCAAAGACTGTTAAACAGATTGGAAGATGCATGGAACTCTTGTGCCCTGCAGGTAACTTACCTGCTCTTAAAACAGCCATCGACTGTGGTGCTGACGCTGTATACATCGGCTTCAAAGACGATACCAATGCGCGCCACTTCGCAGGTCTTAACTTCACTGGCAAGAAACTGGACAAAGCGGTTCAGTACGTTCACGACCATAAGAAAAAAATTCACGTCGCGCTGAATACTTTCGCCCATCCTGATGGATTTGAACGCTGGACGGACGCCGTCGATCGCGCCGCTCAAAGTGGCATTAATGCATTAATCATTGCTGATATCGCCGTACTGGATTACGCCGCCAACAAATACCCTGAGCTCGAACTGCATTTGTCGGTTCAAGCATCTGCAACCAATGTCGCAGCGATAGACTTCTATAAACGCAATTTCAATGTTAAACGTGTGGTGCTGCCGCGTGTACTGTCTATCCATCAGGTCAAACAGCTGTCACGCAATATTCCACAGGATGTCGATTTGGAAGTGTTCGCCTTCGGCAGCTTATGCATTATGTCTGAAGGCCGCTGTTACCTTTCTTCATATATGACGGGCGAGTCTCCCAATACCGTTGGCGCGTGCTCACCGGCAAAGTTTGTTCGTTGGCAGGAGACAGACAAAGGACTGGAATCTCGGTTGAATAAAATTCTCATTGATCGCTACAGTGATGGCGAAAATGCTGGCTACCCCACTTTGTGTAAGGGCCGATTCACGGCAGAGCTGGACGAGCACACTCAGGCTTATCATGCATTGGAAGAGCCCACCAGCCTCAATACACTCTCGATGTTGCCTGATTTGTTCGCCGCGAATGTGGCTTCTGTAAAAATCGAAGGCCGTCAACGAAGCCCCGCCTATGTAGAACAGGTGACTCGTACCTGGCGTGCCGCCATTGACCACTACTTAGCCAAACCTGAAACCTATCAAGTTGAAGCAGCTTGGGATGCTACGCTGGCCAACGTCTCGGAAGGTACTCAGACAACCCTCGGTGCTTATCACCGTAAGTGGCAGTAAGGTATAGAATGGAAAATACGATGAAATACGCCCTTGGTCCTCTCCTTTACTTCTGGCCTAAGCAAGATGTTGAAGAGTTTTATCTGCAAGCCGCATCGAGCGACGCCGACATCATTTATCTAGGTGAGAGCGTGTGTTCCAAACGTAGAGAAATGAAACCTGCACATTGGCTGGATATTGCAAGAGCGCTCAGCCAATCCGGCAAACAAGTCGTGCTATCCACCATGGCATTGCTTGAAGCGCCTAGTGAAGTCAATATCATGAAGAAGTACATTGATAATGGCGAATTTGCTATCGAAGCTAACGATGTCTCTGCCATACAGTTGGCTTCTGAACAGAAGATTCCGTTTGTCGTCGGCCCTGCTGTGAATGTTTATAACGCACATACGCTGAAACTATTTGTTAAACAAGGCATGATCCGATGGTGTATGCCAGTTGAGCTTTCCCGCGACTGGTTGGATAAAACAATGATGCAATCTGAAGAAATAGGGATTCGTGGACAGTTCGATGTTGAAGTTTTCAGCCATGGCTATTTGCCACTGGCCTACTCTGCGCGCTGCTTCACTGCTCGTGCTGAAAATAGAGCCAAAGACGATTGTGAAACTTGCTGTATCAAATACCCAACAGGTATAAAAGTCAGCAGTCAGGAAGGTCAACAAGTGTTTAATCTCAATGGTATTCAGACTCAATCAGGCTATTGCTACAACCTGATTAACGATTTGCCAAGTATGAGAGGATTGGTCGATGTCGTTCGTCTCAGCCCACTTGGCATCGAGACCCTTTCAGAGTTAAACCATTTTCGAGCTAACGAATTCGGACAAAGTCCGATGAACATTGAAAGCCGCCAATGTAACGGTTATTGGCATCAGATCGCAGGCCTGGAAGTGAAAAACCTCTGACCCTAGAGCCATAAAAAAGGCCGATACCACTGAGTGATATCGGCCTTTTCGCTGTTTTTACACTCGCTATTAAGCTTGTGGACGCATCGCAGGGAACAGAATCACGTCACGGATGGTGTGCGTGTTAGTAAACAGCATCGCTAGACGATCGATACCGATACCTTGCCCTGCCGTTGGCGGTAAGCCGTGCTCAAGGGCGGTAATGTAATCTGCATCATAGTACATTGCTTCGTCATCACCTGCGTCTTTCGCATCAACCTGAGCTTTAAAGCGCGCATCTTGATCTTCTGCATCATTAAGCTCTGAGAAGCCATTCGCCACTTCACGGCCGCCAATGAAGAATTCGAAACGGTCTGTGAAGAATGGGTTGTCATCGCTGCGACGAGCAAGAGGAGAAATATCCGCTGGGTAGCCAGTAATGAACGTTGGTTGGATTAGCTGAGGTTCCGCAGTCTCACCAAAGATCTCTTCTAGCAGTTGACCACATGTCCAGAACGTTTCTACTTCAACGTGTACTGATTTTGCGATAGCAACCATCTTGTCACGACTAGTAAGGTCTTGTTCTGTGAGCGCCTGGATCTCAGCGTGCTCTGGGTTGTAGTGTTTGATTGCTTCAAACATGCTCATGCGAGCGTACTTACCACCAAACTCAACTGTTTCGTCACCGTAAGGCATAGACGTTGAACCAAGAACGTCCATCGCAACTGTGCTTAGCATCTCTTCAGTCAGATCCATTAGGTCTTTGTAATCAGAGTACGCTTGGTAGAATTCCATCATAGTGAATTCTGGGTTGTGACGTGGCGATAGACCTTCGTTACGGAAGTTACGGTTGATCTCGAATACGCGGTCAAAACCACCAACCACTAGACGCTTTAGGTAAAGCTCTGGAGCAACACGTAGGTACATGTCGATGTCTAGTGCGTTGTGGTGAGTGATGAATGGGCGAGCCGTTGCACCACCTGGGATAACGTGCATCATTGGCGTTTCAACTTCTAGGTAACCTTTTGAGCTCATGAAGTTACGGATTGCCGATACAAGCTTAGAACGGATGATGAACGCTTCACGTGAATCTTGGTTGACGATAAGGTCAACGTAACGCTGACGGTAACGCATCTCTTGGTCAGTCAGACCGTGGAATTTCTCTGGAAGTGGACGAAGTGCTTTCGTTAGCAACTCGTACGACTCCATGTTCACGTAAAGGTCGCCTTTACCTGACTTGTGAAGAGCACCTTTCACACCGATGATGTCACCGATATCTAGGCCTTGGTATTTCTCTTTCAGCTCTTTTTGAACATCTTTTGCAGCGTAAGCTTGGATACGACCAGAGGTTTCTTGAATCGCTAGGAAAGGACCACGCTTAGCCATGACACGACCAGCGATTGCCACAACATGGTTTAGCTCTTCTAGCTCTTCTTTCGTCTTTTCACCGAATTCCGCTTGAAGATCGCCAGCTAGGTGCTCACGACGGAAGTCATTTGGGTGGCCGTTTGCTTTGCAGCTCTGACGGATATGATCCAGTTTAGCGCGGCGCTCAGCAATCAGCTTATTCTCTTCTTGTACATTGTCGTTTTGAACAGCATCAGTCATTTTGATGTATCCTGTCTTTCTTTATGAAAATAGTTTTTCGGTGAAAAGCTTACAGGCCTGATTTCAGGCTAGCTTCGATAAATTTGTCTAGGTCGCCGTCAAGAACCGCTTGAGTGTTGCGATTTTCAACGCTAGTACGCAGATCTTTGATGCGTGAGTCATCCAGTACGTATGAACGTATCTGGCTACCCCAACCGATGTCTGACTTAGCGTCTTCATTGGCTTGCTTCTCTGCATTTTGCTTTTGAATCTCTAATTCAAATAGCTTCGCACGAAGCTGTTTCATCGCCTGATCTTTGTTCTTGTGCTGAGAACGATCATTCTGACACTGAACCACAGTATTGGTTGGAACGTGAGTAATACGTACCGCCGATTCCGTGGTGTTAACGTGCTGACCACCCGCACCAGATGCACGGTATACATCAATACGTAGATCAGAAGGGTTAATGTCAATGTCGATGTTGTCATCAATCTCTGGGTAGATAAACGCAGAAGCAAACGATGTATGACGACGGCCACTTGAATCGAATGGCGATTTACGAACCAAGCGATGAACACCTGTTTCCGTACGTAGCCAACCATAAGCGTATTCGCCGGAGATCTTAACCGTTGCACCTTTCAGACCAGCAACTTCACCTTCAGAGACTTCGATCACTTCCGTCTTAAAGCCTTTCGCTTCAGCCCAACGTAAATACATACGTAGCATCATCGATGTCCAATCTTGCGCTTCTGTACCGCCAGAGCCTGACTGCAAATCAATGTAGCAATCAGACGCGTCATGATCGCCAGAGAACATACGACGAAACTCCAGCTTTTCTAACTTAGCTTCAAGCTCAGCAAGCTCTGGTTCAATTTCATCAAAGGTTTCTTGATCTTCTTCTTCAACTGCAAGCTCTAGAAGACCATCAACGTCCTCCACTCCTTGCTCTAGTTGGTCAATCGTTTCTACAACCGCTTCTAGCGCAGAACGTTCTTTACCTAGCGCTTGCGCACGCTCAGGTTCGTTCCACACATCCGGTTGTTCTAGTTCTGCGTTGACTTCTTCTAGACGCTCTTGCTTAGCGTCATAGTCAAAGATACCCCCTCAGGACATTGGTGCGCTCAGACACGTCCTTAAGGCGGTTTTTAATGGGATTGATTTCAAACATGTTTGCTCAACATTTATGAGTAGAATTTAACCGAAGAATTGTACTGAAAAGTGTGACGAAGATACAGGGATTTTTTGCACTCGAGCCTGAGAATAATACAACGAAAAATCCCCTGTCACACGAGGTACGACAGGGGATTATTATCCATGATTTGTTTTAGCTCAAACCGTTTTTTTGGCTAACTCTGGTTGAGTCGGTTTTCCAATAAAGAACATGCAGAGTATCGCCGCAATGGTTGGTAGTAACCACCCCATACCGATATCAAACAACGGTAACATACTCAGAGCAGATACATCAATGCCCGCTACTTTTGCTGCATCAATCAGAGCAAATAGAAGCGACACTAAAATAACCGTACGATAAGCTAATTTAGGACTTTGCAGTTTCTTGCGAACAAAGGTCAGTGCAACCAAAGCGATAGCGACTGGGTATAGAGCAAAGAGCACAGGAACAGACAGAGTGATCAGTTGAGAAAGACCGACATTGGCAACCAAAGCACACGCTGCACCATTGATTAGAACCCAAGTTTTATAAGACATCGGCGTCAAAGAACTGAAGTAATCAGAACACGCTGAGATAATACCTATCGCGGTCGTCAAACACGCTAAAAGCACAATCACTGACAACACAAGTTGACCATAAGGGCCGAAGAGAGATTGAACGTACACACTCAGAATCACACCACCATTGTCTGCGCCAGCAGCGACAGCCGCACTGGTTGCGCCGAGATAGAATAGCGATACGTATACAAACGCCAATCCTGCAGCGGCAACACACGCTGCTCTGATCAAGTATTTTGCAGTCGCCTTTTGGTCTGAAATACCTTTTTGACGGAGTGCATCGACGATAAGCCCACCGAACATCAACGAGGCAAAAGTGTCCATCGTGTTATAGCCTTCGAGGAAGCCTTTTTGCAATGGGTGCGAAAGGTAATCACCGTTTGCCGCAATCATTTCCCCTTGAGGATCGATAAACACAGCAACAGCAAGCACAAGCAAACCTAAGAAAAGCACTGGAGTCAACACTTTACCGATCACATCAATCAGTTTGCCTTGTGACCAAGCAAATAGCATTGCCACAGCAAAAAATAGGATAGAGAAAACCGTTAAATGCGATTGTGCCGCCTCGACGAAAAAGGGTTTTACCGCCATTTCGTAAGCCACCAAACCTGTGCGTGGCGCGGCAAATGCAGGTCCGATAATGATAAAGATCAATACCGCAATGGTCATTGCAACACGTTTAGGCAAATCTTTAGTGAGATGATCCCAAGAGCCACCAGCAACGGCAATAGCAACGATAGTAATAAGAGGAAGACCTACCGCCGTTAAAAGAAAACCTGTCATCGCAGGCACGAGGTTCTCACCTGCTAGCTGTCCTGCCAATGGCGGGAAGATAATGTTGCCCGCTCCAAGGAAGAAAGCGAAAAGCATAAAGCCCACCGCAATAATATCTGTTAATTTTAAAGTCTGATTCACAAGAGACCCTTAAATATTTTGATTGATGTTGTGCATGCTGAGCAGTCCGAATTGGCTACCCAATCTATAAATTTGGAGGCGAATAATGACGAAACACACACCTAACCGCAAGCCTAGGGCAAAAAACACCATATAAATTTATGTATTAGCCAGAATACTAGTAGTTTAAACCACCACAACATTAATTATTAGCTTAATATATGGATCAATAAATCAAAAAAATGAAACACTGATAGAACAAAAGGCCATACAAAGATCCAACATTAGACTTAATCACTCAATTAATAAACATGTGTAGAACAAAATGAAAAAAAACCAACTCAAGACAAAAGACTTTTCATTCAAGCAGTTTAAAATTGCAGGTGGTCACTCAGGCATGCCTGTCAGTACTGATGGCGTCTTACTCGGTGCGTGGTGCGACATCAAACAAGCGAATACCATTTTAGATATTGGAACTGGCACAGGTTTATTGGCTCTAATGTGTGCACAGCGAAATCCTGACTCTGTCATTGACGCAATCGACATTGATCAGCACGCTTTGCTGGCTGCGAAAGAGAACTTCGCCTCTTCTCCTTGGCTTTCCCGATTGACACTGCTGGAAGGTGACGTGCTTAACTTTCCATTCGTAACAAGCTATGACGCGATTGTCTGTAATCCGCCTTATTTCAATTCAGGGGAGCATGCCCAAAATCAGCAACGAGCGACCGCAAGACATACTTTAACCTTAAGCCACGAAGCTTTGCTTAGACAGTGCTTTAAATTACTGAGCTCTGACGGCCGGGCTTGGTTTGTCCTTCCTGAAGCAGAAGGACGTATGTTTATCTCCTTAGCAGAAACACTGGGTTGGCATCTGGTTGGTTTGTGTGAAGTACAGCCTACAGCCAAGAAACCCGTTAGCCGCTTACTGATTCAACTTGGTCAGCACGCCTCTAACGCCAAGACAGAACGTTTGATAATTCAACAAGATAATGGCTATAGCGATGAATTCGTCGCATTAACTAAAGCGTTTTATTTAAAGATGTAAAAATTAAGGTGTGATCCTTATCACCGAACCCTCTATAATACGTACCCTTAAATTATCATTCTCACTTACCAGCTCGTGGAGACACCAGAGTGATCAAAAATTTTGCTGAACTAGAGCTAGATGAAAACCTGCTCGTTGCCATCGAAGAAATGGGTTATACCCGTCCAACCCAGATCCAGGCCGAAGCAATTCCACAAGCTTTGGACGGCAGAGACATTCTCGCTTCAGCGCCAACCGGCACAGGTAAAACCGCAGCTTTTGTTCTGCCCGCTCTACAATACTTGCAGGACTTCCCGCGTCGTAAGCCGGGGCCTGCCCGTGTGCTTATCCTGACTCCTACTCGCGAGTTGGCAATGCAAGTCGCTGATCAAGCTCGTGAGCTCGCCAAAAACACTAATCTGAACATCTTCACCATCACTGGTGGTGTGCAGTATCAAGAACACGCCGATATTCTCGCTAAGACACAAGATATTGTTGTTGCAACGCCTGGTCGTTTGATGGAATACATCGAAGCGGAACGTTTTGACTGCCGTGCTATTGAATGGTTGATCCTTGATGAAGCGGATCGCATGCTCGATATGGGCTTTGGCCCGACAGTGGATCGCCTTTCTTCTGAATGTCGCTGGCGTAAACAAACGCTGCTCTTCTCTGCAACGCTAGAAGGCAAAGGCGTGGAAGGATTCACCGCAGATCTGCTTAAAGAACCTGCTGAGATCGACGCTGAGCCATCTCGCCGTGAACGTAAGAAAATTGCCCAGTGGTATCACCGTGCAGATGATATGGCGCATAAGCTGGCACTGTTGAAAACCATCATCAACGACCAAGCTGAGCGCTCTATTGTATTTCTGAAAACTCGTGAACGTTTAGCCGAGCTGCGCGTTGAACTGGAAAAAGCGCAAATTCCTTGTGCGTGGATCCAAGGTGAAATGCCGCAAGATCGTCGTAACAATGCCATTGCGCGTTTTCGTGACGGTACAGTAAACGTACTTCTGGCCACAGACGTCGCTGCCCGTGGTATCGACCTGCCAGATGTTAGCCATGTCATTAACTACGACATGCCACGCAGTGCAGACGTGTACCTCCACCGTATCGGCCGTACCGCCCGCGCAGGTAAAAAAGGCAATGCGATCTCTTTAGTTGAAGCTCATGACCAAACCATGATGGACCGTGTTGCTCGCTACGTAAAAGAAGAGATCAAAGAGCGCTTTATTAAAGAGCTTCGTCCGAAACACAAAAAACCAGTGTTTAAGAAGAAGAAAAAAGACGACAAGAAAAAAACAGCTTCTAAAGGCAAAAAGAAAGTCGCCAAGAAGAAATAGCGAAAGAGCTAGAGAAATTTGGAGGGTTGATGTGAGAGCATCAACCCTTTCTTTTTTCGAGCACATTAAGACCACGTCATCCTCAAGAGTGAGGTACGAACGAGTTGGGGATCTCATCAAACTTACGACTCGCTTTAAAAGATTCCTTACTCACTCATTCTTCGTTCTAAGGAATGACGGCCTAAAAAAATACCGCCTTAATGAGGCGGTATTTTTATAGCTTAGACTATCCAAAGGTCTTCTAAGTAGTTGGGGGCAGAACAAGGCAACAAGCAAATTCAGCCCCAAAAACATATTCTCACTCCATCTTCAAAGCATTTGTTGTGAGAGCAAGGCGACAAGTAAACTCAGCCTTGGGAGCGTAGTCCACTACGTGACCAAGGTGAGTTTGCGCAGTCAACGCCGCTATCGCAGCAAAGGCGAAGAAGATTAGTGTTCGCGGGTTGCGCGGAACTCCACTTCTGGGAAACGCTCTTTCGCCAGATTTAAGTTAACCATAGTCGGAGCAATGTACGTCAGGTTATCGCCACCATCTAGGGCTAGGTTGGTTTGGTTCTTACGCTGGAACTCATCCAGTTTCTTACCATCTTCACATTCGACCCAACGTGCGGTTGCAACGTTAACGCTCTCATAAATCGCTTCAACGTTGTACTCGGCTTTTAAACGCGCAACGACGACGTCAAACTGAAGCACACCGACCGCACCAACAATTAGGTCATTGTTTTGTAGTGGACGGAATACCTGTACAGCCCCTTCTTCAGACAGCTGGACCAGACCTTTAAGCAACTGCTTTTGCTTCAATGGATCTCTTAAGCGAATACGACGGAATAGCTCAGGCGCAAAGTTTGGAATACCTGAGAATTTCAGAGCTTCACCTTGAGTGAAGGTATCACCAATCTGAATGGTGCCGTGGTTATGCAAACCAATAATATCACCCGCGTAGGCATTTTCAGCACGAGAGCGATCACCCGCCATAAAGGTTACCGCATCAGAGATATTGATCTGCTTGCCAAGGCGCACATGGTTCATCTTCATACCCTGTGTGTAGGTACCAGATACAATACGCATGAAAGCAATACGGTCACGGTGCTTGGGATCCATGTTGGCCTGAATCTTAAATACGAAGCCAGAGAATTTCTCTTCGTTCGCTTCAACTTGACGTTCATTCGCTTGACGAGGCATTGGCGCAGGCGCCCATTCCGTCAAACCGTCCAACATATGGTCAACACCAAAGTTACCCAGTGCCGTACCAAAGTATACTGGCGTCAGTTCACCAGCAAGGAACAGCTCCTGATCAAACTCAGGGCATGCACCAATCACAAGCTCTAACTCTTCACGTAACTGTTCCGCTAACTCAGCGCCAACAGCTTCATCAAGTTCAGGGTTATCCAGCCCCTTCACCACCAGTTTCTCCTGAATGGTGTGGCCTTGGCCTGTGCTGTAGAGAATCGTTTCATCACGGTGAATGTGATAGACACCTTTAAACTCTTTGCCACACCCAATTGGCCAAGTAATCGGCGCACAGGAAATGTTTAGCTCACTTTCAACTTCATCCAATAACTCCATTGGGTCACGAATATCGCGGTCGAGTTTGTTCATGAAAGTGACGATAGGTGTATCACGAAGACGGGTAACTTCCATCAACTTACGTGTACGATCTTCAACACCTTTAGCGGCATCAATAACCATCAAACAAGAGTCAACTGCGGTCAACGTACGGTAGGTATCTTCTGAGAAGTCCTCGTGCCCAGGAGTATCCAATAGGTTGACCAGACAATCGTTATAAGGGAACTGCATCACAGAAGTAGTTACCGAGATACCACGTTCTTTTTCCATTTCCATCCAGTCAGATTTCGCGTGCTGAGCAGAACCTCGACCTTTGACTGTCCCAGCCGTTTGGATTGCACGCCCGAAAAGTAATACTTTTTCAGTAATGGTGGTCTTACCCGCATCTGGGTGAGAAATGATAGCGAACGTTCTACGCTTAGAAACTTCGCCCGTAAATGCTGTATTTGACATCAAAAGGTCTTCTTCGGTCTGTAAGCTAGAATCTCGTCACGAATCGTCATGACATATCACCTAGCAGATGGATTCGATATTGCGCGGTATTCTCGCTTATATTGCGCTTTGGAGCAACAGAGGCAAATAAAACCTCGATAAATCACATCCAAACAAGATACAAATTAAAATATCAATAAATTTGGGCTATAACTAAAGGAGTAGAGGGAACCATAGAAAATTATGCCTGCGAGCAAAAAAATTAATTCATTAGCATTTAGACAAGCGAAGACTGTTTTTCTCGTATCCGTGATACTAGGGATTATATTCAGCTTGTATCAAATTTTGGTGGATCTTCATCAGGAACAAAAGCGGATTGAAGAACACTACCAATTTAAGCTACTGCAGAACTACTCCAACGCGAGTCAAGCTGCCTATCACTTGAATCAGCTCCTAGCGGAACAGGTGGCATCAAGCTTGATGATGGATGGTGCTATTTATCAGGTTTCGATTGTTGACGACTTTGGCGATACCTTGACCGAAAGAGAAAGAGGTGTGTCACTTGAAAGCTCGTTTACAGAGGCACTTTCACGCTATCTAACACCGACAACCCCAGTCTATAAAACCGAGTTACATCAACCTAATTCGCATGTTGTCGTTGGGACACTGAGTTTCTCGGTCAATGGCGCCAATATCGCCAAGGACTTTATCGCTAAAACCAGTCAAATACTGCTGTTTGACCTGTTCCGGAATGTCTTGCTGACGACGATCTTATTGTTGTTCTTCTACCAAAAGCTCTCGAAGCCACTGGTGACGTTGATTGACTGGGTTCGCTCACTGCAAGATAAAAAAGCCGAAGTTCCAATGCCGAATCTGTATCGAGATGATGAACTCGGACACTTGGCGAAAACCTTCCATAATTTATGGAAAGACAGAGAAGCGGCAGAAGCAAAACTGAATCAATTGGCTTATTACGATTCACTCACGGGATTAGCCAATCGTAGTTTGTTGCTGCAAATGCTCGAAGAAGCGATCGATAATGCCAACAAGACCAATACATCTGGTGTGCTTTTCTATCTCGATTTAGATCGCTTTAAAACAATTAACGATTCATTAGGCCACACCATTGGTGACCACCTTATCAAAGCGATCTCGAAACGCATGGAGGCATGGTTGGTCGCAGATTATACAGCCGCACGTATCGGAGGAGACGAGTTCGCTATCTTAATGCCATCGATATCGACTGACAAAGCCCATGAAACTGCTCAACAGCTTTTAGCCTTGATCTCAAACCCTTACTCGATCGACGATCACTTACTTTACTGCACGACGAGTGTCGGTATTTCTGTGTTCCCCTCGGTCAACAGCACTAATATAGATGTATTGCGTCAGGCTGACACCGCCCTCTATCGAGCTAAAGTGGCTGGTAGAAATAAGTACATGTTCTATGAACCAGAAATGCAGGCTCAGGTCGAATCATTTTTAGAGATAGAGAAAGGGCTTCATGAAGCACTCAACAAAGGACAGTTAGAGCTCTACTATCAACCTCAGGTAAATGGAGAACAACAGATTGTCGGTGTTGAAGCCTTGATTCGTTGGAACCATCCTGAAAAAGGCGTTTTGCCTCCCGGCGTATTTATGCCAATTGCCGAAGAAACAGGACAGATCTTACAAATTGGTAATTGGATTATTGAACAAGCGTGCTACCAATACTCGCGTTGGCGTAAACAAGGGGTGCTGCCTGATACTTTCCGTCGCCTTGCCATCAACATCAGCCCATTACAATTTTCACAGAACAGCTTTGTCGAGCATATACATGATGTGCTTGCCCAAGCTGATATTGATGGCGAGCATATAGAATTGGAGATTACTGAGAACCTGTTACTTGAAAACGTTGAGAGTGCGATACAGAAAATGAGCGAACTAAAGCAATACAACCTCAAAATTTCGATCGACGACTTTGGTACGGGCTATTCTTCGCTCAGATACTTAAAACACCTTGCCGCTGATGTGTTAAAAATAGATCGCTCTTTTGTAACTCAATTGCATTTGGATGAAAGTGATCAAGCTATCGTAGATACTATCATTATGACAGCTCAGAGATTGAACCTAGAAGTGATAGCTGAAGGCGTAGAAGACGCTAACGAACTCAATACGCTAAAGCAACTCGGTTGTGACCAGTTTCAGGGCTATCTGTTCGACAAACCTCTCCCAGCATCCGAGTTAATTTCTCGATTTGAAGCAAATTTCTACCCCGTTGAAGGCTCACCCATCATCAAAGCAGTTCAAAAGTAGTTTACAAGAAGATGTAACTCATGATGATGGCATCTTCTTTGCCTTCATCCGTCGGATAGTACTTACGACGCCGATCGACTTCATTGAACCCCGCTGACTCGTACAAGTGAGCAGCACGAGTATTGCTTTCCCTCACCTCTAACCAGGCACTTTCCGCGTTTCTTTGCTCGCACAAGGCTAAAAACGATTCGATAAGCTGTTTGCCATATCCTTTACCTTGCAGAGTCGGATCCACAGCAATATTGAGCAGGGTGACTTCACCGATTATGTTCTGAGCATAAAAATACCCGACAACCTTATCATCATCGATGAGCACATGATGACACGCCCCTCTGCTTGTCACATCGCGAATCATTGTTTCTGTCCAAGGGTGCGTATGGGCTTGAATTTCTATTGAGTACACCGATTCTAGGTGAGTTTCAGCTAACGGAAGTAACTTCATTTTATTTCAAAGCTTGAATCTGCTGCCAAAGCGCGCGTTTATGTTGTTGATTGCCATCAATCTCACTCAGGTTTGGAGAATGAAGCGTTTTCTGGCCAAGATCCCTTTGCCCCTCACAGCCTGCGAACCAGATCCATTCGACCTGAGTGGGTGTAAGTAGACTAAAGTGTTCAGGGGCCAAATAGAGAGCATGTTCCAACGTCAAGTTCATTGTTTTTATAATGTTCTCAAACAGTATCGCAGTCGAACCCGAAGGTTGTTGAGGTGAAACCAAGAGGATTTTACAGTCTTCAGACAAAGTAATGCCTTCAACACTATAGCCATGTAACCTATCTGGATGGACCAGTTCATAGGCTTGTATCCCCATTTCATGTATATACGTAAGCTCTCGAGTCGACATCATTGGCAAATCGCTAGAATGAAAAACGATGCCATGCTATCACAAGCTGGCACCGCTATTATATGACTAAACGAAGTGAAAAGCCTTAGAAGCTCGCTTTCACTGCGTCTGCAATTTTTAATGCTGATGACTTCACTAGCTCAGCGTCTTCACCTTCCACCATGACGCGGATAAGGGGTTCAGTGCCTGATTTACGTAGTAGCACTCGACCTTTATCACCAAGTTCGGCTTCAACGGCGGCGACGGAAGCTTTTACCGCTTCAGCCTCTAGTGGATTAGAATCACCAGAAAAACGGACATTCTCCAGAACTTGAGGGTATAACGTCATACCTTGAGAAAGTTCATGCAAAGACATATCACTACCGACCACGGATGCCAATACTTGTAATGCAGCCACGATCGCATCGCCAGTGGTCACTTTATCAAGTAAGATCACATGTCCTGAATTTTCCGCCCCGATCTTCCAGCCTTTTTCAAGCAGCTGCTCCATCACATAACGGTCACCTACCGCCGCACGAACGAAGGGAATACCTAATTGCTTGAGGCCATTTTCCATTCCTAGGTTCGTCATCAGGGTTCCAACAACACCACCTTTCAACTCACCACGACGCATAGCATCACGAGCAATGATGTAAGCAATCTGGTCACCATCGACCTTATTCCCAAGGTGATCAACCATGATGATGCGGTCACCATCACCATCGAAAGCTAAACCAAGATGGGCCTGCTCCTGTACTACTCTCTGCTGTAGGGCTTTGACATCGGTTGCGCCCACTTCGTAGTTTATGTTGGTACCATTCGGTTCAATACCCATAGCAATCACATCTGCGCCTAACTCACTAAACACAGCCGGAGCAATATGGTAAGTCGCACCGTGGGCACAATCCACTACAATTTTCAATCCAGCGAGACTAAGTTCTGAAGGGTATGTGCTTTTACAAAACTCAATGTAACGTCCAGCAGCGTCATCAAGGCGACTCGCTTTACCTAGCAATGACGACTCGACACATTCAATGTCTTTATCAAGCTCCGCTTCAATCGCTAGCTCAATATCATCGGGGAGCTTAGTGCCCTCTGAAGAGAAGAATTTAATACCGTTATCGTAATAAGGGTTGTGAGAAGCGGAAATCACAATACCTGCTTCAGCCCGAAACGTTTGAGTCAAGTATGCCACTGCTGGTGTTGGCATTGGGCCAGTAAAGGTCGCTTGTAAACCCGCAGCAGCAAGGCCTGCTTCGAGAGCAGACTCCAACATGTAACCTGAGATTCGGGTATCTTTGCCAATAATGACTTTCTTTGTGCCCTGTTTTGCTAGGACTCTTCCTGCGGCCCATCCAAGCTTAAGCACAAAATCCGGTGTGATCGGGTACTGCCCCACTTTTCCACGTACACCATCTGTACCAAAATAACGTCTTTTATTAGACATGGTTGTTCCTTTTATCTTTCTATTCTGATCAATGATTCGCGTTGGTCATCGAAACCATTCTTATCGCATCCAACGTTTGCTCAAAATCGTGCACACGTATGATTTGTGCTCCTTTCATAGCGGCGATTGTAGCGCATGCGACACTAGCTGACACGCACTCTGCTGGGACTTTATCGAGGAGTTTGAAGATCATAGATTTTCGCGACATCCCTGCAAGAATTGGCAGACCAAATTGATGGAATTCTTCTAGGTGAGACAGCATATGGTAGTTGTGTTCAAGCGTTTTACCAAAGCCAAACCCAGGATCTAAGATCAATTTTTCACGAGCAATCCCTACCGCTTGACATGCAGCAACACGTTCTTGAAGAAATGCACCCACTTCTTGAATTAGATCTTCATAATGTGGGTGAGCTTGCATTGTGCGAGGTTGTCCCTGCATATGCATAAGACAAATAGGCAAACCACTAGCGGCAGCAACTTCTAATGCTCCTGGTTCTTGCAATGCACGGACATCATTAATGATATCAGCACCAACACTTGCCGCTTGCCGCATCACTTCGGCTTTACTGGTATCGATAGAGATCCATACATCAGATTGAGCACGAATTCCTTTAATAACGGGAATGGTACGTTGAAGTTCTTCTTCTAACGTAACATCAGGCGCGCCTGGACGAGTCGATTCACCACCAACATCAATAATGGTCACACCTGAATCGATCATACGTTGAGCTTGAGCAAGCGCATCTTCCAGTGCCCTAAACTTTCCACCATCAGAGAAAGAATCAGGGGTGACATTCAGAATGCCCATCACTTGTGGTTGAGATAAATCGAGAGTTTTATTATTGGCTTTCAAGATCATAAACACAAAAACCCCGAGTTGCCTCGGGGTTTCTCTTAATCATAACAATTATTCTGAATCTTTCTTCTCAGTCGTTTCAGCTGAAGCAGAATCTTGTGAAGGCGTTGGTTCATCAGCTTTCACTTCAGTCGCTTCTGCTTTACCTTCAGATTTGTCGTCAGGCTTTGCGTCTGGTTTATTGCTAACGCTGTCACCCCAACCTGCTGGTTCACGGATCTCTGCCTTACGCTGCATTAGATCTTCAATCTGGCCCGCATCGATCGTTTCGTACTTCATCAACGCATCTTTCATGGCATGCATGATATCCATGTTATCTTGAATCAGCTTTAGTGCACGATCGTAGTTGCGATCAATAATGGCTCGGATTTCTGAGTCTATCAGTTTGGCAGTATCATCAGACACATGCTTAGTCTGAGTCACACTGCGCCCCAAGAATACTTCGCCTTCTTCCTCGGCATACAGAAGAGGCCCAAGTTTTTCTGAGTATCCCCACTGAGTAACCATGTTGCGTGCCAGATTCGTCGCTACCTTGATATCATTCGATGCACCAGTAGAGACTTTATCAGCGCCATAGATCAAGTCTTCAGCAATACGTCCACCGTATAGAGTTGCAATTTTGCTCTCTAGGAATTGACGGCTGTAGCTAATTGCATCTTCTTCTGGGAGGAAGAAGGTTACACCAAGAGCGCGTCCGCGTGGGATAATTGTCACCTTGTGGACAGGATCATGTTCTGGTGACAGGTAACCAACAATAGCGTGGCCCGCTTCATGATATGCAGTCGATTCTTTAATCTCTTCAGACATAACCATAGATTTGCGTTCTGCACCCATGTTGATTTTGTCTTTTGCTTTTTCAAACTCAACCATGGAAACATTGCGCTTATTTCCACGCGCAGCAAACAACGCGGCTTCATTAACGAGGTTGGCAAGATCTGCACCAGAATAACCCGGTGTACCGCGCGCCAATACGGAGGCATCGACATCATCTGCACGCGGAACTTTACGCATATGGACTTTCAGGATCTGCTCACGACCACGGACATCTGGCAGACCTACCACTACTTGGCGGTCAAAGCGACCAGGGCGAAGCAGCGCAGGGTCAAGAACATCTGGACGGTTGGTAGCTGCGATAACAATGATGCCTTCGTTACCTTCGAAGCCATCCATCTCAACCAGCATTTGGTTAAGAGTCTGCTCACGCTCATCGTGTCCACCACCAACACCCGCACCACGCTGACGACCTACTGCATCAATCTCATCAATAAAGATGATACAAGGCGCGGCTTTTTTAGCTTGCTCGAACATGTCACGTACACGTGATGCACCAACACCAACGAACATTTCAACAAAGTCAGAACCTGAAATAGTAAAGAACGGAACTTTCGCTTCACCAGCGATCGCTTTAGCGAGAAGCGTTTTACCCGTACCTGGAGGGCCAACCATAAGCACACCCGTTGGGATCTTACCACCAAGTTTTTGGAATCGGCTCGGGTCACGAAGGAAATCAACCAACTCTTTGACATCTTCTTTTGCTTCATCACAGCCTGCAACATCAGCAAAAGTTGTCTTGATTTGTTCCTCACTCATCATTCGAGCTTTACTCTTACCGAAAGACATTGCGCCTTTACCGCCACCGCCTTGCATTTGACGCATGAAGAAAATCCATACACCAATCAGTAAGATCATTGGGAACCAAGAAATGAAAATGGTACTCAGCAAGCTCTGCTCTTCTGGCGGCGTACCTTGTACTTTAACATTCTGATTAATCAGGTCATCCAGCAGTTTCTGGTCATAGACCGGCATGTAAGTAACATAACGCGAGCCACCGCCACGACGAGTGAAGGTAATCTCCTCGCCTTTAAATGTTGCTTCCTGAACCTGGCCTTGGCCAACTTCCTGTACAAAAGTGGTGTAATCAACCGCTCTGCCGTTGTTTTCTCCAGGACCAAAGCTCTGGAAAACCGACATCAAGACTACGGCGATCACAAGCCACAGAATTAAATTTTTTGCCATGTCACTCAAGGTGTCAGCCTCGCGATAACTAATTGTAATTAAAGGTAGGGTACTACAGTTTGATGACTGTAGCTACATTGTTAACTGTTGCTCGATCAAGCAAATAGTTAACCTTTGTAACCAGTGGCTACAATAAATACTTCTCGGGAGCGAGCCCTTGAAGAATCGGGTTTACGGATTTTCACAACTTTGAACATGTCACGAACATCTTTAACGTATTGATCGAAGCCCTCTCCCTGAAAGACTTTGACAACAAAGCTACCATTGGGCGCAAGAACTTGTCGACACATATCTAAAGCTAATTCGACCAAATACATTGCTCGCGGCTGATCAACCGAATTGTTCCCAGCAATATTTGGTGCCATGTCAGACATAACTACATTAACCATTGAAGGTTGGATTCTGTCGAGTAACGCTTCTAAAACCGCATCTTCACGGAAGTCACCCTGCAGAAAACTCACACCAGCGATAGGGTCCATTGGCAGTAAATCACACGCGATGATTTTACCTTCATCCCCTACTATCTTAGCAGCATATTGGGACCAACCACCTGGGGCAGCACCTAAATCAACGACGGTCATCCCAGATTTGAGTATTTTGTCTTTGTTTTGAATCTCTTCCATTTTGAAATAGGCGCGAGAACGGTAGCCCTTTTTACGAGCTTCGTTTGCGAATTTATCGTCAAAATGTTCTTTCAACCAACGGCCAGAACTAGCCGAATGTTTCTGTTTACTCATTCGATTCCTAACTAATAGAGGGACCATCTTGCCCAATAAATTATAGTCTTCAAGGATAGATGGCGTTAAAATGGTATTTTTCAACCCTTATAGTAAAGAAAATTGGCCGCGTAATGAACCTAAGCACCAAACAAAAACAGCATCTAAAAGGCCTAGCGCACAGTCTAAAACCTGTTGTGCTTATGGGCGCGAATGGACTAACCGAAGCTGTTCTAGCGGAAATCGAAATCGCTCTCGATCATCATGAGTTGATTAAAGTAAAAATCGCTTCTGAAGATCGTGAAACGAAAAACCTGATTGTAGACGCTATCGTCCGTGAAACAGGCGCAGAGAAAGTACAAGTTATCGGCAAAACGCTGGTTCTGTATCGTCAGACTGAAGATCGCAAAATCGAATTACCACGTAAGTAATACTGGTTTCGCTTTTCTTGGTATAAAAAAGGTCGCATTCAGCGACCTTTTTGGGTTTTATCAAGCAGAGAGTGTTAAACATACTCAACGCTATCAATTTCAAAATCGCGATCACCACCAGGTGTAGAAATCACAACTTCATCACCTTCCATCTTACCAATCAAGCCACGAGCAATTGGTGAGCTTACCGAAATTCGACCAGCTTTAATGTCTGCTTCATCGTCACCCACAATCTGGTATGTTTTCTCTGCTTCCGTGTCGCAGTCAATCAAGGTGACTGTCGAGCCAAAGATAACCTTGCCTGAGTTATCCATCTTAGTAACATCAATGACCTGCGCTACTGAAAGTTTATATTCAATATCGCGGATCTGTGCTTCACAGATACCCTGCTCTTCGCGTGCCGCGTGGTATTCTGCGTTTTCTTTCAGGTCACCTAGCTCTCGAGCCTCTGCTATAGCTTCGGAAATCTGTGGGCGAAGTTTCAGTAGTCGGTCTAATTCTTCACGCAGCTTTTGTTCGCCACGCACTGTCATTGGGACTTTTTCCATTGTTTACCTCATTGCCAAAGCTACCTTTGGACAAAACAAAACTACCTAATCCTATGGATTAGGTAGTGAGTGAACGAATCATTTTCCTTTAGTGTAAACAAAGTTAGCGACTAAATCATCTGAATTCAATACTCATCATTTTTCCGCCCCATTTATGATAGTTCAGTCAACTAAATTTCCTGAAAACGTTTTTTTATAGTTGCTCCATTGGATAAAAAAAACTAAATAATAAAAATGTAAACAAACGAAAAAAATTGAAATAAATCCCATAAAAAACAAATACTTGATTATTTTTTACATAAAATAAAACAGTGTTCATTATTCCAATTTATATCATTTTACTAACTCATCGAGGAACTTTGGCGGTACAACAAGGCTCACCAAATGCTCTATGGCATTCCATGTGTGTTGTATTTCTTATCAATGATCACTCGAATCCATAGAACGGAAGAAAGAGAAAGGTGTAGCAAACTTTATGCTGTTTCTCAAAAAACTATTTATGGACAGTAAATTAGGACTTATAAGATGAACAAAACTCTGATCGCTCTAGCAGTTTCTGCAGCAGCAGTGGCAACTGGCGCAAACGCGGCGGAAATCTACAGCCAAGACGGCAACACTATCGAAATGGGAGGCCGCGCAGAAGCTCGCCTATCTCTAAAAGATGGTAAAGCTCAAGACAACTCTCGCGTGCGCCTGAACTTCCTAGGTACAGCTCAGATCAACGACAGCCTATACGGTGTCGGTTTCTACGAAGGTGAGTTCACTACAAATGAAAATGGTGGCGCAACAGATAGCAGCACAGACACTCTAACAAACCGTTACCTATACGGTGGTCTGGGTGGTCAGTTTGGTGAAGTCACTTATGGTAAAAACGAAGGTGCCCTAGGCGTACTAACAGACTTTACTGATATCATGGCTTACCATGGTAACTCAGCAGCAGACAAGCTAGCTGTAGCTGATCGTTCAGACAACATGATCTCTTACAAAGGCCAATTTGCTGACCTTGGCGTAAAAGCGAGCTACCGTTTTGCTGACCGTACAGAAGATGCAACTACGGGTTCATACACAGACAACGATGCTGACGGCTACTCTCTATCAGCTATCTACGCTTTCGGCGAAAGTGGTGTGAAGGTAGGTGCTGGTTACGCTGCTCAAGACGAAGCTAACGAGTACATGGGTACTGCGTCATACTCAATCAATGACCTTTACTTTGCTGGTATTTACACAGACGGTGAAAAGCAACTTTCTAACTCAAAGAGCACTGTTGACTACACAGGTTACGAACTAGCAGCAGCCTACACTATGGGTCAGACTGTTTTCTCGACGACATACAACAACGCAGAAACTAACAAAGAGACTTCTGCTGACAACGTAGCAATTGATGCAACTTACTACTTCAAGCCTAACTTCCGTGGCTACGTTTCTTACAACTTTAACCTAATCAGTGAAGGCGATAAGATCGGTTCGGTAGCAGCTTCAAACGGCACAGCTAGCAAGATTGACTCAGAAGACGAAATCGCTCTAGGTCTACGTTACGACTTCTAATTTGTGATTTAACGTCATGATATCTAAACGCCCGCTGCTAGCGGGCGTTTTTTTTTACTGGCTATACTGCTTTCTTGTCTTTCGATCTCACGGCGCTTTGCTATGCAGCTTTCCAAACTGTTTCTGTTGTTTTTTATCTCTCTGTTTTCTCTCTCAGCTTTTGCCTATGCGCCCGTGGGTCAATTGCCCAATGGCAGTCGAGCAGCTCTGCTTGTAGAATCACTCGACCAGCAAAATTCCTTACTTGATACTCACAATAGTGATCAGTACTTTCCTCCCGCGAGCACACTCAAGCTCGTCACTGCCTTAGCAGCAAAGCTTGAGCTAGGTGATAACTTTCGCTTTGAAACCCAACTTGAGCAAACCGATAAAGACATCATCATCCACTTTTCTGGCGACCCTACTCTGACAACTGAAGATTTAAAGCAGTTGTTTGTCGTCGCGAAGAGACATGGACTTAGCACGATTAAAGGCGACATCTGGTTAGATAACAGCGCGTTTACTGGATACGACCGCGCTGTCGGCTGGCCATGGGATATACTAGGCGTTTGTTATAGCGCCCCTGCAACTGCCATTTCACTTGACGGTAACTGTGTCCAAGCTTCTATTTATACCCAAGATGATGGCAACACTCGCGTTTACGTACCGGAGCACTTTCCTGTCTACGTCACTACCCAGGCATCCAGTGTCAGCAAAGACCATCAAGAAAGTACTCAGTGTGATTTGGAGCTGATCTCCTCTCCAGATAACCATTATCAGCTTCAAGGTTGTTTAACCGAGCGGAGCAAACCCCTGCCACTCAAATTCGCGGTACAAGATCCTGAGCTTTACACTCAGCGAATGTTAAACAGCGTGTTAAACCAATTAAATCTGCCTTTCTCAGGAACGGTACGTATTGGGCGACCAGATCACTCAACCAGCAAGGTCCTTCTCGCCACTCATAGTTCTTTACCACTCACAAAGTTACTTGAAACCATGCTGAAAAAATCGGATAACCTGATCGCCGATAATCTCACTAAAACACTGGGGGCCAAGTTTTATATCCAGCCCGGCAGCTTCAGCAATGGTACTAAAGCTATTAAGCAGATTATTTTTTCCAACACCGGAATAAACTTAGAGGCCACCCCAATGGCCGACGGTTCTGGTTTATCAAGAAACAACCGTTTTACCAGTCAGGCGATGTCTAAAATCTTACGCTACATCTGGCTCAATGACAGCACATTGAAGATGATTGATTTGATGCCAAAGTCGGGTGAATCTGGCACGCTAAAATATCGCCGAAGTATGCGTAAAGACCCAATAAAAGGAGCACTAATCGCTAAAAGTGGTTCACTTTACGGCAGTAATAATATGGCTGGTTTTGGGCTAGATGGGTCGGGAAAGCCAACCACCTTGTTCGTACAGTATGTGGCAGATTATTTGCCACCAAAGAAAAAGAGCGATGGTAAACCGACCATCGCTCCTATCACACAATTTGAAACTTTGTTTTATCAAGACATCGTAAAATTCAGTCAGGCAATGCCTAGAAAGTGATTCACAACGGTGAAGTAAATCCACATACCGGATATATCGACAATCGAAGCTAACACTGGGCTCACCAATACAGCTGGGTCCAGTTTGAACGCCCGAGCGAGAATCGGTAACAAACCGCCTAAGGTTGTCGACATCGTTACCTGAATAAACAGTGCGACTGCAATCGCCAGTGCGATATTGATGAGTTCAAAGCCGCCCGTTGATGCGCCATCACTAAACAGCATGACCCTGCCAACAATGACCAGCGCGATAGCCAAAGCCAAACACAATGCGACACGACTTTCTTTCCAAAACACCGCCAACCACTGGCGCTTTTTCAGCTCCCCTGTCGCTAAAGCTCGTATCACCAAAGTCGCCGCTTGAGAACCCGTGTTGCCGCCAGCTGCAGCAATGACGGGCATATAAACCGCCAACAACACCAGTTGACTCAAGGTGTCCTCATACTGGGCAATGATTAACCCAGAAACAATACCCAACAACGCCAAGGCAATGATCCAGCCAATGCGCTGTTTCACGTGCCCCAATACGGATGTACTAAGGTAACTGTTGGATGTTTCCACCTCTGAATGAATCAGGCCTAATTGGTGCGCGTAATGGCGCGCTAGCTTGTCATGGCCTTCATTTTCCAGCACAGAAATCAACTGCTGGACATAGCCAACTGAACAGTGGTGCAAGATAGCTACCGCTTCTTCAATAGGCATCACAGTCAACAAGTGAACCTGCTGTTGTTGCTCGTATTGCAGAAATGCATTGCGAGCTGCCCCAATTTCTTCCGAAGAGAAATGTAGGGTGTTTTCAATGTATGTATTGCTCATTACCGTCATGGCGAATCTCCCGATTGGCAGTAGGTAACGACCATCCAGTTACAGCAAGCACAACAAGCCTAACGCATACTGAGTATGAGTCTGTAACTGAATACTAGATAGGAAGGAGAAAAATCTGAGATTACTCAAGAAAAGAGACACTCTGCCACTTAGGCAGAGACGAAGATCGCCAATACCGAAGCGGTTTATTTTTCTCCCTTCATACTAGGAGGATGGTCGGTATTGTTCATAAAAATCTCCGAATGAACTGCCAGTTTGGCAGCGCGAGCATGATAACAAAGCGCAGGCTTTTTTACAGTCAATTTAATGAAAAAATCTCAGACTATTGACCAAATTTCTCGTATTAAAAAAGCGCCATTGAGGCGCTTTTTGTTATTGATGTTCAGCAGACGCTTACTTAATCGTAATACGAGCAAATTTACGTTTACCAACTTGGAATACGTACGTACCTGCTTGCGGCGCAAACTTAGAATCGGCGACTTTCTCACTATCAATCTTCGCAGCACCTTGCTTGACCATACGCATCGCTTCAGAGGTCGACGCACATAGGCCAGCTTCTTTCAGAAGGTTGCTAACCGGAAGGCCTGCATCAAATTCAAACTCTGGCATTTCATCTGGAATTTGATTCTTAGCAAAACGATTCACGAACTCTTGCTCGGCTGAGTCTGCATCCGCTTCGCTATGGAAGCGAGCAATGATCTCTTTTGCTAGCAAGACTTTAATGTCACGTGGGTTCTTACCTTCAGCAATACTTGCTTTAAACTGTTCGATTTCTTCCAAAGGACGGAACGACAGCAGTTCGTAGTAACTCCACATCAAATCGTCTGAGATTGACATGATCTTACCGAACATTTCACTTGGTGCTTCACTGATACCGATGTAGTTGTTAGCAGACTTCGACATTTTCTTCTCGCCGTCCAAACCAACAAGAAGTGGCATCATTAGTACCGCCTGTGGCTTCTGACCATTCGATTTTTGCAACTCGCGGCCCATCAGCAGGTTAAACTTCTGATCGGTACCACCTAGCTCAACGTCAGTTTCCATCGCAACGGAGTCCCAACCTTGCAGCAATGGGTACATAAACTCATGGATAGCGATTGGCTGACCGCCTGCGTAACGCTTTTTAAAGTCATCACGTTCAAGCATGCGAGCAACCGTTTGGTTCGCTGCAAGACGGATCATGCCTTCTGCGCCTAGTTCAGATAGCCATTCCGAGTTGAACTGAATCTTAGTTTTCGCAGGATCAAGGATCTTAAACACCTGTTCCTTGTAAGTTTCGGCATTTCGAAGTACATCTTCACGGCTCAGTGGTGGGCGAGTACTGTTCTTACCCGTTGGGTCACCGACCATAGCGGTGAAATCACCGATAAGGAACGTCACTTCATGGCCAAGCTCTTGGAACAAGCGTAGCTTATTGAAAATAACCGTGTGACCCAGGTGAATGTCTGGAGCGGTTGGATCAGCACCCAACTTAATACGTAGAGGACGATTCTCTTTCAGCTTTTCAATCAGCTCTTCTTCTGGAATTAGCTCTTCAACGCCGCGTTTAATCTCGGCCAGTGCAGCTTCAATGCTCGCCATTCTTGTTCACTCCCACAGATTTGGCAAAAATTTGGTAATTTCCCATCTTACTTGAATAGCGATGCTTTTTGAAACCAGTTAGACTAAACAGCTAGCTATTTTTACTGAATTTTTTAGAACGAACATAAATGTTGTCTATTTTTGCTCGACTTCCATGGATGCACCGAGCCTGTATCACCTTATTTAGTGCACTGATTGTCATCGCACTTTTTCTGCCATCACCTCAAGATCTCAGACCGGATGAGAAGCTTTATGAGGTTGGTGAACACTACCCTATCGCAATCGATGCTGAGGCGTTGATGTCTTCTGATTCAGAAAACACAGCGGCCTCACTGCGCTGGGAGAAACACACCATAGGTTCTGGTGACAGCATGGCTCTGCTTTTTCAACGAGCTGGTCTCTCCTCCCGCCTACTGTATGATCTGACCACAACCAGCAAAGAAATTAAGCAGCAGCTGACACGAGTCCGTCCTGGCGACTCCTTTCAGTTCGGTTTCGACACAGATGATCAACTGGTCCAGATAAAGCGTCAGCTCAATGCTTACGAAACCTTTTTAATTACCCGCTCTGAGACTGGATTTACTTCGCAACTCAATAAAAAAGAAGTCTCTTACCAATACAACTATGCAGAAGCAGACATCACGTCCAATTTCTGGAACGCGGGAGTTGGTGCAGGCCTCACTGCCAATCAGATTATGGAGTTGGCGGGTATTTTTGGCTGGGACATTGATTTCGCGCTCGACATCCGTAAAGGCGATCATTTTGAGATCCTGTATCAGGAACGCGTGGTAGAGGGAGAAGTGGTTGGACGTGGTAAGATTATCGCAGCAATTTTTACCAACCAAGGCGACACCTTCAAAGCGATTATCAATGATAAGAATGGCAACTACTACGATGAAAATGGTCGTGCGATGAAGAAAGCCTTCTTGCGTTCGCCACTGGATTTCCGTCGTGTTTCTTCCAACTTTAATCCTCGCCGTCGCCACCCAGTGACAGGAAAAGTACGTGCACACAGAGGAACAGATTACGCAGCCCCTGTAGGAACACCAATTTGGGCCGCTGGTGATGGTATCGTGCAAAAATCCAGCTACAACCAGTTCAATGGTAATTACGTATTCATCAAACACAGCAATACTTACATCACCAAGTACTTGCACTTAACTAAGCGAACGGTGAAAACCGGTCAGCGTGTCAAACAAGGCCAAACTATTGGTACTTTGGGCGGAACAGGACGAGTGACTGGCCCTCACCTGCATTATGAGTTCCTAGTCAATGGTGTTCACAAGAACCCAAGAACCGTTAAACTTCCACAATCTAAGTCATTAACTGGTAAAGATAAAGCCACCTTTATCGCCAACGCCAAGTTAAGGCTAGAAAAACTTGATCGCTACGGTGAACTGCTCGCGACTCGTTAAACTGTTTTAAGAAAAAGCCCGCTACTGCGGGCTTTTTTAATCTTCTACAATGATATTCGCGTTTTCTTCAACCTTGTGCTGCCGACCCAACATCAACAAGCATGGCGTCAACACCAAAGTTAATACCGTTGCAAACGCTAGCCCTCCAGCAACGGCGGTTGCCAATTGCGACCACCACTGAGTGCTTGGCGCACCGAACTCAACTTTCTGATTAATCAAGTCGATATTCATCTCCAATACCATAGGTAGAAGACCTAGAATTGTCGTCACTGTGGTTAGCAGAACTGGACGCAAACGCTGCATCCCTGTCCTTAAAATCGCATCTCGCTTATCCATACCGCGCTTGAGAAGTTGATTGTAGGTATCAATCAAAACGATGTTGTTATTCACCACAATGCCCGCCAAAGCAATCACCCCAATCCCTGACATGATAACGCCAAATGGCTTTTGGAAGATAAGTAAGCCAACAAAAACGCCCACGGTGGAGAACAGCACAGCACTGAGGATTAAAAATGCTTGATAGAAGCTATTAAACTGGGTGATCAAGATTAACGCCATCACTACTAAAGCGATCAAAAATGCCTTCTGTAAAAAAGCGGAGGAGTTTTCCTGTTCTTCATTCTGGCCACGAATCTTAAACTCGACCCCATCTGGCAGGTTCAGATCGGCAAGTGCTTGTTCAACGTTAGGCAGCTCCAACGCTAAGTTGTAGCCTTCTTTCATGTCGGCAAAAATATTGATCACTCTATGCCCGTCTATACGCCGTATCGTGTCTTGCTTATGATCAGGAACAATGCTGGCAAAGTTGGTGATAGGAACCATACCCGCGGCGGTTTTGACTTTAAGCTGATCGAAACGGCCAATATCACGCTTATCTTCTGGGTAACGAACCAGAATATCGACCTCTTCAGTGGCATCGTCTGGTAAGTAGTCCCCAAGTTTGAGGCCATTAGTGACAAACTGAACTGTATTGCCGACTAATGTCGCATCAGCGAGAAAGCGGGAGGCATCATCACGGCGGATGTCTATCTGCCAGTCGATGCCTTCTTTACTCGAGGTATCACTAATATTGGTGAAAGCAGGGTATGCATCTGCCCAGTGACGAACCATTTTAGCCGCACGGTCTAGCTCTCCCGGAATGCGCGTCGACATTTCAATCACCAGATCATGCTCCACAGGCGGCCCCGCATCTGGGAACTTGTACTCGATTTCTACCCCAGCGTATTGGTCGGTCGTTTGCTTTAATTCATCAATAATGGTTTTCACTTTACGGCGATATTGCCAATCCACTGGCGTGATCTGAATCTGGCCGATTTCATCGTCACCACCCGTTTTGGTATAAACGCTTTCAAATTCATCATGACCGAGCATGACAGACTCGATATCACGCATGATGACGTCTTTTTCATTGATAGACAGATCGCCATAAGAACGTACTTTGACAGTAAAGAATGGCGGGTCCACTTCAGGAAAAAACTCTGCACCTAAACCCGCTTTGGCATAGGTGAAACCGACTCCCACAGCAAGTAAAATCGCGCTTAACAGAATCTTTAGTGGATGGCGTAAAGCGATGTTAAGTGTTTCAAGATAGAGTTTAGTGAGCCCAGTCGCCTTAGAAAAGTCACCATCATGCAGAGCAACCATTTTCTCACGTTGCTGTTGAGTGACATGTTGCGGCTTGCCAATCAAGCCACCTAGCACAGGGACAAACAACAATGCCATTGCCAATGACGCTGCCAATGTGGCAATCAGGGTCAAAGGCAGGTATTTCATAAACTCGCCGGTAATATCTGGCCAAAATAATAACGGAGCAAATGCCGCTAAGGTTGTCGCGGTAGACGCTGTAATAGGCCAGGCCATACGTTTGGCGGCATCCCGGTATGCATCTCGGCGCGGCGTTCCTTCTTGCATACGACGATCAGCAAACTCCGTCACAACAATCGCGCCATCCACCAGCATACCGACCGCCATGATCAACGAGAACAACACCACAATGTTGACCGTCAAACCAAACACAGAAAGAACCAATAACCCGGTAAGAAACGAGCCGGGAATGGACACCCCCACTAATAAGGCCGTTCGGACACCCAAAATGGCGATGATCACTACAACAACCAGAATGATCGCTGACAGAATGTTGTTTTGCAGGTCATTGAGCATCATTTTGACGTCTTTCGACTGATCCCAAGTGTACTTCACCTGTAAGTTATTCGGCCAGTCGACGCGTTTTTGGCCTTCTTCCATGACCTGCTTGATCAAAGCAACAGTCTCAATAATGTTTTCGCCCGCTCGCTTTTTCACATCCAGAACAATCGCAGATTCGCCGTCAAGACGCGCGTAACTTTCAGGATCGCGAAACGCTCTGCGAACCGTTGCGACATCACCGAAAGTGATCACTTGTTTCCCGTCTACCTTAACTGGTAACTCTAGAACATCTTTCAACGAATCAAATACGGATGGGACTTTGACGGAGAAACGACCATAACCAGTGTCAACGAAACCTGCCGCCACAACTCGGTTATTGAGCGCAATAAGATTATAGATATCCGCTTGATCTAATCCATAGCTCTCCATTAATAAAGGGTCAACAATGATCTCAACTATGTCTTCCCTATCACCAGCGATATCGACTTCTAAGATCTGTCGGAAACTCTCCAGCTTATCTCGGAGTTGACGGGCTATTTGCACTATGGTGCGCTCGGGCACCGTACCATACAAAACCACCGTCAAAGCCGGCTCTTCTGAAGCGAACGTTACCTCATTGACCGTCGGCTCATCACTGTCTTCCGGTAATTTGGGCTTGGCTAAATCCACCGCTTCTCGCACATCCGCCATGGCTTTATTCAGATCCACACCAACACTAAACTCCAATTGTACGGAAGCATGCCCTTCGGAAGCGGTTGAGGTCATCTCCTTGACCCCTTCAATCGAGCGCAACTCTTGCTCGATTGGGCGAACCAAGAGACGTTCAGCATCAGTCGGTGAAATACCCTGATGCCCCACGGATACATAAATGATCGGAATGGTGATATCTGGGCTGGATTCTTTCGGTACCGTCAGGTACGTCATCACACCAGCTATCAAAACGAAAACCAATAACACCAGCATGGTACGGGTGCGAGATAAGGCCGCATCAATTAAGGCGTACATAATGACTCCTTACTATTGCTGCTCGACAGCGATCACTGGATCGCCGTCTCGCACAAAGCCTTGCCCAGTGGTGATAATACTGACCTGCTCACCCAACCCTGTTAGCCATACGCCGTCTTGCTCCGCTTTGACTAGCTGAATCGGAATAAAGTGCACTCTTTCTTCAATAAGCGTTTTAACTCCTAAGTTGCCAGATTCATCCAAGGCCAACATTGCTGGAGTCACTTTCACTGCCAGTTGCTGCTTGAGATTGAGTTCGACTTCAGCACTGATCCCAGCAGGAATTTTTTGCTGTGGATTAGGCAGAATAATTTCTATCGGAAAAGTATTGGTAGAAGCTGAAGAAATCCGAGAAATATAACGAACCTTACCCTCGACTTTTTGGCCACCAATAAAACTGACTAAAGCAGGCTGGTTAAGCGTAAGGTCTTGGATATGACGTTCGCTCACATCGGCTTCAATTACTACCTGACTAAGATCAATCAAACTTGCAACCGGATCACCAACGCCAACAAAATCACCGAGTTCGATATCCAAGCTGTCGACAATGCCGCTAAATGGTGCTGTGACCGCAGTATTTCTCAGAGCAATTTTGGCATTGCTTACCATTGCTTTGGCTTCAACTAAGGCCGCCTGCGCATTGCTGAAAGCCACCTCGCCTTGTAATCCTTTATCTTTAAGTGACTGAGCTGCCTTGTATTCTTTCTCACGCACTTTAAGCATGGCCTTAGCACGCTCAAGCTGGATCTCTAAATCCCCTTTATCAATCAAAGCAATGACTTGCCCCTGCTTGACGCTATATCCCTTGCGTACTTTTAACTCAACGATTTTTCCCGCGATCTCTGCACCGAGCTTAGCCTGTTTTTCTGGTGCGGTTCTGCCGTATAAGTCGATGGATTTATGGGTATTTTGAGCAGCAAAGGTCTGAAAGGCCACTTTCGCCAATGGCACAACGTCTTGCTGATGCTCAGGCTGACCATCGTCTGCTTTGAGTGTGCCAAGACCGAGCCAAATCGATAAAATGAGAATAATGACGAGTGAAACAATGTAGGGTCTGGCCGTGAGAAAACGGAATAGTGAAAATCTGCCCATAACAATCCTTTGCTAAGTAAAAGCACCAACGCTTATAGGCTCAGGATATAAATTAACCAGTGAAAAATAAAACACAGTTGGACAGTAATTCAGCCAAGGTCTCAGTTCTGGCCGAGTTGCATAGGTATTTAGAAGAAAAAAAAGCCGCGACTTAGCGCAGCTCTTCAAATAAGGCTTTTGATTTAGACACTGAATGAAGCGCCACAGCCACAAGTTGTTGTCGCATTAGGGTTACTAACAAAGAAACGTGAACCTTCCAACCCCTCGGTATAATCTACTTGACCACCAACAAGATACTGTAAGCTCATTGGGTCAACCACAAGCGTGACGCCGCTATTTACAATCGTGGTATCGCCGTCATTGACACTCTCATCGAATGTGAAGCCATACTGAAAGCCGCTGCAGCCCCCACCCGTAATGTAAACACGCAACTTCAGGTTTGGATTTTCTTCTTCAGCGATTAGCGCGCCGACACGTTGTGCCGCTGCATCTGAAAATGTTAGTGGGATATTTAGTTCGCTCACGATGACCTCTCTCACTCATGTAAATCCAATCACTGCACACAGTTTTGGATAAATCATCTTTCTATAATCGGTCCATTATCTAATACCTGAGTTATCCGTTCAAGTATTCACCACCTTTCGTCGATTTTTTTCATAAAAACTCCGCTTTCTTGATGGAAAACTGCCCATAATGTGGCGCAAAGCGTTTTCTTGAATAGGAATCGGCGGGTACAATGCCAGCCAAATTGGTCCGAGCAATCAAAAGAGGATATATCCATGACCAAATCAGCAGAGCTTTACGAAAAAGCACAACAGACTATTCCTGGTGGCGTTAACTCTCCAGTACGTGCTTTCAATGGCGTTGGCGGTGCACCTATTTTTGTAGAACGTGCAGATGGCCCGTTGATTTTCGATGCTGATGGTAAAGCGTATATTGATTATGTTGGCTCTTGGGGTCCTATGATCCTCGGCCACAACCACGCGGTCATTCGCGAAGCAGTGATTGAAGCAGCGCAACGCGGTCTAAGTTTTGGTGCGCCAACGGAATTGGAAATCCAAATGGCAGAACTGGTCTCTGAGCTCGTCCCATCAATGGAACAAGTCAGAATGGTCAGCTCAGGCACAGAAGCGACCATGAGTGCCATTCGCCTCGCACGCGGCTTTACCAACAGAGACAAAATTATCAAGTTTGAAGGCTGCTACCACGGTCATGCAGACAGCTTGCTGGTAAAAGCGGGGTCTGGTGCACTGACACTTGGTCAACCAAGCTCTCCAGGTGTTCCTGCCGATTTTGCAAAGCACACGCTAACCGCGACATTTAATGATTTAGATTCTGTTCGCGAACTGTTCGCAGCCAACAAAGGCGAAATCGCTTGTATTATCGTTGAACCCGTCGCGGGCAACATGAACTGTATCCCACCCGTCGCAGGGTTCCACGAAGGCTTACGTCAAATCTGTGATGAAGAAGGTGCACTGCTGATCTTTGATGAAGTCATGACTGGTTTCCGCGTCGCTTTAGGTGGTGCTCAAGGCTATTACAATATCAAGCCAGATATCACTACCCTAGGTAAAGTCATCGGTGGTGGTATGCCAGTGGGTGCCTTTGGTGGCCGTAAAGACGTAATGCAACACATCGCGCCAACAGGTCCGGTTTATCAGGCAGGTACGTTGTCTGGCAACCCAGTAGCAATGGCGGCAGGTTACGCTTGTTTAAGCCTATTGCAAGAAGAAGGTAACGAGAAACGCCTCGCTTCAAAAACCAAACAATTAGCCGATGGTTTTAAATCTCTTGCCGAGCAACACGGTATTCCAATGGTCGTGAATCAAGTCGGTGGCATGTTTGGTTTCTTCTTTACTGAACAGGAAGAAATAAACTGCTATGAAGACGTCACCAAATGCGACATCGAACGCTTTAAACGCTTCTTCCACCTAATGCTAGAGCATGGCGTTTATCTAGCGCCGTCGGCTTTTGAAGCCAGCTTTACGTCGTTGGCACATGGCAGCAAAGAGATTGAAGCGACATTAGAAGCAGCAGATCGCTGCTTTGCGATTCTAGCCAAAGAAGCGTAATTCAACATGATAATAAAAAAGGCTGCGCATGCAGCCTTTTTTATCGCCAGTTAAATACCACTAACACTACCAGAAGAAAAAGAATCAGTGAGAACCAAGGCATTTTTCGCTTCGGCTTAGTACTCCCACAACAGGATTTATCATTATTACAACAGCCCATAATTTCATCCTACGCTGATAACATTTTGATATTGCATTGAAGACTCAATGTTTTACAGCCATTATACTGCTATTGCGATGAATAATTGGACCACAAACGTGTCAGAAAAACTAAAAATAACTTCCAGCCATTGGGTATTGATTATTTCCTTACTTGCTGCTGGCTTTGCCTGTTTCCTGTTAGTTGAACCTTATATCAACTCAATTGTGATGGCATTTATCATCTCTCTACTGATGTTTCCCATTCATGAGTGGATTGAAAACAGAATGCCGAACTACAGAAATATCGCATCGCTACTCTCTTGCACCTTGCTTACCGTTATCATAGTACTCCCTCTACTGTTTGTTTTTGCCGCGATTGTTCAGCAGGGCTCCGCCTTTTCACAGAATGTGTATCAATGGGTAACGCATGGCGGCATCCAAGCTTTGTTTGAACATCCTTGGGTGGTAAAAGGCTTGTCAATCATCAATACCTACTTACCTTTTGATGAGATTCAACCTCAGGAAATCGGTCAGAAAGTGGCTCAGTTCGCCACATCATTTGGTTCGAACTTAGTCGGTATCAGTGCAAAAATCCTAGGCGATGCCACTAACTTCCTACTCAACTTTTTCCTGATGTTGTTTGTTTTGTTTTTTTTGCTCCGTGACCACGACAAAATCATTGCCGCGATTCGTCACATTCTACCGCTGTCTCGCAGTCAAGAGGACAAACTGCTGGATGAAGTTGAGCAAGTCTCTAAGTCCGCTGTAATGGGATCATTCCTAACCGCAATCGCGCAGGGCTTTGCGGGCGGTCTTGGTATGTGGCTCGCTGGTTTTCCTGGCTTATTTTGGGGCACCATGATGGGGTTTGCTTCCTTTATCCCAGTCGTCGGCACTGCACTTATCTGGATTCCAGCCGCCGCTTATCTTTTCTTAACCGGAGATACTACTTGGGCAATCTTCCTAACGATTTGGAGTGTTGCGATTGTCGGCTCGATAGATAACCTACTAAGACCGCTTCTTATGCAAGGCAGCGCAGGGATGAATACCTTGATGATTTTTTTCTCTCTATTAGGCGGCCTTCATCTCTTTGGCTTGATTGGACTTATCTACGGCCCTTTGATCTTCGCCATCACTATGGTGCTGTTTAATATTTACGAAGAAGAATTTCAGGACTTCCTCGACGAACAAGATCAAAACTAACATCTAAGGAACAGGAAAACTTCAAGAATGCGGGGGATTATGCGAAAATCCCCCGTCTTTTTTTCAGTCAGAGTCCATTATGTCTGCCTATATTGCACCGAGCCAAATTGCGCAACGACAACTCGCCTACTTTAAAGGTAAACATGTTCTTGTTGCTGGGGAATCAGAAGATCTGTTCCCTCTAGAGCTAACCAAACACTGTGAGTCCGTTACTGTGTTCACGACTAATTATGGATATTATCGTCAGTTGGAGCCCCACTCTCAGCTCACTACTGTGTTTGGCGCGGAGTTTACTCAGCAGACTCAAGCCGACATGATTCTACTGTACTGGCCTAAAGCAAAAGCGGAAGCGGAGTTTTTGCTGGCTATGCTGCTGGCCAAACTAGGGCCAGAAACTGAAGTCGTCGTTGTTGGTGAAAATCGCTCGGGGGTAAAAAGCATCGAAAAGATGTTTAAACCCTATGGACCAATCAATAAATTCGATTCAGCAAGACGTTGTTCTTTTTACTGGGGACAATGCCTTGAGCAGCCTGCTGAGTTCAATCTCAATGATTGGTTTAAGCAGTATCAGGTCAGCTATCAAGGGCATGAACTGACGATCAAAAGTTTACCTGGGGTATTCAGTCACGGTCAGTTCGATATTGGTAGCCAATTGCTGTTAGATACTCTGCCAGCGCTGTCAGGAAAAGTATTGGATTTTGGTTGTGGAGCCGGAGTAATTGGCTCAGTGATAGCAATGCGCCATGCTGAGATTGAACTCGAAATGTGCGACATCAGTGCACTAGCGGTTGAATCGAGTAAAGCGACACTCGACGCCAATGGATTACAAGGACGAGTGTTTGCCTCAGACATTTATTCTGATACCAGCCAAGATTACCAATTTATTATCAGTAACCCGCCTTTTCATTCTGGTCTAGATACCAGCTACAGTGCCACGGAAACCCTATTAGCTAATGCGCCAAAATACCAGAATACCAATGGTCAACTGTTGATTGTTGCCAATAGTTTTCTCAAGTACCCACCTATTATTCAACAGGCGTTTGGTAATTGTGAGACGCTAAATAAGACCAACAAATTCGCTATATACTCCGCAAAGAAGTAATTAATAGGCCCGAATCTTCCCTTTCTATCGGGCCCATTTGTTCCAATATCGCAAAATTTGCGCATCTCACCACGCTTTAATTTAGACTTACTTGTCAAAGTAAAAAAACTCGTTAATTTTGTCATTCAAAGAAAGTTACGTTTTTACTTAGGCAAGTTTATCGCTTGCTTTGATAACGGAAAGTCAAATTAGCTCATGTTCAAGTTGTATCGAAAACAAAGATTTAAGCGCCTACAACACACTTTGATGTTGGCTTTTCTGGTGCTTAGCATTACACCTCTCACCATTATTGCGCTCTTCTTTTTGCAATCTCACACCAAAGATCTACAAGAACAAAGTACTTCCCACCTAATCTCAGTGCGTGACAGCAAACAGCAGCAAGTCGTCGATTACATGGATGCCAAAGAATCGGAGATCATGGGCTTCGTGCGCTCCGAACTGGCTTATGCCAGTGGCGGCCGCTTTTATGGATTGGTCAATGCCTTTCGAAGTTTAGGTTTAGATATTGAGCAAGCCCGTGATTATGCGCAGCAACGTTACATTCCAGGCTCTGGAGATCAAATAAAAACGTCAATCCTTCCTCAATCCAATGTTTACAATGGCTCTGAGCGATACCGATTACTTCATAAACGCTACCATCGCGCCTACCTAGAGCTGCTTAAGCGCTCTGACTTTGACGATGTTTTGCTCGTCGACTTAGAGGGTAATGTCACCTATTCGATCTACAAAAACGATAACTATGGAACGAATCTACTGACTGGTCGTTTTCGAGAGACCAACTTAGGCAGCACTTTCCACAAGCTGAAAACTCAAGTCACCAAAAAGCGTAAATCCAATGAAGACTATACGCCCGTCATTGTTTCCGATTTCGAGATGGATAGAGGTAAACCTGTCGCTTGGCTCGGCGCTCCTATCGTCCAACAAGGCTACCTTCACAGCTATGCCATGTTCCGTTTACCAAACAATGGCATCACCAAGCTAATAGCCGATACAAACAATGCCTCAGCAATGAAAACCTTGCTGGTCGGTGCTGACCATCAATCAAGAACGATGGCGTACGAGCAAAAGGATATCGACAAGAGCCGCACTGTGGTTGATTTAGCATTACAGGGCAAAACTGATTTCGGAACATACACAAATATGGTCGGAGAAGCGACTATTGCGGCTTACAGCCCAATTTCGTTTAAAGGTATCGACTGGGCGATTGTGGTAGAAGTGCCAGAAAAAGAGGCTTTTGCACGGGTCCACCAGCTCGAAACTGTGTTTGTTTTTGCCATGCTATGTGCAATCGTGCTGGTAGTTGCCGCGTCTCATTATTTATCCAATTTTATAACCTCTCCTTTGTTGAAGCTAACCTGGGCGGCAGAAAAAGTCTCGGCAGGTGACCTCGATACTAATATGATCAATACCGAGCGTAAGGACGAGATTGGTCGACTGGCTATCAGTTTTGAACGCATGCAACGCTCTATTCGAGACAAAATACTGTTGATAAAACAACAGAACGAGGAGCTAGAAAGTAATCTTAAACTGATACAAAAACAAAATGATGAACTGCAACTCGCCAATAAACTGAAAGACGAGTTCCTCGCCACCACTTCTCATGAACTACGCACACCACTCCATGGCATGGTAGGCATCGCAGAAGCACTAATCTCCGGTGCCAATGGGCCAATTACCGCCAATCATAAGTACCAACTTGACATCATTATCAGTAGCGGCCAGCGACTCGCAACCTTGGTTGACGACCTACTTGACTACCACAAAATGCGCTACGGAAATCTCGATATCGACACCCAAGCAGTGGATATCTCTGGTGCCACGCGCTTGGTACTCGAACTGTCTAATCATTTATTAGGTAATAAACCCATTCGCATCATTAATCAGGTTCCTAACGAGCCGCTATGGGTATGCGCTGATCCTCAACGCTTAGAGCAAGTGCTTTATAATCTCGTTGGCAACGCCATCAAATACACCACTGAAGGTAAAATCGTTATTTCCGCTACCCAAGTTGACGAAAATATCAGAGTACAGGTGGTGGATACAGGTCAGGGAATTCCAGCTGATCAGCTCGAGCACATCTTTGAACCACTTATTCAAGCAGGTAGCGATAGCAGCCGCTATCGGCAAGGTGCTGGTTTAGGGCTGTCCATAAGCCGTCAGTTAATCGATTTAATGCAAGGCACGCTCTACGTCAGCAGCCAACCTATGGTTGGTACAACATTTAGCTTCACTTTGCCCATCGCCTCAAGCGAGCAGATATCTTTAGCAAGTCATATCGAAGGCGAACATTTCATTGCTCCAGAAAATAATGACCTCGAATTATTCGAAGGCTCAAACTTACCGGAAAACCCAGACGGCCCCTTACTCTTAGTGGTCGATGATGAGCCCGTTAACCTACGTGTCTTAGATAGCTTCCTTCGCCTTGAAGGCTACAGAGTACGCACCGCTAAAAATGGTGAAGAAGCTATTGAATCTGTTCATCATGAAAAACCGGAACTGATGCTACTCGATATCATGATGCCAGGAATGAGCGGTTACCAGGTATGTGAAGTATTGCGCAAAGACTACGACCATGCTCAGTTGCCCGTCATTATGCTTACCGCCTTGAATCAGCCCGATGATCGAGTTCGAGGTTTTGAAGCTGGCGCCAATGACTACCTATCAAAACCTTTTAATAAACAAGAGCTCGCTGCAAGGATTACAGCGCATTTAACCGCTAGCAAGGCTGAGGTGCGTAGAATTGAAAACCAGCAGTTGCAAAATGAGCTGAAACAACGCGCCATGGTTGAAGCCAGTTTATTGGAGACACAAGGACGCTTATTAGAACAATTAGAGTCCGCACCGGAAGCCATTATCTGTGTTCGCGACGACAATAAAATACGCTTTACCAATGATGCCGCCTCGCGTCTATTTAAGCGCTCCACAGAACAGTTGCGGCGTTCCAACGCGGATGAATTAATTGCACCAAAATTCCTTAACGTAGAACAGCCGCACTACTGTGGTGTCATTGATGTATATGTCGAAGATGTCCGTCAGCACTTGTCTGCAGATATACTAAAACTTCCTGAAGGGTCAGGACTAAAATCCATGTATATTTTCGATGTTGGGGGCGGAGTCAATGCGGCGCGAATCACCAATCTTGAAACAGCCATCGAAGCACTATCTAGCTACGCTTTTGAAGGTGACAAAGCGAAGCTTCAGGAATTGAAAGAACTTGGTGGAGAATTCACACGCTTGGCTGATCGTGTGACTGCGGAAAACCAATCTAAGCAAGATACCATGCGTGAAGTGCTGGTCGATTCAATGGCGAGTGCTCTGCTCTACTGGGAGAATGTTACCGGCCAAAGCAAGTTTGTATTCGCTGAACAAAGTGGTTTGTGGCGTGTATATCTTGACCGGAGCACACTGCAAACCCGTACTTTGGATAAATACCTTCGAATAGAAACCTTACCAAAAACACCACGCTGGCGAACGGTTCTAAATTCCTTGGACTACATTTTGGAACATTGTCAGGAAATGAGTCCAGAACGCACTCATATTGAACACTTGCGAGACAAGCTTCAATACCTTCTTACCAACTAGATGCCTCAACTAAAAAGCCCGCCCAGCGGGCTTTGTTTTGTCTAACCTCTCTCAAAGACAAATTCATCAAATGAGGTGGATATCAAAAGTTTTTACACAATATAAAACAACTTAAATTTAAGCGGAAAAATCCGATGCTATGTGGCCCTTACTAGACCAAAGTGACCGTTATTTAGCAACTCATTGAAGAAAATAACTCAGTTTGCGAACATAATCACAACAAGACGGCAGAATTAATTTTCCGTTATAAATTAACCCTAAAACTCTTTAGTGACAATGGTCTCACATACTCAACAACAGAATAAAACCAAAGAGATAAAAAGACACAAAACAAAAGTAACCACTCACTTTCAACCTTAATCATCTTCAATAATGCGATCCAACTCCAATCAAAGAACGAGTCAATATTTGAGCAAAAAAAGAGTGGATTAACGAAATTAACGTCTTTCGTGTGTTTTTTAACGTTTTTAACGAGATGGGCAATTGCCAAATTTAACGTAAAGGTGTTTTCTTAACTTGCCTAAGGCCTACAGGCCACTCAATCCCCTTATGCTCCTCCGCATATTAAGGATACGATTGAGGTAGGTTTTAGGGAGCGTCTATCCATTGACGACATTCGATTCCATACAGTGAAATGAAAGCAAATAGTAAGGAACAGCTATGCTTGCCAATATTAAAAGAACAACGCTAGCAACAGCAATTTTTGCAGTAGCGACAACAGGATTTACTTCTGTCGCTACCGCCGCTGAACGCAGTGAACTAACAGTACACCCTAAAGAATTCACCACTTTTGTACGCAATTTTAACCCGTATTTAGGAGCCACGAACCTTCACACAACAACAGACTTCTTATACGAGCCTCTTGTTGTGTTTAACGAAATGCATGGTAACACTCCTGTATTCCGTTTGGCTGAAAGCTTCAAAATGTCTGATGACCTAATGAGCGTTACTTTCGATATTCGTAAAGGCGTGAAATGGTCAGATGGCGAAACCTTTGATGCTAACGACGTTGTTTACTCTTTTAACCTAGTAAAAGAGAAGCCAGAGCTGGACCAAAGTGGTATCAACTCTTGGGTAGCTGGTGTTGAAAAACTGAATGACTACCAAGTCAAATTCCGCCTAACTGAGTCGAACTCTAACGTTCCTTACGAAATTGCTAAGGTGCCAGTTGTTCCTGAGCATATTTGGAAGGATGTTAAAAACCCAGCGACCTTCACGAACGAAAACCCGGTAGGTTCAGGCCCATTCACTGAAATCGATACCTTTACTGCGCAACTCTACATTCAGTGTCGTAACCCGAATTACTGGGATGCAGACAACTTGGAAGTGGATTGTCTTCGGGTCCCTCAAATCGCCAACAATGATCAGTTCCTTGGAAAAGTGGTTAACGGCGAAATGGATTGGACGTCGTCTTTTATTCCAGATATTGACCGCACGTACGCAGCGTCAAGCCCTAGCCACCAATACTGGTATCCACCAGCGGGTACTCAGGCATTCGTCATCAACTTCAAGAACCCAGATGCAGCTAAGCATGAAGCCTTGAACAATGTTGATTTCCGTCGCGCGTTCTCTATGGCACTGGATCGTCAAACCATCATTGATATCGCTTACTACGGTGGCGGTACAGTGAACGACTTTGCTTCAGGCCTTGGTTATGCATTTGAAGCTTGGTCTGACGAGAATGTTCACAATAAGTACAAAGCGTACAACACTTACAATGTCAGGGGTGCAAAAGCACTGCTAGACAAAGCAGGCTTTAAAGATGTCAACAAAGATGGCTTTGTAGACACGCCGTCAGGTAAATCATTTGAGCTCTTGATTCAATCACCAAACGGTTGGACAGACTTCAACAATACTGTTCAGCTAGCGGTAGAACAGCTCGCTGAAGTGGGCATCAAAGCCAAAGCTCGTACACCGGATTTCTCTGTGTATAACCAAGCCATGCTGGAAGGTAGCTACGATGTCTCGTACACCAACTACTTCCATGGTGCAGATCCCTACACTTACTGGAACAGTGCTTACAACTCAGCATTGCAATCTGGTGATGGCATGCCTCGCTTTGCCATGCACTTCTACAAAAATGATCAGCTAGATGGCCTACTTAACAGCTTCTACAAAACAGCGGATAAAAACGAGCAGCTAGAAATTGCTCACGGCATCCAGCAAATCATTGCCGCAGATCAAGTAACTGTACCTGTCATGTCTGGTGCTTACATGTATCAATACAACACAACTCGCTTCACTGGTTGGTGGAATAAAGACAATCCCAAGGGCCGTCCAAACATTTGGGCTGGTATTCCTGAGCGTCTACTTCACGTTCTGGACCTAAAACCAGTTCAGTAAGCGTTCATCTGCGTGGCGCACATTCCGTGCGCCGCCTTTTCCCCAAAAACTTTAACCAATTAAAGTATGGCGCCAGTCGTCAGGGGATTGTTCGCTCTCAATTTTGACTTTCGCTAGGAGCGACCTGAAACCAGAAACAGGGAAAATCTGGGCGAGTAAGGTGTAAGTTATGGGTTATTTTTTAAGACGTTTGTCATTTTACTTTGTCGCACTTTTAGTAGCCGCGACACTTAATTTTATTATTCCACGGGCAATGCCGGGCGATCCGGTCACCATGATGTTTGCTAACGCATCTGTCCAAGTGACGCCTGAGCGCATTGCCGCAATGAAAGAACTGCTGGGTTTTGTTGATGGTGGACTCTTTGTCCAGTACGTCGCCTACATGAAAAACATACTCAGTTGGGAACTGGGGACTTCCATACAGTTTTACCCACTCGCCGTTAATGACTTGCTAGGTAGCGCATTTGGCTGGTCACTGTTTCTGGCGGGCACAGCGGTCATTCTGTCTTTTTCTATCGGCTCTATTCTCGGTATCTACGCGGCTTGGAAGCGCGGTAGCAAGTACGACGCATTCATTACACCGGGCATGCTGATCATTCAAGCCGTACCACAAGTCGTCATTGCTATGATTGCCATGTTCATATTTGCGATTGGCTTGAAGTGGTTCCCGACTGGCTATGCGTATACCGCCGGCACTTCTCCAGACTGGACGAGTTGGGCATTCATTAAAGATGTGGCTTATCACGCTGTCCTTCCTCTTTTCTGTGCATCTGTTGTTCAGATCGGTGGCTTCCTTGTCAATATGCGCAACAACATGATTAACCTGCTAGCAGAAGACTACATCACAATGGCCAAAGGCAAAGGCTTGAGTGAGAACCGTGTGGTCTTCAATTACGCAGCACGAAATGCTTTATTGCCTAGTGTAACCGCCTTATCCATGGCGCTAGGTATGGCGATTGGTGGTCAGTTGATCATCGAAATCATCTTCAACTACCCAGGTTTAGGTTCAGTACTTTTCAATGCGATTAAAGCTCGTGACTATCAAGTTCTTCAGGGCCAGCTACTGATCATGACGCTATTCATGCTGTTCTTTAACTTATTGGCTGACATGCTTTATGTCGTTCTTGACCCTCGCCTACGTAAGGGAGGCAAATAATCATGAAGGGATTCATCAAACTCATCATAGGTAACCCAATCGCTTTGATTGGTAGCATCATCATCGGCATCTTCTTGTTTATTGCGCTTGCAGCACCTCTGCTCAGTAAACACGCACCGGACAAACGTACAGGTAACCCACACGAGTACCCAGCTTTCATCGTGAAATCAGCGCAAGCCAACCCAGACGGCTGGGTGGCAGAAAACCTAGCAACAGACCGCCGCACGCTGTTGATGTCGAAAAAAGCCGATCACACACTTGGCACCACCCGCATGGGACGCGATGTCTGGTCGCAGTTTGTCCACGGTGCTCGTGTATCACTTGCCGTCGGTTTTGGTGCTGGTATTACTGTGTGCTTTCTAGCTACTGTGATCGGCATTTCAGCGGGTTATTTCGGTGGTCGCATCGATGACTTTTTAACCGCAGCAATGAACATCATGTTGGTTATTCCACAGTACCCTCTACTCTTCGTATTGGCCGCGTTCATTGGCGAGGCCGGACCATTAACCATCGCCGTGATCATTGGCCTAACTGCTTGGGCCTGGGGCGCTCGGGTCATTCGCTCACAAACTTTAGCTCTACGTGAGAAAGAGTTCGTTAAAGCCGCAGAAGTACTCGGCGAATCATCTTGGCGCATCATCTTTGTCGAGATCCTACCGAACTTAATCCCAATTGTTGGCGCAAGTTTCATTGGTTCAGTGATGTACGCCATCATGATGGAAGCGACCATTTCCTTCCTTGGCTTAGGTGACCCTAATACCGTTAGCTGGGGCATCATGCTGTACAACGTTCAAACTTCATCCTCAATGCTTATTGGCGCTTGGTGGGAACTGTTTGCACCCTGTGCGGCCCTTGTCTTACTTGTGACTGGATTGGCATTGCTTAACTTCGCTGTAGACGAAATTGCTAACCCGCAGCTGCGCTCGCACAAAGGGATGAAGCGTTGGAAAAAACTAGCCCAGCAAGACAAAAAAGAACGTGAGCCAGAACTGGCACCACAAAATGCACTTTGGAGCGGAGATAAATAATTATGACAGCCCCACTCATTTCTATCCGTAACTTATGTGTTGATTACATTACAGCAGCGGGCGACGTGCGCGCCTGTAACAATGTCAGCTTTGATATCGCTCCAGGTGAAGTCTTTGGCTTAGCGGGCGAATCAGGCTGCGGAAAATCAACGGTCGCGTTCTCGTTAATGCGATTGCACAAGCCGCCTGCATTTATTACCGGGGGCCAAGTCATCTTCAATGGCGAAAACATCCTCAACTACAGCGATGAAAGAATGCAAGCCTTTCGCTGGAGCGAAATGTCAATGGTATTTCAGAGTGCGATGAATGCGCTGAACCCCGTTCTAACTATGGAAGAGCAATTTTGCGACGTGATTATGCGTCATACCAACATGACGCGTGAACAAGCACGTAAACGCGCAGAAGGGTTACTGGAGATCGTAGACATTCATCCAAGCCGTTTGACTGACTACCCTCACCAGTTTTCTGGTGGAATGCGCCAGCGTTTGGTTATCGCCATTGCCCTCGCACTCAATCCTAAAATGATCATTATGGATGAACCCACCACTGCTTTAGATGTTGTGGTACAACGCGAGATTCTTCAGAAGATCTACGCTCTGAAAGAAGAATTTGGTTTCTCTATCTTGTTCATTACCCACGATCTCTCGCTGATGGTCGAATTCTCAGATCGCATCGGCATTATGTACTCCGGTGAATTGATCGAAGTGGCGCCATCGAAGCAAATTTTAGAAAGCCCTTACCACCCGTACACCAAAGGGCTGGGAAGCTCTTTTCCTCCACTCACTGGTCCTAAAACCAAGTTGACTGGTATCCCTGGCAACCCACTCAACCTGCTGGAAATTCCACAAGGTTGTCGATTCCAAGCACGATGCGATCGTGTCCACGAAGCCTGTACCAAGATACCAACTCAACTGAAACAAATAGAACCAAGTCGTTTCTCAAACTGCCACCTCTATGGTGAGCCAATAGCCCAAGTCAAACTCTAGCGCTGGAAGACAAAAACATAACGATTACTGGAGACAATAATGAGCAAAGAATTTGGTGAACTACTAGTGGAAGGGAAAAATCTCGTTAAAGACTTTCCTATTAACAGTAATGCGCTGCAGCAACCCATGATGCGCGCGATAAACGACGTATCGTTTAAAATGTACAAAAGTCGCGGCTTGTCAGTGGTTGGCGAGTCAGGCTCAGGCAAATCGACCACTGCCAAGATGATCGCAAAGATGTATGCCCCAACCAGCGGCACCATTGAATATAAGGGGCGTGATATCCAGAGCATTGGTTCTCGTTCTGATCTAATGGCCTATCGCGAAGGCGTGCAAATGGTCTGGCAAGACCCCTTTGGATCTCTAAACCCAACCCATAATATTTTCCATCATATTGCCCGTCCATTGCTGATCCATAAAAAGGTCAAACCGGGGAATAAGAAGGAATTGGAAGAACGTGTTTACGACTTGCTTGAGCAAGTAGGACTCATTCCGCCTAAGGAAACCGCGCAAAAATTCCCGCACCAACTTTCCGGCGGTCAACGCCAAAGGGTCAACCTAGCGCGTAATATTGCTGTTGGCGCTGAGGTAGTACTCGCGGATGAACCAACATCCATGTTGGATGTCTCGATTCGCGCGGGCGTCCTTAACTTGATGGAAGAGATGAAGTTTGAAAAACAGATGTCACTGCTCTATATCACTCATGACATCGCAACCGCGCGCTACATCGCAGAAGATCTTGCCGTAATGTACGTCGGTCACATGGTCGAATGGGGAGATACAGAAGAGATCATTCACACCCCCCAACATCCATACACTCAATTACTGGTTTCCGCTGTGCCGGATCCAAGCAAGTCGATCCATGAACAGCTTAAAGGCAAGAAAGGTGAGATCCCTCTTTGGACACCTAACTCCCTAGGCTGCCCGTTTGCTGGACGTTGTCAGCATGCAACCAATCAATGCCGAGAACAATTGCCAGAAGTCACTCAACTGTCAGACAACCACTTTGTACGTTGTTACTTATATCAAAGCTAAAACCATGTTGAAGCCAGCCTATAAAACTTGGCTCATCAGATTTGCTCGGAGATTTTAATGCTGCTACTTACGAACCATATTGGTTATGAATCCCTGGGACCAAAACAGGCTATTCTGATGGCAGATGGACCCAACCTACCCTCTTTCACTGCCCTTTTGGTCTGTGCAGTTAACCATCAGACTGTTGCGTCACTGGATGTTGAGATTGGGACTCGAGTGGCAAATTGGCACCAGGGGTATTTTTTTCGCATTGATTTTTCCAACGTGAAAACACTAGGGCGCTACTACCTCAAATACAATAGTTGTCAGTCCTCTATTTTTTCGATCGAACAAGATCTGCTCTTCACCTCCACACTGTCTGACGTACTGCACTATTTTAAATCCCAACGCAGCAGCGGCATCTATGATCGTCGGGATCAAAACATACCGCTATTAAACAGCAGTCAAACTGTCGACGTTCGTGGCGGCTGGTACGATGCCTCTGGTGACGTCAGCAAATATTTAAGTCATCTCTCTTATGCCAACTATCTGAACCCACAACAAATTCCAATGGTGGTGTGGAATATACTCAAAGGTCTTAAGTTATGCAGTACCAACGCAAAGCTGGCAGGCTTCACTCAGTTACGTCTCAAAGAAGAGGCCTTATTTGGTGCCGATTTTCTGGTCCGGATGCAGCACGAATCGGGATTTTTCTATACCACAATCTTTGATAAGTGGTCGAAAGACCCAGAGCAGCGTGAGATATGCTCTTACGCAACGCAAGACGGCCACAAATCAGACGACTTTCAGGCCGGCTTTCGTCAAGGTGGTGGCATAGCCATAGCAGCATTAGCGGCAGCAGCACGTTTGGATACCCATGGCGACTTTACCACGCAGCAATACCTGAATGCTGCTGAATCCGGTTACCACCACCTGAAAGAACTCAATTGTCACTACCTCAATGATGGCGAAGAAAACATTATTGATGAGTATTGCGCACTGATGGCCTGCGCAGAACTGTACCAAACAACGCAAAAGCATTTCTATCTTGAAGAAAGCCGATACTGGGCGGCACGTTTAACGCAGCGACAGCAGTCAGATGCACTTATCCAGAATTTCTGGTCAGCGAATAAGGACGGCTCACGCCCTTATTATCATGCGGCGGAAGCTGGCTTACCTGTCATTGCTCTATGCCTGTATTTAGAGATCGAAGATGACTCACAACGACGCCAATCAACAGTCGATACCATCACGTATGCCTGTCAATTTGAACTGACGGTTTCCACTAAAGTCGCCAACCCTTTTGGCTATCCACGTCAGTATGTAAAAGGCGTTAATCAAGTAAAACAGGACGCTTTCTTCATCGCTCAGGATAATGAGAGTGGCTATTGGTGGCAGGGAGAAAATGCCCGTTTAGCGTCATTGTCTGCAATGGCGTACCTCGCTCAGCGGCATCTATGCGACGCTGAGCAAAAAAACAAGCTCAACCAGTTTGCCCAAAATGCTCTCAATTGGATTCTCGGCCTTAACCCGTATGACATGTGCATGTTAGATGGGCACGGACGCAACAATCCCGACTATTTACCACACCTTGGTTTTTTTAATGCCAAAGGAGGGATTTGTAACGGCATAACGGCAGGCTTCGACGATTCAGACGATATTGCATTTAACCCAACCGGACAAAAAGACGACATGCTACAAAACTGGCGCTGGGGCGAGCAATGGATTCCCCATAGTGCATGGTATTTACTTGCCATCATGGCTCAGCAAGCTCATTTCAGTCGCGTAGAGGAGCACTAACATGACTGAGTATTTTGTCGGAATTGATGGCGGAGGCACATCTTGCCGAGCACGCATCAGGGATCAACACGGTAAGCAACTTGGAGAAGGTAAAAGTGGCAGCGCCAATATTCTTTTAGGGGTCGATGTGGCACTTCAGTCAATTATCGACGCGGTAACAACTGCTACTCAAGAAGCTGGACTCGACTCATCTCAACTAAAACACATGCATTTAGGGTTAGCCTTGGCTGGGGCAGAACAAAGGTCGGTTTGGCATGAGTTTATGGCTCAAGCCCACCCTTTCGCTTCTATCGTACTCAACACTGATGCTTATGGGGCGTGCTTAGGCGCTCACAATGGCGACAGTGGGGCGATTATGATTGCTGGGACAGGGTCTTGTGGCATTTATTTGTCCGGCAATGAGCAGCATGTTGTAGGGGGCGAGAGTTTCCTATTTCCGATCAAGGCGGTGGCGCCGTGATGGGGCTGACACTGATTCAAAAAGTACTCCTTGCTGAAGATGGTATTGGTGAAAAAACACCTTTATGCCAAGAAGTGATGACCCACTTCTCCAACGATGTCGACCAAATTGTGAGTTGGTCGAAAAACGCCTTACCCTGTGACTATGGCCAGTTTTCGCCAATGATTTTTCGCCATGCGACCCAAGCCGATTCATTAGCTATCTCGTTACTTAAGCAAACTGCAGCAGACATTGAAATGTTCATTCTCGCCTTACATAAGAAAGGTGCCAACCGAATCTGCCTAATGGGCAGCATAGCAGAGCGTATGCATGACTGGCTTTCGCCTCCTGTTCAACAGTGGATTGTTGAACCCCAGTTCGATGCCATTGATGGGGCATTAATGTTTGCTGGCAAACCAGAGCACAACCTGTATTAAAGGGGATACCATGAGTTATCGTATTGACCTCACCGTTCTGTCAGAGCATAAGCAATACTGTCGTTTTGGTCTGACGCTGCACAATCTGTCGGATCAAGCACTAAACAATTGGCATTTGCAGTTCATCATTGACCGCTACATCCTTCCTGATAGCTTTCGTCATGGTTCGATCAAACAAACAGGCAGCTTTTGCGTTGTTACTCCGGATAGCCACACACTCGACGCAAATCAGCATTATTACTGCGAATTTAGCATCAATACAGCGCCATTGCGCTTTTACACTGACGGCCTCAAAGATGCTTTGATTGTCAGTGACAATGGTGCCAGTGAGTTAGCAGTAACGTTGACGCCTATTGCTCTCGCCTCCCCCTATCAAGAGCGCACCCAACTTGACCCGATATCTGCTGCAGAGCACTCACTGATCCCGGCACCAAATCAGATCAGTTATCAGGGTGGAACCTTTCATTTATCGGCCTCCAGCCAGATTACCCTGCAAACTGCGCAAGCGGAAAAAGCCGCGACTTGGCTAGAGAAAGAACTAACTACTCTATTTGGCTATCAGGCCAAGGCTATTGGTCAAAGCGAAATCCTGTTTCGCAATAATCCAACTCTGGATGAAAGTCAGTATCAGCTTATCGTATCCGCTACCGGTGTCAGGATTGAATCGGCATCGGCAGCAGGTTTCGTACATGCCAGTGCCACGTTAATGCAACTCATAACACTAGATAACGACCAATTAACAGTGCCTTATGTCAAGGTAATGGATAAGCCTCGCTTTAAATACCGAGGCATGATGCTCGACTGCGCTCGCCATTTCCATCCAATCGACGATATCAAACGGTTAATTAACCAACTCGCTCATTACAAGTTCAATACTTTTCACTGGCATTTAACCGATGATGAAGGCTGGAGACTGGAGATCAACGCTTTTCCTCAGCTCACGCAAGTAGGGGCATTTCGTGGAAGAGACTCGGAACTCAAGCCGCAGTTTAGCCACATTTCGCCAGTATATGGCGGGTATTATTCTCAGCATCAGGTAAGAGAAGTGATTGCTTATGCTCAAGAGCGAGGCATTACCGTGATTCCTGAAATTGATATTCCGGGTCACTGCCGAGCAGCGATTAAAGCCCTTCCAGAATTACTGCTCGATCCGAGCGACAAATCGGAATATCGCAGTATTCAGCATTACACCGATAATGTTCTCTCTCCTGCAATACCGGGGACTTATGAGTTTCTCGATAAAGTGCTTGAAGAAGTCGCCAGTCTGTTTCCAGCCCTTTGGGTGCATATTGGCGCCGATGAAGTGCCCGATGGCGTTTGGCTTCAGAGCGCGAATTGCCAAGCATTAATGGAATCTGAAGGTTACCAGAATACCAAAGAGCTTCAGGGGCACCTGCTGCGATATGCCGAGCAAAAATTACGCTCTTTGGGCAAGCGTATGGTCGGCTGGGAAGAAGCTCAGCACGGAGATAAAGTCAGCAAAGATACCGTAATTTATTCTTGGTTGAGTGAAGAGGCAGCCCTCAAGTGTGCCAAACAAGGTTTCGATGTTGTCCTACAACCGGCCCAATCCACCTATCTGGATATGGCGCAGGACTATTCCCCTGAGGAACCTGGCGTCGACTGGGCGAATGTCATTCCTCTCGAAAGCGCGTATCGCTATGAACCTCTGGCTGATATTCCACAAGAAGACCCAATCCGTAAACGTATTCTCGGCATTCAGTGCGCGCTATGGTGTGAACTTGTCTCCCACCAGCAACGGCTGGACTACATGGTGTTCCCTCGCCTGACAGCAATAGCAGAAGCTTGCTGGACAATGAAACAACATCGCGACTGGCACGACTATCAAGCAAGGCTGAAAGGCCATTTATCTTTACTGGATAAACAAGGCATTAATTATCGCAACCCTTGGAAATAACTTTTGCTGACGGCCATAGCCCTTAGCAGTTTTCTCTAGCAAATACATTAAGCCGCTGTTTCAGTGGCGGTAGGAAAAGGAATAAAACATGAAATACGGCTATTTCGATAACGAGAATCGTGAATACGTCATCACTCGCCCTGACGTACCTGCGCCATGGACAAACTACCTAGGCACTGAGAAGTTCTGTACGGTGATCTCGCACAATGCGGGAGGCTATTCGTTCTACAACTCGCCAGAATACAACCGTGTGACTAAATTCCGCCCGAATGCGACCTTCGATCGCCCAGGACATTACGTTTATCTGCGTGATGATGAAACAGGTGATTACTGGTCAATCTCTTGGCAACCAGTGGCCAAAAGCCTAGATGAAGCAAACTACGAAGTCCGTCATGGCTTGTCATACTCTAAGTTCAAGTGTAAATACAGCGGTATTACCGCGACGAAAACACTCTTCGTCCCTAAAGGCGAAGACGCGGAAATTTGGGATGTGGTGATCAAGAACACCTCTGAAAAACCACGCACCATCAGCGCGTTCTCTTTTGTTGAATTCTCATTCAGCCATATCCAATCTGATAACCAAAACCATCAGATGTCTCTGTACTCAGCGGGTACGACTTACAATGAAGGCGTAATTGAATACGACCTGTACTACAACACCAACGACTTCGAAGGTTTCTACTACCTTGCTTCGACGTTTTCTCCAGATTCTTACGATGGTCAGCGTGACAGCTTCCTAGGTCTTTACCGCGACGAAGCTAACCCAATCGCCGTAGAAAAAGGCCAATGCTCCAACACAGCTCAGACTTGTTATAACCACTGTGGTTCTCTACACAAGCAATTCACCATCCAACCGGGTGAAGAAGTTCGCTTTGCTTACATTCTAGGTATCGGCAAAGGCAACGGTGAACGCCTGCGTGCTCAATACCAAGATCTAGCAGAAGTCGATAACGCCTTCGCTGGAATCAAAGCCCACTGGGAAGAGCGTTGTGGCAAGTTCCAAGTGACATCGCCAAACCAAGGTCTAGATACCATGATTAATGCTTGGACACTATACCAAGCTGAAACCTGTGTGGTGTGGTCTCGTTTTGCATCCTTTATCGAAGTAGGTGGTCGTACTGGCCTTGGTTACCGCGATACCGCACAAGATGCGATTTCAGTCCCTCATGCCAACCCAGCAATGACACGCAAGCGTATCGTTGATCTACTGCGCGGTCAGGTGAAAGCGGGTTATGGTCTGCACCTATTCGATCCAGACTGGTTCGATCCAGAGAAAGCAGACGTGAAACCGTCTAAGTCACCAACGGTTGTTCCTACCCCTTCCGACGAAGACAAAATCCACGGCATTGAAGACACGTGTTCTGATGACCACCTATGGTTAGTGCCAACCATCTGTAAATACGTGATGGAAATCGGTGAGCACAGCTTCTTCGACGAAATAATTCCTTACGCAGATGGTGGCGATGCCAGCGTTTATGATCACATGAAAGCTGCCCTAGATTTCTCGGCTGAGTACGTAGGTCAAACCGGTATCTGTAAAGGTCTACGCGCAGACTGGAACGACTGCCTGAACCTAGGCGGTGGCGAATCATCAATGGTGTCGTTCCTCCATTTCTGGGCGCTACAAGAGTTCATCGACCTTGCTAAATTCTTGGGCAAAGACGCAGATGTAGAGAAATACACCGAAATGGCAGCAAACGTTCGTGAAGCATGTGAGACACATCTTTGGGATGATGAAGGCGGTTGGTACATCCGTGGTCTGACTAAAGATGGTGACAAGATCGGTACTGCTCAGCAAACAGAAGGTCGAGTTCACTTAGAGTCAAATACGCTAGCAGTATTGTCTGGTGCCGTTTCTCAAGAGCGTGGTGAGAAAGCGATGGATGCGGTTGATGAGAACCTATTCTCAGAGTATGGCTTACACCTCAACTCTCCATCTTTCGCCACACCTAACGATGACATCGGCTTCGTCACTCGCGTTTATCAAGGCGTCAAAGAAAACGGCGCTATCTTCTCACATCCAAACCCATGGGCTTGGGTTGCAGAAGCGAAATTGGGGCGTGGTGACCGTGCAATGAAATTTTACGATGCACTCAACCCATACAACCAAAATGACATTATCGAAAAACGGATTGCAGAACCCTACTCTTACGTGCAGTTCATCATGGGTCGTGACCACCAAGATCACGGACGTGCCAACCACCCGTGGCTAACTGGCACATCGGGCTGGGCTTACTTCGCAGTCACCAACTTCATTCTTGGCGTACGTACAGGTTTTGACGGGCTGACGATTGATCCGTGTATCCCAACCAACTGGCCGGGTTTCGAAGTGACCCGTCAGTGGCTAGAGGCGACGTACAACATCAAAGTGGAGAACCCAGACTCAGTGAGCAAAGGGGTCAAATCGATCCTAGTCAATGGAGAAGAAGTGTCTGGCTCCGCGATACCCGTACAGCCAAAAGGCAGCGTCAACGACGTCGTCGTTGTACTTGGTTAACTACCCAACGGGCCTCTCTCGCAGAGGCTCTTTTGTTGAATAAAGGATTAAAGCAATGATTAAGTTTGGTACTGGTGGCTGGCGCGCATTTATCGGTGAAGAGTTTACCAAAGACAATGTTCGCTTGGTTGCCCAAGCGCTGGCAAACATCATCAACCACGAGAAAGTCGCCGACAAAGGATTCATTATTGGTTATGACCGTCGTTTTTTATCCGATAAAGCGGGGCGCTGGTTCGCCGAGGTGCTTGCTGCTAACAATATTCCCGTTAGCTTCATCGACAAATTTGTTCCGACGCCAATTGTGATGTTTAAAGCCAAAGCGATGGGTTGTGCCTACTCGGCATGCATTACTGCGTCCCACAACCCAGCAGATTACAACGGCATTAAAGTCTTTATTGAAGGGGGCCGTGATGCCGATGAGATAATCACTGAAAAGATCGAAACTCAAATTGCAGCTTTAACTGGCGATAAAGTGCAAAGCGTAGAGTTTGAGCAGGCGGTTGAAGATAAACTGATTACAATCATTAACCCAATGAACGAATTCGTCGATTCGATTATCGATTTTATCGACATAGAAGCGATCAAAAAAGCCAATTTACGTGTACTGATTGATCCTATGTTTGGTGTGGCTAAAAACGCGCTGCAAACGGTATTGATCAATGGTCGCTGTGACGTTGATGTGATTAACGATGGCAAAAACCCTGACTTTGGTGGCTTGATGCCGTCTCCCAGCGCTGCCACTTTATATCGTCTAAAACATCTTGTTGCAGAGCAAGGTTACGATATTGGTATTGGTACCGATGGTGACGCTGATCGTCTCGGCATCATCGACGAAAAAGGTCACTTTATTCACCCTAATGAAGTGCTGATCCTGCTTTACTATTACTTGCTTGAGTACAAAGGCTGGTCCGGCTCCGTAGTTCGTAACATTGCGACTACTCATATCCTCGACAAAATAGCAGCTGACCACGGTGAGAAGAGCTTTGAAGTACCCGTCGGCTTTAAGCACATCAGCTCGCAAATGGAAGCCGATGATTCGTTGATCGGTGGTGAAAGCTCGGGCGGTTTGACCATTCGCGGCCATATCAAAGGTAAAGATGGCGTGTTTGCCTCCAGTCTGCTGGTTGAGATGATTTCAGTGACAGGCAAAAAGCTTTCTGAGCTGCTTGATGAAATCTATACCAAATACGGCTACGCCTATACGGCTGAAGGAGACTGTAGCTTTAAAGCCGGACAAAAGCAGGCACTCCACCACAAGATATATGTCGAGAAGCAACTACCACAGTTTGAGTTTGAAATTGAACGCGTGAGCTACGAAGATGGCGCTAAAGTCTATTTCAAAAATGGCGGTTGGGTCATTGCCCGATTCTCTGGTACCGAGCCTCTTCTGCGTATCTTTGCAGAGATGGCGGACAAGGAGACCGCAGAAGGCATCGTTGAACAGTTCAAAACATTCTTACAACTGTAACTAGCCTAGAGCTCAAAACACCTAGCGATTTGCTGGGTGTTTTGTTATTTAAAAAGCCAATACACCTTGCGTTTCAACTTTAACCGAGACAGGTTGACCTATCGACAGTGGCTCCGCGGAACTGGCCAACAATCGGCTACCACTGGCATCAATCACATAACGGCAATGGTCACCCATAAACTGTTGCTCCAAAACCGTCACACTACTCTCCTCAGTCGCACTGATCTGAACATGCTGTGGACGCAGCAATAGCTCACATTCCGCTTGTAGCTGAATTTCTTGCTGAGCTTGCGCCTCAACCACCCCTAACTCAGTTTCAAACTCAGACTCAGACACACGCTTCGCGATCAAGTAGCTGCCGCCTCCTAAGAAATCCGCAACAAATTTGCTCGAAGGCTGATAGTAAAGCTCACTCGCCGTACCATACTGTTCAATCACGCCGTGGTTCATCACCGCCATCTTATCGGCGAAGGCAAACGCCTCTTCCCGACTATGAGTAACAAATATCGCCGTGACGCCATGCTTTTTGAAGATCTTACGGATTTCTGCAATTAACTCGTGTCGAACCTGAGTGTCTATGTTAGAAAAGGGTTCATCTAACAGCAGTAGGTCAGGTTTGTATGCTAATGAGCGAGCAATAGCCACACGCTGCTGCTGTCCACCGGACAACTGATGCGGATAGCGCCCCTCAAAACCTGTCAGGTGAACCAGCTCAAGCATTTCTGCCACTTTGGCTTTTCTATCACCATTAGCCAACGTCTTCAGACCAAAAGCCACATTTTCTTCAACAGTTAAGTGTGGGAAAAGGGCGTAATCCTGAAAAATCATACCAATATTACGCTGCTCAGGCGGCAGCCAGTGTTTACCGTCGTCAATCGTCATACAGTTCAAACTCATTGAGCCTGAGCTGAGCGGCAACAAGCCCGCAATCGCTTTAAGTAAAGTGGTCTTCCCGCAGCCACTCGCACCTAGTAAGCAAACAATCTCACCGTGTTCCACCTCTAGCGACAGAGATTCCAATACGGTTGTCTGTTCATCGTACTTACAAGTTAAGTTATTGATTGATAATGCACAGCTCATCAGTGTGTATGCTCCAGTGAACGGTTAACCATAACTAAGGGAATCAATCCGACTAATACCAGCAGCACCGCAGGTAGGGCTGCCAATTCGAGTTGTTCGTCAGAGGCAAAGTTGTAGACATAGGTTGCCAATGTTTCGAAGTTGAAAGGCCTAAGCAGCAACGCTGCATTCAGCTCTTTCATTGATTCAATAAAAACCAACAAGCCAGCAATTAAGGCACCACGGCGAATCAAAGGGAAATGCACTCGCCACAACATCTGATTGGAATTGCACCCCATAGTGCGGGAAGCCATATCCAGAGAGGGCGAAACCTTATTTAAGCTGCTTTCAATACTGCCGATTGCAACCGCAGAAAATCGGACGACCAAGGCAAAAATAAGCGCAAACATTGAGCCTGAAAAAACCAGCCCCGGCCTACCCCATTGCATAAATTTGGCAATGTCATTGACCAAATGGTCCATAAACAAAACCGGGACCATTACCCCGATCGCCAACACGGTCCCCGGTACCGCGTACCCCATAGAAGACAAGCGCATGAACGCCAGCCCCTGACGGTTAGCTGCTAAGCGATTATAAAAATTCACGGTGATAGCGACAATTACCCCAATAACGGCCGCCGATAGCGAAACGTAGAGGCTATTCAACGCGTATTCTCGGAATTCCGGTGTCCAGCTCTGTGCAAAATACTTATAAGCGTAGATCACCAGTTGCATCAACGGGAACAAGAATGCAATCGCAACCAGTCCCCAGCACCAAGTCAGCGCCAGCCATTTCTTCCAGCCTGATAACTCGTAACGAAAGTCCTCCCGGCTACTGAACTGATTCTGGAATAGTTTTTGTTTACGACGACTGTAGCGCTCTGCGCTAAGCAGGAGAATCACAAACACCAACATAATGGCAGAAATCTTAGCGGCCGCGGTCAAGCTTGAGTAACCGAGCCAGGTATCATAAACCGCAGTGGTCAGAGTATTGACGGCGAAATAGCTCACCGTACCGAAATCACCAATGGTTTCCATTGCAACCAACGACAGACCGACGGCAATGGAGGGGCGGACAAGTGGAAGCGAGATACGACAGAAACTTTCCCAAGGAGAGCATTTTAGTAAGCGCGCTGATTGCAGCAAAGAGACATTTTGCTCCATAAATGCAGCACGACACAGCAGATAAACGTAAGGGTAAAGCACCAATGCCAGCACAATGATAGCGCCAGTCAACGTTCTGATATCTGGAAACCAATAATCTCCGGGGCCCCAACCTGTTAAATCACGCAGCAAAATTTGTAATGGTCCGGCAAAGTCGAGCCAATCAGTAAAGATGTAACCAACGATGTAACCCGGCATAGCCAGAGGCAACACTAAAGCCCATTGTAAAATCCGCTCGCTGGGTATCCGACACATGGCCATAATCCAAGCAGAAGGGATACCAAAAACTAGGGACAGAGCCATCGTACCTGCGGCCAAGACTACCGTATTAAAGGTATAGGTTGGCATTACCGTCGACATCAGATGCGAGAACAGGTCATCCGTCTCGCCGATAGAGGTAAGGAATATCGCTAAGATCGGCAAAACCAGTAGCAGGGCTAACGTCCCACTACTGGTTTTCCATAAATAATTATTTTCTTTCATCGCCTAACAATCACAGGTATACATCAATCAAATGCACTTGCTAATACATCTCATATACCTTCAATACGCTTAAGGGTCTGTTATACCCTTATAAACAAACAACCTCAAGTGGCCCTTGTAAAAGAGCGACTTGAGGTTGTGTATATAAAGCGTCGAACGATTACAGGTCGAACTTCACTTCATCAAGAAGCTTGATTGCTGCTGCGTGGTGGTCGGCAATTTCATCGAGAGAAATCGTGTCAGCTTTGAAATCGCCCCAAGATGCTACTAGGTCAGAACGCTTAACGCCTTCTTTCACTGGGTACTCGTAGTTCACTTCAGCGTACATGCTTTGAGCTTTATCACCCGCTAGGAATTCCATCAGCTTAAGTGCGTTCTCTTTGTTCGGAGAGTACTTAGCCATTGCCATACCAGAGATGTTTACATGCGTACCAGTTGTTTTCTGGTTAGGGAAGTTAATGTAAACCGCATCAGCCCACGCTTTCTGCTCTTTATCGTTCACCATCTTACCTAGGTAGTAGCTGTTACCCAGAGAAACGTCACATAGACCTTCTTTAATCGCTTTAACCTGTGCACGGTCGTTACCTTGAGGTTTACGCGCTAGGTTAGCTTTAACGCCTTCTAGCCACTCTTTAGTTTCCGCTTCGCCTTTATGAGCAATCATGGAAGAGACGAGAGAAACGTTGTAAGGGTGCTTACCACTACGAGTACAGATTTTGCCTTTGAATTCAGGCTTAGTAAGATCAGCGTACGTGAAATCATCACCTAGCTTACCAACACGGTCACGTGAAGAGTAAACGCTACGAGTACGGGTTGTCAGAGCAAACCACTCATTGTCAGCATCTTGGTACTGAGCTGGGATGTTCTTTTCAAGAACAGCGCTTTCTACTGACTGAACCAAGTCTTGCTTAGTTAGCTCAGACAAACGGCTGATGTCTACCGTCAGAATCACGTCAGCTGGGCTGTACTCGCCTTCTTGAGCTAGTTTCTCTGCTAGGCCTTTCTTTGCGAACTTAACGTTTACTTTGATGCCTGTTTCTTTAGTGAACTCGTTGAACATAGGTTCAACTAGGAAAGGTTGACGGTAAGAGTAGACGTTCACTTCTTCAGCAGCCATCGCAGTCGGTGCTAATGTCGCACATGCCAGAGCAGAAAGAGTCAGCAGTTTTTTCATTGGTTCAGTCCTTTAACTTCGTAATGATAACGTTTATCAGTTGCGTTATTATATTCATGATGATTTAGAAAACAATGCTGTAAAACGCAAAAACCTGCCGAACTTGGCAGGTTTTTGAGTATTTTATTTGTAACAGTCTGTGTCTTGTTCGAACTTATTTCACAGTCACAAATTCAGGGTAGGCACCCACACCACAATCGTGCATGTCCATACCTTCCAATTCTTCATCTTCAGACACTCGGATTCCGATCGTTGCTTTAAGCACTGCCCACACCGCAAGACTTGCACCGAACACCCAAGCAAAGATAACCGCCGCACCCAATAGCTGAGCACCAAACGTTGCATCACCATTACTCAGTGGCACAACCATCAGGCCGAAGAAACCACATACACCGTGCACCGAAATCGCCCCCACTGGATCGTCAACCTTGAGCTTATCAAGCGCAATGATACTGAACACGACAAGTGCGCCCGATACTGCACCAATAGCCACGGCATAGATTGGCGATGGAGACAGCGGATCGGCAGTGATGGCAACCAGACCAGCCAATGCACCATTGAGGATCATCGTTAGGTCTGCTTTACCCCACGTCGTTTTACACACCAGAAGAGCGGCAATCGCACCAGCTGCTGCTGCCGCATTTGTGTTGAGGAAGATTTGACCTACTGCCGTTGCATTCTCAAAGTCAGAGACCATCAACTGAGAACCACCGTTGAAACCAAACCAACCGAACCAAAGGATAAAGGTACCCAGTGTCGCAAGGGGCATGTTCGAACCCGGAATTGGGTAAATCTCACCATTTTTCCCGTATTTGCCTTTTCGAGCGCCTAACAGTAATACACCTGCTAATGCCGCGGCTGCACCCGCCATGTGTACAATACCTGAGCCAGCAAAGTCACTAAATCCCGCTTCTGACAAGAAACCTCCTCCCCAAGTCCAGTAACCTTCCATTGGGTAGATAAATGCCGTAAGTACCATTGAGAAAATAAGGAATGACCATAACTTCATTCGCTCTGCGACCGCACCAGACACAACAGACATAGCTGTCGCAACAAACACCACTTGGAAGAAGAAGTCAGATTCTAGAGAGTGGTCTGCGCCTTCCCCTTGTGTTCCTATCAACGTACCAAATGAAGGTAGCCAGCCGCCTTCACCATTGTCGACATACATGATGTTGTAGCCAACGACCAAATACATGGTACATGCAATTGCATATAAGCAAACATTTTTGGTCAGAATTTCAGTGGTGTTCTTTGAACGAACTAAACCCGCCTCAAGCATGGCAAAACCAGCCGCCATCCACATGACCAACGCACCTGAAATGAGGAAGAAAAAAAGTGTCTAGTGCATAACGTAATTCGGTTACTGTGGTTGTTAATTCCATTTTTTTATCTCCAGTTCTTTGAATTCTTAAAGCGCCTCAGCGTCCATTTCACCAGTACGAATGCGCACTGCCTGGCTCAGGTCATAAACAAAGATTTTTCCGTCACCGATTTTTCCTGTGTGCGCCGCTTTGGATACAGCTTCAATCACGCGGTCTACATTTTCAGCCTGTGTTGCTATCTCGAGTTTCACCTTAGGCAGGAAATCCACTTGATACTCTGCACCACGATAAAGCTCGGTGTGGCCTTTCTGACGCCCAAATCCTTTCACTTCGGATACCGTCATACCTTCGATACCGACATCAGCAAGAGCCTCTCGAACATCGTCTAATTTGAATGGTTTGATAATCGCATTAATAAGTTTCATCGCATCCTCTCTGAAGCTGTCATCCTTTTTATCTTTAATAATCCAAGTGACATGCCAACTTATTAAGCATTTGATAATTAATGATTTATTAATCGCAGAGGGCCAAATACACAAAAAGGCGCACCATAACGGTGCGCCTTTATCACAATAATGAGGCAATAATTTCATTCTTCACTATATCAGTGCAGATTTATTTGGTGGTCAGAAAACCTTTCCATTGTTCAATCAGTAGCTCAAAGTCATCTAAGCCACAACTGGCCGTACTCTCACTGTCATAAAAATTAAACTCGCTGTCTTCTGCCATCGCTTCCCCATGCGCCAACACATTCTCTTGAATGGTGACTTCATCACCATGAATAGAGATGGAAATCTCAGTACCCAGCATGGTGTGTTCCTGAAGTGGAGACTGGTGTACAGCCTCTAGCATAGACTCGACCTGCTCTATCTTCTGCCAATCCTTACCGATTTCTTCCTGCAACCAGCGACCAGCAATTTCATGGCCCATACTCGACTTAACGTAGTACTCGCCCATTAAAGTGTTTCTAATAAACTCAAATTCCATAGGGCGCCTCTTGCGGTTCTGCCTAACTCAATGGGCGGGAGTATACAAGGACTAAAGGTGTGAGGCGAGGTATAGACGACAAACTCCATTCTTATGATTAATTGCAACTCACTCTCGTCATCCTCAAGAATGAGGAACGAATGAGTTGGGGATCTTTTAAAACAACGACATACTTGAAGAGATTCCCTACTCCTTCCTTCGTCAGTCTAGGGAATGACAGAATTAGAATAGATCCTACTACTCTCGCATCTAGAGCGAAGCGTTCCATAGGACCAAGTCCGTTCCCATTGTCCAAAAAAAGCGCCCACCTTAAGGTGGGCGCTTAGTCAGCCATTCAGTGTTCCAGAGCTAATTATGCAGGCTCTTGAAAAATCACTGAGTCCGCTTTCTTAGTGTACTGATCCATCTTATGGAAGTTCAAGTAACGGTAGGTATCTGCGGCTGTCGCGTCGATTTGCTTCGCGTACTCTAGATACTCTTCCTTAGTGGGAATCTTACCTAGAATCGCACCAACCGCCGAAAGCTCAGCAGAAGCAAGATAAACGTTAGCACCGGTACCTAAACGGTTCGGGAAGTTACGTGTCGACGTTGACATTACTGTCGCCTTATCTGCCACACGTGCCTGGTTACCCATACATAGTGAACACCCTGGCGTTTCAATACGAACACCAGCACGGCCGTATATACCGTAGTAACCTTCTTCGGTTAGCTGATCGCGGTCCATCTTCGTTGGTGGAGCCACCCATAGGCGAGTATCTAACTGACCACCGAACTGTTCTAGTAGCTTACCTGCAGCGCGGAAATGGCCGATGTTAGTCATACAAGAACCAATGAAGACTTCATCGATATTGGTACCCTGAACTTCAGAAAGTAGACGAGCGTCATCTGGATCGTTTGGTGCACACAGAATAGGTTGATCAATTTCTGCTAGGTCGATTTCAATGATGTGAGCGTATTCCGCATCTGCGTCTGCTTCCATCAACTCTGGCTTCGCCAACCACTCTTCCATCGCAGTGATACGACGCTCGATAGTACGACGGTCACCGTAACCTTCGGAAATCATCCACTTAAGCATGGTGATATTCGAGTTTAGATACTCTTCAATCGACTCTTGAGACAATTTAACTGTACAACCAGCCGCTGAACGCTCTGCAGAAGCATCTGAAAGCTCAAACGCCTGCTCAACCGTTAGGTGTTCAACACCTTCAATCTCAAGCACGCGGCCAGAGAATTCGTTAATCTTACCCGCTTTCTCAACTGTCAATAGACCTTGTTGAATGGCGTAGTAAGGAATCGCATGAACTAAATCACGTAGCGTGATACCTGGCTGCATTTCGCCTTTAAAACGAACCAAGATTGATTCCGGCATATCAAGCGGCATAACACCTGTCGCTGCAGCAAACGCAACTAGACCAGAACCAGCTGGGAATGAAATACCCAGAGGGAAACGAGTGTGCGAGTCACCACCTGTACCAACAGTATCAGGAAGAAGCATACGGTTTAGCCATGAGTGGATAACGCCATCGCCTGGACGAAGAGAGACACCACCACGGTTCATGATGAAATCAGGCAACGTATGGTGCGTGTTGACGTCGACTGGTTTTGGATACGCAGAAGTATGACAGAATGACTGCATCACTAGATCAGCTGAGAAGCCAAGACACGCAAGGTCTTTTAGCTCATCACGCGTCATAGGGCCAGTTGTATCCTGAGAACCGACTGTCGTCATCTTAGGTTCGCAGTATTGACCAGCGCGAACACCTTCAACGCCACATGCTTTACCGACCATCTTCTGAGCCAGTGTGTAACCCTTGCTTGATGCGGAAGGATCAATCGGCTTCGCAAACAGATCGTTTTCTTCTAGGCCAAGCGAAGTACGAGCACGACTTGTTAAACCACGACCAATGATCAATGGAATACGGCCACCAGCGCGCACTTCATCAAGCAGTACCTTGCTCAGCTCAAAGTTTGAAATTTCTGCGCCACCTTTGCGCACAACACCTTCATATGGGTAAATTTCAATCACGTCACCCATGTTCATGTCTTGAACGTTTAGCTCAATTGGTAGTGCACCTGAGTCTTCCATCGTGTTGTAGAAGATTGGTGCGATCTTACCGCCTAAACAGATACCGCCTGTACGTTTGTTTGGTACAAATGGGATATCTTCACCCATGAACCAAAGTACAGAGTTAGTCGCTGACTTACGTGAAGAACCGGTACCCACGACATCACCGACGTAAGCCAATGGAATACCATCTTTTTGTAGCTCTTCGATTTGTTTGATAGGACCAACGCTTCCTGGTTCGTCTGGGTTGATACCATCACGTTCCATTTTCAGCATCGCTTTCGCGTGCACTGGGATATCTGGGCGCGACCATGCATCAGGCGCCGGAGACAAGTCATCGGTGTTAGTTTCACCAGTGACTTTGAATACTTTAACGGTAATTTTCTCAGCAACTTTCTCTTTCGAGGTAAACCACTCAGCATCAGCCCAAGATTGCAGTACTTGCTGTGCGTAAGTGTTACCTGCTTTCGCTTTCTCCTCTACGTCATAGAAAGCATCAAACATGAGTAGAGTGTGAGATAGTGCTTTTGCAGCAATAGATGCCAACGCGTCATCATCAAGAAGGTCAACTAGCGGAGCGATATTGTAGCCACCCTGCATCGTACCCAACAACTCAGCTGCTTTTTCACGACTTACCAGTGGCGATTCCACTTCGCCTTTGGTAATAGCCGTCAGAAAACCTGCTTTGACATATGCAGCTTCATCTACGCCAGGTGGGATACGATTTTCTAGTAGGTCAAGAATTACAGTTTCTTCACCTTGAGGGGGATTTTTCAGAAGTTCGACAAGACCAGCAACTTGCTCGGCGTCTAGTGGTTTAGGAACAACTCCTTCAGCAGCACGCTCTGCGACGTGTTTACGATAGGCTTCAAGCACGACTTTTTCCTCTCATTGCGGTTCCTCCGTTATTATTACTATTATTCAACGTAACGAAGTGAACATCCTTGGAAACTTGGCTCTCCTTTTTGCCATATTTTTCATTCATCTTGAGTGAGAAACAGTGCCAGAGAGGCCAAACTGTGGGCAGTAGGATAGCAAATTTAACGATAAATTAAAATCTCATCATTTTGACCAACATAGCAACTTAAGACTAAAGTTCTATGATTTTCTTTGCTTAATTTCATCAATTCCCTGCTTTGATAATAGATGATTGATTGAATGAATTATTAAATAACTATTTAAAACTCGTCCCTATAATCAAGTATATAGAATCGTAGTTTTGTTCTGTTCTGCCATAGCCAAACATGATTGGCCCAACGGGAGAATCAACCCCGGCAAACAGAGAACCTGCAGCGTACAATGGCGCCGAATCGAGTTTGATGCTTGGATCTGACCAAACACCACCGTATTCAAAAGACGCACCTAAGTAAAATGGTGAAGAAAACAACCCAAAGTCATTGTCGAACCAACGGTAGCGATACACCAAACTACCAAACGCTTTGTTCTGACCAATCAAGCTATTACGTGGGATACCAGATAAATTGAGGAAGCCGCCAAGCTCTTTGGGGTCGATGATAAGAGAAGAATTTTTGCTTTCTACCACTCCAACATCGAGGTTCGCAACCAAAGTATGGCGCGAGAAGCTATTGGCATAGACGATCTTAGCACCATATTCATAAGCCGTATCTTCATCATGACCTGCGAAAACACTACCTGAACTGCCGACACTTTCATCATGTGACACTAGGTAATCCAGATTCAAGTACAGCCCTCTATTGGGCAAACTGTAGTTATCTAAGGTATCGATGCGATAATTGGCAAACGCACCTAATCGCTTAAATGAGACGTCACCCAATGATGGCAGCGACGCGAGTTCTCCTGAGCCATCAGTGTATCTGACACCGACTTTAAATCGTCGCCACAAAGTATCTTGGTAACCCACAGCCCACTCAGATTCCCACTCAGTAAACGATATCGGGAAAAAATCTTGAGTCGCTTTGAGTGACGGCACTTCCCCTACATCGTTAGACACATTGACCTTTTCATTGCTGAACGTGACGCCCAAAGTAGTGAACACGTCAGAACTGGAAAAAATCGGGCTGTAAAATTCCCCTTCTATGAGTTTATCTGTGCCCATTTCAACATTAAGAGTCAGCTCAGCGCCAAACTCATTGATATTGGTAAAATTGGTCGATACCCCTATTGCGTATTGACTGTCAGTATCAAAGTCATCTTCCAGGAAGAAACGGAAGTTGACATAGTTAGGACCCCAAGACTTTTCTTTGACGTTTACAATTAAGGCGTCCTGATCGTCAATTTTATCATAGCGATAAGTGATCAATTCAAAACGATCTAACGCGTAAAGATTCTGAATACTCTGCTCAACTTCCGACGTTTTATAGCGATGACCTGCACTAAGGCCCAAATGTTTCTCTAGTATGGCATCACTATAGTGAGTGTGATTATGGACAACAATCTTATCAACGGTGATTTCGTCGCCATATCGCAGCTTTCTGCGTACATCTTCTTTGTGATCAACGTAATCCTGATACTCAGATGAAGACACGCTGTAGCGTTTGAGTAACTCTTTGTTTTGAATAGTAATTTGATAACCTTTTCTGAACGCTTCAGGCATCTTGTCAAATTCTGTCGTTTCCATATCACCAACTTGTGGCTTAAGGAACACATCGTCTTCCGTCAGCGTCTTCGCTTGGCGATTAGTCGTACTGCGCACTAAATAATTCGACAATTGATCCGCTACGGAGAACAGAGTAGTAAAATCATCTTCGTCTTTGTAATCAGTGCTGATATCAACGGCAATAACGATATCTGCGCCTAGATCTCTCGCCACATTGACAGGCATATTGTTGGTTACCCCACCATCCACCAGAAGCTGGTCATTGAGTTCGTAGGGTGGTAAGGCTCCCGGAACTGACATGCTAGCCATCATGGCATCAACAAGGTAACCATTTTCGATGACAACAGGTTTGAGCTCAAGAATGTCGGTTGCAACTGAACGATAAGGAATGGCGAGTTCATCAAAAGATTTAAACGGTGGAAGGTTGCCAGACGATTCACGTAGGATTTTTAGCATTCCTTGTCCTTGCACGATGCCACGGGCAGCACGCACTTCCCCCAGCGAAGACCTAAGTCTGTCGTCAGTTGGAATCTGTCTTCGTATTCTTTGTCACGCACACGACGCTGGCTGCGATCAACCCGATCACGGTAGCCACGGTTCCAATCTATGGTCTCGGTCAGGGTTTCAATCTCGTCCGCACTCATGCCAGTTGCGTACAAGCCACCCACGTAAGCCCCCATGCTGGTGCCCGTTATGTAATCAACTGGAATTCTGAGCTCTTCAAGCGCTTTCAAAACACCGATGTGCGCCGCCCCCTTAGCACCACCACCAGCTAGGACCACCGCGATTTTTGGCCGTTCTGGTACGGCAAGTTCTCTTGTATCAGAAAACGCCATGCGTGGTAACACAAACGCAGATGTAAATAAAAGCCAGACTAGTTTTTTCACTCTAGAGTTCCCGTATTATTCGCATACGTAAAGAAGTCGATAGTTTTATATTATTGACACAAGCAACTGTTTACCAACTCAATATGTTCTTTATCCACTGAGTAGGCTGACTGTCACATTGTTGTTGAAGCACACCATTTTTATCCCAAACGGGTAACTTAAACGAATTCTTACAGTCCAGTTGCAGGCTGCCTTGTTCTGTGGATGCAAAACCGAGGGTGCTGACGCCTTTTGGCCAAGGTAGCGACAGCTTTTCCGGTATGCGGTGATTGAGATATTCCGCATAGACTCTTAACGCACCACTGGAGCCCGTAAGTTTGGTTGGCTTATTATCATCTCGGCCAAGCCAGATAGTTGTCACTTCGCGTCCGTCAACACCAACGAACCAGCTGTCACGCGTATCGTTACTGGTCCCGGTTTTTCCGGCTAACGCCGCCCAGGCAAACTGGCGATTAAGATAACGGCCAGTGCCCTCCAAAACGCCGCGTTTCATAGCATAGGTCGTCAGCCAAGCGGCTTGCTGGTCGATAGTTTGAGACATGCGCGGCAGTGACTGAAAAAGGGCATTACCTTCTAAGTCAACCACAGAACGCAGCGCAGACAATGGCGCTTTCTTGCCCGAATTGGTCAACGTCTGATACATCTGCGCGACCTGAAATGGCGTCAATGTGAAAGAACCAAGAAACATTGATGGCACTGGACGGATTTCATTGCGGTCGACCCCCAACTTTTCCAAAGTATTGACAACATTTGGAATGCCGAGCTCCATACCCAGCTGCACTGTCGGTACATTGAGAGATTTTGCCAACGCCATGTACAAAGGGACATCACCCCGGAACTTACGATCATAGTTACGCGGCGACCAAACACTGCCTTTTGAACCTTTAAGGCTGATGGGTTTATCGTGCAAAGTGGTAGCAAGATTGTACTTATCAGGCTGTTCCAGAGCAGTGAGATAGACCGCTGGTTTGGCTAGTGAGCCAATTTGACGACTGGCGTTCAACGCACGATTGAATCCGTCATAGCCTGTCCGCTTACCTCCGACCATAGCGCGAATCTCTCCGGTATGGCGGTCAACGGCGATTGCAGCCCCTTCAAGCGATTTGCCTGCGATTTTACTAAGCTGAGGTATTTTCTTGGCAATGGCCTGCTCCAACTCTTGTTGAGAAACCGGATCGAGAGATGTAAACACCCTGAGGCCAATATCCGACTGAAACGCCTCACCCACTTTCTCTTTCAGCTCAATCTTCAACTGCTGGAAGTAAGCCGGTTGCCGGCTGGCAATACGCGGATTATCCTGAATATCCAGCGGACGACTCGCTGCCATGTCGTACTGGTTAGCGCTCAGGATCCCCTGCTGCATCATCAGACGAAGCACTAAATCTCGACGTTCTTTGGCTCGCTCAGGGAAACGCACTGGGTTGTAGTAAGATGGCCCCTTAACCATACCCACCAACAACGCCAACTGGTCAATGCGCAGTTCTTGAATCGGCTGTCCAAAATATAGGCGAGAAGCCAGTCCAAAGCCGTGAATGGCTTCTCCACGACTTTGCCCTAAATACACTTCATTCAGATAGCCTTCCAGAATGCGATCTTTGCTGTAGCGATAATCGATGATCAATGCCATGTAGGCTTCACGGACCTTACGCCACAGCGTTCGGTCACTGGAGAGGAAAATATTCTTCGCGAGCTGCTGCGTTAGGGTACTCCCCCTTGCACCGTGCGACCCGCCTTAACGTTGGCAACTAATGCACGGACAATGGCAAACGGTGAGACGCCATCATGCTGATAAAAATCTCTGTCTTCAGTCGCCAGCAACGCATCCACCATGACCTCAGGAAACTGATCACGCCTTAAGAACAGGCGCTGTTCATCGTGATTTTTCTCCAACATCCCCAACATCTTCGGCTCGACCCGCAAATAGCCAAGGTCTCCCGGTGATTCGAGCGACTGAATACGAAGTAAGCTTGAACCATCAAAGTGCAGCATCACATGGCGATCTGGCTCGGGCCCATCGGTAAACTCAAACGGGCGGCGAATCAGTTCAATTTTGGTTGACGACGACGAATATTCACCTGGATAACGGGGCTGACGTACTTTGCGGTAATTGAGTACATCGAGTTCATTGCGAACTTCCTGAATCGAGATCGAATCACCCGGAGAAAGGTTAAGAATGCGAGCGTAAACCACGGTCGGCAAGTCAAACAACTGTCCTTCAAAACGCTGTTTAACCACACTGTCTAGGTAAATACCGACAAACAATAACAAAGCAAACCCAGCTAAACCTAGCTTCCAAGTCACCCCCCATAGAGTTTTTAACCAGCGACGTTGGCCATTTGGCGTGGTTTTACGTTTCACTGTTGCCCGCTTGCGAGCAGGCTTTTTCGTTGCTTTGGTTTTACTGCTCGCAGGTGTTTTTTTCTTGGTCATGATTACAGTTGTCGCTTAGTTTTGGTCGTTGCCATATGGTTAGCCGGATCGTCTGGCCAAACATGCTTGGGGTAGCGCCCTTTCATTTCTTTTTGCACATCTTTATAGGCACCAGACCAGAAGCTCGCTAAATCACCTGTGACTTGGAGAGGCCGTTGTGCTGGAGAGAGTAATTCCATAACCAACGTTTTGCGGCCATCAGCAATGTTTGGCGACCTCTGCTCACCAAACATTTCTTGCATACGAACAGAAAGCACAGGCTCTTGGCCTTGTTGATAGCGTATCTTCTTCTTCGAACCTGTAGGTACGACGTAGTGTGTCGGCAGCCATTGGTCAATTTCCTGATTAAGTGGCCAAGCTATATAGGCCATCAGAGCAGGTTCCAAATCCACTTTAGCTAGCGCTTTGATTGAACTTACTCCAACCAGATAAGGCTCTAACCAAGTCTCAAGATTCTCCAACAATTCTGCATCGGAAACACCGGGCCATTGATGTTCTGGCAACCATTCAGCAGCACATCGGATGCGTTCAAGAGTGTCTTTGCTTCTATCCGACCAGTTTAATATATCCAGCCCTTTGCGACGTACACAATTTAGTAAAGCCTCGGTCATTTTTTGTTTATCTGGCTCAGGGAGTGGACAACGCTCAATCACTAAGCGCCCCAAATGACGTTGATGTTCTGCTATCAATCGCCCTTTGCGCTCATCCCAATCGACACTTTCTTTTGCCACAATCAATTGAGGAAGCCATTTCTCGATTGCAACGATGTCTAGTTCCGCAGCAAGAAAAATTCTCGAGGAATCAGAGTAGCTGCGCATCAGATCAGCGACTACCAGATACTCAGCGGTCGCGAGGCGTTCATCATCGGCCATTTCAGCACCATGACCGTTCGCCAATAAGAACTTCCCCGTCTGCGATTTTCTTCGTTGACCGATACGGTCAGGAAAAGCCGTCGCCAAGATCACGGCGACTAATGACTCATCAACAGCTTCAAGAGAAAAATTGATCGACAATTTACGTGCTAACACTTGGCCACGTTGCTGCGCGACTTTCTGTTTACTGTGAACACCGCGCTTAAAGCGATCAACACTGTGCATGAAATCGAGGACGTTATGTTCCGGTTCTTCTAGTAAACTCGCCACCGCTGAGGCTGTATTCTTCCAAACTTGCAGTTCAGTGTGCACCAACATCGCCGCAATTCGCGGCTCAACGCCGAGTTCATTTGTTAGGCGGCCATGTTCGGTTAACTGGTATTTGTCATCCAAAAGCCCCAGTTTGTTGAGCAAACGACGTGATTGATTCAGGCTATTCTGAGGAGGGACATCGAGCCATTTCATTTCAGCAGCACTCGCTGCGCCCCACTGTGCTAATTCTAATGCTAATGCTGCCAAATCTGAGTGAAGAATTTCAGCCTGTGGGACTTCTGGTTGCTGATTCAACTGGCTTTCACTATACAGACGCAGGCAAATTCCGGGTTCAATACGCCCAGCACGACCAGCCCGCTGTACCGCTGAAGATTGCGCAATTCTGCTTTGTTCCAGTTTTGTCACACCACTTTTTAAATCAAACTTCGCGACTCGTTCTAACCCTGCATCCACGACCAAGCGAATTCCTTCGATGGTTATTGACGTTTCAGCAATATTGGTCGCTAGCACCACCTTACGCTTACCATTTGGTGCTGGCTGAATGGCCGCTTGCTGCTGAGCAAAACCAAGTTGCCCGTACAAAGGACATACTTCGACGTTATCTGGCAGGTCACTCATTCTATCAGCAACACGCTTTATTGCCGCGACACCAGGTAAAAAAGCCAAAACAGAACCGGATTCTTTGCTCATTAGCGAAGCAATTTGCTTGGCCATCACCTCTTCCAATCGCTCATTGGGCTTTAGTGGCTGATAGCGATATTCAACGGGAAAACTGCGACCTTGAGATTCAATATATGCCGCATCCGGCATCAGTTGTCTCAATGCTCGTTGGTCAAGTGTTGCCGACATTACCACCAGTTTTAGATCCTCTCGAAAAGCATCTTGAATCTCAAGACTAAATGCCAAGGCGGTATCAGCATGAATACTACGCTCGTGAAATTCATCAAAAATTAGCAGTGAGACACCATCCAGTTCAGGATCTGACTGGACCATTCGGGTCAGGATTCCTTCGGTAACAATCTCTAATTTAGTCTCTGGGCCTATCTGGGTTTCTCCCCGCACTCGATATCCTACTTGCTGTCCGACCTTTTCTCCCAGTTGCTGAGCCAAATAACGAGCAATATTGCGTGCGGCTAGGCGTCTAGGTTCAAGCATTATAATTTTCCCATCCACGACGTTCTCACGAAGTAATTGCAGAGGAAAGCGGGTCGATTTACCGGCACCGGGCGCAGCTTTGAGGATAACTTGAGAACGAGTTCGCACGCTTGAGAGTAGCTCATGCATCACGCTCTCGATAGGCAGCTGTGACAATGGAAAAACCTTATGGTGTAATAATGTGAGTATTGTACATAAATCCAGTCCCAAATGAAGTTTGATCCCCAACTCGAATCAGCAATCCTAATTAAACGCTATAAACGTTTTTTGACAGACATCCTATTGCCCGACAACAGCGAACGTACTATACATTGTGCCAATACTGGCGCGATGACAGGGTGTGCAACTGCGGGCAACACGGTTTGGTACTCCACATCCGACAACCCGAAACGCAAATACCCTAACAGCTGGGAACTGACACAAACCTCGCATGGGTACTATATTTGCGTTAACACTGCGAGATCCAATCAGTTGGCGGTAGAGGCCATTGAATCGGGAGTTATCAGTGAATTACAGGGCTATGAAGAGCTGAAGACAGAGGTGAAATACGGCATTGAAAATAGTCGGATTGATATCTTGCTCAAGTCACAACATCAACCAACGTGCTATATAGAAGTAAAAAGTGTTACGCTGTTAGATGAAGAGCAGCAAGGACAGGGCTATTTTCCCGATGCAGTGACCACTCGTGGCCAGAAGCATCTGAGAGAGCTCACAGAAATGGCACAAAATGGAAGCAGAGCAGTACTTTTGTTCACTGTTTTACATTCAGGCATTGAAAAAGTCTCTCCAGCACACCATATAGACGCAAAATATTCACAATTGTTGAAAAGCGCACAAGAGCAAGGGGTGGAAGTTTTGTGCTACAAAGCAAAGCTTTCAAACACTGAGATGAAATTGATGGAACGCATCGATTTCACCTGTTGAGAAAAAAATGATGTCATCTTCACATTGACGACAAGTTTACGCTCCAGAGTTTGCCTCATATTGTTCTTTTTGCTATAGATAGCCGCCTTAAAATCTAACTGCGAGCGCAGTTGATTAGGTGTTAGTAGGAGATGCTGCATGCCAGAACCGAAGAAAAAAGCGCTAGGCATCCTAGCCATTGCAGGGGTTGAGCCATATACAGAGAAGGCTGGTGAAGAATACATGTCACCGGAACAAATGGCTCATTTCACAAAAATTTTGACAGCATGGCGCAACCAGCTCAGGGAAGAAGTTGATCGCACCGTTCACCATATGCAAGATGAAGCGGCGAATTTCCCAGATCCAGTTGACCGTGCATCACAAGAAGAAGAGTTCAGCCTTGAACTTCGTAACCGTGATCGCGAACGTCGTCTCATCAAAAAAATAGAGAAAACGTTAAACAAAATTGAAGAAGACGAGTTTGGCTTCTGTGATTCTTGTGGTGTCGAAATCGGCATTCGTCGCCTTGAAGCGCGCCCAACCGCTGACCTGTGTATTGATTGTAAGACGCTGGCAGAAATTAAAGAAAAGCAGATGCAAGGCTAAGCATTCGCTGTTAATAAACACGGTAAGAGGGAGCATACGCTCCCTTTTTGATTTTGATACGATAATAAATGATGAGTTACACAGGCCGTTTTGCACCATCCCCTTCTGGCCCATTGCATTTTGGCTCTTTGATCGCCGCTTTAGGCAGCTACTTTCAAGCCAAGGCCCAACAGGGAAAATGGTTGGTTAGAATCGAAGATCTCGACCCGCCTAGGGAGATGCCAGGCGCTACAGACTTGATCCTTCGTACGCTCGACGCGTATCAACTCCACTGGGATGGTGAGGTTGTATATCAAAGCCAACGACATGAGCGATATCAGGCCCAGATTGAACAGTGGTTGGGCTCATACCAAGCCTATTATTGCCAATGTACTCGTAAGCAAGTCAAAGCCATGGGTGGCTTTTATAATGGTACGTGTCGTCATCGGCTACTCGACAATCAAAAAGAATGTGCCGTGCGTTTAACCATGACACATCCTGTTTATTGTTTTGACGATCAAAAACACGGACAATTAAGTATCCCTAGTCAACTGGCAGATGAAGATTTTATTATAAAGCGTCGAGATGGATTGTTTGCTTACAACCTTGCAGTAGTATTGGATGACATTGATCAAGGGGTCACAGAAGTGGTTAGGGGTGCAGATTTAATTGAGCCTACAGGTCGCCAAATAAGTATGTACAAAGTGTTGGGGGTACCCCCTATCAGCTACCTCCATTTGCCATTGGCACTGGATAAAAATGGTCATAAATTATCCAAGCAAAATCACGCACCAGCCATTGATAACTGCAAGCCTAAACCAGCTTTAATCGAAGCAATGCGTTTTTTAGGTTTTGAGATGCCAAAGGAAATAGAGCAAGCTAATGTCCCAGAAATCATTGAGTGGGGAGTCTCAAACTGGCAAGTTAACCAGTTACCAGACTCGACTGAGATCACACCAATATTCTCAAATCGCTCACTGTGAGCTATCATTAGCCGCAAATCCGCCCCTAGGGCATAAACAGAATCAGAAGCAAGTCCTGACTAGGCACATTCAAACGCAGCTCACAACCAAAGAGATCAGCGTGACGAGTCACTAAAGCACATGAATAAAAACGACTATACACCAAGCGAAAAAGAAAATTATCCAGAGCTATCTCTGAACATTATTACTCGCCAAGAGCATAATATCTCTCGCAAACAAATCAGTGACAATGCATTGAAGGTGCTATACCGACTTCATGGTGCAGGCTTTGAGGCCTTCCTAGTCGGTGGTGGCGTACGCGATCTACTACTGGGTCAAAGCCCGAAAGATTTTGATATCGCTACCAATGCCACTCCTGAGCAAATTCGTCAATTGTTTAAAAACTGCCGCTTAATTGGTCGCCGTTTTCGTCTCGCACACATCATGTTTGGCCGCGACATCATCGAGGTAGCGACATTTCGTGGTCACCATCAGGAAACCAGTAAAAACATCTCTCAACAATCCAAAGAAGGGATGCTGTTACGCGACAATGTCTATGGCACCATAGATGAAGATGCTGAGCGGCGTGATTTCACCATCAATGCAATGTATTACAACATCGGTGATTATGCGATTCATGACTATGCTGGCGGTAATGAAGACTTAGAAGACCGATTAGTACGCCTGATTGGCGACCCTGAAACGCGTTATCGTGAAGATCCAGTGCGCATGCTGCGTGCCATTCGTTTTGCCGTAAAGCTCGACTTCGATATCGAAGAAGAAACGGCCGCACCTATAGAAGAAATGTCACCGCTGCTACGTGATATTCCATCGGCACGCCTGTATGAAGAGTCACTGAAGATGCTGCAATCAGGATATGGTCTAGAAACTTATCACCTGATGCGCGAATACAATCTTTTCCAGCAATTGTTCCCTATCATCTCTGCTGATTTCACTGCAGACTACGCTTCCAAAACAGAACAGATGCTTGACTTAGTTCTTGATTCAACCGATCAACGCATAGAAGAAGGCAAACGTATCAACCCTGCATTTATGTTCGCTGCTATGTTGTGGTATCCGTTGCAGGTTCGTGCTGCCCTACTGATGGAAAAGCGCAAACTGCCTTACTACGACGCTATCATGGAAGCGAGCAACTACATTCTTGATGATCAGGTTCGTACTATTGCCATACCACGCCGCCATACCGCCACTATTCGAGAAATTTGGCAGTTACAACTGCGCATGCCACGCCGAAATGGCAAACGCGCCTTCCGCTTGATGGAATTGAATAAGTTCAGAGCGGGGTATGACTTCCTCGAAATGCGAGGAGAGATTGAAGGTGGTGAAACTGAACAGCTAGCAAAATGGTGGGAAACCTTCCAAAACGCTGGACGTAACATGCGCCAAGCCATGGTTGCCGATCTCGATGTTGATTCGCCTGAGCCAAGCAAGAAGCGACGTCGCAAGCCATTTCGTAAGAAAAAGAGCAAGGCTCAATCATCATGATCACGGCATACATTGCTGTCGGCAGTAATCTTGCCGATCCTGTGACTCAAGCAGAAAGTGCGATTGAAGCTCTAAAAAAGCTACCAAGATCAGAGTTTTGTCGGACTTCTATGCTGTACAGTAGCACTCCGATGGGACCACAAAACCAGCCGGATTACATTAATGCGGTGGTAGAGATCCACACTGAATTAACGCCACTTGAACTACTTGATTGCACACAGGCGATCGAGCAAGAGCAAGGGCGTGTCCGTAAGAACGAGCGTTGGGGGCCAAGAACCCTCGACTTAGACATCGTTCTTTATGGCAATGAGGTGATTGATTCCGAGCGCCTGACAGTTCCTCATTATGGGATGAAGGAGCGCGAGTTCGTGCTTTATCCGCTCGCAGAAATCGCACCAAATTTAACCCTCCCATGTGGGACCAGACTGGAAGAACTACTCAATGTAGTCAAGCAAAACGGTCTGCGTACTTGGCAATCATAGCCAACTCCTTAAAAGGAAAAATCATGAAAAAAATTACCATAAACGACCTGATGAAATGGAAGCAGGAAGGTCGTAAATTCGCGACTTCCACCGCGTACGACGCCAGCTTTGCTCAGCTATTTGAAAGTGCGGAGATGCCAGTACTGTTAGTTGGTGACTCACTGGGAATGGTGTTGCAAGGTACACGCGATACGTTACCTGTTACGGTAGAAGAAATTGCTTATCATACACGTTGTGTACGTGCAGGTAGCCCTAATTGTTTGTTAATGGCCGATATGCCATTCATGAGCTATGCCACTCCAGAGCAAGCTTGTGACAGCGCCGCAAAGCTCATGCGCGCAGGCGCAAACATGGTAAAAATTGAAGGTGGCGATTGGCTAGTCGATACCGTAAGAATGCTGACAGAACGCGCGGTCCCTGTGTGCGCTCACCTTGGTCTCACACCTCAATCAGTGAACATTTTTGGTGGCTTCAAAGTCCAAGGTCGCGATCAAGATAAAGCAGATCGAATGGTTCGTGATGCGCTAGCGCTTCAAGACGCAGGTGCACAAATCATTCTATTGGAATGTGTTCCAAGCGAGCTTGCCGCTCGCATTACAGAAGTATGCGATGTCCCTGTTATTGGCATTGGCGCGGGTAATACGACCGATGGTCAGATCCTAGTGATGCACGATATGTTTGGTATTTCAGCCAATTACATGCCGAAGTTCTCAAAGGACTTCCTTGCTGAAACAGGTGACATGCGTAAAGCTGTTGCTATGTACAAAGACGAAGTTGAAAGTGGTGCCTTCCCAGGTGAAGCCCACACCATTGCGTAAGGATTTGACTGATGCAAACTTTTGCTGAAATTGCCGCTCTCCGTGAGCAGCTCAAACCGTATAAGCGTGATGGTCGCAGAATCGCCTTTGTTCCAACGATGGGTAACCTCCATGAAGGCCACCTCACTCTGGTTCGTAAAGCGCGCGAGCACGCTGACATTGTTGTGGTGAGTATTTTTGTTAACCCAATGCAGTTTGAACGCAGCGATGACCTCAACAATTACCCAAGAACTTTAGAAGACGATCTCACTAAGTTAGGTGCCGAAAGTGTAGATTTCGTTTTCACCCCGACCCAAGAAATCATCTACCCTGAAGGTCTGGATAAACACAGTTCAATTGAGGTTCCTAGTTTATCAAACATCCTGGAAGGAGCTTCTCGTCCCGGTCATTTTCGTGGTGTTGCGACTGTCGTCACTAAACTATTTAACATCGTTCAGCCAGATGTTGCTTGCTTCGGTGAAAAAGATTTCCAACAGCTCGCCGTGATTCGCAAAATGGCTGAAGATTTAGCCATGGACATAGAGATCGTAGGCGTGGCCACTGTTCGTGAAATGGATGGTCTGGCGATGAGCTCACGCAACGGCCTACTGACGATTGATGAACGACAGCGTGCCCCTGTTTTGGCTCGCACAATGCGTTGGATCAGCAGTGCTATGCGAGGCGGACGCGATGACTACGCATCTGTGATTGAAGATGCGAATGATCAGCTACGCGCAGCAGGCCTGCAGCCTGATGAGATCTTTATTCGCGATGCCCGCACCCTGCAAGGGATCACTGCCGATACCACTCAAGCTGTGATTCTAATGTCTGCTTTCTTAGGTAAAGCTCGCCTGATCGATAACCAAGTTGTCGAAATGGTGGTTGAATCAAAAGAAGAAGAAACCGCTGAAGCGCCTTCGGAAAGCGCTGAATAGCGAGAAGCGAGAAGCGAGAAGCGAGAAGCGAGAAGCGAGAAGCGAGAAGCGAGAAGCGAGAAGCGAGAAGCGAGAAAAGTTTGAAGGGTTGATATGAGAGTATCAACCCTTTTTGTTTTTATGGTCATCCTCAAGAGTAAGGAACGAACGAGTTGGGGATCTCATCAAGCTACCGACTCGATGTAAGAGATTCCCTACTCCTTCCTTCGTCAGTCTAGGGAATGACAATTAATCCCGAAGGGCGAAGCCCGCTCCCGTTTCCAAAAGCGAAGCGCTCCCGCTCTCCATAGGACGAAGTCCGTTCCCAGCAAACTGCTAGCTACGCAATCCTATCCCACGAGTCACTAGGTAATGGGCTACGGTATACAAAGCAACGACAAACACACCCAGAACACCGAATGACGTCATAATACCCACGTCCGATACCCCGAGAAAGCCGTATCTGAACGCATTAACCATATAGACGATGGGGTTTATTTTCGACACACCTTGCCAAAATTCAGGTAGCAGACTTATTGAGTAAAACACACCACCCAGATAAGTCAGTGGCGTCAGGACAAATGTCGGAATAATAGAGATATCATCATAAGTCTTCGCATAAACTGCATTGATTAAGCCGCCTAGTGAGAACACAACTGAAGTCATGAATACCGTTGCGAATATAATTCCCCAGTGATCAACTTGCAGGTCAACAAAGAATAGTGAAACAAAAGTCACAATAATTCCGACCAGTAAGCCCCGTACCACTCCTCCCATTACAAAGCCAAGAATAATGACATAGTTTGGTACAGGAGCTACGAGCAGTTCTTCAATGTTTTTCTGAAATTTAGCACTGAAAAATGATGACGCGACATTTGAATAAGAGTTAGTGATAACCGACATCATGATAAGACCAGGCACTATATATTCCATATAGCTGAAGCCATTCATTTCTCCAATTCTTGAACCTATCAGGCTACCAAAAATAATGAAATACAACGTCATTGTGATGGCTGGTGGAACCAAAGTCTGAACCCAAATGCGAGTAAAGCGATTAACTTCTTTCGTCAGCAAACTGCGAAAGGCCGTCCAATATAGGCGATACATATTACTGACCTCCCTCACGGACAATATTGACAAACAGCTCTTCCAATCGGTTTGCTTTATTGCGCATCGACAACACCTTTACTCCCAGCTCTGTTAGCTGACTGAAAATACTATTGAGCCCCTGAGTTTTCTCAATTTCAATCTCGAGCGAACCATTAACCACACTTTGACTGTTTACACCTTTCAACAGAGGGACCTCGACGCCTTCCTCTAAATCAAAAATAAAGGTTTCTACATGCAGCTTACCGAGTAGGTGTTTCATCGTGGTGTTTTCTATTAACTCACCTTTGCTGATGATACCTATGTTACGACATAGCATTTCAGCTTCTTCAAGGTAATGGGTCGTCAAAATGATCGTGATACCTTCTTGGTTAATCTCTTTAAGAAACTCCCACATAGAACGGCGCAGTTCAATATCGACGCCTGCCGTCGGTTCATCCAGAATCAATAACTTAGGCTCATGGACTAAGGCGCGGGCAATCATCAGACGACGTTTCATTCCTCCAGATAAGTTTCGTGCGCGTTCGTTACGTTTTTCCCACAAATCAAGCTTGGTTAAATACTTTTCGGCCCTTTGCTTCGCTAAAGGGCGTGACACCCCATAGTATCCAGCCTGTTGCAAAACAATTTGCTCAACGGTTTCAAATTGATTGAAGTTAAACTCCTGCGGGACTAAACCTAGGTGTTGCTTAGCCAGCTCCAGATCTTTGTCAGTGTCATAACCAAATACTCTAACCTTGCCAGAAGTCTTATTGACCAGAGAGGAGATCACACCAATAGTCGTCGACTTACCGGCACCGTTAGGCCCCAATAAGGCATAAAAGTCGCCTTTGGCGACATTGAGGCTAATACCCTTCAGCGCCTCAAATCCCCCGCATAGGTTTTGCGAAGTTGTTCAATTTCTAATGCATACATAGTTTTCAGTGTAATTGTTGGTTTGTGCGGATGTGGGTAACGTGCGTATGCCGTTAGAGAGCCACGAGTGTAATTCAGTTTATCGTTGAATAACGATGAATACAATTGCACGATTCGATTTATTTGGAAATATGAAATGCTGTAACCCTACTGCAAAAACGCCGCTGAGAGTCAGCGGCGTGAGTAGGTATTTGTCAGTCTAAACCGCTTGGAACTGATGCTCATCACTCTCGACATGCTTCAACGCCGCTTTGAGCGCCTCGTAACGAAATTTATATGTATTTTCTTGAGGTACTAAATCAATAACATGGAATTTTTCCAATTGTTGGCGGGTGCTTTCATTCGGGCACAACAGATAAACTTGGCAATTCGCGTCAAGAGCATCTTTAATCGCATTTTCTAGCGCGAGCCCGACCGTCACATCAATCATAGGCACGTCCGTCAGGTCTAGGATCATCACCTCGTAATCAGAAATACTGCTGTGCTGGCGTGAGATGGCTTTCGAAACACTAAAAATCATCGGCCCAGACAAATAGAAAAACAGTACTTTGTCATTGGCTCTATCTAACAGAGCTCTTTCACTGTCTGTCAAAGGAACATCATTTTCATCCGCATCACTGATGGCTTTGACCTGTCGAGCTTGTTCACGACTCAAACGTTCAATAATGATGATATTAGAAATGAAAACGCCAAGTCCCACAGCCACGATAAGATCCACAAACACTGTCAACAACATGACACCATACATGACCGCCATCCCCGCAAAGCTCACTTTATGCGCTCGTTGGATGAAGCTCCAGTCAAGTATATTGAAGCCAACGTACACCGCTATACCCGCCAATACCGCCATAGGAATAGGCTCGGTCAAACCTCCAGCGACCAACACCACTAAAGCGAGCATTAAAGCACGGATCACCCCAGATAGTGGTGAACGAGCCCCTACCTGAATATTTGTCACGGTCCCCATCGTAGCACCAGCCCCCGGCAGTGCACCAAAAAGACCTGAGACCATGTTCGCTAAGCCTTGACCGCGAAGTTCTTTATCTGAGTTGTGTTCTTTGCGAGTCAGTGAGTCGCCAATGACAGCAGTCAGCAGTGTATCGATACACCCCAGTGTTCCCAATACCAGCGCATCGATGACCATCTCGGTGAACATAGAAGAATCAATGTGCGGAATCACTAGAGATGGCAAGCCCGCTGGAATTTCACCAATACGACGAATATCTTCAGTGTCAAACACAACGATAGATAAGAGGGTAACGGCAATTAATGCCACTAGCTGAGCGGGTACGTATTTACGGTATTTTTTGGGAAAGAAAAACAAAATTCCCAGTGTCAGGAGACCGAGAAATAGCTCACTGAACTTCATATTGGCAACCGTTTCAGGGAAAGCGGATAAGGTGCCTAATACTCCGCCAGAAGGAGCGGCATGACCAAGCAGTGGCGACAACTGAAGAATAATCAAGATGACACCTATCCCTGACATAAAGCCAGAAATCACACTGTACGGCATCAAGGTAACATACTTTCCGAGCTTCAATGTTCCTAGTAAGATCTGAAAAGCACCGGCCATCATCACAACCGTAAAAGTCATCGCCATGCCAGTCTCGGGGTATTTAGCCATCATACTAGTAAGCACAGCGGTCATAATCACTGTCATTGGGCCTGTAGGCTCTGAAATCAGTGAGTTTGAACCACCAAATAGAGAAGCAAATAAACCGACCAAGATCGCGCCCCAAAGTCCGGCTTCAGCACCAGCTCCCGAAGCGACCCCAAAAGCTAGCGCTAATGGTAACGAAATAATAGCGGTGGTCACTCCACCAAAGGCATCACCTTTCAGATTAATATCTTCAAAACGATTTCCAAACACAATCCAGCTCCACTGCTTAATTAATGCGATTTTGATACTCGAAGAGGTAATGAGTCGTGAATACCCTCATTAAAAATAATAAATTAGACTAAATTTGCTGACATCTTCGTTGATATACCAACTAAAAAGCAACTTTAGCAAATATACCTAACTCGCGTTAGTACGATCACAGCCCCATCAAACACACTATATAACTCTTTGTTAGATTCACTACTAAGTTTATGATTTTTAGCGATGAAACACGTCAGATGAGTGCTTTTTTACACAGTTTTGACAGGAATGAAATTGTAACATTGTGTATAGTAGCGAAAGAAATGTTTAGGATTGATTGTAAGATGCCGGAAATTAAACAGCTTTTTGAAAACAACTCAAAGTGGTCTGAATCCATTAAGGCTGAACGACCAGAGTACTTTGCAAAACTTGAAGAAGGCCAGAACCCTGGGTTCCTTTGGATCGGTTGCTCTGACAGCCGAGTGCCTGCCGAGCGCCTTACTGGACTGTATTCAGGCGAACTATTCGTTCATCGCAATGTTGCTAATCAGGTTATCCATACGGACCTTAATTGCTTATCAGTTGTCCAGTATGCTGTAGAAGTTCTGAAAGTGAAACACATCATCGTTTGTGGCCATTATGGCTGTGGTGGTGTTAACGCTGCTATTGATAACCCCCAATTGGGACTAATCAATAACTGGTTACTCCACATTCGCGATAATTACCTCAAATATAAGACGCAAATCGAATCGTTACCACGTGCCCAATGGGGCAACAAGCTATGCGAAATCAATGTCGCAGAGCAAGTTTATAACCTAGGTCACTCAACAATACTGCAAGGTGCATGGGAAAGAGGCCAAGAGGTTGAGATTCATGGCTTCGTCTACGGTATTGGCAATGGCAAACTGCAAGATTTAGGTGTTCGCTGCTCAAGCCGAGAAACGTTAGAAAGTCGCCATCAAGAGGCATTGGATAAGATTTTAACTTCTCCTGTACTCGGCTAAACAACAAAAGACCCGCGAAATAGCGGGTCTTTTTACATTTGTCTAAGGAAAAACGTGGCTATTCTTGAGGAACCACTTTACCAATGTAAGGAAGGTGACGATACTTCTGCGCGTAATCAATACCCACCCCAACAACAAACTCATCGGGAATAGCAAACCCAATCCAATCAACCGGAACTTCAACTTCACGGCGTGACGGCTTATCGAGCAAAGTGCAGATAGCGATAGATTTGGGTTCACGCAAAGAAAGGATCTCTTTGATTTTATTCAGTGTATTGCCCGTATCAATAATATCTTCAATGATTAGAACATCTTTACCTTTAATATCATCATCCAGATCTTTAAGAATGCGAACATCGCGAGAGCTTTCCATCGTGTTGCCGTAACTAGAAGCCGTCATGAAATCTACTTGATGCGTTAGTTCAATCTTTCGAGCCAAGTCTGCCATAAAGACAAATGAGCCACGTAACAAACCAACCAGTACTAAATCTTCGCTGCCTTGATAGTGAAGGGTAATGGCTTTACCCAGTTCACTTACGCGTTCCTGAACCTCTTGCTCAGAAATCATTACTTCTACTGTATGTTTCATACCAATCTCGTTCTCTGCATTAACGATAGTTCACTAAACATTAGTTTAGATACCGTCAGATGATCTTAAGCACGTAGTTTATCACCACTATGTAGCAGGAGAAACGTTTGCTTGATTAAAGGCTGCAATAAACATATGCAACTACATGATCAGAAGCACGGTATTAATAAAAATGATTATTAAATAAACTGAAATCGTTGACCTAATTCATATGCACCATTACACTCATTACTGCGAAAGCAATAATAAAATACTAATTAGGGCAAAAGCCCACATATACAACTCAATTGGCAAGGAAATATAACTATGGATTCTATAGCTAAGAGACCGCGTACGCGTCTTTCACCACAAAAACGTAAACAACAGCTGATGGAAATCGCACTAGAGGTGTTTGCAAGACGTGGTATTGGACGTGGTGGTCACGCTGACATCGCAGAAATCGCACAGGTTTCTGTTGCAACTGTGTTTAACTACTTCCCAACCCGAGAAGATCTGGTTGATGATGTACTTAACTACGTAGTTCGTCAGTTCTCAAACTTCCTATCAGATAATATCGATCTTGATATTCATGCAAAAGAAAACCTACGTAACCTGACTTCGGCAATGGTTGATCTTGTTGTCAATGACTGTCACTGGTTGAAAGTTTGGTTTGAGTGGAGTGCATCGACTCGTGACGAAGTATGGCCATTGTTTGTGACAACAAACCGTACTAATCAATTGTTGGTCCAAAACATGTTTGTCAAAGCCATCGAGCGTGGTGAAGTGTGCGATGATCATGACCCAGCAGACCTAGCGACGCTATTCCACGGCATCTGCTACTCACTGTTTGTGCAGGCTAACCGTACTCAAGATGATGAGTCTGTAAACCGCCTGACACAAAGCTACCTAGATATGCTTTGCATCTACAAGTAGATTAACCAGTCTCATTGTAAAGCCGGGGTTTCACCCGGCTTTTTTATGTCTGCAAACACCCTAAAATAAAAAAGCCGCTGAGTAATCAGCGGCTTTTGTTATTCAGTCTTCAGAGAAATTATTTTTTCTTTTTAACTGCTTTTTTGTTTGGAAGGTCAGTGATAGAACCTTCGAATACTTCAGCAGCTAGGCCGACAGACTCATGTAGAGTTGGGTGAGCGTGGATAGTCAGCGCGATATCTTCTGCATCACAACCCATCTCGATAGCTAGACCGATTTCACCAAGTAGTTCACCACCGTTAGTACCAACGATCGCACCACCAATAACACGGTGAGTCTCTTTGTCGAAGATAAGCTTAGTCATACCGTCTGCGCAGTCAGAGGCGATGGCACGACCTGATGCAGCCCAAGGGAAAGTTGCCACTTCGTACTTGATGCCTTCTTCCTTCGCTTCTTTCTCCGTTTTACCAACCCACGCCACTTCTGGCTCAGTGTAAGCAATTGAAGGAATAACTTTAGGATCGAAGTAATGTTTCTTGCCAGCAATGACTTCAGCGGCTACATGGCCTTCATGCACACCTTTGTGCGCCAGCATTGGTTGACCAACGATATCACCGATCGCAAAGATATGAGGTACGTTTGTACGAAGCTGCTTGTCTACATTGATAAAACCACGCTCATCAATTTCTAGACCTGCTTTCTCACCATCGATAAGTTTACCATTTGGTACACGGCCGATAGCCACTAGAACGGCATCATAGCGCTCTGCATCAGCAGGTGCTTTCTTGCCTTCCATTGATACATAAATACCGTCTTCTTTTGCTTCAACTGCTGTCACTTTCGTTTCTAGCATTAGGTTGAACTTGTCTTTCACACGCTTAGTGTAAACTTTAACGATATCTTTATCTGCCGCAGGAATAACCTGATCAAACATCTCAACAACGTCAACTTTAGAACCTAGAGACTGGTACACCGTTCCCATTTCTAGACCGATGATACCACCGCCCATGATGAGTAGTTTTTCAGGAACTTCTTTCAGTTCGAGTGCGTCAGTAGAATCCCAAATTCGTGGATCTTCATGTGGGATGAATGGCAGTTTGATAGGGCGAGAACCAGCAGCAACAATCGCGTTATCAAAGTTTACTGTTGTTGCCTCACCTTCTCCTTCAACAAGGATAGAGTTAGGACCAGTAAATTTACCGTAACCATTAACAACCGTCACGTTACGCATCTTAGCCATACCGCTAAGACCGCCAGTCAGTTGATTAACAACCTTCTCTTTCCAGATACGAATTTTGCTGATGTCAGTTTGCGGCTCACCGAACACAACACCGTGATCTGCCATAGCTTTGGCTTCTTCAATAACTTTAGATACGTGAAGAAGTGCTTTGGATGGGATACAACCCACGTTTAGACATACACCGCCAAGAGTGCTATAGCGCTCGATTAGTACAGTTTCAAGACCTAAGTCTGCACAACGGAAGGCAGCGGAGTAACCAGCAGGACCAGAACCAAGTACAACAACTTGGGCTTTAATTTCTTTGCTCATTTTGACCTCTTGTAGTCATTATCCCTAACAGGCTGAGTGGGTATTGATTCTTATGTTTAAGAGTGGTTAGTTTTAAACAATTGTTTTCAGACCGCCAACAGTTTACAGAGATGTTAATGGTGTGAAAAGCAATTCCATTTAGCCTGTGAGCTAGCCAACAATTAAGTAAGGAAAACGTTCCCTTGACTCATTGTCAGATGTTTCTATTAACAGAGGCGGCTAAAAAAGGCCGCCTCTCAATCATCTCAATTCAATTAAAGAACCAGACGACGGATATCTGATAGCGCTGCGTTCAAGAACGTGATGAAGCGAGCACCTTCAGCACCATCAATCACACGGTGATCGTACGATAGAGATAGTGGAAGCTGTAGACGTGGTTCGAACTCTTTACCGTTCCACACTGGCTTCATTTCAGACTTAGACACACCTAGGATACCAACTTCTGGAGCATTTACGATTGGTGTAAACGCAGTACCACCAATACCACCAAGGCTAGAGATTGTGAAACAACCACCTTGCATATCACCAGCAGTTAGCTTACCTGCACGCGCTTTCTTAGAAATAGCCATTAGCTCTTCAGATAGCTCGTAGATGCCTTTCTTGTTCACATCTTTAAAGACAGGAACAACTAGGCCGTTAGGCGTATCGACTGCGATACCGATGTTGACATATTTCTTCAGAATGATGCTTTCGCCATCTTCGGATAGAGAAGAGTTGAACGCTGGGAATGCTTCTAGCGCTTTCGCTGCTGCTTTCATGATGAACACAAGTGGTGTGATCTTCATACCAGTGTCTTTCTTCGCTTCGATAGCGTTCTGCTCTTTACGGAATGCTTCTAGCTCAGTGATATCAGCGTTGTCCCACTGTGTAACGTGAGGGATCATTACCCAGTTACGGTGTAGGTTTGCACCCGAGATCTTCTTGATCTTAGAAAGCTTCTGAACTTCAGTTTCACCAAACTTGCTGAAGTCAACTTTCGGCCAAGGCAGTAGACCAAGCGCTGCGCCGTCGCCTTTACCAGATGCCGCTGCACCTGCGCCAGACTCAAGACGCTTAAGTGCATCTTTAACGTAAGACTGTACGTCTTCTTTTAGGATACGGCTCTTACGACCAGTACCTTTAACTTTAGAAAGGTTAACGCCAAACTCGCGAGCTAGACGACGAACAACTGGAGATGCGTGTGCGTACTCGTTGTTCTCTTGGAAATCGCCAGTCGTTGCTGGAGCTGCTGCCGCTGGTGCTTCAGCTTTAGGCACTGACGCTGCAGGTGCCGCCGCTTGAGCTGGAGCCGCGGCAGGAGCAGGTGCTGCACCCGCTACTTCGAAGACCATGATTAGCGAGCCAGTAGACACTTTGTCGCCTGTTGCAATCTTGATTTCTTTAACTGTACCAGCAAATGGAGCAGGAACTTCCATTGAAGCTTTGTCGCCTTCAACAGTGATTAGAGATTGCTCTTCTTCCACTGTATCGCCAACGGCAACCATGATCTCAGTGACTTCAACTTCGTCACCGCCGATATCAGGAACGTTCACTTCTTTAGCTGCAGATGCAACCGGAGCTGCCGCTGGCGCTTCTACTGCTGTAGGAGCCGCTGCTGCGCCTGAACCTGCTACCGGAGCGCCGGCCGTTTCGAATACCATGATTAGTGAGCCAGTCGTTACTTTATCGCCTGCTGCTACTTTGATTTCTTTTAGAGTACCAGCGAATGGTGCTGGTACTTCCATAGAAGCTTTGTCGCCTTCAACTGTTAGAAGAGATTGCTCTTCTTCGATGCTGTCGCCAACTGCAACCATGATTTCAGTGACTTCAACTTCATCGCCACCGATATCTGGTACGTGAACTTCTTTAAGCTCTGCCGCTGCTGGAGCTGGAGCTGCTTCTGCCGCAGGAGCAGGCGCAGCGTCAGCTGCACCCTCGGCTTCGACATTCTCTTCAACGAATAGCATGATTAGAGAACCAGTAGAAACAGAGTCGCCTTCAGCAACTTTGATTTCTTTAACGATACCCGCTTGAGATGCAGGAACTTCCATAGAAGCTTTATCGCCTTCAACTGTGATAAGAGACTGCTCTTCTTCAACCTTGTCGCCAACGCTTACAAGAATTTCAGTAACTTCAACCTCATCCGCACCGATGTCTGGTACATTAATTTCGATTGCCATTTCTTATTTACCTTCTCAATTAAGCGTATAGCGGGTTAGTTTTTTCTGTGTCGATGTCGAACTTAGCAATCGCTTCAATGACTACTGACTTCTCAACATCACCACGCTTAGCCAGTTCACTTAGCGCTGCTACAACAACGTAACCTGCGTTCACTTCGAAGTGACGACGTAGGTTTTCGCGGCTGTCTGAACGACCAAAGCCATCAGTACCCAGTACTTTATAAGACTCAGAAGGCATGAACGCACGAACTTGTTCTGCGTAGTTCTTCATGTAGTCAGTCGCTGCGATTGCTGGCTCACTGCCCATCACTTGTGTGATGTAAGGCACTTTTGTGTCAGCTTCTGGGTGTAGCATGTTGTCACGCTCTACCGCTTGGCCGTCGCGAGTCAGTTCGTTGAATGACGTTACAGAGAACACGTCAGACGCGATGCCGTACTCTTCGCTTAGGATAGTCGCTGCTTTACGTACTTCGTTCATGATAGTACCAGAGCCCATTAGCTGAACTTTAGACTTGTCACCTGCGTAAGACTCAAGCTTGTAAATACCCTTACGAATGCCTTCTTCAGCGCCTTCTGGCATGGCTGGCATTGCGTAGTTTTCGTTCATTACCGTTAGGTAGTAGAACACGTTCTCTTGGTTCTCACCGTACATGCGACGGATACCGTCTTGCATGATTACCGCAACTTCATACGCGAATGTTGGGTCGTAAGAGATACAGTTAGGAACTGTGTTCGCCATGATGTGTGAGTGACCGTCTTCGTGCTGTAGACCTTCACCGTTTAGCGTTGTACGACCAGCAGTAGCACCTAGTAGGAAACCACGAGCTTGTTGGTCACCCGCCATCCATGCCATATCGCCTACACGTTGGAAACCAAACATTGAGTAGTAGATGTAGAATGGAATCATTGGCAGGTCATTGGTGCTGTAAGATGTCGCAGCAGCAACCCAAGAAGCCATTGAGCCTAGCTCGTTGATACCTTCTTGTAGAACCTGACCAGATGTCGCTTCTTTGTAGTAAGAAACGATGCCTTTATCTTCTGGCGTGTATTCCTGACCGTGCGGGTTGTAGATACCGATCTGACGGAATAGACCTTCCATACCAAACGTACGTGCTTCGTCACAGATGATAGGAACGATGTTCTTACCAATGTTCTTGTTCTTAAGCAGGATGTTAAGCGTACGTACATAAGCCATCGTTGTTGAAATGTCACGCTTTTGCTCACTTAGTAGCGGCGCGAATTCTTCTAGCTCAGGTACTTTGAATTCTTGAGTAAAGTTAGGTAAACGCTGTGGCGTGTAACCTTTTAGTTCTTTACGACGAGCGTGTAGGTATTCGTATTCCGCAGAACCTTCTTCAAGTTTCAGGTACGGAAGCTCTTTAACCGCTTCGTCAGTTAAGATGTCTTGAAGACCTAGACGATCACGTAGGTGTAGTACGTGAGTCATGTCCATCTTCTTAACTTGGTGCGCGATGTTCTTACCTTCAGCCGCTTCACCCATACCGTAACCTTTAACAGTCTTAGCTAGGATTACTGTTGGACGACCTTTAGTCTCTGCCGCGTTTTTGTATGCTGCGTACAGTTTAGAAGACTCGTGACCACCACGCTTAAGTGCGAAGATTTCGTCGTCTGTCATGTCTGCAACGAGTGCAGCTGTCTCTGGGTATTTACCAAAGAAGTGCTCACGTACGTATGCGCCATCTTTAGATTTAAATGTTTGGTAGTCACCGTCTACAGTTTCGTTCATTAGCTGTAGAAGCTTGCCAGACGTGTCTTTCGCAAGTAGTGCATCCCAGTTGCTACCCCAGATAACTTTAACAACGTTCCAACCAGCACCTTTGAATAGGCCTTCTAGCTCTTGGATGATGCTACCGTTACCCATTACAGGGCCGTCTAGACGCTGTAGGTTACAGTTAACTAGGAAACATAGGTTGTCTAGTTTCTCACGCGCAGCGAAAGACAGTGAACCACGTGATTCTGGCTCATCCATCTCACCGTCACCTAGGAACGCGTATACACGTTGAGCTGTCGTATCTTTCAGACCACGACCGTCAAGGTACTTGAGGAAACGCGCTTGGTAGATCGCAGAGATTGGGCCTAGACCCATAGATACCGTTGGGAACTGCCAGAACTCAGGCATCAGTTTAGGGTGCGGGTATGATGGGATACCTTTGCCGTCTACTTCTTGACGGAAGTTGTCTAGCTGCTCTTCAGTTAGACGACCTTCAACGAATGCACGAGAGTAGATACCTGGTGAGATGTGACCTTGGTAGTACACTAGATCGCCACCGTCCGTCTCATTTGGAGCGCGGAAGAAGTGGTTGAAACATACTTCGTAGAATGCAGCAGAAGACTGGAAAGACGCCATGTGGCCGCCTAGCTCTAGGTCTTTCTTAGATGCACGTAGAACGATCATGATTGCGTTCCAGCGGATGATGGAACGAATACGGCGCTCAAGTGTTGTGTCACCTGGGTAAGCTGGTTCTTGATCTGCAGGAATCGTGTTGATGTAGTTGGTTGTGATTCCAGTTGGCATGTCAACACCGTCTAGACGTGCTTTGTCCAGAACTTGCTCTAGTAGGAACTGAGCACGCTCTACACCTTCTTCACGTACAACTGACTCAAGGGCTTGTAGCCATTCTTGAGTTTCCAGTGCGTCTACGTCATGCTTCATATCAGACATGGCGATCTATCCTTCTGTTGGTTGGATCTACTTATTTAAGTAACGCTCTTACGAGTCGTTACCCTGCTGAATTCGACGCAAAGATCGCTCACGGCGAGACTCTTCACGACTCAAATCCAACAATGTTTCTTCAATATAAGCTAAGTGTGAGTGCGACATTTCACGCGCCTTTTCTGGCTGACCAGAAACAATCGCATCAACGATATTAGCTCGGTGTTTACTTACTTTTTCCACCACTTCATCGCGGCGATGTAAGAGCTTAAGATTCTGAAGGACGTTTTGCTCCAGCAAAGGGGCCAAACTGCGAACGATATGAAGCAGGACAACGTTGTGCGCCGCTTCAGTCAAAGCGATCAGAAACTGCATAACTGCAGCCGCTTCTGCTTCAACATTTTTCTTCGTTTGCTCTTCGCTGATGTTTTTCAGGCAAGCCTGAATACGGGCAAAGTCCTCATCGGTGCCACGAACTGCTGCAAAATAAGCAGAAATACCTTCCATCGCATGGCGCGTTTCCAGTAAATCGAGCTGTGTTTCCGAATGGCTAGACAATAAATTTAGCAGAGGATCGGAAAAACTCGTCCAGATATTCTCGCTAACAAATGTGCCACCACCCTGGCGACGAGTAAGAAGACGTTTAGCTTCGAGGCGTTGAATTGCTTCACGGATTGAAGGACGAGACACATCAAACTGCTTTGCCAGTTCGCGCTCTGGTGGCAACTGCTGCCCCGGAGACAATGTTCCTTCCACAATCAGCCGTTCTAACTCTTGTTCAATTACATCAGAGAGTTTTGGCTGACGAATCCTTTGATAAGCCATAGTTGTTGTTCTTCTACTCTTTGCAGTCAATTGGTATTACCAATTTTAAGTTGGCGACGAAATTAACATAATTAAAACGCAAGTTCCAGTCAAAAATTGACCCAAATCATAGAACAAGCCATGCATCAACACTTTGATAACATTAGCTGATTAAAACAGCAATCAAATTGGTCTGACCAATTACAAAATATAAACAGATGGGAATAAGCCGTGCTAGCAAACACACTTTAATTGGTCAGTTTTAAAGGAATATGAACAGAATATGTTGTAACGAGATGGGAAGTTGCAGGATGTGGGATGCGGGATGCGGGATGCGGGATGCGGGATGCGGGATGCGGGATGCGGGATGCGGGATGCGGGATGCGGGATGCGGGATGCGGGATGCGGGATGCGGGATGCGGGATGCGGGATGCGGGATGCGGGATGCGGGATGCGGGATGCGGGATGCGGGATGCGGGATAATTATATCCCTTTAGTAAAAGGTGCCGTCAACCTCTTCCGATAAATCTACAACACCTTACTCTCAAAGGATAAAGTCCGTCCCCGCTTCCAGTAGCGAAGCGCTCCGTAATCCACAGAGCGCTGCCCATGCCTTTATTTCGCCTCAATATGATCAATCATTAACTGCAGCGATTGATTGCCGCGGAACTCGTTGATATCAAGCTTATACGCTAAACGAACCGTTTTCGCTGAAGCATCTGGCCAGCGACGCAGATCGACGTTGAATGCAATACCATCAATCATAATATTGGTTGGATGACCTTTGTGTAGAGGTTCTAGCATTAGTTTTAGGTGCTTTTCTCCCACCAGTTTCTGATGCAGAACCTTAAACTCACCGTCGAACAATGGCTCAGGGAACGCCTGCCCCCATGGTCCACCAGCACGAAGCATCTCTGCGATGTGCATTGAAAACTCTTCTGGCTTCAATTCACCGTCAGACAAAATCACACCTTTGAGTGCAGCGTCGTCCAACTCTTGTTTCACAGCCTCATCAAACAACTGAGCAAATCGTTCGAAGTCTTTTTCCATGATCGTCAGGCCAGCCGCCATGGCGTGACCACCAAACTTGAGGATCAGACCGGGATTTTGAGTATCAATACGATCGAGAGTGTCACGCATATGCAGGCCTGGAATCGAACGGCATGAGCCCTTAATGCTCCCTTCACCACCATCGGCGAAGGCAATCACAGGGCGGTGGAACTTCTCTTTGATTCGAGATGCTAAAATGCCAATCACACCTTGGTGCCAGTCACGCTGAAAAAGTACCAGCCCATGGGGCATGTTCTTATCACCAAATTGAAGACGCTCACAAAAAGCCATCGCTTCCTGCTTCATGCCTTCTTCGATTTCTTTACGCGTTTGGTTCAAACCATCCAGCTCACTCGCCATACGACGTGCAGCATGAATGTTGTTGGCCATCAATAGTTCAACACCAAATGACATGTCATCCAAACGACCAGCTGCGTTGATACGCGGACCCAGTGCAAAACCGAAATCGGCAGCGACCAATCGACGTGCATCTCGCTTTGCGACTTCAATCAAGGCTTGAATACCAGGTCTTGCTTTACCCGCACGTATACGCTGCAAACCTTGGTGAACCAGAATGCGGTTGTTTTCATCCAGAGGCACTACATCAGCAACCGTGCCCAGAGCAACCAAGTCGATCAGTTCCATCAGTTTAGGCTCTGCCATGCCCTGATGAACAAACCACCCGTGCTTTCTCATATGAACACACAGTGCCATCATGAGATAAAACGCGACTCCCACTCCAGCTAGGGCTTTCGAAGGAAAAGCACACTCTTCGAGATTTGGGTTGACCATAGCGTCAACATTCGGTAATTCGTGGCCGGGTAAGTGGTGGTCAGTAACCAGTACCTTCAAGCCCTGCTCTTTCGCATAGCGCACACCATCAATTGAAGAAACGCCATTATCGACCGTCATGATCACTTCAGCTCCAATCTCAATCGCCTGATCAACGACTTCAGGGCTAAGACCATAACCATCTTCAAAACGATTTGGCACCAAATAATCGACGTTATTGGAACCTAGCATTCGTAATGCAATCACCGACAAGGCCGAGCTGGTTGCCCCATCGGCGTCGAAATCTCCTACGACAATAATACGTTTATTGCCTTGAATAGCTTCAAACAGCAGCTCGACAGCAGCGTCAATACCGTGCAGTTTTTGATAAGAGTGCAATGCACGCGCCGTCGTTTCTAACTGCTGGGCACTGGTGATACCGCGTGAGATATAAATGCGCTTAAGAAGTGGCGCAATGTCGGTAGAAAGCAGACTGAGATCAACCTCAGGCCGTCGTTGAATTTCGATCATAGATTGGATTGAGCCTTGTTCTTGGGCAGGACGCCTGAATAGCGAACAAGTTAACAGATGAGAATCTTATATCAACCTAATTCATGGCATAGGATTCTCATCACAAGATAGCTTCTCAGGCACTCAAACGTAACTCTGAAGGCTGAGTTACGATTTTTGTGTTTGTTGTAGGCGTTGCAGCATCTGCTCAGGTGGTAAATAACCACCAACCATTTCACCGTTTGGTAGGAAAATTGCTGGCGTTCCGCTGATACCTAACTCACGTCCAAGTGCGTAATGCTCTTTGATGATTTCCTGATACTTGGCGAAATTTTTGCTCTTTTCAGGGAATTCACGTTTTACCTTGCCGTTATGCATGGCAGCTTGAGGATCATCCGAACCCCAAATCGTTGCCATTTGATCCGCAACAGAACCCGTTGCGCCCTGACGTGGGTAAGCCATGTAACGAATAGTAATGCCTAAATCGTTGTAGTCTTTCATTTGGCTATGAAGACGCACACAGTAACCACAAGTAATATCGGTGAAGACAGTGATAACGTATTTCTCGTCTTTGGCCTTAAACTCGATCATGCTGTCTTTGAAAGTTTCAATTTTATTCGCATTGATCGGTGCCTGACGTTTCGCCAACACATCTTCATACTGACCATTGCCATCAAGCTTATACAGTGTGCCCGCTAGAAAGTAGTCACCGTTTGGCGAAGCGAAAAGAATTCCACCACTAGTCTGCACTTCGACTAAACCATCTATCTCTGCTGGAACCACTTGTTTTACTTCTAGCCCTAACTTGGCAAAACGCTCTTCAAGCTGAGCCTTATCAAATTTGACTTCCGCTGCTACTGCCTGTGCCGCCACGAGCAGTGGTAACGTAAGTAGAGTTATTCGGCGTATTACGCTCATTAAATTCACCTTATTTTTAATATGATAAGAGATAATCCCTTATGCTCTTGGATGATGTTCACTGTGTAGCTGTTTTAGCCGTTCTGTCGCTACATGAGTATAAATTTGTGTCGTCGATAAGTCGCTGTGTCCGAGCAACATCTGTACGACTCGCAGGTCGGCGCCATAGTTAAGCAAATGCGTCGCAAAAGCGTGGCGCAATACGTGAGGTGATAACATCTCTGTATCGATACCCGCTAAAACCGCATAATGCTTGATACGATACCAGAAAGTCTGGCGCGTCATCTGGCGTGCTCTTTTTGCTCGGAAAGACAACATCAGATGTGATTTCCCCAAGTAACTCAGACCTGCCTTGTTGGATAAAAGTTTCAATCCAATCCACCGCATTTTCACCCATTGGCACCAAACGCTCTTTGCCCCCTTTACCCGTAACACGCACAACGCCCTGACGAAGGCTGATATTTTCCATCGTCAAACTGACGAGCTCGGTCACACGCAAGCCTGTCGCATAAAGTAATTCCAACATGGCTTTGTCACGCAGTTCCATTGCATCGTTTGGGTCTGGCGCATTGAGCAGCGCTTCAACCTGCTCTTCACTTAGATCTTTGGGTAGTCTCTTGGGCAACTTAGGGCTGACCAATAAAGCACTAGGATCATCCGCTCGCACTTTTTCTCGATGCAAATACTGAAACAAGCGACGAATCGCAGACAACATGCGGGCTCTTGAGGTCTGCTTGAAGCCCTGATCCATTAACCAACTTTGGTAATCCTGTAAACCAGACAAACTAATAAAATCGAGCCTATAGTTATTTGCAGTCATCCACTGAAGTAGTTTGGATAAATCATTACGATAAGATACCAACGTATTTTCGGATAATCCTCGCTCCAACCACATCGCATCTAGAAACTGCTCTACCATCCCCTGATCGGGTGACATCATCTCTGACACTGTAATCCTCAACTTTATGATATGCGCTCAATGTAAGTGCCACGCAGCAATAAAGCTATAAAAATTGCCATTCGATATGGATATTCGCTGCAAAGCTCGCCATTTTGTGTTTAGAATTCGCTATTGATTCAAAATAATGAAAAAGAACGTGATGAAAATTGGTCTATTTTACGGTTCTACGACTTGCTACACAGAAATGGCAGCCGAGAAAATGCGTGCCATCATAGGTGAGGAATTGGTGGATATCCGCAATGTCAAAGAAACGCCTCTGGCAGAGATGGCTGATTATGACTTTCTGATTTTAGGCATTTCAACCTGGGATTTTGGTGAAATTCAAGAAGACTGGAATGAGATATGGGATCAAATCGATGGTTTATCGCTCAATGGTAAGACCATCGCACTGTATGGCTTAGGCGATCAAGAAGGCTACGGCGAATGGTATCTGGATGCAATGGGCATGTTGCACGATCAACTTAAGAAGACAGGTGCAAACCTGATTGGCTACTGGCCAAACGATGATAGTTACGAGTTTGAAGCATCAAAGGCACTGACCGAAGATGGCAGCCAGTTTGTCGGCCTCGCTCTAGACGAAGATTCTCAGTATGAGCTCAGCGATGAGCGTATTGCTACTTGGGTTGAGCAGATCTTAGTTGAATATCAAGAGACGCTTTAGAAAAAGCATCAAACCAAGCATCGTCATTCCCGAGAGGGAGGGACGACCGAGTTGGGAATCTCCTAAACAGTAACAGCACACAAGAGATTCCTTATTCACTCATTCTTCGTTCTAAGGAATGACAACTCCGCGGCCTAAACGACTCTAGCGACACAACCCACTTCTAAATCGTACCCAATCAAACACCAACCCTGGGTCAGTTTTGCGCAGTGGCGCAATGTACTGGTGGCCAGTAATGCGCGGTAAGGTGATTTTCGGGTAACTGACTTGAATCTGCTTGGTGAGCTCCGTTAAAGCTTGGTATTGCGCATCAGTGTAGGCGATGCAGTCACTGCCTTCCAATTCAATACCAATCGAATAATCATTACACTTTTCTCGCCCCGCAAAACTTGAAACGCCAGCATGCCATGCCCTCGCTGTGAATGGTACAAACTGCACCACTTCACCGTCACGCCTTATCAGACAATGCGCAGAAACGCCCATCTCATGAATCACTTTAAAAAACGGATGCTCTTCAGCGTTGAGTTGCCCAGTAAAGAACTGCTCGATATATGGCCCGCCAAATTGGCCCGGTGGCAAGCTGATGTTATGCACCACCAGCAAGGAGATGTCTGTTGCATCGGTTCGCTGATCGAAAAAGGGAGACGGGACATATCTGGCACCTTGATACCAACCACTTTTATCAATCATGTTTGTCTCCTTTTGCTTACTAAGCTCTTGATTTTAGACTTTCAACAGTGAAATACCAGAATAATGGCTGAATTTCCTTCACAGTCATCGTATCATGCGCACCTTATGTTCAACTGCCTATTAGATTTGCAATGAAAGAAACCCACAATAGCCAAGAACGTCTTGAATATTTGAAACAGCATTTGCCTCTGGAAATCTCTCGCTCCGTGACCGAAACCATAAAAGAAGATCTCGGTGGTACCTTAGATCCAAGCGCTGATATTACCGCAAGTCTAATCCCTGCTGATGCCCACAACGAAGCCACCATCATTACCCGTGAGCATGGTGTATTTTGTGGTCAAGCATGGGCTGATGAAGTCTTCAAGCAACTGGGTGGTGAAGTAACGATTACATGGCATGTTCAAGATGGTGATGTCGTTGAGCCTAATCAGATACTTTGTCACCTATCAGGCCCTTCACGCGCGCTATTGACCGGCGAACGTAATGCGATGAACTTTATCCAAACACTATCAGGTTGCGCCACGATTACTGCCGAGTACGCAAAGCATCTCGAAGGCACAGATTGTAGACTGTTAGATACCCGTAAAACCATCCCTGGCCTACGCAGCGCGCTAAAATATGCCGTAGCGTGTGGCGGTGGTTTTAATCACCGTATCGGTGTTTTCGATGCCTATTTAATTAAAGAAAATCACATTATTGCCAATGGCGGCATCGCTCAAACGATTCAGAATGCTAAACAGTTGAATCCGGGTAAACCTGTTGAAGTTGAAACAGAGAGCTTAGAAGAACTGACTGAGGCAATAGAAGCTGGTGCTGACATCATCATGCTTGATAACTTCACAACCGAGATGATGCGTCAAGCCGTGAAGATTAACGCTGGTCGTGCTGCGCTAGAAAACTCAGGTAATGTCACTCTCGAAACCCTGCGCGAGTACGCGGAAACGGGTGTCGACTACATTTCTGTTGGCGCTCTAACCAAGCACGTCAAAGCCATGGATTTGTCAATGCGCTTTAAATAAACCCAACCGATATACAGAAAGGGGGCACTGCCTCTCTTTCTGCATTTTAAAGCTCCCACCATGTAAGACAATAAATACCAATTCATACAGCACTGATGTGTAATTCTAATGTCTGATTTGGATTAAGCTAAACTGGTCCTCTCGAATATATCCTCCTGTCTGATAGTAAGACCTGCGCTCATTATCCTACTCTTCAGCCAAATCCCTAAAACAGGCTGAGGAATCAATATCATGAGGATATCGTACATCAATAGATCACGAGGGTTTACGCTTATAGAACTAATGATCGTCGTGGCGATCATTGGTATTTTGTCTGCATTCGCCATTCCAGCTTACCAAAACTACACTCAACGCGCTCACGCCAGCGATCTACTTAGCGCAACATCCGCAATGAAAACAGCGGTAAACCTTTGTCTTACAAATCAGAGCTCAGCGGCTAGCTGTACCTCTGGGAACCATGGTGTACCAATACAGCAGAACTTCAACGGCTTTTATGTCAAGGCACAAACCAGCGGAGCTGCTAGTGTGATTGTCGCCGCCCTATCAGGGGCGAAAGGCTCGTTGCCAAGCAATGCCAGTGTGACTCTAACGCCAGACTTTTCGACCAGCGGGATTTCATGGTCAATCAGTTGTAGCGGTACCGAGAGCCAAAATTGGTGTCCAAGTCGCTAATGACGAGTCAGTTACCTCTGCTGCTGCAAAGAGCAAATAAGATAAATGAAGAGCAAGCTCTGCATGTGGTTGAGACTATTAGCGAGCGTAAAACGGATGCTTACACAGCGCTACTCTCACTTGATCAACTATCGCCCAAAAAACTGACTATGATACTCAGCGAGTTATTTAACCTTCCTATCATCAATTTGGACTCATACGATTACGTTCTGTGCTGCCAACACCTTGGGCTTGGAGATTTAGTGCGTCGTCACTCCGCGCTGCCTATTACTATCGACAACGAACAATTGACTTTGGCGGTTATCGATCCCTCCATCGCAGAACCTGAGCAAGACTTTCGCTTCGCCACAGGTATGAAAATCAATCTCGTTCTGTGTGATGCACGCACTATCACCAATGCGATACACAACTTGTACGGAGACACAGAATCGGAAAAATGGAGCGGTTTTAAAGAACTCACTCCCCAACAACTGGAACAACTGGTCGAGCTCCCAGCAGAGGAAACCGTCGATCATGACGCTCTTTATCAAGATACTTCGCCAATCAGTTGCTACATAAATCAAGTGCTGTTAGATGCCGTACGAAAACGTGCTTCAGATATTCATTTTGAACCTTATAAAGACTGGTTCCGCATTCGGTTCAGATGCGATGGTTTACTGATTGAGATGCAGCAGCCTCCTAGTCATCTGTCTCATCGTTTAACTGCCAGACTGAAAATACTCGCCAAACTCGATGTTTCAGAGCGCCGACTTCCACAAGATGGACGCATCACATTAGCGGTATCACCATCAAAAATATCGATATACGAGTCTCAACTTTACCGACAATTTGGGGTGAGAAAGCGGTGCTGCGATTACTCGACAAACGAATCACTAGCTTACAGTTGGACCACTTAGGCTACAACCCATCCCAAAGCGCATGTTATCGTCATGCACTAGCCAAACCTCAGGGGATGATCCTCATCACAGGCCCAACAGGTTGTGGTAAGACGCTCTCTTTGTACAGTGGTCTGAATATCCTCAATCAAGAGGATATCAATATTGCTACAGCAGAGGACCCCGTCGAAATACACTTATCTGGAATCAATCAAGTTCAGATCCAACCCAAAATTGGATTTGGTTTCGCTCAGGCGCTACGCGCTTTTCTCCGCCAGGACCCTGATGTGGTTATGGTCGGTGAGATACGTGATTCTGAAACAGCCGACATCGCTACTAAAGCTTCACAGACAGGACATTTAGTGCTTTCCACTCTACACACTAACTCAGCATCAGAAGCCGTTCTTCGCATGCAGAACATGGGCGTAAAGCCTTTCAATATCGCGGCTGCTCTAAGCCTTGTCATTGCTCAAAGATTGGTTAGACGCCTTTGTCCTCAATGCAAGCAAGCATCTCTGACTTCAATTTCTTCAAAAGATCAGGTGTTTGAAGCTAATCCAGAAGGTTGTCATTACTGTAATCAAGGCTACGCAGGACGAATAGGCCTGTTTGAAATACTTCACGTCACCCCCCAAATGGCAGAAATGATAGCGGCGGGTGCTACACCCCATCAAATTGAGAAATTAGCAACGGAACAAGGGATGCAGACTCTACAACAGTCTGGATTAGAAAAGCTGTCACAGGGGCTGACTAGCCAGGCTGAGCTGCAACGGGTACTACCAGAGCCATGACCATGAGCAGAGAATCCACTCGTACTTTTACCAAACTGGAGTCGTACTACTGGCAAGGTGTAAACCAAAAAGGTTTGAGGTTAAAAGGAACAATATTAGCGTTCAGTGACATACAGGTGATGGAACAACTCAACGAGCGCAATATTGATGTACGCCTCATTCGTCGAAAACCACTCGCCTGCGATTGGCGGTTCAAGCACAGCATTAGCAGCAAAGAACTCACCCATATCACGCGCCAGTGGGCGACAATGCTCACAGCTGGCTTACCGATAACCACCTCACTTAACATCATCATGCAAAACCAAAAACGTACTGAGGTAAGAGCAACATTATGGATGATAAGACATCAACTCCAAGCGGGCCACTCAGTCACAAGCGCTCTCAGGAACTCATCCCGATGCTTTGATTCACTGTACCTAGATATTGTTGATGTGGGCGAAAAAACCGGGGATTTGGCCGCTTCATTGGAGCGCATAGCTGAGCATAGAGAGAGAACTGAACAGCTAACCTATCGAATTCAATGTGCTGCTATCTATCCCAGTCTGGTTATGTTAACAGCATTGGCTGTCACTGCTTTGATGCTAACCAAAGTCATTCCGGAGTTTGAAGCCCTATTTAGCGGATACCAATCTGAACTTCCATGGTTCACCCAACAAGTTCTCTGGCTATCACAGACAGTGCAGCGGTATAGCTTAAGCATTGTTGCTTTCACTATTCTGGTACCAATAGCCATTACATTTTTATATAGAAGTTCGGCTCAATTCCAACACGAGGTTAGTCGTGCTAAGTTACGCCTGCCTGTAATAGGAAATTTGTTCATCAAAAGTTGTCTGGCGCGTTTCAGTCGTACACTGTCGACATGCATAGCATCGGGTTTACCCATCCTTATCAGCTTGGAAACAGCCGCACGAACAACGAGGAATGCTCACTATAAAAAAGCGATTGAACACATTGTCCAACAAGCTAGCTCAGGCGTCTCGTTGCACTCCGCTATGCGTCAATCAGGACGTTTTCCTGAACTCATGGTGCAAATGATTATGATAGGAGAAGAGTCTGGGCAACTTGATAAGATGCTGGAAAGAGTCGTGACACAGTTAGAAGACGAAATTAACACTGCTATTGAAAGCTTTGAAAAAATACTCGAACCGATTTTAATTTTAGTGCTAGGAGGTTTGGTAGGAAGTTTGGTAATTGCTATGTATCTACCTATCTTTAACTTAATGAACATAATGGGATAGTATATCTGCCTCAACTCCAGACGGCATAAGCACCAACTGAATTTTTATGGAACTCTTTAACTATTATCCGTGGTTGTTTCCAACTCTAGCGACTCTTTTTGGCCTTATCATAGGCAGCTTTCTCAACGTCGTCATTCATCGCTTACCTAAAATGATGGAAAGAGAGTGGCGCCAAGAGTGTTCTGAAAGCTTCCCTGAGTATGGCATTCAACCGCCACAAGGCACTTATAACCTCAGCATCCCCAGATCAACGTGCCCAAACTGCGACACTCAAATACGCAATATTGATAACATACCGTTACTGAGTTGGTTGGTTTTACGAGGGAAATGTCGTTTTTGCAAACATGTTATCAACCCACGCTATCCTATCGTTGAACTGGTTTCAGGGGTAATGAGTTTTGCGATCGCTTACCAATTCGAACTCAGCGTATTTACTGTCGCTCTGTTATTCTTTACCTTCGTTTTAATCGCTGCAACATTTATCGACCTCGACACCATGCTATTGCCTGACCAATTAACTTTACCACTGATTTGGTCTGGAATAGCCCTGTCATTGTTCGGCTTTAGCCCAGTCTCTTTACAAGACTCAGTGATTGGAGCAATGGTAGGCTACTTATGCCTGTGGTCCGTATACTGGGGGTTCAAACTTCTTACGGGTAAAGAGGGGATGGGTTATGGTGATTTCAAGCTGCTTTCTGCTCTCGGCGCGTGGTTAGGTTGGCAGTATTTACCTGTTATTGTTCTTCTCTCTTCATTAGTTGGCCTAATGTTCGGTCTCATTCAATTGCGACTCAGAAACCAAGGCATCGACAAAGCGTTCCCATTTGGTCCTTATCTTGCTATTGCGGGGTGGATCAGTGTGATGTGGGGAGAAAACATCGTACATTGGTACTTCACACAAGTTTTGGGGATCTGATATGCCTTTTGTTATCGGTCTAACAGGCGGTATTGCTAGCGGGAAAACGACTGTAGCCAACCTTTTTCATGATCTTTATGGTATTGAAATCGTCGATGCAGATATCGTTGCTCGAGAAGTGGTGGAGCCAGGTGGTGAGGGACTGAAAGCTATCGAAGAACGATACGGTTCTAACATTTTACTGGCAGACGGGACTCTAAACCGAGCTAAACTTAGAGAATACATTTTTACCAGTGATGAGGAAAAAACATGGCTCAACCAGCTGCTGCATCCCATGATTCGTCGAAAAATGCGTGCTGATATTACCAAAGTTTCGTCTCCTTACGCTTTACTGGTTATCCCGTTAATGGTCGAAAATAACCTGCAAAACCTAACAAATCGAGTGTTAGTTGTTGATGTAGATGAGCAAACGCAGCGCCAAAGAACAATGGATAGAGATCAGGTTCCTGTTGAACAGGTTGACTCAATCTTAGCGGCTCAAGCCAGCCGTTCACAACGACTGGCTATCGCAGACGATGTGATTAAAAATAACGCAACAAACGAAGAACTTTTGCCTCAAATCACAGAATTGCACCAAAAGTACCTAGAAATATGTAGGGAAAATCGGTGAGAATAAAGAAAGAAGAACCTAAGGCCGCATGTAATGACAACGCACTTTTTTGAACATCCGTTAAATGAGAAAACTCGCATATATTTACGCGTTGAAGCGTTATTGAATCAGTTAAGCGTTTCTTCTCAATTTAACGATGACATGCAGCATCTCTTGTTTTTCCGTTCTTTGTTTGATCTTCTGGAGATATTCGAACAGATACAACTTAAAAGTGAGCTTGCTAAAGACATAGAGAAGCAGCGCCTAACTTACCGCTCTTGGTTGGATGTTGACGGTGTAGACCAAGAAATGCTCAGCGGTGTTCTTAACGAAGTTGACCATGTTCACAGTGCCTTGATGGCGGCTGAACGTTTTGGTCAAAGTCTTAAAGAAGATCGCTTTCTCAGTGCTATTCGCCAACGATTCAACTTGCCCGGTGGATCATGCTGCTTTGACTTACCAGCCCTTCACCACTGGCTGCACTTACCGGTAGAGCAAAAAACCAAAGACACCAATCTATGGTTAGATACACTTCAACCTCTAACAGACGCACTCAAGCTTTGGTTGCGCTTAACCCGTGAAACTGGCCACTTCCAACCACAAGAAGCTACGGCAGGCTTTTACCAAAGTGATGCAGAAGATGCCAATATTCTGCGCCTCGAAATCCCAATGCAATACGGTGTTTTCCCAATGATTTCCGGCCATAAAAACCGTTTTGCAATCAAGTTTATCAACTTTACTTCGGGACAAGCTTCCGTCGATAATATTCAGTTCCGTCTGGCAGTTTGTAGCTAGCTTAGATAGCACTATACTCGCTCAACATTCAACATTTTCAGAGATAATCCCATGTCTAAAACTACCACCGTTCCCTGCCCAAAATGCAGTACAGACGTCGAGTGGGGAGAGCAAAGCCCTTTTCGTCCATTCTGTAGCAAACAATGCCAAATGATCGACTTTGGTGAATGGGCTGATGAAGAGAACAGCATACCAGGCGCACCGGATATGTCCGACTCTGACGGGTGGTCTGAAGAACAAAATTAATTGAGGCGTGAGATTTAAACCAGCATAGAGGGCTGATGTGAGAACATCGGCGCTTTTTATTTCTTCAGAGGAAACGAAATAGTATCCCGTCATCCTCAAGAGTGAGGTACGAGCGAATTGGGGATCTCATTTCACAAGTCGAAAGCTTGATGAGACTCCCTACTCCTTCCTTCGTCAGTCTAGGGAATGACAGGAAGTTTAAGTACAATTTTCAAATTCTGCGTATAAAAAAGCGGAGACCGATTGGTCTCCGCTAATACTATGAGAACGCTAGTTATAGCATTACTTCTTAGCAAGCTTCTCTTTAATACGAGCTGACTTACCAGAACGCTCACGTAGGTAGTACAGTTTGGCACGACGTACTGCACCGCGGCGTTTAACTTCAATGCTATCAACCATTGGAGAGTGAGTTTGGAACGTACGCTCTACGCCTTCACCGTTAGAAATCTTACGTACAGTGAATGCAGAGTGTAGACCTCGGTTACGAATACCGATTACAACGCCTTCAAAAGCCTGTAGACGCTCACGATCACCTTCTTTTACCTTAACTTGAACAACAACTGTGTCACCAGGTGCAAAGTTAGGCAGGTCTTTTTTCATTTGCTCTTCTTCAAGAGCCTTGATGATGTTACTCATTTTCAATATTCCTAGAATAAACTGATACTAAATTTAATAGGTTACTTCGCTTTACATTCTTTAATGAACTCAGCGAGTAATAGTTCCTGTTCGTCAGTCAGAGCTAGGTTTTCCAGGAGCTCTGGTCTTCTTATCCAGGTGCGGCCTAACGACTGCTTGAGCCGCCAACGACGAATGTCCCTGTGGTTACCGGATTTGAGCACCGCCGGTACTTCATCTCCGTCTAACACTTCGGGACGCGTATAATGTGGACAATCCAATAAGCCATTGGCAAAAGAATCTTCTTCTGCTGACGCGAAATCACCCAGTACCCCTGGAATAAACCGAGATACCGAGTCGATTAGCGTCATGGCTGGAATCTCTCCACCCGTCATCACGAAATCTCCGATTGACCATTCTTCGTCAACCTCAGATTGGATGATACGCTCATCTACCCCTTCATAGCGGCCGCAAATCAGAAGTAGATTCTCATTGGTTGCCAGCTCTTCCACCCCTTTCTGGTCGAGTTTACGACCTTGAGGTGATAGGTAAATAACTTTCGTCTTACCCGGTGAGGCTTGCTTAGCGGTATGGATAGCATCGCGCAAAGGCTGAACCATCATAAGCATACCTGGGCCACCACCGTAAGGTCTATCATCGACAGTTCGATGCTTGTCGTAAGTGAAATCACGAGGATTCCAAGTCTCAATCGACAAGAGACCTTTCTTAACCGCTTGACCTGTTACTCCAAAATCAGTAACAGAACGGAACATTTCAGGAAATAGGCTAATTACGCCAACCCACATGTCTATCTCGCTCTGGTAATTTGGAGTTTAGAATCCAGGATCCCAGTCAACTTCGATCCGTTGAGCTTCACGATCAATCAACTTGATCACTTGCTCTTCAAGGAACGGAATTAATCGTTCCTTTTGCCCGAAAGCATCTTTCAAATTTGCTTTAACAACCAAAACATCGTTGGAACCCGTTTCAAGCATGTCAGAGACCGTGCCTAAATCATAACCGTTATCAGTTACAACCTGCATTCCAATCAAATCACGCCAGTAGAACTCATCTTCTGGCAATTCTGGCAGTACCGCAGGGTCAATTGCGATTTCAAAGTTAGTCAGTAATTGCGCTTCTTCGCGCACGTCCAAACCTTCTAGCTTTACCACCAAACCTTTGTTATGGCGCTTCCAGCTTTCTACTTTTCGCTCAACCCACTCACCTTTCTGGTTGATAAACCAAGGTGCGTAATCAAATATGCTTTCAGTATTGTCTGTGTAGGAAAAAACTTTAAGCCAGCCACGAATGCCGTAAGTAGCACCAAACTTACCTACAACAATCTTCTCGCTGCTCATTGTTTCATTACCTTTCATCGACATAAGCTAATTACTACTTCTTAAATTAAGAATTAAGCCGCTTTTTGAGCGTCTTTAACTAGCTTAGCTACGCGGTCAGATAGAGATGCGCCTTGACCAACCCAGTGGTTAACGCGATCTAGGTCTAGACGTAGACCTTCTTCTTGACCTTTAGCCGTTGGGTTGAAGAAACCAACTTTCTCGATGAAACGGCCAGTTGCAGCATTGCGGCTGTCCGCTACTACGATTTGATAAAATGGACGCTTCTTAGCGCCGTGACGTGCCAAACGAATGGTTACCATGTCGTCCTCTTTGCTTTCTCAAAAATAAAATTAACCCCAGGAACTGCTCAATGAAAAACAGTTTGGGGTCTCGTGCCAAAATAAAGCTCCGGAATTTTACTCTTATTCCGGAGCAATGCAAGGCATTTAGCTACTTTTTCACCACCATAAAATGAGATTAGAGTTTGTGACTCAGCTAACACCTTGAATTTTTTCGTTGCCGGATGAAATTAGCGTCCGAAGGGATTGAAGCCACCGCCTCCACCCATGCCACCCATCATGCCTTGCATGTTGCGCATCATGCCTTTCATTCCACCCTTCTGCATTTTCTTCATCATTTTCTGCATCTGAGTGAATTGCTTGAGTAATCGGTTAACATCCTGAACCTGAGTACCAGAACCCGCGGCAATACGTTTCTTACGTGAGCCTTTAATCAACTCAGGGCGTTGACGTTCTTTCATGGTCATGGAATTGATAATGGCTTCCATTTGCTTAAACATCTTGTCATCAACTTTATCTTTGACGTTGTCTGGCAAATTACTCATACCTGGCAGCTTGTCCATCATACCCATCATGCCACCCATATTCTGCATTTGGCCAAGTTGTTCACGAAAGTCTTCAAGGTCGAAACCTTTCTTCTCTTTGAACTTCTTGGCTAGCTTCTCTGCTTTCTCAGTATCCACATTGCGTTGTAGGTCTTCGATAAGCGACAGGACGTCACCCATGCCAAGAATACGTGAAGCAACACGATCTGGGTGGAATGGTTCTAGCGCATCGGTTTTTTCACCAACACCTAAGAACTTAATTGGTTTACCTGTGATATGACGAACCGAAAGTGCAGCACCGCCGCGCGCATCACCATCTACCTTGGTTAAGATAACCCCTGTCAGTGGTAACGCATCGCCAAAGGCTTTAGCCGTGTTTGCGGCATCCTGACCTGTCATCGCATCGACAACAAACAAGGTTTCAACAGGATCAATCGTAGAGTGAAGCTCTTGGATCTCGCCCATCATCTGCTCATCGATCGCGAGGCGACCCGCAGTATCGACGAGGAGAACGTCATAAAATTTCTTCTTCGCATGGTCTATCGCCGCGTTGGCAATATCAATCGGCTTTTGATCGGGCGAAGATGGGAAGAAATCGACCCCAATGTCTGAAGCAAGCGTTTCTAACTGTTTGATCGCCGCTGGGCGATAAACGTCCGCAGAAACAACCAAGACTTTCTTCTTGTCTCTCTCTTTAAGCAGCTTAGAAAGCTTACCAACCGAGGTAGTTTTACCCGCGCCTTGCAAACCTGCCATTAAAATCACAGCTGGCGGCTGTGCTGCAAGATTCAGAGCTTCATTGGACTCACCCATAACAGCTTCAAGTTCAGATTGAACAATCTTAATGAACTCTTGGCCAGGCGTAAGAGACTTAGAAACCTCTACGCCCACAGCACCTTCTTTTACGCGCTTAACAAAATCACGTACAACCGGAAGAGCGACATCCGCCTCAAGCAATGCCATGCGCACTTCACGTAAAGTGTCTTTAATATTGTCTTCGGTCAAACGACCTTTGCCGCTGATGTTCTTCAGCGTTTTGGATAATCGATCCGTTAAATTATCAAACATCTTAGTCTCTTTACCTGAGCGACCTACAGTGCAGTCGCCCTAAAACGACGACAAATTACTGTGAGTATACCTTAGCCAGTCCCTCCTTTGCACGACTGCAATAACATTTGATCTCTCACTCAACACAAAATCAGGGAGATAAGTCATAGCTCAAGCTGTTGATGCAGGGTATAATTTGCTAAAAATTCACCAGATCTTTAGAGAAGAATGGACAACTTAATTGCCGTTGCTGCTGCCGTGCTTTATTTTTTAGCAATAGCAACCATAGTACCAGGCCTTGTGCACCAAACAGGGATCCGAACCAAAACGGTCTTGATCAGTGCTTTTTTAGCGCTCGTTTTTCATGCCTGGTTATTGAGCGATCTTATTATCGAAGGTTCGGGACAAAATCTTAGCATCCTCAACGTTGCCTCGCTGATTAGCTTTATTATTTCTCTGGTCTTAAGCATAGCAATGCTTAAAACACGTCTTTGGTTCTTACTGCCCGTAGTATATAGTTTTGCGGCAATCAATCTTTCTGCAGCCTCTTTTTACCCAGCACCTTTATTACGCATCTTGAACAAGATCCTAAACTGCTTATCCACATTTCGTTGGCACTATTCTCATACTCAACATTAACCATAGGTGCCTTGTATGCCCTGCAGCTAGCGTGGTTAGATCATAAACTTAAAACGAAAAAAGCCTTAGTGATCAACCCCAATTTGCCACCACTTTTAATGGTTGAACGACAGCTGTTTAAAATTATCTTAGTCGGAAACTTGCTTCTTACAGGCACACTGATTACTGGTTTCATCTTTGTTCAAGATATGTTTGCCCAAGGTAAAGCGCACAAAGGTATTTTGTCTTTCATTGCCTGGGTAGTGTATTCAATTCTTCTATGGGGCCACTATCAGAAAGGATGGCGTGGCCGCAAAGTTACATGGTTTGCAGTTGCTGGAGCAACTTTATTAACGCTTGCCTACTTCGGTAGTCGCTTTGTTCGCGAGATCATTCTTAACTAATTGATATTCACAGGTGCATATAATGCACCTTTCTTTTACAATACCCTGCCCACTACCTGAGATTGACTTGGCGCTTTAGTTAGGTCATAAATTAATCAAACATCAAAAGGAAAAGATAAGTTTTGGACGACATATCAACGGGTATCTTGTTTGCGCTACTCGCGTGTCTGATTGTTATTTCAGGATATTTCTCAGGTTCAGAGACTGGCATGATGGCTCTGAATCGGTATCGCCTTAAGCACCTTGCGAATAATGGACACAAAGGAGCAAAACGGGTTGAGAAGCTTCTAGATCGCCCTGATCGTTTGATTGGCTTGATTCTGATCGGCAATAACCTAGTCAACATTCTCGCCTCTGCTATCGCAACAATTCTCGGTATGCGTTTATACGGGGACATCGGTGTCGCTATTGCCACTGGTGCGTTAACCATGGTTATTCTTGTCTTTGCCGAAGTCACACCTAAAACACTGGCGGCGCTCTACCCAGAACGGGTATCTTACGCTAGTAGCATTCTTCTCAGTCTCCTGATGAAACTCCTGTCACCACTAGTTATGCTAGTTAACTTCATCACCAATGGTTTTATTCGATTACTTGGAATACGAGCGAGTCACGGTGGCGATGACCACCTCAGTTCAGAAGAATTACGCACCGTTGTTAATGAAGCAGGTAGTCTGATCCCAAGGCGACACCAGGATATGCTGATCTCAATCCTTGATCTTGAACATGTGACAGTGAACGACATCATGGTGCCAAGAAATGAGGTTACAGGTATCGATATCAATGACGATTGGAAATCGATTGTTCGCCAGCTGACCCACTCCCCTCACGGCCGAGTTGTTCTCTACCGTGATCAAATTGATGAAGTCGTCGGCATGCTTCGCTTGCGAGAGTCCTATCGTTTGATGCTGGAAAAGAATGAGTTCAATAAAGAAACACTCCTTCGAGCAGCAGATGAAGTTTACTTTATTCCAGAAAGCACACCACTCAATATTCAGTTACTGAAGTTCCAACGCAATAAGGAGCGAATTGGCCTAATCGTTAACGAGTACGGTGATATCATAGGTTTAATTACTCTCGAGGACATTCTGGAAGAAATCGTTGGTGAGTTTACTACCTCTATTGCACCAAGTTTGTCTGAAGAAATCACCCCACAAGGTGATGGCAGCTTCTTAATTGAAGGCAGTGCCAATATTCGCGATATCAACAAAGGTTTAATGTGGAAGCTACCGACTGACGGCCCTCGTACATTGAATGGTTTGATCCTTGAGCATTTAGAGGATATTCCTGAAAGCCACTTGAGTGTTCAAGTGTCAGGGCATCCAATGGAAATCGTCGAGTTAGAAGAGAACCGTATTAAACTCGTCAAAGTATTCCCAAGTAACGCCAATCAAGGCAATTGACAAGTTAGCTTTCGGAACACATGTAAGAGTGCACCACAGTACAAATAATAAAGCCTTGGCGATGCCAAGGCTTTGTCATTTATCTGAGGGTGATTTACTCTTCGTTCATACTGAAAAGGTTTTCCATGTTCAGCCCCTGTTTGATCAGTATCTCTCTTAAGCGGCGTAAGCCTTCGACCTGAATTTGACGCACACGCTCACGAGTCAAATTGATTTCGCGGCCTACTTCTTCCAATGTCGACGGTTCATACCCTAGCAGCCCGAATCGGCGAGCAAGCACTTCTTTTTGCTTCGGATTGAGTTCATCCAACCAATCGATCAATGAGGACTTGATATCATCATCTTGTGTGGATACCTCTGGGTCTGAGTTATTTACATCGGGAATAATGTCTAATAAAGCTTTCTCACCATCCCCACCAATTGGGGTATCGACTGAACTAATACGTTCATTAAGGCGTAGCATCTTACTGACATCATCAACTGGCTTATCAAGCTGTGTTGCAATCTCTTCTGCCGTCGGTTCATGGTCAAGTTTTTGTGATAACTCACGAGCAGTGCGTAGATAAATGTTCAGCTCTTTGACGACATGGATTGGAAGACGAATAGTTCGGGTCTGGTTCATAAGAGCTCGCTCAATGGTTTGACGGATCCACCACGTTGCGTAGGTTGAGAATCTAAAACCTCTTTCAGGATCAAATTTCTCAACAGCTCGTATCAGTCCAAGATTGCCCTCTTCGATCAAATCAAGCAGAGCAAGACCACGGTTACTGTATCGACGGGATATTTTCACCACCAAGCGAAGATTACTCTCAATCATACGTTTGCGCGCGGCTTCATCGCCTCTCAGGGCGCGACGTGCGTACAAGACTTCTTCTTCTGCGGTGAGTAGTGGAGAAAAACCAATTTCTCCTAAATAAAGTTGAGTGGCATCCAAACTTTTAGTGGAAACATCGAATTCATCTTTGTTTTCCTCAGTTTGGGTACGGTTGGTGGTAGTCAGTTCAACTGCCTGAACAGATTCCATTGTAGGTTCAAGCTCAAACTCTTCGACTTTCGTTGCTGTATTGCTGATACTCATAGCGCCTCCCCCTGGCGAGCTAGCAAGACATTACTACTTCTAATGTCGCTATATACCTATTAAGTATTATGGTAAGTAGCGTTTTGGATTCACCGACTTACCTTGGTAGCGAATTTCAAAGTGTAGACGAACACTGTTGGTTCCAGAACTGCCCATCGTTGCGATTTTCTGGCCTGCTTTTACACTTTGTCCTTCGTGTACGAGCAACCGTTCATTATGCGCATAAGCACTGAGGTAATTATCGTTATGTTTGATAATCACAAGATTACCATACCCACGCAGCGCGTTACCCGAATAAACGACGGTGCCACTAGCTGTAGACGATATCGACTGACCTCGCTGTCCTGCAATGTCGATGCCTTTATTACCTTGATCTCCAGCTGAGAAGTTTTTGATTATCCTCCCTTTTGTTGGCCACAACCACTTTGAGATTTTATCATTCTTTGGTTTTGAGCTACTGACTGGTTTGTTAACTTTTTGTTTACTTTTAGGAACAACATACTCCTTTGACTTTGATTGATCAACCTTCTTGATTGAATCTTTTTTAACCACTTTTTGTTTGTTTTGTGCACTACTGGCGTTAAGTGATTGATTCGAGTTTTTACTCGAATTTATACTAGGTGCAGAGGCTGCAGCGACAACAACAGGGGTAGATACCGCACCTATGCCTGTACTACCGTACGCTGGAGGGGTATAGGCAGGCTGCCAAAGTTTCAGTTTTTGCCCAGGAAAAATGGTGTAAGGAGCTGTTAAGCCATTGTAACGAATGATGTCTTTTACATCTTTATCTGTGACGTACGCAATAAAGTAAAGAGTGTCACCTTTATTGACCTGATAGTAGCTACCTCGGTAGCTACCGCGAGAAATTGAACTGTAGTCTTTGTTGAGACCTGAAACTGGCGCAGGGGAGTGAGCAGCACATCCAATCAGTATGCTACTTAAGGCCACAACAGGAATAAACTTAGACCAACATTTCATAGTTAAGCAAGTTCACCAGCAATCAGGGGAACAAAACGTACATCTTCAATAATTTGGGACAAGAACGCTTCACCTTGGCGAGTGATCTTGAGTAACTGCTGAACATCTTCACCGACAGGAATCACTAGAACCCCTCCTTCAGTCAGTTGCTCAAGCAATACAGGAGGAACAGAAGCGGCTGCCGCAGTGACAATAATAGCGTCAAAAGGTCCTTTTGTTGCCCATCCTTGCCAACCATCCCCGTGCTTGGTCGACACGTTATAAATATCTAACTGTTTGAGCCGACGCTTAGCCTCCCATTGGAGGGATTTTATACGCTCTATGGAATAAACGTGTCCTACCAACTGAGCCAAAACAGCTGTCTGGTAACCGGACCCCGTCCCCACTTCCAGAACTTTACTGGTTTGACTAAGCTCAAGCGCTTCTGTCATCTTGGCTACAATGTAAGGCTGAGAAATGGTTTGTCCCTGACCAATAGGTAACGCATTATTATCATACGCTTGATGTACCATAGCCTGAGAAACAAACCGTTCTCTCGGCAAAGCGTAAATTGCCTCAAGCACTTTTTGATCCTGAATGCCGCTGGCGACCAGAAAATCGATCAATCTGCCGGCATGTGGATTCGTCATGATTATTTGTCCTTCAACCAATTGCCCATACTTAACAACGACTCGTGAGCCGTGAGATCCACTTGTAGCGGGGTCAGAGATACATAGCCTTGCTCAATGGCATAAAAATCGGTTCCTTCACCAGCATCTTGCTCTTTACCTGGAGGCCCTAGCCAATAAATATCATGACCTCGAGGATCTTGCTGCTTGAGCATCGCTTCTGCGTGATGACGCGCACCTAAACGAGTAACTCTGATTTCTTTTAAGTCTTCAAGTGGCACGTCCGGAATATTGACGTTCAAAAGTCGATTGGTTGGGATCGGTGATGCTAGGTGCTGTTCGACAAGGTGACGAGCAATGTGAGCGGCCGTCGTAAAATGTGCATTCCCAACCAATGAGAAAGCAATCGACTGCACTCCTAGAAAATGACCTTCCATAGCCGCTGCTACTGTCCCTGAATACAACACATCATCACCTAGGTTGGCACCATGGTTAATACCAGACAGTACTAAATCTGGCAGGTCATCTTTCATTAGTTCGTTTAACGCAAAATGCACACAATCGGTTGGAGTTCCCTGCACAGAATAGTTACCTGCCGATAACTCATTGACGCGTAGAGGTTGTTCCAACGTCAGTGAGTTTGATGCTCCAGAGCGATTTCGGTCAGGTGCAACAATGGTAATATCGGCAAGATCGCTCAATGCCTCAGCCAAAACACGGATCCCTTCAGCATGTACACCATCATCATTGCTCAAAAGAATTTTCATCGCTTTCTCACTCATTCGTAGCTGCGCTCCACTTCCTGCTCTTGAATTAATTCACGAATGATTGCGGTGGCGAAGCAGCCAGCCTCCAAAGAGAATCGCAGTGTTATCGTGTCCTGTTCAACACTCCAAGAAAGACCCTGTGGCTTCAGTGCTACAGGGCGACGGTCGTGGCGCATACGATTTCCGCAGATCAGAGCCATCAAATCAGGTTCCGCATCCAGATGAGGTTGTTCTAAAGCCAGCGCCTTATCTGTAGTAGGCAAAGCATTATCACCCGCCATCGCTGCCGTGATCTGAACATCGCCTTGCTTAACAGATTCATTAAGCTCTGCCAACACTCCCGACTCTGCAACGACAACACCTTCCAATGTCTGAATACAATCACCTTCTACAGCCAGATTAAACACGTCTTGTTCAATACGCTGTGACACTATGTTATTGAATATCCACGAGCGTGCTGCCGAAAGATACAAACTTCTTTTGTTTTGATTTCGAGTGCGCACATTCTCACGACCCCAACGTCTTGCTTCATTGAGATTGTTACCGTTGTTCCCGAAACGCTGACTACCAAAATAATTTGGAACACCGTGTTGGCGGATTGATTCCAGTCGCACAATGACATCTTCGACATCACTTACCTCAGTCAACGTGATGATAAAATCGTTACCGATTAAGTCACCCGGACGTAATTTTTTGTTGTGGCGGCTGGTTTCGACAATCTCAATACTTGGATGTTGACTAAGAAACGCTGTGAAATCAGGAGTATCCCCTTTAGGCAGATGAACACTTAACCACTGCTCAGTCACAGCATGACGATCTTTTAAACCAGCCCAGCTGACATCTTTCGATTTCACGCCACAGGCTTTAGCCAGCTCATTTGCAACGAAGCTGGTATTCTCTCCCGTCTTACGGATACGCACCATCAGATGCTCTCCTTCGCCAGTAAAGGCAAAACCAAGATCCTCGTTAACCTGAAAATGCTGTGGCTGGGCTTTCAACTTCCCCGTTGCTTGAGGTTTTCCATTCAAATAGGCAAGTGAAGATAAAATGTCAGTCATAATGTTACCGTTACCCCTTTCAGCGATAGTCGCTAGGCGTAGTTTTTATTGTTGTTTTATTAGTAATACGACCGCTTCGGTCGCGATACCTTCTTTGCGGCCAGTGAAACCAAGGCGCTCAGTTGTTGTCGCTTTGACATTCACATTGCCAATATCCGTTTCAAGATCTTGCGCAATCACTTCACACATCGCCGTGATATGCGGGGCCATTTTGGGCGCTTGAGCCATAATGGTGACGTCCGCATTTCCCAGTATATAACCTTGTTCTTTCACTCTGCGGTACACGTCGCGCAGTAAACCCCGACTGTTGGCCCCTTTCCATTCATCATCGGTATCAGGGAAGTGACGACCAATATCACCCGCTGCAATGGCTCCGAGTAGCGCATCACATAGAGCATGCAGAGCAACATCACCATCTGAGTGAGCGATCAGCCCCTGCTCATACGGCACAGAAACACCACCTATAATTACTGGGCCTTCACCACCAAACTTGTGAACATCGAAGCCGTGACCAATACGAATCATGATTTATCCTTTATTACGATTAAGATAAAACTCTGCGAGCGCTAAATCTTCGGGCTGAGTAATTTTTATATTATCTGCCGCCCCCTGTACTAGGGCTGGAGATTGCCCAGACCACTCCATCGCGGACGCTTCGTCAGTAATCGTAATACCTTTCAAAAGCGCCTCACTCAAAGCCGTGGTCAATTGCTCAGTTTTAAACATTTGTGGAGTTAGTGCGTGCCACAGTGCTTCTCTATCTACAGTATGATCAATATTTTGACCTCTGTTTGCTCTTTTCATTGTGTCTCTGACGGGCGAAGCAAGAATGCCTCCAACCTCATGCTTTAATGACACCTCAATAAGCTTATCTAAATCTTGCTGTTTTACACATGGCCTAGCGGCATCATGCACCATCACCCAAGCGGCAAGCTGATGGTCACAAACAAACTTAAGCCCAGACAAGACGGAATCTGCTCGCTCCCGTCCTCCATCCACTTTTACCACTTGCGGGTGTTGGGCAATAGACAGCAGCGGAAAATATGGATCACCTTTGGTAATCGATACGATGACTTTGTCTATCTTTGGGTGTTGCAGTAGTTTCTCGACGGTATGCTCAAGGACGGCTTTATCGTTAATAGAAAGGTACTGCTTTGGGCGGTCTGCCTGCATGCGGCTGCCAACACCAGCCGCAGGGACTATCGCTACAATGGAAGGGTTTACTTGCGTCATGCTCAGTTGTCATCTCCGACAATGCGGTAAAACGTCTCACCTTCTTTTACCATTCCCAGTTCGTGACGAGCGCGCTCTTCGATTGCGTCTAGTCCTTGGCGAAGGTCATCAATTTCAGCGAACATTTCATCGTTTCGGTTCTGCAGGTTGCCATTGACCTGATGCTGAACTTCAATTTCAGCTTTGACCGACTGAAACTCAGAGATGCCATTTTTGCCCAACCACAAGGTGTACTGCAGCCAGCCTAATAACAAGAGTAAAGTTAGGGCAAAAATTCGCATAAAATATTCTAAGAATGAGAGATATAGAAAGACCACATATATATCATAATGTCTCTTTTCAAGCGAGATTGAAGAATGTGGTCTTTACAAAGTTATTGATGACTGTGCCTACTGCATGAGTAAAAATGCAAACAAACCGAAGCCGAGGATCAATCGGTAAATCACGAAAGGTGTCATCCCCATTCTAGAGATCAATTTCAGGAAGAAATGAATACATACGTAGGCGCTGATAAACGAGGTTACGATCCCGGTCAGCAACACGCCCAAATGAATAGGGTCGCCACTGCTTACTAGTTTCAGACCTAAATAACTACCAGCCAATAGAATAATAGGAATAGACATTAAGAAGGAAAATCTTGCCGCCGCTTCTCGGGTAAAACCTAGGTACAAGGCTGCCGTGATCGTCGCGCCAGAACGCGAAGTGCCAGGAATCATGGCTAGTGCCTGAGCAACACCAATAAACAAGGCTTTTTTCCAATCCGCCTGATATTCATCATCATCAAGACTCGAATATTTATCGACATACCACAGCAATAAACCAAACACGATCGTGGTGGTCGCTATCACCCAAGCACTGCGTAGATACAATTCTATAAAGTCTTTCATTAGCAAACCAAACACACACGCAGGAATAGTTGCTAGAATGATCATCCACGCCAGTTTTGCTTCTTTACTACGATCACCTTTAAAAATAGACGCAAAAAAGGCCGACAGTAACGACACAACTTCACTACGAAAATAGATCATGACGGCTGCTAATGTACCAACATGTACGGCCACATCGAACGCTAAACCTTGATCTTCCCAGCCTAATACTGCTGAAGGCAAGATTAAGTGCGCCGAGCTGGAAATAGGCAAGAACTCGGTAAGACCTTGTATTAAGGCCAGAATAAACGCTTCAAAATAACTCATTAGATACTCAATTATGTTTGGTAATCAAACCAGAGGTCGACTTTGTTTAAGGTTTCCGGATAAGACGATTCAAGCCAGATTTGGCGTATGGTTCGACCATCACCTGGCACACAAAGTTCAGCACACAGCTCATTAAGTGGCTCAATCACAAAACCGTATTTGTAGATATCGCTCCGAGGAAGCTCCGGCGAACGCTCAGAGATACTCTGATCAAATAAAATGATATCGAGATCGATAGTCCGCGGCTGAAACTTTTGGGCGTCTTCTTCCCTACCCCATTTGAGCTCAATATGACGCAGTTGTCGTGAAAATTCCGTTAAACTTAACGGCGTTTTCATTTCTACGACAAGGTTATAGAAAGTATCCCCTTCAAACCCAACCGCTTCACACTCATAAATCGTGGACAGTCTAAGATTCTGACCCAAAGCAGACAACTCATCAATTGCGGCTTTAATGTGTTTACGTCTTTCTACATTGGATCCTACTCCAATGTATGTGGTGTTCATGCCACGCCTCGTTCAATGATAACTCCAACACCAGCAGCTTGTGGTACAGCACCAGGTTTGGTTAGGCGAATCTTGACCCATGGCACACTGAATTGCGTCATGATCAGTTGCGCCACTTCTTCAGCCACACGCTCGACAAGTAAAAAACGGCCAGATTCAATATGAGATAACACCGCAGAACTGACTTGCGCATAGTCCAAGGCATCAGCCACATCATCACTTTTACCTGCTAGTTGATTGTCATGAGCCATTTCAATATCCAAAACCAGCTTTTGTTTGATTTCCTGTTCCCAATCGTAAACGCCGATAGTGGTGATCACTTCTAACTGCTCGATAAATACTTTATCCATGCGCTTTGCTTCCTTTAGAGGTCGGATACCCAAATCAGGTAAAAAGTCGTACTATTTTTATCTCAAACGCCACGCAGTTGGTAGTTTGAGTATTCTAAGCGCGATATGATATCAATTACTTGCCTAGCTAACATCTCTTTATAACGAGTGACTTTACTATGACGCCACTAGCACTTGTCATGATCATCCTTGCCTATCTACTGGGCTCGATCTCAAGTGCTGTTTTGATCTGTCGCATACTCAGGTTTCCTGACCCTCGAGGAGTAGGCTCTCACAACCCAGGCGCGACCAACGTGTTAAGAATTGGAGGTAAAAAGGCAGCAGCGGCAGTGCTGCTGTGCGATATGCTCAAAGGGACTATTCCCGTCTGGGGTGGCTACTTCCTGAATATTGACCCTATCATTCTTGGTGTAATTGCCATCGCAGCCTGTTTAGGCCATATGTATCCGATCTTCTTTCATTTTAAAGGTGGTAAAGGCGTTGCGACTGCCTTAGGCGCCATAGCCCCAATAGGACTCGACTTGACAGCAATGATCATTGCAACATGGCTGTTGGTAGTACTGATTTTCCGTTACTCATCTCTGGCTGCCATCGTCACGGTACTATTAGCACCTTTATATACGTGGATGATCAAACCTCAATACACATTACCCGTCGCCATGCTATGTTGTCTGATTGTGTTCAGGCACCACCAAAATATCAGACGCTTATTTGAGGGAACAGAACCTAAAGTCGGCGAGAAAAATAAAGGAATCAATAAGGCCTCCTGATGAGGCCTTGTTATTGTCTAGCTGTATACCTTGGAAAGGAAGTTCTGCAGCATTGCGGTAACAAATTCCGGCTGCTCTAGGTTGGCAATGTGACCAGCTTTTGGTACCTGAATCAGCTCAGAACCGGTAATACAATCGTTCATCAAATACGATTCCAGTACCGGACGAGGAATATCTTCTTGCCCCACAGCGATCAGTACAGGTAACGTGAACTTCTCAATATCTTCGATCTGATCTCGACGACCAAACACCATTCGACCCATACGTGCGACTTCGGCAGCTTGCTGACCTTTCAGATTAGATAACTTCTCTCGAAACCCAGCCACTAAATCAGGTGACTCTTGCTCTGCATTTCGCGCAAAAAACATCGGGGTCACAATATCAATGATAGGCTCTGGAACCATTTGTGCGGCCGAAATCGTTTCCAACATAGTAAAGTATTTCTTGTGGGTCACTTCCGGCTCTAAACCAACGAACGTATCCATCATAACCAAAGATTTGACACGCTCAGACGCCAGATTTACCACTTCACTGCCCCACATCCCCCCACAGAAAGCCCGATAATCGAAAACTGCTCAACTTCTAGATGGTCCATTAACGCTATAATTTGCTGAGCATAATCCACCAGTGAGTGAGTTGAATCCGGGGCAAACTCAGACTGACCATGCGCCCAAAAATCCGGCACTATGCAGCGATAATTTTGACTTAAGACTTCAATTTGAGGCGCCCACATTTTGCTGTCCCACAAATAGCTGTGACCCAAAACGATAACTGGGCCTTGGCCAACATCCTGATACGCCATTTGATGGCCATCTACAGCAAATTTATTCACAGTTTTTTCCATTGATATTATTTATAAAACTTAAGAGTATCATTAATGACAAAATTAACACCTCGGATGTTTTCAGTTTTACTCCAGAAGAAAGAAAAAAGGCCGACTCTCAAGAGCGGCCTTATTGCAGCAAGTCATTTATGCGATGGGTTCAAGCTGATCGATAGGCCAACGTGGCGTTGCCTGAACGGATAAATCAGCCAGCTCACCGTTCTTCAAACGTTGCATACCTGCGTAAGCGATCATCGCACCATTATCAGTACAAAACTCGGTACGAGGGTAATAAACCTCACCACCCACTTTCTTTGCTAGCTGCTCCAAGTCTGAGCGTAAGCGGCGGTTAGCACTCACACCACCCGCAATTACAATACGCTTAAAGCCCGTTTGCTCTAGCGCTCGCTTACATTTTATCGTTAATGTAGCACACACCGCTTCTTCAAACGCCAGAGCAATATCAGCACGAGTTTGCTCATCGTCACCGTTCGCAGCAATGGTGTTAGCCGTGAATGTTTTCAGCCCAGAAAAACTCATATCTAAGCCAGGTCTATCTGTCATTGGACGAGGAAATTTAAAGCGCCCTGGCGTACCTTTTTCGGCCAACTTAGAAAGCAGTGGGCCGCCTGGGTAATCCAACCCCATCAGCTTAGCTGTTTTATCAAATGCTTCACCAGCGGCATCATCGATCGATTCACCAAGAATCTTATATTCACCAATGCCGTTTACTTCAACCATCATGGAATGCCCACCAGACACCAATACCGCAACGAATGGAAAAGGTGGAGGATTATCTTCCAACATAGGGGCAAGGAGGTGACCTTCCATATGATGGACAGGCACAGCAGGCACACCCCACGCATACGCCAAGCTACGACCGATAGTTGCTCCGACAAGTAACGCCCCAACCAAGCCTGGACCTGCAGTATAAGCAACCCCATCAATATCCTTTGGCGTCAGGTTCGCTTCGGCCATTGCAGCTTTGATTAATGGGATCGTTTTCTTTACATGATCTCGTGAAGCAAGCTCAGGAACCACACCACCATAATCGGCATGGAGCTTAACCTGACTGTATAGCTTATGAGAAAGAAGGCCCTTCTCATCGTCATAAATCGCGATGCCTGTTTCATCACATGAGGTTTCAATACCAATAATGCGCATGGTTTAACCTAGGTGTCTTAATCTCAGATTCAAAATTGACGCAATCTTACCTCGGCTTGGCTTCGCAAACAAATTTTGTATACTGAATAGACGGAAAAGGGCTTTACAAAGCCTATGCGATCGGATTAAAATTCCGCACCATTTTTGATCAAGCTGATTGTAGACCCAGCATTTGAGCTCGGTACTGTGAAGTCAGCATTAACGAATAACCCCTGAGGTGAAAGGCATATGCCAGTAGTTAAAGTACGTGAAAACGAACCGTTCGACGTTGCTCTACGTCGTTTCAAACGCTCTTGCGAAAAAGCAGGTATCCTTTCTGAAGTGCGTCGTCGTGAGCACTACGAAAAGCCAACTACAGTTCGCAAACGCGCTAAAGCAGCGGCTCAAAAGCGTCACGCTAAGAAGCTAGCTCGCGAAAACGCTCGTCGCGTTCGCCTGTACTAATAACTAAGTCCAAAAGGATTATAGTTATGGCTCTGATTGATACTCTCAAAGAAGAGCAAAAATTAGCGATGAAAGCCAAGGACAAGTTGCGTCTTGGTACTATTCGTTTAGCTCTTTCCGCCATTAAACAACGTGAAGTTGACGAACAGATTACTCTGGGCGACGACGATATTCTCGCTGTACTGACGAAAATGGTTAAACAACGTCGTGACTCTGTCGCTCAATTCGAATCAGCAGGTCGTCAAGACCTTGCTGACGCTGAGCAAGCTGAGATTGCTGTACTTGAGGACTTCATGCCTCAACCGCTAACGGATGAAGAAGTGGCTGCACTTGTTGAAAGTGCTATTTCTGATTCAGGTGCAGCGGGCATGCAAGACATGGGTAAAGTAATGGGCGTGCTTAAGCCTCAAATTCAAGGGCGTGCAGATATGGGTAAAGTAAGTGGTTTAGTTCGCGCTAAACTTGGTTAATTACCCAACCCAAATTGCAACAAGCCGTGCTATCCTCTGGAACGCACGGCTTGTTTGTATCTAGATTAGTCTTTTCTTTCTTTGTTAGGTTTTATGGCAGGACACATCCCCCGCAGTTTCATTGATGACCTACTGGCTCGACTGGATATCGTCGATATCATTGACGCTCGGGTAAAACTTAAGAAAAAAGGCAAAAACTACGGCGCATGCTGCCCTTTCCACAACGAAAAAACGCCTTCTTTTAGCGTCAGCCAAGAAAAGCAGTTTTATCACTGTTTCGGCTGTGGGGCACACGGCAATGCCATCGACTTCATGATGGAGTACGAGCGCCTTGAGTTCCCGGAAGCCATTGAAGAACTTGCCTCTTACCTTGGGATTGATGTCCCAAGAGAGCAGCGTCAGGGTGGCCGCTTTCCTGCCAATCAGCCTCAAGTAGATACCGAACAAAAACGTAATCTCTACGATTTAATGACTGGGATTGCGCAGTTCTATCGAGACCAGCTCAAACTTTCTACCAGTAAGGTCGCGATTGACTACCTCAAAGAGCGTGGTTTATCTGGGGAAATCGTTCAGAAATTTGGTATTGGCTATGTTGCCGATGAATGGGATCTCATCCGTAAAAACTTTGGCCAGCAGAAACAAGCTCAAGATATGCTGGTTTCAGGTGGTATGCTGATTGAGAACGACAAAGGCAACCGCTATGACCGCTTTCGCGGCCGGGTAATGTTCCCGATCCGCGACCGGCGCGGTCGAGTAATTGGTTTTGGGGGACGTGTCCTTGGGGATGGAACGCCAAAGTACCTTAACTCACCAGAAACACCGATATTTCATAAGGGCAAAGAGCTATATGGCTTGTATGAGGTCATGCAGGCCTATCGGGAACCACCTAGAGTATTGGTGGTTGAAGGCTATATGGATGTGGTGGCACTAGCACAGTATGGTATTGACTACGCGGTCGCTTCTCTTGGCACATCTACTACTGACGATCATATTCGTCAGCTATTTCGCCAGACAAATACGATAGTATGTTGCTATGACGGTGACCGTGCTGGCCGTGAAGCAGCTAGGCGTGCTATGGAAAATGCTTTGGCCTTCCTAAATGCCAACAAAATCCTAAAGGTACTGTTCTTGCCCGATGGTGAAGACCCAGACAGTTTCGTGCGGAAGTTTGGCAAAGAGGCTCTTGAGGCAGAAATCGATAATGCTGACTCATTAATCGACTTTTTACTTAGCGAAATAAAAAAAGACGCTCCTGATACAGATCCTAAACGCTGGGGATCATATGTTGCTACTAACGCGGCACCACTGTTAAACAAAACAACAGACCCTACTTTACAAGCGTACTTGTGGAAAGAGTTAACACTAGGAACTGGTTGGAGCGATTTTCAGCTGCAAAAGTTTTTGAACTCTCTAATAACAAGCAACACTGAAACTAGGCCTCAGCCGCATAAGGAACTCAAGCGAACTCCTATGCGTGAGGTTATCGCTTTGCTTATTCAGAATCCGAGCTATGCTCAAATGGTACCTGACTTGGCAAGTGTGAGAGACTTACCAGTCCCAGGATTAAGTTTATTCATCGAGGTGCTTGAATATTGTCACCAGCACCCCAATGTAAACACAGGCCAGTTAATTGAACACTGGAGAGATAAGAGCCATGAAGCTCTAATGTCTCGTTTAGCCGGATGGGAAATCCCACTCGACGAAGATAATGAACAAGATATATTTTTAGACTCACTGGACAAAATATTGGCTCAGTGTGTCGAAAAACAAATTGAAAATCTGCAGGCCAAAGAAAGAAGTGTCGGTTTATCAACCGAAGAAAGAAGGGAGCTGCTAGCACTAATGCTAGATTTAAAAGCGTAACCCTGTTCGGATAGTCAGCAACAAATTAATTTGTTAATATGTGTGGTTTGCACTCGCATACTAATTCCTTCACCAGATACTAAGTTGGATACCGTCTATGGATCAAAATCCGCAGTCACAGCTAAAACAACTTGTCATTAAAGGCAAGGAACAAGGCTATCTGACCTACGCAGAAGTAAATGACCACCTGCCAGCAGAAATCGTAGATTCCGAGCAGGTCGAAGATATCATTCAGATGATCAACGACATGGGTATTCGAGTAGTAGAAACTGCTCCGGATGCTGATGATCTTGCACTGAACGATGACGATACAATCACCGATGAAGACGCAGCTGAAGCCGCTGCTGCTGCGCTTTCAAGCGTAGAAAATGAAATCGGCCGCACCACTGACCCTGTGCGTATGTACATGCGCGAAATGGGCACCGTAGAACTGCTGACTCGCGAAGGTGAGATCGATATTGCAAAGCGTATTGAAGATGGTATCAACCAAGTTCAAAACGCTGTTGCTGAGTATCCAGGAACTATCCCTTATATTCTTGAGCAGTTTGATAAGGTACAGGCGGAAGAACTTCGCCTAACCGACCTTATCACGGGCTTCGTCGATCCGGACGCAGATGAAACAACGGCACCAACGGCTACGCATATCGGTTCTGAACTTGCAGAAGCAGACCTTGAAGACGAAGATGCCGAGGAAGAAGACGCAGAAGAGTCAGAAGACGATGAAGAAGAGGAAGATACAGGGATCGATCCTGAGCTTGCTCTAGAGAAGTTCACAGCTTTACGTAACACTTTCCAAAATTACCAGCTTGCTTGTAACGAATATGGAAACGAGAGCCCGAAAGCGACACTTGCTCATGAAATGGTCATCGACGTCTTCAAAGAATTCCGTCTAACGCCTAAACAGTTTGACTACCTTGTTGAAGAGCTGCGCACCTCAATGGAGCGTGTACGTACTCAAGAACGCCTGATCATGAAAGCGTCCGTTGAGTATGGCAAGATGCCTAAGAAGTCTTTCATTACTCTTTTCACAGGCAACGAATCAAGCGAAGCGTGGTTGGATGAAATTTTATCTTCCGATAAGCCATATGCAGAAAAGATTCGTCGCAGTGAAGAAGATATTCGTCGTTCGATCTCAAAATTAAAGATCATCGAAGAAGAAACATCACTCACAGTTCAAAATATCAAAGACATCAGCCGTCGTATGTCTATCGGTGAAGCAAAAGCTCGCCGTGCGAAGAAAGAGATGGTTGAAGCAAACTTGCGTCTGGTTATTTCTATCGCGAAGAAATACACCAACCGTGGTCTACAGTTCTTGGACCTGATCCAAGAAGGTAACATCGGCCTAATGAAAGCCGTTGATAAATTTGAGTACAGACGTGGTTACAAGTTCTCGACTTACGCAACTTGGTGGATCCGTCAGGCAATTACTCGTTCGATTGCAGACCAAGCTCGTACTATTCGTATACCAGTGCACATGATCGAGACGATCAACAAGCTCAACCGTATCTCTCGTCAAATGCTGCAAGAGATGGGGCGTGAGCCACTGCCGGAAGAGCTGGCAGAGCGTATGCAAATGCCGGAAGATAAAATCCGTAAAGTACTGAAAATCGCTAAAGAGCCAATCTCGATGGAAACGCCTATCGGTGATGACGAAGATTCGCACTTAGGTGATTTCATCGAGGATACAACTCTAGAGCTACCACTAGACTCCGCAACATCAGGCAGTCTTAAAGTCGCTACTAAAGATGTTCTTGCAGGTTTAACACCTCGTGAAGCGAAAGTACTGCGTATGCGCTTTGGTATCGACATGAACACCGACCACACTCTTGAAGAAGTAGGTAAGCAGTTCGACGTTACTCGCGAGCGTATTCGTCAAATTGAAGCGAAGGCATTGCGTAAGCTGCGCCATCCAAGCCGTTCAGAGACGCTACGCAGTTTCTTGGATGAATAACCCATCAATTTGATTAAAAGGCGAGCAAGCGCTCGCCTTTTTTATATCTAAATGATTTAAATGGATAAAAACTAAACGCATTTACCCTATTAAGTGTCTAGACAGCCTAGTCGGCTTCCCCTATAATTCCTGTCCTAACGGCCCCTTAGCTCAGTGGTTAGAGCAGTCGACTCATAATCGATTGGTCCGCAGTTCAAGTCTGCGAGGGGCCACCACTTTCGTTCGGTAAAGAACAAGAAAGGCCTGAGAGCGATTTCGCTTCTCAGGCCTTTTGCTTTTATCAGGACCGTATAGCAAACCCAAAACAGGTCTATCCTACTAGAATCAAGAATCCCTATTTTTAACAGCCTAACTTTAGCCCAGTAACACTTAACGCATTCTAGTGGAAAGCTGGTTAAAGAGGTAAATTGATCCCTCTCCGTTCAGTGCGCGCCTGTCTACTCTAATAACCGTCATAATGTGTGATCTCCATTTGGCTACAAAAACCTTAAAAACGTCACATAACGATGAGCGTGCCCTTCAGTTTTCGTTGAGTGGCTGGGCGTTAAACAAACGCCTAAATACTCACTTTTATGCTCCCTCGGATACCAAATACCCAAGCACTATCTACCTGAGAGTTGAAAGGAAGGCGGCTAAGATATTGAGCGTTGGGGGCTATCGATACAGGGCCAAAATTCATTTGATAATAAAGTTCAGAGTTGAACGTATCATCAAACGGAGCATTAGGTTTTGCCCAGCCGACCGCAACACCAAGTGTTCCGGGTCCTAACCCGAGATAACCAGTTCCAGCAACAACAGACGACTTATAGAGTGCTTCTGGCCCTTTTGCGACACCGGCTCTGAAGAAAGGCACCCAACTGCCCATTTTATAAATGGTCGACCAATTAGCCCCATAGTTCTCACTAGGCTGAGCCTTAGGCCCGTCACTATGCCAAATCGTCAGGTGAGAGTTCTGCATATAAAATGCATCTTTGCTAGGTACCCACCCGATTTCCAGCGATTTAAAATATTGGTTTTCGCGAAAAAAATTTTCAACCCCATCAAACGGCTCGGTCGAGTCTGCTTTCGCATCAGAGAAGCTTAAATAGCCATAAAAATTTTCGGACATCATGTGCCGAACAGAAACCCCGAATGTCGATTCATCAGGAATAGCAATAGAGCCCGAGCCCGTACTGAACTGGATATTAGAAAAGCCGGAGTAGGGATTGCCAAGCGCGTAAGTGTCAATGTAGTCCGTGCTATCTAAAAAACCGACCATCATTTCTGTATCTTGTGCATTAAACTCATGCTTCCAGTACAGATTGGTAAGTCTTGAACCAATATCACTAAAAGCGGGCTGTATTAAGCCAAAACCACCGATATTCCCCATAACAAACTGAGAAGGAGCATCCTCGGTATAATCATGTTTATGATCGACCCTCAATCTTAATGACCCTTTATCTAGGTCAGTTTCATCTTGATAAGCCCACCAATCAATGGTTACCCTAGCGATGCCAGCGGCTGCAGTACCCTCTTTTCCTGAAAGCGTTTCACTGGAAGTTAACCCAAATGCGTAATAGTCACCCGTCACACTCACTGTTTGTTGTTCAGAAGAATACACTTCACTGGCAGTCATTAATGCAGTGACGGCTACAAGAGCCATCAGAAACTGCGGTTTTGATAATAAATGTTCACTCATTTCAATAGCTTCCTATGCTAGCTACTGAGTTGTACGACTTAGCTCAACCGTATTGTTTGAATAAAAAGGAGGACCGTTTTGCATGTGTGCAAAAGGAGAGAACATTACAATCTCGAGACGCGCATAAGTCCCTTAATTAATACTTATTAATCATTCAGATTCATTAAAGTTTAATCGTGTCCGTGATATGAGCAGGCAGTATCCTATATGAATTTGCAAGAGCATATAGTCGATGATGGCCCCAAGCAGGTCCAATTGTCACATCACTGTTGATTGAACTATAGGAAGTAAAAAGCCTGATGATAAAACACATCAGGCTATTTATTTGCTCGGCTTAACTACTTTTAGAAGCCTTTAGTTTTTTTGATCAGATCATAGGCACTTTGGATTTCTTGTGCCTTCTCTTTGGCTACATTCATCATTTCTGGCGGAAGACCTTTAGCCATCAGTTTATCTGGATGATGTTCATTCATCAGTTTACGGTATGCACGTTTAAGTGTTTTCGTATCGGCATTGCTGTCAACACCTAAAAGCTTGTACGCGTCACTAAGCTGATCGGCAGTCGATGCTTGCTGCCCTCGTCCGTATTGATGAGAGTGACCATTATTTGAATGTCCTCCAAAACCGCCTTGCTGAAAGCGGAATGCCGCTTCCTGCATGCGTAAGCGCTGCTCAAGCTGATCGGAAGAGAAACCCAACCCTTTTGCCACTTTATGCAGAACACTACGTTCACTAGGGTGAATATCTCCATCAGCAAACGCTGCCGATATCTGCAATTCTAAGAAGAACTGCATCAGATCAAATCGCTCCCCAGCAGAAATTCGAACTCTCTCCAACACAGTTTCCAACGGAAAGTCGGCTTCCTTACCCTCACGAAATGCATTTTGTGCAGCGCGTCGCAGCTCACCATGCAAATTCATCCGTTCCATCATGGTGGTCGCTAACTGAATTTCTTCACGAGTAACTTGTCCTTTAGCTTTCGCTACATGCCCCATCACGGCGAAACCAGCTTTAAAAAATTCTTCTTGACGTTCAGTTTGGCTGGGGCCACCACCGAAGCCAGGGTTAAAACCAGCTTGGCGCAATCTGCGTGCTTTATCGAACTGATGACCTAAAAAAAGGCCGAATATCGCACCAAACGGTCCTCCCATGAGGAAACCAAAAAAAGTGCCAAGTATTTTGCCGAAAATATGCATTATGTGTTCTCAATCTCTGAATTTTTTCTTCATAAAGCGGTCTGATAGTGCCGTAAGCTATAAATTCCTTTATTATAGGGACCGTTTTATTTTACATTCGGTCACCTATTCACCGGATATATCAAGTTAAACAGGATAGTAAAACTCGATGTCACGTTTTCCTCGCACCTTGTTAGCCACTTCAATTAGTGCCGCTTTTCTTATGCCTCAGGCTCAGGCTGAAGACATCCCTCTGGACACGTCACAAGAAATGCCGTTCATTGGCGAACGCCAAACATTAGACCTTATTGATCAATGCTTGGTCAATGAAGAGGAGCCTGAAAACGCAAAACAACTGCCAATTAACGTTGAAGCCGATAGCTTAGAAGCGATCAATGGTGATAAATCGACCTATAGTGGTAACGTAACCGTTGTACAAGGCAAAAAACGCATGAAAGCGGACAATGTCACTCTTCATCAGCAAGATAATATTGTCGTCGCTGAGGGTAACGTGACATTCAGCGATGGCGAGTTAAAAACGATCTCGGACAAAGCCGTAAATCATCTGAATACTGAACAAGTGACATTAGAGAATACCAACTATAAATTCTTGTGTGAGCCTGGTCGCGGTGAAGCTGTCTATGTATCCAAAACAGGCAAAGCTGTCTATGAGATAGAGGATGGCACGATCACTTCTTGTCCAGAAGGTGACAAATCTTGGCGAATGAAGGCTTCGAGCATCGATATCGATCAAAACGAAGAGGAAGCCACCTTCTATAACCCTCGGTTTGAAATACTAAACGTCCCTGTTTTTTACCTACCATTTCTGACCGTCCCCATTGGTGATACGCGTAAAACTGGTTTCTTATATCCAACCGTTTCCTACGGTTCTAGTGATGGCTTTGAAATGCAGGTGCCGATTTACTGGAACTTGGCACCAAACTACGACTTAGAGACCACTCTAAAGTATATGCAGGAGCGAGGCACCCAGCTCAACAGCGAATTTAGATACCTCTCAGACCTCGGCTATAGTACGCTCAAATCTGAGTATTTACCTGATGATCAAAAGTACCCAGAGCAAGGTGACCGTTGGGGATTTCAGTGGCAACACAGCGGTATTTTCCAAGAGAATTGGAAATTTGAAATTGATTACTCGAAAGTCAGTGATATTAGCTATTTTTCCAATATTGACTCAAGCCTAGGCAATCAATCCGATGGTCAGCTTCTACAAGAAGCCAGAGCTACTTATCGTTCTTTAACATGGGATGCCGCCGTTTTAACTAGAGATTTTCAAGTATTAACCACCAGCAGTAACACGCCATACCGACTGTTACCTCAAGTCGAGTTTAACTATTATTCTCCGGAGTTAATGCGCTATCTCGATTTCGATGTGATCAGCCATGTGTCTCAATTTGATACTGATGATCCCGCTAAACCGTCTGCAACGCGAGTGCATGTTGAGCCTGGTATAAAAATACCTGTTGGCACTACTTGGGGAACTTGGACCACAGAAGCTCGAGTTTTAGGGACCTACTATCAGCAAGATTTAGGGGGACTCAACCTGAGTGATTTTAGTAGCCAAGGCTACAACTTAAAAGAGTCAACCTCACGAGTCATTCCAGAGTTTCGGACCCATGCAGGTGTCGTTTTAGAGAGAGATACCGTTCTGTTCGATAGCTACACTCAAACATTGGAACCTCAGATCCAATATTTGTATGTGCCTGAAGAAGATCAAAGTGAAATTTATCTCTATGATACGACGCTCCTTCAAACCGATTACTATGGTTTGTTCCGCAGCCGTAAGTACAGTGGCGTAGACAGAATTGCCGCAGCTAACCAGTTTAGTTATGGCGCTTCCACTCGCTTTTTTGATGAACAATATAAAGAACGCCTGAATATCTCATTCGGACAAATCTTCTACTTGGACAAAGATACTAAAAATTCCAATATCTCCAATCAAGATAACAAATCCGATTACTCTGCATGGGCGGTCGAAATGGACTTCAACTATGACGACTACCTCTTCTATCATGGTGGTATCCAATATGATATAGACACCAGTGAAGTTCAGCTTGGTAATAGCACACTTGAATATCGATTCTCCGGAGGATTCATTCAAGGTAACTATCGCTACGTTACACGTAGTTATCTTGACAGTACCGTAGGAGACAGCCTGCCTCTAGATAGCCTAACCAAAGATGGCATTTCTCAGGCAGGCTTAATTGCAGGTTATCAACTAACCAGAAAGTGGTATGCAAGTGCCCAATATTTCTATGACCTAACAACCAAAGAAGATTTGGAATGGCTAACCAACCTAAGTTACAGATCAGATTGCTGGTATATCGGCTTCTCGTACAGCAATCAACTGCGCAGTGGTTTACTGTCTGATCCCGTACAGCCTATATATGAAAACAACTTCAGCTTTAATTTCGGTATTATTGGATTCGGCACTTCTATCGGCTCTGACTCCGGCGTGACAGGATCTGATACGGCTAATAGCTCTTTAGGTTACGGTCGCCCGTTCTTCTTAAACAACTAATTTGAAAGCCTGTGGTCTAAATTCGCAGGCTCATTCTTTTAACAGGAAATTTATGAAACTTTGGAAGCAAACCTTGTTTGGGCTAATTGCAGCCAGCCAGTTTTCTTTTGTACAAGCAGAGCCTGTCGAACTGGACAAAGTCGCGGTGATTGTAAATGGCGGCGTAGTATTGCAAAGTGATATAGAGACTTCTCTCAAAACTATTCGCGCGAATGCTAAACAAAACCAACAATCGCTACCTGCTGACGCGACTCTGCGTGAACAAGTCACAGAAAAGCTAATAGTAGACACCATCCAGCAGCAGGAAGCGCAACGTATTGGCATTCTTATCGATGACAGCCGCCTAAATGAAGCGATCGAAGAAATTGCAGAGAACAACAATCAGACGCTTGAGCAACTGACTGATTCTATAGCAAAAGAAGGATTGAGCTACGCGCAGTTCCGTGAACAGGTTCGCAAAGAAATTGCTGCTAGTGAAGCTCGAAACGCATTAGTTCGCCGTCGAATCAACATTTTGCCGGCTGAAGTTGATAACCTAGCAAATATGTTGGCTAAAGAAACCAACGCAACAGTACAATACAAAATTGGCCATATCCAACTTCGTGTGAATGATGGTGATGACAAGGCAGCCATTGAAGAGAAAGCCAATCAAATCGTCAAGGAGCTTAATCAAGGTGCTGATTTCAGCACTTTGGCATATACCTATTCAAAAGGTCCAAAAGCACTGCAAGGTGGTGATTGGGGCTGGATGCGCAAAGAAGAAATGCCTACTATCTTTGCAGACCAAATCAACCTAGAGAACAAAGGCAGTGTTATCGGTCCATTTCGCAGCGGTGTCGGTTTCCACATTCTAAAAATCGAGGATGTGAAAGGCCTAGAAACGGTTGCTGTGACAGAGGTCAATGCACGACATATTCTGATTAAACCTACAGTAATCCTCAGCGATGAAGGGGTGCAAAAAGAGTTACGCGATATCACTCGCCGTATTCAGTTGGGCGAAGCAACTTTTGGTGAAATGGCTCAGCAATATAGCCAAGATCCGGGGTCAGCAGCACAACAAGGTGAATTGGGTTTCCAGACTTCAGACCTCTACGTTCCTGAATTCAAACATCAAATTGACACTCTTCCTGTTGGCCAAATAAGCGAACCATTTAAAACCGTGCATGGTTGGCATATTGTCGAAGTGATGGAGCGCCGTGAGGTTGACCGCACAGATTCAGCGCTCAAGAATAAAGCCTATCGCATTATCTTTAATCGTAAATTTAATGAAGAAGCTAGTGCTTGGCTGCAAGAAATCAGGGCAAGTGCTTTCGTAGAAGTCGTCAAGGAAGGGCAAGATGACAATTAAGCGTATTGTGGTCACCGCAGGGGAGCCCGCAGGAATCGGACCGGATTTAGTTTTAGCCCTTTCGAAACAAAGCTGGCCACATCAAATAGTGGTCAGTGCCGATAAGGATTTGCTGGAGCAACGCGCTAAACAACTCGATATCAACGTACAACTAATTGATTATGATGCTGAGGCGCTTCCTACCCCTCAGCAAGCTGGCTCGTTGATTATCGATCATATTGCGCTTAATGTCCCTGCGATTGTGGGTCAGCTCGATGAGAAAAATGGCCACTATGTACTAGAAACACTAGAAAGAGCCGCTTTGGGCTGTATGAATGGTGAGTTTGATGCTATTGTCACTGGTCCTGTACACAAAGGCGTAATTAATCGAGCTGGCGTCGCGTTTAGTGGTCATACTGAGTTCTTTGCTGACAAATCAAATACACCACTGGTGGTGATGATGCTGGCCACAGAAGGACTCAGAGTTGCCTTGGTGACAACTCATATTCCATTGGCTTACGTTTCTAAAGCGGTAACCGAAGATAGACTAAAGAAAATAGTCCATATTCTCCATCAGGATTTGGTTGAGAAGTTTGCTATTTCATCACCTAAAATATACGTCTGTGGGTTGAATCCACACGCAGGAGAGGATGGCTGTCTGGGTAGGGAAGAGATTGACACCATCACACCAACGCTGAACAAGCTGCGCCAGGAAGACGGTATTGACCTTGTCGGTCCATTACCAGCTGATACGATTTTTAACGAAAAGTATCTCAACGAGGCGGATGCCGTACTAGGCATGTACCACGATCAGGTTCTTCCGGTGCTAAAATACAAAGGTTTCGGTCGTTCAGTGAACATTACTCTGGGCCTCCCATTTATCAGGACATCCGTGGATCACGGTACGGCATTAGACCTTGCAGGGACAGGTGATGCAGACACAGGAAGTTTTACAACGGCACTCGCTCATGCTATTGAGCTTGTCGACAAGAAAACCAGTTAACTTGAGAACACTATGAGAAATGATGTCCATTTAGGACACAAAGCACGTAAGCGCTTTGGTCAAAACTTCTTGAACGACCCATACATTATTGATGGGATTGTCTCTGCCATCAATCCTAAGCCAGGTCAAAACTTGGTTGAGATCGGTCCGGGTCTAGGCGCGATTACTGAGCCTGTAGGTCGAGAAGTCGATAAGTTCACTGTCATTGAACTTGACCGAGATCTCGCGGAACGTTTAAGGACTCATCCTGAACTTGCGGATAAGCTGACCATTCATGAAGGCGACGCCATGCGTTTTGACTTCACACAATTGGTTAAGCCTAACAATAAATTACGCATCTTTGGCAATCTACCATACAACATCTCTACACCTTTGATGTTCCACCTCTTTGAATACCATAAAGATATTCAAGACATGCACTTTATGCTGCAAAAAGAGGTGGTGAATCGTTTAGCCGCAGGCCCTGGCACTAAGGCTTATGGCCGTCTAACGGTAATGGCGCAATACTACTGTAAAGTCGTTCCGGTGCTAGAAGTGCCTCCAACAGCATTCGTCCCACCACCAAAAGTTGATTCAGCGGTTGTTCGCCTCGTCCCATATGAGACTCTGCCATACCCAGCGACCAGTCTGAATTGGTTAGATCGCGTTTGTCGTGAAGGCTTCAACCAAAGACGCAAAACCGTTCGCAACTGTTTTAAATCTCTGGTCGATGCTGAAACGCTGGAGCGGTTGGGTATTAACCCTGGTATGCGTCCCGAGAATCTGACTCTGGAACAGTTCGTTGATTTAGCTAACTGGTTAGACGCAAATCACAAATAATCTTCATATAATTAGAGTTGTAACCTGTTGGTCTACAGCTCTAATTTTTTGACTTGCACGCAGGAGTCTACATGGAAGCTAACCCTTGTATTAAAGTTCAAGTTCATACCAAATACATTTCGGAACAATCTCAACCCGATTCCAAGCGCTACGTCTTTGCCTATATCATAACTATTAAAAATTTAAGTAATCAAACCGTTAAGCTCATCAGTCGTCGATGGTTAATCACAGATGCCAATGGCAAACAAATGACCGTTGAGGGCGATGGTGTCGTAGGTCAGCAGCCTTTTATTCCAGGTAGTGATGAGTATACCTACAGCAGTGGTACCGCTCTAGAAACTCCCGTTGGCGTCATGCAAGGTCAATACATTCTTCTTGATGAGAAAGGCCGAGAGTTTATCACCGAAATTGAGCCGTTTAGACTTGCTCTACCTAATATTCTCAACTGATATCATTTAGGAATTTTTGTGTCCAATTATATTGTTGGTGATATTCAAGGCTGCTTTGATGAGCTGCAACTACTCCTTAAACAAGCCGGCTTCAAACCGCAATCTGATACACTCTGGGTTGCAGGAGATCTGGTTGCTCGAGGGCCAAAATCGTTAGAAACACTTCGCTTTATCAAAGATTTAGGCCAATCAGCTAAAGTGGTTTTAGGTAATCATGACCTGCACTTACTCGCCGTCTCAATAGGTGTACACAAAGTTAAGAGCAAGGATAAGACCGCTCCTATCTTTGATGCTGACGACAAACAAGAGCTACTCAATTGGCTTCGCCAGCAACCCCTTATCGCGGAGCATGATGAATTCATTATGTGCCATGCAGGCATTTCACCGCAATGGTCGCTTGATGTCGCTAGAAACTGTGCCAGAGAAGTCGAAGCCATTTTACAGAGTAAAGAATGGCATTGGCTGATCAAAAACATGTACGATAATCAGCCAGATTATTGGTATGACAAACTCAAGGGCATTGAGCGCTACCGATATATCATTAACGCCTTCACAAGAATGCGCTTCTGCTTTTCCGATGGAAGGCTAGATATGGCCTGTAAGCGGCCACCAAAAAGATGTCCAAGATAGTCATTTAACGCCATGGTTTAAACTTAACAATCGTATCCCGCTGAATAAGATAGTGTTGTTCGGCCATTGGGCAGCATTGGAAGGCTATACTGGCAAAGATGTCATTGGATTAGATACAGGTTGTGTGTGGGGTGGTAGCCTGACGATGTTGAGATGGGAAGATAAGCAGTTCTTTACTCAAAAGGCGTTATCTTAATATACCAACGTCATTCCCAAGCAGGAGGAACGACTAAGTTGGGAATCTCCAATAGTAAGCTCCCTTTTGTAAAGATTCCCTACTCTCTCCTTCGTCGCTCTATGGAATGACAATGATTTAATGCCTCACAGTTGAAATACGGAGCTATAAGCTAGCTTCTTTCCAATACGACAAAACGCATATCGTAGGCGTTCTTCTCATCAGCAGAATAAGACTCGGAGTAAGTTTCTTTAAACTCATCACTCCATGATGGGAACTGAGTATCGCCTTGAATCTCTGCTTTAATATGAGTGACATATAATTTATTGGCTTTAGGCAGGCAAGCCTCATAGATAGTACCACCACCAATGATCATCACTTCGTCTACCTCACCAGCAGCCTCTAAGGCCTGATCAATAGAGATCACTGTTGTGACGCCTTCAATGGCTAAGTTGGCATCACGGCTGATCACAATGTTCTGGCGGCCTGGAAGTGGACGGCCAATCGACTCGTACGTCTTACGTCCCATAACAACTGGCTTGCCCATAGTACAACGTTTGAACCAAGCAAAATCTGCTGGCAGATGCCACGGCATTTGATTGTCTTTACCAATTACTCGATCTTTTGCCATGGCGGCGATCATACTGATGATCATTGCTGATGCTCCTTTAAACGTCTCAGACTATCGATTTCCGGCGATAGAATAGCAACCCCGGCATGGCTAAGCCAACCGCTAATCCTGCAATTATAAACATTGCCTTGAGGAAGTTTTCCGCCAACATGGCCACCAACTCATGGCTGTATCCTCTGTGATTGAGCTCCACTAAGGCTATCATTGCCTTAAAAGCAAATACACCTGGAACCATAGGAATCAACGCGGCTACCGTAAACACTTTAGGATGAGCGAGAAAGCGATGAGACCAATGGATACCAATAATACTAACCAACATCGCAGCAAAAAAGGTGGCCCATTCGATAGGGATACCAAAATGCATCATCAAATAGCGTGAACCATGCCCAATTGCTCCCCCGATTGCACAATAAACTAAGGCTTTTTGAGGCACATTAAAAACTAAAGCAAAGCCCACAGCAGGAACCGCGGCAAACAGCATGTCGTTGAGCAAAGCAACCAATAAATCAAACCACATCACAACACCCACCCCCAGACACCAACTAGGCTCATGGCCGCGACGATACCAAGGCAGGTTGCCAAGGTAAGCAGGCTTGCCATAACAAAGCGAGCAATGCCCATATTGATATAGCCTTTGAGCATATCCGCGACAGCATTAATTAAAGGAAACCCTGGCACCAACATCAGTACCGAAGAGGCCATAACCAAAAACGGCGAATTACCCAGCCCATAAATCACCGCTTGTGCTGAAACAACAGTTGTAACAAACGCTGTCGCGGCAAAGTTCATCAAAGGATTAAAGTGACGATGGCCGATTTCCTGCCTGACTATCATCCCAATCGAAGAAGCGATGAATGTCATAGCAAAGACCACCCAATCGCCCCCCGCTAGTCGACTAAATGCAGCACAAGATAAACCGATCATTATTGCTACCAACCAACGATTGTATCGCTCTGGATTAATCTGGTCTAACTTATGCTGCGCTAAAGTATGATCGATGATTCCGCGTTCTAGCATTATGCAGATCCTCTGAACCTGAGTAATAACTCGCATGTTAATACCACGATCGGGGCTACGGCGTGCGGTGGTAATGCAGTGCTCTTGATACACAGTTGTCACCACTAACGAGCTGGCAGACAAAGAAACTTCGACTTCATCCATGCCACTAGCCAGTCCAATGCGTCGAGTCACATCCCCTACCAATGTGCTCTCTGCTCCGTGAGCAAGCAGCATTTGCCCGGCTTGAGCAATAAGGCGAGAAACACTGCGTTGTTTTGAAACCATAAATCAATCCTACTCCTTTAGAATCCTGCTATTGTGGCGAATCACGCCGACGATTGATTTGATTTAAATACAAAAAAGCCGCAATGCTTTAAACATTGCGGCTTTCAATCAACTTAAGGATTATTCGCGGACATAAACGACATGCCCGTCGTCTTCTTCATCGTCCCAATCATCCCAGTCATCGTCGTCTTCAGTAATGACGTCTTTGCCTGACATTGCGTCTTTATGGTAATCATCCCACATGAAGTCAACTTTCTCTTCTTCCGAGATCGCTTCTTCTTCACGAGGCAGATTTTCCATAAAATCAGCCAACTTGTAACAAAGCTCTTTGGTTCCTTGCTTATTCACCGCAGAGATCTTGTAGTAATCCTCTTCCCAGCCGAGAGCGTCGAGAATGTTTTGGATCACTTCGTTAACTTCTTCTTCAGGCATCAAGTCAACTTTGTTGAAGATAAGCCAACGCGGCTTATCTGCTAGCTTCTCACTGTACTGCTCAAGCTCATCAATGATGGTTAACGCATTTTGCACGGGATCACTTTGATCAATCGGCATAATGTCGATCATATGCAGTAGAACTCGACAGCGCTCTAAATGCTTCAAGAAGCGAATACCAAGACCAGCACCATCAGCAGCGCCTTCGATCAATCCAGGAATATCAGCGACAACAAAGCTCTTTTCAGGTACGACACTAACTACACCTAAGCTAGGGATCAAAGTCGTAAATGGATAGTCAGCTACTTTTGGCTTAGCGGCTGACACCGAGCGAATAAATGTTGATTTACCTGCATTCGGTAAACCAAGCATACCCACATCAGCAAGCAACAATAGCTCTAAGCGAACTTCACGGATCTCGCCTTTAGTGCCCAAGGTTTTTTGACGTGGTGCGCGGTTGACCGACGACTTAAAACGCGTATTACCTAAACCGTGCCAGCCACCTTTTGCGACCATGATTTTTTTTGCCATGCTCTGCGACTTCCGCCACGATTTCATTAGTGTGAATATCCACAGCACGAGTTCCGACAGGTACACGCAGCACCTTATCTTTCCCTCGTTTACCTGTACAATTACCACCGCGCCCATTTTCTCCGCGCTCCGCTTCGTAGAAGCGCTGAAAACGATAGTCAATCAGGGTATTAAGGTTTTCATCAGCTTGGATATAGACGTCGCCACCATCACCACCGTCACCACCATCTGGGCCACCTTTCGCAACGAATTTCTCTCTCCAGAAACTCACTACACCGTTACCGCCATCTCCGGCTTGAACTTTAACTACCGCTTCATCAACGAATTTCATCTCTTACTCCGCCCAATTACTACTTATCGTAGCTGCGTTGCAAATATCATCTCACTGACCCTGTTTCGGGATGTGAATGATATAAATTCTAGCAGATCCTAATTTCAGATCGATCACCTAAAATCCCAGATCGTTCTGCTACTCAGGAACATATAATGAGGGACTTTTTTGCAAAGTGCCTTAGTATCTATTCCAGCTTGCTACAAATAAAAAACCCCGCCGAATCGGCAGGGCTTTTGAATTCAGCTAGAAGCCTAAATTCTTAATCTCAGCGAGGATTACTCAGCTTCGATACTTACGAATTTACGGTTCTTAGGACCTTTCACTTCGAACTTCACTTTACCTTCAGTAAGAGCGAATAGAGTGTGGTCTTTACCGATACCAACGTTAGTACCAGCGTGGAACTTAGTACCACGTTGACGAACAATGATGTTACCTGCAAGAACAGACTCACCACCGAAACGCTTAACACCTAGACGTTTGCTTTCTGAATCGCGGCCGTTACGAGTAGAACCACCAGCTTTTTTGTGTGCCATTGTTAACTCTCCTAATAATTAAGCGTTGATACCAGTGATCTTCACTTCAGTGAACCACTGACGGTGACCCTGTTGCTTACGAGAGTGCTTACGACGACGGAACTTAACGACTTTAACTTTGTCGCCACGACCGTGTTGTACAACTTCAGCAACTACTTTGCCGCCCTCTACTAGAGGAGCGCCAACTTGAACGTCTTCGCCGTTAGCAACAAGAAGAACTTTATCAAATTCAACAGTTGCACCAGTTTCTACGTCTAATTTCTCTAAACGAAGAGTTTGACCTTCGCTTACACGGTGTTGTTTACCACCAGATTGGAAAACAGCGTACATATCTTACTCCGCTTTTTCCGCACAGCCTTATGCTTGTTTATTGAGCATCATGGGTGTGCGCTAAACTAATCATCAATAGGGCGCAGATTCTACAGAAGAGATGTCCCTATGACAAGCCATATTTTTAAAAAATTGGCGAAAAGCTAATCGCCAGATAAAAGTGCCGCAATCATGCCCTTTAGCCATGTATTTATCAACGTTTTTTAGTGTATTATTCAGCAATAAAGTCAGATAAGAAGACCTTACTAGTTCTAACTTCAGCCGGATTTACAATGGATTTTAAAGCTATCCAAGCTCTAACTGCCGACGACATGGCAAAAGTGAATGAAACCATTCACGCTCAACTCAACTCTGACGTATCTTTAATCAACCAATTAGGTTTTTACATCGTTAGTGGTGGTGGTAAACGTATACGTCCTCTTTTAGCCGTATTATCTGCTCGTGCTCTGGGTTATCAGGGCCAAGCGCATACAACAGCGGCTGCGTTTATTGAGTTTATTCATACTGCAACATTACTTCATGACGATGTGGTTGATGAGTCACATATGCGCCGGGGTAAAGCCACAGCCAACGCCGCTTTCGGAAATGCTGCCAGCGTTTTGGTTGGTGATTTTATTTACACACGCTCTTTTCAGATGATGACAGAGCTAGGATCAATGAAGATCCTCAAACTAATGAGTGATTCAGTCAACGTTATCGCCGAAGGCGAAGTCCAACAGCTCATGAACTGCAATGATCCAGATACGACTGAAGAAAGCTACATGCAGGTTATTTACTCAAAAACGGCTCGATTGTTTGAAGCCGCAACACAAATAGGGGCTATTCTCAATGAAGCCCCTGCTGATATGGAACTTGCCTTACAGAATTACGGCAAGTTCCTAGGGACGGCTTTCCAACTGATCGATGACGTGATGGATTATACGTCTGACGGTGAAGACATGGGTAAAAATGTCGGCGATGACTTAGCTGAAGGTAAACCTACCCTACCGCTACTTTACGCAATGCTCCACGGTTCGCCAGAACAAACCAGCATGATTCGTGAAGCCATTGAGAAGTCGAATGGTATGGAGAAACTTTCAGCCATCATGGAAGCGATGGAACAAACGGGCGCTCTGAAATATACCCGCGAAAAAGCTTATCAAGAAGCGGACAAGGCTATAGCAGAACTGAAAGTACTGCCAGAGTCTCAGTATAAAGAAGCGCTCGTCGCATTAGCCCACATGGCAGTTCACCGGACTAAATAATCGTTTAAAACAAGTTAACGGGAACCCTTGGTTCCCGTTTATTCCAGTGCAGCAAGTCGAAGGTTTATTGGCTCTACTATTACTAATATTGAGCGAAGTCTTGTGCCGCGCTTTATCAGTAATAAGCCTTTACATACCTATTTCAACCTAGCAGTAGATCACCAACACGGGCAAACATTACCTATGTTTTGCGACCAATCGTTTGATTCGTTCGAGTAAGCTTCCACTGTTACACCTAAAATTAGTAATGCGCTACCATTTATTCTTGGATCATGAAATCGTCATAGCTCATTCATAAATCTCTCATTTTTCTGACCTCAAATTGCAATCAAACCGACCTAACCTCGGTTTGTCAATCGTAGAACCGAGGACAGTATGGAAGTTTCGAGCCCTTTTCGTTTACCACGTAAGACACCTTTTGGTTTAGGAGAAAACTTAGCCGAGTGGGCCACTGGTCTGCAAAAAGCTTGATCGGTATTACGCACTGCGGCCAACTGACTGTGACAGCAAAGCTTTTCTGCGATTTACTCTAGAGATACTTGGCATTGAATATCAGGTAATCAAAGGCTCTTTGATGCATATCCCCACCCAAGGCGCAACAGTGGTCGTCGCCAACCATCCTCTTGGCTGCGTTGAAGGGGTGATATTGGCAGAGCTACTGCTGCACGTCAGAGACGATGTGCAGATATTGGCAAACCAGTATTTAAAAACCGTCCCTGAGCTGGATAAACTGTTTATCGGTGTCGATGTATTTGAAGGCCAGAACGCCCACAAAGCGAACCTGAAAGCGCTTCGACAGGCTCACCAACATTTAGATCAAGGTGGGCTATTACTCCTTTTCCCCGCAGGAGAAGTCTCCCAACTGGTTGATCGTAAGACTCAACGTATTGAAGATAAAGAATGGAGCCGCTCAGTGAGCAGCTTAGTACGTAAGGCCAGAGCGAATACCATACCAATGTTTATCGATGGTCAAAACTCCAAGCGCTTCTATATGGCTGGTAAAGTCCACCCACTACTTAGAACCTTAATGCTCGGCCGCGAACTACTCAATAAAAACCAGCGGCCAATCAATATATCCATCGGTTCGGCAATCAAGTTTAAAGAAGTGAACGGCCTAACAGACGCGCAAATTGTTAACTACCTTCGCCTCAATACCTACTTATTCCAAAACAAAACCTTAAGTGCTGAAAACACTGAAGAGTTGGAGTCCAACCCTTTACCTGTCGCACATGCTTTACCCGTTCAAGATCTTAAAACGGATCTTACCAAGCTACCAGCTGAACATCACTTGTTGACCAGTGGTGAGTTTGACGTCTATTGCACTGACGCCGAACATATCCCTTCATTACTGCATGAAATAGGCAGGCTGAGAGAGAATAACTTTCGTAAAGTAGGTGAAGGCACAGGGCTTGCTTTAGACATCGACGAATTTGATCGTTACTACAAGCATCTGTTTATCTGGGATAGAGATAATGAATGCTTAGTTGGCGCCTATCGTCTTGGGTTAATCGATAAGATCATACAGCATAAAGGTTTGTCCGGCCTTTATTCGAGAACCCTTTTTCATTACGGCGAAAACTTTCTAAACACCATGGGCAAATCGATTGAAATGGGTCGATCGGTGATTGATGAGCCTTATCAGAAAAGTATGGGCGCTCTGCTATTGCTCTGGAAAGGGATCGCAACTTTCGTCCACCGCAATCCAAGCTATACGCATTTGTTTGGCCCTGTCAGTATCAGCAACGACTATAGTGAACAAGCGAGACAACTGCTTGCGGATACCATGACTCTCCATTATTACGACTCAGAGAAAGCCGAATACGTAACACCATCGCATCCTCTGCCAGTTCAACCCAAAAACTGGAATACTAGCATGCTGACCGCGTTGGGCGATCTCCAGCTATTGTCGCGAGTGATTGCACGTATTGATGACGGCAAAGGGGTTCCCGTATTGTTGCGTCAATACTTAGGTCTTAATGGTAAGTTAGTGTCATTCAATGTCGATCCATCTTTTAACAATGCATTGGATGGATTGATCATGGTTGATCTTCAGCAAGTACCTGTCAAAACACTAGCCCGTTACATGGGCACTTCTCAAGCCCAGCAGTATCTAGCGCATCACACCCCTAAACTTGATTGAACACTAACGAAAAGGCTGCGTGACTTACGCAGCACTTTTGCTATCCAGAGAATTCACTTGATTTAAAATAAATTTCGAAGCGATCTTTTACACCTCAACTTAGTAACAAAGCAACAATCTTTCATGGCTGCTGAAAAACCGACTTTTATATCGATTGACCAAAATTATGCCAATTAAAAATCCATTGACGGAACTATCATCTAACTGAAATCTAGGGGCAACGATAATCACAATAACAGGAATTAGCTCCCATCATGATGCCATCTCATACAACCATTCGCTCTACAGTTACTGGCGCCATCGCGTTGGTATTAGGCTTAGCGTCTATCACCAGTTTCGCGGCGGAAAAAGTCTATCGACTCAAGCTAGCTGAAACTTGGGGACCAAATACTCCGATTCTAGGTGATGCCACCAAGAACGTGGCTCAGTTAGCAGAGGAGATGTCTAACGGTCGGCTTAAGATTCGCATTGACTCTGCCAATAAGCACAAAGCGCCATTGGGCATTTTCGATATGGTCAAATCAGGTCAGTACGATCTTGGGCACTCCAGTTCGTATTATTGGAAAGGTAAAGTACCTAATACACTGTATTTCTCTTCCATGCCCTTCGGGATGATCACGACCGAGCAATACGCTTGGTTTTATCGTGGTGGTGGTATGGAGTTGATGGAAAAAGTCTACGCACCGCATAACTTGCTTTCGTTCCCTGGTGGCAACTCCGATATCCAGATGGGTGGTTGGTTTAAAAAAGAGATCAACACCGTTGAAGATCTTAAAGGTCTAAAAATTCGTATTCCTGGATTTGCCGGTGAAGTAATGGCCAAAGTTGGAGCAAAACCAACCAACATAGCGCCTGGCGAACTGTATACCTCACTTGAACGAGGTACAATTGATGCGCTTGAATGGGTAGGCCCTGCTTTCGATTTGCGTATGGGTTTTCAAAAAATCGCCCCCTACTATTACACAGCGTGGCACGAGCCTGGCTCTGAAACTCAATTCCTAGTCAACAAAAAAACGTGGGACAGACTACCTAAAGATCTTCAATCGATCCTAGAAACAGCTTTCAGGGTGGCGGCATTTGATATGTACACTCAGGCAATCGATGCCAATGCCAACAGCTGGGCGAGCATGAGTGCTGAATATCCCAACATTAAAGTTCGAGATTTTCCACCGGAAGTGCTCAGTGCAATGCAAACCGCGACTCAAGAACTGTTAGAAGAGCTAGCGAACAAAGATGAACTAGCAAAGGAGATCATCAGCTCTCAGAAACAGTACCTGACTAAGGTGCGTGCCTGGACCAATATTTCTTCCAAAGCCTATCTAGATAGCAATTAAACCTTTTGTGGGTGGCAAAATGTCCTTGCCACCCACTTGAAAGCGACTGCCGTTCTTCTCTAGAGCGATTAAACAACGCACCTTCGGTTCGCGGCTTTTTTATTGCTACTGTTGATGTGTTTAATGACTCTATTGATGCGTTGATGCAGCGTATTTTCCAGAAAGATAACTTTGCGGTTCAATCTGTTGTCGGTCCACTGCTTCATGATTCAGGTCCACTGGGTGACTTATCAGTGCGTCTTAAACTCTTGTTTGGTTTAGGGGTACTACCCAACGATGTTTATCACGACATCGAAGATATCATCAAAATCAAAAACATCTTAAACGGTGATGTGACCGATTATGAATTTACCGACCCCAATATCTTAGACCCTATAAAGAAGCTTAATCTGGTCAAAAAAATGGGCATGGTACATATGGAAGTCATGGAACCGGATGATGATATCGATCTCGAGTTTTATCAGTTACAACTGAAACGCCAGCAACAAATAATCAAGTCTGGTCTCTCTCTCGCCATCGTTGAAATATGCAATGAACTAGGTAAAGAGAGCCCATTCTAATCATTGTGTAAGCCCCACACTATAGAAAGAACCTGATATTCTCAAAGCGGTACTCTTCGACATGGATGGCCTTATTTTTGACAGTGAGTCTATTTACAAACAAAGCTGGCAATTCGCGGATCTGGAGCAAGGGCTATCACTATCTGATGACTTTTATCAGCAGTTTATTGGTGTACAAGATCCGGAATGCGAACAACAGCTTGTAGACTACTTTCAAAGCGCTATCGATATACATCGTTATCGAAGCATTCGAGACCAGCACTACCACAACCTAAGATCTCACGGTATCCCTCTCAAACCAGGATTTGAACCGCTCCTTAGTGCTATAAAACAACGCGATCTACTCACGGCTATCGTCACCTCTTCGCAACGTTCGGATGTCGAACATAACTTTCGGACAAGTCACTATTTAGCGCAATTTGATCTCATTATTAGTGCTGAAGATGTCACTCTCGGCAAACCTAATCCCGACTGCTATAAGATGGCTTATTGCCAGCTAGGGGTTGATGCAAAACAATGCCTAGTACTGGAAGATTCGAACAACGGAATCAAAGCTGCCCTAGCAGCAGAGTGCAACGCGGTGATGATTCCTGATCTTCTGCCACCTCTTCGTGAGTTGAAAAGCAAGATAACCGTCTTAAATCAACTGGACGAAGTGATTCCATTGCTGGATAACATGTAAACAGATTAAAACTAAAAAACCGAGGCAATGCCTCGGTTTTCATTTGTCTAACTGAAGTTACTCTACCGTTACCGCTTTGGCTAAGTTACGTGGTTGATCTACGTCCGTACCTTTGATGAGTGCAACATAGTAAGACAGTAGCTGCATCGGAACCGTATAGTAGATAGGTGCAGTGATGTCACTTACGTGAGGCATCGTGATGATCTTCATGGTTTCATCAGCTTCAAAGCCGGCCTCTGCATCAGCGAAAACATACAGCAAGCCACCACGCGCACGCACTTCTTCAATATTCGACTTAAGTTTTTCAAGCAGTTCATTACTCGGTGCGACAACAACCACTGGCATATCAGCATCAATCAGAGCAAGAGGACCATGTTTCAATTCACCCGCCGCATAAGCTTCTGCGTGAATGTAAGAGATTTCTTTCAGCTTCAAAGAAGCTTCCATAGCAATCGGGTAAAATTCACCACGGCCAAGGAACAAGGTGTGGTGCTTATCAGCAAAATCTTCCGCTAGAGCTTCAATATCTTTCTCAAACGATAGCGCAGAGTTGATCTGTTTTGGTAATGCATGCAGTGCTTCAACAATCTCTTTTTCTTTCTCTTTGCTTACACGGCTTTGCTGCTTACCAAGTGCCGTCACTAGCATTAGCAGTGCTGAAAGCTGAGTTGTGAAGGCTTTCGTTGATGCAACGCCGATTTCGACGCCAGCGCGTGTCATGAAAGCAAAATCAGACTCACGAACTAACGAAGAGCCTGCAACGTTACAAATCGTCATTGCCGCCATGTAGCCTTTCTCTTTAGCAAGGCGAAGCGCTGCCAAAGTATCAGCCGTTTCACCTGATTGAGATAAAGTGATCAGCAGGCTATTTGGACGAGTCACAAATTTGCGGTATCGGAACTCAGACGCAATTTCCACATCGCAACTTACGCCTGCAATATCTTCAAACCAGTAGCGTGCAGTCATTCCCGCATTATAAGACGTGCCGCATGCGACGATCTGTACGTGCTCAACTTTACTCAAGATTTCTGCCGCATTAACACCAATAGCTTCGGTGACAACTGAATCCGATGTTAGGCGGCCTTCCATTGTGTTAATTAAAGCCGTTGGTTGTTCGTAGATTTCTTTTTGCATAAAGTGACGGTACTGGCCTTTGTCACCCGCATCGTGCTCTGCGTTTGACTCAATGATTTCACGCTCAACACGTTCACCAGAAAGATCAAACACGTTCACTTCACGACGAGTAATTTCAGCCACATCGCCTTCTTCCAGATACATAAAGCGACGGGTCACATTTAGCAATGCAAGCTGATCTGAAGCGAGGAAGTTTTCACCGACACCGAAACCAATGACGATCGGGCTGCCAGAGCGAGCAACAACAATGCGTGAAGGATCTTTGCGATCAACAGCAACTGTACCGTAAGCGCCTTCAAGTTGCTTGGCAGTTTTCTGAACCGCCTCAAGTAGTGAGTCAGCAGTGCGTAGCTCCCACTCAACCATGTGAGCAATGACTTCAGTGTCCGTTTGGGAGTCAAATACATAGCCACGAGATTTCAGCAGCTCACGCAGCTCTTCATGATTTTCAATGATGCCATTATGCACAACAGCAATATCACCAGACATGTGCGGGTGTGCATTAGCCTCTGAAGGCTCACCGTGGGTCGCCCAACGCGTGTGAGCGATACCTGTCCCACCGACCACTTCCGCTGCGTCCACAGCGTCCGCCAGTTCCTGAACTTTACCCAGACGGCGAAGGCGAGTCAGATTAGAATCACCATCAACTACAGCAACACCTGCAGAGTCATAACCACGGTATTCAAGGCGGCGTAAGCCTTCCACCAGAATTTCAGCCACATCTCGTTGTGCTACTGCACCGACGATTCCACACATATTTGTATCTCCGTTTTTTGGTATCCCTTCCTCATCCGAGGTACGCAATCTAGACAGCAAGCAAAAAAGCCAAATTGACGGGATTAAATTGATTAATTTGTTTTAAATAGCTTTATACGCAAATAACTTTCACATCATGAGATTCAATTTGCTGTTTGAACTCAGGATTTAAGTCTTTGTTAGTAATTAAGATATCGATGGAAGTCCAAGCCAGTTCGAGGTTTGGAATCTTACGACCAATTTTTTCAGATTCGACCATCACAATGACTTCACGTGACACTTCAGCCATCACTTTACTTAGGCCGACCAATTCATTAAATGTTGTCGTACCTCGCTCTAAGTCAACGCCATCAGCACCAATAAATAGCTGGTCAAAGTCATATGAGCGTAGTACCGACTCAGCCACTTGTCCTTGAAAAGACTCAGAATGTGCATCCCAAGTCCCGCCCGTCATCAATAACGTAGGCTCACTTTCAAGCTCATTAAGCGCGTTCGCCACATTGAGTGAGTTGGTCATTACAACCAAACCACGCATACCATCCAGTTGCTTGATCAATGAAGCGGTTGTGCTGCCACTGTCGATCACAATGCGATTGTGCTCGCGGATCAGCTTGGCGGCCGCTTGGGCGAGTTCATTCTTACGAATCGAAACATTTTCGCTCAATTCATCGCTGACGACTTCTTTTGGTAATGCGATAGCACCACCATAGCGACGCAATAATTGGCCATTTTTCTCTAAAGAGGCAAGATCCTTTCGAATTGTTACTTCAGAAGTCTCAAATTGGAGAGATAAAGCCTCAACACTGACCTCACCTTTTTCATTTACCAAATTAGAAATTGCGTGTCTTCTTAGTTGCGTGTTTCGTTTCGACATCTTAATTTCATTTAACAAGTTTCGTTGTGAAAGAAATTATAGTCAAACCGAAACTTTAAAGTCCATTTATTTTGAACCAAAAAATAAAAAAATAGCGGCAAAACCTTGTCCTAAGACAATTCTTAAACAGTGATATTGGCGTGAATCAGTGGTAGAATTCGCCACCGAAAAGAAAAAAAAATTACAGAATTGACCGTTATTTTTTTGCAACTAACCGCATATATCCTAGGTTAGTCACAGAAATGCTGAGTATTATCCAGACAGTTTGGTCATAAAATGACTAAACTTGTTGAAAGACTTTCAGTTCTGAAGTCGACGACAACATTGATGTTCTCTTGTATATAGAAGGCTCGAAATGCCAGGCGGGAACCCTCGACTTCAGCGAGATAAATGACTTTCAGATTGTAACTATTATTGACCGGAGAATATCTTCCATGAAAAAGACCAAAATCGTATGTACGATTGGCCCTAAAACTGAATCTGTAGAGAAGCTAACTGAACTCGTAAATGCAGGCATGAACGTAATGCGCCTAAACTTCTCACACGGTGACTACCAAGAGCACGGCACTCGTATTGCGAACTTCCGTAAAGTAATGGAAGAGTCTGGTAAGCAACTGGCCATCCTTTTAGATACTAAAGGCCCAGAGATCCGTACTATCAAGCTAGAAAATGGCGACGACGTTGATCTGGTTGCTGGTCAGGAGTTCACTTTCACAACTGACACTTCAGTTGTGGGCGACAAAGACAAAGTAGCGGTAACTTACGCAGGTTTCGCAGCAGACCTTAACGTTGGTAACACTATCCTAGTGGACGACGGTCTGATCGAAATGGAAGTACTGGCTACTTCAGAAACTGAAGTGAAATGTAAGGTACTGAACAACGGCGCACTAGGCGAAAACAAAGGGGTTAACCTACCTGGCGTTTCAGTAAACCTACCTGCTCTATCTGAAAAAGATAAGAACGACCTTAAGTTTGGTTGTGAGCAAGGCGTTGACTTTGTTGCAGCCTCTTTCATCCGTAAAGCGTCTGACGTGAAAGAAATTCGCGAAGTGCTTGCGGCTAACGGCGGTGAAAACATCCACATCATCTCTAAAATCGAAAACCAAGAAGGTGTTGATAACTTCGATGAGATCCTAGAGCTGTCTGACGGTATCATGGTTGCTCGTGGTGACCTAGGTGTTGAAATCCCAGCGGAAGAAGTGATCTTCGCTCAGAAGATGATGATCGAGAAATGTAACCGTGCTCGTAAGATGGTTATCACAGCGACTCAAATGCTTGATTCTATGATCAACAACCCACGTCCTACTCGTGCAGAAGCAGGCGACGTTGCGAACGCAGTGATGGACGGTACTGATGCTGTCATGCTTTCTGGCGAAACAGCCAAAGGTAAGTACCCAGTTGAAGCGGTAACTATCATGGCTCAAATCGCAAATCGCACAGATGCAGCACTAAAAGCGGAACTAGGTTCTCGCCTTGATAGCCCTCGTCTGCGTATCACTGAAGCAGTATGTAAAGGCGCTGTAGACACAGCTGAGAAACTAGCAGCTCCACTGATTGTTGTTGCAACTGAAGGTGGTAAATCAGCTCGCTCAGTACGTAAGTACTTCCCAACAGCAAACATCCTTGCACTGACTAACAATGCAAAAACAGCAGCTCAGCTTGTGCTAACAAAAGGTGTTCGCCCTGTGTTGGTTGATTCAATCGACAGTACTGACGCATTCTACGTACTAGGTAAAGAACTCGCACTTGAATCTGGTCTAGGTAACAAAGGTGACATCGTTGTTATGGTATCTGGCGCTCTAGTTGCTTCTGGTACAACAAACACAGCTTCTGTTCACGTTCTATAAGAACCGAATAAATATTCACTTTTTAAAGAGGGCCTCGGCCCTCTTTTTTTATCCCTTCCTCTTGTCTCACTATTTGGTACGCTGTATTATCCATCAAAGTATTGCATACCATTAAATTCACGACAGTTTTATATCGCGCTGTATTTATGCAAATGAGGAAAGGAAATTGTCTAGCCCAACGCTGACTAATAAAGTCTCGAAAATGATCTATCAAGACATATTAAGTGGGGAACTCAAGCCGAGCCAGAAGTTAGTAGTCGCCGATCTAAAAAGCCGATATCACGTGGGGGCTTCACCAATTAGAGAAGCACTAGTGCAGCTCTCATGGACAAAGTATGTCAGTCTCGAGCCACAAAAAGGTTGCTGGGTATCACCAGTATGTGTGAATGAACTTGCCGATCTTTACGAAAGCCTACGTACCGTCGCCGCTGTGCTACTGAAAAAATCGATTCTTTCAGGAAGTGAAGACTGGGAGCTCGAAGTTTTAACATCGTTTCATAAGCTATCACGAATAGATTTGCCTAACGATGAGTATGACTGGAAAGAGTGGGAAGAACGCCTGCATCAGTTCCATATCACGCTGCTTGAAGGTTCAAATTCACGCAACATGTTTGAGTTTTTCACTGACCTTATCAATCAAATCAAGCGTTACCGCTATTTCGCTCGCAACAACGGACTGGACACACGTCGTTTTGAGATTGATGAGTGTGAAAACATCATGAAATTGGTGCTAGCAAAAGACACTGAGCAAGCAGCAAAGCAGTTTGATCGTCATCTTCATCGCTCAATGGAACAAATACAAACCACAATCAAACAAGACGCATAATCCTGTAAAACAAGCCTAGGTTTTACGTAATGCCATTGCTAATTTTACACACAGATACTCTGTTTCACCGGTGCGTATTACATTCATAAACAGCAATATCATCGTATTTATTGCGGCGTGTATCAACTCCCAACCACAAAACCCATCTCATACAAGGCGTTAAAAATCACATAGCAAACTCACGGTTCTCTGCTAGCAACAGGACATATTCGTATAAACGGTGACTGTGAGGAAGAAGTTCGACAATAAACATGAATTGACTGCGAACGCTCTAATGTTGCTATTCAGTTGAGACTGGCTGACACCAAAAGACGTGTACTCAGAACCTCACCACAACTCCCAAATACGGTACTGTATGTAACTAAACAAGAAGTGGTTAAACAATCCAAAATGAAAATCAATAATTGAATGAAGCACCTTAAGTTTAGCGAGAAAAGGTGCTTTCATTGCTTAATCCAACTGATAAATGACGTCAACTCGATCACGTATCACGATTGTTGAGTCCTGATAGGTGTTTGATTCCGTTTTTGCGTCCATCGCCATTGAACGCATCAGTACCGGCTGACTGCTCGGCATATTGTAATCAATTCGCCAGACACCGTTGATATCTTTGCCAAAACCAGAGGCCAGTGACTCGGCTTTACTATTGGCATCCTTGATGGCGGCTTGGCGTGCTTGCTCTTGATATTTAGCCTGATCTTTCACTTTAAGCTGAATGTTTTCGACCTGGTTGATGCCCGAATTCAGCGCAATATCCAGATACTGATTCAAGTTCGCCAATTCATCGACAGTAACATTAACAGTGCGAGAAGCACGGTAACCCACTAACTCAGGCTTACCATTTTTCGGGTAATGGTATTGTGGTGAGATATAAAGATTAGAGCTGGTGATGTTATCAGCACGCATTCCCTGCTCTTTCAGTTTAGTCAGAAAGTCTGTCACTACTTTGTCGACTGTCTGCTTGGCTTGTTCTGCCGTCATGGTGGTTTCGACCACACGAACCGTAAACTTCGCCATATCAGGCTTTGCAACAACTTCACCATATCCGGTCGTAGCTAGGTGTGGGAAGTTAGGCGTATCAGCGTATGCACCAATACTGACCAGACCTGAAACGGCAATTGCCAGGCTAGAAACTATCTTCATTATTGTTCACCTTATTTAACTAATCACATACATCATAGCGTTTAGATGCTGCATGAGGAGTCTAGTTCGATGTTCTGACAGAACTTTAACCAAGTACTAGCTCGACAGCACATTTCTCGCATAATTAACAATGGATTGAGTCACTTCTTCCAATACACCCGATTCGAGTTGCCAGTGATGCCAATAGATGCGATATGAACTTAAGAACCCGGGCAAGATGTCGACTAATCTCCCTTGCGCTAACTCTTTTTGGATCTGAAAGCTTGGGATCAAACAATACGCAACTCCTGCCAGGGCCATTTTGACAAACGCTTCTGAACTGGCAACGCGGTGAGTCCGAACATTATCTGGCAAAATATTAAAATGCTCTTTTAAAAACAGCTGATGTTGATCATCATGCTGGTCGTATGCCACTGCTGGAGCCTGCAGTAGAGATTCATAGTTCACGCCATTGGGGAAATAACGCTCGACGAATTGCGGGTTTGCCACACAGACATAATCAACTCTGCCTAAATAGTCCGCCTGACATCCGGGAATAGGCCGAGATTCTAGACTAATTGCACCAGTCACCTCGCCACTTTTGAGCTTTTCTATTGCCCTAACTTCATTGAGTACTGCCAGTCTCAGCTCAATGTTCCGCGTTGTCAGTACCGGCTGTAGTGACGGCAACAGCCAAGTTGCCAGGCTATCGGCATTGGTGGCAATAGAAATCGCCAGCGGGCGCTCTGAATCACTATTAGTTAATTCAGGTACCAGCTCACTTTCTAGCAATTGCACCCTATGGTAAAGGCCCAACAGCTTTTTACCCACCATTGTTGCTCTAGGTGGCTGCTCGCGAACAAGCACGGGCTGAGCGAGAAACTTTTCTAACTGCTTAATACGCTGTGAGACCGCAGACTGCGAGATGTAGAGCGCCTCCGCTGCACGTTCAAAACTGCCTTGAGTCACTACTGACTCCAAAGCCTCTATCCATTTGTAATCCAACCCACGCATAGCGCCGCCAAAATAAGTAAAACTTATAATAGATTAAAATCATTAATTATACTTATCAAGATACTGACTCTATTCTCAACGCTCATATTCGCCATTCACTGGAGAGATAAACGTGAATCTATGGGTGTTATTACAAGGCTTTGGGCTGGGTGCCAGCATGATCATTCCAATTGGTGCGCAAAATGCCTATGTTCTCAACCAAGGTATTAAGAGAAACCATCACTTGACGACCGCTACTATTTGTAGCGTTCTCGATGTTATCTTCATCTCGCTAGGCATATTTGGCGGTGGTGCAGTCCTGTCACAAAATGAAACCCTACTCACGGTCGTCACCTTAGGCGGTATTGCCTTTCTGACCTTCTATGGCTTACTGTCACTCAACAGCGCCATGCACAGGAATAGAGCGTCCGAGTCCAAGCGTCAAGTCGTAGAACGTGGTCGCAGAGCGGTGATTCTCGGGGCACTGGCAGTCACCGTGCTTAACCCTCACCTGTATCTTGATACTGTGGTGATCCTTGGCTCAATTGGTGGACAATTTGAAGGACAAGAGCGAATTTCGTTTGCATTCGGTACGATCATGGCCTCTTTTGTTTGGTTCTACACCTTGTCGATCGGTGCTGCGAAGCTTGGTCCCACCTTATCAAGACCAAGAGTAAAACAAGGGATTGATATTGCGGTCGCTATAATGATGTTCACGATTGCCTTGATGCTTATAAACGAACTGGTCAATAAATACGGATAATTACATGGAACGATTAGATCAAATCTATCAGTACAACCTAAACCTTCTTCAACAGCATGAAGTGAGCTTTAAAGAATGGCGCCATGAGCCCATTCTCGATTTCGCCACTGATATGCGTGTCGCTGAACAACTTGGTTGGACAGGTACCCATAGCAAGAGTCTGTTTCTGAAATTGAAAGGGGGTGGACATGCGCTGTATCTGACCCACAAGGATGCACGCCTTGATAGTAAAGCCATCAAGCAAGTCTTAGGGAAGCGACCTTCCATTTGCAGCGATGAAGAAATGATAGCGCTGCTGGGCTGTGTTCCCGGCGCTGTTTGTCCTTTCGGTATGCCTGAACATGTTGAGATTGTCGTAGAACGTGCCTTATACCAGCACTCGGAAATCCTCTACACACCCGGTCACCCTGAACTGACCATAGGCATTGCAGGCACTTCCTTGCCGAAACTATTGCAAGCTATCCCCAACTCAGTCATTGAGATATAAAAAAGCGAGGCTAGGCCTCGCTTTTCCAATCAGGATTCAACCTTGTTGAGGTGAACATCCATTTGCGGGAACGGAATTTCAATGCCTTCATTATCTAAGCCTTCTTTAATCGCTTGCATTAGATCGAAATACACTCCCCAGTAATCAGACGTCTTAACCCATGGTCGAACCACAAAGTTCACTGAAGAATCCGCCAACGTATGCACGCCAACCAGGACAGCAGGATCTTTAAGGATACGCTCGTCAGAGTCACAGATCTTGGTTAAAAGCGCTTTGGTTTTCTGCAGATCCGCACTATAAGACACACCTATAATCAAATCGATGCGACGAGTTTCATGACGCGAGTAATTCGTGATAGGGCCGCCGATAACACTGCCATTTGGTACGACAACCATCTTATTATCTGGCGTCGTCAGAACCGTTTGAAAGATTTGGATGGACTCCACACTGCCTGCTACGCCACCAATTTCGACGTAATCGCCAGATTTAAATGGGCGGAAAGCAACAATCAGCACGCCTGCTGCAAAGTTTGACAGCGAGCCTTGCAGCGCTAAACCTACCGCTAAGCCTGCCGCACCGATAACAGCCACAACAGACGCGGTTTGGACCCCGATACGACTCAAAGCCGCAATCAGTACAATCACAAACAATAAGTAACGTACCAAACCATGGATAAACTCAATAACCGCTTTATCCATATTTTTCTTTTTCAGCATCTTAGCGACACTGTTCGCCACTATCTTAACGAAAATGTTACCGATGAATAGAATCAGAATGGCTGAAAGAACATTCACACCATACTGAATCAACAGGTCAGAATTATTGCTAATCCAAGATTCAGCCTGCGCTAAGCCATCCACTAATGGAGTTTCAATCTCCACCGACTTTCCTGCCATAATGTATACCCTCTAAAATGTGTGTCGATCTTATGAGTCACACGACTTTTTATGATTAATAGACGAAGTCGTCTTCATAGTTAACCTGAAGTTGTGTCAGATTTTTGGCACGATATATCAATTTTGACGGTTCATAAAGTGACGTTTATGCAAAGAACGCAAAAACAAAGAGTTATCAGAAAAAACTGATATCGGCTCGTTACAGATTACGCAATGGTTTTCAGTTTCGCCACTCTTTTAAGTGAGGAATAGCCCATTCATAAAACAAATATACCAGACACAAAAAAACCCGCTCATTGAGCGGGTTTTGCAAACTTAACAGAGTACTGAATTCCGGAGAATTATAGTACGTCTACTGCGTTTAGGTCAGCGAACGCTTTCTCTAGGCGAGTTACCATTGAAGACTGACCTGCGCGTAGCCATACACGTGGGTCGTAGTACTTCTTGTTTGGCGCATCTTCACCGGTTGGGTTACCGATTTGGCCTTGTAGGTAATCACGGTTTTCAGCTTCATACTTACGGATACCATCCCAAGTTGCCCACTGAGTATCAGTATCGATGTTCATCTTGATAACACCGTAGCCGATAGATTCTTGGATTTCAGCTTCAGTAGAACCTGAACCACCGTGGAAGACGAAGTTTAGAGCGTTAGGTGCGATACCGAACTTCTCAGCACAGTATGCTTGAGAATCACGTAGGATTGTTGGAGTTAGAACCACGTTACCTGGCTTGTATACACCGTGTACGTTACCGAAAGAAGCTGCGATAGTGAAACGGTGTGAAACAGCGTTTAGTTTCTCGTATGCGTAAGCCACATCTTCAGGTGAAGTGTAAAGCTCAGAAGCGTCCATGTCAGAGTTATCAACGCCATCTTCTTCACCACCAGTACAACCTAGTTCGATTTCTAGAGTCATGTCCATCTTAGCCATACGCTCTAGGTACTTAGCACAGATTTCGATGTTCTCTTCTAGAGACTCTTCAGAAAGGTCAATCATGTGAGAAGAGAATAGTGGCTTACCAGTTTGTGCGAAGAACTCTTCACCAGCGTCTAGAAGACCGTCGATCCATGGTAGTAATTTCTTAGCTGCGTGGTCAGTGTGTAGGATTACTGGAACACCGTAAGATTCAGCAACTGCGTGAACGTATTTAGCACCTGCTACAGCACCAAGGATTTGCGCACCTTGGCCTTCAAGTTTAATGCCTTTACCAGCGAAGAAAGCTGCACCACCGTTAGAGAACTGAACAACAACCGGAGCTTTCACTTTAGCTGCTGCTTCAAGTACTGCGTTTACTGAGTCAGTACCTACAACGTTTACTGCCGGAAGAGCAAAGTTGTTCTCTTTTGCTACTTCAAAAACTTTCTGTACGTCATCACCAGAGATAACACCTGGTTTTACGAAATCGAAGATCTTAGACATGGATGTAATCCTATTTATCTGTCGTTTTAAAAATAAAACTTGTTAAGTTTAAATTCTTGCAAACGTTTGCTCACAACGTGCGTCATTCTAGCAAAGAACAATGAGACTTGCAGCAAACCAGAAAGCGGGAGAGTCACTCCCCCGCTTTCGTTTAATTACTTAGCGCGCTCTTCAAGCATCGCAACTGCTGGTAATACTTTGCCTTCCACGAATTCAAGGAATGCACCGCCACCCGTAGAGATGTAAGAAACGTCAGCTTTAATACCGAACTTGTCGATAGCTGCTAGCGTGTCACCGCCACCTGCGACAGAGAAACCTGCAGACTGAGCGATTGCTTCAGAGATACCTTTTGTACCCGCTTCGAAGTTCTTAAATTCAAATACACCTACAGGGCCGTTCCATAGGATAGTTTTCGCGTTGCCGATGATTTCAGCTAAAGTCGCTGTTGATTCTGGACCAAGGTCGAAGATCATGTCGTCGTCAGCCACTTCTGAAACGTGCTTGATTTCAGCTTCTGCGTTTTCATCAAATGCTTTCGCACATGCAACGTCAGTCGCAACTGGGATAGAACACTCTTTCATTAATTTTTGAGCCGTTTCAACCAGGTCTGCTTCGTATAGAGACTTACCTACGTTGTGGCCATCTGCAGCGATAAATGTGTTCGCGATACCACCACCAACAACAAGTTGGTCAGCAACTTTAGATAGAGACTCTAGAACCGTTAGCTTAGTAGATACTTTAGAACCACCAACGATAGCAACGAGTGGACGCTCTGGGTTGTCCATTGCTTTGCCAAGTGCTTCAAGTTCAGCCGCTAGTAGAGGGCCAGCACACGCTACTGGCGCGTTCATACCAACACCGTGAGTAGATGCTTGTGCACGGTGAGCCGTACCGAATGCATCCATTACAAAAATGTCACAAAGCGCTGCGTATTTCTTAGATAGCTCTTCTTCGTTCTTCTTCTCGCCTTTGTTAAAGCGAACGTTTTCAAGAACAACAAGCTCACCCGTGTTTAGCTCTAGGCCATCTAGGTAATCTTTAGCCAGTTTAACGTCGCAATCTAGGGCATCGTTTAGGTAGTTAACAACAGGTTGTAGAGAGAACTCTTCTGCGTATTCACCTTCAGTAGGACGACCTAGGTGAGAAGTAACCATAACTTTAGCACCAGCTTCTAGGCAGTGCTTGATAGTTGGTAGAGATGCTAGGATACGTGCATCAGAAGTTACTTTGCCTTCTTTTACAGGTACGTTTAGGTCCGCACGGATAAATACACGTTTACCTGCTAGATCCAGGTCAGTCATCTTGATTACAGACATGATGTGTCCTCTCAAATATTCAAAAAGTAAAGTTTTTAAGACCCGGCGACCCTGCCAAGCCCAATAATTCTTCAAACTGATTTAGATATGGAGTTTATCATTATTTATTTCAAGGCAAGAAATAAACATTTCTCCATCGCCGCTAATCTGCGTTTCCTCTAAAAAGTGGCATTGCAGCGTCAAATTTGACGGGGAGCGGCTTGCATTGCGAGTGCCGTATCTAACATACGATTCGCAAATCCCCATTCGTTATCACACCAAACCAACATCTTAACCAAATGGCCATTACTGACACGGGTTTGCGTGCCATCGACGATCGCGCTATGGGGATCATGGTTAAAATCGATGGAAACGAGCGGAGCTTCAGTATAGTCAACAATGCCCTGTAATGTACACTGAGAAGCCTTAACAATGGTTTGATTTACGTCATTAACTTTCACATTTGTATTAATTGTGACGCTCAAATCCATGGCTGTGACGTTTACAGTCGGTACTCGTACTGAAATTGCTTCAAATTTGTTAGAAAATTTCGGGAAGATTCTTTCAATACCCTTATGCAACTTAGTGTCTACTGGTATGATCGATTGGCTGGCTGCACGAGTCCGTCTGAGATCAGAATGATAGGCATCGATGACCTGCTGATCATTCATCGAAGAATGGATAGTAGTGATAGTACCTGAATCGATTCCAAAAGCTTCATCAAGGGCTTTGATAATAGGTACAATGCAATTGGTCGTACATGAACCATTAGATACCACATTGTGATCTGCTGTTAGCGTATCGTGGTTAACACCGTAGATAATGGTATTGTCGAGATCGCTGGCACCAGGGTGAGAAAACAAGACTTTCTTCGCCCCCGCTTTGATATGCTCTTGACCATCAGCTTGAGAACCAAACACACCGGTGCAATCCAACACTAAATCCACTTCCAGATCTCTCCACGGTAGAAGATCGATTTCTGCCAGATGAAGAATACGGATGGAATCAAATTCTCCGCTCTCATGGTGAACGTAAATATGCTCCTGATCGTTAGTAATCTTCTTACCAAATCGACCGTGGCTAGTATCATATTGAAGCAAGTGTGCCATCGCATCGGGCTGCGCTAGCTCATTAACGGCTACCACCTTGATATCTTGGCTTTTGCCACTTTCATAGACTGCCCGCAAAACATTACGTCCAATACGCCCAAATCCGTTGATCGCAACTTTTAGCATGATTCCATCGCTCTACATCTTTTTCGTGTCACAAATACTACCTGATAGAGTTATAAATCGCATCTAGTTCCTCTTATCGGGCAAAAACAAAAAAGCCGAGTCACGAGGACCCGGCTTTCAAAGCAATTAATAATTAAGCTAAAAGCTCTTTCGCTGTGTTGACAACGTTTTCAGTGGTGAAGCCGAACATCTTGAACAGCTCACCTGCTGGTGCAGATTCGCCGAAGGTGGTCATGCCGATGATACGGCCGTCGAAACCAACGTACTTGTACCAGAAGTCAGCAATGCCCGCTTCTACTGCGATACGTGCCGTCACGTCAGATGGCAGAACCGCTTCACGGTAAGCGGCATCTTGCTTGTCGAATGCATCCGTTGATGGCATGGAAACAACACGTACTTGCTTGCCTTCAGCAGTCAGTTCAGTCGCAGCATTCACCGCTAGCTCAACTTCAGAACCGGTTGCGATAAGGATAAGCTCTGGCTTGCCTGCGCAATCTTTCAGGATGTAACCACCCTTAGCAATGTTCGCTACTTGCTCAGCGTCACGCTCTTGTTGTGCAAGGTTCTGACGAGAGAAGATAAGTGACGTCGGTGCATCTTTACGTTCGATAGCCAGTTTCCAAGCGACTGCTGATTCCACTTGGTCACATGGGCGCCATGTGCTCATGTTTGGCGTTAGACGTAGAGAAGCCATTTGCTCAACCGGTTGGTGAGTTGGGCCATCTTCGCCAAGGCCAATAGAGTCGTGCGTGTAAACTTGGATGTTTTGCACTTTCATCAGAGCCGCCATACGCATTGCGTTACGCGCGTATTCCATGAACATTAGGAAGGTTGCGCCGTATGGTACGAAACCACCGTGCAGAGCGATACCGTTCATGATAGCCGTCATACCGAATTCACGTACACCATAGTGGATGTAGTTACCTGCTGGGTTTTCAGCTGAAACAGACTTAGAACCAGACCACATAGTTAGGTTAGAAGGGGCAAGGTCAGCAGAGCCGCCTAGGAATTCAGGTAGCATAGCACCGAATGCTTCTAGTGCGTTTTGAGACGCTTTACGTGATGCGATGTTGGCAGGGTTAGCTTGAAGGTCTGCAATGATTTGTGTTGCTTTCTCTTCCCACTCAGCTGGCAGCTCACCGTTCAGGCGACGCTTAAGTTCTGCTGCTTCTGCAGGGTACGCCGCTGCGTACGCGTCAAACTTCGCATTCCACGCCGCTTCTTTCGCTGCGCCCGCTTCTTTTGCATCCCACTCAGCGTATACATCTGCTGGGATTTCAAAAGGACCGTGCTCCCAACCTAGCGCTTTACGAGTTGCTGCAATTTCTTCAGCGCCTAGTGGAGCACCATGACAGTCGTGTGACCCCGATTTGTTTGGTGAACCAAAACCGATGATAGTTTTAGTACAGATTAGGGTAGGACGTGGGTCTGCTTTCGCCGCGATAATCGCTGCGTTAATCGCTTCAGAGTCGTGACCGTCTACTGCTGGGATGACGTGCCAGCCGTACGCTTCGAAACGCTTAGGTGTATCGTCAGAGAACCAACCTTCTACTTCACCATCAATAGAGATGCCGTTGTCATCCCAGAACGCGATTAGCTTACCGAGACCTAGCGTACCTGCTAAAGAACAGGCTTCGTGAGAAATACCTTCCATCAGACAGCCGTCACCCATGAATGCATAAGTGAAGTGGTCAACGATGTCGTGGCCTTCTTTGTTGAATTGTGCTGCTAGTGTTTTCTCAGCCAGCGCCATACCTACCGCGTTAGTGATACCTTGACCTAGTGGGCCAGTCGTCGTTTCGATACCCGGTGCGTAACCGTACTCTGGGTGACCTGGCGTCTTAGAGTGCAGTTGACGGAAGTTTTTCAGGTCATCGATAGACAACTCGTAACCGGCAAGGTGAAGCAGAGAGTAAATCAGCATTGAGCCGTGGCCATTTGATAGCACGAAACGGTCGCGGTCAGCCCACTCTGGGTTTGCTGGGTTGTGATTTAGGTGAGAGCGCCAAAGAACTTCAGCGATGTCAGCCATACCCATAGGTGCGCCTGGGTGACCAGAGTTGGCTTGTTGTACGCCGTCCATGCTAAGGGCACGGATAGCATTAGCTAGATGTTTACGGGAAGACATGTCTGCTCCTGAATGCGTTAAGCGAAAACTAATTTTGATGGGCGATTATTCTCTCAAAGGCGTCTCAGCTCTGCAAACGTTTTACAGTCTGAATACTTGCGGTTCTCGCTTATTTTCTACTATTTTCATCCATCTTAGTGACATTTAACTCTATAAAAGAAAACATTTAGATATGTATTAAATTAAAAAAAGAGCTTGTAATTCGAGCAATGAAAATTAGAATAGACGTCTAGATGTAGATACACCTACAATTAATAATATTATTCAATGTCAGTGATGAAACTATTCACTGATATAACCAGATTAAAGTGGAGCTAACATGGCTAAGCACCTGTTTACTTCTGAGTCGGTATCAGAAGGACATCCAGATAAAATTGCAGACCAGATTTCTGATGCAGTACTTGATGCGATTCTTGAACAAGACCCAAAAGCCCGTGTTGCGTGTGAGACATACGTTAAAACCGGCATGGTAATGGTAGGTGGCGAGATCACCACTTCTGCGTGGGTAGACATTGAAGAACTCACTCGACAAACCGTTCGTGAGATCGGTTATGTCAACTCAGAAATGGGCTTCGACGCAAACTCTTGTGCGGTACTAAACACCATTGGTAAACAGTCTCCAGACATCAACCAAGGTGTTGATAAATCGGATCCAAAAGAGCAAGGTGCTGGTGACCAAGGTATCATGTTTGGTTACGCGACGAATGAGACAGATGTGCTAATGCCAGCCCCAATCACGTACTCCCATTTGCTTGTGCAGAAACAAGCGGAAGTACGTAAAAACGGCACACTACCTTGGCTACGTCCTGATGCAAAATCACAGGTGACGTTCCAGTACGACCAAGGAAAAATCGTTGGTATTGATGCTGTCGTTCTTTCGACTCAGCACTGTGACTCAATCTCGACTCCAGACCTACGTGAGGCGGTTATGGAAGAGATCATCAAGCCAGTTCTACCATCAGAGTGGCTAAACAAAGACACCAACTTCTTCATCAACCCAACTGGCCGTTTTGTTATCGGTGGCCCAATGGGTGACTGCGGTCTGACTGGTCGTAAGATCATCGTTGATACTTACGGTGGTGCTGCGCGTCACGGTGGTGGTGCATTCTCAGGTAAAGATCCATCAAAAGTTGACCGCTCTGCTGCTTACGCTGCACGTTACGTTGCGAAAAACATCGTTGCTGCTGGTCTAGCTGATCGCTGTGAGATTCAGCTTTCTTACGCAATCGGTGTTGCAGATCCAACATCTATCATGGTCGAAACCTTCGGTACTGAAAAAGTATCTCAAGACATCATTGTTGAAGCGGTACGCCAGCACTTCGATCTTCGCCCATACGGCCTACAAGAAATGCTGAACCTACTTCAACCAATCTACAAGAAAACAGCGGCTTACGGCCACTTTGGTCGTGAAGAATTCCCATGGGAAGCTACGGATAAAGCGTCACTTCTTCGAGACTTCGCTGGCATTAAGTAATGTAAACTGCCGCGATAACTTGCTTTTTAAGGGCTTCTGGGTAACCAGAAGCCCTTTGTTTTTGTGCGCAAAAATCGAACAACAAATTTGTATTTTTTTGTCATGGGGTCAATAGTTAACAATAAGTTAAAAGGTCAATGCTTTGTCGAAATTGCTTTTTAACAGACTAAGTTAGATGCGCAGCTTACTAGGCCAGTCGCAAAGCCGGGCATCGAGTTCCAAAACGCCACCCATTGACCTATGGGTGACTTATTACAGAATCGATCAAGGAGGATGTATGCCTCGTACGGTGAATCCACAAGACTTAAACGACAAGCGAAAGGAAGTCCCAGATAACGAATACGCACGCACTATTCCGTGCAATCACGTCAGTTTATCCGCGCCGTTTCACTGGCTATCACTCGGCTTGCACGACTTTGTGCGTATGCCATTGATCAGTGCCTTTTACGGCTTATGTTTTATGGCGGCAGCGATTGGTATCGTGCTGTTAGTACAATGGCAAGGCACACACTTAGTCGTAATGCCAAGTTTAGTCGTCTATATGCTAATAGGTCCCTTCCTAGCGCTAGGGCTTTATGATGCCAGTTGGGAACGGGAAAAGGGCCATCACGCCAGCTTACTTCACTCAATGAAAGCGATTGGGCGTAACTCTTCATCACAATGGGCGTTCGCTGTCATGCTCGCCGTGTGTATGATCTTCTGGATGCGTATCGCTGCATTACTTCATGCGTTATACCCGTCCGTTCAGGGCGCACCATTGACCGAGTTCCTTCCATTTCTGGTGATTGGTTCATTGGTGGGCATGGTACTGGCTGCAATCGTGTTTAGTATTTCAGCTTTCTCCATCCCACTGATGATGGAACGACGCGTTGATATGATGACCGCTGTGTTTACCAGCTTTAACGCCGTCAAATCCAATATACCAGCGATGATAGTGTGGGCCGCCGTGATTTGTGGCGGTATCTTAATTGGCTTTGCAACTTACGGGATTGGCATGTTGTTTACTATGCCAATCCTTGGCTACAGTACTTGGCACGCTTATCATGAAACCATCAAGAAAAAGCACCATTAGCGCTACCTTCTGATCCGGTATATGATTCGCCCCTTGTGTAAGGGGCGAATTTTTTGGAGATGAATTTGGATATAGAGCTTTGCTATCGCGCACAACAAGTGGTCGCTCGCTACATCATAATGGCTCAACATGCTTTTCAGCGTTCATTTTCCTTCCCTTCTATCAGCTACAAACTGAGAGGTAAAGCGGCGGGCAAAGCCTACCTCCAGCTCAATGAAATTCGCCTAAATCCCGTATTATTTGTCGAAAATCAGCAAGCGTTTTTCGATGAAGTCATCCCGCATGAAATCGCCCATTTGATCACTTTTCAGGTCTATGGTCGGGTCAGACCCCACGGTAAAGAATGGCAATCGGTCATGGAAAGCGTGTTCAGCATCCCTGCTCGTACTACGCACAGTTTTGAAATTACTTCCGTACAAGGGAAAACCTTCGAGTATCGCTGCGGATGCCAAACCTATCCGCTAACGATCAGACGCCACAATAAAGTCCTACGTCAACAAAGCAGCTACCGATGTCAGAGCTGTCAGCAAAGTCTTGTCTTTACGGGCAAACAACTCTCATAGCTCTGTGGCCATCGATAACACTCAATTTAAAATGCGTGGTAGACTGCGATAAGTAATACTTTTCTAATACTTATCGACATGAAAATTCGAGTATTTTTCGTTTGCTTAACTTTACTGATCACTTCATTTCAGGCCCTATCTGCGCCTCCCTCTTCGTTTTCGAAAGCCAAAAAAGAAGCGCTGAAAATATATGCAGATCACCCCACCAGCTTTTACTGTGGATGTGATATTACCTGGCAGGGAAAGAAAGGTATTCCCGATTTAAAGTCATGTGGCTACGAAGTAAGAAAACAGCAAAAACGAGCCTCAAGAATCGAATGGGAGCATGTTGTTCCAGCCTGGCAGTTTGGCCACCAACTTCAATGTTGGCAGTCTGGTGGGCGAAAAACTGCACCAAAAATGACACCGTTTTTCGTTCAATGGAAGCCGACCTACATAACCTCACTCCAGCCATTGGCGAAGTGAACGGTGACCGTTCGAATTATAATTTCAGTCAATGGAATGGTGTGGATGGTGTGACTTATGGCCGATGCGAGATGCAGGTCAACTTTAAGCAGCGAAAGGCCATGCCACCAAACCGCGCCAAAGGCTCCATTGCTCGAACTTATCTGTACATGAGTCAGGAATACGGATTCAAGCTCTCTAAGCAACAAAGCCAACTCATGACAGCTTGGAATAAACTCTACCCAGTAGACACATGGGAATGTGAGCGTGAACGCCGAATTTTCAAGATTCAGGGCAATCATAACCCTTTCGTTTTCAAAGCATGCCAGGCTCTGTAATTGCCCCTTATGAATTGTGGCGATATGTATAGCCTGCCCCTTGTTTTTTAGGCACAAAGCATCCATGTTAGGAGTTCATTCTCAATTATCTGGCCGGATACATAGCTGATGCGAATTCCTCGAATTTATCACCCTGAACCTATAACCCAACTTGGCAGTTTAGCGCTTGACGAAGACGCAGCCGGCCATGTAGGAAGAGTCTTGCGGATGAAAGTTGGACAAGAAGTATTGCTTTTTGATGGCTATGGCGCCGAGTTTCCTGCCGTCATTGAAGAGGTCACCAAAAAGTCCGTCATGGTGAACATCACTGAACGTGTTGAACGTAGCAGTGAGTCACCGCTGGACTTACATTTGGGTCAGGTCATTTCTCGCGGAGAAAAGATGGAGTTCACCATTCAGAAGTCCGTAGAGTTGGGCGTCAATACCATTACTCCATTGATTTCTGAGCGTTGTGGCGTCAAGCTGGATCAAAAACGTTTTGAGAAAAAGCTCGCCCAATGGCAGAAAGTGGCCATCAGCGCTTGCGAGCAAAGTGGGCGTAATATCGTTCCGCAGATTCGCCCTATCATGCAGTTAGATGAGTGGTGTGCAGAAGACTACGATGGCCTTAAACTCAATCTTCACCCAAGAGCAAAATACTCAATCAATACGCTGCCAGATCCGGTCGAGAAAGTTCGCCTGTTGATCGGCCCCGAAGGTGGCTTATCCGCAGAAGAAATCGAGAAAACCCGAGAATATCAATTTGAAGAGACTCTGCTAGGCCCACGCGTATTACGCACAGAGACCGCTGCTCTTACCGCAATTACTGCCCTTCAAGTTCGCTTTGGCGACCTTGGTTAAACGGAGAAAAACCATGATCAAATTAGGTATCGTGATGGACCCTATCGAGTCCATCAATATCAAGAAAGACTCTAGCTTTGCCATGATGCTTGAAGCGCAGCGCCGCGGCTACGAAATCCACTATATGGAAATGCATGATCTGCACCTAGACCAAGGTGTCGCTGTTGCTGATACTAAAGTGGTGGAACTCAAAGAAGATCCAACTGGCTGGTTTCAGTTTAAGTCAGAGCAAACGATTGAGTTGTCAGAGCTTGATGCCGTTTTGATGCGCAAAGATCCTCCGTTTGATACAGAGTACATCTACGCGACCTACATTCTTGAGCGCGCAGAAGAGAAAGGCACATTAATCGTCAACAAACCTCAAAGCCTACGTGACTGTAATGAAAAGCTGTTCACAGCCTGGTTCCCTGAACTTACCCCAACCACAATCGTGACCCGCAAAGCAGAGAAGATTAAACAATTCCGCGAACAGCACGGAGATGTGATCTTAAAACCACTAGATGGCATGGGTGGTGCATCTATTTTCCGAGTCAAAGAGAACGATCCAAATGTTTCTGTGATTATCGAAACCCTGACTAACCACGGTCAAAACTATGCGATGGCACAAACATTCGTTCCAGACATCAGCAACGGCGACAAGCGAATTCTAGTCGTGGACGGCGAAGCGATGCCTTATTGCCTAGCGCGTATTCCGGCAAAAGGAGAAACTCGCGGCAACCTTGCGGCAGGCGGCACCGGTGAAGCCCGACCTCTGAGCGAAACAGATAAACAGATCGCAGCGGCTGTAGCGCCTACACTTAAGGAAAAAGGTTTGATTTTTGTAGGTCTCGACGTCATTGGTGACAAGTTAACTGAGATAAATGTAACCAGCCCAACCTGTATTCGCGAAATCGAGGCTGCATTTGATATCTCAATTACGGGTAAATTGATGGACGCAATAGAGCGTCACCTCAACAAGCAGTAATTTACTCATATGATCATTGGGCGATAACTTGCCGCCCACTTTACGCTGGAGTAACTATGAATTTAACCAACCACTTTTTAGTTGCTATGCCAGGGATGAAAGATCCCTACTTCCAACGCAGCGTTATCTACGTATGTGAACACAATGATGATGGCGCGATGGGTTTAATGATTAATGCTCCAATCGACATCACAGTAGGTAAAATGCTCAAGCAGGTCGACGTTGAAGCAACTCAGCCTCAACTCAAAGTCGGTAGCCTTGAGAAACCGGTACTCAATGGCGGCCCAGTTTCAGGAGATCGAGGGTTTATTCTTCACCAACCGAAAGATCATTATGAATCCAGCATCCAGATGACTGACTGTATCTCTGTTACCACTTCGAAGGATATCCTCGCGGTGCTCGGTACAGAAGCCGAACCACCAGAATACATTGTTGCATTAGGCTATTCTGGCTGGGAAGCAGGCCAATTGGAAATTGAGCTTTCGGAAAACTCTTGGCTAACGATTGAAGCCGACCCTGATGTCATGTTTAACACACCGATCAATGAACGTTGGCAAAAAGCCGTGCAGATGCTGGGCATCGACGCGTCTCAACTGTCCAGCGATATTGGTCACGCATAACCTCATCACTGATAATTTATGTCTAGAACAATTATGGCTTTTGACTTTGGCACTAAAAGTATTGGCAGTGCCATTGGTCAGGAGATTACAGGCACGGCATCACCGCTGAAAGCCTTTAAAGCCAGCGATGGCATTCCCAACTGGGACGATATTGAAAAGCAGATCAAAGAGTGGCAACCAAATCTACTGGTTGTCGGCCTGCCAACAGACCTTCACGGCAAAGATCTGGAAACTATTACTCCTAGAGCGAAAAAGTTTGCTAACCGTCTTCACGGCCGTTTCGGCCTTCCTGTCGAGCTACACGATGAGCGCTTGTCCACCACAGAAGCTCGCTCAGAACTTTTCAGTATGGGCGGCTACAAAGCACTCAGTAAAGGTAACGTCGATTGCCAATCAGCGGTCGTTATCCTTGAAAGCTGGTTTGAGGCTCAATACGGCGACTAGAAAGCTGGTAAAATCAAAAAAGGGTGGTGTGTAAACATCACCCCCTTTTTCAACCAGTTAAAGCGTCATCCTCAAGAATGAGGAACGAACGAGTTGAGGATCTTTTACAGCAAGTAGAAAACCATTAGAGATTCCCTACTCTCTCCTTCGTCGCTCTATGGAATGACATTTCTAACTAGAATTGCATACTCAAAATAGTTGGAACCTTAGCAAGGCAACAAACGAATCAAGACCTATGAGCATAGGTCCCCTATGTGATTAGGTTTGATGAGAGCAGTTAACACAGATAAGGTTTCAAATATGAAGAGGATGTTAATCCATATCAATCTTCACATCTGCCAGAGCCCCACCACCGAAGCTTTCACCTCGTTGAGTTTTGAGCATGATCCGCAGGTCATTGGCTGAATCGGCACTGTGCAGCGCATCTTCTTCAGTAATTTTATCATTTACTACCAGTTGATAAAGCGCCTGATCAAACGTCTGCATACCCATTTCCTGAGATTTCGCCATGGTGGATTTGAGTTCATGCAAGTCCCCGCGGCGAATAAGATCCGATACTCGTGGACTGTTGATTAAGACTTCAAATACACCATGACGACCTTGGCCGTTTTTATCTCGAATCAACTGCTGACCGATAACACCTTTGAGGTTCATGGAGAGATCAAACAGGAACTGCTCTTTTTGCTCTTTCGGTACAAGGTGCAGGATCCTTTCCAAAGCTTGGTTAGCATTATTAGCGTGCAAAGTCGCCATACACAGGTGTCCCGTTTCGGCGAATGTCATCGCGTATTCCATGGTCTCTCGCGAACGGATCTCACCAATCAGGATCATGTCTGGAGCCTGGCGCAAAGAGTTCTTCAGTGCGACTTCATAACTTTCAGTATCCAAACCAACTTCACGTTGCGTCACGATGCATTTCTGATGTTCATGGACAAACTCAATCGGGTCTTCAACTGTCAGAATATGGCCGCTGCGCTCAGTATTTCGATAGCCGGTCATCGCCGCCATTGTTGTGGATTTACCGGAACCTGTGGCGCCGACTACTAACACCAAGCCGCGCTTGGCGATGGAAAGATCTTTCAGAGTGTCGGGCAGTTTTAAGTCATCAAAGGTGGGTATGGTGGTTTCGATTCTACGAATCACCGCACCGGGTAATTCTCGCTGATAGAAAGCGGAAACACGAAAACGACCAAAATCCCGCACTACGGCAAAGTTCGCTTCTCGACTGTGGCTATAGTCACTCTGGCGCTCTTCATCCATGGTGCTGTGGAGTAGCGTCAGCACTTCGGCTTCCGATAAGCTCTCTCCATGCGGCTTCAACTCACCATCAACACGATAAAGTATCGGGGCGCCAACAGTGATGTATAAGTCTGACGCTTTCTCAGTCAGCATGCCTTGCAGATAAGCATTGATATCCATCATGACCTCTCTCAGAACAGACCTTGCTCAACTTCGATTTTTTTCGACACTTCTTCCGCATCAACCAGACCTTGAGCAATCAACTGTTTCGAATGCTGCTCCATGGTTTGCATACCATGCGCCGCACCAGTCTGAATCACAGACTGCATTTGCGCGACTTTGTCTTCGCGGATCAGGTTACGAATCGCAGGCGTTGCCATCATGATTTCATGACAAGCGGTTCTCCCGCCACCAATCCGCTTGAGTAATTTCTGCGCAATCACCGCACGCAGAGACTCAGAGAGCATGGAACGCACCATGCCTTTATCGCTGCCCGGGAAAACATCAATGATCCGATCGATCGTTTTCGCCGCCGAACTGGTGTGCAAAGTACCAAATACTAAGTGGCCGGTTTCAGCAGCGGTCAACGCTAGACTGATCGTTTCCTGATCACGTAGCTCACCGACTAAAATGACATCGGGATCTTCACGCAATGCACTGCGCAGCGCGTTGTTAAAACTATGGGTATCATTGTGAACTTCACGCTGGTTGATCAGACATTTGTTATTGGTATGCACAAACTCAATCGGATCTTCAATAGTCAGGATATGTTTGTTGTGGTTGCGATTAATATGATCCACCATTGCCGCCAGAGTCGTCGATTTACCTGAGCCCGTTGGCCCAGTGACCAAGATTAATCCTTTTTCCATATTGGCGATATTTTCAAAGATCGACGGCGCTGCTAGCTGCTCTAAAGTCGGAATATCGGTTGGAATGGTACGAAATACGGCCGCACAACCGCGAGATTGGTTAAACGCGTTGACCCTAAAGCGGCCTACGTCAGGAAGTGCAAAAGAAAAGTCGACTTCGAGGCGTTCTTCAAATTCGCTACGCTGAGCATCGTTCATAATTTCAAACACCAAACGATGCACTTCGGAATGGTTGAACGCTGGTACGCCAAGCTTTCTTACTTCACCATCAATGCGTACCATAGGAGATACACCAGCAGAAAGATGTAGATCTGAAGCATTATGCTTTACACTAAAATCCAGTAATTCAGCGATATCCATTTAAAATCCTTAATAAAGTTAGCTATGAGTAGTATTCAACAAAATATTGAACAGATCACCTCACAGATTGAAGCGGCACAACAAAAGTGTGGACGCCCTCTAGGCTCAGTGCAACTTCTGGCGGTGAGTAAAACTAAACCGTTCGACGCGATTTTAGACGCAGCTCGCGCCGGTCAAGTCGCTTTTGGCGAGAATTACGTACAGGAAGGCGTTGATAAAGTTGCCTATTTCGCTGAAAACCACCCTGAACTAGCCCTAGAATGGCACTTTATTGGTCCAATTCAGTCCAATAAAACACGCCATGTCGCGGAAAGCTTTGCCTGGGTGCATACTGTTGATCGCGCTAAGATTGCGCAGAGACTCAATGATCAAAGGCCTCAAGAAATGGCGCCGCTACAGGTGCTTATTCAGGTCAATACCAGCAGTGAAAGCTCTAAATCTGGCGCCAGTGATGACGAAATCTTTGCTTTGGCAGAGTTGATTTCTTCTTTGCCAAACCTCACGTTAAGAGGATTGATGTCTATCCCGGCCAACGTTTCAGACTATCAGTCGCAACTTACAGCCTTTAACCATTTGGCAGAGCTGAAAAACCGATTGGCGCAACGTTACCCAGAGCTCAATCTCGACACGCTTTCGATGGGCATGAGTGGCGATATGGAAGCCGCAATTGAAGCGGGAACGACTATGGTCCGAATCGGAACCGCTATTTTCGGTGCTCGCGACTACAGCAATAAAGCTTAATCAGCAATAACAGGAAGAACACAATCAATGGAACACAAGAAAATTGCCTTTATCGGCGCAGGCAACATGGTCAAGGCTATCGTCTCAGGTTTAGTGTCAGGCGGTTATCCTGCTGACATGCTCACGGCGACAGCCCCATCTGAGACACGACGCCTGCCGTTGGAGCAAGATTATTCCATTAAGACCACCAGCGACAATATAGCCGCTGCCAGCGAGGCTGAGGTGGTCGTCCTTTCTGTGAAACCACAAATGATGGAAGCGGTATGTAAACCGCTTCAATCCATCGACTGGTCAGGCAAATTGGTCATTTCTATTGCCGCAGGGATAAGTAGCCAGCGCCTATGTGAAATGCTGAATCACAACCTAAACATCGTTCGCGTTATGCCAAACACGCCATCTCAGCTTGGTTTGGGAATGAGTGGCCTGTATGCTCCAGCGCACGTTTCACAGCAAGATAAAGCCTTTGCAGCTGAACTAATGGAGTCATGCGGCAAAGTTTGCTGGGTAGAGCAAGAATCCGGCATCAACAGCATCATTGCAGCTGCTGGCAGCGCTCCGGCTTACTTCTTCCGCTTTATGGAAGCGATGCAAGCTGAAGCCATTGCCCAAGGTTTTGATAAAGAGACAGCCCGCCTGTTAGTGCAGCAATCAGCCTTAGGAGCCGCCAGTATGGTCGTCGGCAATCCAGAAACAGAACTATCAACACTGCGCGAAAACGTCACCTCAAAAGGCGGTACAACGGCGGAAGCGTTACGCACATTCAACGAACACCAACTTTCAGATATAGTAGCAAAAGCGATGCAAGCCGCAGTAGCTCGTGCTGAAGAAATGGAAAAACAGTTTTAATTAGATTGAGCCTTGGCTCTACGAACAAAGGGTAACCTATGAATTCAATGAATTTTCTGATTTCCACCCTGTTTGATCTCTACATCATGGTGGTGATCTTGCGGATTTGGCTGCAAGCTGCGCGAGCAGATTTCTACAACCCATTCTCACAGTTTATCGTCAAAGCAACTCAACCCGTTGTTGCACCACTGCGCAGAGTTGTCCCTTCGATAGGCAGCATTGATTTGGCAACAGTACTGTTTGCTTATGTGCTATGTGTGCTGAAATTTGTCACTCTGATCTTGGTTGCCTCAGGTGGCTCGGTGTCATTCAGTGCAGAATTCTTCTTCCTTGGCCTGCTATCACTGATTAAAGCGGCAGGTGGCTTGCTGTTCTGGGTACTGCTTATCCGAGCCATCCTAAGCTGGGTCAGCCAAGGCCGCAGCCCGATTGAATATGTCTTCCATCAGCTTACAGAGCCTATGTTAGCGCCTATCCGCCGCGTAATTCCAGCAATGGGTGGGTTTGATCTTAGCGTACTGGTGCTATTTATTGGCCTTCAGTTCGCGAACTTCCTGATGGGTGACATGATTGGACCTATCTGGTTCCAGCTATAATGGCAAAAACCGCTTGGTTAGAAGGTGATGATCTGCTACTCAGGCTCTACATTCAGCCCAAGGCGAGCAGAGATAAGCTGATTGGGCTGCATGGTGATGAAATCAAACTCGCGATTACCGCCCCACCTGTAGACGGAAAAGCCAACGCTCACTTGAGTAAATACCTGTCCAAACAGTTCAAAGTCGCCAAAGGGCTAATCACCATAGAGAAAGGGGAACTAGGGCGACATAAGCAAGTCCGAATCCAGTCCCCAGCTCATATACCCGAAACAATAAAGGCCATCTTGTGATGGCCTTTTTAATAACTACTATTGTTTTTATGTAATTTAATAGAAAAATAACCACATATTGTTCAAAAATAAAATACTTAAAAACGTACAGCCTTCAGCTTGCTATGTGATTTTTATTCATAAAGTTGGGTTCAGAATGCAACCAATCACTCAAGCTGGGTAGAATTCTACTCAAAATGCTTAGCAAGGGAGCTATATCTTTTGGCATCAAAACTAAAATATCTTATTCCACTGTTAGTACTCATGCTTGGCTCCGCTTACATGAATGCCTACAACGAAGTGGGTGATAGCATTGAAATTACTATCGCATTTATTAGCCCCCTATTGGCTTATGTAGCTATCGCCGCGCTTATAGCAAAATTTCAAGGCTTAGAGCTATTTAGCTCAAACTTCATCAAGTACTTCTCTGTTGCACTTATCGCCACAACGATTGCAGAGACTGCTTACCCCGCTTTTATCTATCGAGATCAAACCGTTCCCCCCGACCTGTGGACGATTTTCTCAATACAACTTTTGTTTAACATTTACATTGTAAGAGTAATAAAAAATGACCAGTCTAATTAAAGAATTAAGCCCAGCAGGACCACTCCTCACTCTCTTGCTAAAAATGAAAAAACAGATAGATTCCAAAGTGGCGGCTACCTCTATCTTAGAGTGTTATCAGAGCTTACAAGTTTGATCTCCCCAAAGGACAGGCTTAGCTTATTCTTAGATATACATCCGCAAGCCACTTCACTATGAATACTGCGAACATCTTGACCCTAAAAAAATCCTTGGACATACGACGATTCAGAAAATCATTACTTATGCTCACTTAGCGCCTAATTGGTTATAAGCCGCTCTTAAAATTAATCCATTAATAAGATCAACAAATTAACTACTTTTACTGTTTAGATTCGAATATTGTAAATACAAACCGCTCTACAACCCCCTATACAGCCTAGAAAATCCTTACTTTACTGGCGATGCAAGCCTTGTTCTGATGGCCTTTTTCATTCGAATCACGAAAAGCACACTCTCAATACTTCACATCAAAAGCACAGCATAAATCGCCATTGGTCATCTAAAAACCTTCACAGAGTGAGGATCCAAACGTATGATCAGGCGTAAAAACAACAAGTATGTAGCGATATCATTGACGCTGCTCTTTTCCTCTGTAGTAAGCCATTAAGGAAGCATCATGAAAAAATGGATCACGTTAGCGCTGGCCAGTCTTTTAGCTCTACCCGCATGGGCAGGTCAGTTTAAAACCATCAAAGATGTCGAAGTTCACTACTCCGCGTTTAACTCCACGTTCCTAACCCCGCAAGTCGCACGTAGCTATAAGCTGAAACGAAACGGCTACTTAGCAATCATTAATATCAGCGTGTTAGACAATTATCAGGCTGGTAAACCAGCGATTACCGCTAAAGTTAGTGGCAGCGCGAAAAACTTAATCGGCCAAACCAAGACACTTGAGTTTCGTGAAATAAAAGAAGGCTCTGCGATTTATTACCTCGCTGAATTCCCTATTTCGGAAGAGGAAAACCTAACCTTCAATATCGATGTTAATGCTGGTAATAAAGGTACAGGCAGATTAAAGTTCACCCAGAAATTTTATGTGGAAGAGTAACGGCTAAATGCCCTTCCCAATATAGGCACAAACAAGATTATGAATGCACAAAAAATTGTCCTAGCGACAGGTAATCAGGGCAAGGTTCGTGAGATGGCCGATCTACTGGCAGATTTTGGTTTCGATGTCGTGGCACAAAGCGAATTTAATGTCTCAGAAGTTGCTGAAACTGGCACAACATTTATTGAAAACGCCATCATTAAGGCGCGTCATGCAGCGAAAGAAACTGGATTGGCGGCCATTGCCGACGATTCAGGTCTTGAAGTTGACTTCCTGAAAGGGGCCCCAGGCATCTACTCTGCACGTTATGCCGGAGAAGGCGCGAGTGACCAGCAAAATCTAGAGAAGCTGCTAGATGCAATGCAAGGCGTTCCGCAGGAGCAACGTACCGCACGCTTCCATTGTGTATTAGTACTAATGCGTCACGAATTAGATCCAACGCCGCTCGTCTGCCACGGTAAGTGGGAAGGCCGTATTCTGACTGAAGCTCAGGGCGACAATGGTTTTGGTTACGATCCGGTTTTCTTTGTTCCAGAAGATAACTGTGCTTCAGCAGAGCTTGAACCAACACGTAAAAAGCAACTTTCTCACCGTGGTAAAGCGCTTAAGCAGCTGTTTGCGACACTTTCTGAGCAGCAATAATGAGCCAATTGATTCCACCAGCGCTGAGTCTTTATGTCCACATCCCTTGGTGTGTACAAAAATGCCCGTATTGCGACTTTAACTCGCACGCGTTAAAAGCCGACATCCCTGAGCAAGAGTACATCGCTGCTCTGCTGGAGGACCTTGATACTGATATCGAGCGTTATCAGCTTAAAACCAAACCACGGGCACTCCACTCTATATTTATCGGTGGAGGAACCCCAAGTCTCATCTCAGCGCAAGGAATCGCTGATCTACTTGCTGGCATAGAAAAAAAGAATCGCCTTTAAAGACGAGATTGAAATCACCATGGAAGCCAACCCAGGCACGATTGAAGCGGAGCGCTTCGCTGGGTATCGCAAAGCGGGTGTGACGAGAATTTCGATTGGTGTACAGAGCTTCGAACAGCAGAAGCTCGAACGTCTTGGGCGTATACATGGTCAGGATGAAGCCGTCAATGCTGCTAAGCTGGCGCACAAAATTGGTTTAAATAGCTTTAATCTTGATTTAATGCACGGTCTGCCAGATCAAACCGTAGAGCAAGCACTTGCGGATCTGGAGAAGGCGATTGAGCTTAACCCGCCACATCTTTCGTGGTATCAGCTCACTATTGAACCCAACACCATGTTCCACTACAAGCCGCCTGTTCTGCCCGACGACGATGACTTGTGGGACATTTTTGAACTCGGTCACCAAAAGCTGGCTGAAGCGGGTTACGTTCAGTACGAAATCTCCGGCTACAGTAAGCCAGAATATCAATGCCAACATAATCTCAACTATTGGCGTTTTGGTGACTATCTCGGCATTGGTTGTGGCTCGCATGGCAAACTCAGTTTCGCTGATGGACGGATCATCCGTACGACCAAGGTCAAGCACCCGAGAGGCTATTTGGCAGCCTATCAGAATATGGTGAAACCCTACCTAGATAGTGAAGCCGATGTCGCTGGCGAAGATCGCCCTTTCGAGTTCTTTATGAACCGGTTCCGTTTGATGGAAGCCTGTCCTAAGCAAGACTTTTTAGATACAACTGGCTTGGGTTTTGAATCGATTCAGGAAACCATCGACTGGGCGAAAGAGATGCAATACCTCAGTGAGTCTGATACGCATTGGCAAATCACCGAGAAAGGCAAACTGTTCCTCAACGACTTACTCGAAGCCTTTATGGTGGAAGAATAGAGCGTAAATAGGATACGAGAGACGGGAACGGACTTCGTCCTATGGAAAGTGGGAGAATTTACAGGGTTGGCATTTTGCGCCAACCCTGTATTTTTTGTCATCCTCAAGAACAAGGAACGAGTGAGTTGGGGATCTCTTGAAGCGAATCGAACTCTTAATGAGATTCTCTACTCGCTCCTTCGTCACTCTATGGAATGACCGATTAATAGCACGGAGATGCTCTCGAAGGGCGCAGCCCGATCTCAAAGCAAAGCGTTCCGAGGATCTCTAAAAAATCGATCGCCCAATGCGCTCTGCTAACAATTCTAGCGCTTTAGTTCCTGCTAACGAGTTACCTGAAGGATCGAGCTCTGGAGACCAAACCGCAATCGTCATCTCTCCCGGTACGATAGCAATAATCCCGCCACCAACACCAGACTTACCTGGCATACCGACTCGGTAGGCGAATTCACCAGCGCCATCATACAAACCACACGTTGCCAGCAAAGCGTTAAGCTGCTTGGTTTGGGTAGGCGTCACCACAGGCCTACCGGTTTGCACTGAAGTGCCTTTGTTAGCCAGATAGCTGAATGTTTTCGCTAAATCGACGCAGCTCATCTTCAAAGCACACGCATGAAAGTAGTTATTCAGTACTGGTATAACATCATTGTCAAAGTTGCCAAAAGAGCGCATCAGATAGGCAATCGCCGCGTTGCGATCGCTGTGCATCATCTCAGATGCAGCGACTATTTTGTCATAACAAATATGAGTATCGCCCGACAGTTGACGGACAAATTCCAGCAAGCGTTGTCTCGGTGCGGACAAGCGACTTTGCAGCAAATCGGCAACCACTATTGCCCCAGCATTAATGAAAGGGTTCCGTGGAATGCCCTGCTCCATCTCAAGCTGAATAAGAGAGTTAAATGCCTGACCAGAAGGTTCCTTACCTACCCGCGCCCAAATCTCATTAGGGGTATATAAGCCCATTGCTAACGTCAAACTCAACGCTTTAGAAATGGACTGAATAGAAAAAGGCTCGTCGGCATCACCGGCTTTGATCACTTCCCCCTTATTGGTAAAGACAGCTATCGCTAGTTTATTAGCCGGTACTTTTGCCAACGCTGGAATATAATCGGCTACTTTTCCCTGACCGATAAGCGGCCTGACCTCTTGCAGGATGTCGGCTAAAATTTCTTTTGTCGGTTTCATTACTTACCTATCTTTCAAAGGCTTATTATTTTTCTTGTAGGGTCAAAAAAGCCAACATCAAAAATGTTGGCCTTCTCATTCGCTTTTATTTAGCGGGTGACTTAGCTAACACGCTTAAACTTAATGTCCCATACTCCGTGACCTAAACGGTGACCACGTGCTTCAAACTTGGTCAGAGGACGATCTTCCGGACGTGGAACAAAGTCACCATCCTCGGCGATGTTCTCATATCCAGGCGCTTGATTCATCACTTCAATCATATGCTCTGCGTAATTTTCCCAATCTGTCGCCATATGGAAGATGCCATCACCAACCATCAGTTTCTGGCGTACCATCTCAGCAAAGTCTAGCTGCACAATACGGCGCTTGTGGTGGCGCTTCTTGTGCCATGGGTCTGGGAAGAATAATTGCAGTGCTGCTAGGCTGCTGTCTGGGATCATGTGGGCAAATACTTCAACCGCATCGTGACACATCACTCGCAGATTGGTCAGGCCAGCTTCACGTGCATCAGCAAGACACGCACCCACACCTGGGCTGTGAACTTCGATACCAAGGAAGTTCTTCTCAGGTGCATTTTTCGCCATCTCAACCAGAGAAGCCCCCATACCAAAGCCAATTTCCAGTACCACAGGGTTGTCGTTGCCAAACACTTCTTTCCAATCAAGAAGCTTTTCTTGGTAATCAATACCCATTGTCGGCCAGCATTCATTCATTGCGTTTTCCTGACCTTTGGTCAAACGGCCTTCACGACGCACAAAGCTGCGCACTTTGCGTATCAATTTACCGTCTTCATTGTATTCGTTGGTGGTCACTTCACTCATGATTCTGCCTGTCTAAAAATTGCTCTCGACTTAAAGGGATTGTGATTATCCAAAGAATCGACACTGGTGCAAGTATTTTAGGTCATTTCTCGCAGAATAAACCCTTACTCTTTATCGGTTGTACTTTAGACAGTTTATGTGGTGCAATTTTAGCTCACCCAACAAATACAATATTACAGAGCAAGTCGTGACTCCTTTTGCTAAAGCCATCTTAGAGTGGTACGAAGACTACGGAAGAAAAAGCCTTCCGTGGCAACAAGATAAAACCGCGTATAGCGTTTGGTTATCTGAGATCATGCTTCAGCAGACTCAGGTCACTACCGTGATCCCTTATTACCAACGCTTTCTCGAACGCTTCCCGACTGTCGTCGACCTTGCCAATGCAGAGCAAGATGAAGTGCTGCACCTATGGACAGGGCTCGGCTACTACGCGCGAGCACGTAACTTACATAAAGCCGCGAAGATCGTTGCAGAACAGTATCAGGGAGAGTTTCCTCTCGATATTGAACAGATGAACGCCCTACCGGGTATAGGCCGTTCTACCGCAGCGGCAGTGTTGTCATCTGTCTATAAACAACCACACGCTATTTTAGACGGCAATGTGAAGCGCACACTGGCGCGCAGTTTTGCTGTTGAAGGCTGGCCGGGACAAAAGAAAGTCGAAAATCAGCTTTGGCAGCATGCTGAAGAACATACTCCCGATACCGATGTCGACAAGTACAATCAGGCAATGATGGATATGGGAGCCATGGTGTGCACTCGCAGCAAGCCCAAGTGTACATTGTGCCCAGTATCTTCCTTTTGTGCCGCCTACAAACAAGGTAACCCTCTTGATTACCCAGGAAAAAAGCCGAAAAAAGAAAAACCTGTCAAAGAAACCTGGTTTATTATGCTGCATCACCAAGGGCATGTATGGCTGGAGCAACGTCCACAATCAGGTATCTGGGGCGGGCTATTCTGCTTTCCAGAACATTTTGAAGCACAGCTCGATCATCAACTGACAATACGTGGTGTTCTTGACCAAGACATTCAACGCCATGAAACGTTGATTGCTTTTCGCCACACCTTTAGCCACTACCACCTCGATATCACACCAATTTTGGTAGACCTATCAAAGCAACCTGATGTGGTGATGGAAGCAAACAAAGGTCTTTGGTATAACTTATCGCAACCTGAAGAGATAGGTTTAGCCGCTCCGGTAAAACAACTACTGGAAAGCCTGCCTTTCGAACTTCAACATTAATTTAACTCTAAGGAGTCGTTATGAGCCGCACTGTATTTTGTGCTCGACTGAAAAAAGACGCTGAAGGTCTGGACTTTCAACTGTACCCTGGTGAACTAGGTAAGCGTATTTTTGACAATATTTCTAAACAAGCTTGGGCAGAGTGGCAACACAAGCAAACGATGCTGATCAACGAGAAAAAGCTCAACATGATGGATCCTGAGCACCGTAAATTAATCGAAACCGAAATGGTCAACTTCCTGTTTGAAGGTAAAGATGTCCATATCGAAGGCTACACGCCACCAAGCGAATAAAATTTGCCCTACAGGTCAAGGATAGAGAGAATGACATCACTGCGCTGCTTTGATGTCATTTTTTTAGGAGAAATATGAATAAGTTAGCTTACTTTTTTTCTGGCAATGGCGCTTACGGGTTGTAGCCGTGAGTTCATTGAAAATATCTACGATGTGAACTTTGAACCAACCAATCGCTTTGCCAAAAACTTAGCCGAGCTACCCGGTCAGTTTCAGAAAGATACGGCGGCACTCGATGCCTTGATCAGTAGCTTCTCAGGCAACATTGCAAAGCGTTGGGGACGCGGAGAAATAAAATTTGCAGGCAAGAGCAACTACGTCAAATACATCGACAACTACCTAAGTCGTTCAGAAGTCAATTTTGATAAGGGCACCATTATTATCGAAACCGTTTCACCAACCGACCCAAAAGGACATCTGAAAAATGCGATAGTGACCACACTGCTAACCCCCGATGACCCAGCAAACGTAGACTTATTCTCCTCCAAAGACATCAAGCTTGAAGGCCAACCGTTTCTTTATCGTCAGGTCGTCGACCAAGATAACAAGCCGATTCAGTGGTCGTGGCGAGCAAACCGATTTGCCGATTACCTGATTGCCAATAAGCTCAAAGTCAAAAACGTCGACTTCAAAAAAGCCTATTACGTTGAAATTCCGATGGTTGAGGAACAATTTGAGATACGCAGCTATAAGTATGCTGATATCGTTCAAAGAGCTTCACGCCGCTATGGTATTCCTGAAGATCTTATCTACGCGATTATCAAAACAGAAAGTAGTTTTAACCCATATGCTGTAAGCTGGGCCAACGCCTACGGGCTTATGCAGGTTGTACCTAAAACCGCAGGGCGTGATGTGTTTAAGTTGGTGAAGAAGAAGTCTGGTCAGCCATCCCCTGAATATCTATTTAATCCAGAAAACAACATAGATACCGGTACCGCTTATTTCTACATTCTGAAGAATCGTTATCTCAAAGATGTTCGCCATCCGACGTCTCTCGAATACAGCATGATCTCTGCTTACAACGGGGGGACTGGCGGTGTGCTCAATACTTTCAATCGTAATGATAGAAAACGAGCAATGCGCGACCTTAACTCTCTAAAGCCAAATCAGGTTTATTGGGCATTGACGAAAAAACATCCAAACGCAGAAGCGCGCCGTTATCTCGAAAAAGTAACAAAATTCAAAAAGGATTTTAACGCTGGTAAATCATAAGCACTAAAAACGCCTAAATTATCGGCACTCAACCACTTTTTTTGAATTTTTTTCTAAAAACAAGTTGACGGCAAGACGGAAAATCCGTTTAATAGCGCTCCGTTGCCCGGATAGCTCAGTCGGTAGAGCAGAGGATTGAAAATCCTCGTGTCGGTGGTTCGATTCCGCCTCCGGGCACCACAATTTCTTTATTGTTGGTGTCTAGCACGAACAATTAGTAAAAAGAATAAAGTGTGCCGACTTAGCTCAGTAGGTAGAGCAACTGACTTGTAATCAGTAGGTCACCAGTTCGATTCCGGTAGTCGGCACCATTCTTTTGCCTCGATAGCTCAGTCGGTAGAGCAGAGGATTGAAAATCCTCGTGTCGGTGGTTCGATTCCGCCTCGAGGCACCATTATTTGGTGCTTATCTGATAAGATAACACGAATAATTCCCCCTTAGTTCAGTTGGTAGAACGGCGGACTGTTAATCCGTATGTCGCAGGTTCGAGTCCCGCAGGGGGAGCCATATTAGAAAAAGCCTCATCACAAGATGAGGCTTTTTCGTATCTCATGCTCCTGCTTTGTTCCAAAGCAATGTCTCAGACCTAGCCGGCCGCGTTGATTCCCGCAGGGGGAGCCATTTTCAAGAAGCCAAGTCGGAAGACTTGGCTTTTTTGTTTTTCACTGCGTCTACTTCCAACCCTCAATCGATTCAACGTTCAAAAACCTCACAGGCACCTTTCTCATAGCATCTCAACTTTTTACGCAACTTTGATTTTATTCTCACTGCTCGAAGATAATCTCCCACTAAACCTTTAGGCGTGAATAACAGGCAGTCGTACTGATTCAGGCTGCTATAGTCGATCCAAAATACGCAGAAAATTGGGTTCAATTTGCCAATATCCAGAAAAACCGGCTGAACTAGTTCAGGACTAGACACTAATTCGTCTCTTAAACAACTGAAAAGTACCCTTTAAGGTATGTTTTTTGGCTATCTAAATACATTATTCCCTACTCTATCGGGTAGAACTTCTGTTGCTGGCTATACATTTATTATCCGAAATGAGCAAAAACAGCCCATTAAGTATAGAAAAACAACAAACGATATTTTTTTTGCAATTTAATATTGACCTCTAAGGCGAAAAGCCTTTTAATACACCTCGTCGCCCGGATAGCTCAGTCGGTAGAGCAGAGGATTGAAAATCCTCGTGTCGGTGGTTCGATTCCGCCTCCGGGCACCACAATTTATTAATTGTTGGTGCTTAGCACGAACAATAGTTAAAGAATAAGGTGTGCCGACTTAGCTCAGTAGGTAGAGCAACTGACTTGTAATCAGTAGGTCACCAGTTCGATTCCGGTAGTCGGCACCATTTCTTTAAACGAATAATTCCCCCTTAGTTCAGTTGGTAGAACGGCGGACTGTTAATCCGTATGTCGCAGGTTCGAGTCCCGCAGGGGGAGCCACATTCAATCAGTAAGCGAAAGCTTATTGATGAAAAAAGGCGCCGACTTAGCTCAGTAGGTAGAGCAACTGACTTGTAATCAGTAGGTCACCAGTTCGATTCCGGTAGTCGGCACCATTATTCCCCCTTAGTTCAGTTGGTAGAACGGCGGACTGTTAATCCGTATGTCGCAGGTTCGAGTCCCGCAGGGGAGGCCATATTAGAAAATGCCAAGTCGAAAGACTTGGCATTTTCGTATTTTATGCTCCTGCTTTGTTCCAAAGCAATGTCTCAGACCTAGCCGGCCGCGTTGAATCCCGCAGGGGGAGCCATATTAGGAAAAGCCTCATCACACGATGAGGCCTTTTCGTATCTCATGCTCCTGCTTTGTTCCAAAGCAATGTCTCAGACCTAGCTGGCCGCGTTGAGTCCCGCAGGGGGAGCCACTTTCAAAAAGCCAAGTCTTTCGACTTGGCTTTTTCCGTTGTTGCGTAACGACCCATTTGTTGAGCTTGTGGTCTCGATAATCGCCACTAGTATTAAATACTCAGATGATACGCATGCATAAGAGCAACAACCTCCACATCTCTTGGTTTGTCTAAACAATACATTCGTCGATCCTCTGATCTTATAAGCTCATTAAGCCGTCTCTTTACTTGTTTAAACTACCAGTACTGGCACTTTACACTTAGTACAAAAAGCCCCAGTCGATGACTGAGGCTGCTGTAGATAGATATCTGACCAGATTAAACTTTTACGCCCGCTTTCTCATTGAGCTGCTCCACTTCTTTGTCCAATGACTCTAGTTTGTCTTTCATCTGTTCTCGACAAAGAGTAGAAAGTTCGCGAATACTCTCTTTCCCGTACCCTTCGGTAATAATGGGTGGCAGCATCTCAACAATAACATGTCCATTATTCCAACGATTGATCTTAAGCCCATCGGTCGAGCTACAAACAATTGGAATAATAGGTAGTTGAGCACCAATCGCTGCATGGAAGGCACCTGTTTTAAAAGGTAGTAAGCCACGACCACGTGAACGCGTACCTTCAGGGAACATCCAGACGGATACATCACTCTGATTCATGCTATCCACAACCTGATCGATAGTACCCTTCGCCTTTGAGCGGTTCGCACGGTCAATCAGAATATTACCTGTTAACCAGTAAAGTTGGCCAAACAATGGCATCCACGCCAAGCTCTTTTTGCCTACTGTGACAACTTTTGGCGTCACAGCAGAAGAAACGGTAAACAAATCCCAGTTGTTCTGATGGTTGGCAATATATATATGCTGCCCACGTTTGTATGCATCTTCTGGTAAGCGCAGCTCTAGTGTGATGCCAAATACACGTGACATCTTGCCAAATAGGCGCCCAAAGGTAAAAACGTGTTTAGGGTTACGCGGGCTCAGCAAACAATAGCCACACCCAAACACAAACATCACAATTGCAAAAATCGCGACAGCGAACACACGTAGTAGTGCAATCATTAGTTGTTCTCCAAGAACAAAGTAGTCAATAAGATTTGCCCATGACTCTAACTGATCTAACGCTTATAAAAAAGCCGAAACTCTCGTTTCGGCTTACAAATGTTAGCTGAACTTAGTTAGAGTCCCGAAATCGTTCTATATTGGCACCGAGAGCAGACAATTTATCTTCGATTTTATCGTAGCCGCGATCGATATGATAAATACGATCAACAATTGTCTCACCATTCGCAATACAGCCTGCGATAACTAAGCTCGCTGAAGCACGCAAATCCGTCGCCATGACTTGCGCACCGCTGAGTTCTTCTACATCACCACAAATCACAGTATTGCCTTCGATTTCAGCTTTAGCCCCCATACGCATTAGTTCAGGTACATGCATAAAACGGTTCTCAAAAATAGTTTCTGTGATCACACCACCGCCTTTAGCCATTAAATTCAGTAGAGTGAACTGAGCTTGCATGTCTGTTGGAAAACCTGGGTGCGGCGCTGTACGTACTGTCACCGCTTTCAGTTCTCGGTCTGTCATATCAACTGAAATCCAGTCTTCACCAGTGTCCACTTTGGCACCAGCTTCTTCCAACTTAGCCAACACAGCTTCAAGGAGTTGAGCCTTAGTATTGCGACACACAACTTTACCGCCTGAAACGGCCGCGGCAACAAGGAAAGTTCCTGTCTCAATGCGGTCAGCAACAACAGCATGTTGCCCACCACCTAGACGTTCAACCCCTTCAATGGTGATCGTATCAGTACCAGCACCAGAAATTTTAGCACCAAGCGTATTCAGGAACTCAGCTGTATCAACAATTTCTGGCTCACGCGCAGCGTTGTCCAGTACTGTCTTACCTTCAGCCAGAGTCGCAGCACACATAATCGTAATCGTTGCGCCAACGCTGACTTTATCCATCACAATGTGCGCACCTTTCAGACGACCATCGACGTTAGCTTTAACGTAGCCATCTTCCAGTGTGATAGTGGCACCTAGCTGCTCTAGCCCATGGATATGCAGATCCACAGGACGTGCACCAATAGCACAACCGCCAGGTAAAGATACTTGACCTTGACCAAAACGCGCCACCAATGGACCCAATGCCCAGATAGATGCACGCATCGTTTTCACTAAATCATAAGGAGCGCAATATTCATTAATACTGCTCGGGTCAACATGTACAGAACCATTACGTTCTACTTTAGCACCTAGACGCTTGAGCAATTCCATCGTCGTATCAATATCACGTAGATGCGGAACGTTCGCGACTTCAACGGGCTCTTCCGCCAAAATAGAGGCGAAAAGAATTGGCAATGCTGCGTTTTTCGCACCAGAGATAGTGACTTCACCAACCAGAGGTTGTTTTGACCCTTTTACTCTAAACTTATCCATCATTAACCCTTACAGTGACATCAACTTCTTATCACGTGCCCACTCTTCTGGTGAGTAAGCTTTAATGGAAACAGCATGGATGTCATTTCTTTGGATATATTCCATCAATGGAGCGTAAATCATTTGTTGCTTCTTAACGCGGCTCATTCCTTCGAAGCTAGCATCAACAGCGACCACTTCGTAGTGGCTGCCTTCACCTTTAACATGTAACTCTTCTAGGCTAAGTGCTTCTTCTAAAATCTGTTGTACTTTTGCGCTATCCACAATTTACCCCTGTTTAATTCTTTAAATGCCCATCGATAAGCTCTTCGATATTACTCAACTGAAATAAAGTTAGCAGTTGTTTTGGCACGAAGCTGAGCATTATATGACAGTTTTGCTTTTTTGCATGCTCTAATAGATGAATTAGCATCACCATGCCCGCTGAATCAACTCTTTCAATCTTTTCTAAGCTGATTTCAATCGTCGAGCTGGTGGTTTTCCAGTTGCATAAAGAGCGCCATAGGGCAGGTACTGACTCTCTATCTAACGACCCAGTAATTTGGTATTGGCTGTCAGACAAACGTAACCACTGCTCAGTGCTCATTGTGCTTTACCTTCAAAACGAATTGGCTTCGCCGCGAGATCTTCTAAATCTTTTGCTACTGCAAGAATGCCTTCCTGACGTAACTTCCCACTCCATTCAGACTGTTTGCTTGACAATAGGCTAATGCCCTCAGCGATCATATCAAACGCCTTCCATTCACCAGTCTTTTTGTCCTTCCGGAGTTTAAACTCAAGTTTGATGTTTGGACGTGGTGCATCAATGATTTCAACTTTCACGCCAGCAATGCTTTTCTTCGGACTGGATTTTGGTTCTGGGCCAAACTCGATATCTTGGTCAGTATACTGAGTTAGTACCTGAGCATACGAACTGACAAGATAAGCTCGAAATGCTTCAATGAACGTACCAACATCCTCTCGCTTTGCCCCTTTCAAGTTAGGACCTAAAAGCTTAAGTGCTGCATACTTTTCATTAACGTATGGCATCAGCTCCTCCTCAACAATCACTTTGAGGTAATCCGGATCCTGATGTACTTTGTCTTGCTCAGCTTTCAGTCTGGCAAATGCCTGCTCAGACACCTGTTTCATCATCTGGTAAGGCTGGGTTTTATCTATTTGAGCCGCCCAAGCGGTGAACGACAAAGCAAATGTCACTAAAGTAAGTACTAACTTTTTCAGCATGATTATTCCTCTTCTTTAGCCGAATCAGAACCGCCAACGCTGTACAGCACCTGGCCGATCAAGTCTTCTAACACTAGAGCAGATTTAGTGTCTTCAATATAGTCACCTTCCACCAGCATTTGCTCGTCATCAAAAACAAAGCCCGGCGTCAAACCAATGTACTGCTCGCCAATAAGGCCAGAAGTTAAAATCTTAACGCTGGAGGTTTCTGGAAATTGGTCAAATTGACTGTTAATCGCCATCGTCACGACAGGTAACAAGTTTTCAGTATCTAACCCAATGTCCGTCACTCGCCCAATAACAACACCACCCACTTTCACTGGCGAGCGGACTTTAAGACTGCCGATGTTGTCGAACTCTGCTTTCAGTGAGTAAGTATCATTTGAGCCAATGCCCTTTACGTCAGCGACTTGAAAAATCATCACTAGAATTGCGCAAATTCCAGCAAGGACAAAGCTGCCGACCCATAATTCAGTTTTTCTTGTTTGTTGCATACTTAGTTCCCAAACATCAATGCAGTCAGTACAAAGTCTAAGCCTAGTACCGCCAATGAAGAGTGTACGACAGTGCGTGTCGTTGCACGGCTAATACCTTCCGAAGTGGGAATGGCATCGTAACCGTTAAACAGTGCTATCCAAGTTACGGCAATGGCAAACACTAGACTCTTAATCATGCTGTTACCAATATCTTGCCCCAATTCAACAGAAGCTTGCATGGCTGACCAAAAGCTACCGTGGTCAATACCTTTCCAATCAACCCCCACTAACTGGCCACCCCAAATACCGATAGCCATAAAAATCATGGCTAGCATTGGCATAGAAATCACACCAGCCCAAAAACGCGGTGCTATCACTCGTTTTAATGGGTCGATGGCCATCATTTCCATACTGGACAGCTGCTCTGTGGCTTTCATTAGACCAATTTCAGCCGTCAATGCAGAACCCGCTCGCCCAGCAAATAGCAATGCTGTTACCACAGGCCCCAGTTCCCGCAGGAGTGACAAGGCTACCATCTGGCCCAAGGCGCCTTCAGCGCCAAAATCGACCAAGATGACGTAACCCTGTAGGCTCAATACCATGCCAATAAATAAGCCAGACAGTACAATAATGATCAGAGACTGAACGCCAACGCTGTAGAGTTGTTTTACCAGCAAAGGGAAGTTTTGGATTGGACGTGGACGAGAAGCTAGCGCACCAAGGAGCATTAAGCTAGCACGGCCAAACGACTCACAAACACCCATCGCTCTGCGTCCTGTTGATGCGATAAAATTCGCGAAGTCAGAAACCATCAGAATAGCTCCTTCTCTATAGACTGAGCTGGATAACGAAATGGTACTGGGCCATCTGCGTCTCCTTTGAGAAATTGTTGAACCTGTGGGTCAGGATTATCACGCAGTGCTTGTGGCGACCCTTTAGCTATAATTTTACCGTTAGCCAGAATATAGACCCAATCGGCGATACTCATCACTTCAGGCACATCATGAGAAACAACAATAGAAGTCACACCGAGTGCTTGATTAAGGTTACGTATCAGCTCCACCAACACTCCCATAGTGATCGGATCTTGCCCCACAAAAGGCTCATCGTACATAATCAGTTCTGGATCAAGGGCGATGGCACGGGCCAGTGCGGCTCGACGAGCCATTCCACCTGACAACTCACTTGGCATCAACTGAGAAGCCCCACGAAGCCCCACCGCCTCTAATTTGAGTAGTACTAAGGTTCGAATAAATCTTTCGTTTAAGTCGGTATGTTCACGAAGTGGAAAGGCAACATTGTCAAACACGTTAAGATCAGTGAACAAGGCTCCAGATTGGAATAACATGCTCATTTTCTTACGCTCTTTGTACAATTTTTTGCGGCTGAGTGACGGAATATTCTTACCATCAAACCACACCTCACCTCGCTCTGGATAAATCTGACCACCAATCAGACGGAGTAGCGTCGTCTTGCCTATACCTGAAGGCCCCATAATGGCGGTGACCTTACCTTTTGGCACCTGTAAGCTAATATCATCAAAAATCTTCCTTTCCCCACGGGAAAAAGTCAGATTTTTAATGGTTACGAGATCTACTGAGGACATGTTGGACCCTGACTTAGCGCTTAGAATGGGCAATCATAAGCACATTGTGTGAAAATTAAAAGCACTGTTCAATTAAATATGGTAGACCTGTTAATATTAGAAGTCGGTTTCATTGTAGCCACATATAATCGCCATCAATTTAAATAGTTAATAATTAATTGCTTCCCTTTTCGCCCCTAAACCGTCAAAATTAACGGTTAAATTTGTCCCGTTGTACACAAAATTAAGGATCATCATGTTTGAAGCCATTGCGTTTCTAGTCGTAGGATTAGTCATTCTGGTATGGAGTGCAGATAAGCTTGTTTTTGGCGCCGCGGCTCTAGCCCGAAATGTCGGAATATCTCCACTGGTGATCGGTATGACCATTCTAGCAATGGGCTCTTCAGCACCTGAAATGATGGTATCAGCAACCGCCGCTCTTGATGGAAAAACCGATACTGCGGTAGGCAATGTTTTAGGCTCTAATATTGCCAACATTGCGCTGATTCTTGGCATCACAGCGATGATCAAGCCTCTCTCAATCAGCTCAGCAGTATTACGCCGAGAACTACCACTTATGATTGGCGTAACGATTTTGGCTGGTATCTTACTGTGGGACAGCCACTTAGGTTTTTACGAAGGTGTACTTCTTTTCGTTCTGTTTGCGGCCTTTATTATCGCTATGCTGCGCATCAGCAAAAAGGAGAAAAAAAGCGGGCAGTGATGATCCGCTTTTAGTAGAACAAGAGTCAGAAGTACCAGAAGGCGTCAGTAATGGTAAAGCAGCAATATGGGTTGTGATTGGCTTGGTACTCCTGCCTGTCGCCGCAGATACACTCGTGACCAACGCTGTATTTATCGCCCAATACTACGGTATGAGTGACCTTGTTATCGGCTTAACCATCATTGCTGTAGGTACCAGCTTACCAGAACTCGCGGCTTCATTAGCGGGTGTCATGAAGGGCGAAGACGATATGGCCGTAGGTAATATCATTGGATCTAACGTATTCAATATTCTCGCCGTCATGGGGATTCCAGGCATCCTCAACCCAGCCACTCTTAGTGAATATGCAATGGGACGAGACTTTTGGATAATGCTAGGCGTCTCATTGTTGCTGGTTGCAATGGCATTGGGTAAATCTCGTAGTATCAACCGAGCTGAAGGTGCTGTATTATTCTGCTGTTTTATTGCTTATCAAGGATATCTCATCCTGAACATGACAGCTTAACTTTATTTTTGCCTGCCGGAGTGTGACATGTTTGATTTTCGCTCTGCTGCTCTTGAAGTACTAAAAACAGAAATCGAAGCCCTTGAGCAGCTAGATCAGTATTTTAATGAGGATTTCATCCAAGCCTGTGAACTCATTCTTGCCAATAGAGAAGGTAAGGTTGCTGTCATGGGGATGGGTAAATCAGGACATATTGGTAATAAAATTGCCGCCTCACTAGCTAGCACTGGAACATCCGCATTCTTTGTTCACCCAGGTGAAGCCGCTCATGGCGACTTGGGAATGATCAAATCTGGTGATATCGTGCTTGCGATCTCCAACTCAGGAGAATCAGCCGAAATCTTAGGGCTTTTTCCTGTTTTGAAGCGCCTCAACATCAAAATCATTAGCATGACAGGCAAGCCAAGCTCGACGATGGCGAAGCTATCTGACTTTCACTTACAGATCACGGTTCCCAAAGAAGCTTGCCCACTGGGATTAGCACCAACAGCAAGTACCACCGCGACATTGGCCATGGGTGACGCACTGGCGGTTGCTTTGCTGCAGGCTCGCGGTTTTACCGCTGAAGATTTTGCCCTCTCGCACCCCGGTGGCGCATTAGGCAGAAAGTTGCTGCTTAAACTATCAGACATCATGCACACGGATGATCAACTCCCTTTAGTCACACCAGATACTGTAGTCCGAGAAGCATTGCTGGAAATCAGCCAGAAAGGTTTAGGAATGACTGCCGTCGTTGATAGCCACCAGCATCTAGTAGGGATTTTCACTGACGGCGATCTACGCCGTATTCTCGATAAGCGAATTGATATTCACAGTGCATTGATTGGTGAAGTGATGACGACCAACCCCACGACCGCCAGTCCGAACATTCTTGCTGCTGAAGGCCTCAATCTTATGCAGCAGAAAAGCATTAATGGCTTAATTCTATGCCTAGACGGCAAGGTTGTCGGTGCATTAAACATGCATGATTTGTTAAAAGCGGGGGTGATGTGATGTCGAAATTAATTGAAACCCTGTATAAACCAGTGGAACAAAACACGCTTAACATTGCCAAAGAAATTAGATTGTTAATCTGCGATGTCGATGGCGTCTTCTCTGACGGTCTTATTTACATGGGTAATGATGGAGAAGAGCTAAAAACATTTCATACACGAGATGGATACGGCGTTAAATCTTTGATGAATGCGGGCATCGAAATCGCTATTATCACTGGTCGACAATCACGTATTGTTGAGAATCGCATGAAGGCTCTGGGAATCTCACTGATTTACCAGGGGCAAGACGATAAAGTAAAAGCTTATCAGGACATTTGCAGCAAATTGAATATTGCGCCAGAGCACACCGGCTATATAGGTGATGATCTTATTGACTGGCCTGTCATGGAAAAAGTAGCTTTAAAAGTCTGTGTCGCTGACGGACATCCACTCCTGGCTCAACGCGCAAATTACGTCACTTCAATACGTGGCGGACACGGTGCAGTCAGAGAAGTGTGTGACCTCATTTTACAAGCACGCAATGAACTTGATGTCCACAAAGGTCTAAGTATATGAGTTTATCCCGTATCGGTTACCTGATACTGGCATTTGTTATCTGTTGGTCGACTTACTACCTATTTGATAAAGGACAGGGGTACGACATTCAGGTAGAACCGGATACCGAACTACCCATGTTTAGCGGTGAAGATTTAGTGAATACCTCATACAACCAGGAAGGTATTCGCAGCTACATCATCACATCCGTTAAACTCGATCACTACGCAAAAAGTGGTGATACCTTTTTTGATCAACCGGTCTTAAAAGTATACAAAGAAGGCACAACCCAAGAGTGGGAGGTCACTGCTGACCGAGGCATTCTAGGGCAAGATCATGTGCTGACATTATATGACAACGTATTGGCGAAAAACCTATTGCCAGATTCTGGCTTTGACACCATGTCAACGGATGTACTCGGCATCCAGTTGGATAATCGCGATTTTTGGGCAGACAACCAAGTCACCTTGGTTGGTCCTCAGTTTGAAACAGTAGGTCAGGCAATGAAAGGCAACTTTGCTGAAAACAACGCCATCCTCTACAAACACGTACAGGGTAGATATGAAACTCTCACACCTTAGTCTAATTTCTTGTTTGCTGATTTCTGGGCATGCTCTGGCGCTGTCTACCGATCAAGATCAGCCTGTCTACATCGATTCAGACAGCCAACAGCTTGATATGCAGAGCAACAAAGTGACCTTTCTTGGTGACGTGAAGCTCAAGCAAGGCAGCATAAATATTAATGCCGATAAAGTCATCGTGACTCGCGACCCTAGTGACGGGTCTATTCAAGAAATCGAAGGATACGGCGATTTAGCCACTTTCTCACAGCTTACTGATGATGGAAAAACCCTCTACGGTGAAGCAAAAGAGCTTTACTACGTAATGGTAGACGATCAACTCACAATGATAGATAAAGCGATGTTGTCCCAAGACGATAGTGTTATTCGTGGTACCAAAATCCGCTATAAAATCTCTTCTCAAAAGCTCATTGCTGATGGTAAAGAGAAAGGCGACCGCGTCTCAACGGTTCTTCAGCCACAAGCAGTGCAAGAATAATTATGGCAAAACTCAAAGCAGAGCATTTAGCAAAGACCTACGGAAATCGCAAAGTAGTGACTGACGTCAGTCTAGAAGTCACTTCAGGACAAATTGTAGGATTGCTTGGTCCGAATGGAGCAGGTAAAACCACTTCGTTTTATATGATTGTCGGCTTGGTAGCTCGCGATGAAGGGTCAATTACTATTGACGGTCAAGATATCAGTATTCTACCGATGCATAGTCGTTCTCGCATGGGCATTGGCTATCTCCCACAAGAAGCATCTATCTTCCGTAAATTGTCGGTTGAGCAAAACATCATGGCGGTACTAGAAACACGTGAAGAGCTAACCCGTGAGCAACGCCAAGATAAGTTGGAAGACTTATTGGAAGAATTCCACATTCAGCACATTCGCCACAGTGCAGGTATGGCACTATCAGGGGGTGAACGTCGTCGTGTTGAGATCGCTCGAGCTTTGGCTGCGAACCCACAATTTATCTTACTGGACGAGCCTTTCGCGGGTGTTGACCCAATATCGGTCATTGATATTAAGAAAATCATTGAACATCTGCGTGATCGCGGGCTAGGCGTTTTGATTACCGACCACAACGTCCGTGAAACATTAGACGTGTGTGAAAAAGCGTATATTGTGAGCCAAGGACACCTGATTGCAGAAGGTACACCAGAACAAGTGCTTAACAACGAACAGGTAAAACAAGTTTATCTCGGCGAACAATTCCGTCTATGATTAAAGTGAAGAACGGTAAGATTCTATAGCATCTAAGGCAAATAATACTGAATGAAACCCTCATTACAACTCAAGCTAGGACAGCAGTTAGCGATGACCCCACAGCTTCAGCAAGCCATCCGCTTGCTGCAGTTGTCAACGTTAGATCTTCAACAGGAAATTCAGGAAGCCTTGGATTCTAATCCTCTCCTAGAAGTAGAAGAAGGCGGCGACGAGACCTCAAATGTTGAAGACAAGTCAGCGAGTGAGGAAAAAGAACCAAGTGCAGAAGTCACAGAGCCTGAAGTCAAAGACAGTTCAGAGCTTATCGAAAAATCTGAAATCAGCAATGAACTTGAAATTGATACCACTTGGGAAGATGTCTATAGCGCCAACACAGGCAGTACAGGGATTGCTCTTGATGATGACACCCCTGTTTATCAGGGTGAAACTACGCAATCACTGCATGACTACCTGACTTGGCAATTGGATCTGACACCTTTTAGCGAGACAGACCGCACCATAGCGATGGCAATCATAGATGCAATCGATGACTATGGCTACTTAACCATTTCCACTGGCGATATTTTAGAAAGTTTCAATCACGAAGACATCGAATTAGATGAAATCGAAGCGGTTCGCAAACGAATCCAGCAATTTGATCCACTCGGCGTAGCATCACACAATCTGCAAGATTGCCTGCTCTTGCAATTAGCGACCTTTCCTGAAGACACACCGTGGCTCAAAGAAGCTAAGTTAGTACTAACTGACCACATAGAACAGTTGGGAAATCGTGATTACAAGTTAATAATTAAAGAAGCCAAACTGAAAGAAGCTGAACTTAAAGAAGCACTCAAGCTTATTCAGCAGCTCGATCCTAGACCCGGAAGCCGAATCTCAGCTGAGCACGCAGAATACGTCATTCCTGATGTTTCTGTGTTTAAGGATCATGGTAAATGGGTGGTCACTATCAACCCAGACTCCGTACCACGCCTTAAAGTCAATCAACAATACGCAGCGCTCGGCAAAGGAAACAATTCAGATAGCCAGTATATTCGCTCAAACCTGCAGGAAGCAAAATGGCTCATTAAGAGCTTGGAAAGTAGAAATGAGACACTACTCAAAGTTGCTAAGTGTATTGTTGAACATCAACGCGATTTTTTCGAGTATGGTGAAGAAGCGATGAAACCAATGGTGCTCAACGACGTCGCATTAGATGTCGATATGCACGAATCGACAATTTCACGGGTCACTACTCAAAAATACATGCATACGCCTCGTGGTATTTTCGAACTAAAGTATTTCTTCTCCAGCCATGTCAGTACCGATAATGGTGGAGAATGTTCATCAACTGCAATTAGAGCCCTAATTAAAAAGCTCGTAGCTGCTGAAAACAGTGCTAAACCGCTGAGTGACAGCAAGATTGCAGCTCTACTCGCTGACCAAGGGATTCAGGTCGCTAGAAGAACAATAGCTAAATACCGAGAATCACTAGGCATTGCCCCTTCCAGTCAGCGCAAACGCCTGCTTTAGGCACTAAACGAGAAGGAAAGTCTATGCAAATCAATATTAATGGCCAACACGTTGATCTCACCGATTCAATGCAAGACTACGTAAACGAAAAGTTTCAAAAGCTTGAACGTTTCTTTGACCACATAAATAACGTTCATGTTGTTTTAAAAGTTGAAAAACTCCGTCAAATCGCAGAAGCTACCCTTCACGTAAATCAGGGCGAAATTCATGCATCTGCCGACGAAGAAAGCATGTATGCCGCTATCGACGCTCTTGTTGACAAACTGGTTAGGCAGCTCAACAAGCATAAAGCAAAACTAAATACCCACTAGATACCATGCAATTAAGCGAAATCCTTTCATTGGACTGCACCAAAAGTGCGGTCCAATGTACCAGTAAAAAACGCGCTCTGGAAATGATCAGTGAAATCGTCGCTGAGCAGACCGGACAAAACTCTACCGAACTTTTCGAATGCATGCTTAGCCGAGAAAAGATGGGCAGTACTGGCATCGGAAATGGAATAGCCATTCCCCATGCTCGTATGCAATCCAGCGACAAAGCTGTTGCGGTTCTTATTCAATGCCAATCCCCTGTCGAATTTGACTCGATAGATAATCGCCCTGTTGATCTTCTTTTTGCCCTGCTTGTGCCTGACGCACAGTGCAAGGAGCACCTCAAAACCCTGTCTAGCATGGCAGAGCGATTAAATAACAAACAGATTCTCAAACAGCTACGCAAAGCTCAGTCCGACGAAGAACTTTATGCCATTATGGTGGATCAGTAATGCGCCTCATTGTCGTCAGTGGTCAATCTGGTGCGGGAAAAAGCGTCGCTCTGCGCGTACTCGAAGATTTAGGTTATTACTGCGTCGATAACCTGCCAGTAAATTTGCTCGATAATTTCGTTAAATCGGTAAAATCTAGCAAACAAAACGTAGCAGTCAGTATTGATATCCGTAACCTGCCAACAGAACCTAATTTAGTCACTGATGTTCTGACTAGGTTAAAGAAGTCGTCAGATGTCAGTGTACTGTTCTTAGATGCCCAAAAAGACACGTTGCTCAAACGCTACAGTGAAACGAGGCGTATACACCCTCTTTCACTCAGTCTCGAAAATACCTCACTTGAACAAGCCATTGAAAAAGAACGTTGTATTCTTTCCCCATTGAAAGAGCATGCCGATCTGATCATCGATAGCAGCAACCAATCACTACATGACTTAAGTGAGACCGTTCGCATGCGTGTTGAAGGTCGAGAACGCAAAGATTTAGTGATGGTATTTCAGTCATTTGGCTTTAAGTATGGCTTGCCAAGTGATGCAGACTATGTGTTTGATGTACGTTTTCTGCCGAACCCACATTGGGAACCCGCATTGCGTCCAATGACGGGGCTCGATACACCGATTAAATCTTTTCTGGAAAGTCATCAAGATGTATTGGATCTTAAACAGCAGATCCAGAAATTCATCGAAAACTGGCTGCCATTATTAGAAAAAAACAACCGTAGTTATTTAACCGTAGCAATTGGCTGCACAGGAGGTAAACATCGCTCTGTTTACCTCACTCAGCAAATTGGCGACTACTTCGCAAAAATGGGTCATCAGGTCCAAATTCGCCACACTACATTAGAGAAAATACATAAGGAATAGCGTATGCAGCAACAGAGTAGAACCGTCCTCATTCAAAACAGACTGGGGCTCCATGCTCGCGCTGCTGTTAAACTCGTCGAACTAGCCCAGTCTTTCGACGCTATTCTCACCATTCAAAACCATGAAGGTAAAGAGGCAACCGCTGACAGCGTCATGGGTTTATTGATGCTCGAATCCGCTCAAGGCGAGCATGTCACCATCAACGCTGAAGGCAATGACGCCACCCCTGCCCTTGAAGCGGTCTGCCAGTTAATTGAAGCCAAGTTCGAAGAAGCAGAATAATTTTTCCACTGATACAATAAAAATCACTACCTTCATATTAACTTATTAAATAAACACTAAAATTAAGTTACTATTCGACGCATTGTAAGCAGATAGAGTTAGGGGGAATGTATGGCCGAGCAAATTGAATTTGACCAAGCTCACCAAGCCCTCCAAGAAGTCACAGAAGCTCTAGAAAATGGTCGATTTGTCCATGTCCGTCGTCAGCTTCATGACATGGAACCAGAAGATATTGCCCATCTCTTAGAAGCCTCTCCACGTAAAAGTCGTGAAGTCCTTTGGCAACTTACTGATCCCGAAGATTACGGTGAAATCCTCGATGAATTGAACGAAGACGTCAAAGATGCTCTGGTTTCTAAAATGGAACCCGAAATGCTGGCCGAAGCGACAGAGGGCATGGACACTGATGATGTTGCTTACGTTTTACGTAGTCTACCAGACGATGTCTCACGTGAAGTTCTGTCCCAAATGGACACCGCCGATCGCTTGCGAGTGGAAACCGCGCTTTCTTACCCTGAGGATAGCGCTGGCGGACTGATGAACACCGACGTAATCACCATTCGTGGTGATGTCGATGTCGATGTCGTCTTGCGTTATTTGCGTATGAAAGGGGAGCTGCCTGATGCAACCGACGCACTGTATGTGATAGATGAGAACAGCCAGCTGCTCGGTCAATTGCCGATCACGACCCTAATCACTACCCAACCCGATATCAAAGTCTCTGAAGTGATGCAAGATGTGGACGAAGCCATCGAAGTCACCATGAGCGATTCCGATATTGCCAGCCTGTTTGAGCGCCGTAACTGGGTTTCCGCTCCCGTCATTGACGAGAACCAGCATCTTGTCGGTCGTATTACCATTGATGACGTGGTGGATGTAATTCGTGAAGACGCGGAACACTCCATGATGAGTATGGCGGGTATGGACGATGATGAAGATACCTTTGCACCAGTGGTTAAGTCGGCTCGTAAGCGTAGTATCTGGCTAGGTGCAAACGTGTTAGCTGCGCTTGCGGCGGCATCAGTTTCAAACATGTTTGAAGCCACATTAAATCAGATGGCGGCCATTGCTGTTTTGATGACTATCGTTCCTTCTATGGGCGGCGTGGCAGGCAACCAAACTGTTGCTCTGGTAATCCGAGGCCTCGCATTGGGCCATATCGGTGATGCCAACAAACGCGAGCTGCTAATGAAAGAAGCAGCAATCGGCCTGTTGAACGGTATCATGTGGGCACTGATCATTGGTGGTATCGTCATAGCATGGAAAGGTAACTGGATGCTCGGCGGGATTATTTCCGCAGCCATGTTAACCAACCTTCTGGTCGCTGGAATCGCGGGTGTCACCATCCCTATCTTATTAAAGAAAATGAATATCGACCCTGCTTTGGCCGGAGGGATGGCCTTAACCACAGTCACCGATGTGATTGGCCTCTCAGTGTTCCTTGGTCTTGCTACCATTATGATCTGATAGGCAATCATCAATAAAAAAGCACAGCTTTTGCTGTGCTTTTTGATCAACTTGTAGAGAATCAGTTAATATTTGGTCCTAACCACTTTTCAGCTTCTAACCTATCCCAACCTTTACGATCAGCGTAACTTTCGACCTGATCCGGCTGGATCTGCGCGATCGCAAAGTAACGTGAATCTGGGTGAGAGAAGTACCACCCTGATACAGAGGCTCCTGGCCACATTGCATAGCTGCTGGTCAAAGACATCTCAATCGTCTCTTCCACTTTGAGCAACTCCCAAAGTGGACCTTTCTCAGTATGCTCTGGACAGGCTGGATAACCTGGAGCTGGGCGAATACCTTGATATTTTTCACGAATCAGATCATCGTTAGAAAGATCTTCATCCGCAGAATATCCCCAAATTTCCTTACGCACTTTTTCATGCAGGTACTCAGCAAAAGCTTCAGCCAAGCGATCCGCCACAGCTTGAATCATAATCGCATTGTAATCATCTCCCGCTGCTTTGTATTCATCAGCGAGTTCACGTTCTCCAATACCACCGGTTACCGCGAATGCGCCAATCCAGTCTTTCTTACCTGAAGATTTTGGAGCGATGTAATCGGAGAGACAGTAATTATAGCCTTTGGGCTTCTCAGTCTGCTGACGAAGATTGTGCAATACTTTAGCCACTTTAGTACGCGACTCATCGGTGTACACTTCGATATCATCTCCAATACTTGCTGCTGGGAATAACGCACACATACCACGTGCTTTAAGCAAACCTTCTCGCTCGACCCTATCAAGCAGCTCATTCGCATCAGCAAACAACCTCTTTGCTTCTTCTCCGACTTCTTCGTGTTCAAGAATGGCAGGGTACTTACCAACTAAAGACCAAGTCATAAAGAATGGAGTCCAGTCAATGTATTCACGTAATGTTGCTATCTCAAAATCATCGAAAACATGTACACCCGGTTTAGCTGGCTCTGGTGGAGTATACGTTTCCCAGTCAATCGCGACCTTATTTGCTCGTGCTTGTTCTAAAGTGATAGGTTTCGTACGCGGTTTCTTGCGATTATGCTGGTCACGTACACGCACGTAGTCGGCATCAAGTTTTTCAACAAATTCAGGACGACGCTCGTCAGATAGCAATGAAGTACATACTCCAACGGCTCTTGAAGCATTGTTAACGTAAACCACTGGGTGCTTGTAGTTTTGCTCAATCTTAACCGCAGTGTGTGCTTTCGACGTTGTCGCGCCACCGATCAGTAATGGCAGATCGAAATCAAGACGCTCCATCTCTTTCGCCACATGCACCATTTCGTCCAATGAAGGAGTAATCAGGCCGGACAGACCAATAATATCTACATTCTCTTCTTTGGCGACCTTGAGGATCTGCTCACATGGCACCATCACGCCAAGATCAATGATCTCATAGTTGTTACATTGAAGTACAACACCAACGATATTCTTACCAATATCGTGAACATCCCCTTTCACTGTTGCCAGTAGTATCTTACCGTTTGAAGAACCCGCTTGTTTTTCCTTGTTAATGAATGGCTCTAAATGCGCTACTGCCTGCTTCATTACACGTGCGGATTTCACCACTTGAGGAAGGAACATTTTACCTTCACCAAATAAGTCGCCGACCACATTCATGCCATCCATTAGCGGCCCTTCAATCACCTCCAATGGTTTACTGGCATTAACACGAGCCTCTTCAGTATCTTCAACGATAAACTCGGTGATCCCTTGACTAATGCATGCTCTAATCGCTTCTCAACTGACCAAGTACGCCATTCAAGCGCAGAGGCATCTTCTTCCTTACCGACACCTTTACCTGCGTACTCAGCCGCAATATCGAGCAAGCGCTCGGTACCATCATCGCGACGGTTTAGTACCACGTCTTCTACGGCTTCACGCAATTTCTCAGGGACGTTGTCGTAAATCTCCAGTTGACCTGCATTGACGATCCCCATATCCATACCATTTTTGAAACAGTGATAAAGGAATACAGCGTGAATCGCTTCACGTACATAGTTATTACCACGGAACGAGAACGAGACGTTCGACACACCGCCAGAAATCATCGCATGCGGCAAATCTCGCTTAATGTCGGCAACAGCGCCGATAAAATCGACCGCATAATTGTTGTGCTCTTCAATACCTGTCGCAACAGCAAAGATATTCGGGTCAAAGATAATGTCTTCAGGTGGGAAGCCGACTTCATCAACCAGAATACGATAGGCGTTGGTACAGATTTCAAGCTTACGCTCGCGTGTTTCTGCCTGTCCTACTTCATCAAACGCCATGACGATGACAGCAGCACCATAGCGACGGATTAGCTTAGCCTGCTCAATAAACTTCTCTTTGCCTTCTTTGAGCGAGATAGAGTTAACAATGCCTTTACCCTGAATACATTTCAGTCCGGCTTCAATGACCTCCCACTTAGAGGAGTCGACCATGATAGGTACTTTAGAGATCTCTGGCTCAGATGCACACAGATTGAGGAAACGCACCATACATGCTTCGGCATCCAACATGCCCTCATCCATATTGATATCGATGATCTGAGCGCCATTTTCCACCTGCTGCCGAGCAACTTCTAACGCTTCATCATAGAGCTCTTCTTTAATCAAGCGCTTGAAACGAGCAGAGCCAGTCACGTTAGTTCGTTCACCAACATTGACGAATAAAGTGTCTTTTTCAATAGCTAGCGACTCAAGACCAGACAAACGACACGCCACATTTAAGTCTGGGAGTTGACGGGGAGCCACACCTTCAACGGCCTCTGCCATCTTACGAATATGTTCTGGTGTGGTACCACAACACCCACCTATTAAGTTCAGGAAGCCACTTTTTGCCCATTCTTTAACGTGCGTGGCCATATCCTCTGGTGAGAGGTCGTATTCACCAAATGCATTCGGTAAACCCGCATTCGGGTGCGCGGAGACAAAGCTTTCTGAAATACGTGACATTTCTTCAACGTATGGACGGAGCTCGTCTGGGCCTAAAGCACAGTTCAACCCAAATGACAGCGGCTGAACGTGACGTAGTGAATTGTAAAACGCTTCCGTTGTTTGACCAGAAAGCGTTCGTCCTGAAGCATCAGTGATCGTTCCCGAAATCATGATCGGTAATTTAACACCCATCTCTTCGAAAACACTGTCGACAGCAAAGGCACAAGCCTTCGCATTTAAGGTATCAAAAATAGTTTCAATCAGAATGAGGTCTGAGCCACCTTTAATTAAGGCGCGCGTCGATTCGGAATACGCAGCAACTAGCTCATCAAACGTAACATTGCGATAACCGGGGTCATTTACATCAGGTGAAATCGAACAAGTACGGTTCGTTGGGCCGAGAACACCCGCCACATAGCGTGGCCTATTTGGCGTTTTTGCCGTCCACTCGTCTGCCACTTCGCGAGCCAACCTCGCAGCTTCAAAGTTGATTTCTTCACTCAGGCTTTCCATATCGTAGTCAGCCATTGCGATCGTCGTTGCGTTAAATGTGTTGGTCTCAAGAATATCCGCGCCAGCTTCCAAATACTCAGCATGGATATCTTTAATTAATTTGGGCTGTGTCAGAACCAAAAGATCATTATTGCCTTTCAGGTCACAATGCCAATCGGAAAAACGCTCACCTCTATAGTCAGCTTCTTCCAGCTTATGGCTCTGGATCATGGTCCCCATACCACCATCTATCAGTAAGATGCGCTTACTTAGTTGAGCTTCTATCTGTTGTCTCACATTACTTCCCACAGTACAGCCTCATTCCTTTAGTTATCTGTCCATCCTATCACACATTAAAAAGGAGTCTAGACGTCTAAATGACTAAATTAATCACCTCTACATGACAAAAAAGTGTTTGCTATTTAATCACGTCGAGAACAAAATTCTCCTTCATAATTTGTTACATCCTGGGTATCCAATGTCGGTCTATTACACTCTCTGTTTTCTGTCCGCAGCAGCAATGTTAATCGCTTTTGTAAACAGCAAGATAGGTAAAATGCAAACCACAATTGCCATCACAGCTGGCTCAATGGTTTTATCTCTTCTTATTCTTATTGCAGGTCAAAACAACTGGTTCCATTTAACAGAAATTGCTTCGAAGACAATATCGAGCATTAACTTCGAAGATTTTTTGCTGAAAGGGATCTTAGGCTTTCTTCTATTTGCAGGCGGTTTGGGGATTAAACTCCCTCACCTTAAAAACCAGAAATGGGAAATTACCGTGCTCGCGCTGGGAGCAACACTGTTCTCGACCTTCTTTATTGGTTTCGCACTTTATGGTTTCTGCCATTTGATAGGCGTGCAATTCGACTTAGTTTACTGCCTATTATTTGGTGCATTAATCTCTCCAACTGACCCAATTGCAGTACTGGCTATCGTAAAAAAGCTGGATGCGCCGGAACGTATCTCAACCCAGATCGAAGGTGAGTCCTTATTTAACGATGGTTTTGGCCTCGTCATTTTTGTCACCCTGTTTACGATCGCTTTTGGCACTGAAGCACCAACGGTCGGCAGCGTGACAATGCTGTTCATTCAGGAAGCCATTGGCGGCATCGTCTATGGTTTTGCACTTGGCCTGCTGTTCCACTACCTTATCAGTGCGACCGATGACCACTCTATGGAGTTACTACTGACCATAGGTATACCGACCGCTGGCTATGCGTTTGCTGAAGTTCTGCACGTTTCAGGACCATTAGCGATGGTGGTATCCGGTATTATGATCGGGAACTGGACCCGATTTATCGGATTCTCTAAAGAAAGTGAAGATCACCTCGATCATTTCTGGGAGCTGGTCGATGAGTTCCTCAACGGCGTTCTGTTCCTATTAATCGGTATGTCGATGTTGCTATTTGAATTCCACAAGGAAGATTGGATTCTCATGGCGTTTTCAGTTCCATTAGTACTCGCTGCTCGCTATCTAAGCGTGTTCTGTTCATATATTGGATTTAAACGTCATCGCCAGTACAATCCTTGGTCAGTAAAAATTCTGACTTGGGGTGGGCTACGAGGTGGTCTAGCGTTAGCGATGGCGCTCTCCATCCCTTCAGGGATTTGGGTTATCCAAGACAAACTCATCGACGTAAAAGAAATCATTCTAGTCATGACTTATTCTGTCGTGGTGTTCTCGATCCTCGTTCAAGGTTCGACAATCACTCCTATGATAGAAAAAGCAAAGAAAGCAGAGAAAGAAATGCAGCCTGAGCCGAGCTCAGTGGAGTCATCTGATAAAGAATAACCAATATCGAATTACCCATTTGAAAGCCGCTCTATGAGCGGCTTTTTGTTATCCGGCGATAAACAGAGATGGACGCTTATTCACTTTCAGGGCTGGAATCAATAGGGTGGAAAGCTGTTTGAGCAGATTGTAATTATCTGTAAATAGAAGTCGATTATGACTTTCACCAAGAACCAAGTTCCTATACTGGTCTATGCGCAAATGGCGGTAAATTCACTTTTGTTTCGCCTCCACAACTAGTTATAGAGCCGTCAGTCAATCTTTAAGTAAATAGTTTTCCAATAACAGATCAACTGAAAAGCTTAAGTTTCTCGGTAAACCTTGGGTCACTAGTCCTGCAGTATGTATAAACTCATTAGCCGAAGAGCAAAATAACTCCGCACTTGCAACCAGTTACCCAGCATAGCTGTTGAGGTCGGGAATAAGTATGAGCTACGATCTTCTGTGCTCAAGTTGAGCTCATTCTCTGCAAGAGAGCAGTTGTGCTCTAAACGCCCCCTATTTCTCAAGAAGTTGCAAACATTGGAGATGCCTAGTTCGGGCCTATTTCTAATTGGGAACCATTGGTCACAGACTCAAAAATAATACCGCAGATACGAAAAAACCCTAACATTGCTGTTAGGGCTTTTTCTAAATAAGTGGCGGAGCGGACGGGACTCGAACCCGCGACCCCCGGCGTGACAGGCCGGTATTCTAACCAACTGAACTACCGCTCCGCACTGGTTAGACTCTTGAGTCTAAATTTAAAGCCTGGCGATGTCCTACTCTCACATGGGGAAGCCCCACACTACCATCGGCGCTATTGCGTTTCACTTCTGAGTTCGGCATGGAATCAGGTGGGTCCACAACGCTATGGTCGCCAAGCAAATTCTTTAATTCGGAAAGCTGCTTTCTCTTATATTAAGAGCGTGTTCTCTACACATTCAATCTGTTCTTGCTTTGAGTCCATCAAAACCCTTTGGGTGTTGTATGGTTAAGCCTCACGGGCAATTAGTACAGGTTAGCTCAACGCCTCACAACGCTTACACACCCTGCCTATCAACGTTCTAGTCTCGAACAACCCTTTAGGACCCTCAAGGGGTCAGGGAAGACTCATCTCAGGGCTCGCTTCCCGCTTAGATGCTTTCAGCGGTTATCGATTCCGAACTTAGCTACCGGGCAATGCCATTGGCATGACAACCCGAACACCAGAGGTTCGTCCACTCCGGTCCTCTCGTACTAGGAGCAGCCCCCTTCAATCTTCCAACGCCCACGGCAGATAGGGACCGAACTGTCTCACGACGTTCTAAACCCAGCTCGCGTACCACTTTAAATGGCGAACAGCCATACCCTTGGGACCGACTTCAGCCCCAGGATGTGATGAGCCGACATCGAGGTGCCAAACACCGCCGTCGATATGAACTCTTGGGCGGTATCAGCCTGTTATCCCCGGAGTACCTTTTATCCGTTGAGCGATGGCCCTTCCATTCAGAACCACCGGATCACTATGACCTGCTTTCGCACCTGCTCGAATTGTCATTCTCGCAGTCAAGCGGGCTTATGCCATTGCACTAACCTCACGATGTCCAACCGTGATTAGCCCACCTTCGTGCTCCTCCGTTACTCTTTGGGAGGAGACCGCCCCAGTCAAACTACCCACCAGGCACTGTCCTCAACCCGGATAACGGGTCTAAGTTAGAACATCAACACTACAAGGGTGGTATTTCAAGGACGGCTCCACCGATACTGGCGTACCGGGTTCAAAGCCTCCCACCTATCCTACACATGTAGGGTCAATGTTCAGTGCCAAGCTGTAGTAAAGGTTCACGGGGTCTTTCCGTCTAGCCGCGGGTACACTGCATCTTCACAGCGATTTCAATTTCACTGAGTCTCGGGTGGAGACAGCGTGGCCATCATTACGCCATTCGTGCAGGTCGGAACTTACCCGACAAGGAATTTCGCTACCTTAGGACCGTTATAGTTACGGCCGCCGTTTACCGGGGCTTCGATCAAGAGCTTCGACTTACGTCTAACCCCATCAATTAACCTTCCGGCACCGGGCAGGCGTCACACCGTATACGTCATCTTACGATTTTGCACAGTGCTGTGTTTTTAATAAACAGTTGCAGCCACCTGGTATCTGCGACTCTCAATAGCTCCATCCGCGAGGGACTTCACCGTCAAGAGCGTACCTTCTCCCGAAGTTACGGTACCATTTTGCCTAGTTCCTTCACCCGAGTTCTCTCAAGCGCCTTGGTATTCTCTACCCGACCACCTGTGTCGGTTTGGGGTACGATTCCTTACAATCTGAAGCTTAGAGGCTTTTCCTGGAAGCATGGCATCAATGACTTCACATCCGTAGATGCTCGACATCGTGTCTCAGCCTTAGAGAGAGCCGGATTTACCTAACTCTCAAGCCTACGCACTTGAACCTGGACAACCGTCGCCAGGCCCACCTAGCCTTCTCCGTCCCCCCATCGCAATTGTAAGAAGTACGGGAATATTAACCCGTTTCCCATCGACTACGCCTTTCGGCCTCGCCTTAGGGGTCGACTTACCCTGCCCCGATTAACGTTGGACAGGAACCCTTGGTCTTCCGGCGAGGGGGTTTTTTCACCCCTTTATCGTTACTCATGTCAGCATTCGCACTTCTGATACCTCCAGCAAGCTTTACAACTCACCTTCAACGGCTTACAGAACGCTCCCCTACCCAATACATAAAATGCATTGCCGCAGCTTCGGTTTACAGCTTAGCCCCGTTACATCTTCCGCGCAGGCCGACTCGACTAGTGAGCTATTACGCTTTCTTTAAATGATGGCTGCTTCTAAGCCAACATCCTAGCTGTCTAAGCCTTCCCACATCGTTTCCCACTTAGCTGTAATTTGGGACCTTAGCTGGCGGTCTGGGTTGTTTCCCTCTCCACGACGGACGTTAGCACCCGCCGTGTGTCTCCCGGATAGTACTTACTGGTATTCGGAGTTTGCAAAGGGTTGGTAAGTCGGGATGACCCCCTAGCCTTAACAGTGCTCTACCCCCAGTAGTATTCGTCCGAGGCTCTACCTAAATAGATTTCGGGGAGAACCAGCTATCTCCAGGTTTGATTGGCCTTTCACCCCTAGCCACAAGTCATCCGCTAATTTTTCAACATTAGTCGGTTCGGTCCTCCAGTTGATGTTACTCAACCTTCAACCTGCCCATGGCTAGATCACCTGGTTTCGGGTCTATATCCAGCAACTCGACGCCCAGTTAAGACTCGATTTCTCTACGGCTCCCCTAGATGGTTAACCTTGCTACTGAATATAAGTCGCTGACCCATTATACAAAAGGTACGCAGTCACACCACGAAGGTGCTCCTACTGCTTGTACGTACACGGTTTCAGGTTCTATTTCACTCCCCTCACAGGGGTTCTTTTCGCCTTTCCCTCACGGTACTGGTTCACTATCGGTCAGTCAGTAGTATTTAGCCTTGGAGGATGGTCCCCCATATTCAGACAGGATATCACGTGTCCCGCCCTACTCGATTTCACCTAAAATGCGCTGCCGGTTACGGGGCTATCACCCTGTATCGCAGACCTTTCCAGAACTTTCACCTGACGCATTAAAGGCTTAAGGGCTAATCCAATTTCGCTCGCCGCTACTTTCGGAATCTCGGTTGATTTCTTTTCCTCGGGGTACTTAGATGTTTCAGTTCCCCCGGTTCGCCTCATTACCCTATGTATTCAGATAATGATACCTGCTTATGCAGGTGGGTTTCCCCATTCGGAAATCCCAGACTCAAATGGCTTTTACTGCCTAATCTGGGCTTATCGCAAGTTAATACGTCCTTCATCGCCTCTGACTGCCAAGGCATCCACCGTGTACGCTTAGTCACTTAACCATACAACCCCAAAGGGTCTTACAGTCAAACAACCAAAGTTGTCTGCAATTATTTAAACATGATGCAGACTCGATTTTGCCGGACTCAAATATAAACATCACAAGGATGTTTCCAAGAACACTTGAATGTGTGTTGGTACCTAAATCTCTCTTTATTTAGAGAAAGTTAGGATTTGAGAACTTTTCAATGAATAACAACGCATCTCATAGAGATGGGGATTGTTGTTATTCGTCAGCTTTCCAAATTGTTAAAGAGCTAGCTTTCTTTGCTAATAAATAGCTGATGAAAACCATTTTTAAGAACACTTACGCAAATGCGCTTAAAGATGGTGGAGCTAAGCAGGATCGAACTGCTGACCTCCTGCGTGCAAGGCAGGCGCTCTCCCAGCTGAGCTATAGCCCCATCAGGTGTTGATACTGTGTGCCAATTCTTCTGGGAGGAAGATTGGTGGGTCTGAGTGGACTTGAACCACCGACCTCTCGCTTATCAGGCGAACGCTCTAACCACCTGAGCTACAGACCCAGTATCGTCTCTTAACGTGTATAAACGTATCAATCTGTGTGGACACTCATCATGAGTAATCATCGTATAAGGAGGTGATCCAGCGCCAGGTTCCCCTAGCGCTACCTTGTTACGACTTCACCCCAGTCATGAACCACAAAGTGGTGAGCGTCCCCCCGAAGGTTAAACTACCCACTTCTTTTGCAGCCCACTCCCATGGTGTGACGGGCGGTGTGTACAAGGCCCGGGAACGTATTCACCGTAGCATTCTGATCTACGATTACTAGCGATTCCGACTTCATGGAGTCGAGTTGCAGACTCCAATCCGGACTACGACGCACTTTTTGGGATTCGCTCACTTTCGCAAGTTGGCTGCCCTCTGTATGCGCCATTGTAGCACGTGTGTAGCCCTACTCGTAAGGGCCATGATGACTTGACGTCGTCCCCACCTTCCTCCGGTTTATCACCGGCAGTCTCCCTGGAGTTCCCGACATTACTCGCTGGCAAACAAGGATAAGGGTTGCGCTCGTTGCGGGACTTAACCCAACATTTCACAACACGAGCTGACGACAGCCATGCAGCACCTGTCTCTCAGTTCCCGAAGGCACAAGACTGTCTCCAGTCTCTTCTGAGGATGTCAAGAGTAGGTAAGGTTCTTCGCGTTGCATCGAATTAAACCACATGCTCCACCGCTTGTGCGGGCCCCCGTCAATTCATTTGAGTTTTAATCTTGCGACCGTACTCCCCAGGCGGTCTACTTAACGCGTTAGCTCCGAAAGCCACGGCTCAAGGCCACAACCTCCAAGTAGACATCGTTTACGGCGTGGACTACCAGGGTATCTAATCCTGTTTGCTCCCCACGCTTTCGCATCTGAGTGTCAGTATCTGTCCAGGGGGCCGCCTTCGCCACCGGTATTCCTTCAGATCTCTACGCATTTCACCGCTACACCTGAAATTCTACCCCCTCTACAGTACTCTAGTCTGCCAGTTTCAAATGCAATTCCGAGGTTGAGCCCCGGGCTTTCACATCTGACTTAACAAACCACCTGCATGCGCTTTACGCCCAGTAATTCCGATTAACGCTCGCACCCTCCGTATTACCGCGGCTGCTGGCACGGAGTTAGCCGGTGCTTCTTCTGCAGCTAACGTCAAATGATGCCGCTATTAACGACACCACCTTCCTCACTGCTGAAAGTACTTTACAACCCGAAGGCCTTCTTCATACACGCGGCATGGCTGCATCAGGCTTGCGCCCATTGTGCAATATTCCCCACTGCTGCCTCCCGTAGGAGTCTGGACCGTGTCTCAGTTCCAGTGTGGCTGATCATCCTCTCAGACCAGCTAGGGATCGTCGCCTTGGTGAGCCATTACCTCACCAACTAGCTAATCCCACCTGGGCATATCCTGACGCGAGAGGCCCGAAGGTCCCCCTCTTTGAGCCGAAGCTATTATGCGGTATTAGCCATCGTTTCCAATGGTTATCCCCACATCAGGGCAATTTCCCAGGCATTACTCACCCGTCCGCCGCTCGACGCCGTTATCTCCACCCGAAGGCTTTGATAACTCGTTTCCGCTCGACTTGCATGTGTTAGGCCTGCCGCCAGCGTTCAATCTGAGCCATGATCAAACTCTTCAATTTAAGATTTTGTCGGCTCAATGAATACTGAACATTACATAAAGTAATGTTTGAATTGACTGTGCTGAATCCGAAGATTCAATGGTCACTTCGTATCATTGAAACCTAATTTGATACCGAGGTATCTAATTGGATTATCATCAACGAGTGCCCACACAGATTGATAGGTTTATATTGTTAAAGAGCTGTGCTTTCAGTACCTTAGCACCTAAGCAGGACGCGTATATTACGCGACTGACTGTTGAAGTCAACATAAAACTCTAAACTTTTTTAGAATCTTATGGTGACTTGTCTACACAGTAGACAAAGTCGCTATTTTGTTTTCATTTTTCTAAAAAATGAAAGTAAATAGAAGCCTGGCGATGTCCTACTCTCACATGGGGAAGCCCCACACTACCATCGGCGCTATTGCGTTTCACTTCTGAGTTCGGCATGGAATCAGGTGGGTCCACAACGCTATGGTCGCCAAGCAAATTCTTTAATTCGGAAAGCTGCTTTCTCTTATACTAAGAGCGTGTTCTCTACACATTCAATCTGTTCTTGCTTTGAGTCCATCAAAACCCTTTGGGTGTTGTATGGTTAAGCCTCACGGGCAATTAGTACAGGTTAGCTCAACGCCTCACAACGCTTACACACCCTGCCTATCAACGTTCTAGTCTCGAACAACCCTTTAGGACCCTCAAGGGGTCAGGGAAGACTCATCTCAGGGCTCGCTTCCCGCTTAGATGCTTTCAGCGGTTATCGATTCCGAACTTAGCTACCGGGCAATGCCATTGGCATGACAACCCGAACACCAGAGGTTCGTCCACTCCGGTCCTCTCGTACTAGGAGCAGCCCCCTTCAATCTTCCAACGCCCACGGCAGATAGGGACCGAACTGTCTCACGACGTTCTAAACCCAGCTCGCGTACCACTTTAAATGGCGAACAGCCATACCCTTGGGACCGACTTCAGCCCCAGGATGTGATGAGCCGACATCGAGGTGCCAAACACCGCCGTCGATATGAACTCTTGGGCGGTATCAGCCTGTTATCCCCGGAGTACCTTTTATCCGTTGAGCGATGGCCCTTCCATTCAGAACCACCGGATCACTATGACCTGCTTTCGCACCTGCTCGAATTGTCATTCTCGCAGTCAAGCGGGCTTATGCCATTGCACTAACCTCACGATGTCCAACCGTGATTAGCCCACCTTCGTGCTCCTCCGTTACTCTTTGGGAGGAGACCGCCCCAGTCAAACTACCCACCAGGCACTGTCCTCAACCCGGATAACGGGTCTAAGTTAGAACATCAACACTACAAGGGTGGTATTTCAAGGACGGCTCCACCGATACTGGCGTACCGGGTTCAAAGCCTCCCACCTATCCTACACATGTAGGGTCAATGTTCAGTGCCAAGCTGTAGTAAAGGTTCACGGGGTCTTTCCGTCTAGCCGCGGGTACACTGCATCTTCACAGCGATTTCAATTTCACTGAGTCTCGGGTGGAGACAGCGTGGCCATCATTACGCCATTCGTGCAGGTCGGAACTTACCCGACAAGGAATTTCGCTACCTTAGGACCGTTATAGTTACGGCCGCCGTTTACCGGGGCTTCGATCAAGAGCTTCGACTTACGTCTAACCCCATCAATTAACCTTCCGGCACCGGGCAGGCGTCACACCGTATACGTCATCTTACGATTTTGCACAGTGCTGTGTTTTTAATAAACAGTTGCAGCCACCTGGTATCTGCGACTCTCAATAGCTCCATCCGCGAGGGACTTCACCGTCAAGAGCGTACCTTCTCCCGAAGTTACGGTACCATTTTGCCTAGTTCCTTCACCCGAGTTCTCTCAAGCGCCTTGGTATTCTCTACCCGACCACCTGTGTCGGTTTGGGGTACGATTCCTTACAATCTGAAGCTTAGAGGCTTTTCCTGGAAGCATGGCATCAATGACTTCACATCCGTAGATGCTCGACATCGTGTCTCAGCCTTAGAGAGAGCCGGATTTACCTAACTCTCAAGCCTACGCACTTGAACCTGGACAACCGTCGCCAGGCCCACCTAGCCTTCTCCGTCCCCCCATCGCAATTGTAAGAAGTACGGGAATATTAACCCGTTTCCCATCGACTACGCCTTTCGGCCTCGCCTTAGGGGTCGACTTACCCTGCCCCGATTAACGTTGGACAGGAACCCTTGGTCTTCCGGCGAGGGGGTTTTTCACCCCCTTTATCGTTACTCATGTCAGCATTCGCACTTCTGATACCTCCAGCAAGCTTTACAACTCACCTTCAACGGCTTACAGAACGCTCCCCTACCCAATACATAAAATGCATTGCCGCAGCTTCGGTTTACAGCTTAGCCCCGTTACATCTTCCGCGCAGGCCGACTCGACTAGTGAGCTATTACGCTTTCTTTAAATGATGGCTGCTTCTAAGCCAACATCCTAGCTGTCTAAGCCTTCCCACATCGTTTCCCACTTAGCTGTAATTTGGGACCTTAGCTGGCGGTCTGGGTTGTTTCCCTCTCCACGACGGACGTTAGCACCCGCCGTGTGTCTCCCGGATAGTACTTACTGGTATTCGGAGTTTGCAAAGGGTTGGTAAGTCGGGATGACCCCCTAGCCTTAACAGTGCTCTACCCCCAGTAGTATTCGTCCGAGGCTCTACCTAAATAGATTTCGGGGAGAACCAGCTATCTCCAGGTTTGATTGGCCTTTCACCCCTAGCCACAAGTCATCCGCTAATTTTTCAACATTAGTCGGTTCGGTCCTCCAGTTGATGTTACTCAACCTTCAACCTGCCCATGGCTAGATCACCTGGTTTCGGGTCTATATCCAGCAACTCGACGCCCAGTTAAGACTCGATTTCTCTACGGCTCCCCTAGATGGTTAACCTTGCTACTGAATATAAGTCGCTGACCCATTATACAAAAGGTACGCAGTCACACCACGAGGGTGCTCCTACTGCTTGTACGTACACGGTTTCAGGTTCTATTTCACTCCCCTCACAGGGGTTCTTTTCGCCTTTCCCTCACGGTACTGGTTCACTATCGGTCAGTCAGTAGTATTTAGCCTTGGAGGATGGTCCCCCATATTCAGACAGGATATCACGTGTCCCGCCCTACTCGATTTCACCTAAAATGCGCTGCCGGTTACGGGGCTATCACCCTGTATCGCAGACCTTTCCAGAACTTTCACCTGACGCATTAAAGGCTTAAGGGCTAATCCAATTTCGCTCGCCGCTACTTTCGGAATCTCGGTTGATTTCTTTTCCTCGGGGTACTTAGATGTTTCAGTTCCCCCGGTTCGCTTCATTACCCTATGTATTCAGATAATGATACCTGCTTATGCAGGTGGGTTTCCCCATTCGGAAATCCCAGACTCAAATGGCTTTTACTGCCTAATCTGGGCTTATCGCAAGTTAATACGTCCTTCATCGCCTCTGACTGCCAAGGCATCCACCGTGTACGCTTAGTCACTTAACCATACAACCCCAAAGGGTCTTACGGTCAAACAACCAAAGTTGTCTGCAATTATTTAAACATGATGCAGACTCGATTTTGCCGGACTCAAATATAAACATCGCAAGGATGTTTCCAAGAACACTTGAATGTGTGTTGGTACCTAAATCTCTCTTTATTTAGAGAAAGTTAGGATTTGAGAACTTTTCAATGAATAACAACGCATCTCATAGAGATGGGGATTGTTGTTATTCGTCAGCTTTCCAAATTGTTAAAGAGCTAATCACTTCTCATGAAGTAACCATTTTTAAAAGCACTTAAATAAATGCACTTAAAGATGGTATCCCGTAGGGGAGTCGAACCCCTGTTACCGCCGTGAAAGGGCGGTGTCCTAGGCCTCTAGACGAACGGGACACTAAGTTGAAGATATTGGGATATCTTCGTTCTCTTAAACTACATAAACCATCAATCTGTGTGGACACTCATCGTGAGTAATCATCGTATAAGGAGGTGATCCAGCGCCAGGTTCCCCTAGCGCTACCTTGTTACGACTTCACCCCAGTCATGAACCACAAAGTGGTGAGCGTCCCCCCGAAGGTTAAACTACCCACTTCTTTTGCAGCCCACTCCCATGGTGTGACGGGCGGTGTGTACAAGGCCCGGGAACGTATTCACCGTAGCATTCTGATCTACGATTACTAGCGATTCCGACTTCATGGAGTCGAGTTGCAGACTCCAATCCGGACTACGACGCACTTTTTGGGATTCGCTCACTTTCGCAAGTTGGCTGCCCTCTGTATGCGCCATTGTAGCACGTGTGTAGCCCTACTCGTAAGGGCCATGATGACTTGACGTCGTCCCCACCTTCCTCCGGTTTATCACCGGCAGTCTCCCTGGAGTTCCCGACATTACTCGCTGGCAAACAAGGATAAGGGTTGCGCTCGTTGCGGGACTTAACCCAACATTTCACAACACGAGCTGACGACAGCCATGCAGCACCTGTCTCTCAGTTCCCGAAGGCACAAGACTGTCTCCAGTCTCTTCTGAGGATGTCAAGAGTAGGTAAGGTTCTTCGCGTTGCATCGAATTAAACCACATGCTCCACCGCTTGTGCGGGCCCCCGTCAATTCATTTGAGTTTTAATCTTGCGACCGTACTCCCCAGGCGGTCTACTTAACGCGTTAGCTCCGAAAGCCACGGCTCAAGGCCACAACCTCCAAGTAGACATCGTTTACGGCGTGGACTACCAGGGTATCTAATCCTGTTTGCTCCCCACGCTTTCGCATCTGAGTGTCAGTATCTGTCCAGGGGGCCGCCTTCGCCACCGGTATTCCTTCAGATCTCTACGCATTTCACCGCTACACCTGAAATTCTACCCCCCTCTACAGTACTCTAGTCTGCCAGTTTCAAATGCAATTCCGAGGTTGAGCCCCGGGCTTTCACATCTGACTTAACAAACCACCTGCATGCGCTTTACGCCCAGTAATTCCGATTAACGCTCGCACCCTCCGTATTACCGCGGCTGCTGGCACGGAGTTAGCCGGTGCTTCTTCTGCAGCTAACGTCAAATGATGCCGCTATTAACGACACCACCTTCCTCACTGCTGAAAGTACTTTACAACCCGAAGGCCTTCTTCATACACGCGGCATGGCTGCATCAGGCTTGCGCCCATTGTGCAATATTCCCCACTGCTGCCTCCCGTAGGAGTCTGGACCGTGTCTCAGTTCCAGTGTGGCTGATCATCCTCTCAGACCAGCTAGGGATCGTCGCCTTGGTGAGCCATTACCTCACCAACTAGCTAATCCCACCTGGGCATATCCTGACGCGAGAGGCCTAAAAGGTCCCCCTCTTTGAGCCGAAGCTATTATGCGGTATTAGCCATCGTTTCCAATGGTTATCCCCCACATCAGGGCAATTTCCCAGGCATTACTCACCCGTCCGCCGCTCGACGCCGTTATCTCCACCCGAAGGCTTTGATAACTCGTTTCCGCTCGACTTGCATGTGTTAGGCCTGCCGCCAGCGTTCAATCTGAGCCATGATCAAACTCTTCAATTTAAGATTTTGTCGGCTCAATGAATACTGAACATTACATAAAGTAATGTTTGAATTGACTGTGCTGAATCCGAAGATTCAATGGTCACTTCGTATCATTGAAACCTAATTTGATACCGAGGTATCTAATTGGATTATCATCAACGAGTGCCCACACAGATTGATAGGTTTATATTGTTAAAGAGCGTTCTTCTTTTGTGATTAACTTCACTTCGGAAGAGGCGGCTATTCTAGCGTTTTAAGTTTTAGTGTCAACCACTTTTTTTAAAACTTTTTTCTTAAGCGCTTCCGCTTGGCTAGTTAACCTATCGACTTCGCTTGAACCCTTGTGAGCCCTTGCCCTGTCGACAAGGAGGCATTATAGAGATCGACATCACATTAGCAAGCGTTATTTTAATAAAATTGCAAAAATAACATTTAAACGCTGAATTTTCGCTCAAAGCCTTATTTATCCAACTTTACCCCAATATAGCGAACACCATACCCACAGGGTTATCCACAATCGCTATTTTTTCAGGCAAAATAAAAGGCCGCATTGCGACCTTTCCTCTTATTATAGAAGAGCAGACTAGATGCCTGAGCCATCTTGCTCGCTGTCATCTTCATGGAGCCCACATTCTCGTTTAAGGCCGAAGAACCGAGTTTCTTCTTCACTCATTCCTGGCTCCCATTTCTTGGTTGTATGAGTGTCTCCAATGGATAAGTACCCTTCATCACGTAACGGATGATACGGCAAGCCATGCTGTTCTAGATAATAGTGAACGTCTTTGTTTGTCCAATCGATGATAGGCAGAAACTTAAACACGCCATTTTGAATCGTCAGAATTGGCAGGTTTGCTCGAGACTTAGATTGCTCACGGCGCAATCCTGAAAACCAAGTCCCCACTCTAAGTTCATCCAAAGCGCGACGCATAGGTTCCACTTTGTTTAAGCGATTGTACTGTTCAATTCCCTCTATACCTTGCGCCCATAGTTTTCCATAACTTGCCTCCTGCCATGCCGCACTCTGCTTTGCACGATAGACTTGAAGGTTAAGGTTCAGCTTTTCCGTAAGGTCATCAATAAACTGGTAAGTTTCAGGGAAGAGATAGCCAGTATCTGTCAATATGACCGGGATATCAGGCCTAGCCTCCGTGACTAAATGCAGCATCACCGCTGCCTGAATACCAAAGCTTGAGGAAACAGCGTGTGTTCCTTCCAGATTTTCTATCGCCCAGGAGACTCTTTCCTGAGCCGTTAGCTTTTCGAGCTCTAAATTAATTTCCGCAAGACGGAGAGTCTGCTCCGTCTTTGTTGCCGTTAAGAGCTCTGCTAACTTCAGTTTTGAAGCCACGGAGTTAAGCATAAAAGTCCCTCTTAGAAACGAACACTTCATCGATAATGCCAGCTCTGATCGTGAAGTCACCAAAGCACTCACCGTCGGTACGCTCTTTGGCCCATCGACCGACTAGCTGATCGATCTCTTCTAGGATCTGTTTGTCTGTGATGTTTTCTTTATACATCTTAGGTACGCGCGTACCGCCACGATTACCACCAAGGTGCAAGTTGTAACGGCCAGGTGCTTTACCTACCAGACCAATTTCCGCCAACATCGCACGGCCACAGCCATTCGGACAGCCTGTCACACGTAATATAATGTTGTCTTCTTCCGGCAGGCCGTGTTTCTTGAGAATGTCTTCAACGTCCGTAACAAATTCTGGCAAGAATCGTTCAGCTTCAGCCATTGCCAACGGACAGGTTGGGAACGCAACACAAGCCATTGAATTCTTACGCTGCTCACTAACGGTTTCATCCATCAAACCGTGTTCAACAGCGATTTTCTCAATTTTCGCTTTATTGCTTTTTGAGACTCCTGCAACAATCAGGTTCTGGTTCGCCGTCATGCGGAAATCCCCTTTGTGGATTTTCGCTATCTCAGCCACACCTGTTTTAAGAGGCTTACCCGGATAATCCAGCAAACGACCATTTTCAATAAATAGAGTCAGGTGATGCTTTCCGTCAATCCCTTCGACCCAGCCGACTCGGTCGCCACGTTCAGTAAATTCATATGGACGGCTTGCTTCAAACTCTACCCCAGCACGCTTCTCCACCTCTGCTTTGAAAACATCACTGCCCACTCGATCAAGCGTGTATTTAGTTTTGGCATTTTTACGATTCGATCGGTTACCCCAATCACGCTGGGTAGTAACGACTGCCGCTGCAACATCTAGCGTTTTCTCAAGAGGGATAAATCCAAAATCATCGGCACGTCTTGGGTAAGTAGAGGTATCGCCATGAGTCATGGCTAGGCCACCGCCCACCAATACGTTAAAGCCCACCAGCTTGCCATCTTCAGCAATCGCGACAAAGTTAAGGTCATTCGCGTGTACATCGACATCATTTTGCGGTGGTATCACAACGGTCGTTTTGAACTTACGTGGCAAGTAGTTGCTACCCAGAATTGGTTCATCATCCTGAGTAGTTTCTACTTTATCGCCATCCAACCAGATTTCTGCATACGCTTTAGTCTTAGGTAAAAGATGCTCACTGATTTTCTTCGCCCACTCGTATGCTTCTTGGTGTAGCTCCGATTCAACCGGGTTTGTAGTACACAATACATTACGGTTCACGTCACCCGCTGTTGCAATGGAGTCAATACCAATGCTATTAAGCGTCTGGTGCATCAGCTTGATATTTGGTTTTAACACACCGTGAAACTGAAACGTCTGACGCGTAGTTAGACGAATACTTCCATACAAAGAGTGTTCTGTTGCGAACTTATCAATCGCTAACCACTGATCTGGTGTGATAATACCGCCTGGCATACGTGCACGTAACATGACGTTATGCAATGGTTCCAATTTCTGCTTAGTGCGTTCATTGCGGATATCACGATCGTCCTGCTGATACATTCCATGGAAGCGAATCAGTTGGAAGTTATCTGCAGTAAAGCCGCCGGTGATACGATCTTGTAGGTCTTGTTCAATCGTGCCACGTAGGAAATTACTTTCTCTTTTCAGGCGCTCGTTATCTGCAAGGGGCCCTAACTCTTCGCCCAAGACAATCTGTTTATTATTTTCGGTAGAAGCACTCATTAGTAAACATCCCTTTGGTAACGTTTCGCTTTACGGAGTTCGTTGATAAATTCTTCGGCATCATCACGTGATAGTTTGCCGTGCTGCTCTACGACATGAATCAGCGCTTCATGGACATCTTTCGCCATACGTGTCGCATCACCACAGACATAGATGTGTGCCCCTTCCTGAAGCCATTGCCATACTTGTTCGGCGTTTTCCAGAATACGATGTTGCACGTAGACTTTTTCTGCTTGGTCGCGACTGAAAGCCACATCAAGACGATTAAGCAAACCTGACTTTAGGTACTTTTGCCATTCAACCTGATAGAGGAAATCTTGGGTAAAGGTGCGGTCACCGAAGAATAGCCAGTTCTTACCCTCTGCTTCTCGGTCATCGCGCTCTTGGATAAAGCTTCTGAACGGAGCGATACCAGTACCGGGGCCAATCATGATGACAGGGGTATTGTCATCTTGAGGTAGTTTGAAGTTATTGTTGTGTTCAACAAATACTTTAACTTCACCACCTTCCTCTAAACGATGAGAAAGAAAGCTAGACGCACCACCAAAACGCTTTTCATCTCCCTTATCATATTCAACAAGGCCAACCGTTAGATGGACTTCTTCGTCCACTTCACTCTGACTAGAAGCAATAGAATAGAGGCGAGGTGTCAATCGGCGCAGTAAACCGACCAATTCTTCAGCGGATAGTTTGGTTTTCTTCTCCGCCAGGACATCGACCACTTGGGTGTTGGTCGCGTATTCGCGTAACTTGTCTTTATCTTCCACCAGCTTAAGTAGTTTCTTGCTACCCGATAACTCTGCAAATTTGGCGACAAGTTGCGGGTTTGCTGACGTTATCTCGTACTTACTCACCAGCGCACTGTGGATGGAAATACTTTCACCATCAACATCGACACTTTCCACACCAGACAGCCCTGCTTTAGCTAAGACCGCATTCGCAAGATCTGAGCTGTTCTCGAACCACACACCAAGTGCATCACCCGGTTGATATGTCAGACCTGAGCCATCCAAATCGATCTCGACATGGCGGACATCTTTACCTGAATCCCGACCAGTAATCTTCTGGCTTGTGAGCAAGGTTGCGGTGTAAGGGTTTTGCTTGTTGTATTGCGAGTGGCCAGGTGCCGCTTGACCGACTGGCAGTTGAACGACTTCCGCTTCATTACCTGACGCTAACGCTTCTTTGACTTTATCCAGTGCGTTTTGACGCCACTCACTCGCAGGCGCTTCATAATCAACATCACAGTCAATACGTTCAATAAATGAGGTCGCGCCAAGTTTAGATAGGTAAGAATCGAAATCTTTACCTGTCTGACAGAAGAATTCATAACTCGAGTCACCCAGACTAATCACACCGTATTTCAGGTTTGGTAACTTAGGCGCCTTCTTAGACTGAAGGAATTCATGGAGCTCAATCGCATTATCTGGTGCTTCACCTTCACCATTAGTGGAGGCAACAATAATGACGTGTGTTTCCTTAGCAAGGTTCTTTCCTTTGTAATCGCTGGCATCAAACAGCTCAACCGCTATTCCTTGGGCCTTGGCTTCTTGTTCCAGAGCTTCAGCAACGCCTTTCGCGTTGCCCGTCTGAGAAGCAAAGATAATAGAAAGCTTACCTGCAGGTTTTACGGCAACAGCCGCAGCCGCCTGACTAATAGGTGCTGCAGCACCCGCTGTTTGAGGTTGAGCTTGAGATAACCCCCAAAAATAACCGCTGACCCACGCTAACTGTTGCGGTGACAGTTCTGAGACTGTTTGTTTTAGCGTATTCAGTTGTTGATCATTTAAAGGAGCAGCGATTGACGGTAGTTCTTGTGGTGTGTTTCCTTGAGAGGACACGTTCTTGTTCAAAGACATGGTCTCGACATCCCTATTCATTGCGTGATGATAGATTAACCACTCCCTTTAATAACAAGAAAGAATAGAAATGAATGTTTTATAACTTTTGGAATTAAAGAAAGCCGAAAGTTTAAGCAGGCCTGATTACTTAGCTTCGACACGTACCTGTCTGAACCCTACAGCCATTGCTGACTTTGAAGCTAAATCCAGATCAAGATAGTGGCACTCCTCCCCATGAGAGTCGGTTAACAACACAAAGCCGCCACGTGCATGACGAAACTCGACAATCCAGCTCCCTTCCTGCGCAGAAGGTTCAATGATGGCTTCAACTAACTGATTTTCTCGATAAAGATTTCTAAGTTCATTGATAGTCATAGGAATCCTTTCTCTGAAGTTATTGACAAGAACCCTTAATAAGCATGGTCGAAAGACAAAAAACTGCTAAACGAAAAACGAAGATATAACGAATAGGCATAAAAAAACGCCGCGATATTACGCGGCGTTTTTAAAAAGACTCTGTAATTTAGAAACTGTATTCGGCACCAAGGAAGACACCATTCGCCATAATAAAAGGCTTGCCTAACGTGCTATCTTCAATATTGGACTTAAACTCATCAGACTCAAGATCGATCACGCGGTACCCCCACGGAAAGTTACCGTTGAACTATTCAGTGGCATTCGATATTGCATACCTGCCATCAAGTCAGTGCTCTTGATACCGCTACTATCACCAAAGTTCATTTCACCGATGATGTCAAAATTTGTGTCTGGCACTGTCATTTCAGCGTAGCCATAGAATGCCCACAGCAATTTATTAAAATCTTTCGTTTGACCCGTTTCGACGTTCTTGTGCTTTGTATTACTCATATCGCTGAGCGTAATACCGGCATCAAAGTGCAGTAGGTCGTGTTCCATCACTTGGTAGTAGAGCGTTAGATCCAGCTTGTCAAACGCCATGAACTCGTTATCAACGCTGGCTGTTCTGATACGTGCATTCGGTACATACTTAATGTCGTGCTCGATCGCTGCATAAACACTTGGAGTGACTTCTTTATCACGGCGGATTTCATTCACTTCTGTGTCTACCCACCATGCTTCAGCACCCACTTTAGCAATCACAGAATCTTCTGCCATTGCTGCTGAACTTGCCATCGACATCGCAGCTGCAGTAACAACCGCCAGTGCTGATTTGTTCATCTAAATTTAGCTCCTGAGCTCATTGAGGTAAGAGGTGTTGGAGCGATAGTATCACATTCTGCAAAGCGGTTTATGTCAAATTCCTGCGCGGATTAACGGTGGTCATACACGTAGTTTTTGAAAAACCAAATACCCACAGCAATAACAATCAGCCACGGGATAAGTTTAATCACTGCCCCGACCATCCCGAGTAACACCATCACCATCAAAGCAAAACCCGCCGCAGCAAATACCGTGAACATAGTAAGCCCCGTCACCAGCAGCGTTGCAATAAAGACCAATACAAAGATGAGTTCAAACATATCTTTCTCCTTAGTTATCTTTCACATTGCAGAAAGTAAGCCAAGTTAAAGAAAAATACATAACCATTTGATTTTAATAAAATAAAAAAGAGACGCTTTATAAAGCGTCTCTTTTATTGATTATCTTAGTTGGTCAAATTCACCAACCAAATACTATTAGGTGGTGAAATTTACACATTCAGCTCTTTAGGAATTTTACTCAGCGCCGTCTCTACCACTTCGATACCAGAACCTGGCTTGTGAGCATTCTCACTGATGTAACGACGCCATTGACGCGCTCCCGGCATATTCTGGAACAAGCCCAGCATATGACGAGTAATATGACCGAGATACGCCCCTTTCTCCAGCTGGCTTTCAATGTAAGGGTACATCTCTTCCACAACTTGAGTACGCTTCTTAACAGGCTTATCCAATCCAAAAATCTGCTGATCAACTTCCGCCAGCATATATGGATTCTGGTAGGCTTCACGGCCAACCATAACACCATCTAGGTGCGTCAAATGCTCTTTGGTGTCCTCCAGTGTCTTAACGCCACCATTAATAGCAATATTTAGGTGCGCAAAATCTTTCTTCAGCTGATAGGCACGCGGGTAATCAAGAGGTGGGATTTCACGATTTTCCTTTGGGCTTAGCCCAGAAAGCCAAGCTTTGCGTGCGTGAATAGTAAATTGATCACAGCCCCCTTCTCGGAAACCATCGATACAAAGTCGGTCAGAAACTCATAAGAGTCTTGGTCATCAATACCGATACGAGTTTTCACCGTGACTGGCACATCCACCACATTACGCATTGCGGCAACACATTCCGCCACAAGTTGTGGCTCTGCCATCAGACACGCGCCAAAGCGACCGTTTTGTACACGATCAGACGGGCAACCAACGTTGAGGTTGATTTCATCGTAGCCACGCTCTTGTGCTAATTTCGCACACGTCGCCAAATCGTCAGGGTTTGAGCCACCTAATTGAAGTGCCACTGGGTGCTCTTGCTGGTTATACGCCAGAAAGTCACCTTTACCGTGAATAATCGCCCCCGTCGTCACCATCTCGGTATAGAGCAAAGTTTCGCTTGTCAGCAATCGATGGAAGTAACGACAGTGTCTGTCAGTCCAATCGAGCATGGGTGCAATGGAAAAGCGGTTAGCCGCGTATTTACTAGTATTGTCAGGTTTCATAAGGTGTTACTCGAAATCTATATACTGTATAAATATACAGCAATCTGCTAGAATTGCCCTTAGTTTACTCATTCAGTACGGATATAGTACGTATCAAGGAGTAGGACAAATGGCGTCATTCAGCATTAAAAAACGCACACTCAAAAGCGGAGAAACTCGCTTCACAGTGGACATCATCGTAAAAAATAATTCGGCGATTATACACAGAGAATCAAAAACATTCAGGAAAAAAGAACTCGCTCGAAGCTATGGATACAAACGCGTCCAGGAGCTTGAAGACCCAGCAACGTTCAGTCAAAAATCCGTACCAATATACGTACTGCTCGACCGATTTATGGAAGAGCCGGAATTATGGAATAGAACCGGACGCACTAAGCTGTTCGTGATTAATATGCGGCGAGATGGTGATATTTCGCGAACGAAACGTAAGTTTCAGATAAAAAAGAGCTGGCCCAAAAGTGAGTTGGAGGCCAGCACCGTTCCATGAAGCAAATGAAATGATTGACAAATTACCCATAGGGACTTTTATCGTAGATGAACCAGATATGAATTCAATTTCATATTTGAATTTTTATGCTTCTGTCGCAAGATTTTGCGTATCACACCTAGGTTTAGAGTAATTGTTCCACACACACTACTTCGGATGTGTGATCTGCAACAAGCCTAACTGTGCATAAAATTCACGCAAAAAAAAGCTGGCCCTTGGAGTTAGCTGCCAGCATAAGCATTTGAATTGAAAATGAAAGATACATGAATGTTACAGTTTCATATCATCCCGATTAAGGACAACAGCAACCATATGGCAAGCATAATATCAACTCAAGCACATATGGCGATATATTTGGCTCAGCCACAATGTTTTTGCCATTTTCACTACTTAGCACACAAATCACATACCGTTTAAATGATTGAAAACATTAGGTTAATATAAACAAACTTATCTATTAAAACTTTTAGAAATAAACATTTTCGAGCTGTATTCTAAACATTTTGTATGCCACACATCCTTCGATCCAAGCTTGGAAATAGCAAATGCGTCGACCATGGGACTTTCCAAACTGTTCTTGGTAAATCTGTACATGTATCACTGTTCCAGTTATTTGACTCGTCTGATTAGCTAATTAGCACTGCAACTATTTATAAATATTCACTATTCTATCTGTAGATAGCCTATTAAGAGCGCATGGTAGAAGGATTTACTCATATGGCCTCTGATACATTAGACAAACCAACCGTACTGGTGGTCGATGACATCCCAGACAATATCCATACTTTGTCTGGCATTCTTTCCGATGAATTCAAAATCAAAGCCGCCACCAGTGGCGCGAAAGCTCTCAAGATTGCCAACAGTTCTCCACGGCCCCATTTGATATTGCTCGATATAATGATGCCAGAAATGGACGGCTATGAAGTATGCTCGATCCTTAAGTCCAACCCACTTACATCCGATATCCCCATAATCTTTGTAACGGCTAAAGCAGAAGTAGTTGATGAACAGAAAGGCTTCGAGATGGGGGCCGTCGACTACATCACCAAACCTGTCAGCCCACCTATTGTTAAAGCTCGTGTGAAAACACATATTGCGCTTTACGATCAAAACTTGGCGTTATCGGTTCAAGTAAAGCAAAGAACCGAACAATTAGAGCGTAGTCGCCTCGAAATCATTCAACGCTTAGGCAGAGCTGCTGAGTACAAGGACAATGAGACAGGCATGCATGTTGTTCGCATGAGTCATTACTCGCGCATTCTTGCTGAGCAGCTGGATGTCAGTAAACGTTGGGTCGAACTTGTCTTCCAGGCTTCTCCCATGCACGACATCGGCAAAATTGGTATCCCCGACAACATTTTAGGCAAGCCCGGCAAGCTGGATGGTGATGAATGGACGGTGATGCAAAAACACGTCAATTTCGGCGCAGACATTATCGGAGAAAGTGACTCACTCCTGCTACAGATGGCAAAAGAGATTGCGCTTTATCACCATGAAAAATGGGACGGTAGTGGCTATCCTCATGGTACTCGAGGTGAAGCGATCCCTTTAAGTGCTCGCATAGTGGCGATTGCGGATGTGTTCGACGCCCTAACCAGTGAACGTCCTTACAAAAAAGCGTGGACAGTTAAAGATGCAGTGGCATTACTGGAAGAAGGTGCTGGCGCGCATTTTGACCCTAACCTAGTTCCTATATTCATCAGTCAACTAGATGAAATCCTCAAAATCAAAGAATCCTTCAAAGACGAATTTTAAGCGCTTCGGCTAAGGCAGAGAATGAATCAAGTACAGAACTATGCGCTCGACTCTAAGCGTATTCTAACCGGCTTTGTTATTGCTTCTGTGATGTTACTAATTGCTGGCAGTATAGGCTGGATGAGCCTTAACCAGCGCTTTAATACAGTCGATCAGTATGCAAGTAATGCTCAGCTATTATCGACCTTAGATAGCGTGAAGATGCTCGAGCAAAGCTACATTCGTCTGCCTCAGGATGAGATCTCAGATGACATTTACCGTCAGATAGATAAAGCTCAAACGCTATCAGACATCGTTATCGCCAACGGTATTGATGCACAGATTACCGACTTGCTTGCGGATTATCGTCAGGAATTTACCCAGTACATCACACTCAGTCAGAATGAAACCACGACTCGTGAACAAATGAGCTCCATTGCCGAGCAGGCTTCTAATACTATCGATGTGATTCAACAGCTGCATGAAGATTTCATTGAAAACGGCATGGTAAGTATCGAGGAGCTGAGGGAGCAAGTGGATGAAGATTCAGATAGTGCGATTCGTGCCCACTGGCTTGTTGGATTAATTGCAAACTCACAAAACCACCAGAAGTCATACGTACTTACTAAAGACCAACAGGAACTTAACCAAGCACAGTTTGAGCTGAAGAAAATAGATCAACTCATCACTTTACTCGATGGCAAACTAACCGAACAAGCCAGCATCAATAAACTGACTTTAGTCAACAATGCTAAAAACCGCTATCTCAGCGCCCTCGTTCAGTTAAGAAGCTGGTCTAATGTTGGTGAAAAGCTCCAGCAAAGTATTCTCAATCAAGTAAACCGTTCTGGTGACGAACTGGCTCGTTCAGCCACTGACTTAAGAAATCACCTTCAAGACATTCTCCGAGCATCGCAACAGGCCGTTTCAAGCTCTCAGATTGCCATTAGTGAGCGTCTTGCTGTCAGCTCTAATTTACTTGTTCTTCAATCTTCGATCAGTGAAGCACAACAACTCGATCGCGACTATTCACTGTCACTTTCACCAACACGCCAGAAAACGATTGCTGACCAAGTCAATGATTATCTGGAATATTCACTGCGCCTTCTCGATGGCCTATCAGCTCAAGTGCCGACCGATGAAGAAAAAATCAATGTCGACAAAATACACACACTGACCAACAGCTACTATACGTTGTTCAATCAATTAACTTCAGCACGCAGTATTACCTCACAGCAGATCGCCCAGTTAGAAACAACCTACGACCAACTACAATCTTTCATTCAACCCGTTTACCAAGAGCAGCTAAATACGGTGGAAAATTCCGGTGCTATTGCCAGCTATCTAGCGATTGGTGGCGGTATCTTTGTCGTGACTTTACTGCTGCTGGGTTTACTCGCCCATAAATCTCATACAGCACTGGAACGTTTTGCCGATAAGCTAGCGTTGGCAAGAGACGATGCCGATGCTGCAAACAAAGCCAAGTCAGACTTCTTAGCCAACATGAGCCACGAGATCCGCACACCGATGAATGCCATTATCGGCATGAGCTATCTTGCACTCAAAACGGAGCTTTCCAAGGCTCAACGTAACTACATTCAGAAAGTGAAGCTTTCCGCCGATTCCCTGCTCGGTTTAATCAACGATATCTTAGACTTCTCAAAGATCGAAGCGGGTAAACTGGATATCGAAAACGTAGACTTCCACCTAGAGAATGTTCTCGATAATGTTTCCAATCTCGTTGGTCTACGCGCGTCTGAACGTGGGCTGGAATTATTGATCCACATTGATCGCGACGTACCAACCGCACTTGTTGGCGATCCTCTACGTCTAGGTCAGATCTTAATTAACCTAGCCAACAATGCAGTGAAATTCACTGAACAAGGTGAGATCAAAGTCAGTATTGCTTTGGAGAAGAAAAACGGCAGCAACATCACTCTCAAATTCTCTGTAACAGATAGCGGTATTGGCATGACTCCAGAGCAGTGTAATAAACTGTTCAACAAGTTTACTCAGGCCGATAGTTCAACCACACGCAAATATGGCGGTACCGGGCTCGGGTTGGCGATCAGTAAAGAACTTTGTCAATTGATGAGCGGTGACATTGGTGTAACAAGCGAACAAGGTAAGGGATCGACGTTCACCTTCACCGTTCAATTAGGTGTCAGCCATGCATTGAAACAAGAACAATTGTTGATACCGAAAGAACTCGGTCAGCTGAAAATTCTGGTGGTCGATGACAACGCCAGCGCTAGACTGATTGTGGAAGATATTCTCGAATCCCTTCAGTTTGAAACCACCAGCGTCAACAATGTCGATAGCGCGCTTGATGAGTTAGAAGAAGCCATCACCAACAAGCAACCTTATGATTTAGTGATTTCTGACTGGCAGATGCCGGTCAAAGACGGTATCGATTTAGCAGAAATCATGTGGGACAGACTGGCTGAGCCTGAACAACCAAAACTCTTAATGCTGACAGCTTATGGCCGTGAAGAACTGACCGATGCCTTCGTCAATCGCCAGTTAACACCGCCATCAATCCTAGACAAGCCTGTCACCTCTTCACATCTGTTCGATGCAATAGTGACACTTTATGGCGTTGAAGGCAGTCGTGTAAGCCGCAGTGATGTTGAAGAGCAAACACAACTGGCCAATGCCCAACAGCTAGCTGGTGCAAAATTGCTACTAGTCGAAGACAATGAGATTAACCAAGAGCTGGCCACCGAGCTACTTGAAGGCCAACAAGTACACGTGACGATCGCTGAAAATGGTCAGGTAGCGATCGAACTGTATAAGAGCCATGACTTCGATGGCATTTTAATGGACTGTCAGATGCCAGTCATGGATGGCTATGAAGCCACAGAATTCATACGTCAAAAACTGGATGATAAACACATCCCAATCATCGCCATGACGGCTAACATCATGGAACGCGATAAAGAAAAAGCGAAGAAGGCGGGCATGAATGACATCATCGCCAAACCTATTGATGTCGGCGCCATGTTCAGTACTTTGGCAAAATGGATTACACCTAAACACCCACAACAACTGGTTACGGGAGCAGAACACTCTACTGGCCGAGTCCCCGTTATTACTGGTCTTGATATGACTTCAGGCCTAACCCGTGCGAGTGGCCATGCCGATTTGTACATCAAGCTCATTCTGCGCTTTGCCAGCACCTATGCAGATACCAACGCTGTAGAAGCCGCTGTCACCGACGAAGACAGTGCAACACGCAAACGCAATATTCACTCTCTCAAAGGGGTCGCTGGCAATATAGGAGCGACTTCGCTGCACGAGCTTTGCCAAGAGCTGGAGCACGACAGCACAAATCAAGACTTACGCCAAAGAATGCTTAAATCACTCACCGCACTGGTCGAGAATATCCACGCCAGCGAACTCCACAGTGAAAAGCCTGCGGTATCTGCTGCAAATGGTATTTTCAATCAGGATTTGTTTGATCAGCTCAAACAAGCCGTAGATGAAAACGACACTCAAGCACTGTCTATTATGGAAGATATTGCATCAAGCTCTTCGGTTGGGTTGTCTGAGTCTGACTTCGCCCAGCTAAATAATGCGTTGGAAGAGTTTGATTTTGACTTGGGGCAGGAGATTTTATCCAACAGAGCGCACAAAGTGAGTAATACCAATGCGCCGTAGCAGTATCGTTTTATTAACAGATAAGGTAACTTATAACACTCAAAGCAGCTCCAGTTGCCCTAACCACATCGAGAGTGGTTAACTCACTGACTGTATTATCAGAAAATGCCTCTTGATAAACGAAATCCATCGAGAAATGGTATATTATTATTAAAGTCCAATGGTTATGGTGAAAAATTTGGACCACAAGCTACTAAAGCAAATTGAAGAAATGTGTGCATCGCGAGGAGTTAGACTTACTCCTCAAAGAAAAAGGGTTTTTGAGCTGATTTGTTCCAGTCCTAAATCGTCAAGTGCATACGAGTTACTGGAAGAGCTGAAGCAGAGTGAACCTCAGGCGAAACCACCGACCGTGTATCGCGCACTCGACTTTCTCTTGGAGCAAGGATTTATACATCGTGTTGAATCCACTAACAGTTTTATTCAGTGCAGCTCTTGCAATGCTCATAAGCACTACTCACATTTACTGATTTGCGACAAGTGCAGCAATGTTATTGAACTTCAAGATGATAGTTTGGTAGCCTTGCTAAAGGATAATGCTGAAAAACATGGCTTTACGATCACAAACCACGTGATTGAATCTCATGGAATTTGTCAGTCATGTTCAAGTGAACAGACGGAATAAGAATAGAAGAAGATTATGCGCGCTGAATTTGTAAACCCGTTTTTAGCTTCTCTGATGAACGTTCTAAAAACGATGGCTTCTCTGGAATTGAAGCCACAGAAACCTCGAGTAAAAAAAGATGAGATTGCTCGTGGTGATGTTTCAGGTTTAATTGGGATGGTAGGTCAGCAGACACGCGGTTCTATGTCTATCACATTCGATGAAAATCTGGCTCTGGAAATCATGCAGAACATGTTAGGCGAACGCCCTAACGGTTTAAATGACGAAATTACCGACATGGTTGGTGAGATCACTAATATGGTCGCTGGCGGTGCAAAACGCATCCTTTCTGAAAGCGGCTTCGATTTTGATATGGCAACACCCATCGTCGTATCGGGCAAAGGCCACACTATCCGACACAAATGTGAAGGCGCGATCATCATCATGCCGTTCACATCTCAATGGGGTAATGCGTTTATCGAAATTTGTTTCGAGTAACACACCTTACAGATAAATAAAAAGCTTCCCTTGGGAAGCTTTTTATTTATGCGATGATGTTTCTTTGTTTCAGTACAGCTAGACAATCCTCCACCAGCGCATCAATGGACTTCTCACCCGAAAGCAAGTTAATCTCAGGGCTCAGTGGCTTCTCATATGTCGAGTCAATCCCAGTGAAATTAGTGATCTCTCCCGAGCGAGCTTTTTGTACAGCCCTTTAGGATCGCGTTGTTCACATACTTCCAATGAGGTATTGACAAAGACTTCAAGAAACTCCCCTTCTGGCAGTAAATCCCTTACCAGTTGACGCTCTGCACGATGCGGTGAAATAAAAGCCGACAAAACAATTAAACCAGCATCAGCCATCAGTTTAGCCAACTCACCAATACGGCGAATATTCTCACGACGATCTTGCTCGGAGAAGCCCAGATCACTGCACAAACCATGACGCACATTGTCACCATCCAGCAGGTAGGTGTGATAACCCAGTTCTGCAAGCTTGTTTTCCAACGCGCCGGCAACCGTCGACTTCCCTGCCCCAGATAAACCGGTAAACCAAAGCACAACGGGTTTTTGTTGTTTTAACTCTGCTCTGAAAGCCTTATCAATATTATGCTGATGCCAAACGATGTTTTCTTCTTTGGTCGGCGCTTCCGTGGTCATAATTCTGTCCTTAAAACGGGAAAAATTGAGGAATCAAAGTCAATACCAACACCGAGTAAACGATGGAAACGGGGATGCCGACTCTGATGTAATCTGCAAGCTTATAGTTACCTACGCTGTATACAAGTAAGTTGGTCTGGTAACCATAAGGTGAAATAAAACTGGCGCTGGCACCAAATAGCACCGCCATGATGAATGGCATAGGATCGACGCCATACCCAATAGCCATACTGTAGCCCAGTGGAAACGCAAGCGCAGCAGCAGCATTATTGGTCACTAGTTCAGTCAGTATTAGCGTAAATAGATAAGTCGCGACCAAAGCCCCAAACGCTCCCCAGCCATTAAATGTCTGCATAAACATCTCGCCCAATGTGGCAGATAAGCCAGAAGACATCATCAATTGTGCAATGGTTAGGGCAGAGCCCACAATGACGATGATATCGACAGGGAAACGACGCCTAAGCTCTCCCATCTGAATCACACCGAAAAAAATAGCGGCTAGGAGAAAAATCGATAGACCTTTAATCAATGGCAAAACATTCAGTAACGCGGCGCCAATCACTCCTACAAATCCAAGTAAAACCAAACTTGATTTATTGGCATCAAGACGAGCACTCGAATCCAAGTCATTGACCAAAACAAACTCTTTACGGTGCGTCTTACGTTCCTGCTCAAAACGCTTGCCTGGCACCAAGACTAAGGTGTCCCCCGCGTTGAGTTCTATGTTGCCCAACCCACCCTGCAACCTTTCATGGCCGCGACGAATTGCGACCACCACTGCATCAAAGCGATCACGAAAATGAATGGATTTGAGGGTATTATTGCAGAAGCTAGCCGAAGAGCTCACTACCACTTCAACAAAACTCTGACCGTTAAGGTGATGTTGACCGAACAGTGTCAGCCCTTGAATTTCCTGAAGTGTTGCAACGCTTTCAATATCACCACAGAACAATAAGCGATCTTTAGACTGTAAAACAAAATCCGGTTCCACCGATGGCATGGTTTTACCACCACGTACCACTTCAGCTAGAAACAGTTTTCTCAATGCACGCAGGTTGTTCTCACTGATGCTTTTCCCCACTAAAGGCGAGCCTGGCTCTACAATCGCTTCAAGAAAATAGGGCAACTCTTCCTGCTGATGCTCTTCATAACTAGGAAGTAAATAGCTGAGCGGGATCAAGACCAATAGTCCACCTACCAGTACGGACAACCCGATCATAGTCGGAGTAAAAAAGCCAAGGCTCGGCAGTCCAGCATCTTCTACAAAGCTATTGATGATCAAGTTGGTAGAAGTACCGATCAAAGTCAATGTGCCACCAAGGATCGCAGTGTAAGAGAGTGGAATAAGTAGCTTAGAGGGTGCATGAGCTTGATTCCGCTTGATAGCACCGATAAGAGAGACAACCACAGCAGTATTATTAGTGAACGACGACAGAAGCGCCGTCGACAAACCCAGTTTGGCCACGACTGTACCAAGCTTACCTGTCGACAATGAACGACTGACCCAACTGATCAATCTGGTTTTTTCCAACGCGCTAGAGGCAAGGATCAACAAAACCAGCGTTAACAAAGACGAATTGGTAAAGTTAGTGGCAACATCGCCAATCTCAATCATCCCAGCAAGAAAAGCAATAAACGCTCCTCCTGCAAATATGAAACTTGGCTTAATTCGTGTTGTAATCAGGCATGCAATAATACCCAACAACACAGCCAGCACGAATCCTTGCTGCCACATCATGCTTTACCTGCTCCGCTCGGTTAGATTTTCGCATCCCACTCAGGGAAATGTTTAAGAATCAGCGCTTTTAGCTCAGTTTCAAAAGCCCCCATGCGCTCTTGAGGAGAACGTTGACGTTCAGCCAGAGCATCACGTACCAACCCCGCACCTACCGTCACGTTGGTCAAGCGATCGATGATGATAAAGCCACCGGTATCCTGCACAGCATCGTAATTGTCGATGGCTACTGACTCATTCAATGTCCACTCACACAAACCAATACCGTTCAGAGGTAGCTCTTCTGCCTTGCGCATAGACAAGTTGTTGATGTCGTACTGGTGGCGAATGGCTTCAACACGACCCACAGTCTTCTTGCCCGCAATCTTCACATCATAATCGCGGCCGGCCTGCAATGGCTGCTCTGTCATCCACACCACATTAGCAAGCAGTCGGTTACTTGACTCAACCTGAGCATTCTCAAGTACGATCAAATCACCACGGCTAATATCGATCTCATCTTCTAATGTTAGTGTCACCGCTAGGCCCGCTTGAGCTTGCTCGATATCGCCATCAAAAGTCACAATGCGAGCCACTTGCGAACTCTTACCTGAAGGCAAAGCTTTGATGCGGTCACCCACTTTGACATTTCCTGAGGCAATCGTGCCGGCAAATCCACGGAAGTCGAGGTTTGGACGATTCACATATTGAACAGGGAAACGGAAATCACCTTCTTCTTTGACCTGATCCACATCGACGTTTTCTAGAAGTTCAAGTAGCGATGGTCCTTCAAACCAGCTAAGTTTCTCGCTCGCTTCTACCACGTTGTCGCCCTCAAGAGCAGACAGCGGAATGATCTGAATATCCGTTTCACCCTGAAGGTTTTCTGCAAACGATAGATATTCGTCACGGATCTCTTCAAAGCGTTGCTGTGAGTACTCAACCAGATCCATTTTGTTTACTGCTACCACGAAATGCTTAAGGCCCAGCAGGTTTGAGATGAAAGAGTGACGGCGAGTTTGATCCAGCACGCCTTTGCGTGCATCAATCAAGATCACTGCGAGATCACAGGTCGATGCCCCTGTCGCCATATTGCGCGTATACTGCTCGTGCCCTGGAGTATCAGCAATGATGAACTTACGTTTCTGAGTTGAGAAGTAACGGTAAGCCACATCAATAGTGATCCCTTGTTCTCGCTCTGCCTGAAGTCCATCAACAAGCAGCGCAAGGTCTGGGCGCGATCCAGTGGTACCAACGCGTTGGCTATCGTTATGAACGGCTGCTAATTGATCTTCATAAATTTGCTTAGAGTCATGCAGTAAGCGACCGATCAAAGTACTTTTACCATCATCTACTGAACCGCAAGTGAGGAATCTAAGTAGTGATTTGTATTGGTGTTGTTTTAGGTATCCTTCAATACCAAGCTCTTCAAGCTGAGCTTCAACTGCGCTATTCATCTTCTTTATCCTCAATCCTTAGAAGTAACCTTGGCGTTTCTTAAGTTCCATCGATCCTGACTGATCATGGTCGATCGCTCTACCTTGTCGTTCACTGGACGTCGCCACCAACATCTCTTCAATAATGCCTGTGAGCGTATTGGCTTCAGACTCAATCGCACCAGTCAGTGGGTAACAACCAAGTGTTCTGAAACGAACGCTTTTCTCTTCGATTTTTTCACCTGGCTGAAGCTCCATACGATCATCATCCACCATGATCAGCATGCCATCGCGCTCAACAACTGGGCGCTTATCGGCTAGGTAAAGTGGCACAATCTCAATGTTCTCTAGGTAGATGTATTGCCAGATATCTAGCTCAGTCCAGTTTGAAAGTGGGAAGACACGAATGCTCTCCCCTTTGTTGATTTGGCCATTGTAAGTACGCCATAACTCGGGGCGTTGATTCTTTGGATCCCATGTATGGTTCTTGTCACGGAAAGAGTAAACTCGCTCTTTCGCACGAGATTTCTCTTCATCACGGCGTGCACCACCAAAAGCCGCATCAAAACCATACTTGTCCAAAGCTTGTTTGAGGCCCTGAGTTTTCATGATGTCAGTATGCTTAGAAGAACCATGGGTAAAAGGGCTACATCCCATCGCAAGGCCTTCTGGGTTCTTGTGAACCAAAAGCTCAAAACCGTATTTTTCTGCGGTTTTATCGCGGAATGTGATCATCTCCTTGAACTTCCAGTCGGTATCAACATGAAGTAAAGGGAACGGTATCTTACCTGGGTAAAAAGCCTTACGAGCGAGATGCAGCATGACTGAGGAGTCTTTGCCGATAGAGTACATCATCACTGGATTATCAAACTCCGCGGCAACTTCGCGGATAATGTGAATACTTTCCGCTTCAAGCTGCTTGAGATGGGTTAAACGTTCTTGGTCCATGTTAGTGCTTCCTTTGCGGCTCACTGAGAGCATCTGACAAATTCAAAATAAATAGGTATTACGCGAATTGGCGCTGTTGTAATGGTTCTTGCTGTGTGCCAAACCATGTTAATTTTTCTGACAAAGACACCACTTCCCCAATCACAATCAGTGACGGTGACTCAGCATCTTTAGCAAGGGTCGCCAGTTGTGATAGCTGACCTTTAAAAACCTTCTGACAGGATTGTGTTCCGCGTTCGATGATCGCAATTGGAGTCTCTGGGGAACGGCCATGTTCAATCAACTGACCTTGAATGTATTCCGACTTCATTAGCCCCATGTAAATCACCAAAGTCTGGTTGCCACGAGCGAGCGTTGACCAGTCCATTTGGTCACTTTCAGCTTTAAGGTGACCTGTAATAAACATCGCTGTTTGCGCATAATCGCGGTGTGTCAGTGGTATACCTGCATAGGCGGTTGCACCAGCAGCGGCCGTAATACCAGGCACAACATGAAATGAAACGCCTGCATCTGCCAAAACTTCCAGCTCTTCGCCACCACGACCAAAGATAAATGGATCACCACCTTTAATACGTACAACACGATGTCCTCTTTGAGCAAAGTCCACCAGTAGCTGATTGGTTTTGTCTTGGGGAACACTATGATGACCCGCTCGCTTGCCGACACAAACCAAGATCGTATCGCTTGGTACCAGTGCCATGATTTCATCGGAGACTAAATAGTCGTAAAGTACGACATCCGCCTGCTGTAAAAACCGAAGCGCTTTGATGGTCAGCAATTCAAAATCACCAGGACCAGCACCAATTAGAGCCACTTCGCCAGAGTTCAATACACTCTTACCAATACTCACGGTAGCAGAAGGCTGCGCTTGCGCGGCTCGTGGGTTGTGAAGTGGGAACTGAGAAATTGTATCCTTACTCGCCATCATGTTGTTCCTTTCCTGTCGTTGAAAGCATTATGGCGCTCTAGTTATATTACCTGAAATTCTAAAATTTCATTTTTTATACCTTTTCATGATAAGGGCGAAATACGATGTAAATAACCGTTGAACTTAGATGAGATCTGCTAAGCAGAACGGCATAAAGTAATCGCCCTGTGTCACACTTTGCTACTGAGTGAAATATTCGTTGCACAACGTTTTGTTACATTATGCAGCGTCTCACAATAACGCTATCGGAGCTTAAAAATGAAAGTCGCAGTGAACCCCCTTTCGATTGCTGTACTTGGTGGCATGCTAACTATGGCAGGCCCTACTATGGCTGAAACGATCAAGTTACGTATCGTAGAAACCACGGATATTCACACTAACGTCATGGACTACGACTACTACAAAGATAAACCGACCCAGAAGATAGGACTGACTCGTACAGCCACACTAGTGAAGCAAGCTCAGGCTGAAGTAGAAAACAGTGTACTGGTTGATAACGGTGACCTCATCCAAGGCAGTCCTATGGGTGACTACATGGCAGAGAAAGGCATCAAGCCAGGTGAAGTACACCCTGTATACAAAGCCATGAACCAACTTAACTACGATGTGGGTAACATCGGTAACCACGAGTTCAACTATGGCCTAGAGTTCTTGGCTGAAACTATCAACGATGCTGACTTCCCATACATTAGCGCTAACGTGTTCGACAAGAAAACCGGCGAACACTACTTCAAGCCATACATTATTAAGTCGCACACATTTAAAGATATTGATGGTAAAGAACACCAAATCAAAGTCGGCTACATCGGCTTCGTTCCACCACAAATCATGGTATGGGATAAGAAAAACCTTGAAGGTAAGGTCTTTGCTAAAGACATCAAAGAGACAGCAGAACAGCTTGTCCCTCAGATGAAAAAAGAAGGCGCTGATGTCATCGTTGCCATTCCGCACTCTGGCGTAGCATCTGACCCTTACAAAGTAGGTGCAGAAAACTCAACCTACTACTTATCAGAAGTCAAAGGCATTGATGCCATCGCCTTTGGTCATTCACATGCGGTCTTCCCGGGTAAAGGTTTTGACAACATCCAAGGCGTCGATAACCAAAAAGGTACCATTAACGGCGTCGCTTCGGTTATGCCTGGACGTTGGGGTAGCCACGTCGGTGTTATCGACCTAGAATTGAAACAACAAGATGGCAAGTGGTCAGTTGTGAAAGGTGAGGCAGAAACCCGTCCTATCTACGATAAAATGGCTAAGAAGTCTCTTGCCAAAGCCGATCCTGACATGGTTAAAGCGCTAGAAACAGACCATAAAGGTACGCGCGATTTCGTTAACCAGCCAATCGGTAAAGCAAACGACGTGATGTACAGCTTCCTAGCTCTTGTACAGGACGATCCAACCGTACAAATCGTTAACCTTGCACAGAAAGATTACGTTGAACGCTTTATTCAAGGCGACCCTGATCTGTCAGATATTCCAGTCCTTTCTGCAGCCGCTCCATTCAAAGCTGGTGGTCGTAAGAACGATCCCGCAAACTTTACTGAAGTCGAATCTGGTCAGTTGACGTTCCGTAATGCAGCAGACCTTTACCTTTACCCGAACACGCTTGTCGCAATGAAGGTCAAGGGTAAAGAAGTGAAAGAATGGCTGGAGTGTACTGCTGGCCAATTCCAACAGATTGATGTTAACAGCACTGCGCCACAGCAGCTGATCGACTGGGATGGCTTCCGTACTTATAACTTCGATGTCATTGACGGTGTTGAATACCAAATTGATGTCACTCAGCCAGCCAAATATGATGGTGACTGTAAGCAGATCAATGAAGGGGCTGAACGTATTGTTGGTTTGACTTACCAAGGTAAGCCAATCGATATGGAACAAGATTTCCTGATCGCTACCAATAATTACCGTGCCTACAGCAACAAGTTCCCAGGTACTGGCAGCGAATTTGTAGCGTTTGATTCTCCAGACGAAAACCGTTCTGTTATTGCGTCTTACATCAGTCGAGTAAGTAAAGAGAAAGGCGAAGTAACACCAAGCGCAGACAACAACTGGACATTCGCGCCAATTAAGTCTGAAAACAAACTGGACATCCGTTTTGAAACCTCACCAAGTGAGAAAGCTGCGGCCTTCATTGAGAAGAAAGGCCAATACCCGATGAAACATGTCGCAACAGACGATGTGGGCTTCGCGGTTTATCAGATAGATCTGCAAAAGTAAGCGTATGATATCGCTTTCAAGCCGCGATTTTTATCGCGGTTTTTTTTCATCAGAAGTTAGCGAATCGCACTTGATCGGTTAGAATTCTAAGCATGTTTTAGTTGATGATACAAAGTTCATGCAGCCCACCGAACGCTTTATGGAACAGCTCCAAGCCACAGGCTTCAACCACGATGAGATAGACCAATTACTTGATTCTTCCCAACTTATTGAGCTCCCAACTCGACATATATTGCTTCATCAAGGCCAGCTAGCTGACGAGATCTTTTTCCTCATCGAAGGGATCTGCCATTCAGCCTATCTCACTGATAAAGGTAAAGAATTCAGCAAGGAATTTTACTGGGAACACGACTGGATCATCGGCTTTGAAAGTTTAATCAAGCAGCAACCGTCACCCTACCTGCTCGAATCTCTGACCTCTTGCGTCCTCTTCTCGCTTCCAGTCGAAACGCTTCGTCAATGGCGCAGTCAAAAACATAGCGTGTATCTCAAGCTGCTAGAAACTCAGTTAATGTACAAAGAGAACAAAGAACGCTTTATGTTGTTATATACTCCAGAAGAACGTTATGAACTCTTCTGCAAGCACTATCCGCACTTACCCGAAAGACTGACTGACTATCAGATAGCCGCGTATCTAGGTATTACATCGATTAGCCTGAGCCGAATTAAAAAGCGAATGCAAAGTTAACATTTGTTAATGCTGCCTGATTTCATCACTGTTAACTTAGCTCTATATAACAACGAAACCGAGTAACGCTATGATCACCTGGCAACTTTTACCTTTTGACCAATTGTCTGTCCATCAGCTCTACCAGCTCCTCAAACTACGTGTTGATGTATTTGTCGTCGAACAAACCTGCCCCTACCCTGAGTTGGATGGCAAGGATAGCTTAGAAAACGTTTACCATTTAATGGGTTACAAAGACGACGAACTGGTTGCTTGTGCGCGACTTCTGCCACGAAACGCTAGCTACCCTTCGGTCAGCATTGGTCGAGTGGCTACCGAGAAAGCTCACCGCGGTGACGGGTTAGGCCATCAATTGCTCGAACAAGCTCTGTTGGAATGCGATAAGCTCTGGCCGGGACAAGATATTGAGATTGGTGCTCAGGAGCATCTGGAAACCTACTATAATCGCCATGGTTTTCAGCGTACCTCAGAGATGTACCTAGAGGACAACATTCCGCACATCGACATGAAATTTAGTCGTTAACTGTGGGTAGGCTTTCTCCTCAAGCCATCGCGCTGTGGCTACTCATTGCAGGTAATCTAGCGGCATCACTATCAGATGTGATGGTCAAATTACTCGACGGCAATGTGAGCCCGTTTCAGTACATTTTTATTCGTCAGTTAATCTCAGTGGCGGTGATCTACCCTTTATGGAGAAAAGAAGCACGAACAAAACGCCAGCTACATTCACCCAATCTCAACATCTTTCGCGCTCATCTCGTTTTAATTGGTAGTGGCTGCATGGTGGTAGCCATCACTCATATGACATTAGCCAGTGCAAATGCCGTATTCTACGCTGCCCCTTTATTGATGCTGCCCATTTCAATGTTGATGATAGGAGAAAAACCTTCTCGTTCCAAAGTGATCGGCACATTATTGGGTTTTGTTGGCGTACTGATTGTACTCAGACCTTCGCAATTTCATTGGGCCGCTCTTTTTGCTCTCGGTACTGCAATTACTCTGGCGTTGTTTAATGTCTCAGCGCGTAAGCTACCCGCTCAACAATCGATGATCAGTACTTTATTTTGGACCTCGCTACTCTCCCTTCCTGTTGCAGGCATTCTAGCCGCTTGGTCTTGGCAAGCAATCAGCGCCTCCCAATTGGGATTCATCGCCGCCGGTGCACTGCTGATTCTTATTTATAATGGGCTGGCGGTTTTAGCTTATCGGAAAGCGCCAGCTGGAGAGATAGGCTTAGCGGAGTATTCTGGATTAGTGTTTGTCACTCTGTTTGGAGTTTGGTGGTTTAATGAAATTCCTGATTGGATTACCGCCCTTGGTATCACGCTAATTATCGCTCCTTTATTACCCATAAGACGACGATTTCGACGGCATGTCGTGAGCAGTTAACTACTTACTGCGTCCAAATCCACCATCTGATAAACGGAAGAACATCACTGACGTTGAACGTTTTTCAAGCTGGAGAATATCTAACCTACCATCATCCGCGAGCTTAAAACGTACAAGCTGACCAGCTTTGATGTGGCTGAGTGGCTTATCGTTACCTTCAACGCGTACCAAGGCGTTTAAGTCAGCCATCGCTAAATCGTTATGACGAAACACTTGAGCCAGTGTGTCACCTTTTTTGACTGTGTATTCTTGCCATACTTCAGACTTCAAGTTTTCTTGTTCTTGGGAAGGCTGCTCGCTCAAACCTGTTGTATTTATGTCAACTTGCACGCGCTGCTGAACTGTTGGCTCTGCTTGTTGCTGAACACTTGTAGACTCCGCGCTAGGGAAGATAATTAAAAGAAAAACAACAGGGACTAGGACCATAAGAGCACGTCGGTGGAGTATAGGTAAGCGAAACCAAGCGCGCTTTGCTTGATCAACGAGCCTTTTCCAATCCACCTGTGAGATTTTTTGCTGCATTATCTCAGCATAATCTACCTGTTTGGCTTTCTTCTTTCTACGATTCACTATGCTAGGTCTCCCAAAATCCATGGCTACAAGTATAAAAACGAAGCGCACTCTAGTATAGGAGTTTTCAATGTGTTAAGTGATGTTCAGGTCAAATTTGCCAACCTCAGCTTAAAAGTAAGACGTAAATCTCACATTGTGATACTTGTTGTTGCATCCAAGCACGACCATTTCATCCCAACACTAATACTGGTATCCTGTCCCGCCTAAACACATCAAAAGTAGAGAGACATCATGTCTGAAGTTAAATTTGAAACTGTAGAACAAAAAGCAAGCTACGGCATTGGTCTACAGATGGGTCAGCAACTGGCGGGATCTGGTCTAGAAGGCCTGAGCGTTGATGCAATCGCAGCGGGTATCGCAACAGCGCTAGTGGGCGACATGCCAGCTATTGAAATCGACGAAATCAACTCTGCACTTCAAGACCTACACCAACGCGCAGAATCTGCTCGTCAGGAATCAGCGAAAGCAGCGGCTGCTGACGGTGAAGCGTTCCTAAAAGACAACGCACTTCGCCCTGAAGTAACGGTTCTTGAGTCAGGCCTACAGTACGAAGTTATCACAGAAGGTACTGGTGAAATCCCGACATCAGATAAGCAAGTTCGTGTTCACTACCATGGTGAGCTGACTGACGGCACTGTATTCGACAGCTCAGTATCTCGCGGTCAACCAGCAGAGTTCCCGGTAACTGGCGTAATCAAAGGCTGGGTTGAAGCACTTCAACTAATGCCTGTTGGTTCTAAGTGGAAACTATACATTCCTCAAGACCTAGCATACGGTGAGCGTGGCGCAGGTGCAGCGATTCCTCCGTTCGCAGCACTAGTATTTGAAGTAGAACTACTAGACATCCTTTAATTTCTTAAGAAATTTAAGCATGTATAACGGCGACCATTGTGTCGCCGTTTTTTTATCAATGCGTATAGGTACTATTGAAGCAAGGAGAGATAATGTACAAGAAATTAGCAATAGCGACTTTAGCAAGCCTTGCTTTAATAGGATGCAAAAGTACTTCAAGCGATGGTCAAGCAAGTGCGACATAAAGCAATTATGGCAAAATCGCCAAGGCGCAAGCAGCGGCTTGTTGGGTAGCTTAGGTACAATCTGGCAGTAAGAGCTGGAGAAATCTCGCTGGGTAGACACTTTTAGTCAATCCTTTGTTTTTGGCTAATGGTCATCCCCGAGAACGAGGAACAAGTGAGTTGGGGATCTCTTCAAGCAAGTAGATAATTTATTGAGATTCCCTACTCCTTCCTTCGTCAGTCTATGGAATGACGGGATATAGTGCCGGCCTATCCCAAAGGGCGAAGCCCGATCCCGTTTTCTACAAGCGAAGCGCTCCATAGGGCCTAGCCCGTTCTTTCACTATCTCTAAACGCAAAAAAGCCGAGCTAATGCTCGGCTTTTTCGTTCTTACGAACCTGATTACTCAGCAGCTTCTTCAGCAGCTGGGCGATCTACAAGCTCAATGTAAGCCATTGGAGCTTTATCACCAGCACGGAAACCAGCTTTTAGGATACGAGTGTAACCGCCCTGACGAGCAGCAAAACGTGGACCTAGTTCGTTAAATAGTTTTGCAACTACTTCGTTGTCACGAGTACGTGCAAATGCTAGACGACGGTTAGCAACGCTGTCAGTCTTAGCTAGTGTAATCAAAGGCTCAACTACGCGACGTAGCTCTTTAGCTTTTGGCAAAGTAGTCTTGATAACTTCATGACGTACTAGAGAGCTAGCCATGTTGCTGAACATCGCTTTGCGATGTGAGCTATTGCGGTTGAGTTGACGACCACTCTTACGATGGCGCATGACCTAATCCTTCTAACTAGTATCGATTAATCTTCAGCGATAGACGCTGGTGGCCAGTTTTCTAGGCGCATACCCAGAGACAGACCACGTGATGCAAGTACGTCTTTAATCTCAGTAAGAGATTTTTTACCAAGGTTAGGCGTTTTAAGTAGCTCAACCTCAGTGCGCTGTACAAGATCACCGATGTAGTGAATCGCTTCTGCTTTCAAACAGTTAGCAGAGCGAACTGTTAGTTCAAGATCGTCTACAGGACGCAGTAGGATCGGATCGAATTCTGGCTTCTCTTCCTTCTCCTCAGGTACACGTACATCACGTAGATCTACGAACGCATCCAATTGCTCAGCTAGGATAGTAGCTGCGCGACGGATAGCTTCCTCAGGGTCTAGAGTACCGTTCGTTTCCATGTCGATAACAAGCTTGTCTAAGTCTGTACGCTGCTCTACACGAGCTGCTTCTACAGAATAAGCAATCTTATCTACTGGGCTGTACGTAGCGTCAACCAGTAGGCGACCAATAGGACGCTCATCTTCTTCAGTATGGATACGAGCTGAAGCTGGAACGTAACCACGACCACGTTCAACTTTGATACGCATAGCGATCTCAGCGTTGTCATCTGTTAGGTGACAAATAACGTGTTCTGGGTTAGCGATCTCTACATCACCATCATGGGTGATGTCACCTGCAACCACAGGGCCTGAGCCTGATTTGTTAAGCGTAATAAACACTTCATCTTTGCCTTCGGCAACGCGTACAGCCAAACCTTTAAGGTTTAGAAGAATTTCAAGAATATCTTCCTGAACACCTTCTTTTGTACTGTATTCGTGTAGAACGCCCTCAATCTCCACTTCTGTTACTGCACAACCTGGCATAGAAGATAGAAGAATGCGGCGAAGTGCATTACCTAGAGTGTGACCAAAGCCACGCTCCAATGGCTCAAGAGTTACTTTTGCGTGTGTCGTGCTAACTTGTTCGATGTCAACAAGACGTGGCTTAAGAAATTCTGTTACAGAACCCTGCATTGTGTCCTCTCTTTAGTTTAAACCTTACTTAGAGTAAAGTTCGACGATCAGTTGTTCGTTGATGTCAGCAGATAGATCTGAACGCTCAGGCATACGCTTGAACGTACCTTCCATCTTACCACCATCTACTTCAATCCAAGTTGGTTTTTCGCGTTGTTCAGCAACTTCTAGAGCTGCTTTAATGCGAGATTGCTGTTTAGCTTTCTCACGGATAGAAACAACGTCGTTAGCCGCAACTTTGAAAGAAGGAACGTTTACAACTTTACCGTTAACTAGGATAGCTTTGTGGCTAACTAGCTGACGTGCTTCTGCGCGAGTTGCACCAAAGCCCATACGGTAAACTACGTTATCAAGACGACCTTCAAGAAGCTGAAGTAGGTTTTCACCAGTGTTGCCTTTAAGGCGAGCAGCATCTTTGTAGTAGTTACGGAATTGTTTTTCTAGAACGCCGTACATACGACGAACTTTTTGCTTCTCACGAAGCTGAACGCCATACTCAGATAGACGACCGCGACGAGCGCCGTGTACACCTGGTGCGTTATCAATTTTACACTTGGTATCGATCGCGCGAACACCAGACTTAAGGAATAAGTCAGTGCCTTCACGACGGCTAAGCTTCAGCTTAGGACCCAAATATCTTGCCATGATCTTTCTCCAGTAATCTAAAAAACGTTATACGCGACGTTTCTTAGGTGGACGACAACCGTTATGAGGGATTGGTGTAGCATCAACGATGTTTGTGATGCGGAAACCAGCAGCGTTCAGTGCACGAACAGTAGATTCGCGACCTGGACCAGGACCCTTAACCATAACTTCCAAGTTCTTTAGACCGTATTCTTTAGCCATTTCAGCACAACGCTCAGCAGCAACCTGTGCAGCGAACGGAGTAGACTTACGAGAACCACGGAAACCTGAACCACCTGCAGTAGCCCAAGCTAGAGCGTTACCCTGACGGTCAGTGATGGTTACGATTGTGTTATTGAAAGAAGCATGGATGTGCGCAACGCCATCTGCAACTTGCTTGCGTACGCGCTTACGAGCGCGAGTTGGTTGTTTAGCCATTGTACTCTACCTTCCCGATTATTTCTTGATCGGCTTACGCGGACCCTTACGGGTGCGAGCGTTGGTTTTAGTACGCTGTCCACGTAGTGGTAGACTGCGACGATGACGAAGACCACGGTAACAGCCAAGGTCCATAAGACGCTTGATGTTCATTGATACTTCACGACGTAGATCACCTTCTACAGTGTACTTAGCTACACCATCACGCAGTTGATCGATCTGCTCTTCAGTTAGTTCACTGATCTTAACATCTTCAGCAATACCCACTTCAGCTAGGATAGCTTGAGAGCGAGTTTTACCGATACCGTAGATCGCTGTTAGAGCGATTACGGCATGTTTCTGATCAGGAATGTTAATGCCTGCTATACGGGCCATTATTCACTCCTAAGTGTTTCTATAAAAAGAATTAGCCGCAGCAAAGCCCGTTATGGATACGCTGCGGAATACTACTTCTTTTGCACGCAAAAGGTAGGCCGAGGAATATACTCGACGCTACCTTATATTTCAAGTAAAAATTTCTGCTAATTAGCCTTGGCGCTGCTTGTGCTTTGGCTCACTGCAAATCACGCGAACAACACCGTTACGCTTGATAACTTTACAGTTACGGCAGATTTTTTTTAACGGAAGCACGAACTTTCATTGCTAAACTCCGTAAATGAAACCTAAATTAACGGCCGTAGCCCTTTAGGTTTGCCTTTTTCAACACAGAATCATACTGTTGAGACATCAGATGAGTCTGTACCTGTGCCATAAAGTCCATAATCACAACGACTACGATAAGTAGCGATGTACCGCCGAAGTAGAAACGTACGTTCCACGCGACCATCATGAACTCCGGAATCAGACAGATAAAGGTAATGTAAAGCGCACCAGCTAGGGTTAAACGCGTCATTACTTTATCGATATATTTCGCTGTCTGCTCACCTGGGCGGATGCCGGGTACGAATGCACCGGACTTCTTCAGGTTATCTGCTGTTTCACGCGGGTTGAATACCAACGCCGTGTAGAAGAAACAGAAGAAAATAATTGCTGCAGCATAAAGCATTACATACAGAGGTTGACCTGGGCTCAGAGCCAAAGACACGTCAGTTAACCAACCGAGCGTGCTGCTCTCACCATTTTGACCAAACCACTGCGCCAATGTTCCTGGGAACAAGATAATGCTTGACGCAAAGATTGCTGGAATGACACCTGCCATATTAATTTTAAGTGGCAAATGAGTGCTTTGCGCAGCAAATACTTTACGACCCTGTTGACGCTTCGCGTAGTTAACAACGATTCGACGTTGACCACGCTCCATGAAAACAACGAAGTAAATTACTGCAAAAGCAAGTACAACAATCAACAGCAGAAGAAGTACATGCAATTCACCTTGACGCGCTTGCTCGATTGTTTGACCGATTGCGGAAGGCAATCCAGCAACAATACCTGCAAAAATCAATAACGAAATACCGTTACCAATACCACGCTCTGTAATTTGTTCACCTAACCACATCAAGAACATGGTGCCGGTTACTAAACTTACGGTAGCAATTAGCGTAAACATGGTTTGGTTGATAACAACCAGATTGTCGACCATGTTTGGTAAGCCAGTTGCAATACCAATAGCCTGGAATGTTGCAAGTACAAGCGTGCCGTAGCGTGTATATTGGCTGATCTTACGACGGCCTGCTTCACCCTCTTTTTTGAGTTCAGCTAACGCTGGATGAACTACAGTTAGCAGTTGGACAACAATAGATGCCGAAATATACGGCATGATGCCCAACGCTAATATAGATGCACGCTCAAGAGCACCACCGGAGAACATGTTAAACATTTCAACGATGGTACCTTTTTGCTGTTCGAACAAATCGGCAAGTACAGCAGCGTCAATACCAGGAATCGGCACAAAAGAGCCTGCTCGGAATACTAAAAGTGCACCAATTACGAATAACAAGCGCGACTTTAGTTCACTTAAGCCGCTCTGAGCACTACGAAAATCTTGTCCTGGTTTCTTAGCCATCTGTACCTCGTTCCTCGAGATTATTCCTCGATTTTACCGCCTGCAGCTTCGATTGCAGCTTTAGCGCCTTTAGTCACACGTAGACCTTTAACAGTCACTGCTTTGTTAATTTCACCAGATAGAACAACTTTTACAAATTCGATGTTCTTAGTGATAACGTTAGCAGCTTTAAGGCTGTTTAGGTCAACGACGTCACCAGTAACTTTCGCTAGCTCAGCTAGACGAACTTCAGCAGACACTAGGCTCTTACGAGAAGTGAAGCCGAATTTTGGTAGACGTTGTTTCAGAGGCATTTGACCGCCTTCGAAACCTGGACGTACTGAACCGCCAGAACGTGACTTTTGACCTTTGTGGCCACGACCACCGGTTTTACCAAGGCCAGAACCGATACCACGACCTACGCGCTTCGCAGAAGGCTTAGAACCCGCAGCCGGTGATAGAGTATTCAAACGCATTCTGATTACTCCTCAACTTTAACCATGTAGAAAACCTTGTTGATCATGCCGCGTACACACGGAGTATCTTCAAGTTCTACAGTATGGTTGATTTTACGAAGGCCTAAACCCTTTAAACACGCTTTGTGCTTAGGTAGGCGACCGATTGAGCTTTTAGTCTGAGTAACTTTAATAGTTGCCATGGTGTTCTTACTCCGAAATAGATTCAACAGTTAGACCACGTTTAGCAGCAACCATTTCTGGCGACTTCATGCTACCTAGCGCATCGATCGTAGCACGAACGATGTTGATAGGGTTCGTAGAACCGTATGCTTTAGATAGTACGTTGTGTACACCTGCTACTTCTAGTACTGCACGCATCGCACCACCTGCGATTACACCCGTACCTTCTGCAGCTGGCTGCATGTAAACTTTAGAGCCCGAATGACGACCTTTCACCGGGTGGTGAAGAGTGCCTTCGTTTAAAGCGATCGTCGTCATATTGCGACGCGCTTTTTCCATTGCTTTTTGGATCGCTGCAGGTACTTCACGTGCTTTGCCGTAACCGAAACCTACACGACCGTTACCGTCACCAACTACAGTTAGTGCAGTAAAGCTCATGATTCGACCACCTTTAACCGTTTTTGAAACACGGTTAACTGCGATTAGCTTTTCTTGCAAATCATTCGCTTGAACTTGTTGTTCTTTAGCCATCTTCCAACCCTACCTTAGAATTTCAGACCAGCTTCGCGAGCAGATTCTGCTAGCGCCGCCACTCGACCGTGGTATTGGAAACCAGAACGATCAAATGCAACTGAATCAACGCCTTTTTCAAGAGCGCGCTCAGCAACAGCTTTACCTACTGCTTTAGCTGCATCGATGTTACCAGTGTTCTTAATTTGCTCACGGATCGCTTTTTCTACAGTAGAAGCTGCTGCGATAACCTCAGAGCCGTTTGATGCGATAACCTGAGCGTACACGTGACGAGGAGTACGGTGTACTACTAGGCGAGTTGCACCCAGTTCTGCAATCTTACGACGTGCGCGTGTAGCACGACGGATGCGAGATGCTTTCTTATCCATAGTGTTACCTTACTTCTTCTTAGCTTCTTTAGTACGCACATTTTCATCTGCGTAACGAACACCTTTACCTTTATAAGGCTCAGGCTCACGGTAAGAACGAATGTCAGCCGCAACCTGACCAACAAGTTGTTTGTCACAACCAGTGATCACGATTTCAGTTTGGCTTGGACACTCAGCTTTAATACCCGCTGGCAATTCATGCTCAACTGGGTGAGAGAAGCCAAGAGTTAGGCCTACAGCGTTGCCTTTGATAGCAGCACGGTAACCTACACCCTTAAGAGTTAGCTTCTTAGTAAAGCCTTCAGTAACGCCAACAACCATGTTGTTAACTAGAGCGCGAGCAGTACCTGCTTGTGCCCATGCGTTAGCAACACCTTCGCGTGGACCGAAAGTAAGATTGTTTTCTTCCTGAGCAACAACTACCGCATCGTTAAGAACGCGAGATAGTTCGCCTTTAGCACCTTTTACAGTGATTTCTTGGCCGTTTAGTTTCACCTCTACGCCAGCTGGAATAGCGACAGGTGCTTTAGCAACACGAGACATAGTCTACTCCTATTAAGCTACGTAGCAGATGATTTCACCACCAAGACCTGCTTTACGTGCAGCGCGGTCTGACATAAGACCCTTGGAAGTTGAAACGATAGCAACACCAAGACCACCCATTACAGAAGGAAGTTCATCTTTCTTCTTGTAAACACGTAGACCTGGACGAGAAACACGTTTAAGTTGCTCGATTACCGGTTTAGCTTGGAAGTACTTAAGTGTAACTTCTAGCTCAGGTTTAGCTTCGCCTTCTACAGCGAAATCAGTGATGTAACCTTCAGCTTTTAGTAGTGCAGCAATTGCAACTTTAAGCTTTGAAGAAGGCATTTTAACAGCAACTTTGTTTGCTGCCTGACCGTTACGAACGCGGGTCAGCATATCCGAAATCGGATCTTGCATGCTCATATGATTTACTCCAAATGATTAAGTGGCAATTACCAGCTAGCCTTACGAAGTCCAGGAATCTCGCCTTTCATGCAAGCTTCACGAACTTTGATACGGCTTAGACCGAACTTACGTAGGTAACCGTGTGGACGACCAGTTTGGTTACAACGGTTGCGCTGACGAGATGCACTTGAATCACGTGGAAGAGATTGCAATTTAAGAACTGCGTTCCAACGATCTTCTTCAGATGCGTTTACATCGCTGATGATAGCTTTAAGCGCAGCACGCTTTTCAGCGAACTTAGCTACTAGCTTCGCACGTTTTGCTTCACGTGCTTTCATTGAATTTTTAGCCATAACAGTAACCCTTCACCTTACTTACGGAATGGGAAGTTAAAGGCAGCCAGCAGAGCACGGCCTTCCTCATCAGTACCAGCAGACGTCGTAATAGTGATGTCTAGACCGCGTACTCGATCAACTTTATCAAAGTCGATTTCCGGGAAGATGATTTGCTCGCGAACGCCCATGCTGTAGTTACCGCGTCCGTCAAAAGACTTAGCGCTAACACCACGGAAGTCACGTACACGTGGAAGAGCGATGTTAATTAAACGCTCAAGAAAATCCCACATACGTTCGCCACGCAAGGTTACTTTACAACCGATAGGGTAGCCTTCGCGGATTTTGAAACCTGCAACAGATTTACGCGCTTTAGTGATAAGTGGCTTTTGACCAGAGATCGTTGCCATATCAGCAGCTGCGTTTTCTAGCAGTTTCTTATCGTTGATTGCTTCACCAACACCCATGTTTAGGGTGATTTTCTCGATTCTAGGGACTTGCATGACGCTTGTGTAGCTGAACTCTTTGGTCAGTTCAGCGACTACAGACGACTTGTAGTAATCATGCAGTTTCGCCATAGTAGAACTCCAAATTACTTCTATTAGTTAGAAACGATTTCGTTGTTAGATTTAAAGAAACGAACTTTCTTACCATCTTCAAAACGGAAACCGATACGGTCAGCTTTACCAGTAGCTGAGTTAAAGATTGCAACGTTAGAAGCATCAATAGCTGCTTCTTGCTCAACGATGCCACCTTGTTGACCTAGAGCCGGAACCGGCTTTTGGTGCTTCTTAACAAGGTTGATACCTTCAACAATAACTTTACCAGTTGCTAGAACCTTAGTTACTTTACCTTTCTTGCCTTTGTCTTTACCAGCAAGAACGATTACTTCGTCGTTACGACGGATTTTAGCTGCCATTTCTACGTGCTCCTTACAGAACTTCTGGAGCCAGTGAAACGATCTTCATGAACTTATCGCCACGAAGTTCACGTGTCACAGGGCCAAAGATACGTGTACCGATTGGTTGCTCAGTGTTGTCGTTCAACAATACGCAAGCATTACGGTCGAAGCGAATGACAGAACCGTCTGGACGACGTACGCCTTTACGGGTGCGCACTACTACCGCCTTCAGAACGTCACCTTTTTTAACTTTACCGCGAGGAATTGCTTCCTTAACAGTAACTTTGATGACGTCACCGATATGTGCATAACGGCGGTGTGAGCCACCCAGGACCTTAATACACATTACCTTGCGCGCGCCAGAGTTATCAGCTGCGTCAAGTGTACTTTGCATTTGGATCATTGTTAGTGCTCCGCTAAATATTAATAACTAGACCCATCACGGGTCGGGCTGCCTCTTTAAAAGGGACGCGAATTGTACCACCCTTTTCTGTGATTGGGTAGTCAAAAAATAAACGGCCCCAAAATAATTTTGGAGCCGTTTTTTTGTTTATAGAATAGTGAAGATTAGATCTTCGCCTTTTCTACAACTTTTACCAAAGTCCAAGACTTAGTCTTAGACAGTGGACGACATTCACGAATCTCAACAGTATCGCCTAGGCCACACTCGTTGTTCTCGTCATGTGCGTGAACTTTAGTCGTGCGCTTTACGAACTTGCCGTAAATTGGGTGTTTAACCATGCGCTCGATAGCAACAGTGATAGACTTGTCAGCCTTGTTGCTAACTACACGACCAAATGAAGTACGAATTTTGTCGCTCATTATGCGCCTGCCTTCTCAGTCAATACGGTTTTCACACGTGCGATATCACGACGTACAGCTTTCAGAGTATGAGTTTGCTGTAGCTGACCAGTTGCAGCTTGCATGCGCAAGTTGAACTGTTCGCGTAGCAAATTCAGTAGCTCAGAGTTAAGCTCTTCAACGCTTTTTCGCGTAGATCTTGTGCTTTCATCACATCACCTGCTTAGTTACAAACGTAGTTTTGAATGGCAGTTTACGCGCCGCTAGACGGAACGCTTCACGAGCCAATTCTTCAGGTACACCACCCATTTCGTACATAACCTTACCAGGTTGGATTTGGGCTACCCAGTACTCAACGTTACCTTTACCCTTACCCTGACGAACTTCAAGTGGTTTTTCTGTGATAGGTTTGTCTGGGAACACACGGATCCAGATTTTACCTTGACGCTTAACGTGACGTGTCATTGCACGACGTGCCGCTTCGATTTGACGAGCAGTTAGACGGCCACGGCCAGTTGCTTTAAGACCGAATTCGCCGAAGCTTACATCAGTACCTTTAGCTAGACCACGGTTACGACCTGTCTGAACCTTACGGAACTTAGTACGTTTAGGTTGTAGCATCTGTCGACTCCTTACTTACGGCCTTTGCGCTGCTTCTTAGGCTTGTCGCCTTTAGGCTCTACAGCGTTAGCTGCTGGCATACCGCCTAGGATCTCACCTTTGAAGATCCAAACTTTAATGCCGATCACACCGTATTGAGTGTGAGCCGAAGAAGTTGCGTAATCAATGTCAGCACGTAGAGTGTGTAGAGGCACACGACCTTCACGGTACCACTCTGAACGTGCAATTTCAGCGCCGCCTAGACGACCGCTTACTTCTACTTTGATGCCTTTAGCACCTAGACGCATAGCGTTTTGTACCGCGCGCTTCATAGCACGACGGAACATAACACGACGCTCTAGCTGAGACGCGATGCTGTCACCAACAAGTTGCGCATCTAGTTCAGGTTTACGTACTTCAGCGATGTTAATTTGCGCTGGTACACCTGCAATTTTAGCTACTGCTGTGCGTAGCTTCTCAACGTCTTCACCTTTCTTACCGATTACAACGCCTGGACGAGCAGTGTGAATTGTCACACGGATGCTCTTAGCAGGACGCTCGATAACGATGCGTGATAGAGACGCTTTTTTCAGTTCACTTGTAAGGAACTGACGTACCTTGAAGTCGCCGTCTAGGTTGTCAGCGAAATCTTTGGTGTTAGCAAACCATGTAGCATTCCAAGGCTTAACGATGCCAAGACGAATACCATTTGGATGTACTTTCTGACCCATTGCTTACTCTCCTAGTCTCTTAGCGATCTGCTACAACAACAGTGATGTGGCTTGAACGCTTCAAGATACGATCCGCACGACCTTTAGCACGAGGCATAATACGCTTCATGATAGGGCCTTCATCTACGAAGATCTTTGCGACACTTAGATCGTCAATATCTGCACCTTCGTTGTGCTCCGCGTTCGCGATAGCTGACTCAAGAACTTTCTTAACTAGATCAGCCGCTTTTTTGTTGCTGAAAGTTAGGATTTCTAGAGCTTGGTCAACTGATTTACCACGGATTTGATCCGCAACTAAGCGAGCTTTCTGAGGCGAAATGCGAGCAAAGTTATGTTTAGCTAGTGCTTCCATCATCTACTCCTTAACGCTTCTTAGCTTTCTTATCCACGACGTGGCCGCGGTAAGTACGAGTTGGTGCAAATTCACCCAGTTTGTGACCGATCATTTCTTCGGTAACGAAAACTGGTACGTGCTGACGACCATTATGGACAGCGATGGTCAAACCGATCATCGTAGGGATGATCATTGAACGACGGGACCAAGTCTTAATAGGCTTTTTGTCTCCGCTTTCCACCGCTTTCTCTACCTTCTTCAGCAAGTGTAGGTCAATAAATGGACCTTTCTTGAGAGAACGTGGCATGGCGATTCCTCTTTATATAGATTACTTGTTACGACGACGTACGATGTACTTGTCAGTGCGTTTGTTCTTACGAGTCTTGAAGCCTTTAGTTGGCTGACCCCATGGTGAAACTGGGTGACGACCACCAGAAGTACGGCCTTCACCACCACCGTGTGGGTGGTCTACTGGGTTCATCACAACACCACGAACGGTTGGACGAACACCACGCCAGCGGCTAGCACCAGCTTTACCAAGTTCACGTAGCATGTGCTCAGAGTTACCAACTTCACCGATTGTTGCACGGCCTTCAGAAAGTACTTTGCGCATTTCGCCAGAACGTAGACGGATAGTTACGTATGCACCGTCGCGAGCAACGATTTGAGCATATGCACCAGCCGAACGAGCTAGCTGACCACCTTTACCAGGCTTAAGTTCAACGTTGTGTACAGTTGAACCTACTGGGATGTTACGCATTGGAAGTGCGTTACCAGCTTTGATTGGCGCGTCAGCACCAGACTGGATAGCATCACCAGCTTGAACACCTTTAGGTGCTAGGATGTAACGACGCTCACCGTCTGCGTACAGAACTAGAGCGATGTTAGCGCTACGGTTTGGATCGTATTCTAGACGCTCAACTTTCGCTGGGATACCGTCTTTAGTACGTTTAAAATCAATTACACGGTAGTGGTGCTTGTGACCACCGCCGATGTGACGTACTGTAATACGACCGTTGTTGTTACGACCACCGTTCTTAGAGTTTTTCTCTAGAAGAGGTGCGTATGGCTTGCCCTTGTGTAGGTCAGCGTTAACAACTTTAACAACGTGACGACGACCAGGGGAAGTCGGCTTACATTTAACAATAGCCATTTCTCAACTACTCCTGTTATTCCGCGCCGCCAACAAAGTCAAGATCTTGACCTTCTTTCAAAGTAACGTACGCTTTCTTAACGTCGCTGCGGCGACCTTGGCGTAGACCTTGACGTTTGGTCTTACCCTTATTAATAAGAGTATTTACAGACTTAACTTCAACTTCAAATAGCTTTTCTACAGCTGCTTTGATCTCTTTTTTAGTAGCATCTTTAGCTACTTTGAAAACGATAGTGTTCGCTTTCTCAGCTGCCATAGTTGCTTTTTCAGAGATGTGCGGAGCACGTAGAACTTTTAGGATACGCTCTTCAGTGATCATGCTAGCATCTCCTCAACTTGCTTAACTGCGTCAGCAGTAATTACAACCTTGTCGAACGCGATTAGCGATACTGGGTCGATACCAGCAACGTCACGTGCGTCAACTTTGTATAGGTTACGAGCAGCTAGGAATAGATTCTCATCTACTTCGCTAGTCACGATAAGCGCGTCAGTTAGCTCAAGCTCTTTAAGCTTAGCTACAAGCTCTTTAGTCTTTGGTGCTTCTACTGAGAAGTTATCAACAACGATTAAACGCTCTTGACGAACAAGCTCAGAAAGAATGCTCTTCATAGCACCACGGTACATTTTTTTGTTTACTTTTTGGCTGTGATCTTGTGGTTTCGCAGCAAAAGTAACACCACCTGTACGCCAGATTGGGCTACGGATTGTACCAGCACGCGCACGGCCAGTACCTTTTTGACGCCATGGCTTAGCGCCACCGCCAGAAACTTCTGAACGTGTTTTTTGAGCACGAGTACCTTGACGAGCACCTGCTGCGTACGCAACAACTACTTGGTGTACAAGAGCTTCGTTAAACTCACGTCCGAAAGTAGTTTCGGAAACAGTTAGTGCATCGGCACCTTTAACCATTAGTTCCATTACTTACTCCTGAGACGTTATGCTTTAACAGCTGGTTTAACGATCACGTTACCGCCAGTTGCGCCTGGGACTGCACCTTTAATAAGAAGCAGGTTGCGCTCAGCGTCAACACGTACGATCTCTAGGTTTTGAGTCGTTACACGCTCAGCACCCATGTGACCTGCCATTTTCTTGCCTTTAAATACGCGACCTGGAGTCTGACATTGACCGATAGAACCAGGAGCACGGTGAGACAATGAGTTACCGTGAGTCATATCTTGAGTAGAGAAGTTCCAACGCTTAACAGCGCCTTGGAAGCCTTTACCTTTAGATGTACCAGTAACGTCTACTTTCTTAGTTTCGTTGAACAGTTCAACTGTTAGTTCAGCACCAACTTCAAACTCTTCACCGTTTTCCAAACGGAATTCCCAAAGACCGCGACCAGCTTCAACACCTGCTTTCGCAAAGTGGCCAGCTTCTGGCTTAGAAACACGGTTAGCTTTCTTAGCACCAGTAGTTACCTGGATTGCTGCGTAGCCGTCAGTCTCAAGTGTACGAACTTGAGAAACACGGTTAGCTTCAACCTCAACAACTGTTACTGGGATAGAAACGCCTTCTTCAGTAAATACGCGGGTCATGCCCACTTTACGACCGATTAGACCAATCATTCTTCTAATCTCCCTTAACCTAGGCTAATTTGTACGTCAACGCCCGCAGCAAGGTCTAGACGCATCAGAGCATCAACAGTTTTGTCTGTTGGCTCAACGATGTCGATTAGACGTTTGTGAGTACGGATTTCGTACTGATCACGAGCATCTTTGTTAACGTGTGGAGAGATAAGAACTGTGAAACGCTCTTTACGAGTAGGCAGTGGGATTGGACCACGAACCTGTGCGCCAGTGCGCTTAGCTGTTTCAACGATTTCCGCTGTAGAAGCATCGATTAGTTTGTAATCGAAAGCTTTTAGGCGGATACGGATACGTTGGTTCTGCATGAGACAGAGCTCCAATATTAAAAATTACACAAACAATATCGCCACTCACACTCGCAAAAGCGAGAGAATGCCGATTGATTTATGTGAAACCGTAACTTCCAAGATTAGGAAGTATTGTCAGTTAATTTTCGATTAACTACCCCTACATACCAGAATCACGTCTGGGGATAGTTATTCCGAAGAATAAGTAGCTAATTGTATTAACCGCGAACATAAGCTGAGTCTACATTACCTGAAATATCATAGAGATAAATCAGCTCCTCTTCGCTCATTGGTTCACAACTGGCTTAACCAGTGCGCTGCATTATACAGATCACAGTTTGACATGCAAGCGCTGTGTGAAAAATAAACGCATAAGAGGAAATGAGGAGTTGGAATTGGGATACCGGATGCGGGATGCGGGATGCGGGATGCGGGAACGGACTTCGTCCTATGGAGAAGCTGTAAATGGTATTCGATTTCCTGCAAATCCAAAACGGTCATCCTCAAGAGTGAGGGACGAGCGAATTGGGGATCTCGTAACTCAAGTAGATGTCTTTAAGAGATTCCCTACTCCCTCCTTCTTCGGTCTATGGAATGACATACCTGGAGTCATCGATTCCATTTAGCGATGTAACAACATAAAAGAGCGGGCTGAAACAACAGCCCGCTCTTTATATGTATTCCAACTTTTTACGCTAAGCGCTGACGTACCGCTTCAAACAAACAAATGCCTGAGGCAACAGAGACATTTAGACTTGAGACACTCCCTGCCATAGGGATCTTGATTAGGTCATCACAAGTTTCACGTGTCAGGCGACGCATACCATCGCCTTCTGCGCCCATGACGATCGCAAGAGGCCCAGTTAATTTAGCTTGGTAGAGGTCATGAGTTGCTTCGCCAGCCGTGCCAACAAACCAGATCCCCTGTTCCTGCAATGCGCGCATTGTGCGTGCTAAGTTGGTTACGCGAACCAAAGGTACTGTTTCTGCTGCGCCACATGCGACTTTGCTGACCGTAGCCGTAATATTCGCTGACTTATCCTTAGGAACAATCACCGCCGCCACTCCCGCAGCATCAGCATTGCGTAGACACGCGCCTAGGTTATGCGGATCAGTGACTCCATCCAATACTAGCAATAACGGTGTGGAATGTTGGGCAAGAATGTCATCGAGATCATTTTCATTCAGCGGCTTAGCTGGCTTCACCTTAGCCATAATGCCTTGGTGATTAGCACCACGTGCTTTGTCATCCAGAGTTTTACGTGTCATTTGTTGAATCGACACACCACATATCTGGAGTTCATTCAAGATTGGCATTAAGCGGTCATCTTGACGACCTTTTAATACGAAGGCTTCAACAAAGCGCTCTGGCTCTTTTGCCAGTACCGCTTTTACTGCGTGAATGCCGTAAATAAATTCATTACTCATTAATTTATCCGATTACTGTTTTTTACCACGCGCTTTCTTTGCTTTGTGACGTGGCTTTTTCTTACGCGCTTTTTCTGAAGGTTTCTTCGAGGTTTTACTGCCTTTGCCTTCTTCCTGACTGCCATCCGGGCGTTTTGTTGGTTCAACCATAGGCTTCGCTTTATCTGCGGAACGACGACCATTCGCTGCCGCATTTTTTTTGGCCTTAGCTTTTTTCTGTGCCTCGGCTGCACGTTTTTTGGCTGTTTTTCCTTTGCCGCGTAGCTTACGACTAGTTTCGACTAATTCAAAGTCAATTTGTCGATCATCTAGATTTACAGACAGCACTTTCACTTTCACTGCATCACCAAGGCGATAGATAGCGCCGAAAGTTTCACCAATTAGTCGCTGTCCAATCGGATCAAACTGGTAGTAGTCGTTTGCCAAAGCAGAAATATGCACTAGTCCGTCAATATGCAATTCAGTTAGACGGACAAAGAAACCAAAGCCAGTCACATTAGCAATCACACCTTCCAGCTCTTCACCAACGTGATCTTGCATGTACTCACATTTGAGCCAGTCAGAGACTTCACGAGTCGCGTCATCGGCACGACGCTCAGTCATCGAACATTGCTCACCATAGAAGTCCATGTCATCAAATGAATAGTGGCAACCACCTGTCGGTGTCCAGCGATCTTTCAATGTGCCATTCTCTTTGGCAATTAGATATTTGATCGCGCGATGCAATAGCAAGTCTGGGTAGCGACGAATAGGCGAGGTAAAGTGCGCGTAGCGTTTTAGTGCCAAGCCAAAGTGGCCGCAGTTATCTGCGTTATAGACCGCCTGCTTCATCGAACGTAATAACATGGTTTGAATCAGTTCTTTGTCTTGACGCTCGCCAATTTGCTTAACTAAGTCAGCGTAATCGGTTGGCGATGGTTCTAAACCACCATTTAAGTGCAGACCTAGCTCACCTAAGAAGTCTCGGAAACCTTGCAGACGTAGCTCACCCGGAGATTCGTGAATTCGGTAGAGTGCCGGTTCCTTTGCTTTTTCGACCAAAGAAGCAGAAGCGATATTGGCTAAGATCATACACTCTTCAATAATCTTATGCGCATCGTTGCGAATCACAGGTTCAATACTGTCAATCTTACGCTCCGCATTGAAGATGAACTTGGTTTCCACCGTTTCAAATTCAATCGCACCACGATTGTCACGAGCATGCTTAAGCACTTTGTACATCTTATGGAGCTCTTCTAAGTGAGGAACGAGTGGTTCGTATCTTTGGCGCAGCTCCTCATCTCCTTCAAGGATATGGTGTACCTTGTTGTAAGTCAGGCGAGCATGGGAGTTCATCACCGCTTCGTAGTGCTTATAGCCAGATAACTTACCCGTCTCAGAGATGGTCATCTCACACACCATACATAGGCGATCAACTTGCGGGTTGAGAGAACATAAGCCGTTAGACAATACCTCCGGAAGCATTGGAACGACTTGCGATGGGAAGTAAACCGAGTTACCGCGGTTAATCGCTTCTTTATCCAGTGCACTGTCTGGACGAACGTAATAGCTGACATCGGCAATAGCGACCCAAAGCCTCCAACCACCGCTTTTCTTTTTCTCACAGAAAACAGCATCGTCAAAGTCGCGAGCATCTTCGCCATCGATAGTCACGAGTGGCAGTTCGCGTAGGTCTACCCTACCGACTTTTGCCTCTTCCGGTACGTCTTCACCAAGCCCTTCTATTTGCTTATCGACCGCTTCAGGCCACTCATGCGGAATTTGGTGAGTACGGATAGCAATTTGTGTCTCCATCCCCGGGGCCATATTTTCACCCAGAACTTCAATCACTTTGCCCATCATGCCACGAGAGCGAGAGCCACGATCGGTAATTTCAATCACCACGACGTTACCCATACGCGCTCCTGCACGTAAGTCATTCGGGATCAGGATGTCTTGGCTAATACGCGAATCATCGGGCACAACATAGGAATAGCCGTACTCCATAAAGAATCGACCCACAATTTGCGTCTGACGCTCTTCAAGCACGCGAACCAAACGACCTTCTTTTCTTCCTCGCTTGGAGTTCTGTGTTGGCTGGACTAACACATAGTCGCCATGCAAAACACTTTTCATCTGGTGATGAGGCAATACCACATCGTTATCTTTGCCCACACTCCCTTCAGGCCGCACCCAGCCATGACCATCTTTGTGTCCGATAACGTAACCTTTCACCATTTCGAGTTTTTCTGGCAAGGCGTAGCATTGACGGCGGGTAAACACCAGTTGACCATCACGTTCCATCGCTCTTAATCTACGGCGTAAGCCTTCATATTGCTCTTCACCTTCTAAATGAAGCGCTTCAAAAAGATCGTTGCGATTTAAAGGAACGCCAGCCTGCTCAAGAAATTCAAGAATGAACTCCCGACTGGGAATTGGGTTTTCGTAGTTCTCTGACTCACGAGCGGCAAAAGGATCGTTTGTGGTGTTTTCTGACATAGGCGCGCCTAATTAAACAAGGAAGGTAATTAAAGCTAGTATATCTGACTCACTTACTAAGCTACAGGAGAGTTAGATTAAAAAGCCAAATTCTCACTCTATTTTCATCACTGGCTATGATTGGTCACAATCTTAGTGGCTTACGCTAGAGACCAGCTGCAGCTTTACGGGGGAAGCGAACGAACACAAAGGCAAGGTTTCTTGCCAAACACGGGCGAGGAATGCAACCAAGTAGTGGAAATATAAAGCAACAACGCCCAGCTTATGCTGAGCGTTTTGGTGTAACCTGAGTGCAGTCGGGTTATTGGATTACCAGAAAGTATCGCGTTTTTTTTGCTCTGGCGATAATATTCTGTGGCATTCGACGCTCTAGGCCTTGGCGCAGAATTGAAATGCGTTTGTGCGTACGCTGGTCCGCCGTCACCGAATTGTACAGCCAGCGATACGCATCTTCATAATCTAACGGGCTGCCGTAATCACGCAGCAGCAGTTCCGCCAAATGGATGCGTGCATTAAGATTGCCCATCGCAGCCGCTTCACGTAAGTAAGGGATTGCTCGTTCTTTGTCCTGCTGAACCAAGGTGCCGCGCGAGTAATAACGCCCGAGCTGCTCCAATGCCGCAGGTAAACCCTGATGCGCCGCATTTTCCATATAGTACAAGCCAAGTTCCACATCCTGCTCGACACAGACTCCCCACGCCAGCATGTCTCCATACAAAAACTCGTAGGATGGTAGGCTGATCCGGGTCGCTCGAGCGACGATATCTTCAACTAATTGGCAATTGTCTGACTTAACTTGTTCTAAATGTTTGTTTTCGTTGATCAGTTTTATCAGTTCAGCTTCGGTATATATGGGAATAGGCTCACCGATCTCAGTAAGCTCATTGGCATTAGCCACAGAAACCCCAAACAAAAATACCATCGAAGCAGCTAACTTTCTTAGCTTCATTGTCTGCACTCTTTGACTTCGATAATGTCTACACCTATCCGCTCACAAGACAGGTCATACAAGCTGGTTGTTAGCAACCTGTATCTTTAGGATTAACCGCAAAACGGCAATCTTGATACCTGTATCGGCAACGGCTGCTAACTCTTTAATCAAAATTGCCGACGACTGGCAAAAACTTGCCACTGTCAGTATAGATAGCGCATGAAAATTAAGCATAAAAAAAACCAGCGCTGATGCGCTGGTTTTTACAATCGTGGATAACAATCAGAATTAAGATTCGTAAGGATGAACCTTGATGATTGTTTCGTTGCGATCTGGGCCAGTCGAGATAATGTCGACAGGAACACCCGTTAACTCTTCGATACGCTTGATGTAGTCTAGAGCTGCTTGTGGAAGCGCGTCGATAGACTTAGCACCAAATGTTGTCTCAGACCAACCTGGCATAGTTTCGTAGATTGGCGTTGCTTCTTCGAATGACTCAGCGGCCATTGGAGACACTTCTAGGATAGCGCCATCTTTCATCTTGTAACCAGTACAGATCTTGATCTCTTTCAGACCATCAAGAACGTCTAGTTTAGTCAGACACATACCGGTTAGTGAGTTGATTTGAATTGCACGGCGCATTGCCACTGCATCAAACCAACCAGTACGACGTAGACGACCAGTTGTTGCGCCAAACTCGTGGCCAACATCGCCTAGGTGTTTACCAACTGGATCTTGCTTATCTAGACCGTCGTAAAGTTCTGTTGGGAATGGACCAGAACCAACACGAGTACAGTACGCTTTAGTGATACCAAGGATGTAACCGATGTGACGAGGGCCAAAACCAGAACCTGCAGCAACACCACCAGCCGTCGTGTTAGAAGACGTTACGTATGGGTAAGTACCGTGGTCGATATCAAGTAGCGTACCTTGAGCACCTTCGAACATGATCTTGTCGCCGCGCTTACGAGCTGCGTCTAGTTCGTCAGTAACGTCCATCACCATTGAAGTAAGAAGGTCTGCGTAACCCATGCACTGCTCAAGTACCGCTTCGTAGCTAACTGTTTCTGCTTTGTAGAAATGCTCTAGCTGGAAGTTATGGAATTCCATGACTTCTTTTAGTTTCTCAGCGAACATTTCTTTATCGAAAAGATCACCGACGCGTAGACCGCGACGAGCCACTTTATCTTCGTAAGCCGGACCGATACCACGACCCGTTGTACCGATAGCTTTCGCGCCACGAGCGATTTCACGCGCGTTGTCGATAGCGATGTGGTAAGGAAGAATTAGAGGACAAGCTTCAGAAACGAAAAGACGCTCGCGTACTGGAATACCGCGCTCTTCAAGAGGCTTCATTTCTTTAAGGAGAGCTTCAGGCGATAGCACAACGCCATTACCGATAACACATTTTACGTTATCGCGAAGAATACCTGATGGAATTAAGTGAAGAACGGTTTTTTCACCGTCAATGACTAGAGTGTGACCTGCGTTGTGACCGCCTTGGTAGCGAACCACGTATTTTGCATCTTCAGTTAAAAGGTCTACGATTTTACCTTTACCTTCGTCACCCCATTGGGTGCCCAGAACGACTACGTTATTTCCCATCTTTCCAAGTCTGATTGGTAGTTAAAAATGGATTCTAGCACTGAATCACACTTCTTGCAGTCATTTTTTAATCATAGAAGTGTAATGAAGCGCTATCCTTTTGTTAGTGCTAATATTAGGTTTTTTTTGACTCTATTCATCGGCATAAATCTTCACCAACAAGCTGCCATCCGTGCCAATACCCGCTCTATACATACCGCTGCTGTTCATCGCAAAGTGAACACGTCCATCACCGTCGATGGCAATCAGCCCCCTTCGCCACCCATGGCCTTCAACTCGCCTTGAATCACAGTCTCGCAGGCCGTGTGTACATCTTCCTTGAGATAACGCATTCGCGCTGCCACATCACTCGCAACGGTTTTACGGATGAAATACTCACCCATCCCAGTTGTCGATACAGCTACATTGCCATTTTCGGCAAACGTACCCGCGCCAATGATGGAAGAATCTCCCACTCGACCGTACTTTTTATTGGTCACACCACCAGTGCTAGTCGCAGCCGCTAAGTTGCCTTGCTGGTCTAGCGCGACAGCGCCTACGGTTCCATACTTTTTATCATCTGGGTACTTAGACTCAGAAAGAGCAAATAAACCCTTCTCTTTCATCGACTGCAGTTGATCATAACGTCGGTCAGTGAAGAAATAATCTTGCTCGGTGTATTGATGCCCCTGCTCAAAGGCAAATTCTTCTGCTCCTTCCCCAACCAACAGCACATGGTTACTGTCTGTCATCACATCACGAGCCAGCTCAATAGGGTTACGGATATGGCGCACGCCAGCCACCGCGCCAGCATTGGATTCTTTGCCGTGCATAACAGAGGCATCCATCTCAACAATTTCTTTATGGGTTAAGACAGAGCCCTTGCCAGCATTGAAGTTTGGTGAGTCTTCAAGCACTTTAACCGCGGCAACGACCGCATCCAACGCATCACCCGACTGAGCTAGAACGCTATGCCCAGCGCGAACCGAAGCTTCAAGGTCTTCTAGGATGGAAGCCTTTAACTCTTCGCTCATTTGATCACGCAATATAGTTCCGGCTCCGCCATGAATGGCGATTGAGAATGGTTGAGTCATCGACGGCTCTCCTAACAACGAGTTAACTGATAAGTTAATAACAAAAAAGGCGTTTCCCGTACAGCGGGAAACGCCTTTTCAATCTAGCTATAAGCTAACGGATTAGTGAGAACCACAGCTACCGCCACCGCAGCAGCCATCTTTCTTCTCTTCACTGTGATCATGGCCTTCGCCACCACAGCAACCACCTTCGTGATCGTGGTCGTGACCACAACCACCAGCTTGGTGAACATGACCGTGTTCAATTTCATCTGCTGTCGCTTCACGTACCGCTACAACTTCAACATCGAAAGTCAGAGTCTGACCCGCAAGCATATGGTTGCCATCCACCACCACTTCGTCGCCGTCCACTTCTGTCACTTCAACAGGGATTGGACCTTGGTCAGTATCTGCAAGGAAACGCATACCCACTTCAATCTCATCAACACCTTGGAATACATTCGCAGGTACACGTTGAACAAGTGCGTCGTTGTGATCGCCGTAAGCCTCTTCTGGAGACACTGTTACTGAGAACTGAGCGCCCGCTTCCTTACCTTCCAGTGCAGTCTCAAGACCTGTGATCAGGTTGTTGTTGCCGTGTAGGTAATCCAGTGGCGCTTCTGCTGTTGATTGATCAACCACAGCACCATCTTCCAGCTTAACCTGGTAAGCAAGGCTTACTACTACATTCTTTTCAATTTTCATAATGACTCCAAGGAGATAAAGAAACGGAGCAATTGAGTTGCTCCGAATAACAATTTTCTATGCGGGATATTATGGGGATCAAATAAAGAAACTCAATCAATCTGGCTTAAAAATACCGATCATCTCTTGTTGGGAGTGTTCGGTTTTCTCTACAGATTGCGGTTTACGCTGCTCCTGATACTCACACTCTACACACTCAACTAACTCAATATTGTTTTCTATCCACCAGCGCAAAGTATCTTGCTGAGCACATTTAGGGCAGCTAGCACCTGCGATAAATCTTTTTTCATTTTTTCATTCCACAACGTAAATCTTCACCAGAATGGAATGGTTGCCATGCTCTGGGAAGATTTGGATTTAATCCCAGAAGTTCTTTGATTGCTGATCTTTTTCCATCTCGCGACCAAAAATTTCTTCCAGTTCTTTTCGGGCTTCTTTGGCTCTCATGGCCAATTGCTTGTCTTCATGATGCTGAGGTAATAATTCTTTCAACATCGCATTATCTAATTTTCTAAAGTGCGCTTCGGCTCGCTTGGCCTGATAGGGGTGCATCCCGAGCTCAGTTAACGCTTGGCGACCCAAGTCTAAAGCACCGAGAAATGTCTCCCTTGAGTAGTTTTCGACCCCATGGCTCAACAGCTGATAGGCCTCAACTCGACTTCGTGCCCGTGCCAAAAGCTTAAGATGCGGAAAATGGTACTGACACAAATCGATAATCTTCATGATTTCGTCGGGAGAATCGGTACAAATCACCATTGCTTCGGCTTTATCGGCTCCAGCAGCCCGCAGCAAGTCTAACTGCGTAGCATCACCATAAAAAACCTTATAGCCATACTTTCTGAGTAATTGGATCTGACTGGCGTCACTTTCTAGTACCGTTACTCGAATTTTGTTGGCGTACATGAGTCGACCAACAATCTGACCAAAACGACCAAAACCCGCAATAATCACTCTTGGTTCACGGTTAACTACATCCGTGTGCAGCGACCCCGCATCATCATTCAAGCCACGTGCATACCACTTACTTTGTGCCATCAATAGCAGGGGCGTAGTGACCATAGATAAACTCACCACGACAAGTAGAAAAGCAGTTTGCTCTTGCGCTAACAGACCTTCTGCGCTCGCCGCTGTAAAAATAACAAACGCAAACTCGCCGCCTTGGCTTAAAATAGCCGCCATCTTACTGCGGGCTTTAGGTTTACTGCCTGCCAAGCGGGCTAAGAAGTAAAGGATAGCTGCCTTGACGGCCACTAAGCCAAACACCGCCATCAGTACATTCCAAGGCTCCAAGGCTAACAGGCCTAAGTTCACCGCCATACCCACGGCAATAAAGAACAACCCAAGAAGTAGCCCTTTGAATGGTTCGATAGCGATCTCAAGCTCGTGGCGATACTCACTCTCAGCCAGAAGGACGCCAGCAAGGAAAGTGCCGAGTGCCATAGACAAGCCAAGATGCTGCATCAGCAATGCGATGCCGATCACTAACAGTAACGCAGCGACCGTAAATAGCTCTCGTACTCCACTCAACACCACGTAGCGGAATAGCGGGCGAAGTAGAAAATGGCCGCCAACCAGAAGGCCGATAACACCACCCAACATCCACATGGCATCGAGCCAATCCCCTGCGGTGTTGCCTGCTAGAATAGGCAAAATCGCCAACATGGGGATGACCGCAATATCCTGAAAAAGCAATACGGCAAACCCAGACTGACCCGCTTCACTGCCAGCCAAACCTCGCTCTTCGATCACTTTCAGCGCGATAGCGGTCGATGACAACGCCAACCCCATACCAATCACTAAACTGGTTTGCCAATTAACGCCAGCGAGATTGGTTACGCTCGCCAAGACCGCGGTGGTAATCACAACCTGTGCACCGCCAAGCCCGAGAATCGGCCCTTTCATTTGCAGCAGCTTTTTGGGATTCAGTTCGAGACCAATCAGAAAGAGCAGCAGGACCACACCAAATTCAGCAAAGTGGAGAATCGCTTCCACATCGCTGATAAGGCCTAACCCCCAAGGGCCAATAATAATACCGGCCAGCAGATACCCCAACACCGAGCCAAGCCCTAAACGTTGGGCCAATGGCACTGCAACGACCGCTGCGGTTAGAAAAATGATGCAGCTCTGAAGGAAATCATTTTCAAGTGCCATGAGTTTCTCCTGAAGTTGCAGTCATCGTCGGGTTGAGCAGCCATTGGCGATAAGCCTCTGCGTGCTGATAGCGGTCCATATCAGAGACATTACGAGCCCAGTAAAGCACCAACGGTTCAATCCATGCCATTTGGCACAACGCTGCGGTCAACTCAAACGGCTGTAAAATTTCTGACAGCGGATACTTGTTGTAACCACTGCTGCCAAAGGCATCCTCATTACCACCTGTGGTAATAACACTGCGCCAATATTTACCCTTCAGTGCTTCGCCTTTTCCATAAGCAAACCCCTTACCCAACACTCGATCCATCCACTCTTTAAGCAGTGCCGGACAAGAGTACATATACAGCGGATGCTGAAAAACGATCACATCATGAGCAAGTAGACGCTGCTGCTCGGCATCCACATCAATAAAAAAGTCGGGGTAATACGCATAGAGATCATGCACAGTGACGTGATCAAGCGCCGTTATCTTCTTAATCATCACTTGGTTCGCGACAGAACTTTGCGATTCAGGGTGAGCATAAATCACAAGCACTTTCGGTTTTTCAGGCGACTCAGTATTTAAATCGTTTGCAGCCATTCCGTAAGTAGCCATCCTTTTGTTTTCAATACCTAAGTTATCGTTAGGTACAATTTTATCGTTATCGGTTTGTTATACGTTGTTGTTAAGCATAACGCAATGATCGACATTTTATCTCATTCCCCCTACTATTCGACGCGATACGAGCAAGAATAAAGCACAAGATTATGATTACCTTTTCTGACATCCAGCTGCTGCGTGGCGGTAAGCCACTGCTGGACCAAACTTCAGCGACCATTCACCCAGGCGACAAAGTCGGCCTAGTCGGTAAAAACGGCTGCGGTAAATCTACCCTATTTGCATTGATCAAAGATGAACTGTCTATTGATGCTGGTAACTTCAGCAAGCCTTCCCATTGGGAAATGGCGTGGGTAGCGCAAGAAACCCCCGCTCTCGAACGTCCGGCACTGGAATACGTCATTGACGGTGATCGTGAATATCGTGCACTGGAAGCACAGCTACTCAACGCTGAACAAACCGATGACGGTACACTTGTTGCCGAATTGCACGGAAAAATTGAGACCATTGGAGGTTACAGCATTCGTGCTCGCGCCGCAGAACTGCTTGATGGTTTGGGTTTTAGCCAAGATCAGATGAGCTGGAACCTCACTCAATTTTCTGGTGGTTGGCGTATGCGCCTTAACCTTGCACAAGCCCTGCTTTGTCGCTCCGATCTTTTGCTACTCGATGAGCCAACCAACCACTTAGATCTTGATGCTGTGATGTGGTTAGAAAGGTGGTTGCAAAACTATCCAGGCACGCTCGTCCTGATCTCACACGACCGTGATTTCCTCGATCCTATCGTCGGCCGTATTATTCATATCGAAAATGAGCAGATGAATGCGTACACGGGTAACTACTCTTCGTTTGAAGATCAGCGTGCGCAAAAGCTCATCTTGCAGCAAGCACAATTTGAAAAGCAGCAAAAGCAAATGTCGCATATGCAGAGTTATATCGACCGCTTCCGCTATAAAGCCTCAAAAGCTCGCCAAGCACAAAGCCGTATCAAAGCCCTTGAGCGTATGGAAAAAGTTCTACCTGCTCAGCTTGATAACCCATTCAGTTTCCAATTCCGCGATCCCGATGCGTTGCCTAACCCAATCATTATGATGGATGAGGTCTCTGCGGGTTATGATGACAAGCTGATCTTAGAAAAAATCCGCCTCAATCTGGTTCCTGGTAGCCGGATAGGTCTACTTGGACGTAACGGCGCGGGTAAATCCACCCTAATCAAACTGCTTTCTCGTGAATTGAACCCTCAAGGTGGCGATCTGACATACTCTCAGGGGGTTAAGATTGGTTACTTCGCTCAGCACCAGTTAGAGACACTGCACCCAGAAGAGACACCACTGCAGCATATGATGCAAATTGCACCGGATAAAAACGAACTTGAGCTACGTAATTATCTGGGCAGTTTTGGATTCCAAGGTGATAAAGCGCTAGAAAAAGTGGCCCCTTTCTCTGGTGGAGAGAAGGCTCGCCTCGTACTGGCTCTGATCGTTTGGCAAAAACCAAACTTATTGCTGCTTGATGAGCCGACTAACCACCTAGACTTAGACATGCGCCAAGCGCTCACGCTGGCTCTACAAACGTTCGAAGGTGCGATGGTGATTGTTTCACACGACCGTTACTTGCTGCGCGCAACCACAGACGATCTCTACTTAGTTCATGATCGTCAGGTTGCCCCTTTTGATGGTGATCTGAATGATTACTACAAGTGGCTGACAGAACAGCAAAAAGCGGAACGCCGCGAAGCGCAATCTGCGCAACCGGAGAAGAGCAACATCAACAGTGCCGCTGCCAAAAAAGAGCAGAAGCGTCGTGAAGCCGAATTCCGTAAACAGACCGCTCCTGCACGAAAAACACTCACTAAACTTGAGGCTAAGATGGAGACCCTTGGTCATCAATTAACGGAAGCAGAAACGCAATTATCTGATAACTCGCTGTATGAAGCGGAAAACAAAGCTAAACTTAATCAGATATTAACCGTTCAGAGTCAGGCTAAAGCCGAACTGGAAGACGTCGAAATGGAATGGATGGCGCTACAGGAAGAGCTGGAGCAGATGGAACAGGAGTTTAACGGTCAATGAGCTCAAAGCACGTATCAACATCTCTGACACTAGAACGTTTATGGCAGTTCAGCCTACAGTATTACAGTGTTAGGGAAGTCAAAGATGCGTGCCTGAATTTACAAAACCAGTTCAAAGGCAATGTGAACTTGCTGTTGCTGCTGAAATGGCTCGATGAGCAGCAAGCTGCCTTTCTCGATGAAGACTGGCACAAAGTCGAAGAATGTTTGGGGCGCTCAGAAACCTTGTTACACAGCTATCGAGACCTGCGCCGTAAACTCAAATCTCATGTTTCTGAGACCCTCTACAGAGAGGCTTTGCAGTTCGAATTACAACTCGAAAAGCAGCAGCAGTCTGATCTGGTCGACTGCATCAATAGTATAGAATTACAGAATAACCAAGATGAACCGCTGACGTTAAGATATTGTCGTCAGCTTGGCGGAGAACATTTACACGCCGTTTTTGCCCAATCCATCGATGATCTCACCCACTGACAGGCTTTCTTATGACTCAATTTATTGCTGCCAAAGGATTAGCCAATCCGCATCTGCAAACTCTAGCGCCACGATTTATTCGCAAAAAAGCGCTATTTGAACCACTGTGGCAAACCCTGAATACTCCAGATGGTGATTTCCTCGATCTGGCGTGGAGTGAAGACTGGCAAACTGAACACGCGAAGAAAAAGCCTGTTTTTATCTTGTTTCATGGCCTAGAAGGGTGCTTTTACAGCCCATATGCCAATGGCTTGATGCACGCATTTTCTCAGCAAGGTTGGCTATCTGTGATGATGCATTTCCGTGGCTGTAGCGGTAAACCTAACCACCGGGCACGCGCATATCACTCCGGTGAAGTAGAAGATGCGCGTTTCTTCCTTGAGCAGCTCAATCAACAAGTGCCGAACGAAACCAAAGTCGCCGTTGGGATTTCGCTCGGTGGCAACATGTTGGCTAACTATCTAGCTGAGTACAATCAAGCGCCTCTGCTTTCTGCGGCGACCATAGTGTCGGCACCACTTGACCTATCGGCTTGTTCAGAACGCATCGAGAAGGGTTTTTCCAAGGTTTACAAGACCTACTTACTCTCATCGTTGAAAAAAACGGCTTTGCGGAAACATCACCTAATTAAAGGTGAACTCGATGTTTCTTACCAGAGCATTAAGCGAGTCACCAAGTTGTTTGAATTTGATGACTTGATCACTGCACCACTGCACGGCTTTAAAGACGCACAGGATTATTATCAACGTTGTTCGGGTATCCACAAATTGAAAGACATTCGCATACCGACACAAATCATCCATGCTAAAGACGACCCTTTCATGACCGATGCGGTGATCCCTAAATATGTCCTCCCGGACAATATCGACTACCGGCTGTTCGAACAAGGTGGACACGTTGGTTTCTTAACTGGCAGTGCACTCAAACCTAGGTTCTGGTTAGAAGAAGCGTTACCAGCCTACTACCAAAGTCTGGCGGTTTCTGGATAATAGCCCTCAACTTTTCGAGCATAAAAGACAGAGGTATTTATGATCGTTCCATGGCAACAAATTGACTCAGACACACTAGACAACCTGATTCGTGAATTTGTCCTTCGCGAGGGCACTGATTATGGCGAACTGGAAATATCCCTACCAGACAAAGTCGAGCAAATAAAAAGCCAGCTCGAATCAGGCGAGGCTGTTGTGGTGTTTTCCGAGCTTCACGAAACCGTCGATATTCAACTCAAGCAAAAGTTTTAATTTAAAACACATCATACCGTGCCCTTCCAATAAAGCGTGTTATAGTGACATGCAACAAGGGACAGTTATTTACAGACAAGGTTTGTCATGTCAGCAAAACATCCAATCATTGCCGTCACCGGTTCTTCTGGTGCAGGCACTACTACGACATCTGAAGCGTTCCGCAAAATGTTCAACATGATGAACGTCAAGCCCGCTTGGGTCGAAGGTGATAGCTTTCACCGTTTTACTCGCCCAGAGATGGATGTCGAAATTCGTAAAGCCCGTGAGCAAGGTCGTCACATTAGCTACTTTGGTCCGCAGGCCAACGACTTTCCGGCGCTCGCAGAGTTTTTCCGTAAATACGGTAACGAAGGGACAGGTCAGGTACGTCGTTATCTGCACACCTTTGATGAAGCCGTACCATACAACCAAATGCCGGGGACCTTTACGCCGTGGCAAGAACTGCCAGAAAACTCTGATGTGCTGTTTTATGAAGGCTTACACGGTGGCGTCGTTGATGGCGATGTGAATGTCGCTCAACACGTCGATTTTCTGATCGGCATGGTCCCCATTGTCAACTTGGAATGGATCCAAAAGTTTGTCAGAGACACCCGTGACCGCGGCCATTCGCGTGAAGCGGTGATGGATTCAATTGTCCGTTCGATGGACGACTACCTCAACTACATCACTCCTCAGTTCTCAAGAACTCACATCAACTTCCAGCGTGTTCCGACCGTCGACACTTCCAACCCACTTAATGCTAAAGGCATCCCAAGCTTAGATGAAAGCTTTGTTGTCATTCGCCTGCGTGGTATCAAGAATGTCGACTTCCCATACCTGCTGGCCATGATTGACGGTTCATTTATGTCACGTCACAACACGCTCGTGGTGCCGGGCGGAAAAATGAGTTTCGCTGTCGAGCTGATTGTTCGCCCTATCTTGCAACAGTTAATTGAAACCGGAAAAATTGGCTAAGACTCGCGTTCTAAACACGATTACTTTTCATACCGTGATCATGTGCACATTTTTGCGTACAAAATCGTAAGATGTACCCGATTAAAATCAAGAAATCGATTTCAAAAAAAGATACTATTTGAAACCGAAACAAAGATGGCTTGCAGCATTTGAAAAGTGCTCTTATCCTAGTAGGTCTTGATTCAAGGCTTAGCTACAACATGGAAAGCAGCAAGCGTACCCTGCAGAGGAAGTGAGATATTATGGTTCTAGGTAAACCTCAAACCGATCCAACATTAGAGTGGTTCCTTTCACACTGTCATATTCATAAGTACCCATCAAAAAGCACGCTCATTCATGCGGGCGAAAAAGCAGAGACTCTTTACTACATTGTTAAAGGTTCTGTGGCTGTACTTATTAAAGACGAAGAAGGTAAGGAAATGATCCTTTCTTACCTAAACCAAGGTGACTTTATCGGTGAACTTGGTTTATTCGAAGAAGACCAAGAGCGTACGGCATGGGTTCGTGCCAAATCTCCTTGTGAAGTAGCAGAAATTTCATTCAAGAAATTCCGTCAGCTAATCCAGGTTAACCCTGACATCCTGATGCGTCTGTCTGCACAAATGGCAAGCCGCCTGCAGGTGACCAGTCAGAAAGTCGGTGACTTGGCATTCCTTGACGTAACAGGTCGCATCGCGCAGACACTGCTTAACCTAGCAAAACAGCCAGATGCAATGACACACCCAGACGGCATGCAGATCAAGATCACTCGTCAGGAAATCGGTCAGATTGTTGGCTGTTCTCGTGAAACCGTAGGTCGTATCTTGAAGATGCTAGAAGAGCAGAACTTGATTTCTGCCCACGGTAAAACAATCGTTGTTTACGGTACCCGTTAATTTCGATTAACCGCTAAGAATTTAAAAGCCACCAATGGAGACATTGGTGGCTTTTTTTGCTTATGTCATCCCCGAGAGGGAGGGACGACCGAGTTGGGGATCTCTTAACACAAGCGAGTCAATCTATAAAGATTCCCGACTCCCTCCTCCGTCGGTCTATGGAATGACGACTGTTTCACCACAGCCCGTTCTAAATTCTCGCAGGGCGCAGCCCGTATCTCGAAGCGCAGCGATCCCGAGGACGAAGTCCGTTCTCAGATCTTCCTACCCGTTAGTACTTTCGAAGATCTTATCAGCAGAGGCTGCAACAAATCCTGGATAGAGTTCACCGTTGCTCATAGGGTAGCGCTTAGCAAACTCATAGAAGCCACCAGGAATCATCTCAGTCCCTTCAGTGAAGGTCACTGGCACTTTATCTGCCATGGTAGAGGATTGCTCAAGCAGCACATCAGGCGAGCCTTTTACTTCACCGCCCGATTCATTGATCGTAAAACCAGCTTCACGCAGGTGATCATTGACGCCTTTCACTTCTTCAAAAGCGTCCAGCTGATTCACGCTAACCGTAAAGTGGTTAGCACCATAGCCGTGTGCGGCCAACCAAGAAGCGTATTCACTCTCTTTTGCTAGTAACTGGTAATCAGCAAAACTCAGATCCCACAGACGCCCACCAGACAAGAACTCATGACCTTTTAGTTTATCGGTGTCCAATTGCTCAACCAGCTTGGCAACAATGGCCTGAAGCTCTGGAGAACACTCGTTCACTTTTAACTCACTGATAAACACTTTCGGCTGTTTCGGATCTGGGTGCTCAAAATGTTTCGCCACTAACTTCTTGCTTTCGAACTCATAATCACCGCATGGCTTGTAGCCTACGTCGATAAACGGTTTGGCCAGTGTTTCAATGCCTAAAGGCGCTACGTTAAATGTACGCAGGGCGATGTGGTCATTGATCAGCGGCTCATTTTCCTGAAGCAGTTGGTGAACGTTATCAGCAGAGGGACATAAGCGTTGAATATAGTCATTCCATAACGACTGGAATAAAACTTGTGGCGTCATAACGCCTCCTTGTTTGGGTTTGTCTACGTTAACGGAGTTATACTTATTGTTGACTGAATTTTTTATAAAGGAGGCTATCTGACCAAATTTATCCAGAAATCTGATCAGATAGCCTTCAACCTGTGACGTTTAAAAACCTCCCTAAAAGGGAGGCGGTAAGGGAAACCCTTAAAATATGTTTATAACTCAACACCCGGGCTTAAGGTCGCGGGTAGTAGTGTTTCGCCCCCTTCCATTGAAGCCATTGGGTATGCGCAGTAATCTGCTGCGTAGTAAGCGCTTGGTCGTAGGTTGCCCGAAGCACCAGGACCACCAAACGGCGCATCACCGCTCGCGCCAGTTAGCTGACGATTACGATTAACAATACCAGCGCGAATGTGGTCAACAAAATAATCCCACTCGCTATCGTCAGTGGAAACCAGACCAGCCGACAAGCCAAAGCGCGTATCGTTTGCCAGCTCAACGGCTTTTTCCAAGCCTTGGTAACGCACCACTTGCAGTAGTGGACCGAAATACTCTTCATCTGGCAGATCAGCAATTGGCGTCACGTCAATAATGCCCGGAGACACAAATGCCGCTTCACCCGCTTTCGCTTCTAGCAAACTCACGCCGCCAAGACTTTGTAAGTTGGTTTGCGCATTAAGAATAAAGTCCGCCGCGGCTTTAGAAATTTGAGGGCCCATAAATGGCGCAGGCTCAGCAAATGGCTGATCAACACGAATCTTCTCTGTCGCTTCAACCAGCTTAGTCACCAGTTGATCGCCTTTTTCACCAACAGGAACGTAGAGACGACGTGCACAAGTACAACGTTGACCTGCACTGATGAAAGCAGACTGAATGATGGTATACACGGTTGCATCCAACTCGCCATAATTCTCAGAGATCACCATAGGGTTGTTGCCACCCATTTCTAGCGCCAACATTTTACCCGGCTGCCCTGCAAACTGACGATGCAGGATATGACCTGTATTAGCACTACCGGTGAACAATACACCATCAATGCCTTTTGAATCGGCGAGAGCAACACCCGTTTCCTTCGCGCCCTGAACAAGGTTGATGACACCGGCTGGTAAACCCGCCTGTTGCCAAAGTTTCATTGCGAATTCGCCAGTCAGTGGTGTTTGCTCAGATGGCTTAAACACAACCGTGTTACCTGCAAGCAATGCTGGCACGATGTGACCGTTTGGCAGGTGCCCAGGGAAGTTGTAAGGGCCGAATACCGCCATCACACCCAAAGGACGGTGACGAAGAACAATCTGGTTGCCAGCGGCTTCGCGTGTCGCTTCACCGGTACGGTCATGATAAGCACGGATAGAAATCGCTATCTTACCAGCCATGGCTGCCGCTTCAGTACGTGTCTCCCAGATAGGTTTTCCGGTTTCTTTCGCAATGATTTCAGCGATTTGTTCGCTGTTTTCTTTTACTTTCTCAGCAAACGCCAGCACGATAGCTTCACGCTCAGCGTAAGTCATCTTTTTCCAACTTAAGAAGGCGTGTCGAGCCGCACTGACTGCCGCTTCAACCTGCGCAGGTGACGCACTGTCGCCTTGCCAGATCACTTCATTGTTGTATGGGCTGGTCGAATTCATTGCTTCGCCCTGCCCGGCAAGCCACTCGCCTGCAATCCAATGTGTCATGTTTCTATTCCTTTCGATTACTGAGCCAGCATGCGAACGTATTCGCCTTCATTCACTTCCAGTGCTTTAGCCACACTCGGCGACAGAATCACAGATTCAGAAGCTTGGTCGTACGCCGCTTTAGTTGCTACAGCACGGAAGTTTTCAAACGATGTGTTTGAGATAAGGTAATCTTGCGAGCTGGTGTGCTCAGCAATGGTGATTTTGGCGCGGAAAGAGTGACGGACCGACTCAATATTGCGCACATCACATTCCACGGACGGGCCGCCATCAAAGATGTCGACGTAGTTACGGCACGTAAAACCTTCTTTCTCAAGCAGACGCAGTGCAGGTTTAGTATTTTCATGCACCTGACCAATCACAGCTTGAGCTTCTTTGCTTAGCAGGTTGATATAAATCGGCAACTTAGGCATAAGGTCGGCAATAAAACCTTTCTTACCGATACCGGTCAGGTAATCTGCCATAGTGAAGTCAATCGAGAAGAAATGCTCTTGCAGCCATTGCCAGAATGGTGAGTTACCTTCTTCATCTGACACACCACGCATTTCAGCAAATACCGTTTTCGAGAAACGATGCGGATGCTCCGCCATCATCAAGAAACGACATTTCGACATCAGACGACCGTTGAGCCCAACGCGGAAATCCGGGCGTAGGAACAAGGTACAAATTTCACTACAACCTGTGTAGTTATTGCCAAACGTCAGCAACTTCACCACATTGTTCACCCCGAGTTTCGGTGATGAATGCACTATGGTGCTAATGTGGTAAGAATAAAATGGCACATCCCAGCCAATAGACGCTTCAATACCAGTACAACCTGCCACTTCGCCAGTCTCACTGTCGAAACCAACCATCAAGTAACCTTCGTCACCGGGTTCAGTCACATTATCTTTGGCAAAGCTGTACTCTGAATGAGTAATACGATTGGTTAACAGTTCTTCGTTAACCGGAAGAGATGTAAATCCATGACCCGATTCCACCGCACACGTGTGCAGCGCGTCGTAGTCCGACATTGCTATAGGGCGAACAACCAGCATCGATACTCCCTCCTGATGCAGTGAACGCTAGTACTCATGAGTTATCCGTTTATACTTTGACTTCGTCATTCCCTTCAGTGAGGAACGAACGTGATTGGGAATCTCTCAACGCGATGCAGGAGATCCCCAACTCGGTCGTGCCTTCCTCTTGAGGACGACACCGTTTATATCAATATGAGTACTAGACTAGGTGTTTCTTATTTAGCTAGCGTTGCTAGAGCTTTATCTAGTCTTGCTAATCCTTCTGCGATTTCTTCTTTGGTGATAACCAATGAAGGTGTAAAGCGAACCACATTCGCGCCTGCCACTAACACCATCAAGCCTTCTTTACCTGCGGCAACCAGTACATCGCGCGCACGGCCTTGCCACTCTTCATTCAGAGCCGCACCAAGCAGAAGACCTTTACCACGGACTTCTGAGAACATGTGGTACTTATCATTAAGTGCAGTTAAACCATCACGGAATAGCGCTTCACGTTCTGCAACACCCGCTAGAGTTTCTGGTGCGCTTACGATGTCGACCACCGCTTCTGCAACCGCACACGCCAATGGGTTACCACCGTATGTTGAACCATGTGTCCCCACTTTCATGTGCTCAGACAGTTCAGAGGTCGTTAGCATCGCACCGATAGGGAAACCACCACCAAGCGATTTTGCTGTGCTTAAAATATCTGGTGTCACACCCAGACCTTGGTAAGCGTAGAAGTGGCCAGTACGGCCGTTACCCGTCTGAACTTCATCAAAGATAAGCAGCGCATTGTGTTTGTCACACAGCTCGCGAACCGTTTGAACAAACTCGTCTGTTGGAGAAATAATACCGCCTTCACCTTGAAGTGGCTCCATCATGATGGCACAAGTACGATCAGAGATGTGCTCGCGTAGCGTTTCAATATCGTTGTATGGCAAGTGAGTCACATCACCAGGTTTAGGGCCAAAACCATCAGAGTAAGCCGCCTGGCCGCCTACCGTGACGGTAAAGAAAGTACGACCGTGGAAGCCTTGTTTGAAAGCGATGATTTCAGATTTTTCAGGGCCAAACTTATCCGCAGCGTAACGACGCGCCAGTTTCAGCGCAGCTTCGTTGGCTTCTGCGCCTGAGTTAGCGAAGAACACTTTCTCTGCAAAGCTCACCTCTGTTAGCTTCTTCGCAAGGCGAAGTGCAGGTTCATTGGTCATGACATTGCTCAGGTGCCACAGTTTCTGACCTTGCTCAGTCAGCGCCTTAACCATAGCAGGGTGACAATGACCCAGACAGCTCACGGCGATACCACCAGCAAAGTCGATATATTCCTTGCCTTCCTGATCCCAAACACGGGCGCCTTCACCCTTGACCGGAACCATTTCCATTGGGTTATAACAAGGCACCATCACCTCATTAAACAAACCGCGTTCTACTTTATTTTCGACTGTCATTGCACATTCCCTCTCGATACCGCATGCCAGGTAATTTTTGCATCCTTGCTTTCATTTGACGAAAGCACATATTGTTTTGCATTTAAGCAATTGCGGCATTGTATTTACATTTAATTAACCATTTCAATAGTGAATTATTCTTTTTACTTCACTGCTGAAAGTCTGTTCTGCATTCGCTTTGAGTATTTATGCATTAAGCCACCGCTTTTATGAAGCAATATATTCTTATAACAAAGATAAGCTGTAGTTAAGCATAGTAATAACAAGGGCGGAGAGTCAGGCAGGGCAACGCCTACGAATAGTTTTTCACATAATATCCGCGCGCAACAATATGAAAGAAATGTTAAAAAAAGTGATCCCAGTCAGAATTTACTGAGGCCAACAGACGGCATTAACGGCGTAAAAAGTTAGCGAGAAGCTCATGCCCTTGCTCAGTTTTGATCGATTCTGGATGAAATTGCACCGCATCAATAGGTAACGTTTTATGCTGATAGCCCATGATTTCATCCATTGAGCCATCTTCGAGTTCCGTCCAAGCGGTGAGCTCAAAACACTCGGGTAGCGTGCCGTTTTGCACCACCAATGAATGATAACGTGTCACGGTAAGAGGGTTATTCAAACCAGCAAAAACACTGCGGCCGTTGTGTCGGATTGGGGAAGTCTTTCCATGCATGACCTGACGAGCACGCACCACTTCACCACCGAACACCTGAGCAATGGCCTGATGGCCTAAGCACACTCCAAGTATCGGCAATTTACCGGCAAAGTGTTCGATCACCTCAAGGGTGACCCCAGCTTGATTAGGCGTACACGGGCCCGGAGAGATCACTAGATGGCTGGGTTTCATCGCTTCAATCGCCGCTATATCTGTTTCATCGTTACGCACCACTTTCACCTCGGCACCTAACTCGCAAAAGTATTGATACAGGTTGTAAGTAAAGGAATCGTAGTTATCGATGATTAACAGCATGGGTCTGGATTGGTGTTGATAAAATTGCTTGTCAGGGGCGGTATTGTGCAATACCAAGGCGGAAAGGCAAGCAATAACTCCGCAAACGATAAAAATAACGCCAGACTGCGTTGGCGGTATGGGTTTACAGTGCTTTGTTAGTCTCTACTTACAGACTACTCGGATGAACTCTTTTTGCTTCGGTTATACCAATACATAAAAGTTATCAAAATCACATGCAGTGAAAATACCATAATAGAAATATTAACTAGGGTGTTCATTATATTTTGAACAGTCGCAATATCAGAGTCATCGACAGATGACCCAAGGCTAACCCAGTTTTTAAAAGTCATTGAAGCAAACATCGTCGCAATAAAGAAGGCGATATAAACAAATACAACACTCACTGCCCCGACCAATATAACTAGCTTACGGCTCATTGCTACTACCTAAAAGGCCACCACGAGTGCCACCAGAGTACCCTGATGAACTACCTGCATATCCCGAACTTTCGTCAAAAGCGCCAAGGCTTTGGCCAAACTTTCCTGCATAAAAAGCGTCTAATCGCTTATTTTTACCATAAACTCTCCATTTACTAGTCCAATACTCTCTCCTAGATATGAGGCAATATCACTAATTTCAACTTCTTGTAGTTCCGTGCCTGTATACCTGTAAGTACCTTGTTCACAAATATTATCAGGAGTATTACACACTATCTTAATCGTATAGTTCGGATGACTTGATGCGAGTATTCTGAAACCGACCCCTCCATCAGGAGCCGATAACCATAACATTTCACCAAGCATTTGGTGTTGAGTAGACGCTGTTTGTTCAAATCGAAACAAAGTAAAGAAAAGAATAATCAGTGCGAGTAGGGTCGCTATTGTAATTATTGATAACCATGTGATTATTTTTTGCATGTTACTCCGCAACGATTAACGTGTTAGTTGAGAAGTCATAATCTAAATCGACCTCAGAAAGTTGAAACTATGCAATATAGGCATTAGATAATCGACTGTGATTTCCCTACACCGCTAGAGAAGCGCCTCGATTGGTTCCCTAATGCTGAGTGCTTAAGCTAAACCAATAAGCACCTCGCTAACAAGCACCATAATGCGATGAAATACAATTTAAAACATCCAAGAGCGTGGCCCAATCGGGCCAAGGTTTTAGCCATAAAGGTAAGCGTAAAGCTTGGTGACAAAATTCCTGCGTTATCACTCGGCTTATGGTGTTTTTGCAACTGTTTTCTCAGCATGTTTGTGCGTAAAATAGCGGCATTAAACTAAAGGAACAACAAATGAAAAACAGAGGGTTAGCTTTGGGGTGTATGCTGCCACTACTGGCAGCGTGTAATACCAATAGTTCCGTTATCCATGTCACCAGTGACACCGTTTCCCAGCAGCAGTTGGATACAATTGTTAACAACATTGAGCAACACTACCCCGATGCAACCAACGTGCAACGACAAAGAGCGGCGGACGTAGTGGTGCGCGCTATCGAAACGCTGATATTTGTTGAGGGGGGCAGTTTTGACATGGGCGACTTTGGTGCCCCCTGCCTAGTACCCAGTGGCACTGTCAAGCGAATGGATTGGGCACCGGGTGTTGAGTGCTTAAGTTCCCCCTCCAGTACAGAAACAGGCGCTCATCAGCTGCATAAGGTGACATTGGATTCCTACTCAATCTCAAAATTTGAAACTCGTTTTATTGATATGGAATGGATGCGCTTGATTAATAATTTGCCAGTCGCTCGTGATTGGTCTAGTGATGGGCGTCATATCGAGAGAAACTCTGAGCGCTACCAGATACTCACGACGAAACGTAAAGATAACGCTGCCTCCACAAAAGAATGGCAGGAAGCGAAAGACTATTGTCAGTGGCTTGGCTCTATGAGTGGGTTGCCGTTCGATTTACCAACAGAAGCCCAGTGGGAATATGCCGCCAGAAGCCGCGGACAAAAAACTTATTTCGCCACCAATAATGGCTATCGACAAGTTTCTGAAGATGTCTATATCGACCCTACGACAAACTCCTACGTCGAGTATAACCAGTCTCAGGCGAATGCCTCTACAGGCATAGAAGATGTAGATACCTTCCCACCTAACCCTCTCGGTGTCTATGGCATGTCTAATCAAGTCAGTGAGTGGGTCAATGATTGGTACTCGCCCGATTATTACATTAACTCACCCGAGCATAATCCACAGGGTCCAGAGACTGGCACAGAGAAAGTGTTAAGAGACGCTGCTGGCGTTACCATGACTTTTGCTCGCATCCATCATGTACCTGCTCAAAAAGAATACTATGTCTCGGTCAGCTTTCGCTGCGCTTTACAGAGCACAACGCCGATACACTGAGCATGGCCCAATCGGGCCAAGGTTTTAGCCATAAAGGTAAGCGTAAAGCTTGGTGACAAAATTCCTGCGTTATCACTCGGGTTATGGTGTTGTTGCAACTGTTTTCTCAGCATGTTTGTGCGTAAAATAGGCGCATTGAACTAAAGGAACAACAAATGAAAAACAGAGGGTTAGCTTTGGGGTGTATGCTGCCACTACTGGCAGCGTGCAATACCAATAGTTCCGTTATCCATGTCACCAGTGACACCGTTTCCCAGCAGCAGTTGGATACAATTGTTAACAACATTGAGCAACACTACCCCGATGCAACCAACGTGCAACGACAAAGAGCGGCGGACGTAGTGGTGCGCGCTATCGAAGCACTGATATTTGTTGAGGGGGCAGTTTTGACATGGGCGACTTTGGTGCCCCCTGCCTAGTACCCAGTGGCACTGTCAAGCGAATGGATTGGGCACCGGGTGTTGAGTGTTTAAGCTCCCCCTCCAGTACAGAAACAGGCGCTCATCATCTGCATAAGGTGACATTGGATTCCTACTCAATCTCAAAGTTTGAAACTCGTTTTATTGATATGGAATGGATGCGTTTGATTAGCGGTTTACCCGTTGCAGAAGATTATACTCGTGATCGCTCACATGTTGAACGAGATTCAGAACGCTATGAATTATTAATATCTGATAGGAAAAACCGAGCTGCACCAGCTAAAAAATGGCAAGAGGCGAAAGACTATTGTCAGTGGCTTGGCTCTATGAGTGGATTACCGTTCGATTTACCAACAGAAGCCCAGTGGGAATATGCCGCCAGAAGCCGCGGACAAAAAACTTATTTCGCCACCAATAATGGCTATCGACAAGTTTCTGAAGATGTCTATATCGACCCTACGACAAACTCCTACGTCGAGTATAACCAATCTCAGGCGAATGCCTCGACAGGCATAGAAGATGTAGATACCTTCCCACCTAACCCTCTCGGTGTCTATGGCATGTCTAATCAAGTCAGTGAGTGGGTCAATGATTGGTATTCGCCCGATTATTACATTAACTCACCCGAGCATAATCCACAGGGTCCAGAGACTGGCACAGAGAAAGTGTTAAGAGACGCTGCTGGCATTACCATGACCTTTTCTCGACTTCATGATGCCCCTGAAAAAGAGGGCTATTTCCCATCAGTCAGCTTTCGCTGCGCTTTACAACAACCGTCTCCAGCTCAATAGAAACGATGCAGTCAAAATAGGCCCTAACTGGCCTATTTGTGATTATCGGTAGGGTAAATACTCATCACTACGAGCCATTATCTGGGCACGTTTTCGGGACAATTGCTCACCAGAAACTGGAAGATAAGGGTCTGCGTTATCAGTCAGCCTGTTTTTGTGCGCCAATTGAGTGACCCAGCGGTTAAACATTCGTTGCTGGGCTTCGTCCAAAATAGCATTAATGCGGTCAAGGTTATCAAACATCACTTTATCACCCGTCTGTTTTTTCCCCGCACTGTTCATTCGCTGCAAAATCTCTTCAAACTTATGCCAGCTATAGGTGCTCTCTTTAAGCAGTTTACAGATCGCGCGCTCCTGCAGCTCATTAAAGCTCAACAAAAACTCTTCTACTAAAGTGTCTAGCATCACACCGATAGCTTCAGGTAATACTTGACTAAATGGTACACCCGATAAGGTGGACTCATCCAAAATACGTTTTGCTAGCACAGTAGCTTTGTGCTTTCGGTCGCGCGTTGCATTGATGTCGTCTTTCCAGTCATTAACTTTGCTTTCCCCTGCAGCCAGCACCTTTTCAAATGTTTGAGTTGGATCATTAATCAAGTCCCGAGAAAAGGCGATTAAAGTGCAGTCCAAAAGGTAGTCATAAGCTTCATTATTTAGGTTAGCGAGTACTCGATAGTCAACATATTGAAGCCCTCGGAAAATAACTTTGGCCAACTCCCACAACTGCACCATGTCGATAAGGGCACCGAAACCGCCCCCGCCGCCAGCCCCCCAAACCAACTGACCTGAACATTTTAAATAAAATTTCCCGTCCACGAGTGAGAGCTGAAAATCTGCACCGAATCCGGCCCCGGCCGCGATATTGCCCGAGGTGCTCAGCTTTAACAGCACTTTAAAAGTGGTCGGTTTGTCTTCTTCAGGCGCTTTCCATTCCATCGAACCTGCCAATTGCCCGCTCGCTTGAAGGCCAGCAAAGCCTTGTGCACGTAGGCCAATTTCCCCCTTCGGTCCTTTGGAAAGATCGACATGTGGTGTAAACATTACCCCGACACTGCTGCCATTTTCCTCTTCTGCCTGCCCCACTTGAGCGCTGGCACCGACGGCCACCCCAGCAAAACACCCCACAGAAACGGTTCCTTTGAATCGAAAGCTACCGAACGAGTAAGTAGCATCTTTGCCCTTAGCGTCGCGGTAAGTCAGCTTAATCGGATAACCCGCTTCACAAGGTAAGAACAGATGGGCTTCCGCTTTGGCTTCGGCTAATGACACGCTGGCGTCTGCCCCAACGCCCAAATCAATTTTACCTTTGCTCGGCTCGAACGTGGTCGCCACACTTGCTTGGGCTCCCCAGCGAAACAGCTGCGCCTCTGCGCTAACGGCAAACACCGTTTCCCCCTCATCATTGAGGTATGGCTGAGTCGCTTTCCATTCAACGAATTTTCCTCCCTCTGCTGTCCATCCAGCCAGTTTATTCTGAATCTTGAGTGACTTGTTATCCTCAATAATGTCTTTAGCGATGGCTTTACCGAAACCTTTAAAACCTGTTTGTTCTAGAGCTTTCATCGCGGAGGTGTGATGGTAATTACGCTGCCAGCGCCTTTCCTCCCGCTCGAAAAATTTTGAGCGCATGTAAACAAATTTACTGTGCTTAACCGAATAGGATTCCACCACATGCCGACTGATCCGACGTGTGGTCAATCGTTTTCCATCGCTGTTCAAGTTTTTTAACGGCACGCCCAGTTTATTAGTCGGCACGGGAGGCTTAGCCTGTGCGGATTTGATTTCCAATGCCGTGTAAGACTGAATATCACTTTCAATTTCCGCTAAGACTTGCTGTCGCAGCACCTCCATTGAGCTTTCAGCAAACCAACGATTGCGATAATTTTCTACAAACCGCTGCCGATCCCTCAGTAACTTGAGTTCACTGTTCACTCTGGCTTGATTTGAATTGGCCAACGGTTTAGCGGCGGCGACTTGTGCAACACGCTTGGTCGCACGGCTTTGAGTCGTGCCCGCTGTGGCAAACATCCCGGCATACTGAGCATCTTTAAGCCATGCTTCCTTCTCACGAGCGTGTAACTCCAAGGCTTCAGGCGTCGCTGTATCGCCCTGAGGTACTTTAGCCAGAAGGGTTTTATAGTTGTTGAGCAGCAGGTCGGTCTGCTGGCTTTCTTTCTCCAGTTCTAACGCCGCTTTTTCATCAAGTAACCAGTATTCTAATGGGCCATCTCCGGTGACGAAAATGACGTCATGTACATCAATCGGTTGACACAAAGGAGGTGAAATCAGCGGCTGGTTCTCCTGCGGTTCTCGAATTTCTGAGACAGGCTCTACGGGATAGCTAGGCTCAATCGGCTCAACCTCTTTGTCTTTGGGTAACACCAGTGTATCGCCGATGTGAATCAGGTCTGGATTGGACTGATAACGAGGATTTAGATCCAGCAAGGTGGCAAAATCGACATTCTTTTCTACTGCGATTTTTAACAGTGTATCACCGGCTTGGACGGTATAGCTTAGGCTCATCAGGCGGCCCCTCCCTGCCATTGGTTGGCAATCATAGTCATGGTTTGAACTTGGTTTTCTTCTAACACCCAGTGAGTGAGTGGGCGTTGAGCATCTCCCGCCGGCCATTGCGCCGAAAGCCATTGCTTGTCATACCAATCGATTCGGTTCAGTCGTGGGAAAAACTGTTGACGTTGCTCAGTCGAGAGAGCGCCCAAGAACATCACCAACTTCCGAGGTTCGTAAAAACGCAACACCGTCGCCGCTTGATGGTAGGTGACGGTTATGCGGCTTCTTAATGATTCGGCGAGAGCATGAAGGCCAACATGATCAGGAGTCATCATTAAACAACCAGCAGGCGCTGATTCAAGATGACGCTGTAGCGCTTCAACCTTTTTGAGCTCTTGACCCAAGAGAACCAGTTGAGGGCCATTCGTCACCGATGCAAAACGGGTTCTATCAAATAAGGCCTCCGACTCGTTATCCGCCAGCACGGATTGAAAATCGGGCCACAGCAAAGGCTCAATAAGGGCATAAATCCGGTGATCTGATACGGTCGACACTGGAGAGACACTATTGATATTCCATTCTGGCGCTAGCGGTGCAATTGACATGTTTTACCACTCCCACATTGACATAGTTCCATCATTAAGTTGCCTTCTTCCACCATTCCTGCATAAGAGGCGGGAGACATTTCGGGCCGCGGCTTCTTGGCAAGAGACGGCTTTTTCGGTCTGCGCGTTGTCACACCGACTTGACTGCCTAAGGCAGCACTGTCGTTAATATTGACCTTGCCCCCATGGCCTTAACATCGCTCGCCCCATCAATGGTGATCGACGTTCCGTTAAGGTGGATGGCTCCGCTGCTTTTGAGCACTAAGCTTGAGGCCCCCACTTGCACTTTGATTTCATCCGCCGCAACGATGGCGGTGCGGCCCTCAGAGCGCACCGAGGTATTGCCGTTGACTTCAACACTGAGGTGTTTGCCAACCGTTAATGCGTCATCGCCACCAATGTCCTGAGCACGTGCATCCAAGATGACACTGGATTGATCCTCCCCCACCTCTAGGGTGTCATTTTTGCCTATCTGAGTGCGGCGATTGTCGTCAACATAGCCATCACGATTGTGCGTGAGTGAGACCGCTTCGTTGGCGTTGTAGGTCACCGTGACATCTTGTTCGACTCGCTCCATGAAGGTCTGCTTGGTGACCGAGGTTTTGTGACCATCAATCTCCTCTTTGCGATCACCGTGAACCACGTTTTCTTGCAGGTTGCCAACCACTAACTCTTCATCGTTCCCAATATCTCGATAGCGATTGTTGAGTACCTTGGTTCTCATGTCCTTCTGAGCACGCAGATACACCCTTTCTTGATTATTTTCGTCTTCGAAATAGAGCTCGTTATGGCCTTCTGCTTTGTGGCTTTGAGTGCGGAAAACGGTGCGCGTTTTGTGTTCTGGCAAGGAATAAGGCGGTAAGTGCAAGCCGTTGTAGACGGCGCCTGTCACCAGCGGCCTATCGGGGTCACCTTCTAAGAAGGTCACCACCACTTCGTGACCAATTCGCGGCAGGTATACCGCCCCCCAGCTTGGGGCCGCCATCGACTGACTGACGCGCAGCCAGCATGAACTGCGTTCATCATTTTTTCCGTAGCGGTCCCAGTGAAATTGGACTTTGATTCGCCCCAGCTCGTCGGTATAAATTTCTTCGCCCGCGGGACCAACCACCACCGCGGTTTGTGGCCCTTCAACCACCGGCGGGGCGATTTTCTTCACCCGATAAGTGACATCACGCGGTAAGCAGACAAATTGATTGCGGTATTGGGTGGGGGCGTCCGACCCTTCTTCTTCGTGGACGCGAGGGTTTTCGCCAAAGTGCGTCACAGAGAGCATCAGATAATCACGATTTATCGCCGCACGAGGGTGCTCAACTATCTCAAAGCCAGCCCCTGATGCTAAGCGCATAATATTGCTGGAGGCGTAAATTTGGTGGCTCTCTACCGTGTATTGTGACCTCCACTCGTTGCTGCGCAGAGCGCCAGTCTCGGGCGCCGTGTAGCGTCCTGGGTAGTCGTAGCGTTGCAAGTCGCTGTTGGCATCGTCCCCCGACTCTTGGCCTTGAGGAACCTTTGGGGTCAGGTAGTTGTAGTCGTTGTAGCTCACATGCCCTGTCAAAGCACGGTGAACTTGCGCCAAATCGAAAATGTGTTCTCGGTCGGCAACACCACCGCCTTGAGCGTGAAACAGCAAAGGCCCAAGGTAAGAGCCGTTCTGATGCGTGCTCACCAGTTCTGGAATGGCATCATTGCTGTCTACAATCACCATGGTATGCGCGCTATCGCTGTGCTCAAAGTAAAACCACAAGCCATGTTCTGCCAGCAGGCGCGTCACAAACTTATGATCACTTTCACGGTATTGTAAAACGTAGTCTTTTGCTTGGTACTGCCCCGTCAGTTCAAAGCGATAATCGCTCATTCCCGCGTCATCAAAGACATGGCGAATGATATCTGGCGCCGTTTGGTTTTGAAAAATTCGGCAGTCTTGGCGATAGGTCAAAAACCACAACTGCGGCACCAGGGTAATCTGATAGCGCGAGTAACGCCGACCCGTGCCCAAATAGCTCAGCGCTGAAATGCAGCCGTTAAACTGCCGAGCTGTCGCTAGACCTTGACCAAACAAACTCAGCACGCCGTTTTTCCTGCTCAGCGTTTCAAAGGTCATGTCATTGGTCTCTGATAACACCGTGAGGCTGATTTCAAACGCGGTGGACAGGGCTTCCTTGACACAAAAACTTTCAACTTTGAACCTGGGTAAAACACCAGACACTTCAAAGGTAAACTCTAAATCATTAGCCATACCGTTTCACTCTTGTGACCATCATCGATTGCGAAAAATGAACTTATGTGCATACCAAACGGTAAAACGGTAACAAGTTATGAGTGAGGTATCACTAGGCAAAAGTAGGGTGTTGAAGCGAAGAAAAACCGGCAAAATCACCAAATCATTAGTGTTTTTACCTAAAGGGGCATATAAGGACACCGCAGCTGTAGTGAAAAGCACGGTTTTGTTATCCGCAGATAAATGTGTTTTTTAGAACGATTTCACATTATGGGATTAGACGCACATTTAATAAGGGTATGATTGCTCTTAAGCACCTTTCTACTGTTGTTACGCAAACCCGATATCGAGTTCACTCAAGTGAGTAAGGGTAAGGACAGAACGCTTTTTTATGCTAAATAATTAGATTATTTAGAACAAGTGCAAGACCACAGAATGTTGATAAGGGTCATGGTTTTGCGAGTTTGGCGCAACCCGTGATGACTACCCATAGCCACACATCGCGGCGCAAAAAAAATCCGGAGCCTTGGCTCCGGATTGGGTGACTCACTGAGTGCCATCAATTAGATAGCAATAAAGTCTGCTTTGTAGTCAAATAACTTTCGGGTTCAGGCCTTGCGTTTTGACACAATACGGCTGACCCGTGAATAATGAATTCCGAAGTGGTTTGGGATTTTTTCTCACACTAGTACCTCGAAAAATATTTGGAAGTCTTGTTCATCCAAATAAATCGCTTGCCAAGCGTTTCCACGCGATGTCACATGATATAGCGCGCGAGCAGATTCAACCCTTAATGGTCGGCTCCTTTTCTCTCCCTGAAAACACCACACCAAATACTTAAACTAAACCACCCACAACTCAAAAAAAGCAAAAGGCAAGACCTGACCCTATTACTGATTTCTCAAAAATAAAGTAAATCTCAACGTATTTATCAAATCGAAAAAGTTGATGGTACAGAGTTATATTGCTCCAACTATAAAAATCAAACTCTACATTTCTTCCACATATATGCCAAAAGTAAATATTGACATATCAATATAAAAACGCCGCTAAACTTACCTAAGAAACCTGTAAGTATAAAAAACAAAAAAACCACCTTAAAACCAAAAATTTTCGTAAAATCGACTATCAAAGATAAAGTGCCAATAGTACCTATAGAAAAAATGAGCATTACAATCCTCATTTTTTCAAATGTCCATTCATTGTAGAAACCATAAAAAAAAGTAACACCGCCTAACGTCAGCCATAATGTTAACAAAAAAACGGTTACGATATATTTATCACTTCGTTGATATTCTGAAGTTTTAATCATTTTTATATACCTCCACGACGATTCCTGCACCAATTTCAAATAATGTATCTTCTTTTTGGGTACATCATTGTCTAGCATTTCATATCCAGAAGCCTTAAGACTACTAAATCGAACTTCACCTTCTAGCTTTTAAAAGCACACACACCAGAAAGCACAATAGGTCAAATTTTGAATGCCAGTCCAATTTAACCAGTGTTCATGGCATTAAGGTATGTGTCCTAAAAATTTGTTAAAAGGATTATTCTGTCTTCGCCAAAGCAAATACTTCTTCTTTGCTCTTAAACTCAGGACTTATGTCCCCTTTTACCATCCACTCGGGCATATATAGTGTATCGACGCTTGGCTCAAGCCCCCAACGGTGATGAGCCAAAGAAGCAAGAGCAGTGATTAGCAAGGCTATCCATTGTTCAGGGGGAGTATGTGATCGAAATATTCGTTATCAACTTGAATATTTCGATCACGCTCGCCTAGATAATTAAAAAGTAATACCTACAAATTGTCCAAAACGTCTTCTGCTCTCAGTCTTTGATTTGGAATATCTCCTTTAACCCAACAAAGAGGTAAGTAGTAACTCTCTACTTGCGGCTCCAAACCATAACGTTGAAACGCGAGCGACGCTAAAGCGGTTATGGGAAAAGATACCCACTGCGATGAATTCCAACCGAAACTAGGATCATCATCTGGAGCAGGTAAATCGAAGTAAGCTCGGTAAGTCCGGATAGCTTGCTCTAAAGCCTGGGGGTAAGCTTCGTTTCGATCTGAAGTATACATTGATGCCACAAGTGGTATTAAAGGCACATAAAGGTGATTCGCTTCATCACGCCACAAGGGGTCGATGTATTCAGGTGCAGACATTTCGGCAGCTGTTTTAATAAGCGCAGCCATATCTGCATTAGGGTTAAACATCCCTTTCAGCATAGCCAGTAGTGATTTAATGAAACGATCTTCAGGGTCAAACGACCACCCACCGGGCTCTGTAACAATATTTGACTCTTCAAATAACCAGATTGTTTCAAGTAACTCTTTATCACGAGTTATAAGTGCGAGACAAAATGCATTTAGCCAAGAGAAAAAGTCTCTGGAAGTTTGGTTAGTTTTCCCCTCAGCCTCAAACAGAAAGCCGGCATACTGGCACATAACCTGCCTATTGGGGTTCATAGCAATGCTGAAACCAACTGTCATCAGTTCAGCAGCCTCTTGAAGAAGCCATTGAGTCGTCGGCTTGTCCCAGTCAAAACGTTGTAATTTGCCAAGTAACCCTATAGCTTGATTGCCTCCCATGACTGCATTTTCCGGCTTTCTTTTAATGGCAAACTGTTGATTATTATAAAAATTAATCAATTCACGGGGAAGCATAGAGCTCACTCGTTCTACATGGGTGGCATTAGGCTCAATATGATGTTGTACTTTACTATACATTGTTAAATGCCTCGTTCACCTTCTTAATCGTGATTGGGTTCGTTGAATGCATGCTACCTTTTTGGTCAAGCTTAGTTTCAATCCTATAATATTCGATTGTTCCACCTTGACAATGCTTCTGCAAATCATCAATCGTATCAAGATCGCGCTGCAAGTCAGTTGGATTGACGGCTACTTGCTTTGCCGCCAAGTCATAGTCTTTTTGCATTTTAACTAAAATAGATTCGTTGTACTTAGGGTGCCCTAGCTTTTAAAAGGACACACACCAGAAAGCACAATGGGTCAAATTTTGGACATTAGTCTGATTTAACCGTTGTTCATAAGCATTAAGGTATGTATCCTCAAAATTTGACACAAAGTCCCTACATCCCACTCAATCTAATAAAAGCAAAAATCAAGACCTGACCTAACTCAGTGTTACTTTATTCAATTTCAATGATAAGATCATAGACTTCTACAAAACTTAAAATGAGAGTACATTCCTGATAAAAGCTTAAATAAGCTAAACGCAAAAAACAATCCAAGGACAACTTTAGGCTGTAATTCATGCCAGTAAACTAAGTACTGCCAATCACTATTCATTCTTGATTTATATACAGCGTAAACTAACACTCCCAAGCTATATAAAGAGGAAGATACAAAATTAATAAACAAAAAAACAGAACTTCTGCAAGCATTAGCTTTGTGAAAAGTTTTTTTCTTTTATGTCTATCAGGAGTTATTGGTTTGATATAAGATCTCCAACGATATTCCCAGTAGCGTTAGCCACCGACTCTATTTTTGTTGCATTTCCATGGCCAGAGATAGTCCCCCCGCTGACAAAATTGGCCTTATCCATCGACATATTATTCAATTTGGTACGTATTGTATATTCGATTTCATTTCTGAAAATCGAAATTAGTCATTACTACCAAAAATTTCCGCTTTGCTCTTAAACTCAGGGCTTATTTCCCCTTTTACCATCCACTCGGGCATATATAGAGTATCGACGCTTGGCTCAAGCCCCCAACGGTGATAAGCCAAAGAAGCAAGAGCAGTGATTAGCAAGGCTATCCATTGTTCAGAGACATAAGCATTATCATGCTGTGGTTCATCCCTCATCCAGTATGTTTTATGATCCTCTAGAGCTTCTTTTAGTTTCTCTGGGTACAAGGTTTCCCTGTCAGAACTGTACATCGCGTGAATCAAAGAGATTAACGGCAAGTAGCGATATTGCACCTCTTCCACTCTGTGATCGACTCCTTTTCTGGTGGAACCAATCGCCTGAGGGTCAAAGACTTTTTGTGCCGCATCCTTCAGTAGCGCTTCTATATCAGATTCTGGATGCAAAACTCCTTTCAATAACCGTAACATGGCTTTATCAAATTGCTTGTCTGCAGAGCTTGCGGTAAAAATATCCGCATCAATGAAAGAATCATTCATTTCGCATAGCTCAAAGGCACCATTGTAATCTTGAAGAATTAATGCCGCTGAAAATGAGATAACCCAATCATCCAAACCTAAGCCGCTATCGTAGACCTTACCAACCGCAGAATAACAGTGCTGGTTGACATTGATTGGAACCTGCGTACCTGCATTAAATGTCATTCGAAAATATGCTTGCCCTAGATGGTAGATAAGCTTCAGGTGCCACTCTAAATACGATTTTGGCTCCCCTTTAAGAAGGCGTTTTCCCAATACTTCAAGGTGCCAATCTTGCTGAGTAATACAACTAAATTGATATTCATGAGGATCTAGCCCTTCAAGATCATCCCTACACGGAGTCATACTTATCAACGGTTCTAACCACTGCGTCAACTTAAGCGAGGAGTAATCATCTCCCCAATTTCGTTGACAGTTCTCAATCACATGATGATCTAATATACATTTATTCATCTGGTTTAAATGCCTTCTCTTTAATCTGTATCCGGGTTCCATTTTCTTTATTAAAGCCATCGTGTATGAGCTTATACAAGCTTTTAAAAGGACACACACTAGAAAGCACAATGGGTCAAATTTTGGACATTAGTCTGATTTAACCGTTGTTCATAGCGTTAAGGTATGTGTCCTCAAAATTTGACACAAAGTCCCTACATCCCACTCAATCTAATAAAAGCAAAAATCAAGACCTGACCTAACTCAGTGTTACTTTATTCAATTTCAATGATAAGATCATAGACTTCTACAAAACTTAAAATGAGAGTACATTCCTGATAAAAGCTTAAATAAGCTAAACGCAAAAAACAATCCAATGAAAACTTTAGGCTGAAATTCATACCAATAAACTAAGTACTGCCAATCACTATTCATTCTTGACTTATATACAGCGTAAACTAACACTCCCAAGCTATATAAAGAGGAAGATACAAAATTAATAAACAAAAAAACAGAACTTCTGCAAGCATTAGCTTTGTGAAAAGTTTTTTCTTTTATGTCTATCAGGAGTTATTGGTTTGATATAAGATCTCCAACGATATTCCCAGTAGCGTTAGCCACCGACTCTATTTTTGTTGCATTTCCATGGCCAGAGATAGTCTCCCCGCTGACAAAATTGGCCTGATTCATCGATATATTATTCAATTGGGAACGTTTTGTATATTCAATTTCATTTCTGAAAATCGAAATTAGTCATTACTACCAAAAATTTCCGCTTTGCTCTTAAACTCAGGGCTTATTTCCCCTTTTACCATCCACTCGGGCATATATAGTGTATCGACGCTTGGCTCAAGCCCCCAACGGTGATAAGCCAAAGAAGCAAGAGCAGTGATTAGCAAGGCTATCCATTGTTTAGAGACATAAGCATTATCATGCTGTGGTTCATCCCTCATCCAGTATGTTTTATGATCCTCTAGAGCTTCTTTTAGTTTCTCTGGGTACAAGGTTTCCCTGTCAGAACTGTACATCGCGTGAATCAAAGAGATTAACGGCAAGTAGCGATATTGCACCTCTTCCACTCTGTGATCGACTCCTTTTCTGGTGGAACCAATCGCCTGAGGGTCAAAGACTTTTTGTGCCGCATCCTTCAGTAGCGCTTCTATATCAGATTCTGGATGCAAAACTCCTTTCAATAACCGTAACATGGCTTTATCAAATTGCTTGTCTGCAGAGCTTGCGGTAAAAATATCCGCATCAATGAAAGAATCATTCATTTCGCATAGCTCAAAGGCACCATTGTAATCTTGAAGAATTAATGCCGCTGAAAATGAGATAACCCAATCATCCAAACCTAAGCCGCTATCGTAGACCTTACCAACCGCAGAATAACAGTGCTGGTTGACATTGATTGGAACCTGCGTACCTGCATTAAATGTCATTCGAAAATATGCTTGCCCTAGATGGTAGATAAGCTTCAGGTGCCACTCTAAATACGATTTTGGCTCCCCTTTAAGAAGGCGTTTTCCCAATACTTCAAGGTGCCAATCTTGCTGAGTAATACAACTAAATTGATATTCATGAGGATCTAGCCCTTCAAGATCATCCCTACACGGAGTCATACTTATCAACGGTTCTAACCACTGCGTCAACTTAAGCGAGGAGTAATCATCTCCCCAATTTCGTTGACAGTTCTCAATCACATGATGATCTAATATACATTTATTCATCTGGTTTAAATGCCTTCTCTTTAATCTGTATCCGGGTTCCATTTTCTTTATTAAAGCCATCGTGTATGAGCTTATACAAGCGATCAATAAATGAAGGTTTGTCATTGCTAATACTCAATCCTTAGACTTTTAGCTGGCTTACTTAGCGCTCAAACATTGAAGCAGCTAACTCAGGTATATATAGCTAGGGAGATATCCGCACTCAAAATCTAGCGTGAACCCATGTTTTTCGTATGCATACTTGGCAGCGGTCAGTAATGGCAAAGAAATGTAACCCTGAACTCTTTGACTAAAATCTTCGTCATGTGTCCACCATTCTTTGTGCATTTCCAAAGCACGATACATAGCTTTACGATAGGCCTCTTGATCGTGCTGGTGAACGGTTTTCATCACCTCAAACTTCACATTGTTGCTGCGTTTTATCCTACCATCTATGTCGAAGATTAGTTCGGCACCACGGTATTCGATATTAGAATTTTTCCCTGCATTTATGTAGATCTTTCTTAGAGTCAGCGTCTTACCTAGATTCTATTATCTGCTGCCTATAATCTGGATCATCTCTATATTTTTTACTTTCCAATGCACCGGTCATAGCGTTTCTGCATATTCGCCCAAATAGCTTTATGGTAGACATCACTACCTTGTTGGGCATCTATGATGATTACTCTTAGAGCCAAAATTCACACTTCTCTTATTTTTATAAATTTATCACTACACATTTATAAGGGTTATCAATAAAATCCTCCCTTTGTTAAGATTCGTCCTTAATTTCATATCAATCGAGAACCATAATGACACTAAAACACATCGCAGTGGCGTGCCTTTCAGCGTTGGCTTTGAGCGCTTGTCAAACGACTAAAATTGAAGACTTACAACCGACAGCTAGCCAAGAAACCATTGATACCGCTAAAGAGCACCTAAGTGATATCAAAAATTTAAAAGTGACCGATCACGGTGTGATTTACTATTCTGCGAGCCTGCCTGGCAACTCTCGCTGGGTAACTGCGCACAATATTGAGTTGAGCTACCGATACGCTTGTGAAGATTTACGTTGGTATGTCGAGCGTGGCATGATTGTAAGAATGCATTTCCGCGGCAATGGCGGCACCACTCGTGATTACGATTTAGCTCGCTGTGAAACCGAAATTCCAACCGACTTATACGAATAAAAAAACCGCCACTGAATGTGGCGGTTTTTATTTGGTTTATCTAAACATGGGATTACTTACGACGACGCCATAGTGCTAAGCCAAACAATGACATTAATGCACCAAAACCGAATGAACCTGCCATGTTCAGTTCTAGAACGGCTGGATCATGGTCAGAAGAGCGGTAGTGGTCGTTGTACTTCGGCAAGTCACCTTTGAATTCATCATTGTAATCAAACAATGTCGATTCACCGCCATTGATATGCCAATCTGTCGCATCCACAAAATGCTTCTTCAGACTTGGGCTGATGAGCAGGTGGTCGAGCGCGCCGACTTCATCATTGTACGAGTAGCTCCAGCTATCTGGATGTTTCATCGCAACAGCATTGATGTAGTTGTACCCTTCTGTAATTACCGCACCATTATCACCAAATTGCTCTGTCTCACCAATGAAGGTGTTACGCGCCGCTTTGATCTGCTTACCGTACTTCTCTTCACTGTAATCGGTCAGAACCAGCATTGGATCTTCCATGCCGTAAGAGTTCAAGTCACCAAGAATCACTTTATGACCTTTGATGTCTTTCAGCGCATCGCCCAGTGCAACCGCTGCTGCAACACGGAAGTTTTCACAAGAGCCTTGTTGGTCTGCATCGACACCGCCCTGACCACCCTGTTCAACGGGTGCTGCGTCTTCCCAGCATTTAGAACCTTTCGATTTGAAGTGGTTGATCGCAACCGTGATCTTCTCATTGGTGCCTTTGATCTTGAACGTTGGTGCCAGTGAATTACGCTGGTAGTTCTTACCATCTTCGATCACTTTACCATCATCATCTAGCACTGCTGGTGCTTGCTGGCTTGGCATTTCGATAACGCGTACTTGTTTAAGCTTCGCCACTTTAGCGCGGTAGATAACGCCTGTGGTGATAACGTCAGTACCAATTGAGTCGTTCTCATCCGTCACTTTATCGCCATTGCTGTCAACGGCCACAAAGTCATAACGGTCTTTCTTCTTGTCGATACGCTGGTTGAGCTGTTCAACAAGTTGGCGAATTGCACCACTGTCACCAAAACCATTGTTTTCGATTTCCATCAAGCCAATGATATCGGCGTCAAGACGCAGGATAGCGTTAACAATTTTCGCCTGCTGAACTTCGAACTCTTCATAGCTGTTAGCACCACGGTTGTCGCCATGCTGGTTAGCGTCACCACCAAATGGGGAGTTGAAGTAGTTAAGTACGTTGAACGTCGCGATACGAAGATCACCTTGTTCCATATTGATGCCTTCAGTACGAGGATCGTTACGTACGAAGTTTTCGTTAGTTAAGGTGTTGGTAGCAATCAGGCGGTAATCACCGTAGCTGTAGCTTAGAACACCTTCCAAACCAACGATGGTGTCGTCGATGCGGATGTAGTCTTCTGTTGAACCATTCTGATCAACGTCGGTGCGACCAAAATCTGGGTAGTAAGGAACCGTACCGTTAGCTGCCTTAACATCAGACTCAATAAACAGACGACGTTGTGCGTTGTCAGTGCTCTGCTGTTTCGCTTGTTCAGAGCCTGCTGCAAAGTTCTGGTTAGGGTGCATGTTAACACGGCCATGAGCAACAACCATGTTGTTACGACGCGATGCGTAATCGTAACCAAAGGTGCGAGTAACGCGCATATCCAGCGCTTCCGTGGTCTTCACCAACATGCCTTCGTAACGCTCTAGCGTTTGATCAAAGTTGGCATCCTCCGCCATCACTTCAATCGCCGTTGCTGCCGGCGCAGCTTGCTCGCCTTGTTTAACCCAGTTGTTGTTTTCCGCTTTTAGTTGCGTCAGGTTGTAGCTCTCTTGAACTTTACCCTTCACACAAACCACATCGCCCGGTTTAAGATCAGAGCTTGACTGATTAGTATGGACGAACAGGCCTTCCGATGTTTTCGGATTGTAATCATCTTCCAGCGCTTGTAGATAGAAGCCTTTTGTTAGGCTTGTCGTCACTGCACTGACAACACCTTTAACGAAGAAATCTTCATCGGTGATAAATGGGTAGCCATTGATAAATGGAGAAGTATCGCCTTCACCCTGAATTTTTTGAATCGATGTAAAGACAGGTTCACCACCGTCTTGAGTACAAGCGAACGGCTCTGGTGTCTCACCGCCATCCAGTACACCTAAACCCTCGATGCTGTCTTTTGCTAGCGATGACCATTGAGAAGCGTCGTAAGTAGAAGAAGGCGTCATCGCATCAACATTGCGTACTAGAGTGACATCTTTTGCGAAGTCTGAGCCGCCCATGTTACCCAATACGTCATGCACGTTGCCGTTTTTAAGCAGCGCAACCGGATCATTGCCGTTAAATCCGATCACTGAGCCATTGAGGATGTCACTGACTGCTTTGATTTCATCACTCGAACTGGTGTGTGCAACAACCAGAACGCTTTGCGCTTGCAATACACGGCCATCTAGAGCCAGTTTGCTGCCCCACTCACCGCCGCCATTAGTCGATTTTGCTAGCTCATAGCCATCAAGTGTTACGGCAGAGTCACCAGTGTTGGCAATCTCAATCGCTTTATTATTGCTGCTACCTTCTACGTACTGAGAAATGACGATATCCGCCATCGCTGGAGCGGAGAGCGCACTTGCAACCACTGCGGCAAGTAAGGTTGGGGTTAGTTTTTGTTTCATTCTGTCCACCTTGTATCGCTTTCTTTGTTGTATAGGGATTAGAAAGCGTGTTTCAAATCACCTTTTCTATTGAGAAAAGACTTATAAAGTACGACAAGTGTTTATCTTTTTCATGAAACTAAAAACAACATTCAGTGACAGTGAGATTTCAGTCTCATAGATATGCTGAATATTTGAAGGTACTTCAAATTTTAAACATAAGGTGAAACGTTTGTTGCACAAATAAGATTAGATCGCTGATTTAGTTTAGCTTTTGCTTATAAATAGAACTAAAGCTCTAGATCGAAATACAAGTAAAGGCGCTGGGATGCGCCTTTATTTATCAAGTCTTGACGAGGCTTTTTCCATTAATTGAGACGATTGTTGTCGTCGCCATCCTTACGCTCATACTCCCCTTCAAACGTATTACCGTCTTTATTAGGTTGGTGATTAAACGGATCTTGATCAAAAGGGCCTTGTTGGAAGTTTCCAGAGCCAAAACCGCCTTGGAAACCACCGCCTACAGACTGCACCGTCATCTTACTCATAAGGTATTTGGCCATCGCAGCGCGTGGGGCCGGTAATAGTACCAACATGCCGAGCGCATCGGTCATAAAGCCCGGTGTCAGCAGTAGTACCCCAGAGACCGCTAGCATCACTCCTTCAACAATTTGTTGAGCAGGCAACTCGCCTTGTTGCAATCGGTTTTGCACTGACATCAAGGTCTGCAAACCCTGGCTGCGCACTAAGGAGGCACCGACAAACGCGGTGATCAACACGAGCGCGATCGTCGGCCACAATCCCAAGTAACCGCCAACCGAAATAAACAAGCCTATTTCAATAATAGGAACAAAAATAAACATCAATAATAAGATAGGAAACACACGCCCTCCTTTGTTAGGCCCAGTGTAAGCGCAAAGCGGATTCAAGCTCAAATCAAAGCTGTAAAAAAGAGTGATAGAAACCCTAATAAGTCACTACTATTTTATGGTTATTAATACCCTGTTCATATCTTGCAAAAGTTTAACCAAACAAAAGCAAAAAAGGTGATCAAGCTACTATTTTTATCCGCTGGGTACAGTATCATTAGCACCATAAGTCAGGACGGATTTTACAGCCAAAAATTCTGACGAAAGGATTCTTACACTGCAGAATGGCTAGCATTTTACTTTATCATCAGAATAATTATCTAAGGATCCTGTGATGGCTACCCTAACTGATACTCCAAGCACTGCAGCTGCAGCCACTCGTATCGAACAAGACCTACTTGGTGAACGCCACGTTCCTGCCGACGCTTACTACGGCATCCACACGCTACGTGCTATCGAAAACTTCAACATCTCTAATGTCACCATTTCAGACGTACCTGAATTTGTCCGTGGTATGGTGATGACCAAGAAAGCCGCAGCGTTAGCAAACAAAGAGTTAGGCGTTATTCCTAAAGATGTAGCGAAATACGTGGTTGAAGCGTGTGATTTGATCCTTGAAACAGGTAAGTGCATGGATCAGTTCCCTTCAGATGTCTTCCAAGGCGGTGCAGGCACATCAGTCAACATGAACACCAACGAAGTGATCGCCAACGTCGCACTTGAGCTGATGGGCAAGGAAAAAGGTCAGTACGAATTCGTTAACCCAAATGACCATGTTAATAAAAGCCAGTCAACTAACTGTGCTTACCCAACAGGTTTCCGTATCGCCGTTTACAACAGTGTTCACACTCTGATTGAAGCGATTGAATACCTGAAAGGGGCGTTTGAACTCAAGAGCCAAGAGTTCAAAGACGTGCTTAAAATGGGTCGTACTCAGCTTCAAGATGCGGTGCCAATGACCGTAGGCCAAGAGTTCCACGCATGGGCAGTGACTCTAAATGAAGAAATCCGCGCTCTGGAGTACACTTCAAAGCTACTGCTTGAAATTAACTTAGGTGCCACTGCGATCGGTACCGGTTTGAACGCAGCGGAAGGCTATCAGAAACTGGCAGTGAAACACTTAGCTGACGTAACTGGCCTTGACGTAGTCCCAGCAGAAGATCTGATTGAAGCAACATCAGACTGTGGTGCTTATGTCATGACACATGGTGCGCTGAAGCGTTTGGCGGTCAAACTGTCTAAGATCTGTAATGACCTGCGCCTGCTATCCTCTGGCCCACGTTCAGGTCTAAACGAATTGAACCTCCCAGAGCTTCAAGCAGGCTCTTCTATCATGCCAGCTAAGGTTAACCCTGTGGTACCAGAAGTGGTCAACCAAGTCTGTTTCAAAGTACTGGGTAATGACAACACCATCTCATTTGCCGCAGAAGGTGGTCAGCTACAGCTCAACGTGATGGAACCTGTCATCGCGCAAAGCATGTTCGAGTCCATTTCTCTGCTGTCTAACGCGTGTGTCAACCTACGTGATAAATGTATCGATGGCATCACGGTTAACAAAGAGATCTGTGAAGGCTACGTTTACAACTCAATCGGTATCGTGACTTATCTGAACCCATACATTGGCCACCACGAAGGTGATATCGTCGGTAAGATCTGTGCGGAAACGGGTAAGAGCGTCCGTGAAGTCGTACTAGAGCGCGGCTTACTGACTGAAGAAGAGTTGGACGATATCTTAAACGTTGAAAACTTTATGCATCCTAAGTATAAAGCGAAACGCTACGAATAAGATTGCTACCAAGGAGGGCCCAATAGGGCCCTTTTTTAGGCACTAATACGGTTAACCACAATTTTATCAGGGTTAACCCGCTCAGTGACTCCCTCCTGCGATTATCTAAACGTTTAGACACTGAGTGTTTAGATAATCGAATTTAAGTTAACAATATGAGGTATCTATTATGGTAGCGGTCGAACTGTTAGTCGTTCTGCTCTTTATCTTTTTAGGAGCTAGGATCGGCGGGATTGGCATCGGCTTTGCGGGCGGTGCAGGCGTTATCGCATTGTCATTAATTCTTGGCGTACCGACCAGTCAGGCATACATTCCTGTTGATGTTATTCTGATCATTATGTCGGTCATCACAGCAATTGCTGCAATGCAAGTTGCCGGTGGTATGGATTGGTTAGTACAACTGGCAGAAAACTTCTTGCGCAAGAACCCTGAGCGCATCACCTTTTATGCGCCTATCGTCACTTTCCTTATGACATTAATGGCCGGTACCGGTCATACAGCCTTTTCAACGCTACCCGTCATTGCAGAGGTCGCAAAAGGTCAAGGCGTTCGTCCATCTCGTCCTCTCTCCATTGCTGTGGTCGCATCGCAAATCGCGATTACCGCTTCACCTATCTCAGCGGCAGTAGTGGCATTCGCCGCAATGCTAGCACCCATGGGGGTTGATTACCTGACACTGCTTGCGGTGTGCATCCCAACCACCTTCATCGCTTGTATGATTGGCGCTTTTGTCGCGAACTTTATGGGCAGTGAACTGAAGGATGATCCAATTTATCAGGAGCGCTTAGAGAAAGGCCTAATCAAGCTCGCAACGGAAAAGCAACGTGAGATTCTTCCGACGGCGAAAACAGCCACATACATTTTCCTTGCGGCAATTGGCTTCGTGGTTTGCTACGCGGCAGCCATCTCAAAATCAGTAGGTCTGATTGTTGACCCTGCACTTGGGCGTAACGAAGCGATCATGACAGTGATGCTGGCGGCAGCGGCAGCTATCGTTCTATTTACTAAGATTGATGCTGCAAAGATTCCTAACGCCTCGACTTTCCGTTCGGGCATGACCGCTTGTGTATGTGTTCTGGGTGTGGCTTGGTTAGGTTCAACCTTCGTCAATGCACACGTGGATGGCATTAAAGAAGTGGCAGGTGCGTTGCTTTCTGATTACCCATGGATGCTGGCCATGGTACTGTTCTTTGCTTCTATGTTGCTTTACTCACAAGGTGCAACCACGGTCGCGCTGATGCCTGCTGCTCTGGCCATTGGTGTTGCTCCACTAACAGCAGTCGCGTCTTTCGCCGCAGTGAGCGCTCTGTTCGTTCTACCAACCTACCCTACGTTGCTTGCCGCCGTTGAAATGGATGACACAGGGTCAACTCGCATCGGTAGCTATGTATTTAACCACCCATTCTTCATTCCTGGCGTGGTGACCATTACATCTGCGGTTGGATTAGGCTTCACTTTCGGTGGCCTACTGATCTAATTACTACTGTAATCAGAAAGGGAGCCAGTGCTCCCTTTTTTATTTTGTTTCCAATAAAAAGTTTTATATCACAGTTTTATTTTGATTTTGGTCAAAAGATCTTTCAAAAAATGCTCTTGAATGAAAATCCGAGTTCATGAATAAAATTCCATATCTTATTTATTCACCATCAATCATCTCCTAAATAACTTGCCCTTACATCCAGAGAAGGAATAGAAATTCATTTTAATTAAACAAATACTCCAGCATTAATATTTTTTTAAAAACCAATAAGTCAACACTAGATATTTTTGTGAAGATCAACAAAGTTAGAAAGTCTATCAATAATTAAAATGGCTTCTAAGAGCTATTTGCAAACAGCTCAAAATAATTATCATGATTCCAATAACTTAGTATTTGTGAGTTTTATATTTGTAACTCTAGTCGCTGATTCACTTTTATTTGTTATTCAACAGGTAAGAGTAAGGAGATCACCATGACCACCCAAACTGTACCTACTGAAGAAAAAAAAAGGCGGCTTTTTTGCCAATTTTAAGTTCCCTTCAGCCTACACGATTCTGTTTATTTTGATTGCACTGGTTGCACTGCTGACCTGGATTGTCCCTGCTGGTCAGTATGATCGAGCAATGAATGAAGAGTTGGGGAGAGAAGTCCCTGTCACAGGCACTTACCAATCTGTGGAGGGTAACCCTCAAGGCGTTATTGACGTGCTTCTGGCACCGATTGACGGCTTCTATGACCACAATAGCTATGAAGCCGCTGCGATTGACGTATCTCTGTTCATCCTTGTGATTGGTGGCTTCCTCGGGCTGGTGACCAAAACAGGCGCTATAGACGCTGGGATTGAACGTGTAACACAGCGTCTCCAAGGCCGAGAAGAGATGATGATTCCTATCCTGATGGCTCTGTTTGCTGCCGGGGGAACCGTCTACGGCATGGCCGAAGAATCCTTGCCATTCTACACCCTGTTGGTACCAGTGATGATGGCAGCTCGTTTTGACCCATTGGTTGCCGCTGCCACTGTGTTACTTGGTGCTGGCATTGGTGTTTTAGGTTCCACTATCAACCCTTTTGCTACCGTGATTGCCGCTAACGCTTCTGGCATTCCGTTTACAGATGGCATCATGCTACGTGTCTTAATGCTAGTGATCGGCTGGATCATCTGTGTTGCCTACGTCATGCGCTACGCGCGGATGGTGCGAGAAGACCAAAGCAAGTCAATTGTTTACGATAAATACGAAGAAAACAAAGCGCATTTCCTTGGTAATCAAACTGGCGAATCTCTTGAGTTCACTACTACACGTAAAGTGATTTTAACCATCTTCGGCGCTTCATTCGGCGTGATGATCTACGGTGTCTCTGTCGCGGGCTGGTGGATGGCGGAAATTTCAGCCATGTTCTTAGCAGCAACAATTTTAGTTGGACTCGTCGCACGTATGAGCGAAGAAGAATTTACTAACAGCTTTATCGATGGCGCTCGTGACTTACTCGGCGTCGCGCTGATCATTGGTATTGCGCGCGGGATTGTGGTTGTCATGGACCGTGGCATGATCACTGATACCATCTTGTACTCAGCGGAGCAGATGGTGACGGGTCTGTCTTCGGTCGTGTTCATTAACGTCATGTTCTTCCTTGAGATATTGCTATCTTTCCTTGTGCCTTCAACCTCTGGTCTGGCGGTACTCACCATGCCAATTATGGCCCCACTCGCAGACTTTGCTGGTGTCGGACGTGACCTAGTCATCACGGCTTATCAATCTGCCTCTGGGTTGGTTAACCTCATTACCCCCACTTCGGCAGTCGTTATGGGCGGCCTTGCCATTGCCCGTGTGCCTTATGTGCGCTGGGTGAAATGGGTGGCACCATTGCTAGCCATTCTGACACTATTCTGTGTTGTGATGATCAGTATTGGTGCGCTTATCTAACTGACTATTTCCTTACATTCGCTCACAGGATGTGAGCTCTCAAAGCCGCCTAGTGCGGCTTTTCTTGTGTTTGGAGAGCTGGAGAAATTTTTGAGGGTTGAAACTTGAAGTCAACCCTTTATTTCAACACCTTACCCCGTCATCCTCAAGAGTGAGGGACGAGCGAATTGGGGATCTCTTCAGGCAAGCAGATGACTTATCGAGATTCCCTACTCCTTCCTTCGTCAGTCTAGGGAATGACGGGATATCATCGGTATTCCCTCCAAGGGCGAAGTCTGCTCTAAATCCTTTATTCCAACACCTTACCCCGTCACCCTCAAGAGTGAGGGACGAGCGAATTGGGGATCTCTTCAAGCAAGCAGATGACTTATCGAGATTCCCTACTCCTTCCTTCGTCAGTCTAGGGAATGACGGGATATCATCGGTATTCCCTCCAAGGGCGAAGTCTGCTCTAAATCCTTTATTTCAACACCTTACCCCGTCATCCTCAAGAGTGAGGGACGAGCGAATTGGGGATCTCTTCAAGCAAGCAGATGACTTATCGAGATTCCCTACTCCTTCCTTCGTCAGTCTAGGGAATGAGGGGATATCATCGGTATTTCCTCCAATTTGAGGAAGTGCAAATATTAATATGTGATCAGCACAACAATTATTACTAAATATATTGTTATAAAACGATTAATTCACACCTCAAAAGCAATTACCTAGAAAGATTCATTGCATATTTCCGCTTTATTCAACGTACTATCACCAAATTTTTATTGCATATATTTCCGACTAGTTATTATTTATCTATCATCTCGGATATTTACTTGCATAAAGTTCCAAACTGAGTGGCTAATTAGAGAGTTCACATACCAATAACAACTGCATAGATATTGTTAAACCCCTTAAAAACACTGACTTTAGGCATAAAAAACGAACTGTGATTGATCTCTAAGATTCCTCTCCAGACAAGCGTAATATGAATTTCAGAAACAAAATAAGTGAATAAATAAATTCGCTCTTCTATTCCCTACAAATTAAATATTAGTTTTTAAGTTTTAAAACTAATTATAAATATAAGAGAGATACGATCATGAGTAAGTTATACGTAGGTTCTGAAATCGGTCAATTGCGTCGCGTGCTGGTGCATCGCCCAAGACGAGCACTGACTCACCTGACGCCTTCCAACTGCCACGATCTGCTATTTGATGACGTACTTGCCGTCGAGCGTGCAGGGAAAGAGCACGATGTGTTCACCCAAACTCTGCGCGACCAAGGTGTGGAAGTCTTACTACTTACCGACTTGCTGGCAGATACACTGGCTGTCTCAGAAGCTAAAGACTGGCTGCTAAGTCGTCAGGTATCGGATTACCGTTTAGGTAGAACTTTTGCCAATGACGTTCGTTGCTACTTAAGTGACTTACCCAATGTTGAGCTGGCTAAGATCCTTACCGGTGGTCTTTCTTACGCTGAAATGCCGATGAAATCCTCATCTATGATGCAGGGGCTTCACGCACCAACAGATTTCATCATTGAGCCATTACCAAACCACCTATTTACCCGCGACACTTCTTGCTGGGTCTATGGCGGTGTCTCTATCAACCCAATGGCGAAGCCAGCTCGCCAACGTGAAACCAACCATGTTCGTGCTATCTACCGTTGGCATCCAAGCTTTGCTGGTCAGGACTTTATCAAATACTTCGGTGATGAAGAGAAAATCTACGACAACTCCACCATTGAAGGTGGCGATGTCTTAGTCATTGGTAAAGGCGCTGTGCTGATTGGTATGTCTGAGCGCACAACCGCTCAAGGTGTTGAACATTTAGCGTCTGGCCTATTCAAACATGGTCAAGCGAAGCAAGTGATTGCCATGGAATTACCGAAACATCGTTCCTGCATGCACTTAGACACTGTGATGACTCATATGCGTGAAGATACCTTCTCTGTTTACCCAGAGGTGATGCGCAAAGATGTCAAGTGCTGGAGCCTGACTGGCGATGCGTCTGGCGCTGTGAATGTCAAAGAAGAAGGTTACTTCGTGACGGCTATCGAGAAAGCGCTTGGCGTCGACCAGCTCAACCTTATCACCACTGGCGGTGACAACTTCAACGCGGAACGTGAACAATGGAACGATGCGAACAACGTTCTTACCGTCAAGCCTGGTGTCGTGATCGGATACGAAGGCAATACCTACACCAACGAGAAATACGACAAAGCGGGCATCACAGTATTGCCAATTCCTGGCGATGAGCTAGGTCGTGGCCGCGGCGGTGCACGCTGCATGAGCTGCCCAATCGAACGTGATGGTATTTAACTAACGGATAAGTTGGCGAGAGCGACTTAGCTCTCGCCCTCAGCAGAGAGATTAAAGCAATGACAAAACAAACTGTAGTTGTCGCACTTGGTGGAAACGCCCTACTTCGCCGCGGTGAACCGCTAGAGGCCGAAGTGCAACGTCAGAACATCGAAATTGCCGTCAAAGCTATTGCGGAAATAGCCGAGCAATACAATGTCGTGCTGGTGCATGGCAATGGCCCACAGGTCGGTTTGCTGGCTCTACAAGGCTTGGAATACAAAAAGGTAGCACCATATCCACTGGATGTTCTGGGCAGTGAAACGCAAGGCATGATTGGTTACATGCTGATGCAAGAGTTCAAAAACCAAATGCCGAACGTCAACGCGACTTGCATGTTAACGCAGATGACAGTCGACCCAAATGACCCGGCATTTGACAATCCAACCAAACCTATCGGCCCGATTTACCAAGAAGCAGAGGCGCGTGAACTGGCAGAGAAGTACCATTGGACCATCAAACCTGACGGCCAGCACTTCCGCCGCGTTGTACCTAGCCCACAGCCAACAGGCATCGTCGAAAATGAAGCCATCACTAAGCTCATCGATGAAGGCCACTTAGTGATTTGTACTGGCGGCGGCGGCATCCCAGTCAAAAAAGAAAATGGCAAACTGGTCGGTGTTGAAGCAGTGATTGACAAGGACATGTCCGCCGCATTCCTTGCCAAGCAGCTAAACGCTGATGCTCTACTCATCCTTACTGATGCGGACGCGGTTTACCTCGATTGGGGCAAGCCTACCCAACAGGCGCTGCGCAGCACTCACCCATCCGAATTAGCGCAGTACCAATTTGATGCTGGCTCAATGGGACCAAAAATAGAAGCATCATGCGAGTTCGTCCAACAAGGCGGCAAAGTGGTCGGTATCGGCGCACTGGAAGATGGTTTACGCATTCTTCAGGGCACGGCAGGCACCAATATCACTCAGGGCTAATACCAATCAGCTCTATCTTACGCTAGGGCTGAGATAAAACATTCACTCAAATTCATTACTGCACTTTCTTACCTCTTTCCCTGCAACGAGAAAGTGCACATCGATAAGAAGGAAAACATCATGGCTTTCAATCTACGTAACCGTAACTTCCTAAAACTATTAGACTTTACTCCACGTGAAATTCAACACATGTTGGACCTATCCGTCGAGTTGAAAAAAGCGAAATACAACGGCTATGAGCAACCTCGCCTGAAAGGCAAAAACATCGCTCTGATCTTCGAGAAAACATCAACTCGTACCCGCTGTGCCTTTGAAGTTGCGGCTTTTGACCAAGGTGCTCAAGTTTCATACTTAGGCCCAACAGGCTCTCAGATTGGTCACAAAGAATCGATGAAAGATACCGCTCGCGTTTTAGGCCGAATGTACGATGGTATCGAGTACCGTGGATTTGGTCAGGAAATTGTCGAAGAGCTGGGCGCTTACGCAGGTGTACCAGTATGGAATGGCCTGACCGATGAGTTCCACCCGACGCAAATTCTCGCTGACTTCCTGACTATGATGGAACATGGCCGTGGCAAACAGCTACACGAAATGAAGTTTGCCTACCTAGGTGATGCACGCAACAACATGGGCAACTCTCTGATGGTTGGCGCCGCTAAGATGGGCATGGATATTCGTCTCGTCGCGCCTAAGCAGTTCTGGCCAGAAGAAGCCCTTGTGGCACAGTGCCGTGAGATCGCTGCAACAACCGGTGCGAAAATTACCCTGACTGAAGAGGTTCAAGAAGGCGTTCAAGGTTGTGATTACCTGTACACTGATGTGTGGGTATCGATGGGCGAAGCAAAAGAAGCCTGGGCAGAGCGTATCAACCTCATGCTGCCTTACCAAGTCAACATGGACATGATCAAAGCAACTGGTAACCCTCATGTGAAATTCATGCACTGCCTACCTGCCTTCCACGGCGAAGATACCACGGTAGGTAAACAGCTTGCTGAAGAGTACCCAATGCTGAAAAACGGCTGTGAAGTAACTGATGAAGTGGTTGAATCGGACTACTCTATCGTGTTCGACGAAGCGGAAAACCGTATGCACACCATCAAAGCGGTGATGGTCGCAACACTGGGTGACTAATAATATCGATTAAAAGTAATCATACTCGAATAGACAGAGTATTGTTTGCAGGGAAATGCGGGTGGCATTCATCATGTAGTAAAAACATGCTGAATAAAGCCCGCATTTTTTTTCATACTCACGAGCTCATCATTCTCCTCAATGCAAGAGGGCACAACCGCTGCAAACGTGTTGCTAAAATAGGCGAAATACGAATAAAAATCCAATTTATGAATACTTTACGCAAACGCTTGCGTTGGCTTTTTTTGTCCGTATAATCCTCCGCAATTTGTCTTCGGAGGATCAAAATGAACCTGTCAGCAACCACTCAATGTTGGCTTAACTTATGCCCTGACTCAGGGACATGTGTGGTTTCATTTTGTTCTATCGATCCTTTTCAAGCCTCCTATTTAGGGGGCTTTTTTTTTGTCTGAAATTTACATCAACCCATGGATTAACAATCCACATCGGTTGGACAAACTCACCTATTGAGACGAGGAAACATTGCGATGGCGCATTCGTTATTTAACAAGCACATTATCTCCATTCCTGAGCTCAGCCGCAGCGAGCTAGAGCTTATCGTCGACACCGCGGCTAGGCTAAAAGCCGAGCCAAACCCGACACTGCTTAAAAACAAAGTGGTCGCCAGCTGCTTCTTTGAACCTTCCACGCGCACCAGACTGTCATTTGAAACGGCGGTGCAGCGTCTTGGCGGCACAATCATTGGCTTCGACAATGGTGGCAACACGTCACTGGCGAAAAAGGGTGAGACACTGGCCGATTCGGTACAGGTGATAGCCTCTTATGTCGATGCCTTTGTGATGCGTCATCCACAAGAAGGCGCAGCGCGTTTGGCGTCCGAGTTTTCTAATGGCGTACCTGTGGTTAACGGCGGTGACGGCGCAAATCAGCATCCAACTCAGACTCTGCTGGACTTGTTTTCTATCTACGAAACCCAAGGCACGCTCGACAACCTCAATGTCGCATTTGTTGGCGACCTTAAATACGGCCGAACCGTTCACTCTCTGACTCAGGCACTGGCCAAATTCAACAACGTTCGCTTCTTCTTTATCGCTCCTGAAGCGTTGGCGATGCCCGATTACATCTGTGAAGAACTCGAAGAAGCTGGCATCAAATTCAGTATGCACAACAACATCGAAGACGTCGTACCGGAGCTTGATGTCCTGTATATGACGCGTGTACAGAAAGAGCGCTTTGATGAGTCTGAATACGCTCATATCAAGTCAGCGTTCATTCTCACCGCCGATACGCTAAAAGAGGCTCGTGACAATCTTAAGGTTCTTCACCCGTTGCCACGCGTCGATGAAATCACAACAGACGTCGATAAAACACCACACGCTTACTATTTTGAGCAGGCTGAAAACGGTGTCTATGCGCGTGAAGCCTTACTTGCCCTTGTTCTAAGTGAAACCCTTTAATTGCAGGAGAATTACCATGGTGAAAGCAACTCAACTACAAGTAGAAGCCATTCGTAACGGCAGCGTGATTGACCATATTCCTGCTAACGTTGGCATTAAAGTGCTCAAACTATTTAAAATGCACAAGACCAATCAACGCATTACCATAGGTCTCAACTTACCTTCTTCGGCGCTCGGCGAGAAAGACCTTATCAAGATTGAAAATGTTTATTTGACCAAAGAGCAGGCCAACCGATTAGCTCTGTATGCGCCGAAAGCGACCGTAAACCAGATTGAAGAATATCAGGTGGTCAATAAACTCACTTTAGCGCTTCCAGAACATATTCATAGTGTCTTTGAGTGTCCAAACAGTAATTGTATTTCGCACGGGGAACCTGTCGAAAGCCACTTTAAAGTGCAGCAGAAACAGCATCACGTTCAGCTCAAATGTCATTACTGTGAAAAGGTATTCTCACGCGAAATCATGGCAGAAGCCCGCTAATCAGCCCCGATCGCCGCTCTATAAAAGCATTGTGGATATTTATTCCTATCTCAGAATAAATATCCACACACAACAGAATTATCAACCAATAGAATCGCAAATTAATAGTTATTAATTGGTGATCCCTTTCAAAAAGCCACACTTTATTTGGTGGTAAGATACTCTGAATAAACATCTTAAGTCACCAAAGAAGTGACAGCTCAATGTCTGAGGCACTACTAAGGAAAGAAGTGCTGAAGGTCGCAAGGAAGAGTTATCTCTACGTCATGTTTTAAGGAGTTCGCATGAGTGAAACTCTCAATCTAGTTTCAGTAAATTATGCTGAAGACAAAACCCTGACTGCAGCCTGTAAACGCCTGCTTCAACAACAGAGCTTTACCACTCAAAATGAGTTACGCGAAGCACTGGTTGATATCGGCTTTGATGGTATCAGCCAATCGACTGTCTCGCGTCTACTGTCTCAGCTTGGGGTGGTTAAGGTTCAGAATGCCTGTGGTAAAAAGGTGTATTGCATCACCGTTGAAACCGCACCTGTACGTGTTGAATCGTCAATTTCTTCACAAATTGAATTCATTACCCACAATCAGGCGATGGTGGTGGTTAAAACTCACCCTGGCAGTGCTCAGCTCGTCGCAAGATTGGTCGACATCGACCCACACACTGAAATTCTTGGTACCGTAGGGGGTAACGACACCGTCTTAGTGATACCAAAAGACATCGCTCATATTGATGCCTGCGAAAGAGTGGTGCGTACCCGACTCGGCGTGGCCTAAACCTTTCCGATGTTGTCGATACTTAAGTCAGGCATCGGCCTGACTTAAGCTTTTGAATTGGCGATATTTGTCGGAGTGTGAAACTTATTCCCCCTTTCCCCTGTCTGATTGAGTTAAACTGATGAAAATTTAACTCAAGTGACTTTTCTATGCGTGCCGTCTTTTCACTGATCCTATTATGCCTGACTGTAGCATCTGCTCCTGCCTTGGCGCTTTTCGAGCAGTCTAACTCTGCACCAAGCTTCGGAAATCAGACCAATACTTTTGTCCCTGTCGATCAAGCTTTTCCATTTAACGCCTATCAACAAGGCGATAGGGTTTTCCTCGACTGGCAAGTCAAACAGGATTACTACCTCTACCAGCACCGTTTATCGGTCAGTGGTGAACAAGTCAACGTTGGCAAGCTGAAAATGGAAGATGGTCAGCCCTACCAAGACGAGTTTTTCGGTGAGGTCAACATCTATACGACGCCCCTATTTGTCGAAGTGCCTTTGGCCGATTATCAGGATGGCGCGCGTTTGATTGTCCAGTATCAGGGCTGTGCAAAAGCTGGCTTTTGCTACCCACCAGAGACCCGCGTGGTTGACTTAACCAGTTTCCAATCCAGCGCTGGTGACGAATCGGCGCCATCAGATAGCACAAGTTCTGCACCAACAGACACTCCAGCCAAGCCGTCACAGCCGGTTTCTCAGGAGTCAAGCCTAGCATCTAGCCTAAGTGATAGCTGGTGGACACCATTACTGTTTTTAGCACTGGGTGTTGGTCTTGCGTTTACACCTTGCGTGCTGCCGATGTATCCGATTTTGACCAGTATTGTGCTCGGCAGCGGCAAACTGAGCCACGGCCGAGCATTGGGCTTGGCGTTTATTTACGTTCAAGGGATGGCTCTCACTTACACCTTATTGGGATTGGTTGTCGCCTCTGCGGGTATGCAGTTTCAGGCTGCCATGCAACACCCTTACGTCCTGATTGGTTTGAGCATCATGTTTGTTGCCCTTGCGCTATCAATGTTTGGTGCCTACACCATTCAACTGCCAAGTGCAGTACAGACGTGGCTGAATAACCTAAGTAACAAACAACAAGGCGGCAGCTCACTGGGCGTATTCGCGATGGGGGCGATTTCAGGATTAGTCTGTTCGCCTTGTACCACAGCGCCCCTTTCAGGCGCACTACTATACGTCGCACAAAGCGGTGACTTACTCACGGGCGGCGTCGCACTGTATGCTCTAGCGCTGGGCATGGGCATCCCGCTGATGTTGGTTGCGGTATTTGGTAACAAACTACTGCCAAAAGCGGGGAACTGGATGGACAGAGTAAAAACCCTGTTTGGTTTTATTTTACTTGCCGCGCCAATCTTCTTACTTGAGCGCATCTTACCAGAAACATGGGCGACTGGATTATGGTCAGCGCTGGGGCTAGCTGCTTTTGGCTGGCTATACCATGTTAAAAACTCACTGCCATTTGGTGGCTGGAAACAAAGTGCGGTCGGTATCATTGCGGTTCTTGGCTTATTTGCCTCAGCGCAGCCCGCACTCAACTACTGGTTTGGTGGTCATACAGAGCAAGCGCAGCCTAGTATTCAATTTACACGCATTACCACCGTGGATGATCTCAACACCCAATTAGAGCAAGCTAAGCTGGCGGGCAAACCTGTGATGCTCGACTTCTATGCTGACTGGTGTGTGGCGTGTAAAGAGTTCGAAAAGTACACCTTCCACCAGCCTGATGTGGAAGCAAAGTTGCGCAATTTTGTACTGTTACAAGCCGATGTCACTAAGAATCTACCGCAAGATATTCAACTGCTAAAACAGATGAATGTACTCGGTCTACCGACAATCGAATTTTGGGATGCCAGCGGCCAACATGTCTCCAACGCCAGAGTCACCGGATTTATGCAGGCAGAGCCGTTTTTACAACACCTTAGCGCCCATCGCTTGTAGGGGCTATCTCGTTTCACTCAACGCCAGTCTGATGACTGGCGTTTTTGCCTCTTGAGCAGTTAAAAGCAATTTGGCGATAAAACCCGATACAGTTCAGACTTTTAGGCTATGAATATTGTTCATACTCTCAAAGGTGACAATAATTCTTTTAAGCAAACTTTTATAGCAGTAAACGTCATGGATTCGACCTACACCATTATCATCGCCGACGATCACCCTTTGTTTCGCAATGCGCTGTTTCAGTCCGTGCATATGGCGATTAGTGGTGCCAATTTATTGGAAGCGGATTCCCTCGATGCACTTTTGGCAGTTTTGGCCAAGGAAGACGACCCCGACCTGCTGCTCCTTGATCTAAAAATGCCCGGCGCCAACGGCATGTCAGGGTTGATTCAACTAAGAGCAGAATATCCAGACCTGCCGATTGTGGTCGTGTCCGCTAGTGAAGAAGCGTCTGTCGTGACGCAAGTAAAAAGCCATGGAGCGTTTGGTTTTATCCCTAAATCAAGCGACATGCGAGAATTGGTCAGTGCCTTGAATCAGGTCTTGAGCGGCGAACCTTTCTTTCCAGAAGGTTCCATCACCAACAGTGCGGCCTGCAATGACTTAGCAGATAAAATTGCCACTTTAACGCCTCAACAATACAAAGTACTCGGAATGTTATCCGATGGTCTGCTAAACAAGCAGATTGCATATGAGTTAAATGTTTCTGAGGCCACCATCAAAGCCCACATGACAGCTATCTTTAGAAAGTTAGGTGTGAAAAGCCGCACTCAGGCTGTAATTTTACTTCAGCAGCTAGAATCTGAATCTTAATATTCTTTTTCACACTATCTCGATCATTTATCTGCTAAGATAGGCAAGTCGTTCATTCGTTCGACTTGTTCATCCCTCTGTTTCACTAACTCTGGGAGTCATATCATTGCTTAGCGTATTGATCACTCAATTTGTCGTTCTCTGGGCCGTCATCGATCCAATTGGATCCGTTCCAGTTTATCTGTCCCAAACTCAACACCTCACTGCCAAACAACGCCGTCTAGTGGCGCTAAAAGCGGTGGGTATCTCAGCAGGCGTGCTTCTGTTCTTCCTTATCGCAGGTCAGTTGCTTCTGGATGCGATGCAGATTCCTCTACCTGCATTTCAGGCTGCCGGTGGCTTAGTACTCTTGCTGTTCGCCCTAACAATGATTTTTGGTGAATCTAAACCTGAACAGGAAACTAAGCTGTCAGAAGAAGTCAGCCACTCGGATTTGGCCGATTTAGCCGTCTACCCGCTTGCCATCCCCTCGATTGCGTCTCCGGGTGCAATGATGGCGATCGTGATGCTGACCGATAATCACCGTTATTCTATGGTCGACCAAGGTATCACCGCTGCAGTAATGGTAGGTGTTCTTTTAATCACTTTGCTCTTGCTATTAGGTGCGACGCATATCCAGAAATGGATCGGCAATGTCGGGGCTGCAATCATCAGTCGTGTAATGGGGCTCATCCTTGCAGCAGTGGCACTAAATAACCTGCTCTTGGGTATCAAAGATTTCTACCTAGGGTAAATTATTTTACAAAGTCATCAATAATTCATTAGACCTTTGGCTAATTTAACAATGAATTAACATCACAAGAATCTATCATTTAAATCCTAAGCGCCTTATTTTGAGGCGCTTTTTGTTTTTCTCTACACGACTAAAGTTGAAAAGAGTTCTCGCTATTACCTTGCTAGAGTTGATAGTGAAACATTTTCTTAACAACACAATCAATCGTAAGGAGGCGGCAATGGCGTTTGAAAGTCAGGAACGAGCCAAGGCCTACTGGGATAAAAATGTAAAACTGATGATCAGCTTAATGGTTGTCTGGTTTGTCGTTTCTTTTGGCTGCGGCATTCTATTTGTCGACGAGCTTAATCAATTTCAGATAGGTGGCTATAAACTGGGCTTCTGGTTTGCACAACAAGGCTCCATCTATACCTTTCTAGGCATTATTTTCTACTACGCGTGGAAGATGCGCCAGATCGATCGCGAATTTGATGTGGACGAATAAGGAGCAGCTTAGATGGATTTGAAAACAATCACTTATCTCGTTGTAGGTGCCACTTTTATCCTTTATATCGGTATCGCAATTTGGGCACGCGCGGGATCAACTAAAGAGTTCTATGTAGCAGGTGGTGGGGTTAACCCAATCGCCAACGGCATGGCAACGGCCGCGGACTGGATGTCTGCTGCTTCCTTCATTTCAATGGCAGGCCTTATCGCCTTTATGGGCTACGGAGGTTCCGTATTCCTGATGGGGTGGACAGGTGGTTATGTACTACTCGCGCTTCTCTTAGCGCCTTACCTGCGTAAGTTTGGTAAGTTCACGGTACCTGAGTTTGTTGGTGAACGTTTCTACTCAAATACTGCCCGTATTGTTGCGGTCGTGTGTCTGATCATCGCATCAGTAACGTACGTCATCGGCCAGATGAAAGGGGTTGGTGTAGCCTTCGGCCGATTCCTTGAAGTAGACTACTCGACGGGTCTCCTGATCGGTATGTGTATTGTCTTTATGTACGCGGTGATGGGCGGCATGAAAGGTATTACCTATACTCAGATTGCTCAATACTGTGTACTGATTCTTGCGTACACCATTCCAGCTATCTTTATCTCGCTGCAGCTCACCGGAAACCCAATTCCACAAATTGGTCTCGGTAGTACCATGGCCGGAACAGATGTCTATCTGCTCGATCGACTTGACCAAGTAGTGACCGAACTTGGCTTCAGTGAATATACCACCCAAGTCCGTGGCGATACCCTGAACATGTTCGTTTACACCATGTCTCTGATGATAGGTACTGCCGGTCTGCCACACGTCATCATCCGATTCTTTACCGTACCGAAAGTGCGTGATGCGCGAACTTCAGCGGGTTGGGCTCTCGTCTTTATCGCCATTCTATACACGACTGCACCTGCGGTATCAGCAATGGCACGTCTAAACCTAATGGATACGGTTAACCCAGCTCCGGGGCAGAGTCTGGCTTACGATGAACGCCCTGACTGGTTCAAAAACTGGGAAAAAACTGGTCTACTTGGCTTTGATGACAAAAATGGTGATGGCAACATCCAATACACATCAAATGCTGAAACCAATGAGCTAAAAGTTGACCGTGACATCATGGTGCTGGCTAACCCAGAAATTGCCAAGTTACCTAACTGGGTCATTGCACTGGTGGCTGCTGGTGGCTTAGCCGCAGCACTGTCTACTGCTGCTGGTCTGCTGCTCGCAATATCATCGGCGATATCTCATGACTTAATCAAAGGTGTGATTAATCCGAACATCTCTGAGAAGAAAGAACTGATGGCTAGCCGAATATCCATGGCGGTCGCGATTGCTGTCGCGGGTTATCTAGGACTCAATCCGCCTGGCTTTGCTGCTGGTACGGTGGCACTGGCCTTCGGTCTGGCTGCTTCGTCCATCTTCCCAGCCTTGATGATGGGTATTTTCAGCAAGAACATCAACAAAGAAGGCGCGATTGCTGGCATGATTGCAGGTATCACGATCACACTGTTCTACGTATTCCAGCACAAAGGTATCCTGTTCATCGCGGACTGGACATACCTAGAAAGCTGGGGCAGCAACTGGTTCCTTGGTATCGAGCCTAATGCCTTCGGTGCCATTGGTGCGCTATTCAACTTCCTAGTTGCATTCGCGGTATCGAAAGTCACGGCAGAAACACCACAAGAAGTGAAGGATTTGGTCGAACATGTTCGCTTCCCAGCTGGCGCTGGAGATGCGGTAGACCACTAATCAACACTTAACATTGAAAGCCCCTCACGGGACGACCCGTCCGGGGCTTTTTTATTGCGCTTAATTCAGTTACCGTAGTTTCGAAATGTTATCGCAAGGAAGCCAAGATGTTCAAAAATAAGCACTTTATTGTCGCTCTTTTGATTGCCCCGATTCTGTCCATTATTGCCTATTTTGGCACTGACATGGCAGTCAGCGAAAAACCTCATGCTGCGAAAGAAGGCCAGAGTTACAAGCTGGCCAGCAAATCAAACTGTCGCTACACCAGTGGTTTATGCGATATGGAAAACGGGGACTTTAAAGTCAAGTTCCGATCTGAAAGGCTCACCGAAGACAGTCTTGAACTGTCATTGCATGCTGCGCATGCTCTTCAAGGGGTTAAGCTCTCTTTGGTTAGTAGCGAAAATCAGAACGCACAACCAATCGACATGCAGCCAGCCGACCAAGCAGGGCAGGACTGGTACATCAGACTACCTAAACCCACCTCAGCGGACAACTGGTTGAGAGTGGCCATTCAATCTGATGGCACCTTATATTATGGGGAAACACAAACCGTATTTGTAAAATACGAAACACTGTTTACGGAATAGAGAGACGCGGAGACAAAGAGCAAGGTTGATGCCATTGCATCAGCCCAGCTCTTTTTGATGCCCTATTTCGGCTCTGGTCCATACTGGTTATTGCCTTGATGGCCCTTGAGAAAACCACACTCAATAAGAATCCAAATGCCACACGCCAATGCAGCCAGAGAACTTAGGGCTTGAAGCATTGTAGACTGCGGCATCTGTGTTGGATCACCAGTTGGTAGCGTCATACGACCTATCACCAATGGGACATTGAGTAGTAGCCACCAACTGGACTTGCCTCTATCATGCCAGCGCTTGGCTGTAATGGCCAAATCCGGCACCAGAACCACAATCAAAAATAGTGGCAGTAACAGGTGCGCCATACTTGGAAACAGCGCATTCATACCCGTTGCAAAACCAATGATCAATGCGTAATAAACCACATTCCATATCCAGTAGGCTTTACGTCCTACTCGGCCTTGAAATGAAAACAACAGTTCTTTGATAGACATGACGACTTACCTAAAAATCAAAAATGTTAATTGACCACTTTTTGAAAACACTCTTTGTCCATATCTCGGATATTGACCGTTAGACTATGCACGTGACTTGCTTGCTCCTGCAACACATCCATTAACTGGCGTGAAAGGTCGCGCTTTTGCTCCGCTGTTCTGCCATCAAGCAGTTCAAAACTAATATGAATAAAGTCGACGTTATCGCCATCTTCTCCAATCAGCCAATTATGGCAGCGTAGCGCTCGGGATTTCACGGAAGGTACGTCAAAAAGCCCGCATTGAAGCGTCACTTGATGCAGGTCCTCCAATAGACCTTGTACATTCACGCGTTCATCGACGGAGTTAGAGTATTCCATTACTAAATTTGGCATTGTAGTCCTCAAATGTAAGAGAGTTTCAAAAAATCACTAAAATACTCCGCCACTATTACCAATTTCCACTGCGGTTTCCGAGTACAAAACCAGCATAATGCTTTACAGATCACTCAGTACAACAGAGCTTATACCAATTATGCGCTGTCACAACTTTATTCATTGCGTCAGAACCGATCAAGACATGATACTAGTCATGATTTGATGAGTTTAATCTGTTATATTCCTACGAAGATTTTTTACATTAATGAACTTTCTACATTAAATACAAAGGGAGATATTCCTATGCGTCGTCCTGTAGTGATGGGTAACTGGAAACTTAACGGCAGCAAAGCAATGGTAAAAGAGTTGCTAACTGGCCTTAACGCGGAACTTGAAGGTGTTGAAGGTGTTGACGTAGCCGTAGCTCCACCAGCGCTTTACATTGACCTTGCTGAGCGCGTTATCGCAGAAGGCGGTAACAAGATCATCCTAGGTGCACAGAACACTGACCTAAACAACAGCGGTGCATTCACTGGCGATATGTCTCCAGAAATGCTGAAAGACTTTGGTGCATCTCACATCATTATCGGCCACTCTGAGCGTCGTGAATACCACAACGAATCTGATGAGTTCATCGCGAAGAAATTTGCTTTCCTAAAAGAGAACGGCCTGAAGCCTGTTTTCTGTATCGGTGAATCAGAAGCTCAAAACGAAGCGGGTGAAACAGAAGCAGTCTGTGCTCGTCAAATTAACGCCGTGATCGATGCATACGGTGTTGAAGCACTCAACGATGCGATCATCGCATACGAACCAATCTGGGCTATCGGTACTGGTAAAGCAGCAACTGCTGAAGATGCACAGCGCATCCACGCTTCTATCCGTGCACTAATCGCAGAGAAAAGCGCAGCAGTCGCTGAGCAAGTTATCATCCAATACGGTGGTTCTGTTAAGCCAGAAAACGCTGAAGCTTACTTCTCACAACCAGACATCGATGGTGCTCTAGTGGGCGGTGCTTCTCTAGACGCTAAGAGCTTTGCAGCAATCGCTAAAGCAGCGGCAGCAGCGAAAGCGTAATTTTTCCTTTAGGAAAACTCTTATTGAGGTCAGCGCAAGCTGGCCTTTTTTGTGTCTCACACATCAATCAAGTATCCTACGCTTTTCGCCCCAAGAGTAGTGGTTTCGAATGCAGGATAAGCACGGCCTTTTGACTGGCCCCATCCCTCTCGTGCTCCGTCAGATGACCATTCCGATGACTTTCGGCATGGTAGCTATTCTGATGTTCAACTTGGTGGATACCTTTTTTATCTCTCTGCTCGGGACTGAAGCCCTTGCTGCCATCAGCTACACTTTCCCGGTGACCTTTGCGGTCAACTGCATCACGATGGGGATTGGTGTCGGCCTATCAGCCAATATCGGCCGCCTGCTCGGGCAAGGACAATCCGAAGATGCAGCACGCTTCTCAAGTCATGGACTCGCGCTAGCGGTGACTTTAGTCGCTTTTGCATCTGGCTTAGGTTACTTCACCATTGACCCATTGTTCCTAGCACTCGGTGCAGAACAAGAACTGCTGCCCCTGATAAACCAGTATATGCACATCTGGTACTTGACGATTCCATTACTTGTCGTCCCCATGGCAGGCAATAGCGCAATTCGTGCCACAGGAGATACCAAAACACCTGCCAAAATCATGATGCTGGCGGGCTTGATCAATGGTGTGCTCGATCCGTTACTGATTTTTGGTTATGGGCCATTTCCAGAGCTGGGGATTCAGGGTGCCGCCATCGCCAGTGCCCTAAGTTGGTTTGGCGCCTTAATCGGCTCACTGTATGTGTTGGTGAAAAGAGAAAAGCTTCTCGCCTTACCCCGCTTCAAAACGCTATGGGCTGACTGGCGACAAATCCTAAAAATTGGCACTCCGGCAGCGCTCTCCAACGCGATGAACCCTTTGTCCGGTGCCATTCTGATGATGCTACTCTCCAGTCACGGCACCGCGGCAGTGGCCGCTTATGGTGCAGCCCAGCGTGTGGAATCTATCCTTATCATTGTTTTGATGTCGCTCACCTCTACCTTAACACCATTCATTGCTCAAAATGTCGGGGCCAATAACCCTCAACGTAGCTTCGCTGGGCTATTTCTCAGCATGCGTTTTTCACTGCTGTTCCAGTTCGGGATTTTTGTCATGATGGTTCCGCTGAGCATTCCACTGGCAGCTTTATTTTCACAGGAACAAGCGGTGAAAGACCTGTTATGGCACTATTTGCTTGTCGTGCCATTCAGTTATGGGTTTCAGGGGATCGTCATGATGCTGGTGTCTAGCCTGAACGCGCTGCATGAGCCACTCAAAGCATTCCAATGGAGCTTTATGCGCCTATTCGCCTTTACCTTGCCTTGCGCATGGATGGGTAGCTACTTGTACGATATTGAAGGGCTATTTATAGGTATTGCGCTCGGCAATATATTGGGCGGCATTCTGGGTTATCTTTACGCGTTGAGAGTCCGACGCCAATTCTTAGCAGAAACCACATAGCAAAACACCGACCTTGAAGGTCGGTGTTTTTTGATTCTTTACTTTACCATTTAGTCGGCGATAAGCTCATCTTCTTCGTCGGTGTCGAGCTCAACATCCAATGGCTCTTGAGACAAGATAACACCAGTATTATCGGCGTAAAGGTAATCTTCGGGAATGAAAGTAACTCCCCCGAAATTGACGGGTACATCTACCTCGCCTACATTCTGCGATACCGCCCCAACAGGGATTGAGGCCAAAGCTTGAATGCCGACATTCATGTCTTCGAGATCATCAACCTCACGCACACAGCCATAAACGATCAAACCTTCCCATTCGTTTTCTTCAGCCAGTGACGCCAGTTCTGCATCAATCAAAGCACGGCGTAATGAGCCACCTCCATCAATCAGCAGAACACGACCTAGGCCATCTTGTTCGAGCACTTCTCGAATCAGACCGTTGTCTTCAAAACACTTCACCGTCGTGATTTGTCCGGCAAATGAGGCACTGCCGCCAAAATTGCTAAACATAGGTTCTACTACATCCACTTGTTCTGAGTAAATATCACATAAAGCCGACGTATTGTATTCCATAGTGTTCCTTCCCATACGGTTCGTCATCTCCATCGAGTATATAGAGAGATCAAGTCATTGCAATGACAAGGCTCAATTAACTGGCCAGAGTTTGAGCTATAACCACACCAGCAAACAACAAGTTAGTGACCAGAGAGCACTTCACAATAACTGGCATCATCGGGGCGATCTGCGCAGGCTGCTGTGCTTGCCATACGGCTTTGCCGTGTCTGTAAATTACCAATACGCTCAACAAAAACGGAACGCTCAGCCAGACAGACGCAGGCTGAAGCAGCAGGTACACAATAAACGCAAAGACAGCGCCAGCTAATAATAGTGCGTGATAATGCTTAGCATTTTTCTGCCCAAGACGAACAGCAACCGTGCGCTTTCCGCACTCTTCGTCGTTTTCAATATCCCGCATATTGTTGATGTTCAATACCGCGACTGCGAGTAAACCACAGCCTACCGAGGGCAAAACCAGCAAAGGTGCAATAAGGCCAGTGTGCAGAAAGAAGGTCCCAGCTACACCAAGCAAACCAAAGAATATGAATACTGATACATCACCGAGCCCCACATAACCATAAGGCTTATTCCCGACCGTATAAGCGATAGCAGCAACGATAGCCAGTATACCTAAGCCAATAAAAGTCAGAATGCTTTGCAGACTATCAAGCGCGTAAAAAACCAAAGCTAGCCCAGCAATGATGGTCAAGCCAACATTAATCACAATCGCCAGCCTCATATCTGCCTGAGTCACTGCACCGGATTGTACAGCGCGCGTAGGGCCAAGGCGTTTGTCGTTGTCAGTGCCTTTTATCGCATCACCATAATCGTTCGCTAAGTTGGATAGGATCTGCAATAAAGTGGCCGTGACAAAGGCTAAAACGCCAATCACCCAAGAAAAATGATGAGTAGAATATGCCAGCACACTACCGGTTAATATCGATACTAGTGCCAATGGCAGCGTTTTTGGTCGAGCGGCGTCGAGCCAGATACGTAAAGACTGTTTCATACTGACTAGTGTAGTCTCATTGTAGAGTACAAGAATTGTGGCACATCAAAGTTCACGTAGAAACAAAAAAGGCCACCGACGTGACCTTTTCTAAATCATGAGTAAGTGTACGCTTACTTAACGCGACCTACGTATTCACCAGAACGAGTGTCTACTTTGATCACTTCACCAATAGAGATGAACAGAGGTACTCGTACTACGGCACCTGTCGTTAGTGTTGCTGGCTTACCGCCCGTACCTTGCGTGTCACCCTTAAGGCCAGGATCAGTATCCGTTACTTCCAGCTCAACGAAGTTTGGTGGTGTCACAACAATAGGGTTGCCGTTCCAAAGAGTCAGCATACAAGAGTCGTTTTCAACCAACCACTTCGCATTTTCGCCAACGGCTTTGACATCCGCTGCAATTTGTTCGAATGTTTCGTTGTTCATGAAGTGGTAGAATTCACCGTCGTTGTACAGGTAGTCCAGATCGATATCCATGACGTCTGCAACTTCTACCGTGTCGCCTGACTTGAATGTCTTCTCTAGAACTTTGCCTGAAAGCAGTTTACGGATTTTAACGCGGTTAAATGCCTGACCTTTGCCTGGTTTTACATACTCGTTTTCGAGAATGACACAAGGCTCATTATCAAGCATAATTTTAAGACCGCCTTTGAATTCATTCGTGCTAACAGTAGCCATTTTTTCCTCTTACCATTCTTCGAGTTAAATTTAATGCCGCACATCATAACCCGAAAAGTCGAATCTGTTGAGCAAAACTGGCTCAAACAGCTAGCGAATGGGATCTCTGATCCTGAAAAACTTCTACTACAACTGGAAATTGATCCTTCTCCCTGGCAAGGCGGATTTGAAGCGCGCAAACTGTTCGCCCAACGAGTCCCACAAAGTTTTGTGGATCGAATGGAGAAAGGCAATCCGTTGGATCCTTTGCTGCGTCAGGTTTTACCACTCTCAGAAGAGTTTGACGTACATTCTGGCTACTCTAATGATCCTTTGGAAGAACAGGACAACCAAATACCAGGTCTACTACACAAATACCGCAACCGGGCCTTGATGATCGTAAAAGGTGGTTGCGCGATCAATTGCCGCTATTGCTTTCGTCGTCACTTCCCTTACAGCGAAAACAAAGGCAGTAAATCGGTATGGGCTAAGAGCTTAGATTATATACGCCAACACCCAGAGCTGAATGAAATCATTCTTTCAGGAGGGGATCCTCTGATGGCAAAAGATGAGGAGCTACGTTGGTTGATCGATCAAATAGCGGATATCCAACATATTATGCGGCTGAGAATTCATTCTCGCTTGCCCGTTGTGATCCCAGACCGAATAACCACCTCGCTGGCTGAATTGCTTATGACGACCCGTTTGCAGGTGATTATGGTCACGCACATCAATCACGCCAATGAGATCAATCAACAGCTGATAAATGCTTTAAGTACGCTAAAGCACTCGGGTGTGACTTTGCTAAACCAGGGCGTAATGCTCAAAGGCGTCAATGACAGCGTTGAGGCTCAAGTTGCGCTCAGCGAAGCACTCTTCGATGCGGGTGTGCTGCCCTACTACATGCACGTATTGGACAAGGTGCAAGGTGCAGCGCACTTTTTTGTTTCAGACCAACAAGCTAAACAGATCATGGCAGGGGTCATTGAACGAGTGTCCGGTTATCTAGTCCCTAAGTTAACCAGAGAAATCGGCGGCCGAAACAGCAAAACGCCATTAGATCTGCATTTAGAATGATGGTGAAAAGCAAACTAGGTTTTACTCTAATTGACTAGGTAAGCGTAATTATTGCAATCGGTATTTTGGCCGTGATGGCTTTGTCTTCCATCGGTTAACGGCTATTTATCCTAAAGATAAATATCTTTTGTTCGCCTAAACCGAAGCCACTCGGCATACTCCGCGGTTTAGGAGAATACTATGCACATTTTGCCAGATCCCTTGCTCGACCTTGGTCCATTTAATTGGAGTGCCCTCTTGTGCTGCGCATTCAATGGCCTGCTAATTGGTGCCGAACGTCAAACACGAGGTAAACCTGTCGGGATCAGGACTTCCATTCTAATCATCGCTGGTACTTACCTTTTTATGTCGATGGCAGTCTCTCTTTCACCTAATACTTTAGATCAAGCACGGGTGCTAGGTCAGATCATTACCGGTGTTGGCTTCTTAGGCGCTGGTGTGATGATGACATTAGATGGCAAAATTCATGGCGTAACGTCGGCTGCCGTGATTTGGTTACTGGCAGCATTAGGACTAATGATTGGTCTCGGCTATTCGCAGCAATCTGTTGTTCTTACGGGACTAGCACTGGTTGTTCTGTTAGGAGTCGATAAAGCCGAGAATCGAATTAAAGCCTTACGTCGGGGTGTGCATCAGAAAATTCAGCAGCGCAAGCGTTCAAATGTCAGAAAGAAAAATGCTTCGAACTAAGCATAAAAAAACCACCCAATTGGGTGGTTTTTATCAATTCATTGCCGTTTAAAACAACTCTTCCGCAACTTTGTACAGGTCTTCACGTACAGGGCGCTGCATGTTTTCAATGGCATCGATAATATCATGGTGAACCAGCTGCTCTTTCTGGATACCGACACAACGACCGCCATGGCCATCCATAAGAAGATGAACGGCGTAGTTGCCCATACGAGATGCAAGAACACGGTCAAATGCCGTTGGGCGACCACCACGCTGGATGTGACCAAGAACCGTTGCACGAGTTTCGCGACCCGTTGCCGTTTCAATCTCTTTCGCCAGTTCGTTAGCATCCATCATCAGTTCAGTCAGTGCAATAATGGCGTGCTTCTTACCTTTTTTTGATACCGTCCTGAATGTTGTTGATAAGCTTCTCTTTATCTAGACCAGTTTCAGGGGTGATGATGTACTCACAACCACCAGCAATCGCCGACATCAGAGTCAGGTCACCACAATGGCGGCCCATAATCTCAACAATAGAAATGCGCTGGTGAGAAGAAGAAGTGTCACGTAGGCGGTCAATGGCATCGATAACGGTATTCAAAGCGGTCAGGTAACCGATTGTGTAATCCGTACCAGCAATATCATTATCGATAGTGCCCGGCAAGCCAACGCATGGGTAACCCATTTCAGTCAGCTTCTTTGCTCCCATATAAGAACCATCACCACCGACGACAACCAACGCTTCGATACCATGCTTCTTCAGGTTTTCAATCGCTTTCTCACGAACAGCCACCTCTTTAAATTCAGGGAAACGAGCTGAACCTAGGAAAGTACCGCCTTTGTTGATCACATCAGATACACTTGAACGATCAAGCTTCTCGATACGGTCTTCATAAAGGCCTAGGTACCCGTCATAAACGCCGTACACTTCTAAACCTTCCGATAGAGCTGTACGTACCACACCTCGAACTGCTGCGTTCATGCCTGGTGCGTCACCGCCACTTGTCAAAACACCGATCTTCTTAATCATGCTCACCCTCGATTTTTTTGGGAATCTTATTTCAACTTTTACGTCAGCAATTTACAAATAAATTCCCGACAAGATTCTTATAGCTGCGCAATATGTTACCTTGACGCCCAAGGAATACTACTTTTATTTGCACAGAATTATGTAACTTTTCTACTTATGTAAGAGTATTACAGCTTTGCGCTGCCACTGGTTTGATACATATCAGAATACCAACGAATTGTGCGCTCGATGAAAAGATAGACAATAAACGGCTCATTGTCGCTTGAGGTAATATCTCGAGAGCCACACTACCAATCTTGAGCCTTTTGATTTTTCTCCGGCCCGAGCACTACAGAATAGGGATCCTGATGGATAAGTACATCAGCATGTGGGAACTGCTCCATCAGCCGACTCTCAACCAGATCAGAGATGCGATGCGCTTCAATCAGAGGAATCTGATCTTCGAGTTCTAAATGCAACTGAATAAAGCGTGTCGGCCCCGACATACGGGTTCTTAGTTGGTGCACACCGAGAACTTCTTCGACAGATAAACAACACGCTCTGATTTGTTCCAACTCTTCATCCGGTAACTTTCGGTCCAGCAATGTCTGAATCGCTTCTCTCACCATTTGAACAGCACTATACAAAATGTATAGACCAATACCCACAGCAAACACAGCATCCGCTTGAGTAACCCCAAACCAACTCAGCCCTAATGCCAACATGATCGCTGCGTTCATGTATAAATCTGACTGATAATGCAAGGAGTCTGCAGCAATCGCCTGACTGCCGGTTTGTCTAACAACGTGTTTCTGGAACTGCACCAAAGCAAAAGTGACAGCAATGGCGAATAGACTCACGTACACCCCATACTCGGGAGATTGCAACTCATGAGGCCTGAAGAAGCGCTCAATACCATTGAGGATCAAAAAGACGGCAGAGCCAGAAATAAACATCGCCTGAGCCAATGCAGCCAAAGACTCAGCTTTACCGTGGCCATAGGTGTGCTCCCTATCGGCTGGTTGGAGTGAATACCTGACAACAAAAAGGTTGACCAAAGACGCTGCAATATCAAGCATAGAGTCGATTAATGAAGCGAGTAAGCTGACCGACCCCGTAACCCACCAAGCGGCCAGTTTTACCACCAGCAGTAGAGTGGCAACAATCGTAGCTGTCCAAGCAGCCAGTGTCACCAAGCGTGCATATTCGTGTTTCATAAAGTAAAGCGTTTGAAAAACATTACCTTAAGTATAACGCGACAATTGTTGAATAAAAATGATACAAAAAAGCGGCCCATCGGCCGCTGCTGTTATCGCTCTATGCTTCACTGTCACTCAGGCGCTCTTGCATCTTGTTGAACCGCTTTTCCGCACGCTCTTTTTGCAGTTCTACGTATTTGGTTTTCTGTTCTGGAGTAAGGATACTCAGCATCTGATGTTGTTTTTCCAGCATTTTCACTTTACGTTCAGTCTGTTGTTCTACCATTTGCTTAGCCAGTTCGTTCGCGGCCACCTGATCAAATGTATCTGCGAGCACCAAAGCTTGTAACTTTTCTTTGTTGGCTTGCATTTTAGCATGGTGAGCTTCGAAGTTTTGTTTAAACTCGGCTTTCATCTGTGTTTTAGACGTTTCACGCAACGCTTTTATTTGCTCTTTCTGTGCATCTGTTAAATCAAGCTGACGCATGATGCCGCGATCAAAACCAAACTCACCGTGAGAACCTTTTTTATGATCTTTAGCAGCTAAAGCACTCGCTGTACCCAGAGTCAGAGGAAGAATCATCGCCGCCAATAACAGTTTCTTTGCAGTTTTCATAATCGTACCTTTCATATCCAGAGGAATGGAATCAAGCTGTCTATACAGCGCTTGAGTGTAGAATACGAACTGCAACGTAAAGTGACGTCTAGAGAGCGTAAATAATCGTAAAGAGCAAAATTTAGACTAAAGCTCTCAACGAATAATCAGTAATATTAGCTTAACCGATAAGATAGAGAGATATATTCCATGACAAATATCCTATTGATTGACGACGACACAGAACTGACTGGTTTACTTAAAGAAGTACTGACGTTCGAAGGTTACAATGTATCTGAAGCCAATGACGGAGAAGCAGGACTTGCGGCGATTTGTGACGATATAGATTTAGTTCTGCTGGATGTCATGATGCCTAAACTCAACGGTATGGAAACCCTCAAACGCCTACGAGAAAACTGGCAGACTCCAGTATTGATGTTGACAGCGAAAGGTGAAGAAATAGATAGAGTGATTGGATTAGAGCTTGGAGCCGACGATTACTTGCCAAAACCTTTCAGCGATCGTGAACTGCTGGCCCGCATCCGCGCAATATTACGTCGTACGCAAACAAAAAGCGTGGCTAAAAATAGCGACTGTGTTCATTATCAGGACATCAAAATTTATCCCGGTAAGCAGGAAGCGTATTGTCAGGAACAATACTTAGAGCTAACCACAACCGAGTTTGCGCTGCTTAGTCACTTCGTCCAGCATCCAGGAGAAACCTTGACCAAAGAAACTCTGAGTTTAGATGTTCTGGGTAAACGGCTAGCCGCTTTTGACCGCGCCATAGATATGCATGTTTCAAATCTGAGGAAAAAACTACCGGACCGTCAAGATGGTAAATCACGAATCAAAACCTTGCGCGGGCGAGGTTATTTGTTAGTTGAGGAAGATTAATGCGTCTACCTAAGATCACTAGCCTCTACGGACGTATCTTCGCCATTTTTTGGTTTACCATGTTTCTCGTTCTGATCGCTGTGTTGTCTCTACCTCATCTAGACCCAAGAAAATCAAGAGATATACCCGCAGAACATTACAAAAAGCTGTTAGCAACCAAGACAAAGATCGAGCAGCGCTTTGCTGGCGAAACAGATCTACGCCGGATTATATTCTATTTAGAAGGGCGTAAGCGTCCTCCAAGAGATCCCCGCCCACACTTTGTCTTAACGGATCTAGAAGGCAATATTCTGACCACTCGCGATCGTAAAGACTTCAAGCTCAAAGCGGTGCAAAATTTTATTACCAGTATCGAAGATCCTGAGTATCCAAAACAAAAACTCTATGGACACTACATGGTTGCAGGGCCATTACCAATCACACTGGCTCAGAAGGATCTGTTGATGTACATAGGCGTCAAATGGAATCAACCCTCTCCTTTCCTGATTCGACTGTTTGATAAACCTTTCCAGTTACTGCTTGCCGTAATGCTGGTCAGTACACCTTTGTTATTGTGGCTTGCATGGGCGCTGAGCCAGCCAGCAAGAAAGCTAGAACTCGCCGCTAAACGCGTAGCAAATGGAGAATTCAGTGTTGATCCACAACTGGAGAAAGGCACCTCCGAATTTCGCCAAGCGGGTAAAAGTTTTAACCAGATGGTTGAGGCAGTAAACCAGATGATTTCAGGTCAGCAACGCTTACTGTCTGATATTTCACACGAGCTTCGCTCGCCATTAACACGCTTACGAATGGCCACCGCTCTTGCTGCTCGAAAACAAGGAGAAAGCCCTGAGCTCACTCGGATTGACACTGAAGCACAAAGACTGGAGCAGATGATTGGGGAATTGTTAGAGCTGTCACGCATGCAGGTCGATAGCCATGTCGAACGCGAGCAGCAACCTATTATCAGCTTATGGGAGGCCATTCTTTCTGATGCCCAGTTTGAAGCAGAACAGATGAATAAATCATTCCGCTATGATGATATTCCTGAGCGCACAATTTCAGGGAACCCCAAATTGCTCATGAGTGCTGTAGACAATATTGTTCGCAATGCTATTTACTATGGCAAAGATGTTATTCAAGTGTCGCTCAACGTCCAAACAGATCAACTCACTATTGCCGTCGATGACAATGGCGAAGGTGTGCCTGAACATGAACTCGAAGCGATTTTCCGACCTTTTTACCGCGTTTCAACCGCACGAGATCGTCACAGTGGAGGCACGGGATTAGGGTTGGCCATTACCGAAAACGCCATCCGCCAGCACAGCGGAACTATTCGTGCTCTACGCAGCCAGCTTGGTGGGCTTCGCGTAGAGGTGATCCTGCCGCTGACACCAGAGAAATAACCTTATAAAAATACAGTTGATAATAGATCTCATTATCATTTAAAGTAAATCCTTCAATTACGGAGGATTTACTATGTCTCATACTTTCCCAGAGTTGCCTTACGCTTACGACTCACTAGAACCTTATATTGATGCCAAAACCATGGAAGTCCATTACAGTAAGCATCACCGCACTTACTTTGATAAGTTTGTAACAGCGGTCAAAGGGACTGAACTGGAAAATGCCTCACTGAAAGATATCTTTGCCAACATCTCCAAATATTCTCCCGCCGTCCGTAACAATGGCGGTGGTTACTACAACCATATCCTTTACTGGAATTGTATGGCCCCTGATGCCGGTGGCGAGCCGACTGGTGAGTTAGCTAAACAAATCAACGCCACCTTTGGAAACTTCGAACAGTTTAAATCTCTGTTCTCTGATGCAGCGATCAATACATTTGGTTCTGGTTTTGCCTGGCTAGTTGTGAAAGACGGCAAGCTACACATTGCATCCACCAGCAATCAGGACAACCCTTTAATGGATGTTGCGAGCGTTCAAGGTGAGCCTATTTTGGCGCTGGATGTATGGGAACACGCTTACTACATTAGCTATCAAAACCGTCGACCTGAATACATTGACGCTTGGTGGAATGTAGTGAACTGGGATGCTGTCAGTGAAAACTATGCCATTGCGTTAGCTCAAAACGCTTAAAAAAACGCACTACTTCATACTTGGCGGCATTTGAAAGCCGCCTTATACTGCTTAGCTTCCAAGCAAATGATAAGAAGTTAACGCTATGTTCGATATCGCCCTCTATGAGCCTGAAATTGCCCCAAACACAGGTAACATCATTCGCCTATGTGCCAATTGCGGTGCCAATTTGCATCTCATCGAGCCACTAGGATTTGATCTAGAAGAGAAAAAAGTACGCCGCGCTGGCTTGGACTATCACGACCTTGCACGTGTCACTCGTCATACGAATTATCAGGCGTTTGTCGAGTATCTAGAAAGAGAGCGCGATAACTATCGCATCTTCGCTTGCACAACAAAAACCACGGGGCACCACGTTGATGCCAATTTCCAGAAAGGTGACGTACTGCTATTTGGCCCTGAAACTCGGGGGCTGCCCGCTGAATTGATTGAAAGCATGCCGATGGCGCAGCGGATCCGCATTCCTATGATGCCGGACGCTCGCAGCCTGAACTTATCTAACGCGGTCGCCATTATTGCTTTTGAAGCTTGGCGCCAGATGGGATTTGAAGGTGCACAGTAGAGCGAAGTTAAGGATCGACCTCTGTCATCCTCAAGAGAGAGGCACGAACGAATTGGGGATCTCTTAAAGTGAGTCGAATACTAATAGGGATTCCCTACTCGCTCCTGCGTCACTCTATGGAATGACACGATACTGGAATAAAAAACGGACTCCAATGAGTCCGTTTTTTGTATTCAATTAATTTTGAGCATATTCGCCTACGGGCGAGTAACAAAACCGACAGCTTGATACGCTTTTTTCAGTGTTTCTGCGGCGCGAGCAGACGCTTTCTCGGCCCCTTGCTTCATCACGCTATCCATATAAGCGCGATCCTCACGGATACGGTGGTATTCAGCTTGGATAGGCTCCAGCATCGCCACAACCGCTTCGCCAACTTCTTTCTTAAATGGACCGTACATCTCTACGCCTTTGTATTGCGCTTCGATCTCTTCAAAGCTCTTACCTGTTGCAGCCGAGTAAAGACCCATTAGGTTAGAGATGCCCGCTTTGCTGTCCCAATCATGGGCAATGCGTGGTGGCGTTTCTGCATCTGTCTGAGCTTTGTTGATCTTCTTGATGATCGATTTCGGCTCTTCAAGCAGGGTAATGACATTCTTACGGTTATCGTCTGATTTTGACATCTTCTTCGTCGCGTCCTGAAGACTCATAACACGTGCATTCACAGTCGGAATGTACGGTTCTGGTACTTGGAAGATTGGCTGTTCTGGCGAGTAAATATTGTTGAATCGATTAGCGATATCACGAGCTAGCTCAAGGTGCTGTTTCTGGTCACTACCCACTGGTACTTGGTGTGCGCCGTATAGCAGGATGTCCGCTGCCATTAGCACAGGGTAGTCGAACAGGCCAACATTGACATCGCCAAACTGGCTTGAGCTGTCTTTCGAATAACGCGCAGATTTATCTTTAAACTGAGTCATACGGCTCAGCTCGCCCATTTGGGTGTAACAGTTAAGAAGCCAACCAAGTTGAGCATGCTCTGGTACGTGTGACTGAACAAATAGCGTGCTCTTTTGTGGATCAACGCCAACTGCTAAACAGATTGCTAATGCGTCTAGAGTCGCTTCATGCAGCGCTTTCGGGTCTTGCCGAACCGTGATCGCGTGAAGGTCTACAACACAATATTGGCAATCGTAATCGTCTTGCATCTGTTGCCATTGACGTAGAGCACCCAAGTAGTTACCGATACTTAGTTCACCTGATGGTTGAACACCACTCAATACAATGGGTTTGCTCATGGGAATAGTTCCTCTGACTTCTTATCTAAAAATGAAAAAACCGTGTGGGTTCTGGCCACACGGTTTACTCAGTGTACTCATTAACAAGTATTTTGGAAGATCTTTTGTTATGACTATGCGGAAACCGCGACCACATCGACTAGATCTGCGATGGTGTCCGCAACAAAATCTGGTTGTGACTGAGAAATGGGTTCACCATGATTGTAACCGTAAGTCAGACCAAACGATTGGCAGCCAGCATTTTTTGCCGCTTTGATGTCGTTGCTAGAATCACCGACCATCAGCATCTCTTGTGGCTGACAACCATGCTTATCAAGCAGCCAATTCAATGCTAGTGGGTTGGGTTTTTTTTCTGGGAAAGTATCACCACCAATCACATCAACAAAATACTTATCAATGCCGTGTTTAACTAAAACATCAGGCACAAACTTAGAAGGTTTGTTGGTAACCAGCGCCATGATAAAGCCCAATTTGTGCAGCTCTGCCAAGGTTTCTTTAACCGCAGGATAAAGGTGGCTGAGCTTGTGTCCGCTTTGCTCGTAATAGTCATCAAATAGAACACGAGCTTTGGCATGCAGTTCTGGATCCAAATCGGGCGATACTGTTAGGCTGCGACTCAGCGAACGCCCAATAAGCACATCAGCGCCGTTACCGACGTAATCCCGCACCTGCTCTTCTGTTACTGCTGGGTAACCGAGTGCTTGCACGGCTTGGTCGGCAGCGACTGCTAGGTCAGGCACGCTATCCAATAACGTCCCATCCAAGTCAAACGCGATAAGTTTAATATTGCTCATTCAATTACTCTGCCTTTGCTAATTCAGCACGCATTTGGTCGATGACTTCTTTGTAGTCAGCTTGGTTGAAGATCGCGGAACCAGCCACAAACATATCGGCACCGGCTTCAGCTATCTCTTTGATGTTTTCGACCTTAACACCGCCATCAATTTCCAGACGAATATCGCGCCCCGACTCATCAATCATTTTACGCACGGCACGCAACTTATCTAACGTTTTAGGAATGAAAGACTGTCCACCAAAACCAGGGTTCACTGACATCAGTAGGATCATATCAATCTTATCCATGATGAATTCCAGATGAGATAGCGGTGTCGCGGGGTTTAACACTACACCGGCTTTACACCCATGCTCTTTGATCAATTGCAGTGTACGGTCTACGTGCTCAGACGCTTCAATATGGAAAGTGATCATCGATGCGCCCGCTTTGGCGAAGTCTGGAATGATACGATCGACTGGTTTCACCATCAGGTGAACATCAATTGGTGCAGTAATACCGTAATCGCGCAACGCCTGGCAAATAGGCGCACCGAAAGTCAGGTTAGGTACGTAGTGGTTATCCATTACGTCAAAATGAACCACATCGGCTCCGGCTGCGAGTACTTTTTCCACGTCTTCGCCTAGACGAGCCATATCTGCAGACAAAATCGATGGCGCGATAAGGAAATCTTTCATACCTGACCTCTAGAATAAATTGGGCAAAACGACTGAATATACGTTGAGCGCAATTCTACCTAAGCTAAACGCCAGAAGATAGTTGAGAAAAGAGAAATGTCGTTAACAATGGTCTTGATGCTTAAACAATGCCAACAGTTCGTCTACTTTGTTACGACCAGCACCATTGCGACTGATGGTACGCTTAACCTTGACCACATTGAGCTCAGCTCCATGGTATAGACGGCGTGTCAACGTCGTATCATGGTTGGATATCAACACAGGGATATTGCGCTCTTTAGCCGCCTTTTCGGCAACATCAGCTAAGGCAGCTTGGTCATCCAAAGTAAAGCCATTACCTGCGTATGAGGTAAAGTTGGCGGTATTCGAGAGCGGCGCATATGGCGGGTCACAATAAACGACACTCCCTTTACGAGCACGCTTGAAAGTATCAGTATAACTCTCGCATACAAACGTCGCTTTCTTGGCTTTCTGAGCGAAGCACTCTAGCTCAGCCTGAGGAAAATATGGCTTTTTGTATGAACCGAAAGGCACGTTGAAACCACCCTTCTTGTTATAACGACAAAGACCGTTAAACCCAAAACGGTTCATGTAAAGAAATGCCAACGAACGATACATCACATCATCGGTGCCATTAAACTCAGCTCGAATAGACAAGTAAGCCTCTTTGCGATTGTTCTCTGGTACGAACCATCGTTTGGCCTCAGAAATATATTCGTCTGGCTTTTCTTTGAGTAAGTTATAGAGATTAATCAGATCAGGATTAATATCAGCGAGAAGATACTGCTCGTAGTCAGTATTGAGAAATACGGAGCCAGCACCAACGAACGGTTCAACCAGCTTACGGCCTTCGGGCAAGTATCGCTGGATATCTTCGACAAGTCCGTATTTTCCACCTGCCCATTTAAGGAAGGCACGCTGCTTCTTCATCTAGTGCTCTATCTATCAACCACAAATTAAGGCTGCGGAATGTAACATATTTTCCCGCTAAGCTCAGCGTTATTTCACTCGATCGATTTCTCGATGAACCTGACTAAGTGATTTGGCCCAAGGATCCAACTGTTGCAAGTCGTCAGGCAACGCTTCTACTGCATCCCTAGCAACCTGGATGGTTGGATAGTTTTGGTAAGTGATGATGAACCACTCGACATCATTGCGCACAGTGGGATAGATATACACATTGTCAGCCAAGCGGTGTTTATCTAGGAAAACTTGCACGTCTTCCAGTGACCGAACCGCTGCAAGCTGCAGAGTATAGCTACGCGGAGAAAAACGTTTTAGTTCGTCTCGAGTGAAAGAAAACTGCACGATGGTTTTTTCTGGCTGCGCAGGACTTTCGGTTTGATCAGCCGAATCTATTGAAACTAAGCTCGGAGTCGCTGTTTTTTCTCGCTCAGCACTAGGCGATTCGACCACTTGATTGATGGCTGTAGTATCCGCTTTCTCTGGTTTACCATCCAGTAAGGCATCCACCACTTCAGAAGTGATAACAACACGTTGATGGTCGCTTTCCGAGTTGCCCACGCTCGATGTTTGTTCTGTCACAGCTGGTGGTAGAGATTCCGAGTCATCTTCTGCTGAAGAAAGCATAACATCGCCTTCCGCTTGAACATCAGCCAACGTACTTTCCGCTGCGGAATCTTCAGGTAAAGTGGGAATTACGGTCTGCTCAATTGCGTCGACCATTTTCTGCGCTTGCTCATCCGGAGAAGGTTGACTCATCATCCACCAGTAACCACCGCCAATAAATACAAGCAGTGTCACCACTAGCAAGGCAACGTTGATTGGTGAACCAATGATTGAGCGGATAATAATCCTCTTTTCCACTTTGTGATCCCCTAAGGCCATAATCTCGCCCGGTCGACGGGCAACAGTTCGATATGCGTTACGTACGCGTTTTTCTTTTTCATCTTCGACAAAACGAATCACTAGATGCTCAAAGAATCGATCGGCTTCATCTTGGCTTAATGTGTCTATCTCTAGATCAATTGGCTTATGTTCCTGCCCATAACTGAGCCGAGTCAGTAACACGTCGAGGCTATTCGACTGTGCAAACAACACCACATTGATTGTCCATGCTGGGTTTTCCTGTGCCTCCAAAACCAACATCCATAATTCAGATACGAAAGACTCCTGCAACAGGTGCGCATCATCGATAACAATGACAACATCACAGCCCTCACCTTGCATTTGTCGAGCGAAACTCTCCGTTAATGGATCGGATGGATTATACATCGGCTCAGAAAAGAGCTGAGTTAGAATCATGGTACGGCGTTGTTGAGCGTCCTGATTTGGATGACACATCAGGAGAGATTGGTTTTTATCTGGTGCCCAGGCTTCTAGGTAGCGCTGAGCAAGCCAAGATTTACCCGCTCCTGATGCTCCACCAACAGTGACTAAGTTTGAACCGAAGTTAGTCAGCAATTGCATACGTTCAAGCAACTCCACTTGAGAATCTAACTCCAACACACGGGATTCATGCGTCAAACTCATTTAACCATCCTAATGACAGCCCACTGTCTAAAGAAAAGAACTTAGATATCGCGACAAAAATCGATCGCTTGCTTGATGACCGACTCAGGCACACCCTTTACTACTTCTGCACTACCAATACTGGTTGGTAAGACTAAACGCAGTTCACCAGAGAGCACTTTTTTGTCGCGCATCATATGTTTCATGAAGTCGTCAAAAGTCATCATATCTGGTGTATGCACAGGCAATTGTGCTCTCTTCAGTATAGAGAGAATTCTTTCTACTTGCTGATCGGTGATAAGCCCCTGAAGTTGAGCCGTTTTGGCCGCCATTACAGTACCAGAAGAAACCGCTTCGCCATGCAGCCATTTACCATAGCCTAACTCAGCTTCAATCGCATGACCAAATGTATGACCTAGGTTCAGTAATGCACGAATACCTGACTCTTTTTCATCCTGAGCCACTACTTCTGCCTTGATTTGACAGCAGCGCGCAATAGCATAGGTCAGCGCCTGCTCATCAAGCTCGTACAGGCTGTTAAGGTTATCTTCTAGCCAAACAAAAAAGTCCGAATCGTAGATAATACCGTACTTGATGACTTCAGCCATACCGGCCGCAAACTCTCTTTGGGGCAATGTCGCTAGGCAATCAGTATCAATGATCACTGATTTAGGCTGATAGAAAGCACCAATCATATTCTTGCCCAACATGTGGTTCACGGCCGTTTTACCACCCACCGAAGAATCCACTTGAGACAATAGCGTCGTTGGGACTTGGACAAAATCAACACCACGCTGATAACACGCAGCAGAAAAGCCCACCAAATCGCCAATAACACCACCACCGAGAGCAATGACAACAACATCGCGTGCAAAATTACCTTCGAGAAGATAACTCATCACGGTGTTGAAAGTATCAAGCGACTTATACTGTTCGCCATCAGGGAGCTCAAGCAGGGAAGCTTCACAGCCTACTTGCTCAAGGAGAGATAAGATTTTATCTGCATACAATGGCGCTACAGTGACATTAGTAATCACGACAACTTTTTGTTTTGCTGATAAAAATGAAAGGTGGGCCGGATCATTAAATAATCCGGCACCAATTGAGATTGGATAGCTACGTTCACCTAAACTGACCGTAATCCTTTCCATGGGTATTCTCCAGTTGCTAAAATTTAACGTATTAACGTTCTTCTAGCATTTTTACGATCTGGTTGGCTACCACTTTTGCACTTTGATCGTCAGTACGCACTGTGTAATCCGCAATTTCTTCGTAAAGAGGGTTGCGTTCACCTGCCAGTGATTCCAGCACGTTACGAGGATCGTCCGTCTGAAGTAGAGGGCGTTTCTTGTCACGATTGGTGCGTGCTAGTTGCTTTTCGATTGTGGTTTCAAGATAAACAACGATACCGCGTGCAGAGAGACGATTACGGTTTTCTCTACTCTTGATAGAGCCACCACCTGTCGCCAGAACAATACCTTGCTCTTCTGTTAGGTCGTTGATCACCTTTTCTTCACGGACACGAAAACCTTCTTCGCCTTCTACATCAAATACCCACGCGATATCCGCGCCAGTGCGTTCTTCGATCACTGTATCCGAATCAACAAACTCCATATGAAGTTGTTGAGCCAGGTGTCTACCAATTGTACTTTTGCCGGCTCCCATTGGGCCAACAAGAAAAATATTGCGTTTTTCAGCCATGTTCAGCATTAATTTACAACGTTAATTCAATGACATCGCTACAAGAAAATCAGGTTTTTTCTGATTTCAGATATGCTTGTAGCACCTATTCCTCACAGATAATTCGTGATAAGACCCGAAATTATCTAGATAAGGTGACACTAATGCAAATTTATTTTTATCTATCTGTTGATTGATTCAGGAACCACCACTTTTGGCGTGACAAAAATCAGCAACTCACTTTTGCGCATTTTCTGATAATTTCGTCGAAAAAGTGCACCCAATACAGGAATATCACCTAAAACGGGAACCTGATCGACAGTATCTGTCATGCTGTGCTGATAAATTCCCCCGAGAACAATCGTTTCACCGTTATTGACCAATACTTGAGTTCCTATCCGTTGTCTATCTATCGCTACGGCTTCTCCCGTGCCTGTTTTCACCACTTCTCCTGGCCTATCTTGTGTAACATTGAGATCTAAGATTAGGCGATTATCGACCGTGATATGTGGCGTCACTTTCAAGCTCAAGACTGCTTTTTTAAAACTGACACTGGTTGCGCCACTTGAAGAAGCCTCTAAATAAGGGATGTCCGTTCCCTGCTCAATATAAGCAGGCTGCTTATTGGTCGTGATCAAGCGTGGACTAGATATAACCTCAGCTCTCGATTCTCTTTGCAGTGCTGACAATTCAAGATCTAAAAGCGTTTCACTGCCCAGTTTTGCCACTTGAAAAGCCGTAGTCGATAGCGAAGTGTTATTAATATTCGTGCGTAGCAAATCATCCAATGATACTCCGCTATCCCCATACAACTGTAGGCCAACAAGATTGCCTTCTCTTATCTCTTCAACAGAGCGATTACCACCTCCCCAAAGCACTCCTAACTCCTGTAAGTCTCCTTCATTGAAGCTGACAATTCGAGCTTCAATTTGCACTTGTTTCACCGGTACATCTAATTCCTCAATGATCGACTTTATCGCCTGAATATTGCTCACAACATCGCGAATCAGGAGGCTATTCGTTCTGTAATCAATTGACATAGAACCACGCTCAGAGAGCATGCTGGTTTCCGCCTGTTTACCGAGTATCGCCGCAATATCGGCTGCTTTGGCAAAACGCAGTGGGACCATTTCTGAGTTCAAAGGTAAGAGTTCCGACAGCATTGCATCCTGCTCATGCTCCTGCTGCTGAAGCTGAGCGATTTCAGCCGCTGGTGCCACAATAAGCACATTACCCTTTATATGCTTTTCAAGGCCTTCCACATGCAGAATAATATCCAGCAACTGAGACCAGGGGACATTCTTCAACCTCAGTGTCATGTTGCCCGTCACAGCATCAGAAACCACTAAATTGAAGTCATTGTAGTCCGCAATTTGCTGCAGGACCCGGCGAACAGAAATATCCTGAAAGTTAACAGATAGCGTCTCTGACTGAGGCAGTTCTTCAGAACGCTCTGACGAGGCAATGCGAGCATCTACACACGTAGAGAGCAAGACGAAACCGAAAGTCACTAGACAATATCTCTTCATCGTTGTCACCTAATTGATCACCAGCTTGATGTTTCTGTAAACAACACATCCAACGCCATCCAGCACAGACTCACGAAGTTCCAACGCATCTGCACTAATGTCCGTAATCAATCTGTTATTGGCAACAGACTGACCTCTCGTCTTGGTGATTAGTGAACCGTTTGGTAGTTCAATCAGTGCGGCATGTTCTCCTCGTATCGTCATGATTCCTGCTAAACGAAATTGAGGGTGGGCTGTTGACTGCTTGTCAGCCACAATGCCTGTCCTTTCGTCACACTGTGAAGAGTTACCACCCAAGGCCTTTGAAATAGCGAGTAACGAAAAAGGGTCTCGACTCATTGATAAGCTGGCATTTTGCGGAATAGAGAAAAGATGTGGACCAGGCTTTTTTGAGGATGCCACAGATGATTGCTTCACCTCTGATACGACCAGAGGATGCTGATTGGCTTTACAACCGCTCAAAGCGATAAGCAGAAACACCAATGGTCTAGTTCGCACTGTCGACCTCATCCAGAGACTGCAAGAGGTACGCCTCACCTGTCAAAATCAATGTCGTACTGTCGATTTCGGCTCGGCGCCAGTGCAACTCATCGAAATATAGAAAGTCAGGCAATGTCGCCACTGCGTGAAAGAAGGAAGCAATCTGCTGATATTGGCCTAAAAGCTCAAACTGTAGCGATGATTGCAAAAAAGAGCCTGTGGATTGGCTATTACTCTGAACAACACGCTCCATTAACAGCGAATGCTGTTGAGCCATTCGATTTAGAAGGCTCAACACGTCCGTGATACTGGCAGTCTGTACCATTTGTTCCTTTATCTGCACCCTCACTTCTGCTAGTTGCTCAAGTTCCGTCTGGTGCGATGCGAGCAATAAAACTCTTTGCTGTTTTTGATCTAGAATGGTTTGCAGTTGCTGCTCTTTTGCTAGCAAAAAGCTCAGGCTTGACAACGTCGGTCTCCACACAGTGACATAGCCGAATGCCAATAAAATCAGCATAGAAACGCAAAACAATCCACATTGCTTTGCTTTTGGCAAACTAGCTAGAGAGTCTAAATCAATATCGCGCATATCAACCAAGGTGACCTTCGACCAACTTGAAGGTCATAGAAAACGACTGATAAACAGTCGCAAAGCGTTCTACGCCATTCACCAACGACTGCACCCTAAGCTCACTCACCAGAGGTGAATTTTGCAAGTTAGCAAGAAGCAGATCGACTTGCTCGGTGGTAGCGGCAATACCGGTCAAACTCACTTGCCTGCCTAGCATCTCAATTTGGTCGAGATATACAGTTTCCGGTAACAACTCTGAAAGTAAGCCAACCAACTGCAATGGCAAGTAACGCTTGGCATGCAGCGTTTTCAGATCAACGATGTCTGCTCGTAGCACCACCACTGCTTTCTCAACAGCGTTCACTTGGTTGACTTTATGATCTAACTTATCGTTCCATTCATTAAGCTGCTCAATACGCGATTGCTGAACACTAACTTGTGACTGCAGATATAATTCAACAGCAACAACCATCAACACAGTTATCGCCACAATTGAACCGCAAGAAAAAACAAAATAGCGGATTTTCCGCTGGCGTTGATGTTCGCGCCAAGGTATCAAGTTGATATCAAGCTGCATGACCTTTCTCCATACAACCTAAACCACTTAACGCTAAACCTAGCGCTATTGCATATTGTGATCCAAATTCACGCTCTGCTTTTCTCTGCTGGCAGTCAAACAAGTCATACAACTCTAATACCACGCAGGCCAGACCCAGTGTAGACGACAAAAGAGCAGCAAATGCTCCTAACAAAGCCTTTTCTCCACTTAACCAAACACCTTCAGGCTCTAGATCAAGTAGATTAATCGTCATAAGAAGCCGTTCAAACAATTTTTCAACCGCGATTTCGGATCCGTTGAGGGGAAGCTCTTTATATACAAACCCTTGCTTTTCAGTTTCAACACACACAGCGACATGATCTAAATTGAAGTTCATCAGCATCCACTTGGACTCACCAGAGCTTCGAGTAATATGCCGCAAAAGCTGAGCAAGATTGTGTGAGTATGGGTTGACCAAGATAGGTTTAAAACCAGACTGGAGAAAAGGGGCTATTCGCGCATCTACACATTCTTTTCTGACCGCATATACGTGATAATTCGCTTTTACCTGCGTCTGATCACCAGCAAGAGCAACAAAATCAATGTAAAGCTTCTCCACTGCGACCGGAGTTTGCCGAGCAAAAATCTGAGCGATCACATATTGGCATTCCTCATCACTTAAATCGCTATCTATCTGTAATTGCTTACTTATTACAGAATTGTCGGGAACACTTAAGCACACTTTACGACTAAATAGTGGCAAAGCCTTTCTTAGTTCTTTGAGTTTCTTTACAATTTTCTGATAATTTAGCCTGTGGTTATCAGTGAAAATATCCACTTCCACTGGCATTTGGTGATAACTAACAAGTGTGAAAGTGTCTTTTCTAGGCTTTAAGACCACCGCTCTGATACTCTGGTGGCTAATATCTATGCCTGTAATTAATGATTTGACCATATAGCTCAGCTCCGTAAATTTGCGTAGCGCTTCGGCTTAGATCGTTGATCTAGTGAAAACATAAACAGATTTGAGCTACTTTTTAGCTTAAAATACTTAGATTTGCATAACGGTAAGCTTAATTAATCAGGGATTATCCGGTGAAGTTCATAAAGCGATTGTTTATTTTCGTATTGGTTTGCACGGCACTTGGGGTCGGAACCATTTTTGGTTTCTACCTCTACGTAAAACCAGAGTTGCCCGATGTCGCAACTTTAAAAGATGTCAAACTGCAGACACCTATGCAGATATTCAGTCAAGACGGCAAACTGATTTCCCAGTTTGGAGAAAAACGTCGCATTCCTGTCAATTACGATGAGATTCCTCAACATTTAATTGAAGCCTTGATCGCGACAGAGGATAGTCGTTTCTACGATCACCCGGGTATAGACCCTATTGGTATTACCCGAGCAGCAGTTGTAGTGGCACTGTCGGGCTCAGCAAAACAAGGCGCGAGCACCATAACCCAGCAGCTTGCACGTAATTTCTTCTTATCAAATGAGAAGAAAATTATGCGCAAGATCAAAGAGATATTTATTGCCATTCACATTGAACAATTACTAAGCAAAGAAGAGATCATGGCGCTGTACGTCAACAAGATCTTCTTAGGGTATCGCTCTTATGGATTTGGTGCTGCCGCTCAGACGTACTTTGGTAAGGATCTGAAAGATCTGACACTGAGTGAGATCGCCACCCTTGCGGGCATGCCAAAAGCGCCCTCTACCATGAACCCTATCTACTCAATTGATCGTGCAACTCACCGACGCAACGTAGTGTTAAAACGCATGCTGGATGAAAACTACATCACGCAAGATGAATACGATCAGGCTCGTACAGAAGAGATTCTCTCACGCTATCATGGGGCAGAAATCGAACTCAGTGCGCCCTATGTTGCAGAGTTGGCTCGTGCTTGGATGGTGTCACGTTATGGCGAAGAAGCTTATACATCAGGTATGAATATCTACACGACCGTAGATTCAAAACTGCAAGCCGCAGCAAACGAAGCTGCAATTAATAACTTGCTATCTTATGACGAACGTCATGGCTACCGTGGCGCTGAAAAAGTCCTTTGGCAAAGCGGACAACCCGCATTTAATGAACAGAAAATTGATGACACACTGGACAATGTTCCAACCTATGGGTCGTTGATTCCTGCTGTCGTTACCAAGGTCACCGCTCTAGAGGCGACGGTATGGGTGAAAAACCAAGGCGTCAAAACACTCGAGTGGGATGGCATCAAGTGGGCACGTAAATTCCTCACCGATGACCGCCAAGGCCCAGCACCAAAAGCTGCCACGGATGTTCTGGAAGAAGGTGAACAAATATGGGTCCGTCAGGTAGAGACACCTGTTGAAGACGGCGAAGTGCAAACGGCTTGGCACTTAAGCCAGGTGCCGAATGCCAATACAGCGTTTGTTGCCATGGATCCAGAAAATGGCGCAGTCTTGTCTCTAGTGGGTGGTTTCAACTTCGTCCACAACAAGTTCAACCGCGCTACTCAATCCGTGCGCCAGGTTGGTTCTAGTATCAAGCCGTTTATTTACTCGGCAGCTATCGATAAGGGTCTGACCCTAGCGACGTTGGTAAATGATGCACCAATCAACCAGTGGGATAAGAGCCAAGGTACCGCATGGCGCCCGAAAAACTCGCCTCCGACCTACATCGGGCCAACTCGCTTAAGAATTGGCTTAGCACAATCTAAAAACGTCATGGCAGTGCGCGTGCTGCGTGAAGTGGGCTTAGATGAAACGCGCCAGTATCTGACTCGATTTGGCTTCGATATTGATCAGGTGCCACGTTCAGAAACCATCGCACTAGGCGCAGGCAGCCTGACACCAATGAAGATGGCACAAGGCTACTCAGTGTTTGCTAATGGTGGCTACTACGTCGAACCACATTACATCAGTAAAGTGGAAGGCCCATTTGGCAACATTGAGTTTAAGGCAACCCCAAAAACGATCTGCCGCCAAGATTGTGAACCCGCACAGACAGTAGCAAACGAATTCCAAGAGCAGGATGTTGATCCCCAGCAACAACCAAAATACGCACCGCACGTACTCTCAGAGCAAACGGCTTTCTTGGTACGTGAAATGATGTATAGCAATATTTGGGGTGGCGGTAACTGGCGCGATGGTACCGGCTGGAATGGTACCGGCTGGCGAGCACAAGCCCTGAAACGTCGCGATGTTGGTGGCAAGACGGGTACCACTAATGACTCAAAAGATGCGTGGTACAACGGCTACGGCCCAGGCATGGTCGCCGTAGCTTGGGTCGGTTTTGATGACCATACCCGCAAGCTTGGCCGGACCAAACCAAACAGCAATTTAGGCAAAGAGCAAATTTCTGGTGCCGAAGCCGGCGCGAAAACTGCTCAGCCAGCTTGGGTTGACTTTATGCACACCGCTCTAGCGGGCGTACCTGCTCAGCAGAAAGTCATACCACCAAATATTGTCCGTGTTCGCATTGATCGCAATTCTGGCCTACTGACCAACAAATTCGACTCCAGTTCGATGTTTGAATATTTTCTTGAAGGCACAGAACCGACAGAATTCGTCACGGATGAAATTACTGACAGTATCTACACTTCAGCAGAAAGCGAAGAGCTGTTCTAACCAGCATCAAAACAGAAAGGGCGGATGTCATAACATCCGCCCTTTTTATTCGCTGGGATTTACTTGGCTTCAAGCTGTTGCTTTATTGCTTCAGCCAGCTGTTCGAAACGAGCACGTAGCGGCGAACCAGGGCGGTACGCCAGAACAATACTTCGAGAAGGCACTGGGTTAGTCGCTCGGACATAACACACGCCATCTTTTTGCTTTTCTTTCGGTAGCGATAGCTCGGGTAACAGAGTGATACCAGCGCCTGCGGCGACCATGTTACGCAGAGTTTCAAGACTCGTCGCTTTAAAACGCTCATCATCTTTTGCCCCAGCGGCAAAACAAAAGCCCAGCGCCTGATCGCGCAGGCAGTGCCCATCACCCAGTGCAAGTACGGTTTTGCCATTCAGCTCCAGCATATCGATCTCTTCAAGACCAGACCACTCATGATCGCAAGGTACTGCCACGCTCAATGGCTCTTCATACACTGCAATTTCTTTGAATGGTGCCGTTTCGGCCACCGATGCTAAAACCAGACAATCGAGCTTGCCATCTTCCAACTGACGCACCAACTGGTGAGTCTGTGCTTCATGCAAGAACAGCTCTAGCTCTGGGAACTGTTCCTTCAACGTCGGTACGATTTTCGGCAATAGATAAGGACCTACCGTTGGAATAAAGCCTATGTGCATTGGCCCGGTCATAGCTTCACCTTGACCACTGGCCATATCACGGAAGGTTTTCACCTCAGATAGAATACGTTTGGCCTGATCCACCAGCTGTAGACCGGCATCAGTAAACAATACTCGACGACTGCTACGCTCCAGTAAAGCAGTACCCAATTCGTCTTCCAATTTACGGATCTGCCCGCTCAGTGTCGGCTGGCTGACAAAGCAGGCTTCAGCAGCCTTACGGAAGTGGTTGTGCTCAGCGAGCGCTACCAGATACTCAAAATCACGGATATTCATCTTGCTAATTTACCTATCTCGATACGATAGAAAACATCTATCAAAACCATAGCATTAAACGATTAGAGCTATCAAAGGAAATTTAGAATAATAACCTTATCGAAACAAAGCCACTTAGCAAAAGCACGCTAAGCTCTAATACGAATTAATCAGAATCTACCAAAGGACACTACTATGTTTGCGTCAAAAGAAGGTCAAAACGTTCCACAAGTTACATTCCCAACTCGTCAAGGTGATGCTTGGGTCAATGTCACCAGCGATGAGCTATTTAAAGGCAAGACAGTGATCCTATTCAGTCTGCCAGGTGCATTTACACCAACCTGTTCATCGAGTCACCTGCCTCGCTACAACGAGTTGTTCCCAGTATTTCAAGACCACGGCGTTGACGAAATTATCTGTGTCTCTGTCAACGACACTTTTGTGATGAACGCTTGGAAAAGTGACCAGGAAGCAGACAACATCACTTTCCTACCCGATGGTAACGGTGAATTCACTGATGGTATGGGGCTACTGGTTGACAAGAACGATCTTGGCTTTGGCAAACGCTCATGGCGCTACAGCATGCTGGTTAAAGACGGCGTGGTAGAGAAAATGTTCATTGAACCAAACGAGCCAGGCGACCCGTTCAAAGTGTCTGATGCTGATACTATGCTGAATTACATCGCACCTAACTACAAAACGCAGGAATCGATCACTGTATTCACTAAGCCAGGCTGTCCTTTCTGTGCCAAGGCGAAACAAAATCTTATCGACCACGGTCTTCAGTATGAGGAAGTGATTTTGGGTAAAGATGCAACAACAGTAAGTTTGCGTGCTATTTCAGGGCGTACAACAGTACCTCAGGTCTTCATTGGTGGTAAGCACATTGGTGGCAGCGAAGAGCTTGAATCTTACCTAGGATAATTATATCGCTCCCTCGATTCTCCGGCTTTCCCTAAGGTCGGAGAATCTATTCCAGAACCAAGCCGCTATCTTAATTTTATTCTGGTAGCGGAATCAAATTCATCCCCCCAGGTTGGCTAGGAAGCCTGGACAGACAAAGCGAGAACTCACAATGAAACAGCTCAATGTCGATGTCGCCATTATTGGTGGTGGTACAGCCGGCCTAGGCGCTTATCGCTCAGCCAAAGCGCATACCTCTAGTGTCCTTATGATTGAAGGTGGACCATACGGAACAACCTGTGCTCGAGTGGGCTGTATGCCTTCTAAGCTGCTGATCGCGGCTGCCGAAAGCGTACATCAGATAGAAAAAGCACCAGGCTTTGGTATCCATCCGCAAGGTGAGATTGTCATCAATGGTCGTGAAGTCATGAATCGCGTCAAGAGAGAGCGTGATCGCTTCGTTGGCTTTGTACTTGAAGGCGTGGATGAGATCCCAGCTGAAGACAAAATCTCTGGCTACGCTAAGTTTGTCGACAACAACACATTGATGGTGGATGACCATACCCAGATCACGGCCAAACGTATTGTGATTGCAACAGGCTCTCGACCGGCATATCCGGGTGTCTGGAATGAGCTAGGGGATCGTCTGGTCATCAATGATGATGTGTTTGATTGGGATGATCTGCCTGAGTCGGTGGCCGTATTTGGACCGGGGGTGATCGGCCTTGAACTGGGGCAGGCACTGCATCGGCTTGGCGTTAAGGTCAAACTGTTCGGCCTCGGCGGTCAGGTAGGGCCGCTAACAGATCCTGAAGTAATGGCCTATGCCGACAAAGCGTTTAAAGAAGAGTTCTATCTTGATGCTGACGTGAAAGTCGAAAGCATGCAACGCATAGAAGGTGAAGATAAAGTCGAGATCCAATTCATCAATCACGATGGCGAGCTGGAAACCTTCATTGTTGACTATGTACTTGCTGCGACGGGTCGCCGGCCAAACGTCGATCAGTTGGCAATCGAAAATACCCAAGTTGCCCTTGATGAGCGTGGCGTACCAACAGCCGACCATTACACACTGCAAACATCGGTAGACAATATTTTTATTGCCGGCGATGCCAGTAACCAGATTCCGTTGCTCCACGAAGCCGCAGATCAAGGCCGAATTGCTGGTGACAATGCAGGTCGTTACCCAGATATCCGAGCAGGATTGCGTCGTTCGTCAATCTCGGCGGTATTCTCCGACCCACAGATTGCAATGGTAGGTGAATCCTTTAAGCAGCTTGAAACTCGTCTAGGCAACTGTGGTTGCTTTGCGACAGGAGAGGTGTCATTTGAAGGTCAAGGCCGTTCACGCGTTATGCTACGCAACAAAGGCATCTTGCATGTCTATGGCGAACAAGGTACTGGGCGTTTCCTGGGAGCCGAAATGATAGGGCCTAATGCTGAGCATCTTGCACACTTACTGGCTTGGGCACATCAAAATAAGATGACCGTTTCAGAAATGCTCGATATGCCTTTCTATCACCCTGTGATTGAAGAAGGGGTTCGCACTGCTCTGCGCGACCTGAATGCGAAACTGCACTTAGGCCCAGAGATGATTAAACACTGTCTTGATTGTGGACCGGGTTGCTAATCCTAAACAGACAATAAAAAACGAGCCAATTGGCTCGTTTTTTTCGTATAGACTCGTTATTTCTCAGCTGCAATCACAGAGATCTCCACCAACAAGGCTTCACGAGCCATATCAGCAGTAACACATGCACGAGCTGGAGCGTGACCTTCAGGAACCCATGCATCCCATACCGCATTCATTTCCTGGAAGTCTTTCATGTCCTTCAAATAAATCGTCGCAGACAACATATGCTCCTTGTCACTGCCCGCTTCAAGCAGTAGCTGTTCAACTTTGTCGAGCATGGTTTGCGTCTGTTCAGTAATGCCTTTCGTCGCATCCGCACACACTTGACCACATAGGTAAATCGTGCCGTTATGCTTCACGATACGGCTCATACGTTGTTTAGTTTGTTGACGTTCGATCATTTTTATCACTTTCACGTTAGCTTGAGATATTATCAAAGCACATGTTACCCAATAAACGATGCTCATGACATGCGACTACTGTAAAAACAGCAACTGGTTCTGGAAAAAAATAGGCCGTTGTCAGCGATGTATGGATCAGCTTACTGTGCTGTCGGTATTGTGCTGGGTCATCTGGTGGTTTGCCTTCAGGGATAACCCTCAAAGCATAGAGTCCATCGCTTTGATCATCGCAGGGTTTGCATTCAACGGCTTGCTATTCCTTCACCTTTGGATGCGCTTTGTCATTTTGCCTTGGCGACGCCGAAACAAAAAAAGTAAGAGGTAATGGGTTTGGGGAAACATTCTCGGTACGAGAAAAGAAAAAAGCCCCAAAATCAATGTCGATTCTGGGGCTCTCTTAGATTCATCTAAGAAAAAGCAGTGGTATTTTAATAGACCCTGCCTTTTGAATAAGGTTCCCAAAAACATTCGATCTTTTTTGATCTTTCTTCCAAAACCCTAGCCATCAATACGTTAAGCAACATTTGCTCGCGCGATGGACTTCTCAACCAGATTCACTTCTAACGCCACTTCATCACAAGCGTGCTGACGAGGGCACTGATCACAATCTTTAAGCACTTTCTCCGGTAATAGCGACTTCGATGTCGGTAGAAAACTTTGCTTCATAAAGAACTCGGGAGTACGAGTCAGAACGAACACTTTCTTGATCGCCATCTGGCGTGCTTTTTCCACCAAGTATTGTACAATCGCGCTACCCTGACCTTGCCCTTGCCAACCAGCTTCGACACCTAGTGAACGAATCTCGGCCAGTCCAGAGTCATACACATAGAGTGATGCACACCCGGTTACCTCGCCATGGTGCTCTGCAACCGCGAAAGAGCCAATATCTCTGACCAGTTCGCTACGAGAACGAGGCAAGTTCTCCCCCATATTTGCCCAGTAGGTCACCATACCTTCTAAAGCTTCAATATCCGTTAAACGCGCAGGACGAACATTCACCGCAGAGGTATCCCGTTTGATAAGGCGCCCTTCCGCTTGCTCGACCGCATGAGCGACTTGCTTTGGAGAGACCCCACCCAGAGCACTACGCTTCTCAAGACATGACTCTATCGTCAGTATGCTGTAAACATCTTCTTCTATGACTGAGGAGAACTCCTTCAGCTCCACAATCGACAGTTCCTCTAACGCACAACCTTTCGCAATGGCCCCCACTACTGCGACACCCACAATGTGGTGTGCCTCACGGAATGGGATGCCTTTAGCCACCAGATAATCTGCCAACTCAGTGGCATTCGCATAGCCTTGTTTCGCAGCTTCCAATGTACGCTCGCCGTTTACTTTGATGCCATCGAAACAAAGCGCCGCCATTTCCATACAGTCGTTCCAGGTGTCTAGCGCATCGAACAGCCCTTCTTTGTCTTCCTGCATATCTTTGTTGTAAGCGAGCGGCAATGCTTTCACCGTCATCATCATGCCAGCCAGTGAGCCGTAGACCCGCCCTGTCTTACCACGGATCAGCTCCAGCGCATCTGGGTTTTTCTTTTTGTGGCATCAACGACGATCCAGAGGTCACAGTATCCGCCAGTTCGATAAAGTTAGATTCACCCGAGTTGTAGAAAATCATATCTTCTGCCAAACGCGACAAGTGAAGCATAGCGATAGAGGCTACCGACATCAGCTCCATGACATGATCACGGTCGGACACCGAATCCAGTGAGTTACGTGTTGCGCGGCGAAAGCCGAGGTTATGTGCCAACTGCTCCCGGTCGATAGGATAAGCCGTTCCCGCCAAAGCACCGGAGCCAAGCGGGCAGGTATCTAAACGTTCAATGGCGTCATGAAGGCGCGAGTAGTCCCGCTCAAACATTTCCACATAAGCCAAACACCAATGAGCAAACGTCACCGGCTGGGCACGTTGCAAGTGCGTGTAGCCCGGCAGAACCGTTGCCTGATGCTCTTTCGCGACCGATACCATTTGAGATTGCAGACGATCCAATGCCATCAATAGCTGTTGACCTTGCTGACGACACCAGAGTTTAAGGTCAGTCGCGACCTGATCGTTTCTAGAACGGCCTGTGTGAAGTTTTTTGCCTAAGTCACCCACTTTGCCAATCAGTTGTTGCTCAACCCATGAATGGATATCTTCCGCGTCAGAACGAAGGATCTGATGAGGATCCTCCATCACTTCTAGCTTAAGTTCATTCAACGCCAGTTCCAGCTTCTGTTGCTCTTCTTCATTAAGCACATCCACTGATAACAACGCTTTCGACCAAGCGATTGAGCCCACAATATCTTGTTCTGCTAATCGGTAATCAAAACGCAATGAATCGTTAAATTCTTTGAATCTCGTGTCTGCTGCTTGGGTAAATCTTCCGCCCCATAATGCCATTGCGTATCTCCTGATTACCGGTGCTCACTGTCAGTGCGGACAGTTTTTTGATCTATTGCTATTTCTGGGTGAAACCCAGTATTTTTCTGATGGTTCAAACTTACGGCAATTCAAACCAAAAATAAAGTATTAATTCATTATCTCTACATATTTATTCATGTATGTTTTAAGCGATGTTGTTTTAGTTACCAAAAAACAACGAGCCCATTTGCTAAGCAAATGGGCTCGTCAGCTAAATAAGTTAAGGGTTACTTTTTCTGACTGTTCAGCGCACGAATGCGACTAGACAGTGAGTAAAGGCGAATGAAGCCTTCCGCATGACTTTGATCGTAAACTTCATCTTCTCCAAAAGTAGCAAACTCTTCACAATAAAGGCTGTTCACTGAGCGCTTCTGGGTCACCGTAGCTTGACCTTTATACAGCTTAATCACGACTTCACCGTTTACGTCTTGAGCTAGTTCTTCTGACGCAGCGAGAATGGATTTACACAATGGTGTGAACCAACGGCCGTCGTATACAAGATGAGATGCCTTAACGCCTAGCTCTTCACGGAATTCAAATGCGGTCTTATCCAGTACCAGCTGCTCAACGGCACGCAGCGCTTCCATCATAATCGTGCCACCCGGAGTTTCATAACAACCACGAGACTTCATACCAACTAGACGGTTTTCTACAATATCGATTCGGCCAACACCATGCTTAGCACCTTTTTCATTCAGGTAAACAAGTGCGTTGTATGGCGTCATGTTTTCACCATCCACGCCAACCACTTCGCCTTTTTCGACTTTCAGCGTCACGTATTCAGCTTCATTCGGAGCTTGCTCAGGATCGACGGTCCACACCCAGCAATCTTCATTAGGCGCATTCCACGTATTTTCCAGAACACCGCCCTCTGTTGAGATGTGCCACGCATTGGCATCACGTGAATAAATTTTCGTTAATGAAGCCGTACAAGGAATGTTGCGTTCCGCAAGGTAATCCAAACACTCTTCACGACTAACCAGATCCCACTCACGCCAAGGAGCAATCACGTGAAGATCAGGGGCCAAAGCGGCAAAAGCGCCTTCAAAGCGTACTTGATCGTTACCTTTACCTGTACAGCCATGACAAAGGGCATCAGCGCCAACTTTACGCGCAACTTCAACCTGAGCTTTCGCAATGATTGGGCGAGCCATCGATGTACCCAACAAGTATTTACCTTCGTAGTAAGCGCCTGTTTTCAGCGTTGGGTAGATGTAGTCTGCGACCATTTCTTCTTTCAGGTCCGCGATATAACACTCAGATGCACCTGAAGCTTTCGCTTTTGCTTCGATGCCTTCTAATTCTTCAGCGCCTTGACCAACATCGGCAACAAACGCGACCACTTCACAATCATAGTTTTCTTTCAACCAAGGGATAATCACTGAAGTATCCAGACCGCCAGAATATGCGACTACGACTTTATTGACTTTTAACTTGCTCATTTTCTTTTCTCCAAAATCCCGGCTCTGCGCGTGGCGGTCAGTGCTACGGGTGACTTTTCGTTCTTTTTGTTGTGCTCGTGTCTTAACACGAGCGACTAATTCTTTGGTAAAAATTGTGTCCCGATGCTTTGTCCAGCAAACAGCTCGGCGAGCTTTTCTGGATAACGCCAGGTAGCCACTTCTATTGGTCGGCCTAAATCGTTAGCCGCTTCCAGTGCTGCATTGACTTTGACGATCATGCCGTCGGTGATTACCTGCCCATTGATCAAACTTTGTGCTTCTTGCTCATCTAAGCTTTTGATCAGATGCCCTTTCCCATCCAAAACGCCACTGACGTCCGACAATAGAACAAGCTCGGCATCCAAGGCACCTGCAACGGCAACCGCCGCTTGGTCAGCATTGACGTTCATCATCTGACCTTCTGCAGTCAGGCCAATTGAGCTAATGATAGGTAATGTATCAGCGGCTAAAATCGCCTGTAACACGGTAGAGTTACCTGGTGTCGCTTTACCAACAGCGCCTAGTTCTGGATCCAACTCTTCAACCTGGCACAACCCACCATCAGCAAGGGATAACCCGACAGCATTCAAACCGTCTTTGATCGCCTGCCCCTGAAGCATCTTGTTCGCCGTACCGGCTAAAGCACCTACTATTAAAGGAATTTGCTCATAGGGAGTAACACGAAGCCCGTCTTTCTTCAGCGTTTCAATCTGAAGCTGGGCCATAAGATCGTCCACAAGATAACCTCCTCCATGGACGATCACGATTCGTCGCTGAGCCTGCTTCTGATAGTCAGCAATTGCACTAAAAACCTGACTTAACGTCTCAGTACACGAAAGGGCAGCACCGCCCAATTTGATCACTAATGGAGTTGGTTTGTTATCTGTCATTACTTTTCCCTTTACCGACTTGCTTATACAAGGGCAGTTAACTCTGGAAATCCGTAGTGGATATTTAAACATTGCATCGCTTGACTCGATGCACCTTTAAGCAAGTTATCAATCGCAGAAACGACAATGATATGCTCGCCTTGTACCTTCCAACCAATATCGCAGAAAGGTGTATTTTCAACATGTTGAATACTAGGTAACGTCGCTTGGTGCAGGCGCACCGCAGGTTTATTCTCATATGCCGTATTAAATGCTTGTGAGACCTGCTGCTCACTCACTCCGCTAGCTAACTTCATGGTGATGGTCGCAAGGATTCCACGTTTAAAGTTACCTAAGTGAGGGGTGAAAATTACGTCAGTCCCCAGATGAGTCGCGATCTCAGGTTGGTGCCTGTGACCGAACACACCATAAGGCTGCAAACTCACTTCACAGAAACTGTTGGTCATCGATGCTTTTCGACCAGCTCCTGAGACACCACTGGTTGCATTGATTACTGGCCACTGAACAGAATCCAGCAAACCCGCCTCGACCAAAGGTTTAATCGCAAGCTGTGAGGCTGTTGGGTAACAGCCAGGCACAGCAATGAGCTGGCTGTGTTTAATAGCGTTGTGGTTCCACTCAGCAAGACCGTAAGCTGCGCTATCTAGCCAATCTTCATGTTGATGCTCAAAGCCATAAAATTCGTTATAGAAGCCGTGTTTCTTAACTCGGAAAGCGCCCGACAAGTCGAATACCTGACAATCTTGTTTCAAAAACGTAGGCGCAATGTCGTGGCTGACCTCATGGGCAGTAGCAAGAAAAACGATATCGCTTTCCGCCGCTACAGCATTGATATCTTTCAAAGGCTCTACAGTCTGACTGATAATACCCGCCAGTTTTCCATGTAGCTCAGAGATACATTTACCGGCATCAACACTATTGGCGGATACATATAAACCTGATAGCGTAAGTTGTGGGTGTTTATGCACCATCAGTGCTAACTCAGCTCCGGTATAACCGCTGGCGCCAATAATTGTAGTTTTGAGCATCTCAGACATCCATTAAGACCTTAAAGTCGTCACACAACCAGTGACTATAAATTTAATAAACCTAGCTTTTAATGGTTTTTTATTCATTAAAAATGATTTATTATGTGTTTTACCTTCATTATTGATTTATGTCAACAGGCAAAGCGAACTTAATATGCAAATACCCAGTTTTCTTGAGGTCTACAAAGGCCTGATTTCTACCTCTTCCATCAGTTCAACCGATCCGAGTTGGGATGAAGGGAATGCAAAAGTCATTGAAAAGCTTGCCAGTTGGATGCAAGACATAGGTTTTGAAGTCGACATTATCGAGGTCGAACCCGGGAAGTTTAACCTGCTAGGTAAAATAGGAAGCGGTGAAGGAGGGCTTCTGCTGGCTGGTCACAGCGATACAGTACCTTTCGATGAAGGCCGCTGGAATTACGAACCTCACGCCCTCACAGAAGCGAATAACCGCTTCTATGGTCTAGGAACGGCTGATATGAAAGGTTTCTTTGCTTTCATTCTTGAAGCAGTAAAGAAGGTTGACTGGAGTAAACAAAGTAAGCCGTTATATGTCTTAGCGACGTGTGATGAAGAGACAACCATGCTTGGTGCACGTCATTTTACTGATAATGCACCATTCAAGCCGGACTATTGCATTATCGGAGAACCTACGAGCTTGGTTCCGATACGAGGCCATAAAGGCCATGTTGCCAATGCTATTCGAGTCACAGGCAAATCTGGCCATTCGTCAGATCCGGCTTTAGGGGTCAATGCTATTGAAATCATGCATGAAATCCTTTTTGCCATGATGCAGTTGCGTGACAAACTCATCAAAGAGTATCACCATCCTGGGTTCGCGATTCCAAGCCCAACACTTAACCTTGGCCACATTCATGGTGGAGACAGCGCTAACCGCATCTGTGGTTGTTGTGAGCTTCATTATGACGTACGCCCTCTACCTGGAATAAGCCTTGATGGCTTGGATAACATGCTTCGTGGCGCCTTAAAAGAAATCGAGTCAAAATGGCCTGGCCGAATTGATATAACACCTCTACACGAACCGATTCCTGGTTACGAATGTCAGCATGATCATCCTTTTATAGGAGGAGTGGAAGAGATATGCGGTATTGACTCGGAAACTGTCAATTACTGTACTGAAGCACCCTTTCTTCAACAGCTATGTCCGACGCTAGTACTTGGTCCGGGATCTATTGACCAAGCTCACCAACCGGATGAATTCCTTGCGTTTGAGTTTATCGACCCTACTGTCGAGATACTTTCCAAGGCTATGTATAAATATTGCTTCTAGCCAACCTAAGACGAATACTTCACCACTCATCTCCAGATACTAACAAGCCCTTTGCATCAGCAACGGGCTTTCAATTTCATAAGTAACCGAGCTTGCGCTCAATTGAACTCGCACACGAGCGAGCGCGTTGGTTGTAGACCAAAATAATCCCTCGGATACAAAAAGACCCCAGCATCGCTGCTGAGGTCTGAAATAAGTGGCGGAGCGGACGGGACTCGAACCCGCGACCCCCGGCGTGACAGGCCGGTATTCTAACCAACTGAACTACCGCTCCGCACTGGTTAGACTCTTGAGTCTAAATTTAAAGCCTGGCGATGTCCTACTCTCACATGGGGAAGCCCCACACTACCATCGGCGCTATTGCGTTTCACTTCTGAGTTCGGCATGGAATCAGGTGGGTCCACAACGCTATGGTCGCCAAGCAAATTCTTTAATTCGGAAAGCTGTTTTCTCTTATACTAAGAGCGTGTTCTCTACACATTCAATCTGTTCTTGCTTTGAGTCCATCAAAACCCTTTGGGTGTTGTATGGTTAAGCCTCACGGGCAATTAGTACAGGTTAGCTCAACGCCTCACAACGCTTACACACCCTGCCTATCAACGTTCTAGTCTCGAACAACCCTTTAGGACCCTCAAGGGGTCAGGGAAGACTCATCTCAGGGCTCGCTTCCCGCTTAGATGCTTTCAGCGGTTATCGATTCCGAACTTAGCTACCGGGCAATGCCATTGGCATGACAACCCGAACACCAGAGGTTCGTCCACTCCGGTCCTCTCGTACTAGGAGCAGCCCCCTTCAATCTTCCAACGCCCACGGCAGATAGGGACCGAACTGTCTCACGACGTTCTAAACCCAGCTCGCGTACCACTTTAAATGGCGAACAGCCATACCCTTGGGACCGACTTCAGCCCCAGGATGTGATGAGCCGACATCGAGGTGCCAAACACCGCCGTCGATATGAACTCTTGGGCGGTATCAGCCTGTTATCCCCGGAGTACCTTTTATCCGTTGAGCGATGGCCCTTCCATTCAGAACCACCGGATCACTATGACCTGCTTTCGCACCTGCTCGAATTGTCATTCTCGCAGTCAAGCGGGCTTATGCCATTGCACTAACCTCACGATGTCCAACCGTGATTAGCCCACCTTCGTGCTCCTCCGTTACTCTTTGGGAGGAGACCGCCCCAGTCAAACTACCCACCAGGCACTGTCCTCAACCCGGATAACGGGTCTAAGTTAGAACATCAACACTACAAGGGTGGTATTTCAAGGACGGCTCCACCGATACTGGCGTACCGGGTTCAAAGCCTCCCACCTATCCTACACATGTAGGGTCAATGTTCAGTGCCAAGCTGTAGTAAAGGTTCACGGGGTCTTTCCGTCTAGCCGCGGGTACACTGCATCTTCACAGCGATTTCAATTTCACTGAGTCTCGGGTGGAGACAGCGTGGCCATCATTACGCCATTCGTGCAGGTCGGAACTTACCCGACAAGGAATTTCGCTACCTTAGGACCGTTATAGTTACGGCCGCCGTTTACCGGGGCTTCGATCAAGAGCTTCGACTTACGTCTAACCCCATCAATTAACCTTCCGGCACCGGGCAGGCGTCACACCGTATACGTCATCTTACGATTTTGCACAGTGCTGTGTTTTTAATAAACAGTTGCAGCCACCTGGTATCTGCGACTCTCAATAGCTCCATCCGCGAGGGACTTCACCGTCAAGAGCGTACCTTCTCCCGAAGTTACGGTACCATTTTGCCTAGTTCCTTCACCCGAGTTCTCTCAAGCGCCTTGGTATTCTCTACCCGACCACCTGTGTCGGTTTGGGGTACGATTCCTTACAATCTGAAGCTTAGAGGCTTTTCCTGGAAGCATGGCATCAATGACTTCACATCCGTAGATGCTCGACATCGTGTCTCAGCCTTAGAGAGAGCCGGATTTACCTAACTCTCAAGCCTACGCACTTGAACCTGGACAACCGTCGCCAGGCCCACCTAGCCTTCTCCGTCCCCCCATCGCAATTGTAAGAAGTACGGGAATATTAACCCGTTTCCCATCGACTACGCCTTTCGGCCTCGCCTTAGGGGTCGACTTACCCTGCCCCGATTAACGTTGGACAGGAACCCTTGGTCTTCCGGCGAGGGGGTTTTTCACCCCCTTTATCGTTACTCATGTCAGCATTCGCACTTCTGATACCTCCAGCAAGCTTTACAACTCACCTTCAACGGCTTACAGAACGCTCCCCTACCCAATACATAAAATGCATTGCCGCAGCTTCGGTTTACAGCTTAGCCCCGTTACATCTTCCGCGCAGGCCGACTCGACTAGTGAGCTATTACGCTTTCTTTAAATGATGGCTGCTTCTAAGCCAACATCCTAGCTGTCTAAGCCTTCCCACATCGTTTCCCACTTAGCTGTAATTTGGGACCTTAGCTGGCGGTCTGGGTTGTTTCCCTCTCCACGACGGACGTTAGCACCCGCCGTGTGTCTCCCGGATAGTACTTACTGGTATTCGGAGTTTGCAAAGGGTTGGTAAGTCGGGATGACCCCCTAGCCTTAACAGTGCTCTACCCCCAGTAGTATTCGTCCGAGGCTCTACCTAAATAGATTTCGGGGAGAACCAGCTATCTCCAGGTTTGATTGGCCTTTCACCCCTAGCCACAAGTCATCCGCTAATTTTTCAACATTAGTCGGTTCGGTCCTCCAGTTGATGTTACTCAACCTTCAACCTGCCCATGGCTAGATCACCTGGTTTCGGGTCTATATCCAGCAACTCGACGCCCAGTTAAGACTCGATTTCTCTACGGCTCCCCTAGATGGTTAACCTTGCTACTGAATATAAGTCGCTGACCCATTATACAAAAGGTACGCAGTCACACCACGAAGGTGCTCCTACTGCTTGTACGTACACGGTTTCAGGTTCTATTTCACTCCCCTCACAGGGGTTCTTTTCGCCTTTCCCTCACGGTACTGGTTCACTATCGGTCAGTCAGTAGTATTTAGCCTTGGAGGATGGTCCCCCCATATTCAGACAGGATATCACGTGTCCCGCCCTACTCGATTTCACCTAAAATGCGCTGCCGGTTACGGGGCTATCACCCTGTATCGCAGACCTTTCCAGAACTTTCACCTGACGCATTAAAGGCTTAAGGGCTAATCCAATTTCGCTCGCCGCTACTTTCGGAATCTCGGTTGATTTCTTTTCCTCGGGGTACTTAGATGTTTCAGTTCCCCCGGTTCGCTTCATTACCCTATGTATTCAGATAATGATACCTGCTTATGCAGGTGGGTTTCCCCATTCGGAAATCCCAGACTCAAGTGGCTTTTACTGCCTAATCTGGGCTTATCGCAAGTTAATACGTCCTTCATCGCCTCTGACTGCCAAGGCATCCACCGTGTACGCTTAGTCACTTAACCATACAACCCCAAAGGGTCTTACAGTCAAACAACCAAAGTTGTCTGCAATTATTTAAACATGATGCAGACTCGATTTTGCCGGACTCAAATATAAACATCGCAAGGATGTTTCCAAGAACACTTGAATGTGTGTTGGTACCTAATGAACAAATCATTAGGATTTGAGAACTTTTCAATGAATAACAACGCATCTCATAGAGATGGGGATTGTTGTTATTCGTCAGCTTTCCAAATTGTTAAAGAGCATGTTTCTTCACAAGGAAGTTACATTTTCTAAAGACTTTCAGCGGCAAAAATCCAACCACGTACGTATTACTGAAGTGGTTTGGAAATCTGAATCCAAAAATACTTAGAGAATGGTGGGCGATACCGGGCTCGAACCAGTGACCCCCTGCTTGTAAGGCAGGTGCTCTCCCAACTGAGCTAATCGCCCACATAAGTTTTGATTCTTCGTGGAGAAGAATGGTGGGTCGTGCAGGATTCGAACCTGCGACCAATTGATTAAAAGTCAACTGCTCTACCAACTGAGCTAACGACCCAATGGTATCCCGTAGGGGAGTCGAACCCCTGTTACCGCCGTGAAAGGGCGGTGTCCTAGGCCTCTAGACGAACGGGACACTAAGTTGAAGATATTGGGATATCTTCGTTCTCTTAAACTACATAAACCATCAATCTGTGTGGACACTCATCGTGAGTAATCATCGTATAAGGAGGTGATCCAGCGCCAGGTTCCCCTAGCGCTACCTTGTTACGACTTCACCCCAGTCATGAACCACAAAGTGGTGAGCGTCCCCCCGAAGGTTAAACTACCCACTTCTTTTGCAGCCCACTCCCATGGTGTGACGGGCGGTGTGTACAAGGCCCGGGAACGTATTCACCGTGGCATTCTGATCCACGATTACTAGCGATTCCGACTTCATGGAGTCGAGTTGCAGACTCCAATCCGGACTACGACGCACTTTTTGGGATTCGCTCACTTTCGCAAGTTGGCTGCCCTCTGTATGCGCCATTGTAGCACGTGTGTAGCCCTACTCGTAAGGGCCATGATGACTTGACGTCGTCCCCACCTTCCTCCGGTTTATCACCGGCAGTCTCCCTGGAGTTCCCGACATTACTCGCTGGCAAACAAGGATAAGGGTTGCGCTCGTTGCGGGACTTAACCCAACATTTCACAACACGAGCTGACGACAGCCATGCAGCACCTGTCTCTCAGTTCCCGAAGGCACAAGACTGTCTCCAGTCTCTTCTGAGGATGTCAAGAGTAGGTAAGGTTCTTCGCGTTGCATCGAATTAAACCACATGCTCCACCGCTTGTGCGGGCCCCCGTCAATTCATTTGAGTTTTAATCTTGCGACCGTACTCCCCAGGCGGTCTACTTAACGCGTTAGCTCCGAAAGCCACGGCTCAAGGCCACAACCTCCAAGTAGACATCGTTTACGGCGTGGACTACCAGGGTATCTAATCCTGTTTGCTCCCCACGCTTTCGCATCTGAGTGTCAGTATCTGTCCAGGGGGCCGCCTTCGCCACCGGTATTCCTTCAGATCTCTACGCATTTCACCGCTACACCTGAAATTCTACCCCCCTCTACAGTACTCTAGTCTGCCAGTTTCAAATGCAATTCCGAGGTTGAGCCCCGGGCTTTCACATCTGACTTAACAAACCACCTGCATGCGCTTTACGCCCAGTAATTCCGATTAACGCTCGCACCCTCCGTATTACCGCGGCTGCTGGCACGGAGTTAGCCGGTGCTTCTTCTGCAGCTAACGTCAAACGAGGCCGCTATTAACGACACCACCTTCCTCACTGCTGAAAGTACTTTACAACCCGAAGGCCTTCTTCATACACGCGGCATGGCTGCATCAGGCTTGCGCCCATTGTGCAATATTCCCCACTGCTGCCTCCCGTAGGAGTCTGGACCGTGTCTCAGTTCCAGTGTGGCTGATCATCCTCTCAGACCAGCTAGGGATCGTCGCCTTGGTGAGCCATTACCTCACCAACTAGCTAATCCCACCTGGGCATATCCTGACGCGAGAGGCCCGAAGGTCCCCCTCTTTGAGCCGAAGCTATTATGCGGTATTAGCCATCGTTTCCAATGGTTATCCCCCACATCAGGGCAATTTCCCAGGCATTACTCACCCGTCCGCCGCTCGACGCCGTTATCTCCACCCGAAGGCTTTGATAACTCGTTTCCGCTCGACTTGCATGTGTTAGGCCTGCCGCCAGCGTTCAATCTGAGCCATGATCAAACTCTTCAATTTAAGATTTTGTCGGCTCAATGAATACTGAACATTGCTTTGCTAAGTAAATAGCATAAGTAATGTTTGAATTGACTGTGCTGAATCCGAAGATTCAATGGTCACTTCGTATCATTGAAACCTAATTTGATACCGAGGTATCTAATTGGATTATCATCAACGAGTGCCCACACAGATTGATAGGTTTATATTGTTAAAGAGCTGTGCTTTCAGTGCCTTAGCACCTAAGCAGGACGCGTATATTACGCGACTGACTGTTTAAGTCAACATAAAACTCTAAACTTTTTTAGAATCTTATGGTGACTTGCTTAGTAAATAAGCAAAGTCGAAATTAAAGCCTGGCGATGTCCTACTCTCACATGGGGAAGCCCCACACTACCATCGGCGCTATTGCGTTTCACTTCTGAGTTCGGCATGGAATCAGGTGGGTCCACAACGCTATGGTCGCCAAGCAAATTCTTTAATTCGGAAAGCTGTTTTCTCTTATACTAAGAGCGTGTTCTCTACACATTCAATCTGTTCTTGCTTTGAGTCCATCAAAACCCTTTGGGTGTTGTATGGTTAAGCCTCACGGGCAATTAGTACAGGTTAGCTCAACGCCTCACAACGCTTACACACCCTGCCTATCAACGTTCTAGTCTCGAACAACCCTTTAGGACCCTCAAGGGGTCAGGGAAGACTCATCTCAGGGCTCGCTTCCCGCTTAGATGCTTTCAGCGGTTATCGATTCCGAACTTAGCTACCGGGCAATGCCATTGGCATGACAACCCGAACACCAGAGGTTCGTCCACTCCGGTCCTCTCGTACTAGGAGCAGCCCCCTTCAATCTTCCAACGCCCACGGCAGATAGGGACCGAACTGTCTCACGACGTTCTAAACCCAGCTCGCGTACCACTTTAAATGGCGAACAGCCATACCCTTGGGACCGACTTCAGCCCCAGGATGTGATGAGCCGACATCGAGGTGCCAAACACCGCCGTCGATATGAACTCTTGGGCGGTATCAGCCTGTTATCCCCGGAGTACCTTTTATCCGTTGAGCGATGGCCCTTCCATTCAGAACCACCGGATCACTATGACCTGCTTTCGCACCTGCTCGAATTGTCATTCTCGCAGTCAAGCGGGCTTATGCCATTGCACTAACCTCACGATGTCCAACCGTGATTAGCCCACCTTCGTGCTCCTCCGTTACTCTTTGGGAGGAGACCGCCCCAGTCAAACTACCCACCAGGCACTGTCCTCAACCCGGATAACGGGTCTAAGTTAGAACATCAACACTACAAGGGTGGTATTTCAAGGACGGCTCCACCGATACTGGCGTACCGGGTTCAAAGCCTCCCACCTATCCTACACATGTAGGGTCAATGTTCAGTGCCAAGCTGTAGTAAAGGTTCACGGGGTCTTTCCGTCTAGCCGCGGGTACACTGCATCTTCACAGCGATTTCAATTTCACTGAGTCTCGGGTGGAGACAGCGTGGCCATCATTACGCCATTCGTGCAGGTCGGAACTTACCCGACAAGGAATTTCGCTACCTTAGGACCGTTATAGTTACGGCCGCCGTTTACCGGGGCTTCGATCAAGAGCTTCGACTTACGTCTAACCCCATCAATTAACCTTCCGGCACCGGGCAGGCGTCACACCGTATACGTCATCTTACGATTTTGCACAGTGCTGTGTTTTTAATAAACAGTTGCAGCCACCTGGTATCTGCGACTCTCAATAGCTCCATCCGCAAGGGACTTCACCGTCAAGAGCGTACCTTCTCCCGAAGTTACGGTACCATTTTGCCTAGTTCCTTCACCCGAGTTCTCTCAAGCGCCTTGGTATTCTCTACCCGACCACCTGTGTCGGTTTGGGGTACGATTCCTTACAATCTGAAGCTTAGAGGCTTTTCCTGGAAGCATGGCATCAATGACTTCACACCCGTAGGTGCTCGACATCGTGTCTCAGCCTTAGAGAGAGCCGGATTTACCTAACTCTCAAGCCTACGCACTTGAACCTGGACAACCGTCGCCAGGCCCACCTAGCCTTCTCCGTCCCCCCATCGCAATTGTAAGAAGTACGGGAATATTAACCCGTTTCCCATCGACTACGCCTTTCGGCCTCGCCTTAGGGGTCGACTTACCCTGCCCCGATTAACGTTGGACAGGAACCCTTGGTCTTCCGGCGAGGAGGTTTTTCACCCCCTTTATCGTTACTCATGTCAGCATTCGCACTTCTGATACCTCCAGCAAGCTTTACAACTCACCTTCAACGGCTTACAGAACGCTCCCCTACCCAATACATAAAATGCATTGCCGCAGCTTCGGTTTACAGCTTAGCCCCGTTACATCTTCCGCGCAGGCCGACTCGACTAGTGAGCTATTACGCTTTCTTTAAATGATGGCTGCTTCTAAGCCAACATCCTAGCTGTCTAAGCCTTCCCACATCGTTTCCCACTTAGCTGTAATTTGGGACCTTAGCTGGCGGTCTGGGTTGTTTCCCTCTCCACGACGGACGTTAGCACCCGCCGTGTGTCTCCCGGATAGTACTTACTGGTATTCGGAGTTTGCAAAGGGTTGGTAAGTCGGGATGACCCCCTAGCCTTAACAGTGCTCTACCCCCAGTAGTATTCGTCCGAGGCTCTACCTAAATAGATTTCGGGGAGAACCAGCTATCTCCAGGTTTGATTGGCCTTTCACCCCTAGCCACAAGTCATCCGCTAATTTTTCAACATTAGTCGGTTCGGTCCTCCAGTTGATGTTACTCAACCTTCAACCTGCCCATGGCTAGATCACCTGGTTTCGGGTCTATATCCAGCAACTCGACGCCCAGTTAAGACTCGATTTCTCTACGGCTCCCCTAGATGGTTAACCTTGCTACTGAATATAAGTCGCTGACCCATTATACAAAAGGTACGCAGTCACACCACGAGGGTGCTCCTACTGCTTGTACGTACACGGTTTCAGGTTCTATTTCACTCCCCTCACAGGGGTTCTTTTCGCCTTTCCCTCACGGTACTGGTTCACTATCGGTCAGTCAGTAGTATTTAGCCTTGGAGGATGGTCCCCCCATATTCAGACAGGATATCACGTGTCCCGCCCTACTCGATTTCACCTAAAATGCGCTGCCGGTTACGGGGCTATCACCCTGTATCGCAGACCTTTCCAGAACTTTCACCTGACGCATTAAAGGCTTAAGGGCTAATCCAATTTCGCTCGCCGCTACTTTCGGAATCTCGGTTGATTTCTTTTCCTCGGGGTACTTAGATGTTTCAGTTCCCCCGGTTCGCTTCATTACCCTATGTATTCAGATAATGATACCTGCTTATGCAGGTGGGTTTCCCCATTCGGAAATCCCAGACTCAAGTGGCTTTTACTGCCTAATCTGGGCTTATCGCAAGTTAATACGTCCTTCATCGCCTCTGACTGCCAAGGCATCCACCGTGTACGCTTAGTCACTTAACCATACAACCCCAAAGGGTCTTACAGTCAAACAACCAAAGTTGTCTGCAATTATTTAAACATGATGCAGACTCGATTTTGCCGGACTCAAATATAAACATCGCAAGGATGTTTCCAAGAACACTTGAATGTGTGTTGGTACCTAATGAACAAATCATTAGGATTTGAGAACTTTTCAATGAATAACAACGCATCTCATAGAGATGGGGATTGTTGTTATTCGTCAGCTTTCCAAATTGTTAAAGAGCTAGCTTTCTTTGCTAATAAATAGCTGATGAAAACCATTTTTAAGAACACTTAAGACTTTTTCTTTAAAAAGAAATGCGCTTAAAGATGGTGGAGCTAAGCAGGATCGAACTGCTGACCTCCTGCGTGCAAGGCAGGCGCTCTCCCAGCTGAGCTATAGCCCCATCAGGTGTTGATACTGTGTGCCAATTCTTCTGGGAGGAAGATTGGTGGGTCTGAGTGGACTTGAACCACCGACCTCTCGCTTATCAGGCGAACGCTCTAACCACCTGAGCTACAGACCCAGTATCGTCTCTTAACGTGTATAAACGTATCAATCTGTGTGGACACTCATCGTGAGTAATCATCGTATAAGGAGGTGATCCAGCGCCAGGTTCCCCTAGCGCTACCTTGTTACGACTTCACCCCAGTCATGAACCACAAAGTGGTGAGCGTCCCCCCGAAGGTTAAACTACCCACTTCTTTTGCAGCCCACTCCCATGGTGTGACGGGCGGTGTGTACAAGGCCCGGGAACGTATTCACCGTGGCATTCTGATCCACGATTACTAGCGATTCCGACTTCATGGAGTCGAGTTGCAGACTCCAATCCGGACTACGACGCACTTTTTGGGATTCGCTCACTTTCGCAAGTTGGCTGCCCTCTGTATGCGCCATTGTAGCACGTGTGTAGCCCTACTCGTAAGGGCCATGATGACTTGACGTCGTCCCCACCTTCCTCCGGTTTATCACCGGCAGTCTCCCTGGAGTTCCCGACATTACTCGCTGGCAAACAAGGATAAGGGTTGCGCTCGTTGCGGGACTTAACCCAACATTTCACAACACGAGCTGACGACAGCCATGCAGCACCTGTCTCTCAGTTCCCGAAGGCACAAGACTGTCTCCAGTCTCTTCTGAGGATGTCAAGAGTAGGTAAGGTTCTTCGCGTTGCATCGAATTAAACCACATGCTCCACCGCTTGTGCGGGCCCCCGTCAATTCATTTGAGTTTTAATCTTGCGACCGTACTCCCCAGGCGGTCTACTTAACGCGTTAGCTCCGAAAGCCACGGCTCAAGGCCACAACCTCCAAGTAGACATCGTTTACGGCGTGGACTACCAGGGTATCTAATCCTGTTTGCTCCCCACGCTTTCGCATCTGAGTGTCAGTATCTGTCCAGGGGGCCGCCTTCGCCACCGGTATTCCTTCAGATCTCTACGCATTTCACCGCTACACCTGAAATTCTACCCCCTCTACAGTACTCTAGTCTGCCAGTTTCAAATGCAATTCCGAGGTTGAGCCCCGGGCTTTCACATCTGACTTAACAAACCACCTGCATGCGCTTTACGCCCAGTAATTCCGATTAACGCTCGCACCCTCCGTATTACCGCGGCTGCTGGCACGGAGTTAGCCGGTGCTTCTTCTGCAGCTAACGTCAAATGATGCCGCTATTAACGACACCACCTTCCTCACTGCTGAAAGTACTTTACAACCCGAAGGCCTTCTTCATACACGCGGCATGGCTGCATCAGGCTTGCGCCCATTGTGCAATATTCCCCACTGCTGCCTCCCGTAGGAGTCTGGACCGTGTCTCAGTTCCAGTGTGGCTGATCATCCTCTCAGACCAGCTAGGGATCGTCGCCTTGGTGAGCCATTACCTCACCAACTAGCTAATCCCACCTGGGCATATCCTGACGCGAGAGGCCCGAAGGTCCCCCTCTTTGAGCCGAAGCTATTATGCGGTATTAGCCATCGTTTCCAATGGTTATCCCCCACATCAGGGCAATTTCCCAGGCATTACTCACCCGTCCGCCGCTCGACGCCGTTATCTCCACCCGAAGGCTTTGATAACTCGTTTCCGCTCGACTTGCATGTGTTAGGCCTGCCGCCAGCGTTCAATCTGAGCCATGATCAAACTCTTCAATTTAAGATTTTGTCGGCTCAATGAATACTGAACATTGCTTTGCTAAGTAAATAGCATAAGTAATGTTTGAATTGACTGTGCTGAATCCGAAGATTCAATGGTCACTTCGTATCATTGAAACCTAATTTGATACCGAGGTATCTAATTGGATTATCATCAACGAGTGCCCACACAGATTGATAGGTTTATATTGTTAAAGAGCTGTGCTTTCAGTGCCTTAGCACCTAAGCAGGACGCGTATATTACGCGACTGACTGTTTAAGTCAACATAAAACTCTAAACTTTTTTAGAATCTTATGGTGACTTGCTTAGTAAATAAGCAAAGTCGAAATTAAAGCCTGGCGATGTCCTACTCTCACATGGGGAAGCCCCACACTACCATCGGCGCTATTGCGTTTCACTTCTGAGTTCGGCATGGAATCAGGTGGGTCCACAACGCTATGGTCGCCAAGCAAATTCTTTAATTCGGAAAGCTGTTTTCTCTTATACTAAGAGCGTGTTCTCTACACATTCAATCTGTTCTTGCTTTGAGTCCATCAAAACCCTTTGGGTGTTGTATGGTTAAGCCTCACGGGCAATTAGTACAGGTTAGCTCAACGCCTCACAACGCTTACACACCCTGCCTATCAACGTTCTAGTCTCGAACAACCCTTTAGGACCCTCAAGGGGTCAGGGAAGACTCATCTCAGGGCTCGCTTCCCGCTTAGATGCTTTCAGCGGTTATCGATTCCGAACTTAGCTACCGGGCAATGCCATTGGCATGACAACCCGAACACCAGAGGTTCGTCCACTCCGGTCCTCTCGTACTAGGAGCAGCCCCCTTCAATCTTCCAACGCCCACGGCAGATAGGGACCGAACTGTCTCACGACGTTCTAAACCCAGCTCGCGTACCACTTTAAATGGCGAACAGCCATACCCTTGGGACCGACTTCAGCCCCAGGATGTGATGAGCCGACATCGAGGTGCCAAACACCGCCGTCGATATGAACTCTTGGGCGGTATCAGCCTGTTATCCCCGGAGTACCTTTTATCCGTTGAGCGATGGCCCTTCCATTCAGAACCACCGGATCACTATGACCTGCTTTCGCACCTGCTCGAATTGTCATTCTCGCAGTCAAGCGGGCTTATGCCATTGCACTAACCTCACGATGTCCAACCGTGATTAGCCCACCTTCGTGCTCCTCCGTTACTCTTTGGGAGGAGACCGCCCCAGTCAAACTACCCACCAGGCACTGTCCTCAACCCGGATAACGGGTCTAAGTTAGAACATCAACACTACAAGGGTGGTATTTCAAGGACGGCTCCACCGATACTGGCGTACCGGGTTCAAAGCCTCCCACCTATCCTACACATGTAGGGTCAATGTTCAGTGCCAAGCTGTAGTAAAGGTTCACGGGGTCTTTCCGTCTAGCCGCGGGTACACTGCATCTTCACAGCGATTTCAATTTCACTGAGTCTCGGGTGGAGACAGCGTGGCCATCATTACGCCATTCGTGCAGGTCGGAACTTACCCGACAAGGAATTTCGCTACCTTAGGACCGTTATAGTTACGGCCGCCGTTTACCGGGGCTTCGATCAAGAGCTTCGACTTACGTCTAACCCCATCAATTAACCTTCCGGCACCGGGCAGGCGTCACACCGTATACGTCATCTTACGATTTTGCACAGTGCTGTGTTTTTAATAAACAGTTGCAGCCACCTGGTATCTGCGACTCTCAATAGCTCCATCCGCAAGGGACTTCACCGTCAAGAGCGTACCTTCTCCCGAAGTTACGGTACCATTTTGCCTAGTTCCTTCACCCGAGTTCTCTCAAGCGCCTTGGTATTCTCTACCCGACCACCTGTGTCGGTTTGGGGTACGATTCCTTACAATCTGAAGCTTAGAGGCTTTTCCTGGAAGCATGGCATCAATGACTTCACACCCGTAGGTGCTCGACATCGTGTCTCAGCCTTAGAGAGAGCCGGATTTACCTAACTCTCAAGCCTACGCACTTGAACCTGGACAACCGTCGCCAGGCCCACCTAGCCTTCTCCGTCCCCCCATCGCAATTGTAAGAAGTACGGGAATATTAACCCGTTTCCCATCGACTACGCCTTTCGGCCTCGCCTTAGGGGTCGACTTACCCTGCCCCGATTAACGTTGGACAGGAACCCTTGGTCTTCCGGCGAGGAGGTTTTTCACCCCCTTTATCGTTACTCATGTCAGCATTCGCACTTCTGATACCTCCAGCAAGCTTTACAACTCACCTTCAACGGCTTACAGAACGCTCCCCTACCCAATACATAAAATGCATTGCCGCAGCTTCGGTTTACAGCTTAGCCCCGTTACATCTTCCGCGCAGGCCGACTCGACTAGTGAGCTATTACGCTTTCTTTAAATGATGGCTGCTTCTAAGCCAACATCCTAGCTGTCTAAGCCTTCCCACATCGTTTCCCACTTAGCTGTAATTTGGGACCTTAGCTGGCGGTCTGGGTTGTTTCCCTCTCCACGACGGACGTTAGCACCCGCCGTGTGTCTCCCGGATAGTACTTACTGGTATTCGGAGTTTGCAAAGGGTTGGTAAGTCGGGATGACCCCCTAGCCTTAACAGTGCTCTACCCCCAGTAGTATTCGTCCGAGGCTCTACCTAAATAGATTTCGGGGAGAACCAGCTATCTCCAGGTTTGATTGGCCTTTCACCCCTAGCCACAAGTCATCCGCTAATTTTTCAACATTAGTCGGTTCGGTCCTCCAGTTGATGTTACTCAACCTTCAACCTGCCCATGGCTAGATCACCTGGTTTCGGGTCTATATCCAGCAACTCGACGCCCAGTTAAGACTCGATTTCTCTACGGCTCCCCTAGATGGTTAACCTTGCTACTGAATATAAGTCGCTGACCCATTATACAAAAGGTACGCAGTCACACCACGAGGGTGCTCCTACTGCTTGTACGTACACGGTTTCAGGTTCTATTTCACTCCCCTCACAGGGGTTCTTTTCGCCTTTCCCTCACGGTACTGGTTCACTATCGGTCAGTCAGTAGTATTTAGCCTTGGAGGATGGTCCCCCCATATTCAGACAGGATATCACGTGTCCCGCCCTACTCGATTTCACCTAAAATGCGCTGCCGGTTACGGGGCTATCACCCTGTATCGCAGACCTTTCCAGAACTTTCACCTGACGCATTAAAGGCTTAAGGGCTAATCCAATTTCGCTCGCCGCTACTTTCGGAATCTCGGTTGATTTCTTTTCCTCGGGGTACTTAGATGTTTCAGTTCCCCCGGTTCGCCTCATTACCCTATGTATTCAGATAATGATACCTGCTTATGCAGGTGGGTTTCCCCATTCGGAAATCCCAGACTCAAATGGCTTTTACTGCCTAATCTGGGCTTATCGCAAGTTAATACGTCCTTCATCGCCTCTGACTGCCAAGGCATCCACCGTGTACGCTTAGTCACTTAACCATACAACCCCAAAGGGTCTTACAGTCAAACAACCAAAGTTGTCTGCAATTATTTAAACATGATGCAGACTCGATTTTGCCGGACTCAAATATAAAAACATCACAAGGATGTTTCCAAGAACACTTGAATGTGTGTTGGTACCTAAATCTCTCTTTATTTAGAGAAAGTTAGGATTTGAGAACTTTTCAATGAATAACAACGCATCTCATAGAGATGGGGATTGTTGTTATTCGTCAGCTTTCCAAATTGTTAAAGAGCAATCATAGCTCGAAGCTTACGCTTCAAAACCATCAATCTGTGTGGACACTCATCGTGAGTAATCATCGTATAAGGAGGTGATCCAGCGCCAGGTTCCCCTAGCGCTACCTTGTTACGACTTCACCCCAGTCATGAACCACAAAGTGGTGAGCGTCCCCCCGAAGGTTAAACTACCCACTTCTTTTGCAGCCCACTCCCATGGTGTGACGGGCGGTGTGTACAAGGCCCGGGAACGTATTCACCGTGGCATTCTGATCCACGATTACTAGCGATTCCGACTTCATGGAGTCGAGTTGCAGACTCCAATCCGGACTACGACGCACTTTTTGGGATTCGCTCACTTTCGCAAGTTGGCTGCCCTCTGTATGCGCCATTGTAGCACGTGTGTAGCCCTACTCGTAAGGGCCATGATGACTTGACGTCGTCCCCACCTTCCTCCGGTTTATCACCGGCAGTCTCCCTGGAGTTCCCGACATTACTCGCTGGCAAACAAGGATAAGGGTTGCGCTCGTTGCGGGACTTAACCCAACATTTCACAACACGAGCTGACGACAGCCATGCAGCACCTGTCTCTCAGTTCCCGAAGGCACAAGACTGTCTCCAGTCTCTTCTGAGGATGTCAAGAGTAGGTAAGGTTCTTCGCGTTGCATCGAATTAAACCACATGCTCCACCGCTTGTGCGGGCCCCCGTCAATTCATTTGAGTTTTAATCTTGCGACCGTACTCCCCAGGCGGTCTACTTAACGCGTTAGCTCCGAAAGCCACGGCTCAAGGCCACAACCTCCAAGTAGACATCGTTTACGGCGTGGACTACCAGGGTATCTAATCCTGTTTGCTCCCCACGCTTTCGCATCTGAGTGTCAGTATCTGTCCAGGGGGCCGCCTTCGCCACCGGTATTCCTTCAGATCTCTACGCATTTCACCGCTACACCTGAAATTCTACCCCCCTCTACAGTACTCTAGTCTGCCAGTTTCAAATGCAATTCCGAGGTTGAGCCCCGGGCTTTCACATCTGACTTAACAAACCACCTGCATGCGCTTTACGCCCAGTAATTCCGATTAACGCTCGCACCCTCCGTATTACCGCGGCTGCTGGCACGGAGTTAGCCGGTGCTTCTTCTGCAGCTAACGTCAAATGATGCCGCTATTAACGACAACACCTTCCTCACTACTGAAAGTACTTTACAACCCGAAGGCCTTCTTCATACACGCGGCATGGCTGCATCAGGCTTGCGCCCATTGTGCAATATTCCCCACTGCTGCCTCCCGTAGGAGTCTGGACCGTGTCTCAGTTCCAGTGTGGCTGATCATCCTCTCAGACCAGCTAGGGATCGTCGCCTTGGTGAGCCATTACCTCACCAACTAGCTAATCCCACCTGGGCATATCCTGACGCGAGAGGCCCGAAGGTCCCCCTCTTTGAGCCGAAGCTATTATGCGGTATTAGCCATCGTTTCCAATGGTTATCCCCCACATCAGGGCAATTTCCCAGGCATTACTCACCCGTCCGCCGCTCGACGCCGTTAACTCCACCCGAAGGCTTTGATAACTCGTTTCCGCTCGACTTGCATGTGTTAGGCCTGCCGCCAGCGTTCAATCTGAGCCATGATCAAACTCTTCAATTTAAGATTTTGTCGGCTCAATGAATACTGACTTCAAAACTACTGTGTAATTTTAAAGCTATTATCGTTCCAACAGAACGATAATGAATTGACTGTGCCAAGACTAAGTTTCCTTTTACAAAGAAAGCTAATCTCGATAGGTCACTTCGTTTCATTGAAACCTAATTTGAAGCCGAAGCTTCTAATTGGATTATCATCAACGAGTGCCCACACAGATTGATAGGTTTATATTGTTAAAGAGCTTTTTCTAACTTCCGTTGCGCTCAGCGCCGCGTCGTTAGGGGTGCGTATCTTACGCTTCCCAACTTTAGAGTCAAGAGTTTTTTCAAACTTTATCTTCTCTTGTTTCAACTCGGTGTGTGATGCTTGTCTCACTCCGTGTCGGTGAGGCGGCATTATAGGGAGCTTAGAAAGGATGACAAGTGTTTTTTTGAATTTATTTTTCGTTCGGTTAAAAACAAATCAAAACGCCAAGAATAGAATAAAATTTCAACATTTGAGTCACGTCACATCAATAGGTTGGAAAAACAACAACCATATACGTAAGATCAGTGTGTCTATTTTGTTAATGCTTAGGCACTTTTTTCTTAAACTACGAAGTTGTATTTAAATATGAGTTCTAATAAATCGACCTTAATGATTCTTGCCCTAGCGGTATTAGGTGGAATCATCTTTTCGCAGGTTGCTATTTCTCCTGCACTCAGCTTTGTTATCGGTGTTTTTGCTTCTGCTTTTGTTTTTAAATTTTCAAACACCACAACTGAGTCAGCAACCTTAAATGAACCCGCGACCAAAACCCTTTATGTCGGTAACCTTCCATACAAAGCAAATGAATCCCATGTAAAGGAATTGTTTACTAAGCATGGTGAAGTTTTTGCTGTCCGTCTGATGAAAGATAAGCGAACAGGTAAAAGACGAGGATTTGGTTTTGTTGTCATGGCAGCAACGGATGCTGCTGGCGCTATAGAAGGACTAAATGAAAAGGATTATATGCAGCGTACATTAAAGGTACGTATCGCTAATGATCCAAAATCTCAAGCTGAACAGGACTAAAGCCTAAGTTTTGTAATGCTAGATTCAACGCTCCTTCTGCATAAGGGGGAGCCGTTGAAAATATTTCCCTCTGACCCTGTCCTTCTTTCGCATCCTCAAGGTTCAACAACTCTTGCACTCGACGAGCAATCGCCTCACCGGAATCCACCAGCACAACCTGATCGCTCAGCACCCTCTGTATTTCTTCTTTGATAAGGGGAAAATGCGTGCAACCTAATACAGCGACATCGACTTTACCGACCATTGGTGACAGTACTTCGCTCAGCTCTTGAATTGAGACAGGATTACCACGAAGCTTTTCCTCTGCCATATCTACCAGTCGAGTAGAGCCTAACAGCTCAACCGGTTTGCTTTGCGAGAAGTCGCGAATCAATTCCTGAGTATACTGACGTGTTACAGTCGCTGGCGTTGCTATCAGACCAACTGCTTTATTCGCTAAATTGGACGCTGGTTTAATCGCAGGCACGACACCGACAACAGGAATGGAGAGCAAAGTTCTCAATGAAGGCAGTACAATGGTGCTGGCGGTATTGCATGCAATCACCACCAAATCCACTTGGTGATCAGCGACATACTGCGAAACCAACGCTTCCACGCGAGAAACTAAGGTGTGATGGTGCAATTCACCGTAGGGATAGGCTGCGTTATCAAACAAATATACATAATCAAGTTGAGGGAACCTTTTCTCTATCTCTTGGAAAACAGAAAGCCCTCCGACTCCAGAGTCAAAAATTAGTACTTTTGCTTGTAGTGACACTTGATATACCCACATATTCCGATGTGGCAATCATACTCACACAAATCAGTTTGGCAATATCTTCGCTTGGTAACGTTGATGAGCAAAGCGCTCTAGGACGTCAAGGGTGGTTAAACTCAACTCTATCTTGCCTTTATAGCTACGGGTTTGCGTAACAAGCGTATGAAACTCTCCATCTTCACCGCATGGGTCCACACCACTCGGTAGAGAATCAATGAAGGTTCTGTCGTACCATCGCCCACAATACGCAGGGTCAAGTGCTTGGCCATCAGTCGTCACAACCAAGGTTTTAATATCACGCTCTAAGATTTCATTCGCAAGGTCTTGGCTGTTTTGCCCAATGAGAGGGAAAACGCACTCCCAACCAGCGGGTTCAATATAGCTACGGCGATAGGCTTCAATACCATTGCAAAACATATCACCAAAAGCCACAGCCTGAATATCAAGTCTACTACCCTTTAGTGCCTCAATGATGGTCGACTGATAGATATCATTAGGCGGAAATGTTTCCGGCAATTCAATCTTAATCAGGGGCAACCTAAGCAAAGCGGCTTGCATATCGAGCACTTCTACAGGAGTGGCTTGGAATGGGACTTCATCTTTTACGTAAGTGGTGTAAAGACCAACAACATTGTAGTGTTCACTATCGACTAGCCTTTCTAGAGTGAGGGTCGAATCCTTTCCGCTCGACCAACTGATAATGACGTTCTTTTTCATTGTTACTGCCTATAGATAAGAAAAAAACCGCCGAAGGCGGTTTAGAGTTAAAACTTATAGTTAAGTCCTGCGAAATAGCTACGTTCTTGAGTGTTGTAGCCATATGACGTTTCGTAGTCCTCATCAAACAAGTTGGCAATCTTGCCACGAACAATCAAGTTGTCTGTAATGTAATAATGCGTTGAGAAGTCAACTAAAGAGTATGCATCCAACTTGGTATTGTTAGCCTCGTCGTCATAGCTCTCACCACGATATAAGTAACTCAAATCAAAGTGCCAGTCGTTATATGCGTAGTTTACATTCCATTTAGCACTGTATTTTGATCTACGAGCTAACTCTTTACCTGTGTCCTTATTCTCTGTATCCATTACATCGATGCTTGCTGAATGGAAGAAGTCACCCGTTGAAAACTCCCCAACAAGTTCGAGGCCCTTTATTTGAGCTTCCGCGATGTTTTCATATTTACCCGACGAACTCGAACGCGATATCAGATCAGAGATTTCATTCTGGTACAGAGCAATTCTAAAATCAGCCATTGTCGGAGTTACATCCAAAGCAATTTCATAGTTTAAAGACTCTTCTGGAGTTAAGTTGGGATTGGCTGAATCTCCCCACTGGGATGCTGGATAATACAAATCGTTAAATGTTGGGGCTTTAAAAGCAGTCCCCGCCATTACGGAAAGACGGTAGATTGGAGTTAATTGGTAGCCAGAACCCACTTGCCAAGTGGTGTAATCCCCAAATTGCTCATTATCATCAATACGCAGACTCACTTCAGCCTGTACTTTATCTTTAGCGTACAGCGCCGATGTGTAGGCACCCAGATTTGAACGACTTGTCTCGGCATACGCTGTCGTGGACTCCGACACATCGTCATTGACCCAGTCAACACCACCTAGCATTAACAGCTCAGGATTAACTTGATAGCCGTTTTGCCAAGCAACAGATTGTCGATTCGTCTCATAGTTACCCGATAAACCCACATAAGTAGATTGATCTCTACTGGCTGAAAATATCAGCTCGCTACTCAGTAACTCTGTCTTGTAAGCCCCAACAATTGAACTGCTTAACAGCTTTTGTTCTTTCTCACCAGAATCATATTCAACATCACCGTCTGTGTAGTTTGTGTTCCATTTAAAACTTAACTCGTCATTCGGTTTTATCCCAAGCTCTAGCAACAAGTCAGTATGGTCATAACCATCGTCGTCGGGATCAAAATATGAACTATTCTGGTTGGTTGCTGAAAACCCATCTGTTTTTTCTCGGTTAACAGAGGCCTTGACCCAACCGTTTTCACCGAGCTGGTTAGCAGTACTTACCGCGTATTTTTGATAGTTATCACTACCACCTTCTGCCCACAACTCAGTCTCGTCACCCGTATATGAGGTGATAATATTGATGACTCCACCAATCGCATCTGAGCCGTATACCGCGGTTCGTGGACCTCGAACATACTCTATTCGCTCCACTCCGTTTAGTGGCAAAGAACCAATGGCCGTTGAACCAGTAGTGGCACTGCTCAAACGAACACCATTTACCAGTATCAGCGCATGATCAGACTCAGTACCTCGAATATAAACGCTAGCCGTTTGACCATAGCCACCATTACTAGAGATTTGTATACCGGGCAATCGACGCAATACTTCTTCAATCGACTTAGCTTGGCTCGACTGAATCTCATCCTTGGTCACTACAACGACGGGGGCAAGAGTTGAATCTATAGATTGCTCAAATCGACTTGCCGTGACCACCATAGTCTCATCAGCTGAGGCTTCTTTGGCGTATGAAAGGGAGGCGTGAGGAAGTAGCGATGCCACTGCTATCGCCAGAATAGAACGGTTCATTTTTATAATCCTAAATCGCGTAAATCCTACCGAGCTTGGAGCACTTGCTTCCAGTGATTGGCTCAGCTGCTGGCAGGTATTCGGACTTAAGAGCTCATTTTGCACCACCTACTAACTCGACTTCCCACATAGTCCTCTATGCAGTGTCTGTTGAGTGTTCGTTCTCTTTTACCGCTGCGCGTCAGTTCTGGATTCACACCAGATTCCCTTTTCAGCCATCTATACTGCTAGATAGCACCAGCTAGGCACAAATGTTATTCAGCTGTCATTCCTTTGTCCAGCCAATATTGTGCTTTTATATAACCAGCCGCTTTATCACTAATGCCTGACAACGGGTTTACACACTATATTGATCACAGGAGACTGACAAAGCTGGACATGTCGCAGATATTGAATAAAATCTGCGCTCCTAAAACAAACGCACTCAGCACTTGAAGGTAAGAAACATGGCGACTCTTGAAGTAAATCCACAGCGCTACCAAGAACAACTGGCGGAAAAGGTCGAACGTCTTAATGAGATGTTTGCTCCGTACCACGTTCCAGAACTGGAAGTGTTTGAGTCCCCAGAGCAACATTATCGTATGCGCGCTGAGTTCCGTGTTTGGCATGAAGGGGAAGACCTTTACTACATCATGTTCAATCAGGAAACGCGTGAAAAATACCGTGTTGACCAATTCCCAGCGGCGAGCCGTCTGATAAACGACCTGATGCCATTGCTGATTGATGCAATGAAAAACAACGACTCTCTGCGTCGTAAGCTGTTCCAAGTGGATTTTCTATCGACACTGAGCGGTGAGATTCTGGTATCTCTGCTATACCACCGCCAATTGGATGATGAGTGGACGAAGAACGCAAAAGCGCTCAAGCAACGTCTGAACGATGAAGGATTCAACCTGAACCTGATCGGTCGGGCACGTAAAATGAAGATTGTTCTGGATCGCGACTACGTGATTGAAAAACTCGACGTCAATGGCCAGCCGTACATTTATCAACAAGTCGAGAACAGCTTCACGCAACCCAACGGCAAAGTAGCTGAAAAGATGCTGGAGTGGGCAATCGACTGTACCAATGAAAGCCAAGGCGATTTGCTCGAGCTCTATTGTGGTAACGGTAACTTCTCACTGGCACTCGCGCAGAACTTTAATCGCGTACTGGCAACCGAACTTGCCAAACCATCAGTTGAGTCTGCGCAATACAATATTGCTGCCAATAACATTGATAACGTCCAGATCCTTCGCCTATCCGCGGAAGAATTTACTCAGGCAATTGAAGGCAAGCGTGAATTTCGCCGCCTAAAAGACGCGGGCGTCGATTTGAAGAGCTACAACTGCAACACGATTTTTGTCGATCCTCCTCGCTCAGGTATGGATATTGATACGTGTAAGATGGTTCAGGGCTATGAGCGCATCCTTTACATCTCCTGTAACCCAGAGACACTCAAAGACAATCTTGACGTTTTAAGCGAAACACACAACATCACGCGTTTTGCTCTGTTTGATCAGTTCCCTTATACCCACCATATGGAAGCGGGTGTCCTACTGGAACGCAAAGCATAAGTTGACAAGCAAATATAAAAAACGAGCCAAATGGCTCGTTTTTTATATTTAGGTTCAGGCTACTCAGCACTAGCTGAGCGGTTAATAAAACCGAGTTTCTTACCAATCCATAGTAAAAGTAACAGTGATACTATGATGGCAAAGAAGTTAGACCCCGCATCTGGGTGCTGCGCTTTAACAAAAGCAGAATGACCAAAAGCGCCAACGAAGAAACACGCTAGACCAACCAGCGGAATGTCTTCGGAGACAGGGTTACGTAGATATTCTTGGTACAGCGCCTGTACAGACAGTACAAGCGCAATCAGTGGAAAAATAGAGAAAGAAACTTCACTCATTGTCAACCATGACAATAATGCGTCTCCACACATGCCAGCAATCAATGCAAGCACTAGCGTCTTCTTCTCAGAACCACGATTAACTTGTTTTACTTCATTCGACATTAATCAATCCCACCTTTTAATCGGTTACGTTCACGTTCTTTGCGATACCATAAAGCCCCTTTGGCTATCATTCGCAATTGCATAATCAATCGTTCCGCAAGCTCATCTCGCTCGCGTCGATTTAAATCCAGCGCCTCTGCGCCTGAGCTAAATACCAAGGTGACAGAAGCTTCGGCCTGTGTATAGGCCTCATCGCGCGTCATTCCTGTACTGATCAAATACTCTGTCAGTTCAGCGGCAAAATGTTGAATTTCTCTCGCGACAGCAGTACGAAAGTCAAACGATGTACCCGAACGTTCTCGCAATAGTAGTCGAAACACATTGGGGTTGTTTTCAATGAACTCCATAAACGTCTCGATAGAAGTGCGAATCACACTCCCCTCTTTGACGATTCGCTGTCGTGCCTGGCGCATCAACTGACGAAGCAGCAAGCCGCCTTCGTCAACCATGGTCAACCCCAGCTCATCCATATCTTTGAAATGGCGGTAGAATGAGGTTGGAGCAATCCCTGCTTCCCGGGCTACTTCTCGTAAACTCAAGTTCGAAAAGCTTCGGTCAGCGCTAAGCTGGCTAAACGCAGCATCAATTAATGAACGACGCGTTTTTTCTTTTTGCTGTGCACGGATTCCCATGGATTTCATCTGTTTTCTATTTCTTTGTTTAGTCGCAGTTAATATACAACGATTACCTTAAGGACATAAGCCAAAATCGTAACCTTTGACTACCGCGTGACAATTAAACTCAGCCTGATTTCTTTTTCAATCACTTAACTTTGGTTTAGAGACCTATCACCGCACAAATACCAGATATGAAACATTCTGCGTGATCGCTTCCACTCTCTAGTGCGCTGACCGTGTGCTCTATCGTGAAATCAGTTAAAATCTCGCTAAAGCAATGTTAAGACAATATAACAAAGGAAAAGTTATGGCGGAAAGTAACCACTTTGACGTAATCGTTATTGGTAGTGGCCCTGGCGGTGAAGGGGCAGCAATGGGACTAACCAAAGCGGGACTCAATGTCGCCATAGTGGAAAAAGAGAGCAGTGTCGGTGGCGGTTGTACCCACTGGGGCACCATCCCTTCTAAAGCGCTGCGTCATGCGGTCAGCCGTATCATTGAATTCAACAATAACCCGCTGTTTTGCCATAACAATACCAGCTTACACTCGACGTTCTCCAATATCTTGGGCCATGCCAAATCTGTAATTGATAAGCAGACTCGCCTGAGACAAGGTTTTTACGATCGTAATCAATGTTCTTTGATTTTCGGCACAGCACGCTTCACTGACAAGTATACCATTGCCGTTACGCAAGCAGATGGCACCGAAGAACTATACAGTGCTGACCGATTTGTGATTGCAACGGGCTCGCGCCCATATCAGCCAGATGATGTCGATTTTCTGCATGAGCGTATCTATGACAGCGATTCTATTCTCAGTTTGGAGCATGACCCACGTCATATCATCATTTATGGCGCTGGTGTGATCGGTTGTGAATATGCATCAATCTTCCGTGGTTTAGGCGTAAAAACGGACTTAATCAACACTCGAGACAGACTGCTGTCTTTCCTTGATAATGAAGTATCAGACGCCTTGTCTTATCACTTCTGGAACAGTGGTGTTGTGATCCGCAACGACGAAACTTACGAGAAAATTGAAGGCACAGAGGATGGCGTCATTATCCATCTCGAATCAGGTAAGAAAATGCGTGCCGATTGTATTCTTTACGCCAACGGACGCACGGGTAACACCGACAAACTCAACCTGTCGGCAGTGGGGTTGAACGCTGACTCTCGTGGCCAGTTGTCCGTTGACAGCAACTACCAGACGGCAGTCGACCATATCTACGCCGTCGGCGATGTTATTGGCTACCCTAGCCTAGCCAGCGCTGCTTATGACCAAGGTCGATATGTGGCACAGGCGATTAATAAAGGTCAGGCCGATGGCAATCTGATTGAAGATATCCCGACCGGTATTTATACCATTCCGGAAATCAGCTCCGTAGGTAAGACAGAGCAAGAGCTGACGGCGGCAAAAGTCCCTTATGAAGTGGGTCGTTCTTCGTTTAAGCATTTAGCTCGTGCTCAGATTGCAGGTAAAGATATCGGCAGCTTGAAGATTCTCTTCCACCGCGAAACCAAAGAGATACTTGGTATTCACTGCTTTGGTGAGCGTGCGGCAGAAATCATCCATATCGGACAAGCGATCATGGAGCAAAAAGGCGAAGCCAATACGATAGAATACTTCGTCAATACCACATTCAACTATCCGACCATGGCCGAAGCGTACCGCGTAGCGGCGCTGAATGGCCTCAATCGCTTATTTTAAGTCGAGCAATAAAAAAGCCGCAGTCATCGCTGCGGCTTTTTGTTAAGCAGTCAAAAACTGTTGTTTGCGCCACTGCTGATAAAAAATCACCGCCAGTGTCACACCACGCATCCCCATAAAGCTCAACATAGCCAGCCACAACGCATGATTACCGAAACTGGCCAAGGCGAAAAACACCCCAAAGAAAGCGCACATTGCGAAAAACATACTGTTGCGCATTTCTCTCCCTTTCGTTGCCCCAATGAATATGCCATCCAATAAGAAACACCACATTGAGACTAAAGGCATCGCCACCAGCCAAGGAAGATAGTTCAGCGCGGTATCATGCACTGTCGGAATATCGGTGATCAGGTTGATCAATGACGATCCGCCAAAAGCAAACACCGCAGTCAAACCCAGACAGATGATGAGGCTCCAGAAGAACGTCCCCATCAATGACGCGCTGAGCTGTTGTTTATCTTTAGCGCCTATCGCTTTACCAACCATCGCCTCCATCGCATAGGCGAACCCATCCATGCCGTAGGAAATGATCATCAGAAAACTCATGAGCACCGCATTAGCAGCAACAATGTCATCGCCAAAGCTTGCTCCTTGGAACGTCATAAAAGTAAAAGTCGCTTGCAGACACAAAGAACGCAGGAAAATATCACGGTTAAGCTTTACGAAACGGCTTAATCCATGGGTGGTGTCTTTCAGCAACGAAGCAATCGAGGGTAAATGTTTTTTAAGCCAAGTGCGCCAAACACACCATAAGCCAAAGCTCATACCGCTGTAATCAGCAATCACCGACGCCAGTGCAGCCCCTTCCACTTTCCAGCCAAAGCCAATCACAAACAGCACATCAAGAACGATGTTAGTGACGTTTGCAATAATCACCATCCACATCGGTGCACGTGCGTTCTGCGCCCCTAGCAACCAGCCCAATAAGACAAAGTTAACCAAGGCCGCAGGAGCGCTCCAAGCACGAATGGCAAAATACTGTTCACCATAAAATTTGACTTCATCACTCGCACTGCTCAGCGAAAATACCAGATTGGCAATCGGTTGATGAAATAGTAGAAACAGCAATGAAAAACCCAAGGCCATCGCGACACCCTGAGTGAACACTAAACCGAGTTGTTTACCACTTTGAGCACCATACGACTGCGCCGCCAGCCCAGTGGTCGACATCCGCAAAAACCCCAGTAGCCAGAAAGTCACACTGATCATGGTACTGCCAAGGGCGACTCCGCCCAGATACCAAGCATGTTCAAGGTGGCCAATCACCGCCGCATCAACTAAGCCGAGTAAAGGTACGGTTATGTTCGATACAACCATGGGGATCGCCAGCAGTAGAACCTGCTTATGTAGCGCTTTATTGGATAGGGTTTGAAGCAATTGCACGTTCGCACTCATCATGAAAGAAGAGTACAAAGTGTAACCGGATTACCAGCGAAGCTGAACCACTACCGGGGTGAGTCTGTGTTTAACAGAAGTGAACTTAGTAAGCCAACGTTGCCATAGTTTCCAACGCCCGCAATGTTTGTCTAGAGGAGAGAAAGTCTTTGCCCATCGCGCCCATGGCAGATAATTAAGGGTTGCATCCCCTGGTGACACGTAGCCATGATGATAACGTCCTGCCCCCATTTTCTTACCAAGCTTGCTTGCCGCGAGATCTCCCGCTAGCACAACACAAGCTCTCGCTGAATCAAAATGGCAACCAAGCGCCTGAATAAACTTGCCAACTTGTTTTTCACTGCAATCCAATAAGGCGTGTTCACAGACAACCAGTACCGGAGCCTTTTCCGGAACAGGTAAGTTATCCAGCCATGACAAATCATCAACATTGCCACACATATGTTGGTAACGTTCACTTTTATGGAATAGTTTCTGACGCCAAAGGAGGTTTTCTGTCACATCCAACTCGATCCAGTGACAGCGGCCATTGTCGACTCGATAGAAACGCGTATCAAGGCCAGCGCCAACATTGATGATCCACCCATCAGGGTTACGTGAAATGAAATGATTAACCTGCTCATCACAGATTTGAGTCAAGGTGGCATGAAGAAGTTGTTTTTGATCGATGTCTCCAGAGAGGCACTCTGGTGCGAGCTGGCAGCGCTGACAAGCATTGGCCGCGATTGGGTCATAAACCAAGCCGTTATCGACCAAGCTTTCTCGGCTGCGAAGCCAGAGAGGCTGCAACAAATTGGCCGGGATTTGATAGCGATGTGTTGAAGCTTTTTGCTTAGCGGCCATGATCATCTTCCTTCCATACCAGAAATAAGATGATAATGAATATCAATTACAAAAACAAGTAATTGAGAATAGATCTCAATTAAAAAGAGCTCGAACCATAGTTAATAGACTGAAACAACAACATAATGTCAGCGAACATGCTCGCTGACGTTAGAAGCCATTCAATACCACTTCTAGAAACAGTGGTTACATCCAATCAGTATTGCGGATGATTCCTACCGCTAAACCTTCAATCACTAGGTGCTGACATGACAAGTCGACTTTAATGGGTTCAAACTCTTCATTCTCTGCGTGCAGTAAAACAGTTGAACCTTTACGCTCTAAACGCTTAACCGTCACATCGTCATCAACACGAGCAACCACCACCTGACCGTCATGAACGTCTTGAGTTTTATGCACTGCGAGCAGATCACCGTCCATAATACCGATATCTTTCATACTCTCGCCATTGACGCGCAATAAGAAATCAGCTTGAGGCTTGAACATGGCCGGGTCTACCTGATAATGAGCTTCAACATGCTCCTGAGCCAGAATTGGCTCACCTGCAGCAACCTGACCGATCAAAGGCAGGCCATCATCATTGGCAGACTCTTCTAGTAAAATGCGGATTCCACGCGATGCGCCGGGAATAATTTCAATGGCTTGCTTACGTGCTAGAGCTTTTAAATGCTCTTCTGCGGCATTGGCAGAACGAAAGCCCAGTTCACGAGCGATTTCAGCACGCGTAGGAGGCATGCCTGTGTCATCAATTTTACTTTTTATCAGATCAAATACTTGTTGCTGGCGTGGCGTTAACGGCTTCATAAGTCACCTGTCTTTTTATACAGTTAACTGTGAGTATATCCAGTAATGATTTAAATGAAAAGCCAATTGCTGGTTTTTTGATAGAGTTAAACTTTTTACTACAAAAACAATACTTCCAGCCACACGTAACCTGTCAATAACATGGTGATCATGACGGCAGCAGATCCAATATCTTTGGCTCTACCGGCCAACTCATGCTGCTCTTCACCAATGCGATCAACGACGGCTTCAATAGCACTGTTAAACAGTTCAGCAATCAGCACCAGTACGACTGTCACAATCAGTAAAATTCGATCGATTTGAGTCACGTCTAGCCAACATGCGATGGGAATCATCACTGCTGCAAGAACAACCTCCTCTCTAAAAGCAGGCTCATTTTGAAACGCAGCTTTTAACCCCTGACATGAGTATCGGGTAGCGTTTTTAATCCGTTTAAGACCATGAAGTGTTTTTTGCGGCACAGCATTTTCTCTTTAATTATTAGATATATGATTGAAGTTTGGTGAAATTGATGTTTTCGTGTTCAATTTAAAGTGAAAGGTTCGACCAGTTTCTGATATCCTTGCAGCCTTAAAAATATCAGCTTGAGCACATCTTCCGCTTCTACAATGAATGAAGATGGAAAACTGCTTTTGCGATTTATCTGTTTTTTTGAGGCCAAGAACCTTATGTCTTCTGGACAACCACTATCGAGTTCCTTACTCAAGCTCCCTTTGTCAGTCATGGTAAAAGGAACCGCGATTCCTTCAAATCCTATTGAAGATCATAGCATTGATGTAAACAAGCCGATTATTTATGCCTTGCCCTACCGTTCAAGCGTTGATTTAATCACTTTGCAAATGCAGGTTATCAACCTCGGCTTACCTGACCCACTCAAGCCAGTCGAAATCAATGGTAAGTCCTTCAAGCGTTATGTCTTTACTTCATCACGTCAAACTGTGATGAGTAACGACCAAGACGTACCGAGCGAATCTATCGCTCTCTTCTCAGATCTCCTTGAACAACACAAATTTGACAGTGAATTGGATGTACAGGTCCTTCCTGCAACGGTTTTATGGGGTCGAAAACCCGGAAAAGAATCGCAGCAAACACCGTACTTACAACCATTAAATGGGCCTGAAAAAGCGTTAGCAGTATTAAAAGCTGGTCGGGATTGCTTAGTACGTATCAGCCCTGTAGTGTCTTTACGCCATATGGCGGACTCACACGGCACAGACGCTTCAATTGCCCACAAGCTAGCACGCGTTGCGCGCATACACTTTTCTCGCCAAAAACTAGCTGCCTCAGGACCAAACCTGCCCAACCGCCAAGCTCTGTTTAATCGTTTGATGAAATCCAAGGCTATCGAGAAAGTGATTGAAGACGAGGCAAAAGCAAAAGGGATATCGCCAGACAAAGCGCGTAAAGAAGCGCATGACATCATGGATGAAATCGCGGCAGACTTCTCCTACTCATTGGTTAAAAATGGCGATCGTATACTGAGCTGGTTGTGGAACAGAATCTATCAAGGTTTAAACATCAATAATGCCTCAACGGTGCGTAAGTTAGCCCAAGATGGACACGAAATCGTTTATGTCCCTTGTCATCGCAGCCATATGGATTACTTACTGCTGTCTTACGTCTTGTACCATGAAGGCATGGTACCTCCGCATATCGCTGCCGGTATCAACCTCAATTTCTTCCCCGCAGGACCTCTATTCCGTCGCGGTGGAGCGTTCTTTATTCGACGAAGCTTTAAAGGTAACAAACTTTATTCCACTATTTTCCGTGAATATCTGGCTGAACTGTTCACCAAAGGCTATTCGGTTGAGTACTTCAGTGAAGGTGGGCGCTCACGCACTGGTCGACTGCTTCAGGCTAAAACAGGCATGTTGGCGATGACCATCCAAGCTATGTTACGCGGCCTCAACCGCCCCGTTACGTTAGTACCAGTATATATTGGTTACGAACATGTCATGGAAGTGAGTACTTACGCTAAAGAGCTGCGTGGAAAGCGAAAAGAGAAAGAGAACGCTGGCCTAGTTCTGCGTACCATTCGCAAACTACGCAATTTTGGTCAAGGCTACGTGAACTTTGGTGAGCCGATTCCACTCAACCAATACCTAAATGAAAATGCGCCTGAGTGGACACACGATATTGACCCTATGGGGAGCACCAAACCGCAATGGTTAAATCCAGTGGTTAACGACTTAGCGACGAAAATGATGACGCACATTAACGATGCTGCAGCGGCTAACGCATTAACTTTGTGCGCGACAGCTTTGCTTGCTTCACGCCAGCGTGCCTTGTCTCGTGACAGCTTAGTCAAACAGATCGAATGTTACCTCTCTTTACTGAAGAACGTGCCTTATTCGTCGACTTTCACCGTTCCGGATGAAGATGCGGAAGACCTAGTCAAACATGCTGAGTCGCTAGACAAGTTTGTCATCGAGTCTGACACTATGGGCGAGATCGTATCACTGGATCGTAATCAGTCGATCCTAATGACTTACTATCGCAATAACATTATTCACCTGTTCGCGATTCCGTCTCTCATTGCTCAAATGTTGATACGTCATCAGCAGCTTAGTTTGGCTCAAATCAAAGCTAATGTGGCTTTGGTGTATCCATTCCTAAAACAAGAATTGTTCCTGAGCATCGAAGAGGAGCAGCTCGGTGATGTTACTGAAGCCTATATTGAAGAGATAGCACGCCTCGGATTGGTTGCGATTGATACCGAGCAAAACGTCTCTCTCAAGCAAGGCAACACTCAGGTACTGATGTTGTTAGGTCGAACGATTACCGAGACACTGCAGCGTTATGCAATCACACTGAACCTGCTCACAGCGAATCCAGAGCTCGGAAAAACGGACTTGGAACAAAAGAGTCAGGAAATCGCTCAGCGTTTGGGTCGCTTACATGGTATTAACGCACCTGAGTTCTTCGATAAAGGGGTATTCTCAGCGATGTTTACCACACTCAAACAACAAGCTTACCTAGATAAGGATGGGAACTGCGAGCAGGAGAAAAGCCAGATCCTGGCTGGGCTGTTGTATTCAATGCTCTATCCTGAAGTGAGACTAACGATCAAAGAGAGTATTTGTCAGGTAGGCGTCTCTGAGTAATTACTGCACAGCACCAATAAGAAAGGGTACCCTAAAGTACCCTTATCTCTATATGATTTACCAAAATGCGACGAGCAGCCCTATGGTAATAACCATCCCAACATGGCTGTTGTTGAGAAATGCTCTAAAGCACAAATCTCGATCACGATGGCGGATAAGGTGATGCTGAAATACAAACAATGCCCCAGCAACCAGCAAGCTCCAGTAGTAACTCGCACCCAATTCGTACCAGTTGCCAAGTATAATCAACATCCCTACCGTCACCAACTGCAATACACCTATGATCATTTTGTCATAACAACCAAACAGAATAGCCGTCGACTTAATACCGATCTTCAGATCATCATCTCGATCAACCATGGCATATTGCGTGTCATAGGCGATTGTCCATAACGCATTGGTTACAAAAATAAACCACACCATCGCCGGCAATTCGTTGGCTTGAGCAGCCCATGCCATAGGTATCGACCAACTGTATGCTAACCCCAGAAATAGTTGAGGAAGGTGAGTATACCGCTTCATAAAAGGGTAAATAAAAGCAAGAAACAACCCAACAAAAGAAAGCTGAATAGTTAGTAGGTTCATCGTTAGAACCAGCAAGAAAGACCCCACTGCCAATATAAGAAACAAGCCGATAGCTTCTTTCGAAGTGACGCGGCCAGAAGGCAGAGGCCTCTGGCTGGTTCGCTTAACATGACCATCTACTTTACGGTCGGCAAAATCATTAATCACACATCCTGCAGAACGCATAAAAAAAACACCAAGAACAAACACAGCCAGTATCATAGGATCTGGAAAGCCTTGAGCTGCGATCACAAGTGACCACATAGTGGGCCAGAGTAATAGCAAACTCCCTATTGGCCTGTCCATGCGCATCAATTGCCAATACGCTTTAGCTTTAGCAAACGTCATTTACCTCTCTCCTTTGAGTAAATAGGAGCGGCAGGTAAAAACAGCTCTGCCACCAACATAGGTTTGTGGTTCATCCATAAACGAGAGCGACGAGCAAGAAACTGGCCATCAGATGTTTTGGCCCAGCCAACTTGTAACGCATCACGCTTGACATTTTCAGCGTTGAACACAGTTAGCCCAAGCGGGATCTCTCCCTGACGCGTCAGATCATACTGTTGACCATTCATCGAAGACTGAGGGATTAAGGTTCTACCTAATACCCAAGGTTGTTGATCGCCTTTTAGTACAACCTTTCGCAACAAACATTCTTCTTTTGTCAGTAACACTATCTCCTGAGAGTCAAGCTTCTCAGCTTTAACCACTTTGTTGTGCAACAAGTCGACATTTAACGTTTGGCAGTGGGACTCCAATAAACGTGATAGTGAGCCCTGTTCTAACAACCAATTTTTCGCATTCTGTGTAGGAAAGCTAAACTTATCAGGCTCTTGCCACTCAACCTGACGAAGAGCAGATAAATAAAGCGAAGTAGATTGATTCATACTAGTATTCAATAAGTAGCCTTATCGTCGTACAATAAAGCTTCGATCTTTGTTGTTAACCACCCATAGAGTGCTTAACGCATAATTATTACAAATAGATGCTCTATTGTAACAAGACTCAGACGATTCGAGTATCGTGATTAGAAGAAAGAAAAGACAGAAATATGATTAAACGTTACTTAGTCCATATAATTTTCGCATTGAGCGTCTTGGTCAGTTTCACATCAATGGCAGAGGAGAGCAACGAACCTAAGCTCGCATATTTTACTCTGGAGCCAGATCTCACCACTAATTTTTACACTCAAGGTAAAAAGTTGGGCTACATTCAGGTCCGCATCGATATCATGGTGGCTAACGACAAGGACCTAGCCATTATTGAGCTTCACCAGCCATTGATCCGTGATGCCGTCATTGAGCTACTTGGCAAGCAATCATCAGATACGATCACTTCCTTGGCCGGCCGTGAGGACTTACGCAAAAAACTCGTCGAACAACTGAACTCTATATTGCTACCAGAAACAGGCCGAACGATCATTGCCGATTTGCTCTTTACTAAATACCTCTACCAGTAAGCACGCTTTGCAAAAAAGCGGCTTCGCCGCTTTTTATCTCTTTATACGGCTAACATCCACTAAGCCAACTACAACACCAGAAATTAAACCAACCAGATGAGCTGTATTGGCGATCGCCATGAATGGTTGAATAAACCCTAATACCAGCCACACCAGCATAAAACCTATGATTGGCTTTGGTATACTCAGGCCGAGTTGTGGTGCTTTGTATCCCAGCACCCACAAGTAGCCGACTAATGCATACACAACACCAGATAGACCACCAAAGTTAGCCCCTTCTACCCAGTACTGGCCTGCACCCGACATGGCCGCTGACACCACAAACAACTGAAGCAGTTTTTTCGCTCCCAAGCGCTGCTCAATGTCTCCCCCTAGTTGCCACCACCACAATAAGTTAAACACAATGTGCATGACCGAGAAGTGCAGAACCGCATGACTGACCCAGCGCCACAACTGCCACTCTTGTCCGGCAAACGCCGGAAAGTGCAATGCCGAGAAAACTGCCTGGCCTGCACCAAACTGCTGTAAGGCAAAGATGACGATACATACCAAGATCACAGCTAACGTCACAGGACCAGCTTTGGCTTTCACCATCGCTAACATACTCGGAGACTGATAGCTAAACCGACCGGTTCGACTTTCAGCCATGTCCCATGACGCAGCTTGGTATTTAGCCTCACTGGGATTCGCGAGAAAATGCTGGAGCTCAGCTTCCACTTCAATCTGATATTGAGTATCGGTGAGCCACAACGCAAACTGACCACTTCCTTCCGGCATCATTTTCACATCAATACGGCGTGATGCCATGTAATCGATAAACGCTTGCGCCATACGCGGATTGGAAATAGAGATCAGTTTTATCATGGTGGTTCCTATGGCAAGTTGGATTCCGTCGGCAACTCAGCTCGTTGCCAAGCCTCAAAGCCTCCATCCACACTATACACCTGCTCAAAGCCTTGGTTAATCAAATATTGAGCAGCACCTTGGCTACTAATTCCGTGGTAACACATTACCAGAACTGGTTGCTCAAACTCTGCTTCATCCATGAATTGAACCATGGTGTCATTTGTTAGATGGAAGGCTGTTTGTGGGTGAGCCACAGCGAAAGACTGTGGATCGCGAATATCAACGAGGCGAGCGTCACCTTGCTCCAATAACGCCTGGGCACCGGCAACATCAATGTGTTTGAACTGGTCCATTTACTGTCTCTTGAGAAGAATTGTTGTTGGCTGTCATTGTAACCTATCCAGTGTTCAACAAGTACACTGGAGCTGTAGGGTTATCCACTCGCGATCATTTATTCACCACTTGTGGATAAACCTGTGAATTACGTTGATAAAGTAGTTTTCCAACATTTGATCCACAACATGTAGTGATGATCCTTATTTCTTTGTGTGTAAAAGTAAAAGTATCCCCATGAACTAATTACTCTCTACACCTTTATTCACCCGCCTTTCTGACAGATAGCCAAGAAATTTATCACAGAGTTACCCACAGGACACTGGGCAAAGTTCGATCCCCAAAAGAGCCTAAATGACTCGTGACTCGATCTTAGAAACAGAAAAAGCCGAGACCCTTCGATCTCGGCTTTCTGAATTTGCTAGGCTAAAAAGATTAAAAGTCGCCGACCGCTGCTTTTAGCTTTTTCATTGCGTTCTTTTCTAACTGACGGATACGCTCCGCTGACACATTGTATGTCTCAGCCAGTTCTTGCAGAGTCGACTTGCTATCTTCTAACCAACGAGAGCGAACAATATGCTGGCTACGTTCGTCAAGACTCGACAGTGCTAAGCTCAAACGATTGTTCGTGTGCGCTTCCCAGTTAGCAGCTTCAATATTGTCCGCTACGTCCGACGCTTTATCTTCAAGATACAACATTGGTGCAGAGTAGGATGAGCCTGAATCGTCATCATCGTTTTGCATTTCAAATGCCGCATCTTGTGCTGCCAGACGAGATTCCATTTCGCGCACTTCCGAAGGCTCAACACCTAGCTCTTTCGCCACGGTTTCCACTTCACCGTTGTTGAACCACCCTAGGCGTTTCTTTGACTTTCGCAGGTTGAAGAACAACTTACGCTGAGCTTTAGTGGTCGCAATTTTAACAATGCGCCAGTTACGCAAGACGTACTCGTGAATCTCAGCTTTAATCCAATGTACTGCAAATGACACCAAACGCACGCCGACTTCTGGATTAAAGCGCTTTACTGCTTTCATCAAGCCGATGTTACCTTCCTGAACAAGATCCGCCATTGGCAAACCGTAGCCAGAGTAACCACGAGCTACGTGCACTACGAAACGTAAATGCGAAAGAATCAAGCCTTTTGCCGCTTCTATTTCGCCTTCATAGTGTAGTCGCTCAGCCAGTTCACGCTCCTCCTCAGCGGTCAGCATTGGATAGCCGTTCACTGTGCGGATATAGCTATCTAAGCTATCTTGTGTCACTACAGCCATTGGATACGCTTGGTTAGTCATTTAATTCCTCATCAATATCTGATCTGGAGTAAGTTTTAACCCATCAATCTTGAACCTAAAATGAACAAGATTCAAGCGGGGAAAGTTATTATGCATAAACCATTCGTCTATACAAGCAAAAAGTATACGGTGGCGTATACTTTCAAAAAATTATGACAACTTCGACTTATACTGGTTCAATTTCTTTCAAATGACGCTGCGCTGAAACTTTTGCAGCCAAGCACCCCAGAAAAGTTCCGAGCATCAATAACAGTAAGCTTTCATCCCAACTCAGCCCAATAAGACGAAACCGACTATCGTAAAGTAAAGCCAGTTGCTCCACACTGCTATTGAGGACCACGGTAATAATCGCTGTCATGATCCATGCCGTAAGTGCACCGAGCAATCCAAACCACATTCCTGAGTACAGATACGGTCTTAAAATAAAGCTATTCGTTGCACCGATCAATTTCATGGTTTGAATCTCTTCTTTATTCGCAAGGACGTTAAAGCGCAACGTATTACCAACAATGAGGAACACAGACCCGAGCATCAGCACAGACAAGGTAACCACAATACCACTGACCAAATTCTTGATCGCATCTAAACGAGTTAACCAATCTTCATCAAGGCGCACATCTGTCACCTCGTCTTCTTCTGCAAGACTCGCAGCCAGCTGTTTGATTTTTGCTTTATCTTCAATGCTAGGAGTAACGATTAACACACCCGGCAAAGCATAATTATCCAGCAATGAAATCGCGTGATCGAAACCTGAATATTGGCTTAGGTCATCGAGCCCTTGCTGAGGCGAGATGTATTCCACCTTGGCAACCTCATCCATACTCTCCAACTGGTCTTTCAATACCATAATGCGAGCTTCCGGTGTTTGTTCCTTTAGATAACCACTCACTTTCGATGGGCTGGTCACATTGGTGGAAGCAGCAGCCAAGTTCTTACCCAGCAGGTACATTGCCGCTGGCATCGCTAACGCCATAGAAATCACGGCTAGAGTAAGGATATTCCCCAAAGGTCGCGACCACATTACTGCAAACGCTGCGTTTGCCTGTTTGAAGTGTACGGTAAAGAAACTGTCACGCTTGACGCGATTCTGTGGTCGGCCTTTGGCCGACTTTTTATTACGCACATTAGCAGCCATAATCTTCTACCTCACTCAGAAAGCCTTGGTTCAGTTCAAGATGGCGATATTGCGGACGCGTATTGACCAGCCCGATATCGTGTGTGGCTAATAAAATGGTGACACCAGCCCGATTAAACTCTTCAAAAAGCTTAATGACACGATTTGACAACTCTGGATCCAAGTTACCTGTCGGTTCATCTGCTAAAAGTAACGTTGGGCGGTTAACCACAGCACGGGCAATACCGACTCGTTGTTGCTCCCCCCAGATAACTGGCTCGGCAAGCATTTCGCTTTGTCCAACAGATCTGTTTTGTCCAGTGCCGCTGATACACGACGTTTGATTTCACTCTCAGAGATAGACTCGATACGCATTGGCAATGCGACATTATCGAACACAGAGCGGTCCATCAATAAGCGATGATCCTGAAAGACAATGCCAATGTTGCGACGCAGGAAAGGAATATCTTTATTGGGAATACGAGTAATATCATGATCATTAAAGCTGATTTTACCATCCGTCGGGCGTTCAATGGCACAAATCAACTTGAGCAAAGTACTTTTACCAGCACCAGAATGGCCGCCAAGAAACGCCATCTCTCCACGACGCAGGTGGAAATCGACCTTTTGCAGCGCTTGCATGCCACCACGGTACGCTTTACTTACTTGCCGAAATTTTATCACTCGTCATCCCTCTTACTGAACTGCCAATTAATCTTCTCGACTAAACAATGCGTCAATAAATTCCTGAGTTTCAAATGGGCGTAGGTCATCAATACCTTCACCCACACCAATGTAACGGATTGGAATCTGAAACTGGTCAGCCAGCGCAAAGATCACACCACCTTTTGCAGTACCATCAAGTTTGGTCAGGGTGATACCTGTCAGCGGTGCTACATCGCTAAACAGTTTTGCCTGACTAATCGCATTCTGACCTGTGCCAGCATCCAATGTCAGCATGATTTCATGCGGTGCCGAATCGTCCACCTTCTTCATCACACGGACGATCTTGCGTAGCTCTTCCATTAGGTTTGATTTATTTTGTAGACGCCCAGCAGTATCAGCAATGACAACATCTACGCCTTTGGCTTTTGCCGATTCAATAGCATCATAAATTACCGATGCGCTATCCGCCCCCGTATGCTGCGCCACAACAGGTACCTTATTGCGTTCTCCCCATACCTGAAGCTGCTCAACAGCTGCAGCACGGAAGGTATCCCCTGCTGCCAGCATGACTTTTTTACCTTGTGACTGAAACTGTTTTGCTAGTTTACCGATTGTTGTGGTTTTACCGACACCATTCACGCCAACCATAAGGATCACATAAGGGGTTTTGTTGGTATCAAGTTCAAGCGGCTTTTCGACAGTCGAGAGAATACCTGCCATCTCTTCTTTCAACAGACCATAGAGCGCTTCGCCGTCTTTCAGTTCCTGACGTGAGGCTTTTTCTGTCAAATTGTCGATGATTTTCACCGTAGTATCCATACCAACATCGGCAATCAGTAGCTGCTCTTCCAGCTCTTCAAACAGCTCATCATCAATTTGTTTGTCTTTAAACAAGCCAAAGAAGCCAGCGCCTATGTTTGCTTTGGTACGCGCTAAGCTACGCTTTAAGCGGGCAAAAAAGCTTTCCGTTGGCTTCTCTTGCTCAATCACACGAGGTTCTTGTGGCTGTTCTGCTTCTGCTTCTGCTTCTGCTTCTGCTTCTGCTTCTGCTTCTGCTAAGTCAGCCTGAGGCTCTGGCTGAACGTCGTCAACGGTTTGCGCTTGTTCTGCAACTTCTTCAACTATTTCCGATTGGGTTTCTTCAGCAGCTTGCTTGGCTTGTTGCTCCTCATCACCGAAGCCAAGCCAAGAAAGTAATCCGCGCTTCTTTTTTTCCGTCATCTGGGGATATCCTAGATTGTCTTAATTTACTCTGGCACTTTTCGCCGGGCATTGTCCCGGTAAAGAAAAGAAAAATGACAACAGAGTGAAAAGTTTCCAGCGTTATAACGATGGTATACACTTTGTCATCAACAAAATTTGGGCTGTACTCAGGGCGAACTCACTGAGCGACTGGGTATAGTATCACTTTATTAGCGGTCAAAAAATCTATGGTACAGCGTCGCCAGCAAAACACATCACAAAAAAAGCCTTCAACAGGCTTTGTTCGAATTATTAGCGGCTTATGGAGAGGAAGAAAACTGCCTGTTCATGATGCAGAGGGGCTACGCCCGACAACGGATCGTGTAAAAGAAACCCTTTTCAACTGGCTGGCTCAGGATGTTCCTCAAGCAAAATGCCTCGACTTGTTTGCCGGTTCTGGCGGGTTGGGCTTTGAAGCGGCTTCGCGTCAGGCTGATAAGGTCACCATGATTGAGCTCAACCCGACGGCATTCAAGCAGTTAGAAAAAAACATTGCGGCTCTTAATTCAGATAACCTTACCGCGATTAACAGCGATGCGTTGGGCTTTCTTCAACAAGCAGGTACACCGCATCATGTGGTGTTTATAGACCCACCATTTCGCAAAGGCTTACTGGAACAAACCGTCACTTTGCTGGAAAGTAATGGCTGGCTGGCCAACGATGCCATGATTTATATTGAAACTGAGAAAGAACTTGCGTTGGAAGGCATTCCAACCAACTGGCACCTACACCGAGAAAAAACGGCAGGCCAAGTCAGTTACCGATTATTTGAAAGACAACAAGACTAAAAAGGAAGTCTCATGAAAGCTCTACTTTTTCTTGCCAAAGCCGCGATTGGCTTTGTGTGGTTCATCCTGATCCTGAACTTCTTTATGCCCTTTCCGGGCAAAGCGGCGATTGCGCTTTACATCATGACAGCCTTCCTGTTCATCATGCATGGCCTGCAATCAGCCATCTTTATCGGCGCGTTTGGTGACAAGATTAAGATGACCAGTTGGGAAAAATGGTCGATTCTGATTTTCGGCATCTTTGCCCTGCTCGATATTCGTCGCAAGTACATGATGTAAAACCCACACCATCCAATGTAAAACGCCGCTCATCTTGAGCGGCATTTTTTTGTTTCTTAGCTTAGATAACTCTTCACTCCATTGAGGAACATCTGAGTCGAAATCATCACTAGCAGCAGCCCCATCAGGCGCTCAATGGCTTTTAAGCCTCGTTCACCTAAGATACGGTGGAAGAAGTTATAGAACATCAAGATAAAGAAGGTCGCCCCCCACGCCAGCAGAACAGCGCCAGACAACTCAAGCAACTTGTCCGGGTGCTGGGTCGAGAGAAGTAACAGTGCCGCAATCACCGATGGCCCCGCAATCATAGGAATGGCCATAGGGACAATAAACGGCTCTTCACCAGCAGCTAACCCCGTAATGCTGCCCGCACTCGGGAAAATCATCTTAATCGCGATGATGAACAGGATAATACCGCCAGAAATACTCAACGTTTCGGGCTCAACATGAAGAAAGCTAAGAATCGCCTTACCTGCAAACAAAAATAGCATCAATATTATCAGCGCAAAAAGCAGCTCACGAATGAGAACCTTACGTCTGCGCTTAGGATCAAGGTGCTTCAGAATAGAAAGAACGATAGGGAGGTTACCGAGCGGATCCATGATAAGAAACAACATGGTTGCGGCAGAAAGAATTTCCATGAATTAGCCTCCAAAGCCAAAGGTTCTCAAAAGCAGAGCAAAAAGTCGGCGAAGTATATCAACACCGTTCGACAATTTGGAGGCAAAAAGCAGAGTTTTTAGTGGCTACAAACACGCTCTAAATTCAACGCCCATTTACCACCGACATCGACAATTTTCTCTCGTTCGATAAAAAATGCCATCAGTGCATCGAGATCCAGCCCGTTCAGCTTGCAGGTATAAAACTTTGCCTGCACACCAAACTCAGCGCAGGCAACATCACGTAATTCCTGCATTGTCATTGGTCTGTCATGCAATAAGTTTAGAACTTTGTGTGCGTGTATTTCATTGAACATCATTTTCTCCACTTACAGGTCAGTAGAGGAAGAGTAACTTGATACTATCTCGTTGATTTTGATTTTAGATAATCAAAGATGCGGTAATCAATGAGTGTGCTAGCAGGTAACTGCCAGAGATAAGATAACGCCCATATCGAATGGAATGTCTGTAATCATGCACAGCCAGAAGCCCTGCTGATAAAGTGAGAGTAAAGGTGCCTAAGAAACCTAATAGGCTAGCCCATGCCCCTGTCAATAACCATACTTCACCGGCAGCCCAATTGAGCTGCAACAGCATCATTCCCATAATCACGACAGGAAAGATCAAGCGGTCTATCTTAGGCAGCATCAGGAAAAACACCACAATGCCGATAGCCAAAAGCATAGCAGGCAGCCACCAGACAATCTCCCCAGAGAGTTGCAACCAAAAAGACGAGCTGTAGCAAAGTTGAGCCCCAACAAACGCAGCAAAACACAACTTCTGATGTCGCTGATAGATATACAGACCATCAGCCACCATAGAGATCAGCAAGCCCAGTGTCACCCACCATACCGATATACCAGCGACACTGTTCTGGCTCCACAGTATGACAACGAGCATAGCTAGCGACAATGTTTTAAACACGACAGCTTGCTTGTTTTGGTTGCTTTCATTAGCAGAAATACTAATAAATCCTGATAGCGCGACTGAAAGCCAGCTCCACATGAGTCCACCTCTTTTAAACTGAGTCGCCAGTGTAGGCAGGACGCTAAAGATGTCCAGAAATGGAAAGCAAAACTTGGATCTTGATTGGCTTCTGACAGGCGCACATAGGCATAGGTAAAGCAGCGCATTCTCTTTTATCGCGATCTGATTTCACCAATAATTTGGTATAAAACACGACTTTAGCCAAATTGACCAACTCTAGAGAGCCAAGATCCAAAAAAGCATGAAAACACGCAACAAAAAACAAAACAAAATAATAAAAATCAATAATTTAACTTTAATTTAAGGCATATTATAAGCACCCAAAACTAAAAGAATGTAATCTTAGGCAAGTAAGCCGATAGCTATTTTAATCAGAAACTAGGTAAAACAAGCTAAAACCAAACCCGATAACCATCAATTTAACCCAACACTGACACCAAGATAGTAATCAAGCAAAAAAATGACAATCTCTATAATTTAACAATAGTTAAACACAAAATAAGCACATAAAAATCATACACTTAAACAAAAAAAACTTAAAGAGAACAGTTTTCAACCAACTCAAAAACCATAGAAAAACAATCAAAAAACCATCCAAAACACTGCATTTTCGTACTTACACAGCGTTACTTTTAACGCTTAGTAAAATAAAAACTTGATCAAACCACAAAAACACTGCTATTCTAAATTACATAGAGTTAAGCATCACTGAATAGGAGCAGGGTTATGATTACTTCTTCACAAAAACAAGGACTTGTAATGATCGCAGTTGTTGTTGGCCTAATGACACTGCCGATGATGTACTAAGTCATAATTACAAAAGCAAAAAGGGACGCATTCGCGTCCCTTTTTGCTATGTCGCAGATTTTTCACACAAAACCCGTCTACAAATCCAACGGATTTCTAAGTTTGACTATTTTTTAAAAACAGTCTGTTTTAGACCTTTTATTACAAATGCTTAGACAAAATATCCCAATGAGCATAATAGAAAAGTAGTGCTGCTAATGTAATCAGAGTCATCAAAGTAATCGCCGCTCGCCAGATAAAGCGGCTACTGCGTGGTGTGAGTTCTTTTTCACATTCATCACACACCGAAAGAAAGTCACTACAACTTTCCAACTTGTAATCTTCTTCATGAACTATTTTATTGCGAATGGTTGCTATATAACGCAGCTTACCAATCACATCATGCGGTAAGCGTTCTTCACAGCTGGTAATCAACTGATGTAACCCCTTACCTTCAGCGTGATATTGCGTGCGAAGCAGCTTTTCAATTGTTCGTGTCCGTGTCACTACTTTTTCGATATCAGACATGGCTTCCCTCCATCGCTAGTAAGTTTAGGGGCAGAGACTGACCTCATCCTGCCAGTACTATAAGTAAATAATATTCTGTCTTATTATCTACTATCTAGCCCCATTTTCACCGCCCTTTGCAAGTAAATTAATGTAAAGGAATCAATGACTAGCTCTATAAGCATACTGACAAAATCACCACTAACGTGTGACGTATCTCGAAGAATGCTACAAATAGTCATAGCTGAAGCTCACTGTTATGTTCAAAGCCTCAACCTGTGGTCAAACTAACACTAAAATAACCCATCAGCTTTTTGGGAGAGCAACAATGCCATTAACGTTATTCATCGCCATTATTGTGTTTGTGCTCGCCAGTGGTTGGGTATTTAGCCGACTTTATCGCAAACACATTCAGGGGGAAAATGCGCCTGAACAAACAGCGGACGTCACTGTTCTTGATAAACAGGCCATTGATGTTCATGACGCCCAACAAGGACAAGATGAGCAGGAATACTGGATTTACGTGCAGAAAGGTCGTCTAGGCCCTAAGCGAGAGTTTCAGGTTGGAGTGCATTATTTCCATGCCTTAAATCCTGGAGACAAAGGCATGCTGACTTATCAGGGTGATAAGTTTCTTCATTTTGCGATGAAGCGCTAATCTAGCGCTTCACCATTTTGAGCATGTTGTTTTTCGCCATGTTTTCAGCCACGTCATCTGGCAGCGCATCCAATACTTCATCCCAACGAGATAAAACTTCACCCGTAATTTTAAAACGGCCTACAACATCAGAACCAATCATAAAGCGATCGGGATACTCTTTGATCAACGCTACCCATGCTTGCTTCGATTCAGGACTCGCCAGTATCACGTCGCGCAAGCTCCAAGATGCCAAGATGTAGAGGTTAGCGTAATCATCCAGCAGCTCGCTGACTTCATCGATTAGAAAAGATAAATTCTGGCGTCGTAGCAGTGTCGAACTGGTCCCTGCGTGCGCCCAGATAAAATTAGTTTTACTATTTTCTTCTAACGCCTCCACCAGCTCATGCTTGTACAACGGGTGCGTTTCTCGTTCAGACGTGATATTGGTGTGCAGGATCACTGGCATTTTGTGCTTCGCAGCGACCTGATACACCTTCATCAAAGCAGGATGATTAGCTCTGGCCTGTTCGCCTAATGTCAGCGCGGACAAACTATCATGACGAGTCAGAATCTCACCTATGCCTCTCCAGAAACCGGGATCGCTTTCAATCATCTGCTCAACTTGTTCCGCCGCGAACATATCCGTGGGGTTAAAGCCAGTAATGAAAGGAAACAGTCGATCTTGATACGGTGAGTCTTTCAGCGCTCGGTAGAGAATCTCATCAGTACGTGAGTAATAATAGACGGGTGAGTCATCGCCAAATTCAAAACGGGGAGCAACCGGATCGTGGGCGTTCCACTTTTTCATAATCGGCAGGCCCATCACAAACGCATGTTCAATATTGCTTTGATCCATCTTATGCACCAGATATTTGATGCCATCGGTACGCTGAAAAAAATCAACATAATGGATCTCAGCATCGTTAAAACTGCCGTCATACCCGTAGGCGAATGGAGCTACTGACAAGATAAAGCCCGCTAACCATTGTCTGTTCATATTCTCTTCCTGAGCCAGTGTTACCGTTTACTTCACTGCGATTAAGTTTTCAATATAACAATTAACCAGATGACTGAGGCAGTTTAATGCCATGTTTTAGACATAAACCGTTTTAATTTAATCGGTTACGATTTGAGAACATAAACAAACACCAATTAATGGTGACTAGCTGACAACCATGCTAAGGCAACAACCAGCGAGTACGGCGGGATTTAGACACCATCCAACTCATCAATAGCGCCCCAGATCCACTCAAAACAATCCACACGGGAATCACCCACGCAGGGTGACCTTGGTACCAGCCATACTCTTTCATTGGCCATAGAAAGATCGGATGGAGAATGTAAATACCAAGACTGTGTTGACTAATAAACCCAATCACTTTGTTGGCCTTATCAGGCAAGTTTTCACCAACATAACGACATAACACGAAAATCATGCTCGCAGCCAGTACCACATTGAGTGTCTTATACGACAGCCATCGCCCTACCGTATATTCTTGTGCTTCAACACTGTTGGTGATGACCGCGTATCCCGTCATGATAAGAGCCCCTATTCCCACGACCGCGAACATGGCGACATAAGGCGAAGTCAGAGGCACTCTTTTATACAACAAGTACCCTAGAGGTAAATAGCCGCTGTATAGCCACATTTGATGACTCCAAGGCCCATCAATACCGATTAAAAACAATAAGGTCGTCACCAGCCAAATAGCCACATAAGAGTACAACGAGCTATCACCATACTGCCTGATCACATATTGAAAAAACGGAATGACGAAATACAAAGGAATGAAGTAGTAGAAGAAACCGAGATGATAATAAGTGGCGTGAGAAGCACTATTGGCAAGCACTTGCTTGGTTTCTTCAGGATTAAAACCGTTCAAGCTCCACCCCGAAAGATACGCATAGAACAGCGACCAAACAATAAACGGCACCAAAACTTTACCTAATCGACGTTTGACATAGTATTTTGCATCAAATGGCCTGGCATCGCTAAGCAATAGCGCACCAGTAATAAGAATGAACACCGGCACCGCCCAGCGGATCGCGCTATTCAAACCAATCGCAATAGACCATTCTGAGAAGGGGATGCTACCGAGTTCTTGGCGATAAGGAGCAAGAACATGAATCGCGATAACTGCCACAGCAGCGACACATCGCAATAAGTCAAAAAACAGTACTCTATCTCTCATATCGCTATCTTTGTTCAATCAATGTTGAACAAAGGTAGCAATAAAAAAGTGGACCACGGTGTAACCTTGGTCAACTTTGAGTCATGTGACTGTTTTAATTTACGTAGTTGCTGATTGGGGCAACTTAGGCAGCTTGATTGAAATGAGGGTGGTCAAAGCAAGAAATGCGAAGGACACCCATAAGCACGCAGCCAAACCCGCAACCTGAAATATCCAACCTGACAGTACTGTACCAATTAAGCGACCCATAGCGTTCGCCATGTAGTAGAAACCGACATCCAGTGATACACCATCACCTTTAGCATAGCTAACAATCAAATAGGAATGCAGGGAAGAGTTAACCGCAAATACAGTACCAAAAATCAAGAGTCCAATAACGATAACCAACTGGGGTTGCCAGCCAATTTGCACTGCGTACGCAATTCCCGCAGTGATCACCGCCAACAAGCCAGCCCACATCAGCGCCGCACTACCGTCAGGGACTTTACCTTGTGCTTTACCAGTGATCTTAGGAGCAAAGCCTTGGACAAAGCCGTAAGCAATCACCCAAGTCGCCAAGAAACCGCCAACCCAAAGATGATCCCAACCAAACACACTGCCCAGATAGATAGGTAAGGCGACGACAAACCAAACATCTCGTGCCCCAAACAGGAACATACGTGCTGCAGACAAGATATTGATTGAACTCGACTTAGAAAAAATCTGGCTGAACTTAGGTTTGTTTTTGGCTTTACCCAAATCACTTTCAAGGCCGATTAAGCTGCCGATCAGAACCAGTGTCAACACACCCGCCATCAGCAGCACCGCGTACTTAAAGCCAATCAGAGACAGCAATAAACCACCGATGAAGAAGCCAACACCTTTAAGGGCATTTTTCGACCCCGTTAGAATCGCGACCCACTTATACAAGGCGCCTTGCTGCTCGTCAGGCACCAGTGCCTTAATGGAACTTTTGGCACTCATCTTATTGAGATCTTTGGCAATACCAGACAACGCCTGAGCCAGCATTACCCAAGGTATGGTCAGCCAGACATTGGGCACTGCGAGCATCGCCAGCGCCACTATCTGCATCGCCAGTCCAAGGTTCATGGTTTTGTTTAAGCCAAGCCTCGCGCCAAGCCATCCGCCAATCAGGTTGGTTACCACGCCAAAGAACTCGTAAAACAAGAACAAAGACGCGATTTCTAACGTGCTGTAGCCCAGATCATGGAAATACAGCACCACCAGCATTCTCAGTGCACCGTCAGTAATGGTGAAGTTCCAGTAATTGAACGTTACCAACATATATTGACGTACACTCTTACTCAGATTTGCGATCATAGAGGACCCAATTTTCTCTTATGTACAGCGATGGGAGCTTTTGGATACCGATGATCCAAAAGCTCCTCAAGGGGTTATTTCGCCGCGGCTACGTTGATGTAATCGACCTGAACAGGCTTGGTAAAAGCACCCGGACGTAGCGCCTGTACCTCTTTGATAATGTCGCTCAACGGCCATTGTTTTTCTAACAGCAGATGCGCGGCTAACAGGCCCGTACGACCTGACCCGCCCATGCAATGCATTGCGACTTTGCCGCCATTATCGACAACCTGATGCAGTGCAGAGCTGGCTTGCTGCCATTTTGCGGCAAAATCATCACCCGGTGCGCAGTCATCTTCAATTTCAATCTGAAACCACTGCATACCTAACTTCTCTGCCGCTTCACCAAGCTGAGCAACGCCTTTGCTCTCTAACTCTGTATTATCCAGCGCCGTCACTATCGCTTCGACACCTTGCTCTTTTAGCTGCACAAGCGAAGCTTCCAGATCAACGCCTTTAGTACCTGGACAAGGAGTAAGTACCAACGCACCTTGTTCAAGATCCAATTGCCAAGTCGGATGTGTCATCTCTATCACTCCTTATACCAAGCCCACGTTACGTACCAGTTCAGCTGTACGTGTCGCGTAGCCCATTTCATTATCGTACCAAGCGTAGATCTTCACCATGCGGCTACCTACCACCATAGTCGACTGCGCATCAACGATGGTTGAACGTTGGTCGCCTTTGTAATCAATCGATACCAGCGGACGTTCTTCAAAACCAAGAATACCGTTCAGCTCACCTTGTGACGCCTCTTTAAGCAACGCATTCACTTCTTCCGCTGTGGTATCGCGTTTCACATCAAAGATGATGTCTGTGAGTGATGCGTTAGCCAGAGGAACGCGCACCGCGTGACCGTTAATCTTGCCTTTCAGATCTGGGAAGATTTCCACAATCGCTGTTGCGCTACCAGTCGTTGTCGGGATAAGGCTCATGCCGCAAGCACGGGCACGGCGCAAATCTTTATGTGGCGCATCAAGAATGGTTTGCGTGTTGGTCAGGTCATGGATAGTGGTAAAAGAAGACTGCGCAATACCCAACTTCTCATGAATCACTTTCACGACTGGCGCAATACAGTTAGTCGTACAAGAGGCTGCTGTAACAATCTGATGCGCTGCAGGGTCAAAGATATGATCATTCACACCCACCACAATGTTCGCCACGCCTTCTTCTTTAACCGGCGCAGAGACCACTACTCGTTTCACACCTTGAGCTAGATACTTTTTAAGAATCGAGGTTTTACGGTGTTTGCCCGTCGCTTCAATCACAACATCACAGCCAGACCAGTCGATGGCATCAATGTCTTTCTCTTGCGTTGCTTTGATAACCTGATCGTTAATCAGGATTTGATCGCCTTCCGCTTTGACCTCGTGATTCCAGCGTCCTTGAACTGAATCAAACTCCAGCAGGTGTGCGAGTGTTGCGGCATCGCCCGCCACATCATTGATCTGCACAAACTCCAGTTCTTCCCAATCAAACGCCGCACGCAGAGCCAAACGTCCAATACGACCAAAACCGTTAATTCCGACTTTAATTGTCATCTTTCTATCTCTCTTATTTCAAATTACTGGCAGCAAACAGGACGAGCCTGAATAGCATGAAGTCTCTCTATATCTTGTCGGTACTCTGTTTTGAGGCAGTTAGACGCGACAAGATCATCAATCAGTTTTTTCATCCAACCCGGCAATTCCGCCGACAAACGATAAAACACCCATTGCCCTTGGCGGACGTCAACCAACACACCACTTGAGCGTAGCTGAGCAAGATGACGGGAGATTTTCGGCTGGCTTTCCTGAAGCGCTTCGGTCAATTCACCCACTGACAAACACTCTTCACGTTCAATCAGCATCAGGCACCGGACTCGAGTTTCGTCAGATAGTAATTTGAAAAACTGATGTGGCAACATTTAAATATACTCATATATGGATATGCATATATATTTGTTTAAACTAAACTAAAGATCAATATTCAATCGGAACTGTCATAAAAGATTCACAAAAGAGAAGAGCTGCCTCATACTAGGCGGTTGATGTCCTGACTCCAGCGCTGCGCTTCAGAAATGCGCGGCATAACGTCATCGACGGATAGGTTCAATTGACGACACGCTTCCTGCATGCCTTGCCAGTCAGCCCGTTCATAGCACTCTTCCAACCCAAGCAAGATGCCATAAGGACCTTGACGCTCAAGTAAAGCGACCTTAATCGCCTGATTGAGCGGCAACTGCTTAACCAACTCCTCAAGCGAGAGATCCAGTAACGCATCCAAGGTTGAGAACAAGCCGATAAGAAAGGCCTGTTCACGGAACTGGCTGAATGGATTTTCGTTCGCCATCAACTGGCAAAACTGAGCGCGTTGCAACGAAAGATTGTACAGCTCTTTGGGCTTTTTAGCGGAAATAAAAGACGCCACGGCCAACGACACAAAGATACGAAGTTTGTCTTCACCAAGATACACCAAAGCCTGCCTAAATGAAGAGATGCTGACTTCGAGCCTTTCCGACATAGTGTTTACAAAGCGGAGCAATTTATAAGACAGCGCAACGTCTTTGGCCACGATAGCTTCAACTTTCTCGAAGTCGACGTTGGTCTGACATACTTCACGAAGCAACTCCATCGCAATCACCTGTTCAGGGCTAATGTATTGCTGACGGATGACTTCAGGCTTACTAAAAAAGAAGCCTTGAAAGAACGAAAAGCCCGCCGAGCGCGCGGTCAAGAATTCTTCTTCTGTTTCAACTCGCTCAGCAAGAAACTTACGGCGAATCCCACGTGACTTATGCTCTTGGACAAATTCACACGCCGCGTCTAACCCCATCGCCATGATATCAAGCTTAATGATCTGAACAAATGGTAAGAAGCGTTCCCACTCAGGGCTATAAACAAAGTCATCTAGTGCAATCAGGTAACCTGCTGCGTTGAGCTCTTTTATCGCTTCATATAGCTCGTCCGTCGGTGGACAAGTTTCCAGTACTTCAATGACAATCTGCTCTCTGGGCAGCGACAGAGGTAAGCGACGAATAAGGCTTTTATACGGAAAGTTGATGAAACTGCGCGATTGTGCAAAAGCAGGATTAGTGCCCAGAGACAGGAAGTTCTCGACAACTAAACGATACGTTGCACGGTTGGAATCGACATGAGCTGGGTATGCATTGTTTTCTCCGTCACGGAACAACAGTTCATACCCGAGCGTTTGTCTTTTGGCGTTTAAAATGGGCTGACGAGCCACATAGGTATCGCGCATTGACTGCTACACCTTGAAATTACTTAAGCTTTGGCAGCCGCTAATAATGCCCCACAACCGACAAACATGGAACCAAATACCTTGTTGATCTTACTCATAATCTTATCAGAACGGATAAAACGCCCCATTTGTGCCGCCAAAGAGGTGTAGCCCAGCATAACAATCGAGTCTATCACCACAGTTGTTACTCCCAATACCGCCAATTGCGTCAGCTGATCTTTGGCAGGGTCAATGAATTGCGGAAACAACGCGACCAAAAATACGATGGATTTGGGATTGGTCAGATTAATCAGAACAGCATTCCTCATCAGTTTAGTGCCGGATAACGCTTCCCCTTCGGTGTGAGTCGCCAAACCAGACTTATCGCGCCATTTCTGAATACCTAGCCAAACTAAATAAGCTGCACCGACCCATTTAATCACGGTAAATGCAGTTGCTGATTGAGCAACCAAGGCTCCAATGCCGGCACCGACTAAGATAATGTGTAACGTCAGCCCAATTTGCAGCCCTGCGATCGCTGAGAGAGATTTACGTGTACCATAGCTCAGACCATTACTGATTGAGTTCACGGTTCCTGAACCTGGAGCGAGGCTGAATACAATAGCTGTCACTACGTAGGCTAACCAAACATGCATATCCATAGTGTTTTCCTCTCGACTAAACTTCCTTAGCCACACATAATTTAGACTTGTTTACTTGTCAGTGTTGATACTAGGCCCCGATATCATGAATGAATCGAGCACCAGCATTAATCCACCTTATACTCAAGAGTCGAATTTTGAGCAAGCAATCAATAACAATATTGCTCAATTTTGGCGCTCCCGTGAGGAAGGCTTCTTTAAGTCATTTGATAAAATCCGGCTGTTCTGGGTGAAACTTACCTCTCCGGAGCACACCAAAGCTATCGTGGTGGTCAATGGCCGTATAGAGTGCACCTGGAAGTATCAGGAACTGTTCTATGACCTGTTCCAACAAGGCTATGACATCTATTCCTTCGACCATCGAGGTCAGGGCCTGTCCGATCGACTGATTGAAGACCAACAAATGGGTTATGTCGAAGATTTCGAGGACTATGTGCAAGATTTACATGGTTTGATTCATCACTTTGACTTAAGTGGTTACGATAAACGTTACTTGCTCGGCCATTCAATGGGAGGCAATATCGCCACTCGTTACCTACAGAGCTATCCAGATCATTCATTTTCAGCGGTGTCACTCAGTGCACCTATGTTTGGCGTCAATCTGCCCTGGCATCTTAAACCAATCGCAATACCCCTTGGCCAAATCATGACTGCGCTTGCGCCCAAGCCAACTTTTGCCCCCGGCCAAGCCCCCTATTACCCAAAACCATTTGAAGGTAACTTCCTAACTCAAAGCCAGATCCGCTATCACTGGTTTCGTGATCTCTATGAGCAGAGGCCAGAGCTAAAAATTGGCGGAGCCAGCACGCGCTGGGTGTGGCAGGGATTAATGGCGGCCAGAAAGTGTCACCTGATGACGCGCCAGATAAAAATCCCATTGTTACTCCTTCAAGCTAGCAGTGACCAGATCGTTTCCAATCAGGATCAGCTCAAATTCATCAAGAAACTGGCGAAAACCAACTATCAGTGCGCGCTAAAGATCATTTACAGCTCGCGCCACGAAGTATTATTCGAAAAAGACGAATATCGCGATCAAGCACTGGATGCCACACTGTCTTTCTTCAATCAGCATTGATAAAAATAGGAAATACTCGAGGGTAACTTTTACCCTCTTTTTCCCCTTTCTGTTGCAGTAGAATAGTCACTCTGCCCTTCCCGGGCTGTTCAACGCATTACGCACGAGGGTGATATGACACACACACGCAAAGAGACTCCTTTCCAACTGGTAGCTTCTGATCTCGATGGCACTTTACTGGCACCTAACCACCAGCTGAGTGACTTCTCTAAGCAAACGCTGAGCGAACTACACCAAAAGGGCTACACTTTTATCTTTGCTACCGGTCGTCACCATGTCGATGTCTCCGGTATTCGTCAACTCGCGGGCATCCCGGCTTATATGATCACCTCAAACGGTGCCCGTGTTCACGATCAAGACGACAACCTGATGTACAGCAACAATGTACCGCAAAATCTGGTTCAACCCGTGATCGATGTGATCAGACAAGATCCTGATATTTTTATCCATATGTATCAGAATGATAGTTGGCTCCTAGACAGAGACGACGACATGCTCGCGAAATTCCACAGTGAATCTGGTTTCGCCTATCAGCGCTTTGATGCCGATGTGGCGCCAACCAATGGAATAGCGAAAATCTTCTTTACCCATCCAGCTAAAGATCACGACCATCTGGTGAAGTTTGAGCAACAACTTAATGACAAGTTTGGTGACCAGCTCAATGTGGCGTTCTCAACTCCTTGGTGTCTGGAAGTAATGGCGGCAGAAGTATCGAAAGGAGAAGCGCTTAAAGTTGTGGCTGAGTCTCTCAATCTCACAATGGAAAACTGTGTTGCTTTTGGTGATGGGATGAATGATGTTGAAATGTTGTCCATGGCAGGCAAAGGCTTGGTGATGGAAACTTCGCATATCAAAGTGAAACAAGCCTTGCCAGATAATGAAGTGATAGGCAGTAACGCCGACGATGCGGTGGCACACTACCTACATACTCACTTGTTCTAATCTTCACTCTTTAAGAGAGACGCATTACCTTTGCGACGGTAATTTCTCTTTATCCAGTATCGCCTGCCATTCCTGCTCACTCACCGGCATAATTGACAGGCGATTGCCACGCTTCACCAAAGGCATGTTTTCCAGCTCAGGCATCGCTTTCATAACTGAAAGAGGGATCAGCCTTTCCGTCTTTCTGACAAACTCAATATCCACCATCACCCAGCGTGAGTTATCCGGCGTAGACTTCGGGTCAAAATAGTCACTTTCAGGGTCAAAGGCGAAATGATCGGGGTAAGCCTCTTTGGTTACTTTCGCAATACCAGCGACTCCAACCTTCTTGCATGAAGAGTGGTAAATCAGCACCAAATCACCTTCTTTGACCTGATCTCGCATCATATTGCGCGCCTGATAATTACGCACCCCTTCCCAGCAGGAAGTATTTTGTGTGCGAAGTGTGTCAATAGAGAAAGTGTCCGGTTCTGTTTTGAATAACCAATATGCCATAATGACGTCCGAATAATTAAGTATGAGGAAGATATAGCATGAAGGCGTTAAGAAACCCAGTAACAGTGACGACCTTACTGGCCCTTCAGGCCTGTGCCGGTTTTCAATCCGGACCGGAGCAAGCGCACAGCCCCCAAGCAACGCTGAGTGACCCTTCCTCGATCAAACCTCAAACTTTTGTCATGCGCGGTAAAGTCATCCTTGGTCATGAAGTACGCTCTATTGTGCCGTGTGGTAGCCAGCAACAATATTGGTTGGATCTGCCTGAAGATAGATTCCAGCAAGGGATGAAGCTGGTACGTTCTCCTTATGCACCACTGTACGGCGAGGTGATTGGCCATCTTAAACCTGTGGGTAAAGAAGGATTCGCCGCTGATTATGCTGCTCGCTTCGTAGTCGACAAGATTAACCTACTGACAGCAGAAAACACCCAACGTTGCGCACAAACTGTTCAGCCTACGACAGCCTTTGGTAACGAGCCATTCTGGTCAGTTCAATTTGCAGACAAGGCCCTACAATTCAGCCAGATGGGCCAAGAAACACAACAACTAAAGCTGACCACAACAAAGATTGAAGCGGATCGCCGCCGCTACACATTCAGCCAAGGCCAACTAGAGCTTAACCTGCGTAGTTGCAGTGATGGTATGAGTGATAGTCTTTACGGCTGGAGCTCAACCCTCACAATCGGCGATAAAACCTATCGTGGCTGTGCGACGTTATCAAACCAAGACACGACCCAACGCTGGGCGGCGACTTATCAGGCTCAAACAAGCAAGAATGCTCCCTTTAGCGTTTCTCTGGCAATAAACCCAGACCACACCGCCAACACCACTTACCGCTATCAGAATGGTGGTTCGGATACGGTTGAAAAAGGGTTCTGGCAACAATTGAATCGCAATCAAGTTCAAATTGTAGGTACTCACTTACAGGGGCAAAGACTTAACTCAGAGCGTATCTACACCCAAGCGGATAACCGACTGATCACAAATAAGGAGAAAGTGGGTAACGTTGTCTACGACATTACGGACGGCGGACTCACGCTTTACAAAACGGGTAATACTCTTTCTTCCCAACAAACCGTGGCAGACAGCAACAAAGTCCCGTCAAGTGCGGAGTTTAACCCACGAGTTGATCAAGCTCTGCGTGATTACTTCAAGGAAGAGAAGCAGGATCCCACTGGTACACGTTATCGCTGGTTGACGTACGATCTTAATGGCGATGGCAACAAAGAATTGCTGGCTCAGCTAGACTGGTGCGGCTCAGGTGGTTGCACCTTGCTGATTTTCAACAATGTGGATCAGAAATGGCAATTCAATAGCCGGATTACCTTGGTTCAAACGCCTTTAAACTTAGGAACGCAGTCTCATCAAAATTGGCGCGATCTGGTGATGTTTGTTAGCGGTGGCGGCGCCGTACCCAACCAGCACACTTTGCAATTTAACGGTACACACTACCCTCTCAATCCAAGTGTCGCGCCCGTGGCAAACTACGAAGAAATCAGCCCAGTTCAGCTGTTTTCCGATGGTCTGACTCCTCATCAGGGAGGCGTCACGCTGTAAGATGTCGACTTCAAGCCCCTGCCCAAAATGTTTGCTAAATCACAACTGTGTTTGTAAGTACTTACCTCACATCAATGTGCCAGCACATCTGGCTATCTTGATGCACGAAAATGAGTGTCAGCGGGAAACCAACACTGGGCAGTGGCTACTGAAAACGGTCCATCCTAGCAGTCAACATATCTGGCAACGCAAACAGCCCTGCTCCGAACTGGCTCGACTAATCAACCATGAGGGTTATCAACCGCTGCTGCTGTTTCCTGGTCAAGATAGCCTACCCATCAACCAGATTACTCGGCACACAGAGCAGAAAGCACATAAGCCTTTATTCATTATTCTTGATGGGACTTGGCAAGAAGCGAGGAAAATGCTGCGTAAAAGCCCTTGGCTGCAGGCACTTCCCAAAGTGCACTTAGCTCCAGCTTCTACATCCAACTATCAGCTGAGGCGTAATCAAGATAAGGGCCATTTATGCACACTAGAGGTGGGTGCAGAAATCATAGGTTCTTTAGGCCAAGAACCACAAGCAGAGCATTTACGGCAGTTTCTCAGTCACTACATGAAAGCATTTCAGGCGGATAAAAGCGGGCACGCGCTAAAATAGCCGTTTTGATACCCTGAGATAGACACCTTGTAAATAGTCGCCCCCTACTTCTTCCGTAATCTCACACGCCGCTAGGTTGTGAACACACTGCGCAACCATTTTCCCCTGGTGCACTTGGTAAAATTTGACTCACTGCAAGATGATTGGGCGCTGTTTCGGCTCCGTATCCTAGTTGGGACATATAGCCATCCATCGTGCACGGCTCAAAGCGAACCGGAGTTCTCACACAGTAGCAATAATTCCTGTAAACAGGAGACTTCAATGTCGGGCAATGTCCGAGCTCTTCGATGCTGGATTAAGCTAGAACCTTGATCGTTGAACCAACACGCCGACAAGCCACTATTTTTGGCACCTTTAACATCACTAATCAAATGATCACCAACGTGTAAGATGTTCTGCGCCGAGCATTGAAGATGATTGATGGCTTTGTTGAACATCTGTGGGTGTGGTTTAGCATAGCCATCCGGCCCTGATTGAAGAATTAAGGAAAAATACTTAGCCAAACCGATACGCTCGGCATCCACATTGCCATTGGTAATCGCCACTAAAGGCATTTGCTTAGCAAGCCTCTGCATAACCTGATGCGTTTGTTCAGGTACAGTAAAATCACTGCGTAGCCGCAGTACTTCCTGAATGGCCTGATCAGCGGCACATTTGGCCTCTGCTTGCTCATAGCCGAGTCGATAAAGGCCTTGCTCTATCTGAGTATGGCGCCACAACGTCATATCATTATGCAGCCAGGGGTCAGCAACCACCAATTCCATTTTTAACTCATGCCACCAGCTTAGTGGTTTGCTCGCAGAAATCGGGTGGTGTTTATGCAGCCAAGCAACCACCTGCGCCTCCACCCTAAGAATCACAGGACGGTTGTCATACAAGGTATCATCAAGATCAAACGTCATCGCTTCAATGACAGGTAATTGGCGATAAAAATACATCAATCACTCTCTTTCTTTTTGGCTCTGGGATGAGCCTGGTCGTAAACATCGGCAAGATGCTGAAAGTCCAAGTGTGTATAGATCTGAGTGGTTGAGATGTTTTCATGACCCAGCAGCTCTTGAACGGCTCTGAGATTGTTGCTCGACTCCAGCATGTGAGTGGCAAACGAGTGACGCAGTTTATGTGGACTGATATGACTGGCAACAGACTGCTTTTGTCCCCATTCAGCCATGCGCTTTTGCACATTACGGTGTGAAATCCGCACCCCCAGCTTAGACACAAACAACGCAGACTCATCCGCATTGGCTAGTGAACCTCGTACTTTGAGCCATTTGGCAACCCACTCTTCTGCCATACCAGAAAAAGGCACTTTACGCTCTTTGTCACCTTTACCTACTACACGTATCTCCCCAGAGGATAGACTGACATCGCGTGTATCGACACTGACCATCTCAGCCAGTCGTAAACCTGCGCCATACATCAGTTCCATCATCGCTCTATCGCGTATGGCTAACGGGTCATCTTCGTTGACCTCGAGTAACTGACCGACTTCATCCACATCGAGATTCTTCGGTAAGGGCCTTTTCTTCCTTGGAGCAGACACACCCTTGGCAGGATTTGCTGTTAATTCTCCTCGCAGGATTAAGAAATCAAAGAAACTCCGTAATGCGGACAATCGAGTAGCAAGACTACTGGCTTTCATGCCATCGCGCATACCTTTACTCGCCAGTTGACGAACCCAAGCCGCATCAACCTGAGACCAGTCTTTCAACCCCATAGTCACCAAATGTTGAGCCATGGTTTCCAGTTGCTGCTTGTAATTACGTTGAGTATGCAGACTAAGCCCTTTCTCACTTCTCAAATACTCATAGAAGCGATTGAGAGGGCTTTTAAGTCCGTTAGGCAGAGGTATTACTGATTCGTTCATGGTCGTCACTTTGCCAAGGAAGAGTTTCTACCAGGTGAGAAAGCACCAGAGCGAGGTGTCGCAGGAATAAGGTGTCCATATGCGGCTGAAAGTGCCCTCCATCGCTACTGGAAAAGGCCAGAATACCTTGTAATGACTTCTTATTCAGTGGCAACACCACGTAAGATCCCATCTCAGGGGCGCGCGTTGTACCACCAAACAGCAGTTCTCTATCCGCCTTACGCATCCGCCCTAAGTAAGCACTCTTACCATTGAGATGATTAGTAGCAAAACGCTGGTAATTGTCTTTATCGAGCGAGTAATACGCTGACTCACTATCGAGCAAACGCACATACGCCATCAACCCGAGAGATTTAGCCATCTCTTCAACAGCTTTAACCGCTGGCAACAAGGCATCACAAGTCAGGATATGCTCCTGTAAACTCATAAACTCATGAAAAGTACGATCATTGTTTTTCGCCAGCGACATCAGAGTGGTTATCTCTTCTTCTAGCTCTTCAATACGCTGACGTTGTCTGGTCATTTGAACATGGACCAGTGACACCGCACCCTGCTCTTGATGAGGCAAGGCAAGGCGATCGACTAAATCACTTCGGGTGCTAAAAAAATCTGGGTTGTCACGCAAGTATTCCGCGACAACCTCAGCTGTCAGCGCATCAGCTTCAATCTGCGACACGTTAGTTCCTTTATTTTTTCTCTTCTTAACAGCTTAGCTGACCATCGAACACATGAGTGGCAGGGCCCGTCATATAAAGGGGCTTTCCTTGTCCTTGCCAGCTGATTTTTAGCGAACCACCTGGCAGGTTGACTTTCACCTTCTCGTCCAGTAGTTCCTGAACAATACCTACTGCAACCGCGCCACAAGCCCCACTACCACATGCCTGAGTTTCACCAGCACCACGTTCATACACTCTAAGATTCACTTCGCTGCGGCTTAATACCTGCATAAAGCCAGCATTTACTCTCTCAGGAAAACGCTCGTGAGATTCGAGTAGCGGGCCTAAAGTATCGACATCAGCGGTATTGGTATCATCAACCACGGTGACAACATGAGGATTCCCCATACTTACCGCACCACAGAACAACGTCTTATCATCAGTACGCAAGATATAGGTCTTTTCGGTCTGCTTAGCTTTGAATGGAATCTTGCTTGGCTCAAATTCTGGCACACCCATGTTAACCGTCACCTGATCGTCTTCCTCGATATTGAGGACCATTTTGCCTTTCTTTGTACTGACACTGAAGCTGTACTTATTAGTCAGGCCTTTCATACGCACAAAACGAGCAAAACAACGTGCACCGTTACCACACTGCTCCACTTCACTACCATCAGCATTAAAGATACGGTAGTGAAAGTCGGTTTCTGGATCATAAGGTGCTTCAACCACTAACAGCTGGTCAAAGCCGACTCCTGTATGACGATCCGCCAGACGGCGGATCAAATCAGGAGAAAAGAAAATGTTCTGAGTAATGCAGTCAACGACCATGAAGTCATTACCCAAACCATGCATTTTAGAAAAGTGGAAATGCATAAGACGCCAATTACTCCGGAAGAATATTTTCTAGGGCCCATAGGCTCGACAGCTCTTCTCGCTGACGTACTAGATGAACTTTATTGCCATCAACCATCACTTCAGCAACACGAGTACGTGTGTTGTAATTGGATGACATCACAAAGCCATACGCACCTGCTGAGCGAACAGCAAGTAGGTCATTTTCCTGCAACACCAGAGCGCGGTCTTTACCAAGGAAATCTCCCGTCTCACAAATTGGGCCAACCAGATCGTATGTCACTGATTCACCTTCACGTGGGTTAACAGGAACAATGTCTTGCCATGCCTGATACAAAGCCGGTCGCATCAAGTCATTCATCGCGGCATCGATAATGGCGAAGTTTTTATGTTCTGTATGTTTTAGAAACTCAACCTTCGTCAGCAGTACACCTGCGTTGGCTGCAATTGCACGGCCTGGTTCGAAAATCAGCTCCAGATTTTGATGGTTTTCCAGTCGACCTAACAGTGCTTTGGCATATTCAGAAGGCTCTGGTGGCAGCTCATCACGATAGATCACACCCAGTCCCCCACCCACATCAAGATGCTCAATATTGATGCCTTGTGCTTTTAAATCATCAATAAGTGCCAGCAAACGGTCAGTAGCATCAATAAACGGTTCGATATCCGTTAATTGAGAGCCAATGTGACAGTCGATACCTTTGATCGTTAAGTTTTCAAGGCTTTGCGCGAACTGGTACACCTCAGGCGCACGGTCAAAGGCAATACCAAACTTGTTGTCACGAAGCCCCGTAGAAATGTAAGGGTGCGTATTAGCATCTACATCAGGGTTGATACGCAATGAGATCGGCGCTTTAACGCCCAGCTCACCCGCGACCTTGTTAAGGCGTTCTAGCTCTGGCTCAGACTCTACATTGAAACACTTGATACCCAGTTCAAGTGCACGTTTCATTTCAGGCGCCGTTTTGCCGACACCAGAGAAGACCACTTTGCTTGCTTCACCGCCCGCTGCAATCACACGTTCCAGCTCACCACCAGAAACAATATCAAAACCTGAACCAAGACGAGCGAGTGTATTAAGTACACCTAAGTTCGAGTTGGCTTTAACCGCATAACACACGAGGTGCGGGTGCTTACCAACGGATTTGTCAAAAGCATGCCAATGACGCTCAAATGTTGCGCGAGAATATACGTAAAGTGGTGTTCCAAATTGCTCTGCTAAGTCAGTTAATGGAACATCTTCGGCCCAAAGTTGGCCATCATCCTGATAGTTGAAGTAATCCAAAGTGCTATCCCTTATGTCATTATTTATTGTTGTGAAGGCTGCTCGTTCTGAGATGCATCTTCAGGCATGTAAAGAGGACCAGTCTGACCACATCCAGTCAGACCAAGAACAGATAAAAGAAACAGAGCGATGAGTGATTTTTTCATGGGTTGTATCGTGATTAATCTTTCAATGCCCCCTATAATCGCACCACACTCAGGAAAAGCAATAGGATTACAAGATGAACGAGACTGAATTTCATCAGTTGGCAGATGCTCAAATGCAAATTATCGAAGAAATGATTGATGATTCAGGTGCGGACATTGATTATGAAACTTCTGGTAATGTCATGACCCTAGAGTTTGAAGACCGCAGCCAAATCATTATTAATCGCCAGGAACCAATGAAAGAAATCTGGCTGGCATCTAAATCTGGTGGCTTCCACTTCGCAATGGTAGAAGGTCAGTGGACCTGCTCAAAAACGGGCTTAGAGCTGATTGCGATGGTAAAACAAGAATGCGAAAAACATTCAGAGGAAGAGATTGAATGGGTGTAGTGACCTGTATAGGCCAGACACAAAAAAGAGCACAGTGAGTGCTCTTTATTCATCGATTCGATTTACGCATTTACGGCCCGACTTGGCTTGGAATAGTTCGAGCCATCATTTCGATATGGCACAATATAAGAATCACCTTCTACTGGGTGAACGATTTGATAGTATTGCGGCAAATTGAAGTTAATAAACTGAGTCGACAATTCGTTATCATCTTTGACGGACGTGTAGAAACTGTTCACGCTGGCAATCATCTCATCTTTCATGCCACTGAATTGATGATATACCTCAACACGATTCGCCTCATCCAACACATAAATATTGAAACCTTGTGCAGAGTCTTCAAAAAAGAACTGAATCAAACCCTCACTGGCAAAGCTATCGACAATTTCTGGTAGTTGGTAGTCTTGTTCTTTGTCCAACATTAACAAAGGCGAGCCTTTCAGCTTACTGGTCGAAATACTGCGATAAAAATCGACCGAATTCTCCAACATCTGTACAGATACACCACGACGTTCAAAGAATAAGCCATAGGTTTGCTGAGCAATACGCAGCGCTTTAAAACGGCGACGCTTCTCTTGTTCAATCGGCTTAAGGCGCAAATCAATGCATTCAGCGAGCAGTTGATAAACCATGTTGCGCATCACACCACGCAGATTCTTGCTATAGCAGAACACATCGACGGATTCTGGTGGTAGCGCGTCTTGGTGCATCTTACCCATAATGGTCTTTAACGCGTCCAACATGGCAGTTTCACCTTTAAAATGCAGCGTGCGCACTTCATGCCAAGAATTCCGATACACCAGATCGACACTACCAACCAGACAGGTTTGTTTTGAGCCGAAGCTAAAAATATCTGTCGTTTTAAGGTCAACTTTCAGCGAACGCCCACTCAATGCCGCAGTAGGATCATTTTCAAAGTTGATGAACATTGCCAGCTGGCTGATTTCACAAGGACTCGCCAATGCCTGCATGGTTGGGCGACGCTTACGCAATGAAAAGGTATTCCGTAAATCGCTGACCATCTGATAAAACTTATCAATATCCAAGTGAGCATCACGAACTACCGAGTGCAGACGCGTCGACTCTGTAATTAGACCATTGAAAAATGACCAAGCGACCAACTTACTGAGGTATTCATTATGTTCTAAGAATGGCTGACCAAGAAGACGTTCTGGCTGAAGAGGTTGCTTATAGAGGTACCAACCCGCTTGATTTGTACGACCCGGCCTCACTTCAATAAAGCTCAAGTCGGATTCATGTAAATCTGGTGAAATTTGCGGGTTAAGCAAAGTTACCTTACCAGGTAAAACCTCAAACGCAGCATAAAGCTTACGCGCTAAAATACTAATGTCTTGTGGACTGATCGCAGAAGTGATGTCGTTACGTCGAGCAAATTGAATCAGATTCCGGTAGCTCAGCATAAGTGCATCAAGTAAGGCATGGTGAACTACTTTCACTTGTTCAACCTTCCAGTTACGGCGGTCATCCAGCTCAACAAGCACTGAATGCTCCCAATGCCATTTCTGGATCATGTCACTCATGGCTTCACGGCGCCAAGCAACGGAACCCATGTCAGGCTCACGAGATAACTTCTCATGCGTTTTTAGATAAAAGCAGCGACGGACAAGGTCAAGACGCGAGTGATCACCAATGCGTACAAGATAGCGCGTCACCTTTTCAAGCATCAAGTAGTATGCATCCATCCCGTAAAGGTCAGGTTCATGGGCAAAAAAGCGACGCTTGGTATCAATACTGAGGAGTTGAGTGTTCGGATACTCCCACGAATACGCTTCAAGCAGAATCGCTTTCAGCACCGACTTATAAGGTGAGTCAATGCTCTTGTACAACTGCCATAGATTTGAGCCAAAATATTCTTCGGCTGGAATACGGTTCAGTTGACCAAAATCAATCCATTGCGAGCAATCTATGCAACCTTGGCGACACAGATCTCGAACGTATTCGTCGTAACACTCTTCCATTTCAGGTGGTACGATTTGCCATAGCAAACGTTGACCGGCAAGACGAACAGCAGAACGATAAAATTCATCCAGTAGCAAAAGGTGCTGGGATGAACCACAGTTGTCACCTGTCATTTCTTCAGAGCGATTGGTGCGAAAGCGCTCCTCATCCATCAGGAAGAAATTTGCCTCAACACCCTGTGTCTGAGCCCAGTCGGTGATCAGCAGGCATTTATTGGTTAGGCATTCTCTTTCTTCACAACTCATCGACGGTGATACACACACCCAGATATCGAGATCGCTCGAACTACTCTGCCCAATCGAAGAGGTGCTCCCCATAGTATACAAACCAAGGATGGCCGACTCTACACTGGTGCGCAGCGATTGCCCAATCGTAAGCTCAGTATCCTCAATAAACTGCTTCTGCACTTCATTGAATTCGAGACCGTATACACCGTAGGGGACTTGAGAATCGTAATAACCGGGGATGGCTGGGTGATTGAAGTGCAGAAGAGTAGGAATCAGATGGAAAACACGCTGACTTTGCATATCCATAAGAGCCAGCGCGCGCTCAATACGCTGCTGGTTTAGGTTATCAAGTCTCTGGATAAGCGTCTTTATATAAGCCTGCAAGGGTGATTCCTTGTTTGATTCCTAACTGTGCCTTGACGACAAATTGTTCTAAAGCACTAACAAAACGTGATCAATCTAACATTTTTATTTCGATTGGTAAAGAAATGTACGATCGAATCGACATTGTTTTGTTAATCAATATGCTCGCGACATAGTGTGGTACGTATCCGCCTTTTGTAATAATAGCCCATTTTACAAACGAGATGAACATCACACTATTTTGAATATTTTCTGCTAGTCGGACGTCTGATATTTATCGAGACGATCTAGCAGTAAGACTTTTTCCAAGAGAATGGTAGGATTAGCCCATCAAAACTGTTTTTCAAAGACCATCATGACTCAATCGACTCCAATTCGAATTGCTACACGCAAAAGCCCTCTTGCTCTTTGGCAAGCCTATTATGTACGAGATGCTCTTCAAGCAGCGCACCCTGGTTTGGAAGTTGAACTTGTGACTATGGTGACGAAAGGCGACGTCATTCTCGACACTCCATTAGCCAAAGTAGGTGGCAAAGGTTTGTTCGTAAAAGAGCTCGAAGTCGCCATGCTGGAAGGACGTGCAGATTTAGCCGTTCACTCAATGAAAGATGTACCGGTTGATTTTCCCGAAGGGCTAGGGTTAGTTACGATTTGTGAGCGTGAAGACCCACGAGATGCTTTCGTTTCCAATACCTTCGCTAACATTGACGAACTACCACAAGGTGCAGTTGTCGGCACTTGCAGTCTGCGCCGTCAGTGTCAGATTAAGGAATACCGTCCAGATCTGGTCATCAAGGAACTACGCGGTAATGTAGGTACACGTTTGGGTAAACTCGATGCTGGCGAATATGATGCCATCATTCTTGCAGCAGCAGGTTTGAAACGCCTGAATCTAGAAGCGCGAATTCGCAGCTTTATCGAGCCAGAACAATCTCTACCCGCTGTTGGGCAAGGTGCAGTTGGCATTGAATGCCGCCTAGATGATGAACGTCTTATCAAGTTACTTGAACCACTCAACCACAGAGATACTGCTGATCGCGTGCTGTGTGAGCGCGCAATGAATTTAACCTTGGAAGGGGGTTGCCAAGTACCTATTGGCAGCTACTCCCTACTCGATGGTGATGACATCTGGTTGCGTGCGCTTGTCGGCGAACCTGACGGCTCCAAGATTGTGCGCGGCGAAATCAAAGGCTCGCGCGCTGATGCTGAGAAACTTGGGGTGACATTGGCCAACCAACTACTGGATGACGGTGCACGCGATATCTTGACTAGACTGTACGCGGTTCACGAGTAACTTTATGGCAGTGTTGGTTACTCGGCCAGGTGAACAAGGCCGCTCACTCTGCCAACAACTCAACAGCGCGGGTATCTGCGCGCTTCATCAACCTCTTATCGAAATCCTGCCGGGGAAAGATCTCTCCGGCATTGACACGCAGCTTTGTCAGTTCGACTGTATTCTTGCCGTCAGCCAACATGCGGTCACGCTCACACAACAAGCCTTTACATCTCAGAAAGAATGGCCTCAAACAGCAACCTACATTGCCGTCGGTCAAAAAACCGCACATGTTTTAAGCAAACTCAGCCAGCAAAAAGTACACTACCCCGACGTCGGTGACAGCGAGCATTTGCTCAAACTGGACATACTAAAAAGAGTCAAAGGTAAAAAGGTCGTTATCCTTCGAGGCAACGGTGGACGAGAGCTAATCTACGAGACACTCAAATCTCGAGGCGCTCAGGTCAGTTATCTTGAAGTATACAAACGACAAAACCTTGCTTTTGACTCAGATTTATTCGTCCCTTTCTGGCAGGATAAACATATCCAACAGTTAGTCATCACCAGTTCAGGTCAGCTGAGTTATTTTGTATCACAGCTTACACAAGCGCAATTGAACTGGGCACTCGGACTGCAACTTTATGTGCCGAGTGCACGTATCGCAAATGAAGCGCAACAAATAGGCTTTGTTCATATAACCAACACGGGAAGCGCTTCCAATAAGGATTTACTGGCTACTCTCCGGCCAACGTGAAACAGGACAATCGCAATGACAAGTAACAATAAAAACGACTACATTGAACCTGAGAAAGACCAAGAAGCAGCATCATCTGCTGAGACTCAAGCGTCTTCCAACGACATTTCCAATGCGTCTGAATCTCCCTCTGCATCTTCCAAGAAAAAGTCTGGAACTAAAGCGTCACCAGACACCATCCGACAACAAGAAAAAAATGCTAAGCGCGGAATTAAACTTGGTGCGGTTGCAATCGTTGTTTCATTACTATGTGGTGGTTTTACACTTCAGGTAACGCTACAAAATGCTGAGTACCAATCTCAAATTGAGCAACTGCAAAAGCAACTGGAACAAACTACCGTTTCTTTTAAGCAGGATTTGAACGCCACTCAGCAGGAAACATTAGCAAAAGCCACTGAGATCAGTCACAAAACAGAAACTGTTTTATCACAGCAGCAAAAAAGCATTGAAGGTCTTCAGCTTGCACTTGCTGACGTAAAAGGTCGTCGCCCGAATGACTGGCTATTGGCAGAAGCCGATTATCTAGTGAAATTAGCAGGCCGAAAACTATTTTTGGAGCATGATACCGTCAGTGCCACAAAACTGATGGAAAGCGCCGACCAACGTATCGCTGCGTTGAGCGATCCTAGCTTGGTACCTTTGCGTCGAACCATGGCCCATGACATCACGGCACTTAAATCCATACCGATTATCGATCGAGAAGGTCTGGTTCTTAGATTAACGTCGCTGCAACAGCAAGTAGACAGCCTTCCGTTAGCCAATGCAATTCTTCCTGATTCGCCTGAGCGGAGAGTTCAGCATGTCTCTGAAGACATCTATGATTGGAAAGACAATCTGATGACGTCACTTAAAGACTTCTCTGAGAGTTTCATCACATTCCGCACCCGTGATGGCAATGTCACTCCTTTGTTATCTCCAGAGCAACATTTCTACCTTAAAGAGAACATGAAGGCCAAACTGGAAACAGCGATTAAGGCGGTATACGTTGAGCAGCAAGATATTTACCAAACGGCGTTAACCACTGCTGAAAAATGGTCGAGTTCATTCTTCGACCAACACACCAATGCGGTTATTGAGTTCAATAACGCTCTAAAGATGCTAAGTAAGCAAAATGTACAAGTTGAGTACCCTGCAAAGTTAGACACAGAGCAACTTTTGTCCGACGTTATACATGATCGTCTGCGACATGAAGTGACCACCTTGGTTACGGAGGAAAAATAATGTTCAGATTAATTTTTCTATTCGTCACCCTAGGTGCTGGTCTTTTTGCCGGTACCAAATATGCAGGCCAGCAGGGCTATGTCCTGATTTCGGTTGTAGATACGACCATTGAAATGAGTTTTACAACGTTTGTCATATTGGTCATTGCATTATTGGCAGCGCTTTTTAGCTTAGAGTATCTGATCAAGACAACCCTTTATGTGGGCTCAGCAACCTGGAACTATTTTGGTATCCGAAAAATGCGCCGCTCTCGCCGCTTCACCAATGAAGGCATCATCAAGTTACTTGAGGGGGACTTCAAACTGGCAGAAAAGAAAGTCACTCGCTGGGCAAATCACCATGATATGCCTCTACTGTGCTATTTAGTGGCTTCAGAAGCGGCACAGGGAATGGGAGACAATGAAAAGCGTGACCGCTATCTTAAACTCGCATCTGAGCAAGAAAACGCTCTGCTGGCAGTTGAACTCACCAGAGCAAAACAGCAAGTAAAAGAAGCCAATTACACTGCAGCATTTGAGACGTTAACTCAACTCAAATCCAGCTATCCAAATAATCGTGTCGTCCTTAATCTATTAAAAAATGTCTACATTGAACTTAAGATGTGGAAACCCCTGCTGAATACCTTACCTTCACTTGTGAAAAGTAAAATCATTACTAAAGAGGAGCAGATTCAGTTAACCCAACGTGCGCAATGCGGCTTGCTAGAGGAAGTTGCAGAGCAAAAAGGCAGTGAAGGGCTGATAGCTCACTGGAACAGCCTTACTCGCAAGCTAAGGAGCAATGTTTACTTGATTGAATGCTTTGCAAAGCAGCTTATCGCTCGTAAAGCAGACAGTGAAGCTTTTACATTGGTCAAAGAGAACCTCAAGAAGCACCCAGATTCAAACCTCTATGCATTACTGCCTGATATAAAACTAGCAGATTATCATCCTGTCGTTGTGCTCCTAGAAGATATGCTAAGAAAAGACGGCAATAATGCTCCAGCGCACAGCGCTCTTGCGCAGTTCCATCTAAGAAATGAAAACTGGTCTGAGGCTCAACGGCATTTAGAGCAAGCACTTCAAGTGCGTTCTAGTGTATCTGATTATGCCTATTTAGCTGATGCACTTGAGAAACAAAATATGACTAAAGCGGCTCATGAGGTATCAAAAAAAGCCCTTACTTTGGTTCAAGCGTAAATTTCATTCATCTTTGCTAACTAAGCCGACCATTAGGTCGGCTTTTTATTCTCTACTCGATAAAAAACAATACCAATTGAACCAGTCTCTTAGGACATTAACCACCTAAATACTAAGATCCTTGCATACACAACAAGCAATCAGAACTTTCAATGCCTAGGCTTTCAATAAGTTTAAGATTGCTTTGATTTATTGGTCTGTATTCGTCAGCCAAAGAGCGATAAGAATTAAGACCCCAGTATTTCTGCTGAGGTCTGGAGTAAATGGCGAAGCGGCCGAGCTTGCGCTCAATTGGACTCGCACACGAACGAGCGCGTTGGTCGTAGACCAAAATAATCCCTCAGATACGAAAAAGCCCTAACATTGCTGTTAGGGCTTTCTTCTGAATAAGTGGCGGACGGCCGGGGTTGTGGGCAACGGGCAAACCTTTTGCGGGACTCGTTGGTCACAGACAAAAATAATCCCTCGGATACAAAAAGACCCCAGCATCGCTGCTGAGGTCTGAAATAAATGGCGGAGCGGACGGGACTCGAACCCGCGACCCCCGGCGTGACAGGCCGGTATTCTAACCAACTGAACTACCGCTCCGCACTGGTTAGACTCTTGAGTCTAAATTTAAAGCCTGGCGATGTCCTACTCTCACATGGGGAAGCCCCACACTACCATCGGCGCTATTGCGTTTCACTTCTGAGTTCGGCATGGAATCAGGTGGGTCCACAACGCTATGGTCGCCAAGCAAATTCTTTAATTCGGAAAGCTGTTTTCTCTTATACTAAGAGCGTGTTCTCTACACATTCAATCTGTTCTTGCTTTGAGTCCATCAAAACCCTTTGGGTGTTGTATGGTTAAGCCTCACGGGCAATTAGTACAGGTTAGCTCAACGCCTCACAACGCTTACACACCCTGCCTATCAACGTTCTAGTCTCGAACAACCCTTTAGGACCCTCAAGGGGTCAGGGAAGACTCATCTCAGGGCTCGCTTCCCGCTTAGATGCTTTCAGCGGTTATCGATTCCGAACTTAGCTACCGGGCAATGCCATTGGCATGACAACCCGAACACCAGAGGTTCGTCCACTCCGGTCCTCTCGTACTAGGAGCAGCCCCCTTCAATCTTCCAACGCCCACGGCAGATAGGGACCGAACTGTCTCACGACGTTCTAAACCCAGCTCGCGTACCACTTTAAATGGCGAACAGCCATACCCTTGGGACCGACTTCAGCCCCAGGATGTGATGAGCCGACATCGAGGTGCCAAACACCGCCGTCGATATGAACTCTTGGGCGGTATCAGCCTGTTATCCCCGGAGTACCTTTTTATCCGTTGAGCGATGGCCCTTCCATTCAGAACCACCGGATCACTATGACCTGCTTTCGCACCTGCTCGAATTGTCATTCTCGCAGTCAAGCGGGCTTATGCCATTGCACTAACCTCACGATGTCCAACCGTGATTAGCCCACCTTCGTGCTCCTCCGTTACTCTTTGGGAGGAGACCGCCCCAGTCAAACTACCCACCAGGTACTGTCCTCAACCCGGATAACGGGTCTAAGTTAGAACATCAACACTACAAGGGTGGTATTTCAAGGACGGCTCCACCGATACTGGCGTACCGGGTTCAAAGCCTCCCACCTATCCTACACATGTAGGGTCAATGTTCAGTGCCAAGCTGTAGTAAAGGTTCACGGGGTCTTTCCGTCTAGCCGCGGGTACACTGCATCTTCACAGCGATTTCAATTTCACTGAGTCTCGGGTGGAGACAGCGTGGCCATCATTACGCCATTCGTGCAGGTCGGAACTTACCCGACAAGGAATTTCGCTACCTTAGGACCGTTATAGTTACGGCCGCCGTTTACCGGGGCTTCGATCAAGAGCTTCGACTTACGTCTAACCCCATCAATTAACCTTCCGGCACCGGGCAGGCGTCACACCGTATACGTCATCTTACGATTTTGCACAGTGCTGTGTTTTTAATAAACAGTTGCAGCCACCTGGTATCTGCGACTCTCAATAGCTCCATCCGCGAGGGACTTCACCGTCAAGAGCGTACCTTCTCCCGAAGTTACGGTACCATTTTGCCTAGTTCCTTCACCCGAGTTCTCTCAAGCGCCTTGGTATTCTCTACCCGACCACCTGTGTCGGTTTGGGGTACGATTCCTTACAATCTGAAGCTTAGAGGCTTTTCCTGGAAGCATGGCATCAATGACTTCACATCCGTAGATGCTCGACATCGTGTCTCAGCCTTAGAGAGAGCCGGATTTACCTAACTCTCAAGCCTACGCACTTGAACCTGGACAACCGTCGCCAGGCCCACCTAGCCTTCTCCGTCCCCCCATCGCAATTGTAAGAAGTACGGGAATATTAACCCGTTTCCCATCGACTACGCCTTTCGGCCTCGCCTTAGGGGTCGACTTACCCTGCCCCGATTAACGTTGGACAGGAACCCTTGGTCTTCCGGCGAGGGGGTTTTTCACCCCCTTTATCGTTACTCATGTCAGCATTCGCACTTCTGATACCTCCAGCAAGCTTTACAACTCACCTTCAACGGCTTACAGAACGCTCCCCTACCCAATACATAAAATGCATTGCCGCAGCTTCGGTTTACAGCTTAGCCCCGTTACATCTTCCGCGCAGGCCGACTCGACTAGTGAGCTATTACGCTTTCTTTAAATGATGGCTGCTTCTAAGCCAACATCCTAGCTGTCTAAGCCTTCCCACATCGTTTCCCACTTAGCTGTAATTTGGGACCTTAGCTGGCGGTCTGGGTTGTTTCCCTCTCCACGACGGACGTTAGCACCCGCCGTGTGTCTCCCGGATAGTACTTACTGGTATTCGGAGTTTGCAAAGGGTTGGTAAGTCGGGATGACCCCCTAGCCTTAACAGTGCTCTACCCCCAGTAGTATTCGTCCGAGGCTCTACCTAAATAGATTTCGGGGAGAACCAGCTATCTCCAGGTTTGATTGGCCTTTCACCCCTAGCCACAAGTCATCCGCTAATTTTTCAACATTAGTCGGTTCGGTCCTCCAGTTGATGTTACTCAACCTTCAACCTGCCCATGGCTAGATCACCTGGTTTCGGGTCTATATCCAGCAACTCGACGCCCAGTTAAGACTCGATTTCTCTACGGCTCCCCTAGATGGTTAACCTTGCTACTGAATATAAGTCGCTGACCCATTATACAAAAGGTACGCAGTCACACCACGAGGGTGCTCCTACTGCTTGTACGTACACGGTTTCAGGTTCTATTTCACTCCCCTCACAGGGGTTCTTTTCGCCTTTCCCTCACGGTACTGGTTCACTATCGGTCAGTCAGTAGTATTTAGCCTTGGAGGATGGTCCCCCATATTCAGACAGGATATCACGTGTCCCGCCCTACTCGATTTCACCTAAAATGCGCTGCCGGTTACGGGGCTATCACCCTGTATCGCAGACCTTTCCAGAACTTTCACCTGACGCATTAAAGGCTTAAGGGCTAATCCAATTTCGCTCGCCGCTACTTTCGGAATCTCGGTTGATTTCTTTTCCTCGGGGTACTTAGATGTTTCAGTTCCCCCGGTTCGCCTCATTACCCTATGTATTCAGATAATGATACCTGCTTATGCAGGTGGGTTTCCCCATTCGGAAATCCCAGACTCAAATGGCTTTTACTGCCTAATCTGGGCTTATCGCAAGTTAATACGTCCTTCATCGCCTCTGACTGCCAAGGCATCCACCGTGTACGCTTAGTCACTTAACCATACAACCCCAAAGGGTCTTACAGTCAAACAACCAAAGTTGTCTGCAATTATTTAAACATGATGCAGACTCGATTTTGCCGGACTCAAATATAAACATCACAAGGATGTTTCCAAGAACACTTGAATGTGTGTTGGTACCTAAATCTCTCTTTATTTAGAGAAAGTTAGGATTTGAGAACTTTTAAATGAATAACAACGCATCTCATAGAGATGGGGATTGTTGTTATTCGTCAGCTTTCCAAATTGTTAAAGAGCTAGCTTTCTTTGCTAATAAATAGCTGATGAAAACCATTTTTAAGAACACTTACGCAAATGCGCTTAAAGATGGTGGAGCTAAGCAGGATCGAACTGCTGACCTCCTGCGTGCAAGGCAGGCGCTCTCCCAGCTGAGCTATAGCCCCATCAGGTGTTGATACTGTGTGCCAATTCTTCTGGGAGGAAGATTGGTGGGTCTGAGTGGACTTGAACCACCGACCTCTCGCTTATCAGGCGAACGCTCTAACCACCTGAGCTACAGACCCAGTATCGTCTCTTAACGTGTATAAACGTATCAATCTGTGTGGACACTCATCGTGAGTAATCATCGTATAAGGAGGTGATCCAGCGCCAGGTTCCCCTAGCGCTACCTTGTTACGACTTCACCCCAGTCATGAACCACAAAGTGGTGAGCGTCCCCCCGAAGGTTAAACTACCCACTTCTTTTGCAGCCCACTCCCATGGTGTGACGGGCGGTGTGTACAAGGCCCGGGAACGTATTCACCGTGGCATTCTGATCCACGATTACTAGCGATTCCGACTTCATGGAGTCGAGTTGCAGACTCCAATCCGGACTACGACGCACTTTTTGGGATTCGCTCACTTTCGCAAGTTGGCCGCCCTCTGTATGCGCCATTGTAGCACGTGTGTAGCCCTACTCGTAAGGGCCATGATGACTTGACGTCGTCCCCACCTTCCTCCGGTTTATCACCGGCAGTCTCCCTGGAGTTCCCGACATTACTCGCTGGCAAACAAGGATAAGGGTTGCGCTCGTTGCGGGACTTAACCCAACATTTCACAACACGAGCTGACGACAGCCATGCAGCACCTGTCTCTCAGTTCCCGAAGGCACAAGACTGTCTCCAGTCTCTTCTGAGGATGTCAAGAGTAGGTAAGGTTCTTCGCGTTGCATCGAATTAAACCACATGCTCCACCGCTTGTGCGGGCCCCCGTCAATTCATTTGAGTTTTAATCTTGCGACCGTACTCCCCAGGCGGTCTACTTAACGCGTTAGCTCCGAAAGCCACGGCTCAAGGCCACAACCTCCAAGTAGACATCGTTTACGGCGTGGACTACCAGGGTATCTAATCCTGTTTGCTCCCCACGCTTTCGCATCTGAGTGTCAGTATCTGTCCAGGGGGCCGCCTTCGCCACCGGTATTCCTTCAGATCTCTACGCATTTCACCGCTACACCTGAAATTCTACCCCCTCTACAGTACTCTAGTCTGCCAGTTTCAAATGCAATTCCGAGGTTGAGCCCCGGGCTTTCACATCTGACTTAACAAACCACCTGCATGCGCTTTACGCCCAGTAATTCCGATTAACGCTCGCACCCTCCGTATTACCGCGGCTGCTGGCACGGAGTTAGCCGGTGCTTCTTCTGCAGCTAACGTCAAATGATGCCGCTATTAACGACACCACCTTCCTCACTGCTGAAAGTACTTTACAACCCGAAGGCCTTCTTCATACACGCGGCATGGCTGCATCAGGCTTGCGCCCATTGTGCAATATTCCCCACTGCTGCCTCCCGTAGGAGTCTGGACCGTGTCTCAGTTCCAGTGTGGCTGATCATCCTCTCAGACCAGCTAGGGATCGTCGCCTTGGTGAGCCATTACCTCACCAACTAGCTAATCCCACCTGGGCATATCCTGACGCGAGAGGCCCGAAGGTCCCCCTCTTTGAGCCGAAGCTATTATGCGGTATTAGCCATCGTTTCCAATGGTTATCCCCCACATCAGGGCAATTTCCCAGGCATTACTCACCCGTCCGCCGCTCGACGCCGTTATCTCCACCCGAAGGCTTTGATAACTCGTTTCCGCTCGACTTGCATGTGTTAGGCCTGCCGCCAGCGTTCAATCTGAGCCATGATCAAACTCTTCAATTTAAGATTTTGTCGGCTCAATGAATACTGAACATTGCTTTGCTAAGTAAATAGCATAAGTAATGTTTGAATTGACTGTGCTGAATCCGAAGATTCAATGGTCACTTCGTATCATTGAAACCTAATTTGATACCGAGGTATCTAATTGGATTATCATCAACGAGTGCCCACACAGATTGATAGGTTTATATTGTTAAAGAGCTGTGCTTTCAGTGCCTTAGCACCTAAGCAGGACGCGTATATTACGCGACTGACTGTTTAAGTCAACATAAAACTCTAAACTTTTTTAGAATCTTATGGTGACTTGCTTAGTAAATAAGCAAAGTCGAAATTAAAGCCTGGCGATGTCCTACTCTCACATGGGGAAGCCCCACACTACCATCGGCGCTATTGCGTTTCACTTCTGAGTTCGGCATGGAATCAGGTGGGTCCACAACGCTATGGTCGCCAAGCAAATTCTTTAATTCGGAAAGCTGTTTTCTCTTATACTAAGAGCGTGTTCTCTACACATTCAATCTGTTCTTGCTTTGAGTCCATCAAAACCCTTTGGGTGTTGTATGGTTAAGCCTCACGGGCAATTAGTACAGGTTAGCTCAACGCCTCACAACGCTTACACACCCTGCCTATCAACGTTCTAGTCTCGAACAACCCTTTAGGACCCTCAAGGGGTCAGGGAAGACTCATCTCAGGGCTCGCTTCCCGCTTAGATGCTTTCAGCGGTTATCGATTCCGAACTTAGCTACCGGGCAATGCCATTGGCATGACAACCCGAACACCAGAGGTTCGTCCACTCCGGTCCTCTCGTACTAGGAGCAGCCCCCTTCAATCTTCCAACGCCCACGGCAGATAGGGACCGAACTGTCTCACGACGTTCTAAACCCAGCTCGCGTACCACTTTAAATGGCGAACAGCCATACCCTTGGGACCGACTTCAGCCCCAGGATGTGATGAGCCGACATCGAGGTGCCAAACACCGCCGTCGATATGAACTCTTGGGCGGTATCAGCCTGTTATCCCCGGAGTACCTTTTTATCCGTTGAGCGATGGCCCTTCCATTCAGAACCACCGGATCACTATGACCTGCTTTCGCACCTGCTCGAATTGTCATTCTCGCAGTCAAGCGGGCTTATGCCATTGCACTAACCTCACGATGTCCAACCGTGATTAGCCCACCTTCGTGCTCCTCCGTTACTCTTTGGGAGGAGACCGCCCCAGTCAAACTACCCACCAGGCACTGTCCTCAACCCGGATAACGGGTCTAAGTTAGAACATCAACACTACAAGGGTGGTATTTCAAGGACGGCTCCACCGATACTGGCGTACCGGGTTCAAAGCCTCCCACCTATCCTACACATGTAGGGTCAATGTTCAGTGCCAAGCTGTAGTAAAGGTTCACGGGGTCTTTCCGTCTAGCCGCGGGTACACTGCATCTTCACAGCGATTTCAATTTCACTGAGTCTCGGGTGGAGACAGCGTGGCCATCATTACGCCATTCGTGCAGGTCGGAACTTACCCGACAAGGAATTTCGCTACCTTAGGACCGTTATAGTTACGGCCGCCGTTTACCGGGGCTTCGATCAAGAGCTTCGACTTACGTCTAACCCCATCAATTAACCTTCCGGCACCGGGCAGGCGTCACACCGTATACGTCATCTTACGATTTTGCACAGTGCTGTGTTTTTAATAAACAGTTGCAGCCACCTGGTATCTGCGACTCTCAATAGCTCCATCCGCAAGGGACTTCACCGTCAAGAGCGTACCTTCTCCCGAAGTTACGGTACCATTTTGCCTAGTTCCTTCACCCGAGTTCTCTCAAGCGCCTTGGTATTCTCTACCCGACCACCTGTGTCGGTTTGGGGTACGATTCCTTACAATCTGAAGCTTAGAGGCTTTTCCTGGAAGCATGGCATCAATGACTTCACACCCGTAGGTGCTCGACATCGTGTCTCAGCCTTAGAGAGAGCCGGATTTACCTAACTCTCAAGCCTACGCACTTGAACCTGGACAACCGTCGCCAGGCCCACCTAGCCTTCTCCGTCCCCCCATCGCAATTGTAAGAAGTACGGGAATATTAACCCGTTTCCCATCGACTACGCCTTTCGGCCTCGCCTTAGGGGTCGACTTACCCTGCCCCGATTAACGTTGGACAGGAACCCTTGGTCTTCCGGCGAGGAGGTTTTTCACCCCCTTTATCGTTACTCATGTCAGCATTCGCACTTCTGATACCTCCAGCAAGCTTTACAACTCACCTTCAACGGCTTACAGAACGCTCCCCTACCCAATACATAAAATGCATTGCCGCAGCTTCGGTTTACAGCTTAGCCCCGTTACATCTTCCGCGCAGGCCGACTCGACTAGTGAGCTATTACGCTTTCTTTAAATGATGGCTGCTTCTAAGCCAACATCCTAGCTGTCTAAGCCTTCCCACATCGTTTCCCACTTAGCTGTAATTTGGGACCTTAGCTGGCGGTCTGGGTTGTTTCCCTCTCCACGACGGACGTTAGCACCCGCCGTGTGTCTCCCGGATAGTACTTACTGGTATTCGGAGTTTGCAAAGGGTTGGTAAGTCGGGATGACCCCCTAGCCTTAACAGTGCTCTACCCCCAGTAGTATTCGTCCGAGGCTCTACCTAAATAGATTTCGGGGAGAACCAGCTATCTCCAGGTTTGATTGGCCTTTCACCCCTAGCCACAAGTCATCCGCTAATTTTTCAACATTAGTCGGTTCGGTCCTCCAGTTGATGTTACTCAACCTTCAACCTGCCCATGGCTAGATCACCTGGTTTCGGGTCTATATCCAGCAACTCGACGCCCAGTTAAGACTCGATTTCTCTACGGCTCCCCTAGATGGTTAACCTTGCTACTGAATATAAGTCGCTGACCCATTATACAAAAGGTACGCAGTCACACCACGAGGGTGCTCCTACTGCTTGTACGTACACGGTTTCAGGTTCTATTTCACTCCCCTCACAGGGGTTCTTTTCGCCTTTCCCTCACGGTACTGGTTCACTATCGGTCAGTCAGTAGTATTTAGCCTTGGAGGATGGTCCCCCATATTCAGACAGGATATCACGTGTCCCGCCCTACTCGATTTCACCTAAAATGCGCTGCCGGTTACGGGGCTATCACCCTGTATCGCAGACCTTTCCAGAACTTTCACCTGACGCATTAAAGGCTTAAGGGCTAATCCAATTTCGCTCGCCGCTACTTTCGGAATCTCGGTTGATTTCTTTTCCTCGGGGTACTTAGATGTTTCAGTTCCCCCGGTTCGCTTCATTACCCTATGTATTCAGATAATGATACCTGCTTATGCAGGTGGGTTTCCCCCATTCGGAAATCCCAGACTCAAGTGGCTTTTACTGCCTAATCTGGGCTTATCGCAAGTTAATACGTCCTTCATCGCCTCTGACTGCCAAGGCATCCACCGTGTACGCTTAGTCACTTAACCATACAACCCCAAAGGGTCTTACAGTCAAACAACCAAAGTTGTCTGCAATTATTTAAACATGATGCAGACTCGATTTTTCCGGACTCAAATATAAACATCACAAGGATGTTTCCAAGAACACTTGAATGTGTGTTGGTACCTAAATCTCTCTTTATTTAGAGAAAGTTAGGATTTGAGAACTTTTCAATGAATAACAACGCATCTCATAGAGATGGGGATTGTTGTTATTCGTCAGCTTTCCAAATTGTTAAAGAGCAATCATAGCTCGAAGCTTACGCTTCAAAACCATCAATCTGTGTGGACACTCATCGTGAGTAATCATCGTATAAGGAGGTGATCCAGCGCCAGGTTCCCCTAGCGCTACCTTGTTACGACTTCACCCCAGTCATGAACCACAAAGTGGTGAGCGTCCCCCCGAAGGTTAAACTACCCACTTCTTTTGCAGCCCACTCCCATGGTGTGACGGGCGGTGTGTACAAGGCCCGGGAACGTATTCACCGTGGCATTCTGATCCACGATTACTAGCGATTCCGACTTCATGGAGTCGAGTTGCAGACTCCAATCCGGACTACGACGCACTTTTTGGGATTCGCTCACTTTCGCAAGTTGGCCGCCCTCTGTATGCGCCATTGTAGCACGTGTGTAGCCCTACTCGTAAGGGCCATGATGACTTGACGTCGTCCCCACCTTCCTCCGGTTTATCACCGGCAGTCTCCCTGGAGTTCCCGACATTACTCGCTGGCAAACAAGGATAAGGGTTGCGCTCGTTGCGGGACTTAACCCAACATTTCACAACACGAGCTGACGACAGCCATGCAGCACCTGTCTCTCAGTTCCCGAAGGCACAAGACTGTCTCCAGTCTCTTCTGAGGATGTCAAGAGTAGGTAAGGTTCTTCGCGTTGCATCGAATTAAACCACATGCTCCACCGCTTGTGCGGGCCCCCGTCAATTCATTTGAGTTTTAATCTTGCGACCGTACTCCCCAGGCGGTCTACTTAACGCGTTAGCTCCGAAAGCCACGGCTCAAGGCCACAACCTCCAAGTAGACATCGTTTACGGCGTGGACTACCAGGGTATCTAATCCTGTTTGCTCCCCACGCTTTCGCATCTGAGTGTCAGTATCTGTCCAGGGGGCCGCCTTCGCCACCGGTATTCCTTCAGATCTCTACGCATTTCACCGCTACACCTGAAATTCTACCCCCTCTACAGTACTCTAGTCTGCCAGTTTCAAATGCAATTCCGAGGTTGAGCCCCGGGCTTTCACATCTGACTTAACAAACCACCTGCATGCGCTTTACGCCCAGTAATTCCGATTAACGCTCGCACCCTCCGTATTACCGCGGCTGCTGGCACGGAGTTAGCCGGTGCTTCTTCTGCAGCTAACGTCAAATGATGCCGCTATTAACGACACCACCTTCCTCACTGCTGAAAGTACTTTACAACCCGAAGGCCTTCTTCATACACGCGGCATGGCTGCATCAGGCTTGCGCCCATTGTGCAATATTCCCCACTGCTGCCTCCCGTAGGAGTCTGGACCGTGTCTCAGTTCCAGTGTGGCTGATCATCCTCTCAGACCAGCTAGGGATCGTCGCCTTGGTGAGCCATTACCTCACCAACTAGCTAATCCCACCTGGGCATATCCTGACGCGAGAGGCCCGAAGGTCCCCCTCTTTGAGCCGAAGCTATTATGCGGTATTAGCCATCGTTTCCAATGGTTATCCCCCACATCAGGGCAATTTCCCAGGCATTACTCACCCGTCCGCCGCTCGACGCCGTTATCTCCACCCGAAGGCTTTGATAACTCGTTTCCGCTCGACTTGCATGTGTTAGGCCTGCCGCCAGCGTTCAATCTGAGCCATGATCAAACTCTTCAATTTAAGATTTTGTTCGGCTCAATGAATACTGAACATTACATAAAGTAATGTTTGAATTGACTGTGCTGAATCCGAAGATTCAATGGTCACTTCGTATCATTGAAACCTAATTTGATACCGAGGTATCTAATTGGATTATCATCAACGAGTGCCCACACAGATTGATAGGTTTATATTGTTAAAGAGCTGTGCTTTTCAAGAAACTTTCTCTCAAAGCGGAGGTGCATTCTAGCGAGATAATTTGAAGAGTCAAACACTTTTTCAAACTTATTTTCTCAGAAGCTTTTCACCTCTCTAACACCGCTGAAGCCTTGTGGCGTCTGCCGTGTCAGTGGATGCGCATTATAGAGAGTCCCTCTGATAGCGCAAGCCCTTTTTCAAAAAAAATTGAAAAAACTCATCGTTCGTTGAAAATGTGTTCAAAACAACAAAAAAGAGGGCAAAAAGCCCTCTTTTATCTATCTATTTCATTCAATTTTAAATAAATGCGTACGCGTCAGCAAACATACGGTCGCTGTTAGCACCTTTGTTCTGGGTAAATTGTTCACGAGCCGCACCCGCCATTTCAAAACGTCCAGCAATGTAAATGTCATATTCTGCAAGAGAATCAAAATCGTCACTGACGGCTTGAAGTACGTTTCCGACTTTGCCTTGCCATTCAGAAGTCGCTTCTTCTACTACTGGAATAAAGTGCACGTTGCTGAACTGTGTTGCGATACCATCCAGTTCATCCTTAGCATATAGCTGGCGTTCATCTCGGCCACCCCAATAAAGATAGATCTCATTAGTTTTATTTTGAGCGACACAGTGGTCCAATATCGAACGCACATAGCTAAAGCCTGTACCACCAGCAATCAAGAGTAGAGGACGCTCGCTCTCTTCTTTAACCCACGCCTCGCCATGAGGTGCATCAATACTGATGTCACCATCATTTTCTAATGCGTTTTGCATCGCTTCCACAACTTCAAGAGCATACGCGTTATGCTCTGCTGCACCAATGTGAAGCTCAAGCTCACCTTCATGACGACAAGGACTGCTTGCAATAGAGAATGGACGTTTATCTTTTTCTCCCATCACAACCATTAGATACTGGCCAGCCTTAAAGCTGACTGGTGTCTCTGGGTGCAACAGAATTCGATGGGTATTACAAGCTAATGGCTCAATAGACTTTACTTTACATTGGATGGTCATTTTATTCCTCTTACTTACTCCTCAAAAGTAAGTACCAAATTACTTTCTGCGAAGGCCTGACAAGCAAACACCCAGCCTTGTTGCTGCTCTTTCTCTGTGAGCATTGGCTCAAGCTGGTAATTGACTCGACCTTCTATTTTCCGACACAGACACGCTGCGCATGCTCCCACTTGGCAGCGGTTTGGGAAGCTGATGTGATTGTTGAGCGCAGCTTCCAATACCGTTTCCCCTTCCTGCACATAGAATTGTATATTCTGCGGCTTCAAGGTCACCAAATGGCTCATAATATTCCCAGCTTACTCCATTTTGCATCGACCTGCGCAACTAACTGAGAATCTTTCTTGATTGGGACGCCCCACTCTCGCTGGACTTCTCCCTCAAACTTGTTGGTCGCATCCAAACCCAATTTGGAACTACGACCTTCTTTTGCTTCTATCTGCACTGTGTCACGATTTGGATCCATTCTCGTGGTAATCGCCCAAATTATGTCATTCCAATCGTGCACATTGACGTCATCATCGCAGAGAATAACAAACTTGGCATCTGTATACTGCTTTAGAAACTCCCACACACCATTGAGCACCGCTTTCGATTGCATGGCGTGGTTTTTCTTCATCGACAACACCATAAAGCGATCGGCACCAGCAGATTCTGGCAAAGCGATATCGACAATTTCCGGAAATGCCTGACGAAGTTGACGTAACTGTTCATCTGTAATCGCTGTTTGGCTTGCAGCCATTGCCTGCGAATCTAACGCCTTCTCCGCATCCCATTTAATCGTCGCATCCAAACCCATCTTAGAGCCAAGCCCTACAACTGGTGAGGCGAAATCGAGAGAGTCAATAGGTGTATTGTCAATCATTAAGGTATCGCGAACAGGTTCCATATGCTCGCACATGGCCTTGACGACATCATCCCAACTGCGCGCGTTGACACTTTCATCACACACCACAACAAACTTGGTATACATAAACTGACGAAGGAAAGACCATACACCCATCATGACGCGCTTGGCGTGGCCAGGGTATTGCTTTTTCATCGTCACCACGGCCATTCGGTATGAGCACCCTTCAGGTGGTAGATAAAAATCGTCTATTTCAGGAAACTGCTTTTGTAGAATCGGAACAAAGACTTCGTTTAACGCCACACCCAATACTGCAGGTTCATCTGGCGGACGCCCCGTGTAGGTACTGTGATAGATCGGGTCCTTACGCATCGTAATATGCGTAATGGTAAACACGTGGTGTTTCTCTTTTTCGTTGTAATACCCTGTATGATCACCATAAGGGCCTTCGTCTGCATACTCGTTCGGGTCAATGTAACCCTCAAGCACGATCTCGGCGCTGGCAGGTACTTCAAGATCATTACTAACAGATTTGACAACTTCTGTTTTGCTGCCTCTAAGCAAACCCGCAAACGCATACTCAGATAACGTATCAGGCACAGGGGTGACTGCACCCAAAATAGTGGCTGGGTCAGCACCAAAGGCAACCGACACTGGAAATGGCTCTCCCGGATGGGTTTCGATCCAGTCACGCAGATCAAGTGCACCACCACGGTGTGCTAACCAACGCATGATTATTTTGTTGTTGCTAATTTTCTGCTGACGGTAAATTCCAAGGTTCTGACGCTTTTTATGTGGCCCTCTAGTCACGGTGAGTCCCCAAGTAAGCAGAGGAGCAACGTCATCCTGCCAACAACTCATCACAGGAATTTTATCGAGGTCGACATCGTCACCTTGCCAAACAATCTCCTGACACGGCGCTTTACGTAGCCTTTTGACAGGCATATTCAGGACTTGTCTAAAAACAGGAAGTTTCTCTAACGCATCCTTAAAACCACGTGGAGGTTCTGGCTCTTTGAGATAAGCCAACAATTTACCCACTTCACGCAGATCTTTGACATCCTCGCGCCCCATACCTATCGCAACTCGCTCGGGAGTACCAAATAAGTTGGTGAGTACAGGCACATCGTAGCCAACAGGGTTTTCAAACAACAACGCTGGACCACCGGCACGCAAAGTACGGTCACTAATTTCTGTCATTTCATAATGTGGGTCGACAGGCTCAGAGATGCGTTTAAGCTTCCCTTCCTGCTCAAGGTGAGCGATAAAGTCGCGTAAATCCTTAAAACTCATTGGTCTTCTGTGACTGATTAAAGTGCAAGCAGTATAACAAAAAGAGGGATCTTACGATCCCTCTTTTCTATAAGGTTATTTTTATTGTGATAAAACGTTCAAAATCGCGCTACTACGGACTGTTTGATTATGGTTAGCTAGCTCTTTTAACCATGACGAATAGCCCTGATTCGCAAGCTCTGTCGCGACCATCGAAGCTTCACCTCGAATTGCCATTCGGTCTATCAAAAAGGCCTTTACCTTATCCTTCATTGGCTTGATACGAGTCAGCTCTTTGATAGCTTGTTCCTTAAGGCTCGGATTATGAGCAGCAAGCATGATCTGATTGACTGAGAATTCATCGCCCACTGTCGCCAAACGGCTAAGTTCAGACTGGCTTTGAAAATCGGCACGCATCAACCAAAGCAGTTTATAGACGTCAGGGTTTTCACTCACCTGAGCTAAACGCACCATAACCTGTGATGAGGGTAGCCAACTGGTCACAGCTGTTCCGGTGAGTTGAAGCACTAAATTTTGCACGGCCTCCGGCGACAAACTATCCAACTCACGAACCAGTAATGCTTCACGCGCTTGGATTTGATAATCACTACCCGACAGCCACTGTTTTAGTTCCAGCTCGCCACGTTCTGCACTCAACACAAATTCTAGTGTCGATTGATCCTGTTGCCATTGTTTAAGTAAACGACTGGCGATAGCTGGATAGTTAAAGGCAGGAATGGAAAACTCATACCCATCGCCTCTCTCCAACACTTGATAGGTCGGCACCATGGCTTTTTGTTTTTCAACGAACAAAGCCATTTTAGGCGTCAAGATGACATCTTGGTCTTCAATTTTTTTTAACAGTAGGAAACGCGCCACTTCTTGTTGGGGAAGCGACAGTCTTTCGAGAGCGAAATTGAGTGAGTCGATATTATTTTCGACAGCATGTTGGAGCAGTTCTGCAACTTTCAGATTAATCTGTTGATCCTGAAGTAACAGCTCGACTTGTTCTGACTGCATTTCCTTCGCAGCAACCGTTGGTGCTCCAATCAATAATGACGTGCATAGGAGAACCGACGACAACATTCCTTGTTGCATGTTAACCTCCTCTTAACATTCTTGGCCATTGTGGAGCCAATCAGATAAGAATGCAAACAAAAACGCCACCGACAATGTCGATGGCGTTTGAGGTCACAAATTTTTACTGACGACGCATGGCGTCAAAAAACTCATCGTTAGTCTTGGTCATGGCGAGCTTGTCGATCAAGAACTCCATCGCGTCGATTTCACCCATTGGATGAACAATCTTGCGCAAAATCCACATCTTCTGAAGCTCTTCATTCTTAGTCAGAAGTTCTTCACGACGAGTACCTGAACGATTGAAGTCAATGGCAGGGAAAACACGTTTCTCAGCTATCTTACGGTTCAGGTGAATTTCCATGTTACCTGTACCTTTAAACTCTTCGTAGATAACTTCGTCCATCTTAGAACCAGTATCAACAAGAGCCGTCGCGAGAATTGTCAGGCTACCGCCTTCTTCTACGTTACGTGCAGCACCAAAGAAACGCTTAGGACGGTGCAATGCATTTGCATCGACACCACCAGTCAAGACTTTACCTGATGATGGAACAACTGTGTTGTATGCACGAGCTAGACGAGTGATAGAGTCAAGCAGGATTACTACGTCTTTCTTGTGTTCAACAAGACGTTTTGCTTTCTCGATAACCATCTCGGCAACTTGTACGTGGCGAGACGCTGGTTCATCAAACGTTGACGCAACCACTTCACCTTTAACTAGGCGTTGCATCTCGGTAACTTCTTCTGGACGCTCGTCGATAAGAAGTACCATTAGCTCACATTCAGGGTGGTTGTAAGCAATGCTTTGAGCGATATTCTGTAGCAGCATTGTTTTACCCGCTTTTGGCGGAGCAACAATCAGACCACGCTGACCTTTACCAATTGGTGAAGCCAGATCAAGAACACGTGCAGTAATATCTTCAGTCGAACCGTTACCACGCTCCATCACCATACGCTCGTTTGCGTGCAGTGGCGTCAAGTTTTCAAATAGAATCTTGTTACGCGCGTTGTCTGGCTTGTCATCGTTAACTGTATTGACTTTTAACAGAGCAAAATAACGTTCGCCATCTTTTGGTGGACGAATCTTACCAGCAATAGAGTCACCTGTACGAAGGTTGAATCGGCGGATCTGACTTGGAGATACATAGATGTCATCTGGGCCTGCCAAGTAAGAGCTGTCTGCACTGCGCAAGAAGCCAAAACCGTCTTGAAGTATTTCCAGAACCCCGTCGCCAAAAATGTCTTCGCCGCTTTTCGCATGCGCTTTAAGGATAGCGAAGATAATGTCTTGTTTTCTTAGACGAGCTAGGTTTTCAAGGCCCAAGCTTTCGCCAAGTTTGACAAGATCAGACACTGGTCTGTTCTTCAGTTCTGTTAGATTCATGGTGGTGGATACTTTTTTAGTCAAAATAGGATCTGTTATTTAGTTAAGATGAATTTTGGTCACAGGATCGACCAAGAAGAGAAACTTGTTTATTTAACGTGCGATAAATTAGCACTAAATACTAGCCTAGTCTAGATTTTGTTAGTCTTCAAAAACAAAACCGTGCATTTTGTTAAATGCACGGCCTTATCTGAACAACTGAATTATAGGTTAGCGTCCAAAAACTCTTTCAACTGAGTTTTAGACAGCGCACCTACTTTCGTCGCTGCAACACTACCATTTTTGAAAAGTAATAGTGTTGGGATACCACGAATACCAAATTTAGGTGGAGTACCTGCATTTTGGTCGATATTCAGTTTACCGATAGTGAGTTTGCCTTCGTACTCTTCGGCGATCTCGTCCAGAATAGGAGCAATCATCTTACAAGGACCACACCATTCTGCCCAAAAATCAACAAGAACCGGGCTTGCAGCGTTGAGTACGTCGGCTTCAAAACCGTCATCAGTTAGCTGCAAAATCTTATCACTCATCTTCCACTCCAATGTGTTTTTTCGGAACTGGTTGGATGATAACCAGTATTTAGATGCCCTATTGGAATGTATTTACTTTCGTATTGCAAGCTTAAGCTGATATTCTATAGCCATGAAAAAGACGCATATCACAGAGCAAAAGTTCGCCGATTTGGGTTTACACCCCCAAGTTGTTGAAGGTTTGGAGAAAAAAAGGGTTCGAGTTTTGTACCCCAATTCAAGCCTTGGCGTTGCCGGTACTGCTCACCGGCCAAGACATTGCAGGTCAGGCTCAAACAGGGACAGGAAAAACCCTGGCTTTTCTGACTGCTACTTTTAACCACCTGCTGAATACACCAGAGCACGAAGGTCGCAAGCCGACTCAACCACGTGCGATTATCATGGCACCGACTCGTGAACTGGCAATTCAGATTTACAATGACGCTGAACCTCTGATTGCAGAAACCGGTATTAAAGCCGCACTAGCATATGGTGGCGAGAGCTACGACAAGCAACTTGCTAAGTTAGAGCAAGGTGTAGACGTGCTGATCGGTACCACAGGTCGTATTATCGACTTCTACAAGCAGAAGGTATTTAACCTTAACCACATTCAAGCGGTTGTGCTTGATGAAGCGGATCGCATGTTCGATCTTGGTTTCATTAAAGATATTCGTTTTCTATTCCGTCGAATGCCTGAACCCAAAGAGCGTTTGAACATGTTGTTCTCTGCGACTCTATCGTACCGTGTTCAGGAGCTGGCTTTCGAACATATGCACAACCCAGAACACGTTGTGGTGGAGCCAGAAGTCAAAACTGGTCACCGCATTCAGGAAGAGCTGTTTTACCCATCTAACGAACACAAGATGTCTCTGCTACAAACTCTTATTGAAGAAGAGTGGCCAGAGCGCGCGATCATCTTTGCCAATACCAAACACAAGTGTGAATCCGTATGGGGCCACCTAGCGGCTGATGGGCATCGTGTAGGTCTATTGACGGGCGATGTACCGCAGAAGAAGCGCGAACGCATCTTGGAACAGTTCACTAAAGGTGAAGTTGACCTGCTAGTGGCAACAGACGTAGCAGCTCGTGGCCTTCACATCCCTCAAGTGACTCACGTATTTAACTTTGACCTACCTGACGATTGCGAAGATTACGTACACCGCATCGGTCGTACGGGTCGTGCAGGGGCAAGTGGCCATTCAATCAGCTTTGCGTGTGAAGACTACGCTATTAACTTACCGCCGATTGAAGAGTACATTGAGCACACCATTCCTGTTTCAGACTACGACCCAAGTGCGCTGATCGAAGATTTACCAGCACCACTACGTATGCGTTCTAATCGTCCGCAACAACGTCGTACCAACACAGGTGGTTCACGCTCAGGCAACCGTCGTAACAACAACCGCTCTCGTCAACGTCACCAAAAGGATTCTTAAGTCGTCTATGAGCCAAGCAGTTTCTTCCCCGCTCTACGCTGCCATCGACCTCGGGTCGAACAGTTTTCATATGCTCGTTGTGCGTCACATTGATGGCAGCGTTCAGACTATGGCAAAAATTAAACGTAAGGTTCGTCTTGCCGCAGGGTTAGACGACAATAACGCTTTAAGCCAGGAAGCCATGCAACGCGGATGGGACTGCTTGAGTCTATTTGCAGAGCGACTTCAAGATATACCAACGCAGAATATCCGCATTGTGGGCACGGCAACACTGCGCACCGCCACCAATGTGGATATCTTTCTTGATAAAGCAAACCAGATTCTTGGTCACAAGATTGACGTGATCTGTGGCGAAGAAGAAGCGGCCACTATTTATAAAGGGGTGGCACACACATCTGGCGGCAGCGGTCGTCGTTTGGTGGTCGATATTGGCGGTGCCAGTACCGAACTTATTATCGGTGAAGGTTTTGAAGCCAAGGCACTGACCAGCCTGAAAATGGGTTGTGTTACTTGGCTGGAGCGTCACTTCAAAGACCGCCAGCTCACCGTAACCAACTTTAACAATGCGATTGAAGCGGCTAAAGAAACGCTGAGACCTATCCTTGAGCAATACACTAAAATTGGCTGGGATGTGTGTGTCGGTGCTTCTGGTACAGTTCAGGCTTTGCAGGAAATTATGCTGGCACAGGGTATGGACGAAGTCATTACTCACGCCAAACTCAAGCGTCTGCAAAAACAAGCTATGCTGGCGGATCATTTGGAAGAGCTGGAGATAGAAGGGCTAACGCTAGAACGCGCACTGGTCTTCCCAAGCGGTCTTTCGATTCTCATCGCTATCTTTGAATTACTGGAAATTGATTCAATGACATTGGCTGGCGGCGCACTGCGCGAAGGCTTAGTGTATGAAATGGTCGATGAACTCAAGCAAGACGATATTCGTGCTCGCACAATTGCCAGTGTTCAAACCCGCTACCAAATTGATACGGTTTACGGTCAACAAGTCGCAACCTTAGCCAGTAAACTGCTTGAGCAATGTGAAGCCGAGTGGATTGCAGAAGCTCAGGGCAGCGTTCTGCTTGAGACAGCGGCGAAGCTGCATGAAATCGGTCTAACGATTGACTTCAAGAAAGGCGGTGAGCACAGTGCGTACTTATTGCAAAACTTGGATCTACCCGGTTACACCCGAGCACAAAAGCACTTCCTTGGTGAAGTATCACGTCGTTATCGCGAACAACTCACTTCTCTGCCAGAGCAACATGCGCTGTCAGGTAACAGTGCCAAACGGGTATTACGTTTGCTGCGTCTCGCGGTTTTACTGACCCATCGTCGCAATCCGGATTTGGAGCCCAATATCGCACTTCAATCTCAAGGCGATAAGCTCACCCTAACGGTTGCAGAACAGTGGCTGAAAGCCAACCCTCTAACTGCGGCGGAGTTAGAAATAGAAGCCAACCGTCAAAGTGACATTGGCTGGCCTTTGAGCATCATTGCCAACTAACTAAAGAACAAATAAAAAGCCCGACAAGGTCACTTGTCGGGCTTTTTTGTTTTCGAAGGGCGAACCTTATTTGGCGCCAATCACTTTAAAGTCAGGATTAACAGCTGTGAGTTTCTTCACCAAGTAATTCAGCAGCACACCATACATAGGTACAAATAGGCCCAAGCTGATCACCAGTTTGAATCCATAATCCACCAGCGCGATTTCGGTCCAGTGCTCGGCCATAAATGGATCAGGGCTTTGGTAGAATGCAATGGCAAAGAAAGCGATAGTATCCAGCGCGTTACCAAACAGAGTGGAACACGTTGGGGCAACCCACCACTGCTTCATCTGGCGCAGGCGATTAAACACATGCACATCTAGGATTTGCCCTAGTAGATAAGCCATAAAGCTCGCAATCGCAATACGCGCAACAAACAAATTAAACTCACCTAAGTGTGAGAAACCCTGAAATTGCCCTTCAAAAAACAATACCGATAAACCATAAGACACTGCCAGCGCTGGTAGCATCACCCAGAAAATGATCTTACGCGCAAGTTGGGCACCAAAAATTCGTACTGTCAGATCAGTTGCCAAAAAGATAAACGGAAACGTGAAGGCGCCCCACGTGGTGTGGAAACCAAAGATAGTAAATGGAAGCTGAACCAGATAATTACTCGATGCAATAATGATCAAGTGAAATAGAACTAATAACAAAAGGGCTTTGCGCTGCTGCGCAGGGGTAAAGTTACTCATGCGATACCTTTTTAGTTTGGTTTGGGGGTGAGGGAACCCAAAGCGAATCTGTTCCAGCCACGGAAAGACTCTTACCAACAATGTAAAACGAAAATAAAACTCGATATTGAGATGACTACCGCTTCATCAAAATAGCGCTGTGCCATTAAACCAAGTGAAGCTTTAAACATGACCAATATCGCGGCCGGCGATTATACATTAACCGATATAAGTGGCAATAGATGTGCTTAATGCAATCGGTTCGCCTAACTAGAATCCATGTTGAAATAGACCCGCGAGGTAATCCAACTCTTCTCTGCTCTCTGTTATGGCCAAAGCCTCCAACCAAACACTCTCGCTATAATGTTCCGATTTGAGAAACAACTGACATCCTTCAAAATCAATCAACCATGAATGCATGTCGGCGTCCCATTGCTTTTCAATCACAGACGCAGAGAGGAGTTTTATCAGCTTATCAGCCAGCTGAGGAAAACTATCAAAATCAAAACGCGGAGATCGAATAATGATACGCCCTTCTTGCGCTTGATACTCAAGCAAACCAAATTCCGTTTGCTGCACTGAATCAACCATGATGAGTAATGTGCTCCTGAATTAAATCTAAGAATGGATCGGCATATTTGTCTAACTTACGCTGCCCTACCCCATTGACCGCTAGCATTTCACCATAAGAGGTTGGCAAAATTTCTGCCATATCAATCAAGGTGGCATCGCTGAACACCACGTATGGTGGTAAACCATCTTCATCGGCAATCGCTTTGCGAAGCTTACGCAACTTAGCAAATAGCTTTTTATCGTAGTTCTTACTGGTAAGTTTGTCCGACTTAGCGGCTCTCGCGGCGGTATCCAGACGAGGAACCGCCAATTCAAGAGCGGTATCACCACGTAATAGCGGACGCGCTTCTTCCGTAAGCTGTAAGGTTGAGTTGCGAGTAATATTCTGGAACAACATGCCTTTATGAATCAACTGACGGAAAATACTCACCCAGTAGTCGTGGCTATTCTCACGTCCTATACCATAAGTGGTGAGCTTGTCGTGACCATTTTCGCGTATGCGGATGTTCTGCATACCACGCAAGACTTCAACCACATAACCCATACCAAAGCTCTGATTAACCCGGTAGACACAAGACAGCGCTTTACGTGCCTGTTCAGTGGCATCAAAATGCTTGGGCGGGTCCAAACAGATGTCGCAGTTGCCACAAGGCTGCTCACGGTACTCACCAAAGTAATTTAGTAACACTTGACGACGGCACGTCTGCGCTTCAGCAAAGGCACTCATCGCATTGAGCTTATGCGCTTCCACTTGCTTTTGTGGCCCATCGTCTTTTTCATCCAACATGCGCCTCAACCAGCTGATATCTGCTGGGTCATACAGCATCATCGCTTCCGCTGGCAAACCATCCCGACCTGCTCGACCAGTTTCCTGATAGTAGGATTCAATGTTGCGTGGAATATCAAAATGGACCACAAAGCGTACGTTGGGTTTGTTGATCCCCATACCAAACGCCACCGTGGCGACCACAATTTGGATATCATCACGCTGAAACGCTTCTTGCACATAAGCGCGCTCGTCTGTCTCTAAGCCTGCATGGTAACTGGCGGCACGAATATGGTTGTTGCACAGTTTTTCCGTCACCATTTCAACTTTCTTACGGCTACCACAATAGATGATGCCGCAGTTGCCTTTCTGAGTGTCGAGAAAACGGATCACCTGAGAAATCGGTTTGTGTTTTTCAACTAAGGTATAACGGATGTTGGGGCGATCGAAACTACTCAAGTGGATATGAGGCTCGTTCAATTGCAGACGATGCATGATGTCATTGCGCGTCGCATCATCGGCCGTTGCCGTCAGCGCCATAAAAGGCACATGAGGAAAGTGTTGTTTGATCTGGCCAAGCGACGCGTATTCAGGTCTAAAATCATGTCCCCACTGAGAAATACAGTGTGCTTCGTCAACGGCGATCATAGACAGCGACAGACTTTCAAGGCGTTCGATAAAGTCGCGCATCAACACGCGTTCGGGTGACACATACACCAGTTTAAGTTGGCCTGACTGCATCCGCTGATAGACCGAGAACAACTCATCGCGGGGCATGGAAGAGTTGACACACTCCGCCGCAACACCATTGGCTTTGAGCTGATCGACCTGATCTTTCATCAGTGATATCAGAGGAGAAATCACCAATGTTAAACCGTCACGCACCAAGGCCGGAACCTGATAGCAGAGTGATTTACCGCCACCCGTAGGCATGATGACCAAACTATCCTGACCGCTGACAGCCGCTTCAATGACCTCTTGCTGACCATCTCGAAATGACTGATAACCAAACACATCCTCCAGTACGCTTTGTGGAGTTGGTGACGGTTCAGATTGTTCAGCAAGCAGTGTCGCGGTCATTGATATCTCGATTGAGCAAAGAATGGGGAATGCAAAGGCCACATTGTAGTAGTGTTCGGATGTGAATAAAACCGCAAATTGCTAGGTGATTAACTGACTCATTCGTATACTGGATGCTTCCTTTTGCAGACAATCATCCTTTGAGTAAACGTCAATGACACCAGAAGAACAGCAAAGAGCACGGCAAGGCATCCTTCTCGCCATCGGTGCCTACACCATGTGGGGCATTGCACCGATCTATTTTAAATCCATCAGTGAAGTGTCACCGTTTGAAATTCTCAGTCATCGAGTGGTGTGGTCTTTTGCTCTGTTGGCAGTATTACTACATATAGGCCGTCGCTGGCGTGGCGTGCGAGATGTCATTCGCTCCAAAACCAAAGTGCTGTTTCTGGTTTCGACTTCACTCCTCGTAGGAGTCAACTGGCTGATTTTCATCTGGGCGGTCAATGCCAATCACATGCTGGATGCCAGTCTCGGTTACTACATCAACCCACTAATTAATGTGCTACTCGGCATGTTGTTCTTAGGTGAGCGGCTACGTAAATTGCAGTGGTTTGCCGTTGCACTTGCAGCTTGCGGTGTGATGGTTCAGTTGATCGCTTTTGGCTCTGTGCCTATCGTCGCGATCGCGCTTGCACTAACATTTGGTTTTTACGGGCTATTACGTAAGAAAGTCAGCCTCGATGCTCAAACGGGCCTATTTATTGAAACACTGGTTATGCTGCCAGCCGCAGCGGTGTATCTATTGTGGATTGCCGACTCCCCGACTTCCGACTTTGCAGCGAACCCTATTACCCTGAACCTGCTGCTGATCTCCGCAGGCGTCATCACCACTTTACCTTTGTTGTGTTTCACTGGCGCAGCCACTCGTCTTAAGCTCTCAACCCTAGGATTTTTTCAGTATATTGGCCCAAGCTTAATGTTCCTACTGGCGGTTTTAGTATATGGCGAAACCTTTACCACAGACAAAGCCATCACCTTTGCCTTCATTTGGGGGGCTTTAGTGATCTTTAGCTTTGATGGTCTGAAGACCAGCAAGCGTTCGCGTAGAGCGGCAACAGAAAAGTGATCGTTTTTTACAAGACAAATCACTGACCCACATATAAGCTTGATGAAATACTCATCAAGCTTTTTTCGTTGTATGGATAAGGTCAATTACCACAGTACTGAGACAAAAGAGATAGGTCTGATTGAAGCGAATTATCGGTCATTCGCTTTTTCACGCCACTATCATCTTGATTTTCATATTGGCCTTATCACGGGTGGACAACAAAAGTTCCACTATAAAGGCTCAAACCATCATGTGGGGAAAGGGCAATTAGTCATCATGCCCCCTGATGAGCTGCATGACGGTCAATCCATCTTGGAGTCTGGGTATCAAACCCGGGTATTTTCGCTTGACCCTGCGTGGTTTAGCGAACTTGCTCAGCTCAAGCAACAGAGTGCTCTACTTCACTTCAAGCAACTGATTATTTCCGATCAAAAAGTGTTTCAGCCTCTCTCACAACTTCACCAATTGCTTACATGCAATAAGCTCAGCCAACTGGCAAAAGATTGTCTGCCTTACGAGGGATTTGAACGTTTGTTTAGCCATTACGGCCGTTTAGAACAAAAGCGCGCCATCCCCTTAGGTAACCAATCTATAGCAACATTGAAAGAGTACCTATTGGACAATCTCGATCAGCCAATGAGACTAGAACAACTGTCACAGTTATGTGAATTGAGCCCTACCCAGTTTCAACGCCATTTCAAAGCCAAAGTCGGATTAACCCCCTATGCTTGGTTGAGCCGCCTGCGCATGGAGCAAGGAATGAAGCTGCTCAAATCGGGAGTGAGCGGCACTGAAGTCGCCCATCAAGTGGGTTTTTATGATCAGGCTCATTTCAGCAAGGCGTTTAAGTCCACTTACGGCGTTAACCCTTCTCAAATCAGTTAGTGTCAGTTTTTTACAATCTTTCAAACGCAATCCATAGCACACTGAAGCCATCTAAAACAATAAACCAAATCAGATGAACGAAATCACCATTCTCACCACCTTAGCTGTGGTTCACTTTGTCGCTTTAATGAGCCCGGGACCGGATTTTGCGCTGGTGGTACAAAACGCAACACGCTATGGTCGCCAGACGGGCTTATACATTGCGCTTGGCTTATCATTTGGCATTCTTCTGCACTCGGTACTGAGCTTAACGGGCGTCAGCTACCTTGTTCATCAGCAACCGATGTTGTTTGCTGTGCTGCAGTTAGCTGGTGGCAGCTACTTGTTCTACCTGGGTTACGGCGCACTCAGGACCAGCTGGTCAACACTCCGCAATAACCATCACATTGACGAGCGCCCCGCACAAGCCAGCTTATTACTGAGCAACAAACGTCAGGCTTTGTCACGCGGGTTTGCCACTAACATACTCAATCCAAAGGCTTTGGTGTTTTTTGTCAGCCTGATGTCGAGTTTGGTGCCTGCCAGCATGTCGTTCACTGGTAAAGGGTTAGCGCTGGTTATTCTCTGGAGTCTGTCGTTATTCTGGTTCTCGTTTCTTGCTTGGGCACTGTCCACGCAGCGCATGCAACGAAAAATTCATTCTCTAGCCGTATACATAGATGGCCTTTGTGGCGTGCTATTCACTGTTATCGGAGTGAGCATTTTATGGCAATCCTTGTCTGCCCTACTCTCTAGTGTCTAAAATTTGATTCGAGCTTACATTTTCATAACAAACTCTTAGACTCACGGTCACTCCGCTGTCACTCTTGTCGCTGCATAAATAACAAGGAGAACAAGATGCAGTGGAAACGTACTTTCCTAACGACGTGCCTATTACTAACGTCCGTTGGTGCGGCCGCAAATCAGGCCGCCGATTCAGTTGCCCCAGAACACAGTAGTGGCTTAGAACAAAAGCAACTGGTTAAGGCCAAAGACTGGATGGTCACCGCCGCTAACCCGCTAGCAACACAAGCAGGTGCTGATATCCTCAAACAAGGCGGTAACGCTATCGATGCTATGGTCACCACTCAGCTCATGCTTGGCCTAGTGGAGCCACAGTCCTCTGGTATTGGTGGCGGTGCTTTTTTAGTGTATTGGGATGCAAAAAAGCAGCAGTTAACCACTTATGATGGCCGTGAAACTGCACCTCTAGCAGCAACACCTCGCCTTTTCCAAGATGAGAATGGCGAACCGATGCAATTTTACGATGCTGTGGTAGGTGGCCGCTCTGTCGGTACACCAGGCACCGTGAAACTGATGTGGGAGACTCACCAGAAATACGGCAAACTTGAATGGAAAACGCTGATTGAACCTGTAGTTAAGGTCGCTAAAAACGGTTTTACCATTAGCCCTCGCTTAGCCACCTTGATTGAGAAAGATGCAGAACGTCTATCGCGTTTCCCAGCAACCAAAGCCTATTTCTTTAACAGTGATGGCTCTGCCAAGCAGCAAGGTACATTACTGAAGAACCCTGAATACGCGGCCACACTCGAAGCAATCGCTAAAGCGGGTGCGGACGCCTTTTATCAGGGCAAAATTGCAAGCGATATCATCAACACAGTCCAATCGGCCGCTGGCAACCCAGGCGTACTAGCGCAAGCTGATTTCGATGCTTACCAAATCAAACAGCGTCAGCCTGTCTGCTCCGCGTATCAAAGCTTCGACATCTGTGGAATGGGGCCACCAGGCTCTGGCGCTCTTACCGTGGGTCAAATTTTGACCATAACAGAGCAGTTTGATCTTAAAAACTGGGGTCCTGATAACGCCAAATCTTGGCAAGTCATCGCCGATGCTTCACGCTTAGCCTTTGCCGACCGCGGCATGTATATGGCCGATGAAGATTTTGTCCCTATGCCTACTCAAGGTTTACTCAATTCAGACTATCTCAAACAGCGTGCAAAACTCATTACACCGGGGAAAGCACTGGAGTCAGCATCTGCAGGTACACCGCCTTGGAGCTACGCTCAGCGTCAAAGCCGCGATGAATCGATTGAGCTGCCATCGACCAGCCACTTCAATGTGGTGGATAAAGAAGGCAATGTGGTGTCGATCACCACCACGATTGAAAACGCGTTTGGCTCACGTTTGATGACCAATGGGTTCCTGCTAAACAATGAGTTGACCGACTTTTCTTTCCGGTCCCACAAAGACGGTCACCCTATTGCAAACCGTTTAGAGCCGGGTAAGCGTCCTCGCTCTTCAATGGCGCCGACCATCATCATGCAAGAAGGCAAACCTTACATGGCGATCGGCTCTCCGGGTGGCAGTCGCATTATTGGCTATGTCGCTCAAGCCATCATTGCTCACACTCAGTGGGATATGGATATTCAGCAAGCGATCAACCAACCACACTTACTGAATCGCTTCGGTACATTAGATATTGAGCAAGGAACAGAGGCAGAAAACCTCAAGTCAGAACTAGAGAAAATGGGTTTCGAAGTGAATATTCGTGACTTGAATTCTGGCCTACACGCAATTCTATTCAAGAATAATGAATTAGAAGGCGCAGCAGACCCAAGACGCGAAGGTGCGGCTATCGGCCAATAGCGTCGATCTGCTCACCAGCTTGTGCGAGATCTCTTACAGGCTGGTGAGCAAAAATAGCTTTTTTAGTGAGAAGATTACAATTTATGACATGTATGTCATTGTAATAAAAGACAATGAGTTATTTTTAACCAAACGCTCATTCAACAAATCTAATTCTGCGCTGTTGCTGAAAGCCGTCAGAAACGTAATATTAAACCTGTCGGAAGGATGCTGACACGGAACAGGAATTACCAAGGATTTGGTCATCTTCAGGAAGAAGATACGGTTGCTCAGGATGAACAATCGGCAAGGACAGCGAATAGGACATTGAACGGACTCATTAGTAACTAGGATGGTTGCTACTCAGGATGGGAAATGGACACCTCAGGATGAGGAAAGGACTTATTATCAGGATGATGACAAGGACACCGCTAAAGGAACAAGCGAAGTGAGCTAACCAGGATAGTTAGTGGACCAGGATAGGGTCAAGGACACCGCTAGGATGGCGATGAATGGACGACGCTGAAGGACATCAGCATACTATCAAGGATTTGATGCATGGAGCACTTATAGTAGCCGGATTGCTGCGAGTAAGACTATAACCCCGATGGGCGCAAGCCCTCGGGGTTTTTCTTTATCTTTTTCTCTTCATATTTGAACTTTAGACTGCGTTGTCTGCTTTCACTCGCCCCATCACATAGGTTCCCTATTCTCAGGGGGCTCGTTCAATTGCCGCCTTGTCTACAAGCCCAACTATTTTGAGAAAATAAACTTAGCGGTTATAACGTTTCTAGTTTAGCGTAAGCGGTGACTAGCCATTTGATGCCTTCACCATTAAATGCAACCTGCACTCGACTCTGTGGGCCGCTGCCTTCAAAGTTGATGATCGTCCCTTCACCAAACTTAGGGTGCATAACGCGAGAACCAAGACTAAAACCTGTCTCGTTAAAATTCTCTTTGACAACCGTTTGACTAAAGCGACCCGAGCTTGTCGGACGGCTGACCTGCGCTTTCATCCGCACTTCATCTAAGCAACCTTCTGGCAGTTCACGGATAAAGCGCGAAGGTTTGTGGTATTTGTCCTGACCGTACAAACGACGCATCTCAGCATAGGTGATGTAGAGCTTTTCCATCGCCCGGGTCATCCCCACGTAGCACAGTCGACGTTCCTCTTCCAAGCGCCCAGCCTCTTCAGCGGACATCTGGCTTGGGAACATACCTTCTTCGACACCAACCATAAACACCAATGGGAACTCCAGACCTTTTGCACTGTGCAAGGTCATCAGTTGCACCGCATCTTCGAACTCGTCGGCCTGACCTTCACCCGCCTCCAGCGCTGCATGGGTCAGGAATGCCGTGAGCAAGGTCATTTCTTCTGCTTCTTCCGGCTTTTCGAATTGGCGCGTGGCGGTGACCAACTCTTCCAAGTTCTCTATTCGCGCCTTGGATTTCTCGCCTTTTTCCTGTTCGTACATGGCAAATAAGCCGGAGTATTTGATCACATGGTCCGTCTGCTCATGCAGAGACATTTCACAGGTATCATCTTCCAGCGCGCTGACCAGCTCAACGAAACGGCTTAACGCTCCCGCCGCTCGACCAGCCAAAACCTGCTCATCCAGCAGAGCAACACTCGCTTGCCACATGGTGCAACCACGATCCCGCGCTGCAAAACGAATCGTCTCTAAGGTTTTGTCTCCAAGCCCGCGGGTTGGTGTATTTACCACCCGCTCAAACGCCGCGTCATCATTGCGATTTGCCATCAATCGTAGATAGCTCAGTGCATCTTTGATTTCCTGACGCTCGAAGAATCGCATACCACCATAAATGCGATAGGGTAGGCCAGCCTGAATTAACGCTTCTTCCAGTACCCGAGACTGAGCGTTGTTACGATAAAGCATGGCGGCATCATTCAATGCACCACCTTTTTCCTGCCATTCTTTAATCTTGTTGACAGCAAAACGGGCTTCATCCAACTCGTTGTAAGCAGAATAAACAGAGATCGGCTCACCTTCGACGCCATCAGTCCATAGCTCTTTCCCCATGCGCTCTGTATTATTAGCAATCAGAGTATTGGAAGCTTCGAGGATGGTCTTAGTAGAGCGGTAGTTTTGCTCCAGACGAATGGTGTTGACGCTTGGGAACTCGCGCGTGAACTTCTCAATATTTTCAATCTTAGCGCCACGCCAGCCGTATATAGACTGGTCATCATCCCCAACAATCATCACGTGTGACTCTGGGCCGGCCATCATTCTCAGCCAAGCGTATTGAATGTTGTTGGTATCCTGGAACTCATCCACCAAGATATGTTTAAAGCGTGCCTGGTAGTGCTCACGCACAAACTTGTTATCCCGCAACAACTCATGTGTACGTAGAAGAATTTCGGCGAAATCGACCAAACCAGCACGGTCACATGCTTCCTGATAAGCCGTATAGAGCTGCAGATAGGTTTTGGTCACAGGATCGTGGTAAGCATCAATATGACTTGGACGCAGACCTTCGTCTTTTTTGCCGTTAATCCACCAGCTTACCTGTCGTGCTGGCCATTGCTTCTCATCCAGATTTTGCGCTTTAATGAGACGACGCAACAATCTCTGTTGGTCATCCGTATCAATGATCTGAAAGTCTTCCGGTAATTTCGCATCAATATAATGGGCACGTAGGATACGATGGCAGATACCGTGAAACGTGCCATTCCACATTCCTGATGCACTACCCATCATCAACTCTTCAATACGGCCGCGCATTTCCGAAGCGGCTTTATTGGTAAACGTCACCGACATAATGGAAAAAGGAGACGCCTGCTCCACCGACATCAGCCACGCGATACGGTGCACCAGCACCCGGGTTTTACCACTCCCTGCGCCCGCTAGGACAAGTAAATTTTCAAGTGGAGCGGCCACGGCTTCACGCTGCTTATCGTTAAGGCCGTCAAGAAGTAATGAAGGATCCATTATGAGCTCAGCTACTGGTTATCTATACATGAAAATCGATTATAACCTAAACACCCTACCTATTTCAGAAGAAAAAGCACAAATTTTTTATGCTGTATTTTCTTTATAAAACATAACTTTAAATAAATAAAATCAATAACAAGGCAATTTTTTATTGGTTTTCTGAAAGTTTATTGAGGCTTTTTCTATCCTTTTAATTAAGCAAGTTTATGAATTAGCTTGTGAAAAATACCCAAGTGACCTTTGAAGAAACGTTTTAGCCGCAGATCACTTGGGTATTCACTAAGAAAGGAAAAGTCTGAGGAAATTACTATGAAAAAGTCTAATCTTGCTGTTACTGCTGCTGTTACTGGTCTACTCGCTTTAGGCGGCACAATGCTCACTGCGGCACCTGCTGTTGCTGCAGAAAAAGAGAAATGCTACGGCGTTTCAAAAGCAGGTAAAAACGATTGTGCAACCAAAACCAGTTCTTGTGCAGGGACTGCAAAAGAAGATAACCAGAAAGATGCCTTCGTAGTCGTTCCTAAAGGACTATGTGGCAAGCTCGTTGGCGGTAGCACTCAGTCTTCTTAATCGATTGGATGAGGCGACCTAGGCTCAACTCGGTCGCCTTTATTGTTTTTACCCACAAAGGAAGAGTTCGTGAATAAGGACAACTACCACAATCAGGTGGGTGTAGGACTGCGCGCTCCTCATATCGATTATTTCACTGACAATAAACCCGGCTTATCTTGGTTGGAAATTCACAGTGAAAACTACTTTCAACCCTACTCACCAGCGAGACAAAGCCTGCGCAAACTGAGGGATGACTACCAAATAAGCTGTCATGGCATTGGCTTATCGCTCGGCAGCGTTGACAGGGTTAACCAACACCACCTTAAACAACTCAAATCACTCATTGATGAGGTCAACCCGTTTTTGGTCTCCGATCATCTCAGTTGGAGTGAAAATGGCGGCCACTATTTTAATGATCTGCTGCCACTGCCTTATACAGAAGAAGCCTTAGCGGTGTTTTGCCGCAACGTCATCGACGTTCAGGATGTTATTCAGCGGCCAATGCTGATAGAAAACCCATCGAGCTATGTGAAGTTTGCTCACTCTACGATTGCCGAATGGGAATTTCTGGCTGAAGTACAAAAGCGTACCGACTGCCGATTACTGCTTGATCTCAACAATATCCACGTTTCCGCCTTTAACCACGGTTTCGATAGTCAGACCTACATCAACGCGATTCCAGCCGATAAAGTCGATGAAATTCATTTGGCAGGCTTTACGATTAAGCCGTTGGAAAAAGGTCAAATCTGGATAGATACCCACAGTCAGCCTGTTTCTGATGAAGTGTGGATGCTATACGAACAATGGCTGGCTGCTCACGGCCCGCGCCATACGCTAATTGAATGGGATCTGGACATTCCCCAGCCCGACGTGCTGTTGGCAGAGTGCCATAAAGCCAGTGACAGGCTGATTCAGTTCGACGCGTTGCAGGGGAGGAAGGTGTCATGAGTCAATCTCTAGCAGAACTACAAAAAAACTTCGCCAATGCCCTGCACTATCAAGCGACGGGTGATGCCTGTGATATCTGCTCTGATACCTTCAGTGCCGACGAACGGATGCAGATTTACCGCAACAACTTCATCATCAGCTTAAGCGAAGTCCTTCAGGCCACTTACCCTATGGTACTGGCGCTGGTGGGTGAAGAGTGCTTTGAGCAGTTGGCTCGTCAGCATGTTCTCAACCACCCTCTTCGCTCTGGTGACGTGACTGACTATGGCGAGCATTTCGCCACCACCATAGAAGCTTTCCCAGCTGTGGTTGAAGCGGCCCCTTATGCGGCGGATGTGGCGCATTTTGAATGGCAAATCGATGTCTCTCAACAACGTCAAGGTAGTGTCAAAACACCGGAAGATATTTGGCCGATTGCTCGCTTAGCGGAAGTGGCAGAGCAGCAGCAGCCTAACATCCATTTTCACCTTTCGCCCGGCACTTTACCTTTTCATTCACCCTACGCGGTATATGCGCTGCGTCTGGCCATTGAGAATAATAATTTCGAACAGCTGACGCTCAATCAAGCCGAATATGGCGTGATCATCAGTCAACCCGACGGTCAATGTTGGACGATGTCGCTCGATCAGCTGCCTTTTGAACTGCTTCAGTATCTCAGCTCAGGTTGCACGCTAGGAGAAATCCCAGCAACACACCTGCCTTATCTGGGAGTGCTACTGGAGAACCAGTTAATCTCTGGGTTTTCTCTCGCCCAATAAGAATAAGGATTGTTGCTATGTCTAACGCTATAAAAAACATGATTGAGCGCTACGACGCCTTAGTCGATAAAGCCCAATGTGTGTTTGTGCCACTGCTACTGCTGTTTTGTCGACTCTGGGTTGCTTGGGTCTTTTTCAATTCTGGCCTGACTAAAATTGCCTCTTGGGACAGCACCCTTTACCTGTTTGAATACGAATATCAGGTGCCGATTTTACCTTGGGAGCTGGCAGCTTACCTAGGTACTGTCGCTGAGCTTATTCTGCCTGCTTTCTTAGCATTTGGCCTGTTGACCCGACCCATGGCAGCTATCTTGTTCGTGTTCAATATTATTGCTGTCGTTTCCTACCCGCTGCTATGGGAGAAGGGCTTCTACGACCATCAGCTTTGGGGCTTGATGATTCTCAACGTCGTAGTCTGGGGACCGGGCTTAGTTTCTCTGGATAAGCTGATTAAGCGCAAGCTACAAGGGTAAACCCAATACCAAAACGCCCTCCGATCTGGAGGGCGTTGTTTAGTGTCACATCTCAGCGGTTAAGCGCTAATACCAGAATGACGCAGCAAGGCATCGATTTGCGGCTCACGACCACGGAAGCGCTTGAACAACTCCATTGGCTCTTCACTGCCGCCCATTTCCAGAATGTTGTTTAGGAAGCTCTTACCGGTGTCGGTATTAAAAATGCCTTCTTCTTCAAAACGAGAGAAGGCATCTGAAGAAAGCACTTCTGCCCACAGGTAGCTGTAATAACCTGCACTGTAACCACCAGCAAAGATATGGCTAAAGCTGTGCGAGAATCGGTTCCATTCCAGACTTGGCAAGACGGCAACCTTAGACTTAACATCGGCTAACGTTTCCAGCACACGAGGACCGATTTCTGGGTCAAACTCCGTGTGCAGCGTGAAATCAAACAATCCGAACTCTAGTTGACGAAGAATAAACATCGCCGACTGGAAGTTCTTCGCTGCCAGCATCTTATCCAGCATCTCTTTTGGCAGGGGTTCGCCCGTTTCGAAGTGCCCAGAGATAAACGCCAGCGCCTCTTCTTCCCAACACCAGTTCTCTAGGAACTGACTTGGCAACTCGACCGCATCCCACGGTACACCGTTGATACCCGAAACTGAACCCGTATCAACCTGAGTCAGCATGTGGTGAATACCGTGGCCAAACTCATGGAATAACGTCACGACTTCATTGTGAGTAAACAGCGCAGGCTTGTCGCCAACCGGTTTGTTGAAGTTACAAGTCAGATACGCCACCGGTGATTGCAACTCACCTTGCGCATTGATACGGCGCACACGGCATTCGTCCATCCAAGCGCCGCCGCGCTTGTGTTCACGCGCATACAGGTCAAGGTAGAAGCTGCCACGAAGCTGATCGTTGGCATCAAAAATATCAAAGAATCGTACGGACTCATGCCAAACATCAACGCCCTCTCGCTGTTTGACATTCATACCAAATACACGGTTTAAGACTTCAAACAAGCCACTGACCGCTCTTTGTTCTGGGAAGTAAGGGCGTAGCTCTTCGTCAGAAATCTGGAACAAGTGCTGCTTCTGCTTTTCACTGTAGTAAGCAATGTCCCAAAGGTTGAGTTCTTCAACCCCAAACTCACTCTTTGCAAACTGGCGCAACTCTTCAACTTCGCGCTCGCCTTGCGGTTTGGCTTTGTTGGCAAGGTCATTGAGGAAGCCCAACACTTGCGATGGGTTTTCTGCCATCTTAGTCGCCAGAGACTTCTCACTGAAGGTATTAAAACCCAGCATACGGGCGATTTCATAACGCAGTTTCAACTGTTCGTTAATGATTTCACTGTTGTCCCACTCGCCCGCTTTCGGGCCACGGTCCGAGGCGCGAGTGACATAAGCTTCATAGAGCTCTTTACGTAACGCCTGATTGTCACAGTAGGTCATCACCGGCAGGTAAGATGGGATATCCAGCGTTAGCAGGTAACCCTCCAGCTCTTTGGACTCGGCCGCCGCTTTGGCAGATGCCAATGCAGACTCCGGCATACCTGCCAATTGTTTTTCATCTTCAACGTGTTTGGTCCAACCCATGGTCGCGTCCAACACATTGTTGGAAAACTTAGAACCCAACTCAGACATACGCTTACTGATCTCTCCGTAACGGTGCTGCTCGTCAGCAGGTAAACCGATGCCTGACAACTCGAAATCACGTAGCGAATCTGTGATGGTTTTTTGCTGTGCCTGAGTCAAGTCAGCAAATTCTTCACTGGCTTTCATCGCTTTATAGGCTTCAAATAAGCCTTTGTGCTGCCCTACCCAAGTACCGTATTCGGACAATAGAGGTAAGCAGCTTTCATACGCTTCACGCAATTCATCACTGTTCATCACTGAATTCATATGACTCACAGGTGACCAAAGGCGGCTGAGGCGATCATCCACTTCTTCAATTGGTGCAACAACGCTTTCCCAGCTTGGGTTACTGTTGCCTTCTAGTACCTGCTCGATTTTTGCTCGGCAGTCTGTAATCGCCTGTTCAACGGCTGGTTTCACGTGTTCAGGTTTGATATCAGAAAACGGGGGCAAATCGGTAAAGCTCAGAAGAGGATTAGACATAAAGCATTCCTTTTATTGGCAAAAAGCGAACTGACGGGTCCGTCTTTGGTATTTCTCGTTTGTCTTAAATAGTAAATATAGGTAGGTTCAGCAATTTTCAATAGTGGCGTATACTATCTGCTATTAAATTACCCGGTGTCGTCACCAGTTAGAGAGTGTCATTTTGTTAAGTTATCGCCACAGCTTCCACGCAGGTAACCATGCTGACGTGGTTAAGCATATTGTTCAAAGCCTTATCCTCAACGCGCTCAAGCAAAAAGATAAGCCATTTGTTTACCATGATACCCACTCGGGTGTGGGTCGCTATGACTTAACCCACGAATGGTCAGAAAAGACAGGTGAATACAAACAAGGTATCGCACGTGTCTGGCAACAAGCTGAGATCCCAGAAGAGATCCAAAGCTACCTCGCATCGATTCAGGCACTGAACAACGGTGACACACTGCGTTATTACCCAGGTTCGCCGCGTGTGGCTCGTGCGCATCTGCGCCCACAGGACCGTATGGTCTTGACGGAGCTTCACCCAAGCGACTACCCATTGCTGGAACAAGAATTTCATCGTGACCGTCAAGTCAGCATTTATAAGGAAGACGGTTTCAAGCGTTTGAAGGCAAGCTTACCTCCACAAGAACGCCGTGGTCTGGTACTGATTGACCCACCTTACGAACTGGCAAAAAGAATACCGTGATGTCGTCCAAGCGATTTATCAGAGCCATAAACGCTGGGCCACGGGGATCTATGCAATCTGGTATCCGGTGGTTAATCGCTGCGACATTGAAGACATGATTGAAGGTCTGCAAAGCTTGGGTATCCGTAAGATCCTGCAAATTGAACTAGGTGTCGCGGCCGACAGCAATGAACACGGGATGACCGCGTCAGGCATGATTGTGATTAATCCTCCGTGGAAATTGGAAAGCCAGATGAATGCTATTTTGCCTTTCCTCAAAGAAGCCATTGCGCCTGCAACCGGTCATATCAAAGTAGACTGGATAGTACCGGAGTAATAGCCGCTTGCGACGATTACCGCGCAGGGCGAAGAAAAATTAAATAGGATAGATTGAGTTCAACCGATCTATCCTCCATATCAAAGACAATGAATTAAAACTCGCAGGGAGCTTGCGACTGGGCAACAGATGTCGCACAGCGCCTTAATCCCGCAATAATTGGAGAAAGTAATGGCGACTCATTTTGACTATATCTGTATCGGTGGCGGTAGTGGTGGTATTGCTTCAGCAAACCGAGCAGCGATGTATGGTGCTAAAGTTGCGCTGATTGAAGCTCAGGATCTAGGCGGCACGTGTGTAAACGTAGGTTGTGTACCGAAGAAAGTCATGTGGCATGGTGCTCAGGTGGCTGAAGCGATGAACCTGTACGCTGAAGACTACGGCTTTGATGTTGATGTAAAAGGCTTCGACTGGAACAAGCTGGTTGAAAGTCGTCAGGCTTACATCGGTCGTATTCACCAATCTTACGATCGCGTACTGGGCAACAACAAAGTCAATGTTATTAAAGGCTTCGCTAAGTTTGTTGACGAGAAAACCGTTGAAGTAAACGGCGAACACTACACCGCCGACCACATCCTGATTGCCGTAGGTGGCCGCCCAACAATTCCTAACATCCCAGGGGCAGAACACGGCATCGATTCAAACGGTTTCTTCGAACTGAACGAGCAACCAAAACGCGTCGCGGTTATTGGCGCGGGTTACATCGCGGTTGAAATTGCTGGCGTACTGAGCGCGCTTGGCACAGACACTCATCTATTCTGTCGTAAAGAATCACCACTGCGCAGCTTTGATCCAATGATCATCGAGACGCTGGTTGAAGTGATGGAAGCCGAAGGCCCAACACTGCACACCCACTCAGTACCAAAAGAAGTGGTTAAGGAAGCCGATGGCAGCCTAACGCTTCACCTAGAGAACGGTAATTCTCAAAACGTCGATACGTTGATCTGGGCGATTGGCCGTCATCCAGCAACTGACGCTATCAACCTAGCATCAACGGGTGTTGAAACCAATGACCGTGGTTACATCAAGGTCGATGAATACCAGCAGACCAATGTGTCTGGCATCTACTGTGTCGGTGATATCATGGAAGGTGGTATCGAGCTAACGCCAGTGGCCGTTAAAGCAGGTCGCCAGCTATCTGAGCGTCTGTTTAACAACAAGCCAGAAGCTAAGATGGACTACAACCTAGTACCAACGGTGGTCTTTAGCCACCCGCCAATCGGCACTATCGGCCTCACAACCCAAGAAGCGGAAGAGATGTACGGCAAAGACAACATCAAAGTCTACACATCTGGCTTTACCGCCATGTACACCGCGGTCACTAAGCATCGTCAACCATGTAAAATGAAACTGGTCTGTGCTGGTGAAAAAGAAACCGTCGTCGGACTACACGGTATCGGCTTCACGGTCGATGAAATGATCCAAGGTTTCGGCGTGGCGATGAAGATGGGTGCAACCAAAGCCGACTTCGACTCTGTGGTAGCTATCCACCCAACGGGCTCAGAAGAGTTTGTTACTATGAGATAATGTAGAAAATTTATCTTACACAGACATACAACCATTAACCACCGACCATGCCATCAGTAGGGTCGGTGGTGTTATTTTCACTTAGCCTGAATCACAGACAACGAAAAGCCTCTTCAATATCGTATTTATGCCAACGTATCTGATCGCGCCCAGCAGCAATTTCCTGCTCTTGCTGCTTTTGCTTAAGTGCAAACTCTTCTGGGGTGAGGAAAAAGGGTAAATAAGCCAAGAGTTACTCCTGTAACGTAATTTCGCCTTGCGACGCAATTTCGCCTTGCGTATTGCTTAGCGTCTGAGTGATGGTCTCTTGTTTACTGCTGTCTGAAATAACGCTGTAAGAGGCCGTTTGAGCGAGCGAATATTGCAACCAGTAGTGACGCTCCCCCTCCTCGCTGGGGTAGCTGATTCGCAGAGCCAAATAGCGCATATTATCCCTGACTGGCAGGATCACACTGTACACGCTTTTACCTTGGGTCGCATCGGCGGCTAGGCTCTCGATATTGGCATTAGGGTGCCACTCCCCTGCGGTGAGCTCGTCTGCGCTGGCTTCGGTATTGGTGCGCAGTATTAGCCCCTGTTTGGCTACCAAGTTGGGTACCTGAATATGTACTTTCACCCCAACGACAGTGGTGTCTACATATTGTGCGAGGCCAGGCCGGGTGTGCACTTGCTCAATCGGTTTATGGTACACCGTTGGCTGCTGAGCAATAGTGTCGAGTTCAAATAAGGCTTGTTGCACTAGTTGGCTATCTTGCTGCTGACGCTCTACCAAGGTTGCTGCCTGGCTCCAGCGTGTTCTTTCCGGGTGATAGCCCCAAGGCAATTTATCTAGCCACTTTTGATACTGGTCCTGTTTTAGCCCATCAAGAGCGGAACTAGACCAGAGATACATCAGGGTAAGAACAAGCAACCCAGCCATAACCGGCCCACCAAAGAGAATATTGGCAGACAAAGCCCCCGTCGCTCCGCCTATCGTTTGGAACAATCCGACGCTGGTCATTAAACCCAAAGCAGAAAAGTGCATCCACTGCAAACTTCTCTCTACACCATAGGTTTGATCGATTCTCTCGAATGAGCGGTAAGCTTCAATCCCTGAAGCGAGCATACCCAAACAGGCAGTAGTGGCTAGCCATTTATTAAACAACTTAAGATCATCTAAAACTAAACCCGAAAATCTATCATTGTTTTCCACTAATGAGCGCAATGCGTTTAATGAAGAGCCTCTCAATTTTTTACTGGCGCTAATTCTATTCCATACAGACCAAGTACGGATCCCTGTCCATGCCGTGGCAACGTAAAACATCTTTTGCTGCACATCGAGGGCATCATCCTTCGACACCAGCCCGGTATGTTTTATGGTGCTGATTGCATCGCCAAGGGCGATGGCGTTAAAGAGAAAGGCGAGAAAACCTAGGCCACCGACATTCTCAAACACAGTGTGCAGATTTTTGACCTGATTGTTGAGGATATTACGATGCAACTCTATCGTACGCTTGACCATATCACCTTTAAGTACAATCCGCTGCGTGAAGCCCATAGCATTGGCGTTGACCACTTTTTTAGCTGGCGCTGTTTGTCGAGTAAGGCTTTGCGCTGTTTGTTTGAGGTATTGCGTTGCGCGGCAAGTTCTTTGTTAACCAGCTCAAGCTCTTTATGGGCGGTGTTGATCCGCCCTCGCCAGTCGGCAAACTTGGCCGCATAACCCTTCGGTATGGTCACCGCTGTGGCATTGGCAACCAGTTCCGCCGCAATGGCAAACCAACAAAAAGAGTGACGATGTAAAGGCTTAGAAAGGTACGCCATCATGAGCGACGAGGCCTTCGCACTCAAGCTAACCGAATACTCAGCCACCCCACGCATGGCGGCACCCGCCGCCGCTTTAAAGACTTTATCCAACTCTTGGAAGCCTTGCGCCAGCTCTTTGAGGATCATGGTTTCAGCACTGTTGGGGTTTGACATAAAGTCGGCGACTTTGGCATACATGCCCGTGCGGCTACTCCACGCCGATACATGCTCCATAATCGTCTCTTCAGACTCATCCTCTACCTCAATCGGTGACGGCAAGGATTCGCCCAACTTGTTGTACAGGCTGCACTAAAACCCGCGGTGTACAATGGCAACATGCTGGTGGGTTTTGACCACTGGCCATCTGCCCATTGTCTGTCGTCTTCTTCTATCACTAAGCTGAAAGACTCCATCGCTTCAAGGTGCAGATGGCTCAGGCTCCATTGCGTCTCTTCGCTGTACAAATCGAAGATCTGCTCAAGGTGGTGCGGTGACAAAGCTTCCAGTGCCGCAATAAAGTCCTGCTTCGTTGCCACGATCTGTGCGAGCATCGCTTCCTTCTGCTCAGACAGGGCGTGCATCTCACTGAGCATTTGTTGCCAATTAAGTTGCCTGCGCCAACGATCGCCAGCAATCCACTGCTCGTAGCGTCCAAATTGTGACGCGGAAATACCAAATTCTTTTTGGATCGACTCCGCAACGGCTGAGGTCTGGTGCTCGAAGTAGTTAATGTCCCCTTGTGAAAACGGCGCAGGCATGCCCTTGGCGATCGGGCCTTGGGGTGAGTTCCGACATCGCATGGTTGTCGTAGTAGTCACTCATCTTTTGATAAAATTCGAGTTGCTGGCTTTTCTTTCTGACGTGATAAGGATACTTGATTTCGTCACTGGCGCCGAACATGCACAGTTGCATCGCGGTCTGCATCAGTTGCCACTGGCTGGCATTTTGTTCGGTAAACAGTCGATACGGACTGGCAAGACAGGCAAAGTGGATCGCCATATCTCGGATATCTGCTGCATGGTCGGTGACGGCAACAAAATAGGCCGACTCCTCCTCTGGTATGGCACTGGTGATGTCACTTTCAATCGCAATAGGTTTGATGATGCTGTCGTGCTCATCCGCCACTGTGGCCACACTAGACTGAGCAAAACGGCCATCTTCCGTGGCTGACGCTTCAATATCCGCCACTTCGGTGAGGTTTTCAATCGGGCCGATATGACGTTGGTGCTCACTGGGATTAAGCACCACGGTTTGCATTCGACCGATGTGGCTGCTTGGGTTGTCTAGTACCTTTAAGTACATGGTCCATGTCCAACGGTGCTCTGAAAAACACAGTGACACCAGACTGCCTTCAAGATAACTCAGGTAGGGTAAGCTTGCTTGAGGGCTGCCTCGCTGCGGCGATTGCGGGTCTTCATTTTCGCCCAGTTTGTAATGGGTAAACTGGTTGCCTTTTACCTCATACTCATCAAGCGTTTCTTCTTGGGCATTGTACACATACAGCCATCTCTCAGCTGCCTGAGAGTGTAACTGAGCGTGTTTAACCGTGCGGGGCCAGAACCGCGCCATTGTTCCGGCAAGCCAAAGAGTGGCAAGCTGTCAGATTCAGGCTGATCTAAGGCATAGCGCACAGGCACAAAGTGGGCCGGTGCGGCTTCGGATGCGATTTTGGGCTGATTGAACTGGCGAGGCTCGGGCTCGGTTTGGACCGGTGGTTCAATTTTTCGGTTCCCCCTTCCCAAAACATGCTGTGCTTAGGGGGAGCACCGTCAATATCTTCAGCTGGTGCGTCGGAGACGTTAGCAAACGACAACAAATTGCCATCAGCTTCATAGGCGGATTTGGCCTGCTCAAAAGTGAAGTCATGGTCATCCCAGAACATCGACGTTTTGGGGGGAATGGGTAGGCAGTTACTCATGGTTTTACTCCGACACTGGCACAGGGCTTACCGCAAAATAAGGACGAGTAGTGCAAGAAGTACGCCCAGCGCAACATGCTAATTAATTCAATGAGTTGTAATGACTAATTTATTTTCAAAAACGAAAAATTGGAAAATCTGCCAATTTCTTGTGTCTCTTTTTCAATTTTTGGTTTTTGACACTCTAGGTTGACGATAAATAAAGGCGCTAAACACTGCGTGTTAGCGCCTATATTTCACTGGTTTGAATCCCTATGCCGAGTGAACCGGCTCTGGGTGCGCTGGGGTATTAAAACGGTACAGTACCGCGAGCCCCGGTAAGGTGGCGAGCGCCACATACACACCAACATAGATGGCACTGAATGACATCGCTTCGGCCACAATTAATGGGGTTAAGCCACCAAAAATAGACAGGGCGATGTTGTAACCAATGCCCAAGCTGGTGGTTTGGTTGGCGGATTGCTGCCATAACAGCGCGGCCAAATTACCGAGAATGATCGCTGCCAACGTACTGATACCCAACACCGCGAGCGCTTGCCAGATGAAGATACTGGATCCGAGTAAGGCAAACAGTGGCACTGCTGCGAACAGCATAAATAAGGCGCCGATTTTGAATCCTTGCTGTGGTGAAGAGGCTTTGTCGACGATAAACGACAACACGAACAGCAAGACAACCAGCACTGATGCGTTGATCAGCGCAAGGTTCTCAATGCCCATGGCTTTACCCAAAATGCCACTGGCCAGATTCTGCACATAGAACACCACCGCGCCAAGAATGGAGATACAAAACACTTTGGCAATGATCTGGCTGCTCGACTTGCTTGCCACCGCTTCTGCTTTGGGCAATTCAGGCAGAGAAAGACGCAAGTACAAGCTGACGATGATGTTGGCAACTCCGACTAGTAGCGGTACTCGCCACCCCCAAGCGCTCATCTCTTCTGCTGTTAAGTAGTGCTCTAAGCTTGCCACAATAAGCAGGGAAATAATCACACCGACAATCGAGCTGGCAACAATCAAGCTACTGACACGTGAACGTTCGGATTGCTTCGCATCGTAAAGAAGATAGTTGATCAAGGTCGGGTATTCACCACCAAAGCTAAACGCTTGAATCATCTGGAACAACAAGAAAACCACCACCACGTACTGTCCAACGGTGTCGACAGGGACAAACGCCATTGAGACGGTGGCTATTCCCGTCAGTAGGTTACAAAAAACCAGTGCCCGCTTGCGGCCGTATTTGTCGGCGTAGCGACCGATAACAACACCGCCAAAAGGCCTGACCAAAAAACGTAAGGCAAAAACGCCCCACACCACCAGCTCTGAGTGCTCAATACCTTGGGTGGCGAAAAGCTGGGAAATGTACATCGATATCGATGCGAATACAGCGATATCATAAAACTCCATGGCATTACCAAGGACAGCACTGGTGCGCTGCTTCCAGGTGAGTGACATTCTGTTTTACTCCTCTATAAGTTCTAATTGATTTCCATCGGGGTCTGAACAGAAAAAGTAACGGAAACGACCTAGCCTAGCGTTGTAAATAGTCGTGATGTTGGTGACTTCCGATAATTTTCTATGTAAGGCTTCAAGATCATTGACCCGCAAAGCGAAATGGGTGATGCCCACTGTTTTTAACGCGATCAATGGTTGAGGTTCTGGGGCCAAAACGTCCCCAGAAAATTGAAAAAGCTCGATTCTCGAGCCTTGGTTTTCCAACATATGAATGGTGACCTGCGCATCCCGATAACGTCGTTCAAGCTGATAACCAAACAATGCATAGAAATCTTGGCTGGCGACTAAATCGCTGACCGTTAACGATACGTGATGAAACTGTCCAGACATGCGACTGTGACTCCATGTTCGACCAGTTTTCTGAAGAAGACTGAATCGGGCTGAGATTCACAGCCTAGTTTGCATTTGATGATATAGAGTCGCCGCGCTTCTTCTGCCTCTTTGCAACCACGCAGTAGCGCCACCTCGTGTAAGGTTTTCATCTCAAGAAAATAGCGGACGCTGGTGAGCTCTTCGTGGGTTAACGTCAGTTTGCCAAACACGTAAGGTTTCTCTTCGCCATCGTTCGCTTGCGCGAAGTGGGTGGCCGGCAAACTGTCGATAGAGATTTGTATCTCTTTATCGCTCCAGCACTCAAGTGCAAGGTGGTTCACCTTAGGGCGAAACGCGATCGCTTGACTGACCACGTCGCAAGGTAGCGGTGTAATTGGCAGCGAGATAGAGAGGATGTCGTATTGCGATCCCTGATTGGTGACAATATCAACACGATTATGGCTGGCCTGTGCTGACTCACGGAAATTATGCGCTCCCTGACTGTTCCATAGGTTAATGCCCGGCTTGAGACGCGAATGGAGGTTTTTATACAGCTCGTCGCCCCAATACGCTAGGTGCCATGAGTAGTTGGTCGATACGGTTTTCACCTGCTCTAACTGGGTATCTACCCGAGAAAAAGACACCGTCTGATCGACGCCCATGTACTCAACATAGCGTTTGAATACATGGCACATGGCTTCCATGTCTGGGTTACGTACATCCATGATTTATCAAAACTATCAGCAAAAATAATATGCGTATCATACCCTATGCATTGTGTTTTACTACTAAAAGTAAGGATAAGATGGTCGCGACTGATACGAGCGAGGATCAACAGAGAAAAGTGCACACCACAGAAAGGAAGTGGTTGGTTCACAGCGGTTAAATTTAGAAGCCGATTAAGGTCACCTTACCTTGCGCCATGTCTTCAAGCTGACAAGAAAAATCAACTCTCTTATCGGCCTCTTTACTGTACAAGGCTTCCAGTTTTTCAAACGCAGAGGGGACAAAGCTGACGTTTTTCAATCGCAGACTCTTGCGTGAGTTACCGTCAAGAAAGGCCAGCGAGGATTTGTCTAGCACCTGCTGGCAGGTATCGAGGATGTCTTTGCTCACCAGCTTACTGTGCACTGCTCTTTGCAGGTCCTGCTTGCTTATCGCAGCGTTGCAGCGCGCGAATACACAAATCGCATAGATGTCGAGAATCGCGACGGCACGTGGTCTTTGTGTTTCGCCATCTTCGTATACCGCGAGTAGGCACGGGATTTTGCTCTCATCAAACGATTGCTGACGGATATTGTTCAACACTAGGCGATCGCTGACTTCCCTTTTCAACAGCTTTTCCAGTTGGGACAACTTAGGTAAAGCCAGTTCTTTCTGGACACTATTGATGTTGTCTAACGCGCGTTCGCTTTCTTCTGCTCCCTGCACTAAGGGTAAGAGTTTACGATGCAGCTCTTTGTCATTGAAAGGTTTGGACAACACAAAGCTGGCACCCGCTGCTTTGGCTTGATTGATCTGTACTTGGTCATCGACGGTCGTGATCATGCCCATCTTGACACCCAAGTCGAGTTTTTTGATTTCCTCAATTAAGGTAAGCCCCGTCATATCAGGCATGTACCAGTCGGTCAGGACGATTTCGGGCTGCGATTGTTTCACTTGTTCCAGAGCATCAAGGGCACTGTCGGTTTTCTGAATAGACAAACGACGGTAACCAAAATTCTCTAAGGCTCGCCTGACAATTTCTAATGTGGCTTTGCTGTCATCAACAATAAGAATCTTCACAAATCGTATTCTGCTCTTGGACCCGACTGTCTAAATTATAGGCACAATTTGTTATGACAACTAAACTTACACTCTATTGGGATTGAAAAACATGGAATGAGTTCATGGATTTAGCACCTCTCCTCACCACAGAAAATCTCATCGCCCTCGCGGTCGACCTGGGTTTGTTGATCCTGTTGGTATGGTTTGTGATCTTATTGCTGATACTTCGCGAGTTTCGCCACTTCGCCAAAGAGGTGGTCCATGGCAAGAAGAATATGGACGACAATACCTATGAAGTTTGCCAGCAATCCGTTGACAGCGCGTTGAACTACACCGCTGAAAACAATGACACTCTCAATGACCTGATCCTTATCCAGCAAGCTTTAGAGGCGCAGGTTTCACAAATCAAATCCGCGAATCAAGGGGGCTGAGTGCTCAGGATCAGGAATCCATCGAAGACCTTAACCAAAAATTGAGTAAATCGCACCAATTGATCAAAAAGCTAAAAGGCGACCTTAGCCGCAGTATCAAAGGGCTTAAAAAGGCAAAAAATAAGCTCCTCCGACAATCGGATACGGTAGAAAGCCTGCAACAAGAGAAAGAGCAGTTAGAGAAACAGTTTGAGCAGCTGGAACAAGAATATGTCGAAATCAGTGAGGCTGGAGGCTTCAATAAACTTGAGCAGGAGTATCAGAACGAAAGGCAACAACTGCTTGGCATTATAGAGACCTATAAGAAAAAAAGCCGCGGAGAAAGGCGATCTCGGTGAAGTTAAAGCCCAACTTGAAGCGGTTCAGCAGCAGTTACACCACACTATTAAAGAGAAAGACTTTGTTGAGCAGAAGTATCTCGATTTAATGAAAGAGGCGGAAGATAAAAATCCCTAGCCCAGCCACTGGGTTTGGGATTACTTATTACTTAACACACATGACATTCAGCAGCGATGTGCCTTTGAGCTGATTGACTTTACCACTATAGAAAAGCCCAGTACGCTCTGCGCCCCAATACGGCAAGTGCATGGGCCACTTGTCGCGTGACATCACCTTTGCATTGAGCAAAGCTTGCCATTCGTTTGCGGTCGCCAAACGCATTCCCATTCGATAGCAAGTTTTATACGCCATCTCATAGTCCATGCGATTCCAAGGCAATTCATGTTCCATATAGAACTGATCGTTCCCAAACATCGCGTAGGGCACCTTGTACTCAACGCCATTGATGATGGTGTGCTGACGAACCGACACCCCTTTTTCCCGTGAGGGCTCTGACTGAGGCTTTGCAGCGGCTTTAGGCTCAGGCTTGCTGGGTGGTGGAAGTATTGTTGTCTTTTGCTGCGCCACTTTCATCGCAGGCGTCGGCTTAGACTTTGTCACTGCGCGTGCCACGCTCGCCGCTTTAACAGCAGGCGCACCTTTGACGATTTCACGTATAAAGGCTTGTTGGTAATTTGGCAACTGTTTGACTTTGGCCAGATCCGCCTTTGCTTCGGAGAACGCTTTGTAAGGCCCAATCAAACAACGGTAAGTATTGCCTTCTTGCTTGGCCCAAATATCGGTACTGATATGTTGATACACTTGCTTCGCTTCAGGCAAAGCCAAGGGTTGGCCAAACACCCCACACTGAATCCAAAAGTAAGACGACTGCCCTTTCGGCTGCTGTTTGCCCCACATCCCTTTACCTATTGGGCAAGCGGCATCTAATACTGGCAAAGAGGCACTGGAAGCTTGAGTCGCATCACAGAGAAATTCTTCAGCGTAGGTCGGGGCGGACAACATAGGCAAAGCGAATACCGCAAAGCTCATCAGTGCTAACAAAGGTCGCTTAGATTTAACAGCCATTCTCGTTCCCATAGTCTAAATTCAAACCCTAAAGTCGGTGTCGCTACCCTAAGGGCATAGTGACATTATTGACGGCTCACTGTTGAGAAAATGTCGATGAAAAAAAGAGCCGTATTTAGATACGGCTCTGAGTTTAGTGTGAATTTTATAATCAAATCTTAGGCTTGGATCACCCTTTGTAGATTTTCGGGTTAAATACATCACGTAACCAGTCACCCAACAGGTTGATAACTAATACTAATGTTACCAATACGATGCCTGGGAAGGCGGTGATCCACCACGCTCCAGAGAAGATGTAGTTAAAACCAATACTGATTAGCGCACCCAATGATGGTTGGTCTACAGGTAAACCTAAGCCAAGGAAAGAAAGTGCCGCTTCAGACATGATGGCATTTGCCACCTGTACCGTCGAAATCACTAAGATGGGTGACAGACAGTTGGGTAGAATGTGGCGGAACATGATACGTGGCGCTTTAAAGCCCATCACACGCGCCGCTTCGACATATTCTTTCTTCTTCTCAGCCAATACTGAAGCACGAATAGTTCGCGCGTATTGCGGCCATTCTGCAACACCAATAATCACCACCAACATCACGACAGCATATTGGCTGTAAAAGTCACTACCAAAGCTGGCTTTGAAAATGGCCGATACGATGATGGCGACCATCATGGTAGAAAACGAAAGCTGTACGTCGGCAAAACGCATCAGGAAGCTATCGATACGACCGCCAAAATAACCCGCTGACAAACCAATGATGATACCAAGTACCAGTTGTAGACCTACCGCCAAAAAGCCGATGGTCAGTGACAAACGTGAGCCATAGAGAATGGTCGATAGAATATCACGTCCCTGCTCATCGGTACCCAGTAGGAATCGCTCATCGCCCTCTTCCATCCATGATGGTGGCAGTTCTGAGTCCATAATATCAATCGACGACAAGTCGTATGGGTCAGTGGGTGATAGCACTGGTGCAGCCAAAGCCATCACTAAGAAAAGCATGAACACGGTAAAACTTGCCATCGCGACTTTGTCACGCTTGAAGTAATACAAGAAATCCGATTGTTTAAAACGCTCCCAACGAGAAGGAGCAGTTGCTGTCTGGTTCATGATTATGCTCCTTTACCAGTGAGATTTACGGTCGGGTTGATGACGCCGTATAGCAAGTCAACAATGGTGTTCGTCACGACGAAAATCAGGCCAACGAAGATAACGTAAGCCGTGATTAACGGTGTATCAACACGGTTGATCGCTTCTAGGAAAAGGAAGCCAGTACCCGGCCACTGGAATACTGTCTCAGTCAGAATGGTGTATGCCACCATGGTACCAATTTGTACACCACCCACAGTCAGCACCGGCAACATGGTGTTTTTCAGTGCGTGCTGGTAGTAGATTTTATTCAGCGCTAAGCCTTTCGCTTTACCAAACTTGATGTATTCAGAACTCAGCACTTCCAGCATTTCAGAGCGAACCAAGCGAATAAAGAGCGGCAGCATAATAGAGGCGAGCGCGATGCATGGCAGTATTAAGTGTGCCAGGCCATCCAGAGTAAAGTAGCCAGACTCCCAGCCAAATAGGTTCGCTGTTTCGCCTCGACCATAAGATGGCAACCAACCGAGCTCAATCGAGAAAACATACATCAGCATAATGGCGGTTAAGAACACCGGAATCGAGATACCGATACTACTCCCAGCCATGACGAGCTTAGTGAAGAAGCTTTTTGGATGAATCGCCGAGTAAACACCTAGAGGGATCGAGCAGAATACAATGATCAGCGTGGCACCAAATACCAGCTCAAGTGTGGCGACTAATTTATCGAGAATCACTTCAACCGCTGGGCGCTTGAAGAAGTAAGATGTACCTAAATCACCTTGTAGCGCATTGCCGACAAAGCGTGTGTATTTTGTAATGAAGGGATCATTCAGACCTAGATCATCACGTAGCGCTTGACGCTCGGCTTCTGAAACCGACTGACCAACCAACTCACGTAATGGGTCGCCTAAGTTATCCTGAATGGCAAACGCCACTAGACTGATCACAAACATCACTATCAGTGCCTGAAACAGGCGCTTGACCAGAAACGAAAACATTCCTTGCCCCTTTAACTTTCCATGGATTTCAGTCTGCTCAACCAGAAATATTCCGGTGGCATTATCAGTCTGAAAAATGGCACTTAACCCGACTGAAACAAAGCCAAGCACCAAAAAATTAAGTGTGGCACCCGATGAGGGTGCCAGTATTGTTACTTAATTCTGTGCCGGGTTATTTCACCACCAAGTCACCGAAGTAAGGGAAGTTCATGCCGTTGATGATTGGACCAATATCAACGTTACCTTTCGCTGCCCATGATGGATCTTGCCAGTGTAGAGGAACAAATGCCGCTTCGTTGTATAGAATCTCTTCGACTTTCTTCAGCGAGGCACTGCGCTTCTTAAGGTCTGTCATTGTGTTCGTTTCTTCAATCAGCTTATCGACTTCAGCGTTTGAATAGTGACCACAGTTGTACTGACCTTTACCTGTTTCAGCGTTGCGCGTCATAGCTAGGAACTCAGTAAAGTTACCTGAATCTTCAGTATCTGGGTGCCAGCCGATCATGAGCATGTCCGCAGCACACTTATCGAATTCAGGCCAGTATTGCGCTTTTGGCATCGTCTTTAGGTCAACCTTGATGCCGATTTTAGAAAGCATGGCCGCAGAGGCTTGAGCAATCTTGTCATCGTTCACGTAACGGTTGTTTGGTGCCATCATCGTTAGCGTAAAGCCGTTTTCATAACCCGCTTCTTTCATCAGCTGTTTTGCTTTCTTAAGGTCGTAGCGAGGCTTAAGGTCTGGGTTGTGACCAACGAAGCCTACTGGGCTCTGTTGACCCGCGGCGGTTGCCGCACCCTTCATCACTTTCTTAGTGATGCCTTCGTTATTAATGGCGTAGGTGATCGCTTGACGAACGCGCACGTCTTTCAGGGCTGGGTTGCTGTTTTGGTTCATCTGGAACGTGATCACACGCGTACCAGGCATAGTGTAAAGGTCGACACTGTCGGCTTTCTTAATGCGCTTGTAGTCGTTTGGCGCTACTGGCGCAATCATGTCTACATCACCAGATAGAAGAGCGGCAACACGGGTCGCATCTTCTTTGATTGGCACTAGTGTTAGCTTGTCTACGTTACCGTTGGAGGCTTTATCCCAGTAATCGTTGAAACGCTCAAACGTGACTTTTACGCCCTGCTCACGTTGCGTGATGATAAAAGGCCCCGTGCCAGACACATGAGTCGATGCGTAAGAGTTACCGTGCTTCACTAGCTCAGCTTTGTCTTTACCATCTTCTGTCTTACCTGAGTAGAACTTGCTGTCCATCGGGAATAGGTAAGTCATGACGTTTTCTACTAGCGGGTAAACGCCATCGGTTTTGACTTCAACGGTATAGTCACCCGTTTTAGTCACAGAAACGATTGGACCGAAGATACCTTTGAAGTCCGGCGAGCTTTTAAGACGGTCAAATGTCCACACTACATCGTCTGCCGTTAGTGCATTACCTGAGTGAAACTTCACACCTTGGCGGATAGTAAACTGCATCGTTTCGCCATCAAGACGTTTCCAAGATTCAGCCAATCGAGGTTCAAATTCCATTTTCTGATTAAAACGGATAAGTGGGTCAAATACCATGTGAGACATTTGCAGTGTACCGCCAGACAGTTGCTCATGCGGATCCAGTGACACTGGGTCGGCATCATAAGCGACGGTAATATCTGCTGCCGCTGCGCCAAAGCTAAGGCCAGCTGCCATTAAAGCCACTGCTAGTTTGCTTTTCATGGTTTTCATTGCATAACTCCTTATGCGGGATTTCTATCCCTAGTTGTTGTATTTGTGTCTGTTTAGTCCCTGATGATGCTTGTATCAGGAAAGGTCTACGACTTACGCCGTTTTCATTTCTTCTCTTAAGCCCGTGAATTCAGGCATTAGGGAAATCAGTTGTTTGCTGTATTCATGCTGAGGTGAATTAAACAGTTGCTCTGTCGGGGCGACTTCTAACAAGGTTCCCATCTGCATTACACCAACACGGTCACACATCTGACGAATCACAGGCAAGTCGTGGCTGATAAACAGCATGGTTAAATTTAATTCATCTTGCAGATCTTTGAGCAAGTTAAGGATCTGAGCCTGCACTGACACGTCGAGCGCTGACGTCGGTTCATCACAAATAAGCAGACGAGGACGGGTCGCTAATGCGCGAGCAATGGAGATGCGCTGACGCTGCCCGCCTGAAAATTCATGCGGGTACTTCACACCCGCCATTTTTCCGAGGCCTACGTGATCGAGAAGGTCATGCACGATCTGCCTGGTTTCCGTTTCATTACTGGTTAACTGATGGAAACGGATAGGTTCCGCGATGATGTCAAAAATCTTCATGCGCGGATTCATTGACGTATATGGGTTCTGGAATACCATCTGCATCTGACGACGCAGAGGGCGACGTTCTTTTTCTGATTTCAGCGATGTCAGATCAATCCCTTCAAAGGTGACTTTGCCCGAGTTTGGCTGATACAGACCAGCAATGACCCGCGCAATGGTTGACTTACCCGAACCAGATTCGCCCACCAAACCAAACGTTTCCCCTTCAAAAATTTCGAAGCTGACATTGTTCGATGCTTGAACATACTCACGGCGGCTTTCAAACAGTGAATCTTTAGTGGTAAAGCGAAGATTGACATTCTCAACTGTCAATAATGAGCCAGTGTAATCACGGTGATCCTGGCTTTGACCTAACCAATGGTTCTTAACATCCAATGGTTCCATTTCGTGTGCTTCTTCTATGTAGCTCACGAGTGGGAAGCGATCGAGCTTGATATCAGAGCGTGGTACCGCAGAAATCAGGCTGCGAGTATAGGAATGATCGGGTTCGCCCAGCACTTTGGCTGTAGGGCCAAATTCAACCAGATCACCCCGGTACATCACTGCGACACGGTCTGTCACATTGGAAACCACACCCATATCGTGTGTCACCAACATGCAGCCCACATTGTTCTTAATGCACAATTCGCGAATGAGGCTAAGAATTTGGTCTTGGATTGAAACGTCGAGCGCCGTAGTTGGTTCGTCAGCAATGATCAGGTCAGGCTCACCAGCCAAGGCAATCGCAATTACAACACGCTGACGCATACCGCCAGAAAACTGGTGCGGAAACTGCTTGAGGCGGTTTTCCGGTTGAGGTATCCCCACTTGCTGCATCAGAGATAAAGCGCGCTGATACGCCTCTTCGTCTGTCACCTTCATGTTGGCATGAATCGTTTCTTTCAACTGCTGTTCAACAGTAAAAAGTGGGTTCAGTGAGGTCATTGGATCCTGAAAGATAAATCCAATTTTTGAACCTCGTACTTGGCGCATTTCTTCTGCCGATAAACCTGAAATCAGCTCACCATCTAAATAAACTTCACCACTAGCGATGCGGCCAGGTGGGCTAAGTAGATCAATGACGGCATTACCGACCGTTGATTTACCTGCGCCAGACTCACCCACAACGCCGACAATTTCTCCACGCTCAATATTGAACGATAGAGATTTAACCGCGGCATGCACACCGTGACGTGATGGGTATTCGATACGAAGATTTTTAACTTCTAAAAGTGACATTACCAGACCTCTACTGCTTTGGCAGTTTTCTGCCCTGTCTGAAAAGTGAATCCATTCAAGCCAGCCTGATCACCCAATCAAGTGAAGCAAAATTGGGGACACGGTTCTGGCAATTTACAAGGTCATCAATTTGGCAAAAATTCACAGAAAAGCAACAAACATAGAATAAAAAGTCGAGTTTGAACAAATACCAAGCAGCTTATGAAAATAAGTATGCAATTGAGTTATATCATCAGTTGGTCATACCTGTTCAAAAAATACAGCAAAACATCGCCAAAACTAAACTTATAGCTATTTCATACAACTTTTAGCAATAAGCCAATGTGAATATAAATTCAAGACGTCACCAGATTTCACAATTAACAAATTAAAAACAAAAAACCAAATAAGAAATATAATTTAGTTTATTAATTTATATTTAGACTAAAAATATGGCTTTATCCAATGCAATGAAAAAACAAAGCAGAGCTATAAGCTAATTAGAATCTTAGCTAGTCTTATAATTATGACTAAGTGGATTGCTTGAGTATGAGGGCAACAAAGCCGGAAGGATTAGATCAAGAAGCGAGGGTTCTGTGCGTGAGTGAGAAGCCAACGATTTAGGGGAAATTTAAACTAGAAGCTAAACGATAAGAGATTCCCTACTCCCTCATTCTTCGGTCTATGGAATGACGATGTATTGGGTATGACTTTAAGAATTATCTAACGCCAGAAAGTAAAAAAGCCCCGTCATTTCTAGCAGGGCTATCTTGTAGTGGTCAGTGAAGAGCCATTTTTTGAACATCAGTCGAACCCAAATTTGGGTTATAATCAAATGCACAGATCTCAAGATGAAAAAAGCCCTAGTCTTTCGACTAGGGCTTCAATAGTGGTCGGTGAAGAGGGATTCGAACCCCCGACCCTCTGGTCCCAAACCAGATGCGCTACCAAGCTGCGCTATTCACCGACTTATGTTTTTTCTCATTTTTACAAGAAAGGGAGCAAAGCTACCTGAATAATGGGGTGGCTAACGGGACTCGAACCCGCGACAACTGGAATCACAATCCAGGGCTCTACCAACTGAGCTATAGCCACCAACAATTCTTGTGTCTACCGCTCTAAAAGCCATAAACGAAAAAGTGGTCGGTGAAGAGGGATTCGAACCCCCGACCCTCTGGTCCCAAACCAGATGCGCTACCAAGCTGCGCTATTCACCGACAAGCTATTTTTTTACTTGGTTTACGTTATAGAGGGTCAACCCTCTGGTCCCGCTTATTCCAAGAGCCGAGATGCGCTACAAACACGCTATTCAACGACTTATGTTTTATCTCGATAATGAACCAAGAATGGAGACAATGCCACCAGAATAATGGGGTGGCTAACGGGACTTGAACCCGCGACAACTGGAATCACAATCCAGGGCTCTACCAACTGAGCTATAGCCACCATTATATATGCCAATTAACTTACCTTAGTAAGCGTCCGGATGGCGCGCCCGAAAGGATTCGAACCTTCGACCTTTGGCTCCGGAGGCCAACGCTCTATCCAGCTGAGCTACGGGCGCATGCCCTATCGGCGGAGTGGAATAATACGGATATCACACTAGGCCGTCTAGTACTTTTTACACTTTTTTTTATCGTTTGACGCCTTTTTGGGCAATTAAAGTGTGATAAACCCCTATTTCCGATTAGATAACCCTATGGAAGCGGTTAACTTGTTGTTTATTGCAACAAGTTATCAGGATATAATCACCCAATATTTACATTGATTTAACAGCAAAACGCTGTCGATCAAGCCACACTCTAATAATAGGTAAGCACGAACTTACCTTCAGGAATGTAAAGTGAGTTTAATGGATATGTCTCGAAAAATCTTAACCGCTTTGGCCGCTGCGATCACTTTTTCTAGCGCCTCTTTTGCAGCTAATGTCAGCCAAGAAGACTACGATGCGATTGCAGAACGCATTAAACCTGTTGGTGGTGTTTATCTGGCTGGCGCTGAGCCAGTAAAAGCTGAGCCAACTGGTCCACGTGATGGTGCAACGGTTTACGGCACATTCTGTATTGCTTGTCACGCATCAGGGGTCAGCGGCGCACCAAAAACTGGTAACGCTGGTGACTGGGCCCCGCGTATTGCGCAAGGTAAAGATGTGCTGAAGGACCACGCCATCAACGGCTTCAACGCCATGCCAGCGAAAGGCTCTTGTATGGATTGTTCAGATGACGAAATCGTTGCTGCCATTGAGCACATGATTGCAGGTCTGTAATCCCTCATTGATATAGAAGAAGGGCTTGGTTTTCACCAAGCCCTTGTTTTTCTGTTCCATTGAAAAATAACCGCTATTTTTTGTTGAACATGGCACGAATATTCGCAATGTGTGCCTGCCCTTTAGCCATACGCTCTTCTTGCGTTTGTGGCTTTTTATTAACTTCCCATTCCACGTCATCAAACGGTAATTCATCAAGGAAGCGACTTTGAGTTGGCTTGATTAACTCACCAAACTGACGACGCTCTTTACACATGGTAAAGGTCAACTCACGCTGGGCTCGGGTGATCCCGACGTACATCAAACGGCGCTCTTCCTCAACATTGTCTTCATCGATGCTGGTCTGGTGAGGCAGAATCCCCTCCTCCGAACCAATCAAGTAAACATAAGGGAACTCTAGGCCTTTGGAAGCATGTAGGGTCATCAATTGTACCGCATCGCTGTCATCATCTTCTTCACCACGTTCCATCATGTCACGTAGTGTTAAACGTTGAACCACTTCTTTAATGGTCTTCTCTTCCTGGTCATAATTATCCCCTTCTAAATCAGCGACAATCCAGGAATAGAGATCGGAGACGTTTTTCATCCGCATCTCGGCCGCTTTCGGGCTCGCAGAGGTTTCATACAACCAGTCTTCATAATTGATATCACGCACCAATGAACGCACGGCTTCTACTGTGTCTCCGCGCTCGGCCTGATCCGCTATCTTGACTAACCACTGGCTAAAGCGGCGTAAGTTTTCTAACCCACGGCCAGACAAATGTTGCTCCAGCCCAATTTCAAAACTGCATTCAAACAGACTTTTACCACGCATATTGGCGTAACTACCCAGTTTTTCCAGTGTTACTGGGCCAATCTCACGCCGAGGCGTGTTCACAATGCGCAAAAATGCGTTGTCATCATCAGGGTTCACCAACACTCGTAAATACGCCATGATGTCTTTGATTTCCGCACGAGCAAAAAACGAGGTACCGCCAGAGAGCTTGTAAGGCACTCGGTTTTGCATCAGAGATTTTTCAATCAACCGAGACTGATGGTTACCACGATACAAAATAGCGTAGTCGCGGTAATCGGTTCGGTTAAGAAACTTATGCGCAATCAGCTCACCTGTCACCCGCTCCGCTTCGTGTTCTTCATCTTTCGCCAGTAATACTTTAAGCTTTTCGCCATCCGGTATTTCAGAAAACAGTGACTTTTCGTACACGTGTGGGTTGTTGGCAATCAGTATATTGGCAGCACGCAAAATTCGGCTGGTAGAACGATAGTTTTGCTCTAGCTTTATCAAACGAAGGCTTGGATAATCTTCACCCAACAGCACCAAGTTCTGGGGTTTCGCACCACGCCAAGAATAGATTGACTGGTCATCGTCCCCTACCACCGTCAGGCGACCCCGCTCGCCAACAATCAGCTTGACCAACTCGTACTGACTGGTGTTGGTATCCTGATACTCATCGACCAATAAATAGCGAATACGATTCTGCCAACGCTGACGGACTTCTTGATTGGTACGCAGCAACAGAACCGGTAAAGCGATCAAGTCATCAAAGTCGAGTGCATTGTAGGCTTTCATCTGTTTCTGATACATGTCGAAACAGAAGGCAAACAGTTGCTGCTGTTCACCTTGAGCATATGCTTTCGCCTGCTCCGGAGTCAGCATGTCATTTTTCCAGTTTGAAATCGTACTCAGTAGCTGGCGCAATAAATCTTTATCGCCATCAAGCTGCTTTTCTGTCAGCTCCTTCAATAACGCTAACTGATCTTGGTCGTCAAACAGAGAAAAGCCTGACTTTAACCCCAACGCCTTGTATTCACGTTTAATAATGTTGAGGCCTAAGGTGTGGAACGTCGATACCATCAAGCCTTTCGATTCGTTCTTGCCAAGCGTCTGACCAACACGTTCTTTCATTTCACGCGCCGCTTTATTGGTGAACGTCACCGCTGCGATGTTACGAGCTTTATAACCACACTGCTGAACCAGATACGCAATCTTGTTGGTAATAACACGTGTTTTACCCGATCCCGCTCCCGCTAGAACCAAACAGGGTCCTGATACGTACTTAACGGCTTCGTCTTGATTGGGGTTCAGCTTCATAGAGGTCTCTGAGGTCAAAATTTATGGCGCCTATAATAATGGTGCAATAGATCGATTGCTATGTTTAATCGTAGCGCAGCCACTCCAGCTAAAAGGATCTCATTGGTTGTAAATTTATCTAATTAATAAAATGTTTTTATTGCACTAGTGTGCAGCTATCGGGCTATAATGAATGAACGTTCATTCATTGAAAGTGAGACTATGTCTAGTAACACATCAATAGATAAGCACGAGCAGATCCTCACAGCCGCTGAAAAGCTGATTGCAGAGTCAGGCTTTCAAGGCCTTTCGATGCACAAGCTGGCAAAAGAGGCAGGGGTGGCCGCAGGTACTATCTATCGTTATTTCTCAGATAAAGAGCATCTCCTGGATGAAGTGCGTTTAAACGTCGCCGAACGAATTGCAACTGCCGTTCAAGCTGACGTCAACGACGATATGCCCTTAAAAACACGCTATCGCACTATGTGGTTAAACATCTGGAACCTTGCAGGTTCCAATATGGAAACCCTGAGCAATCGCGTTCAATATGAATCTCTTCCCTGTGCAAACAAGCGAAAAACTCGGGAACTTGAGCGACAAATGTTTGCCAAAGTGGATCGGTTGTTTAATCAAGGAAAGGAACAAGGGATTTTTAAACCTCTCGACAATGAGATTCTTTCAGGGCTGAGTTTTGAAGCCAGTGTTGCACTGGCTCGCAAACATGCTTTGGGATACTACCAGCTGGATGACGTCGCTTTAGAGGCCGCCATCGAAGCTAGCTGGGATGCAATCATTCAACACTAACTTGGAGTTCTGATCAGAATGAAAAAGTGGACTTTCTTTATGTTGCTTATCGCAATACTGCTGTTTGGTAGCGTGATAGGCTTCAATCTATTCAAGCAACAGAAGATAGCCGAATATTTGGCTAATCGCCCAGAACCTGAGTTTCCGGTGACCGTAACGGAAGTACAACCTGTTGATTGGGTTCCTGTCATCGAAGCGATCGGTTTCATTGAACCGAACCAAGGTGTCACTGTAGCCAATGAAACAGCGGGAGTGATTGATAAAATTACTTTCGACTCAGGTACCGTCGTTGAAGAAGGTCAGCCTCTTGTTCTACTCGACTCTGAAGTGGAAAAAGCTGATCTGAAGAGCTCGCAGGCCAAACTACCAGCAGCACAGGCTAAGTATAAACGCTACCAAGGTCTATATAAGAAAGGCTCAGTATCGAAAGAAGCCTTTGATGACGCCGAAGCGAACTACTTCTCGCTTAAAGCCGATATTGAAAGCTTAAAAGCGACCATCGACCGTCGTGAAATCAAAGCCCCTTTCGCAGGCGTCGTTGGTATTCGTAACGTTTACCTAGGTCAATACCTACAAGCAGGTACGGACATTGTTCGCCTAGAAGACACCAGTGTTATGCGCTTGCGCTTCACTGTGCCTCAGACTGATATTTCCCGCATCAAACTCGATCAGCAAGTCGATATCTTCGTTGATGCTTACCCTGAGACACCATTTGAAGGCTCAATCACCGCGATTGAACCTGCAGTTAACGTCCAAAGTGGTCTGATCCAGGTTCAAGCTGATATTCCAAACAGCGATGGCAAGCTCCGTAGCGGTATGTTCGCACGTGCCAATATCATTTTGCCAACGCTCGAAAATCAGGTAACCCTGCCACAAACCGCCATTACCTTCACACTTTATGGGGACAATGTTTACATCATCTCTGAAGAGAATGGTGAAAAACGCGTTCAGCAACATGTGGTTAAAGTGGGCGAACGAGTGAAAGACATTGCGCACATCCTCGATGGCGTTAAACCTGGTGATGTTGTCGTGACATCTGGTCAGGTTCGTCTAAGCAATGACGCGAAAGTTCGTGTAGTAGAAAGCGATGCGACTACTCCACCAGCTGAAACACCTATGCTGTAATTGGAGGCCTCATGCGCTTTACTGATGTTTTTATTAAACGTCCAGTTTTAGCGGTATCGATCAGTTTTTTGATCGCCTTGCTTGGTTTGCAAGCGGTGTTCAAGATGCAGGTCCGAGAATACCCTGAAATGACAAACACGGTAGTAACGGTCACCACCAGTTACTACGGCGCCAGTGCCGACCTTATCCAAGGCTTTATTACTCAGCCTCTGGAACAGGCTGTCGCTCAGGCTGACAATATTGATTACATGACGTCCTCGTCAGTACTCGGTACATCAACCATTACCGTTAACATGAAGTTGAACACTGACCCGAATGCCGCCTTGTCTGACATTCTGGCTAAGACCAACTCGGTTCGCTCTCAACTTCCAAAAGAAGCCGAAGACCCAACTGTAACTATGTCGACGGGTTCTACAACCGCGGTGCTCTACATCGGCTTTACCAGTGATGAGCTTTCATCAAGCCAGATAACAGACTACCTAGAGCGTGTCATCAACCCGCAGCTGTTCACTGTTAATGGTGTCTCTAAGGTTGACCTCTATGGTGGTATGAAATACGCGCTGCGTATTTGGCTAGACCCTGCCAAAATGGCAGCACTGGGCAAAACCGCCACTGATGTTATGAACGTGCTGAATGCCAACAACTACCAGTCAGCGGCTGGTCAGGCTGTCGGTGAGTTCGTTCTGTATAACGGTAGCGCTGATACTCAGGTCTCTAACGTCGAAGAGCTAAAGAACCTTGTTGTCAGTTCTGATGAAGGTGATGTCACTCGCCTGAGCGATATCGCAAAAGTCACCCTCGAGAAGAGCCACGATGTCTACCGTGCAAGTGCCAATGGTAAAGAAGCGGTCGTGGTGGCGATCAACGCGGCGCCAAGTGCGAACCCAATCAACATCGCAGCGGATGTCCTTGAGCTGTTACCTCAACTAGAGCGTAACCTGCCAAGTAACATCGACATGAACGTGATGTATGACTCGACCATCGCTATCAATGAGTCGATCAACGAGGTTATTAAGACCATCGCGGAAGCGGCACTGATTGTATTGATCGTGATTACTCTGTTCCTCGGTTCTTTCCGTGCAGTGATGATCCCTATCGTTACCATCCCGCTATCTCTGATTGGTGTGGCGATGGTGATGCAAGCGATGGGCTTCTCATGGAACCTGATGACACTACTGGCAATGGTATTGGCCATCGGCCTAGTGGTCGATGATGCGATCGTTGTTCTGGAGAACGTCGACCGACACATCAAGCTGGGAGAGTCACCTTTCCGTGCAGCCATTATCGGTACACGTGAAATCGCTGTGCCAGTTATCGCCATGACTCTAACGCTGGGTGCAGTATACGCACCGATTGCCTTGATGGGTGGTATTACTGGCTCACTATTTAAAGAGTTTGCCCTCACCCTCGCAGGTTCGGTATTCGTATCCGGTATCGTCGCTCTGACACTATCACCTATGATGTGTTCGAAGATGCTGAAGGCTAATGAAACGCCAAACAAATTCGAACAAAAGGTACATAGTGTCTTAGATGGCATGACCAGCCGTTACGAGCGTATGCTGGGTGCGGTCATGAAGCACCGCCCTGTAGTGATTGGTTTTGCTCTCATAGTGTTTGCTAGCTTGCCGATGCTGTTCAAGTTCATCCCAAGCGAATTGGCACCGTCGGAAGATAAAGGGGTAGTCATGCTGATGGGTACTGCTCCATCGAATGCCAACCTCGACTTCATGCAAAATACCATGAATGACGTTAACCGGATTCTGTCTGACCAACCAGAAGTCGCGTACGCGCAGGTGTTTACTGGTGTGCCTAACTCGAACCAAGCCTTTGGTATCGCGTCTATGGTGCCATGGAGTGAGCGTGAAGCGAGCCAGTCTGAAGTTGCCAACCGCGTGACAGGCTTAGTCAGCCACGTTCCTGGAATGGCAGTGACAGCATTCCAGATGCCGGAACTTCCAGGTGCAGGTTCAGGTCTTCCGGTTCAATTCGTGATCACCACACCTAACGCGTTCGAAAGCTTGTTCACTATCGCCACCGATATTCTTGGTGACGTGAAGTCTAACCCGATGTTTGTTTATTCTGAGCTGGACCTGAACTACGACTCAGCAACAATGAAGATCAACATCGACAAGGACAAAGCGGGTGCGTATGGCGTAACAATGCAAGACATTGGTACCACGCTGAGCACTATGATGTCTGATGGTTACGTCAACCGAATTGACCTTAATGGTCGTTCGTATGAAGTGATCCCTCAGGTTGAGCGAAAATGGCGTCTAAACCCAGAATCGATGAACAACTACTACGTGCGTGCTGCTGATAACCGCGCGGTTCCACTAGGTAGCTTGATCACCATTGATGTTGTCGCTGAGCCACGCTCACTGCCACACTTCAACCAGCTTAATTCTGCCACCATTGGTGCTGTACCCGCACCAGGCACAGCCATGGGTGATGCTGTCAACTGGCTAGAAAATATTGCGACTGAAAAACTGCCAAACGGTTACAATCATGATTACATGGGTGAAGCTCGCCAGTATGTCACAGAAGGGAGTGCGCTGTACGCAACCTTTGGTCTAGCACTAGCGATCATCTTCTTAGTTCTGGCAATTCAGTTTGAGTCTCTCAAAGACCCAATCGTCATCATGGTTTCCGTACCATTAGCAATCTGTGGCGCTTTGATCGCTCTAGCGTGGGGGCAGCTTCAATGAACATCTACTCTCAGGTCGGTCTGATCACCTTGGTTGGTCTGATTACCAAGCACGGTATCTTGATCTGTGAAGTGGCCAAAGAAGAGCAGTTGCACAATAAACTCGGTAAGACAGAAGCGGTCATGGAAGCGGCGAAAGTTCGTCTACGCCCTATCCTGATGACAACTGCGGCGATGATTGCAGGTCTGATCCCACTGATGTACGCAACAGGCGCAGGTGCAGCTCAGCGCTTCAGTATCGGTATCGTTATCGTTGCTGGTCTGGCGATTGGTACTCTGTTTACCCTGTTCGTACTGCCGGTTATCTACAGCTACCTAGCTGAGAAACACAAGCCACTACCGGTGTTTGTTGAAGACAAGGATCTGGAAAAACTGGCTCGTGTTGACGAAGCAAAAGCCGCACAGCGTCAGCTGTCTGACAACAGCTAAACTCAACATTTGTCAAAAGGCCACTTCGGTGGCCTTTTTTATTGGTCACTATTTGTCGTTAGTCGCTTCGAATTTTTGCTATCGAAGTAGCGACTTTCCCGTATCAATTACATAGAATACCAACAATAAGAGACAGGAGTTTTCGTCACATGTTTGACCCAAAGAAACTAGAACAAATTGCTAAACAGATACATGACTCAATGCCAACACCAGTGAAAGAGCTTGGTGCAGACGTTGACCAGAAAGTACGCCAAGTCATCCAAGGCCAACTGAACAAACTCGATGTCGTGAGCCGCGAAGAGTTTGATGTTCAAACTCAGGTACTGCTACGTACTCGCCAAAAACTGACCGAAATGGAGCAGAAATTGGCTGAACTGGAAGAGAAGCTAGCAGACAAGTAAGCTGAACAGCAAGAGCCCCTTAGGGCTGGCGTGAGAACGCCAGCCCTTTTTGTGTCTATACTTGTCATCCTCAAGAGCGAGGAACGAGTGAGTTGGGGATCTCATACAGTGAGCGAAGAACCGTTAGAGATTCCCTACTCCTTCCTTCGTCAGTCTAAGGAATGACGGTTTATCTCTCGAAAGGTATAAAGCGCTGCCAAAAAACAAAAAAGGCTTGGTCATCCAAGGCCAGCTGAACAGCAAGTGATCCCTGAGGGCTGGCGTGAGAACGCCAGCCCTTTTTGTGTCTATACTTGTCATCCTCAAGAGCGAGGAACGAGTGAGTTGGGGATCTCATACAGTGAGCGAAGAACCGTTAGAGATTCCCTACTCCTTCCTTCGTCAGTCTAGGGAATGACGGTTTATCTCTCGAAAGATATAAAGCGCTGCCCCAAAAACAAAAAAGGCTTGGTCATCCAAGGCCAGCTGAACAGCAAGTGATCCCTGAGGGCTGGCGTGAGAACGCCAGCCCTTTTTGTGTCTATACTTGTCATCCTCAAGAGCGAGGAACGAGTGAGTTGGGGATCTCATACAGTGAGCGAAGAACCGTTAGAGATTCCCTACTCCTTCCTTCGTCAGTCTAAGGAATGACGGTTTATCTCTCGAAAGGTATAAAGCGCTGCCAAAAAACAAAAAAGGCTTGGTCAACGGCGACCAAGCCTTTTCATTTAGATGTTGTGTTTGTTTTGTATTTATCACCCCAGTCTGCCTGGAGTTCTCTACTAACCTAGGTTAGTGAATTTCGCAGTAAATTAATATTCACAGCTAAGAGCTTAAGTTCGCGGAGGTAACACGGAGTTTGCGCGAGCAAATGAGTATTACCGACAAAGAAATTAAGCTCCTTAGCGAAGAAGATTAGCCGCCTACCGCGATGTTCTTCATATCTGTCATATAACCACGCAGCTCTTCACCAATATACTCAACTGGGTGGTTGCGAATCGCATCGTTCACCGCAATCAGCGTTGCATTGTCTACTTGGTTAGACGTCTCACCTAGACCTTTACCGATAACGTCAGTGCCAACTGAAGGCATGAACTTCTCACGCAGTAGCGGCGTTGCGACGTTAGCGAATAGGTAGTTACCGTATTCAGCTGTATCAGAGATAACAACGTTCATTTCGTACAGACGCTTACGTGCTACTGTGTTTGCGATTAGTGGTAGCTCGTGTAGTGACTCGTAGTACGCTGACTCATCAATGATGCCTGATGCTGTCATTGCTTCGAATGCTAGCTCAACACCTGCGCGAACCATTGCAACCATTAGGATACCGTTGTCGAAGTACTCTTGCTCTGAGATCTCAACATCACCTGCTGGGTAGTTTTCAAATGCTGTTTCACCTGTCTCTGCACGCCAGCCTAGTAGGTTGGCATCGTCGTTTGCCCAGTCAGCCATCATAGTGCTAGAGAAGTGGCCTGTGATTACGTCATCCATGTGCTTGTTGTACAGTGGACGCATCAGCTCTTTCAGCTCTTCAGAAAGCTCAAATGCTTTGATTTTTGCTGGGTTTGATAGGCGATCCATCATGTGTGTGATGCCACCAAACTTCAGCGCTTCTGTAATGGTTTCCCAACCATACTGGATTAGCTTACCTGCGTAGCTTGGGTCAATACCTTCAGCAACCATCTTCTCATAAGAAACGATTGAGCCCGCTTGTAGCATGCCACATAGAATAGTCTGCTCGCCCACTAGGTCAGATTTTACTTCAGCAACGAATGAAGACTCTAGACAGCCCGCGCGGTGACCACCAGTACCCGCAGCCCAAGCTTTAGCGATATCCCAACCTTCACCTTTTGGATCGTTCTCTGGGTGAACCGCAATGAGGGTAGGAACGCCGAAACCACGCTTGTACTCTTCACGTACTTCTGTACCTGGACACTTAGGCGCAACCATCACGACGGTTAAGTCTTTACGAATCTGCATACCTTCTTCAACGATATTGAAGCCGTGTGAGTAACCCAGTGCTGCGCCTTCTTTCATTAGCGGCATTACCGTCTCAACCACATTGGTGTGCTGCTTATCCGGTGTTAGGTTAACCACTAGGTCTGCTTGAGGGATAAGTGTCTCGTAGCTGCCTACTTCAAAACCATTTTCTTTCGCGTTTTTGAACGATTGACGCTGTTCATCAATCGCTGCCTGACGCAGTGCGTAAGCTACATCAAGACCTGAGTCACGCATGTTCAGACCTTGGTTCAGACCTTGTGCACCACAACCAACGATAACCACTTTCTTACCTTTCAGGTAATCCGCTTCTGTCGCGAATTCACTGCGGTCCATAAAGCGACAACGGCCAAGCTGATCTAGCTGCTCACGTAAGTTTAATGTATTGAAATAGTTAGCCATGTTAGGGCTCTCCTTTGAGAATTTATCCGTTTGGGTCGGCGTTTCATTACCGAATGCCTCGATACTAAATCAGACATTGGGTTGCTTAAAGTGATATATTCACAATTAGTTATTGCAAAAAATGCAACAAGGAAGCACTTATTTTATGAACATTAAAAGTCTGCAATTGTTCATTCACCTGTGTGATAGCAAAAGTTTCGCCAAAACAGCATCTGCCATGCACATCAGCCCTTCTGCTCTCAGCCGTCAGGTACAAAAGTTAGAAGCAGAAACAGGCCAAGAACTGTTCGTACGGGATAACCGCAGCGTTGAGTTGACCCCAGCGGCCAAAAAACTTTTGCCTGTTGCTTTAAAGATTCTCGGAGAATGGCAAAACTTCAATGCGCAGCTACAGGGGCATGAAGAGGAGTTAAAAGGTGAAATTCGCTTGTTTTGCTCGGTGACCGCCAGCTATAGCCACCTACCTGAGCTGTTGTCAGAGTTTCGCCTTCAACATCCGTTTATCGAGTTTAAACTGTCTACAGGCGATCCGGCTCAGGCGATAGACAAAATCCTTAACGATGAAGTCGATGTCGCCATCTCTGCTCAGCCAGAAACACTGCCCGCCAAGCTCAAATTTGAAACCATTAGTGAGATTCCGCTGTCGGTGATCGCCCCGGTCGGAGTGAGCAACTTTGCACCAGCTCTACAAAAGGATAAACCTGACTGGTCGTCTATTCCTTTTATTGTGCCGGAATCGGGTACCGCACGAGACCGCGCCAACACTTGGTTTAAAGCAATGAGAATTAAGCCGAACATCTACGCGCAGGTTTCAGGTCATGAAGCCATTGTCAGCATGGTGGCGTTGGGTTGCGGTGTTGGGATCGCACCCGATGTGGTGATCAACAACAGCCCAGTCAAAGAGAAAATTCAACGGCTCAAAGTGGCCTCGATTAAACCCTTTAAGCTTGGGGTGTGCTGCAAGCGTTCACAACTGGATAATCCACTTGTCAAAGCACTATGGGAAGTCGCACAAGATGCCTATATTGCGCCCTAACTCATTAGTATTACGCCAGATACAACAAAGCCACCGCTTTTTCAGATCGAAAGAATAACGGTGGCTTTTATACTTCAACTTGTTTTCCAAAACTAAGCTGTCATTTCTGAGAAGGAGGAACGACTGAGTTGGAAATCTCTGATCGCTTGATGAGATTCCCGACTACACGACTTCGTCGCTATCGGGAATGACTATAAGATTAAATCACTCGCGAGAATTGCTGCTGACGCGCCTTCGCTCGGAGATATTTATCAAAACACATGCAGATATTACGAATGAGTAGACGACCGCGTAATGTCACTCGTATTTCTTTGTGGTCGACTTCCACTAGCTCATCATCAATAAAGGTTTGCAACAACTCTAGATCTTCGCTGAAGTACGGGTTGAACTGAACATTGAATTCCGTTTCTATTGCTACTTTATCAAGCTTAAAGTTACAGATGAGTTGTTTGATAACCTCTCTTCGGAGTAAGTCATCACTATCAAGAGAGAGGCCCTTCCATAATGCATGACGCTGTTCATTGACCTGAGCATAGTACTTTTTCAACTCTTTCTGGTTCTGCGCATAGGCATCACCAATCATCGAAATAGCAGAAACACCAAAGCCAACCAAGTCACATTGACCTTGCGTGGTATAGCCTTGGAAATTGCGGTGAAGGATGCCATTACGCTGAGCTACAGCCAATTCATCATCCGGCTGAGCAAAATGGTCCATACCAATAAATTGGTAACCGGCGTTGGTCAAGGTGGCGATAGTGTCTTGAAGAATGGCCATTTTCTCTTCTGCTTGTGGCAAGTCTTCATCTTTGATTTTGCGCTGAGCAGCAAACAGTTGCGGCATATGAGCATAGTTAAATATAGACAGGCGACCCGGCTGCATTTCAAGCACTTGAGCCAGTGTGTCAGCAAAACGAGCTTGAGTTTGTTTCGGTAGCCCGTAAATCAGATCTAAATTTGTCGAACGGAAGCCCAGCTGTTTCGCACGCTCAACCATAGCAAAAATGAATGCTTCGTCCTGTTCACGATTGACCAGCTTCTGAACTTCTTTATTGAAATCCTGAACACCAATGCTCAAGCGATTAAAGCCTTCTTGTCGCAAGTGATCGAGCATATCGAGTTCAATCTCACGCGGATCGACTTCAATACTGATTTCTGATTCAGCTTCAAAGCTAAATTCAGCACGCAGAATATTCATCAAACGGCTGATTTGGGCTTGGGTCAAAAACGTGGGTGTACCACCACCAAAATGCAACTGGGTCACCTTACGTCCTTGCAGTAAGGCGGCACGTGTCAGAATCTCCTGCTCCAGTACATCGAGATACTCATCTGCTTTATGGGCATGACGCGTAATGACCTTGTTACAACCGCAGTAATAACAAAGCTTGTGGCAAAAAGGAATATGGATGTAAAGCGACAGTGGTCGCTCTGGATACTCAGTACAAGCCATGTCGTAGTCGGCAATGGTAAACGCTTCATGAAATTCCAACGCGGTAGGGTAAGACGTATAACGCGGACCAGAATAGTTGTACTTATCTAGGATGGCTTGATCCCACACTATTTGTTGGCTTGCGACGGCTTGCTGAGACATGGTGTACTTCCGTTAATGCTGTAATGCGTATCCGGTGTGATTGACCGTGATAAATTTGGGGCTATTTTGCCACACACTGAGGCGGGTCACCGGGTGGCAACGTAATTTTTGAGTGACAATAGTCAGAATTGATAACTCGATCACTCACTCATCAGTGTAAGTGATCGAGTGACTAAAGTATCAATCTAGATCATCTGAATGTTGATCTGGTTGTTTAAAGGCTGAACTTTTTTCTGCAGCAGTTTTAGCTCTTCGACGATCGCATCCTGAAGACGCGACTCGGCTTTGTGGCGTTCCAGATTTTGCTTCATGCGATCTTTCTTCGCCATTTGTTGGCGATCGTCACCACGAGGCATATCTTTTACAATGTGGAAAAGCTCGGCTGTCGCCGGAAATTCCTTATCAAAATCAACACGCTCTTCACCCTGAACGTAGTCCATGATGTTGTAGACACGAATACTGATTTCCGATAAATCACACTGGCCCTGAATGCCGGCCATACACAATATATGGACGTTTTCAAAGATGTTGGCGTTACGCTTTTCGATGGCCAGCTTCTTATGCTGTTCCTGCAATTCCTTTTGCTTCTTCAACTGGAGCAGAAGGTAACCTGCATAGGACGCTAAGCCGAGAACAATGACTCCACCAGCAATGGCTAACAAGGTTACGTTCATGAATCGCTTTACCCTTTAAACTGGTCCAAATCTAGAATCTTCAAACTGCGATAGCAGTTCATCTTCTGATGAGGTTTTCTTGCTCGCCTTTTTCGCCACAGGTGCGCTCGGCTCTTCAACGACTTCTGGCTCTTCTTCCTCTTCGTAGAGGCCTAGTTGCTTCATCAGTATTTCAATACGTGCCAATTTCTCATCGACATACTTCTGAAGACCTGCACCTAAACTTTCACCATTATCAAGGCGATCAAGTAGGACATTCAACTGGGCGTCATTTTCCAGCATCTCCAGCTCTTGTTCTGCATTAACACGACGTTCGGCCTTGGTTGGCTTCTTCACCGCTTCAACCACGAGAGGAATTTTCTTCTTGCTACCTAGACGTGTATCGCGCTTTTGTCCCGCTGTCTGCTGTTTAGGTTGCTTCGCTTCAGAATTGCGACCACCGGTCTTTAGACCTTTACGTTTCTTCTCTTTTTTACGCAGACGTCCTTCAACGTCAGCTTCTGTACGATTTCGAACAACAATAACGTCGCCATTACCGCCCGATCTTACTTTCTTACTACGGCTCATTACTGGGCTTTCCTCAGTAAAATTACATCATTACCAATAAATTCAAGCTTGAGCTGATCCCGCTCTGCCAAGTACTTAAACGTGTTACGGCTAAAAAAGACCACATGCGTTGGGTCATTTTTATAGTGCCATCTAGCAAACGCTTCGACATCAATGACCATCTTGGTCATCAGACCAATCCAGCCACCTGGCTTAACTAAATTCAACCATTGCTGCCATATTTGATCTGGATAATACAAATGCTCGATCACCTCAGTGGCAGTCATAAAGTCATAAGTACGATTTAGCACCTCAGTATTGGGGTGATAATAAAGGTCGTACAACGACATGTTGTGTCCCTGCTCTTGCAACATCAAGGAGAGTGTTGGCCCAGGGCCACAACCAAAATCTATTCCTGTCGAGCCAGACTCAATACGTTCCAATATGGGGGTTGCAACCCGCGATAAAAAGGTACGATAGCCAGCATCATTTGGATCGTTCTCATGCAGATCGTAGTGGGCTTTTTCAGCCTTTGCATCCAATCTTTGCTCTGGGTTAACAAACACCAGCTCACATCGCGGACATTGGAGATACTCACGACGCTTGTCTCCAAAGTAATTCAGTGATTCCGGGTTATGGCAAAGTGGGCAGTGGTGCATGATGATATCCTCAAACAGGGATGCGAAACATACCAGAAAGTGGCCAGAGAGTGGAGTACTATTGTGCAAATAATCATCGATTCAGTGAAATATTCCCTCTCCGACCAATAATCTTATCGATGGAATAAAGCAACCGTGTTGACGAGAGATAGAGGCTAGTGGATTTCAGATATAAAAAAGCGATAGATAACTCTATCGCTTTCTAAAAATGCCTTTCGGCGAAACTGTGTTACACGGATTATCGTGCACCAAATTTCCATTTATTTTTGGCGCTTTCCCTGCAAAAGGTGTCGTTTTTCACCGTCCTGGTGAATTTTGGCTTTCCGTTTACTTCCCGTATCTGGGCTAGTCCTTAGCCTGATCCTTTTCGCTGTCTACACCATTAGACGAGTCGACCATCCCTATCCAGTAAGCTTCCTGCTTACCTATATTCCTTTAAGACCTCCAAGCATCCATCGCCTGCATCCTTGGAGACCATCATGGTCTAAATTCCGTATCAGCGCCCTGCCGATGAGTACACTTTAACGATTGACCAATTTTGAACAATCCACTTGAAGAAAAAAAACGTCTTTTTTTTCCCCTTCAATCCTCTTCTATTATTTTTCAAACAGTTATAAACAGTGTAAAGAAATGAGCACAAGATAGCATAGCCGATCTCTCACAAAAACTCGGGAAAGATGGAGCCACACAAGGAAAAAACCGATGTGACGTGTGTCATACGAAAAAGCCCAGACTTTCGTCTGGGCTCATTCAATACAACATTGCTCGGGCAGTATTTAATAGGGCTTAGTGTAGGCCGCCAACATATTTAGACAAAGTATCGATGTCTTCGTCTGTCAGTTTCTTCGCGATATCTTGCATCATGCCATTCATATCATTAGCACGAGAACCATCACGGAATTTTACTAGCTGAGCTTTAATGTAGTCAGCATGCTGACCTGAAATTTTAGGGAAACCTGAAAGCTCAGTACCGTTACCGCGAGGGCCATGACATGCAATACATGCCGTCAGACCACGTTTTGCATCACCCGCTGTATATAGGGTTTTGCCTTGCTCCACCACGTTTTCAGGCGTCGTGTTGTGAGAAATTGGTAGAGAGGTATAGTAAGCCGCAAGATCTTTCATATCCTGCTCAGACAGTGGCATCGCCATACCGCCCATGACTGGATCCACACGACCCTGCTGACCACCACTGGTCATACCCAGTTTGAAGTCTTTCAGCTGTTTCTCAATATACTTAGCATGCTGACCTGCTAGTTTAGGGTACATTGCGAGTTGGCTGTTGCCATCAGCACCATGACAAGCAACACAAGTTTGGGATTTTGCTTTACCAGCTTCGATACTGCCTTGGGCCCATACAGAGCAGCTGGCTAAAAGACTCAAGATTAGCGCTAATTTCTTCATGACATTCCATTATAATTATCAAGCTTCCAGTACCACTCCGAGTTGCCACTCATGGTACAATAGGCGACCTTATGCCGAGCACGGTTATTTTACACAATTTCACATAAAAGTAATCAATCGACTACACAAAGTCGAGATGGAGTTAACAGTGAGCGTAAAAATTCATTATCAAAACACCCATTTCATCACCAGCGCACCTGATATTCGTCACATGCCTGAAGATGAAGGTATCGAAGTTGCGTTCGCGGGACGCTCCAACGCGGGCAAATCGAGTTCTCTTAACCGACTTACCAACCAAAAGAGTTTAGCAAAAACCAGTAAGACACCAGGCCGAACTCAATTGATCAACCTATTTAAAGTCACTGAAGGTTGCCACATCGTCGATCTACCAGGATACGGGTTCGCCCAAGTTCCACTGGAGATGAAAAAGAAATGGCAGAAGTCATTAGGAGAGTATTTACAAAAGCGTCAATCATTAAAAGGGCTGGTGGTACTGATGGATATCCGCCATCCAATGAAAGACCTAGATCAACAACTGATTTTCTGGGCTGTAGACAGCGGCATCCCAGTGCAAGTGCTGTTGACTAAGGCCGATAAACTCAAAAGCGGAGCGCGCAAAGCTCAGGTACTGAAGATTAAAAACGACGCGGTCGGCTTTGGTGGCGACGTTAGTGTCGCAGCGTTTTCTTCTTTGAAAGGTCTTGGCGTTGACGTACTACGTAACAAACTCGATGAGTGGTTTGCCCCTGCCGTCGCACAACAGTTAACGGATGAGATTATTGAAGACCAGCAAAGCGACGAACAAGAATAATCACACTTTTGAGTAACACGAGCCTCACTGTTTCAGTGGGGCTTTTTTGTGTCAGCACGACAAGGAACGTACAAAATAAAAATCCCCACCACTTGGTGGGGTAACGGGAGAGAAATAAAAGGTCGTTATAATTATCCCAGTAGAATTGTTCAAAGCTGCAAACAATGCAACGCTTGTTTTTTCTCTTCTCCCTTGCTCCCTCACCACACCCATTATCACTAACATTATGATAAATATAATAAATCAAACCAGAACCACCAAACCATGTGCACAAGTTAAGGCTTGGTTTTCTAGTTGAAAAAATAAAAGTGTGACTGAAGTTTTATTACAAAATTGGCCTGAGTTACCAAATACTCTCAATACTCACGATTAAGTAGATGTGATCTGGTGATAGACGCTGAACAAGAGGAATGACATAGGGGGCGGCAGGAAACTTTTGAAATATATGAGTTTTTTATTTTGTACAATAAAAAACGCCCCAGTCAAATACTGACTGGGGCGGCTGAATCAGCCTAATCCAATAACGTGAAACAAAAGGTCTGAAAGATAGAACATCTTACCTCTGTACCCTACGCAGATTAATGTACAACAATTGGTCAGAAATGGAAACTATTTTTGTAATTTTTTTTCATTAAAATTTTATTAAACTACATCATCCACCTATCAACATTGGCTTATTTAGACTCAAAAAAAAGCCAGCGATTGGGCGCTGGCTCATGTAATTCGGCGAATTTACGCTATTTTCTGGCTAGTGCGCTTGATCCCAGTTGTCCCCATGACCAGATTCGGCTATCAAAGGTACATCAAGCTGAGCCGCTGACTCCATCAATTCTTGTACTTTACTTTCAATTTCGGCTAAAGCTGACTCTTGAACTTCAAAAACCAGTTCATCGTGTACTTGCATTAACAGCTTCACTCGCCCCTGACCTTGGTTTTCAATCCATGTGTCAACCAGCAACATAGCTTTCTTAATGATGTCTGCCGCTGTGCCTTGCATTGGTGCGTTGATCGCGGCACGCTCTGCCGCTTTGCGACGCATACCATTACGTGATTTTATTTCCGGAAGATGCAAACGGCGGCCAAAGATGGTTTCGACATAACCTTGTTCAGCGGCGGCGCTACGTGTGTCTTCCATGTATTGCATCACACCTGGGTAGCGCTCAAAGTAGGTATCCATGTATTGCTGTGCTTCGCCACGTGGAATGCCCAACTGTTTGGCCAAACCAAATGCACTCATGCCATAAATCAGGCCAAAGTTAACGGCTTTAGCACGACGACGTTGCTCTGAGCTCACTTGGTCGATAGTCGTACCCATAATTTCTGCAGCTGTGGCAGCGTGAATGTCTTTTCCTTGCTGGAAAGCGTCTAACAGTGCCTTATCTCCTGAAAGGTGCGCCATAATACGCAATTCAATCTGGGAGTAATCGACCGCCATGATCTTGTAACCATGTGGAGCAACAAACGCCTGACGAATACGACGACCTTCTTCATTACGAATCGGGATGTTCTGTAAGTTAGGATCAGTCGATGATAAACGGCCTGTCGCGGTAACAGCCTGATGATAAGAAGTATGTACACGCCCTGTCTCAGAGTTAATCATCTTAGGCAGTTTGTCGGTGTAGGTTGACTTAAGCTTAGCCAGGCCACGGTACTCCAAAATTACCTTAGGTAACGGGTAATCTAATGCCAGCTCTTGTAGAACCTCTTCATTGGTTGAAGGCGTGCCAGACGGCGTCTTCTTAATGACTGGCAGACCCATTTTTTCGAATAACAGTGCTTGTAGCTGTTTCGGAGAGTTCATATTGAACTCTTGCTCAGCAATCTCATAAGCTTTCTGCTCTAGCTCGTCTAAACGCTGTGCAATTTCCTGAGACTGAGCTGCTAACTTCATGTCGTCAATCAGAACACCAGTGCGCTCAATACGTGATAGCACAGGAACCAAAGGGACTTCGACCTCTTCATAGATGGTTTTCAGTTTTTCGTCTTGTTCAATGTTGGCTAATAGGCGATTGTGTAAACGAAGCGTCACATCAGCATCTTCCGCTGCGTATGGTGAGGCTTGCTCCAATTCAATCTGATTGAACGTAAGCTGCTTTTTGCCTTTACCCGCTATCTGCTCAAAAGAAATACAGCTATGCTGTAGGAAGCGCAATGCTAGACTGTCCATGTCATGCTTACCACCGACACTGTTGTATACATAAGACGCCAACATGGTGTCATGCTTAATGCCTTTCATCTCAATGCCATAACGAGCCAATACCGACGCATCGTACTTTAGGTTCTGTCCCACTTTCGCCTGAGCATCGTCTTCAAGAATCGGCTTCAATTGTTCCAAAACCCAGTCACGTTCAAGCTGTTGCGGGGCATCAAGGTAATCATGTGCCACAGGTACGTATGCAGCAATGCCTTCTTCTGTCGCAAACGACACACCAACCAGATTAGCGACCATGTAATCGAGGTTGTCGGTTTCGGTATCAAACGCAAAAACGTCCGCCGCTTTGAGTTTATCTAACCAAGTGTTGAATGCCTGTTGGTCAAGAATGGTTTCGTACTGACTGCGATCAATGGTCACTGCAGAGGTGTCGATCTCGCTGGCTGTCGCAGAGGCTCCTGCCCCCGACGCTGCACCGGACTTTTCATCTGCCAAGACAACACCCGTACCACCTTCAAGTAATTCATTGAGCCAGGATTTGAAGACTAACTGGCCATAGAGTTTGATCAGTTCGTCAGTATTCGGTTCGGCCTTGAGCAGTGAATCTGGTGTTTCATCCAGCTCAACATCCAACTTAATCGTGGCGAGCTCGTAAGAAAGAAACGCTTCTTCTTTGTTATCGACCAGCTTTTTCGCCATGGTCTTCGAACCACGGAACCCAAGCGGTGCGATATCATCAAGGTTGTCATACAGCGTTTTCAAGCTACCGATACCTTGCAGTAACGCGGTTGCGGTCTTATCACCGACACCCGGCACACCTGGGATGTTATCAACTTTGTCGCCCATCAAGGCGAGATAGTCGATAATCAGCTCTGGTGGGATACCAAATTTTTCAATCACGCCTTCTCGATCCATCACCACATTGGTCATGGTGTTGATCAGAGTCACGTTGTCATCCACCAACTGCGCCATATCTTTATCGCCAGTACTGATCAACACTGGCATCCCAGCTTGTGATGCTTGGTAAGCTAATGTACCAATGACATCATCAGCCTCCACACCTGGTACACAGATTAAAGGCAGACCCATTGCACGAATCACATTGTGCAGAGGTTCAATCTGACAGCGGAGATCATCAGGCATTGGCGGACGGTTGGCTTTGTATTCCGGGTACATCTCATCACGGAATGTTTTCCCTTTGCATCAAACACCACAGCTATGCGCTCAGACGCGAACTGGCGCATCATACTGCGCAACATATTCACAACGCCATAAACCGCATTAGTTGGGATATCACCATTGCTCATAGTGCCCGGATAAGCATGAAATGCGCGGTAAAGATAAGAAGATCCGTCAATCAAAATCAACGGGTTGTCAGGAATACGAGCCATAGTCTTTAAGCATCCAAAGAAAAAAGATCTGCCTAGGATGCCATGACTCTTTCAGTGGATCCATTTTAACTCTGCCTGCACTACTCACACATTTGACGAATAATCCTCTGAACCGCACCCCAGCCTGTGGATAACTCTGTTTATATTATTTACACCCCAACACTGAAATCAGTCACAAAACTGCAATTAAACAGTTTAATTAATTGAAATTTAACAATAAATAATTAGATCCGACATCACAATAACGATCCGAATATGATCTTTAACTGTGGAAAAGCTCATCGGTGTCCTTTTATACAGCCATGAATTTCAGACATAAAAAAAGCGACATCTTATCGATGTCGCCTAGCAAAAAGGGGTTAAAGCTTATTCAATCGAATAGTGCGCTTTACCATAAAGCTATAAATTACACTGGAAGCAATGTGAGCAATGTCGTGTCAAAAAGAACTAGTGCAAGTTCAATTAAGTTCAGTGTCATCACCGTCTCCAAGTTGAATCTGGTAACTCGACGTCCTTGTGAACTTCTCTTATTCCCTAAGACGAGATAAATAATAATTATTCTCATTTATCTCGTCAACCCCTAAATGAGAAAAAATCTCATTTAATTTTTATGACAGTGCTAAAACTGTTTCACGAAATGAATTCTTGACTCGTCGAGAGGATCTTTTACTTCAAACTTTTCAATTAGATAGCCATTCCTAAGCAAGAGTCTCAACATGGAAGGAAATTGATTACGAGATTTCACCTTTAGTTGAGAATAAGCGTGTTTTTTGACCCAGATCTCCTGATAATCGAGCAGCTTCTGCGCTACCCCCTTATTTCTAGCCAATGGTGATACCCCACCAAACCAGCTATAAAAAGTGTTTTCGTCGATCTCATATCCAATTTTAAACCCAAGTAATTGGCCATTTTCTTCAGCCACTTGAATAAGGTGCTGCTTACCTTCTAATCGTTCGGACAAGCTTTCTACGCTTTCTTTGTGTATGAACTCTTTGATAGTCGTAACAATCTCAACACACTCTTCGAGTGTGCCAAGTCGATATTCAACGCTCATCTGTCCTCCTTAAACAACAAAGGCTGGCAAAAGCCAGCCTTTTCATCTTTGTAAACTGAGCTATTCAGCGTCTTTTAGAAACTGAGCAGGCTGAGCATTTTCTTCGGCCAACCACTCAGCGACATCTTTAGCAAAATAAGTCAGGATGCCGTCGGCTCCTGCGCGCTTAAAGCAAAGCAGTGATTCCATCACCGTCTCGCGCTCTTTAAGCCAACCATTTTGGAATGCCGCCTTATGCATCGCGTATTCACCCGATACTTGATAAGCGAACGTCGGGACTTGCAGTTCCGATTTAACACGGCGCACCACGTCAAGATATGGCATACCCGGTTTGACCATCACCATATCCGCGCCTTCGTTGACATCCATCGCAACCTCGTGCACCGCTTCATCACTGTTGGCCGGATCCATCTGGTAGTTTTTCTTGTTACCACCTTTAAGGTTCGTCGCTGAACCGACTGCATCACGGAAAGGCCCATAGTAGTAAGACGCGTATTTCGCAGAGTACGCCATGATCTGAGTATTGATATGCCCTGCTTCTTCCAACGCTTCACGAATCGCACCAATACGGCCATCCATCATATCAGACGGCGCAACGACATCAGCGCCCGCTTCCGCATGGGACAAAGCCTGTTTGACCAGAACTTCTGTCGTCGCATCATTCAGGACGTAACCTTCATCATCGATGATGCCATCTTGACCATGAGTCGTGAACGGATCCAATGCCACATCGGTAATTACGCCAATTTCTGGCACATGCTCTTTCAAAGAACGAACCGCGCGCTGAACCAAACCCTCTGGGTTGTATGCTTCAGCCGCACACAAGCTTTTTGCGTCCTGATTCACCACAGGGAACAATGCAATCGCCGGCACACCGAGTCTGGCTAAGTATTGTGCTTCTTCCAACATCAGGTCGATAGACAGGCGCTCAATTCCAGGCATAGAGTCAACGGTTTCGCGGCGGTCTTTCCCCATCAAAATAAACATTGGGTAAATCAGATCGCTTGCGGTTAATTGATTCTCAGCCATGAGGCGACGACTAAAGTCATGCTTGCGTATACGACGCATGCGACGGCCAGGGAACTGACCTTGAATGGAAACTGACACTCTGTTCTCCTTGTGTGGTGAAAGTGCTTGATTTGCATAATATCACTCTTGTGTGGTGACGCTAGCGGCAAGCGATAAAAATGCAAAAAATGACCAAATGCTCACACTGCCGTATACTCTGGCCAATCCTGCTTTAGAGAGACAAATCATGATCGATACTCACGCCCATATCTATGCTAGCGAATTTGATAATGACCGCGATCAGGTGGTAGAGAGAGCCTTAGCTCAAGGAATAGACAAAATCCTGCTGCCCAATATCGATCTAGATTCTATTGAGCCTATGCTAAAAACCGAGGCGGCCTATCCTCAGGTGTGTCGCTCTATGATGGGGCTTCACCCATGTTATGTCGATGGCAATGTTGAACAGACACTGCAAGTCATTCGCCATTGGTTTGAGAAACACAACTTCATTGCTGTAGGGGAAATCGGCATCGATCTCTACTGGGATAAGACTTATAAAGCCGAACAGGAAATAGCATTTGTCACCCAGCTCAACTGGGCTAAAGAGATGCAATTACCTGTCGTCATTCATACCCGCGATTCCATTGAAGAAACGCTCCAACTGCTTAAGCAAGAACAGGATGGATCGTTGTCTGGCGTATTCCACTGTTTTGGTGGCAGCATTGACGAAGCAAAAGCGATCAATGGATTAGGCTTTCACCTCGGCTTGGGTGGGGTATCGACGTTTAAAAATGGCGGGATGGATACAGTCATTCCGTCGCTGGATATGGACTATGTGATCCTTGAAACGGACTGCCCTTACCTAGCTCCAGTGCCACACCGTGGCAAACGCAATGAACCTGCATACACATCCTTGGTTGCCCAGCGAGTCGCTGATTTACGTGACATCAGTGTCGACCAAGTCGATGCCATCACCACATCCAACGCTACTCAACTATTCCAGCTGTAGTACAAAAAAAGGCTTGCCACCTGGCAAGCCTTTTTCTTAGATCATAACCTGATATCAGGCTTCTTCTTGTTGTTCTTCATCGTCACTCTTACGCACATAGAAGCGCGCAAAGAACAGGCCGACCTCAAACAACAAGCACATCGGGATCGCGAGCAACGTCTGCGAAATCATATCCGGCGGCGTCAGCATCATGCCGACGATAAACGCACCAACGATAATGTATGGGCGCTTTTCGCTTAAGCTTTTCGGATCCGTCGCCCCCGTCCAGCACAACAATATAATCGCTACCGGCACTTCAAACGCAATACCAAAGGCTAAGAACAACGCCAGCACAAAGTCGAGGTAACTGGAAATATCCGTAGCGAACTCTACACCGCCCAGTGATATCGCCGTGAAAAAGCCAAACACCAGTGGGAATACCACGAAGTACGCGAAAGCGACGCCACAATAGAACAGCAGCGAGCTGGAGAACATCAGTGGCATAATCAGTCGTCGTTCATGCTTGTATAGACCGGGAGCAACAAACGCCCAGACCTGATAAAGAATGTACGGCACAGCCACAAAAATTGACGCGATTAAAGTCAGTTTAAGTGGTGTGAAGAAAGGCGATGCAACATCGGTCGCAATCATTGTCGCCCCTTCAGGTAAGCGTTCAACGAGAGGCGACGAGACAAACTCATAGATGTCATTCGCGAAATAGATCAGACCAATAAACACCACTAGAACGGCAACAATCGCTCGTAACAGGCGATTACGCAGCTCTAGAAGATGGCTGATCAAAGGTTGTGTCTGCTCAACAGAAGACATGAAAACCTCTACTCTAAAAGATCGAAAAGGAGCTGCTCACAGCAGCTCCCCTAATACGAGACTATTCGGCTTTTTTATCTGCCTGAGGTGCTGGCTCGGTATCCAGTGGCTCGACCGCGTCTATGGAGTGTTTCGCTTCTGTAATGGACGGTTTATCCATTTCAGTTTCAACGCTGGTAGGCGTTGGAGCGCTTTTACTCGCATATGGGCGCTGCACATCTTGCGCGGCTTGCTTGAGTTCTTCAACAGAAGACTTTAGCTCTGGTGATAGGTCTTCCATCCCCATTTTCTCAGCTTTACGCAAGTTTTCTTGCAGTTCCTGAACCTTTAATTCATGCGAAAGCTCGTCTTTCACACTGTTTGCCATGTTTTTCGCTGCGCCGATAAATCGTGACACACTGCGAATCGCATGAGGCAACCGCTCTGGACCGAGGACCACCAGCCCGACGACAGATATTAATACCAGTTCCCAGAAACCGATATCAAACACGTGTTACGCCTGCTCTTTGTCTTTCTTGGTTTCAGCAGAAGCTTCAGCTTTCTGCTGCTCAATGTTTTTTGGCTCAAAATCCGCGTCTTTTTCGCCGGATCTTCATCGTTCATGGCTTTCTTGAAGCCCTTCACTGCGCCACCTAGATCACCACCGATACCACGTAGTTTCTTAGTACCGAACAGAAGAATAACAATGACAGCAATAATCAGAAGTTGCCAAATACTAATACCACCCATTTTTTATACCTCGGGTCTTATTAAACAAATTATTTTAAGAGCTTAACGTCTATTGACGATAAGCTCGCCAACTGAGCAACCAAAATGTGACACCACCGATAGCGCTTACCATGGATAGCTGCTCATATGCACTGTTGACCAATATTGCCGAGCATACGACTAATGTGGCCCCAATACCAAATAAAAATTTCCCCGTTGCCTGCTGACGTTTCGTTGTACGGTAGCCTTGATAAAGCTGATCCATACGCTGATTCATCATCTTGCCCTGACGTAAACTGTCATACAGTAGCTCTGGCAATTCAGGTAACTTCTCTGCCCAAAACGGTGCGCGATCTTTAACTGCATTAATCACCGCCTGCGGCCCAACTTGATTCATCATCCATTTTTCAAGGAATGGCTTCGCAGTTTCCCATAAGTCAAGCTGTGGGTAGAGCTGACGTCCCAAGCCTTCTACATACAATAAAGTTTTCTGCAGCAGCACCAACTGTGGCTGCACTTCCATATTGAAACGACGCGCGGTGTTAAACAGATTCAGTAATACATGTCCGAACGAGATTTCACACAACGGCTTCGCAAAAATCGGTTCACACACAATGCGAATGGCGAACTCAAACTCATCAATGTTCGTTTCACGTGGAACCCAACCTGATTCTACATGTAACTCAGCCACACGACGGTAATCACGGTTAAAGAAGGCGAGGAAGTTTTCCGCCAGATAGCGTTTATCTTCACTATTCAGCGTTCCAACAATGCCACAGTCCAAACCAATCCATTGTGGATTTTCCGGGTGCTCGGGGTTAACAAAAACGTTGCCCGGATGCATATCGGCATGGAAAAAGCTGTCGCGGAACACCTGAGTGAAAAAGACACTCACACCACGCTCGGCCAATAGCTTCATATTAGTGCCGTTGGCCTTCAAGCCTTCTATGTCAGAAACTTGGATGCCGTATATTCGCTCAGAAACCATGACAGTTTCATTACTAAAGTCAGTGATAACTTCAGGAACATACAATTCATCACTGCCTTCAAAGTTTCTTCTCAGCTGAATCGCATTGGCCGCTTCTCGTCGTAAGTCCAACTCATCGAGGAGCGTTTTTTCATACTCACGCACCACTTCAACTGGTTTCAAACGACGTGCTTCAGGAAGTGCTTTGGCGACTATACGCGCCATTCGGTACATCAGTTTTAGATCTGCATCAATGACCGGACGAATATCTGGCCGGATGACCTTTAATACCACTTCTTGGTTAGTCGACTTGAGCTTGGCGGTGTGGACTTGAGCGATCGATGCGGAAGCCAGTGGTTTGATATCAAAATCGGTCAACCAATTTTCCAACGGGCCACCTAACGCCAGCTCGATCTGCTCTTTAGCTAGCTGACCGTCAAAGGGAGAGACTTGGTCTTGAAGCAACGCCAGCGGATCGGCAATGTGCGCAGGGAAAAGGTCACGTCTGGTCGACATCATCTGACCAAACTTGATCCATACCGGGCCAAGTTCTTGCAGAGCAAGGCGTAACCTTTCACCTAACTCTTTGTCAGCATGTTGGTTTTTAATCCAAAACAGCGCCTTACGAGCAAGCAGAGGGCCTTTAGTTAACTGGTGATTAGGCAGCAGTTCGTCGAGACCGTATTCGAGCTGAACTTTGATAATGCGGTAGAGTCGTTTCAGTTCAGCCGGAGTCATGCGCGCTCCAGTAGCTGATTTAACTTAGCTTCAACACGAGCGGCCTGACTTCTGACGTCGTCGACCTGATCGCAGAAATGCGTAATTTCCAACGGCGCTGGCGCCAGCTTCCACTCTTCAGTAATGACCTGAGCAAGGTGGTTCTGGTGCTTATCCGCTTTCGCTTTGACAAACTGCCCTAAGTTGAACACGCCTTGAACTAAATTGTGCGCGACCACATCACCTGTGACGCGCGAAAGCCATTCTTCAATATTCGGTTTACAATCCGTCATGAGTTGAGAGAATTTTTGCGCCAGTTGAATATCTCCTTCCAGTATCACTTTGTCTTGCTTAATCAACTTGGTGATATTGGACTGGTCACGCAGCTCCGGTAATACCGATAGGTTCAATGATAGGTAGCAGTCTGGCTGGCCTTCGTAATTCACCAAAACATCAATTTGCTGGCTGAAGATAAAAGTCAGTGTCTTATTGAGCTCTTTGAGGTGAACTTGAATCACCTGTCCTTTAAGACGAGCAAGACGACGCCCCAACTCAGGGTCGTCGTTGATCAGTGTATTGAGTGTCGATTCAATCGCAGCAGTAACAAGAGGTTCAAATGGCATAGCGATCCTTTAACCTCAGAATTTGTAGCCACGATGGAGCGCAACAATGCCACCAGTCAGATTGTAGTAGCTGGTATTATCAAAGCCGGCTTCTTCCATCATGCCTTTGAGGGTTTCTTGATCCGGATGCATACGAATAGACTCTGCCAGATAACGATAGCTCTCAGAATCATTCGCTACCAGCTCACCCATTTTCGGCAATAAGTGGAATGAGTAAGCATCATAAAGTTTTGACAGAGGTTCAAGCACAGGCTTAGAGAATTCGAGCACAAGAAGACGACCACCAGGTTTCAAAACGCGGAACATTGAGCGCAGGGCTTTATCTTTGTCGGTCACGTTACGTAGACAGAAGCTGATCGTAATGGCGTCAAAGTAATCATCTGGGAAAGGCAGTTCTTCAGCGTTTGCCTGTACATAATGCACGTTGCCAACAATGCCGTTATCACGCAGTTTGTCGCGACCAACGTTTAGCATGGAGTTGTTAATATCAGCCAGAACCACATGGCCTTTTTCACCGACAATGCGAGAGAACTTCGCCGTTAGATCGCCCGTACCCCCACCGAGGTCCAGCACGCGTTGACCAGGGCGTACGCCGCTACAATCAATCGTAAAACGCTTCCAAAGGCGATGCACACCACCAGACATTAAGTCGTTCATGATGTCGTACTTAGCTGCAACAGAATGGAATACCTCTGCTACCTTGGTGACTTTTTCTTCTTTGGCGACTGTGGTGAAACCAAAGTGGGTGGTTTCATTTGATTCTAAAGCTGTATTCGGCTGCACGCTTGTATCTGTCATGATGATTCCTCTTCGAGCAACGCTATGAATAAATACGACTGAGCGCTGCGGGCGATTAGTTTACTTTATCCTCAGTCGGATGTCTTTCAGCGATAGAATCATTTTCACTCACCGAGTTGTTTTCTGTGAGCCCATCATATTGAGCCAGTTCTGTCAGGCTCGAAGATATTGGTTTTTTTACCTCAACACCAAGCTGCTTAAAGCTTTCAGCTTGGCGAATCACATTTCCTCGGCCAGTGGCGAGCTTGTTCATCGCACCTTGATAATTCTGGTTCGCTTTATCCAGCGCGCCACCTAAGCTTTCCATATCATCAACAAACAAGCGCAACTTGTCGTAGAGCTTACTGGCTCGCTCAGCAATGACTTGTGCATTCTGATTCTGTCGTTCGTTGCGCCACAAGTTATCGATCGTACGCAATGCCACCAGCAAGGTTGTCGGGCTAACTAGAATGATATTTTGCTCCATCGCATCCTTAACAAGATCTGGGTCTGCCTGAATCGCTACCTGAAACGCTGGCTCAACGGGAATAAACATCAGCACATAATCGAGGCTCTGAATCCCTTTAAGCTGATGATAGTCCTTTTGTGACAGCCCTTTAATATGATTCCTAACTGATAGTAAGTGTTCACTTAAAGCTTGCTCTTGATCTAACTCTGATTCGGCGTTGAAATAGCGCTCATAAGCGACCAGGGTCATTTTAGAATCAACGACCACTTGTTTGTCTTGCGGGAGGTAGACAATCACATCCGGCTGATAGCGTTTACCCGCTTCGTTTTGCAGGCTCACCTGAGTCTGGTATTCGTGCCCTTCACGCAGTCCAGACTCTGCCAAAACGCGAGCAAGGACGACCTCTCCCCAATTACCTTGCTGCTTATTGTCGCCTTTGAGAGCCTGAGTCAGGTTGACTGCTTCACGCGTCATCTGTTCATTGAGGCGTTGCAGGTTCTTCAGTTCATAAACTAAGGTGTGTCGCTCCTTGGCTTCAACCGTGAAGCTATCGTTTACCTGCTTCTTAAAACTCTCGAGTTGTTCTTTTAAAGGAGAAAGTAAACCTTCAAGACTCTGTCGGTTTTGTTGGTCGACTTTGGCAGTCTTTGCTTCAAACAACTGATTGGCCAGATGTTCAAATTGCTGTTTAAGACGAGATTCGGCTTGTTCCAGTAGTTGCAATTTGTCGTGGTTGGCTTTGTTCTCTTCTTGATGGCGAGCTTCTTGCTCTCTAAGTTGAGCCTCTAGTTGAGCCTTCTGATCGCGGCTTTGAGTCAGTTCCTCAGCATATTGTTGACGCTCTTGCTTAACTGCCTCGAAGTAACGCAACTTTTCCAATACCGCCATCAATTTACCGTGCGACTGCTTGAGCTCATAAGCGGCTTTATCACGCTCACTATCCAGCTCGTCCAATTCCTGCTGTGCTTGTTCTAGCTCTTTTTGTAACTGGCTGATCTGTGTTGTTGCCAGTTGCTGGTTGGATTCAAGTTGTTGTTTCAAAAGCTGTTGATCAAAACGTGTTTTCTGCCTGATCCACCAGCCCACTCCGACTCCGCTGATCGCCGCACTGCTAATCGCGCTGATAAGTAGGGCTTGGTTATCCAGAATCCATTGCATAATAAAGGGTTAACTCTTATTTCATGTACTGTTTCAATGGTATTTTACCACTGGATAAATGTCCAGTTTGTCGGCTAGATATCGAACAGCTAGACTAGGTACTCTTAATTCTACCTACCATCAGTCACCAACAAGTCTAACGTTGGTTTTTATGAAGGAACATCATGAACGAGCGCCGTGCTTTAGGTTTTGGTCTGTCTGCCGTCTTGCTTTGGTCTACTGTCGCTACGGCTTTTAAATTGACTCTCGCCGAACTCACTCCGATTCAAATGGTGACCGCGGCTAGCGGGGTTTCTGCTCTCGCTCTAACCACCGTGTGTGCGCTGCAAGGTAAACTGTCTTTATTATCCAGTACTTTCTTCGCTAACCCTTGGTATTACTTGCTACTTGGTTTGATCAATCCATTGGCGTACTACGTCATCTTATTTAAAGCCTATGATTTACTTCCCGCCTCACAAGCACAAGCGATCAACTATAGTTGGGCTATCACTTTGACTCTGATGGCCGCCGTCTTCCTTGGCCAAACAATCCGCAAGCAGGACTGGATAGCCTGTACGCTGAGTTACTTTGGCGTGATTGTCATTGCCACTAAAGGCGATGTGCTGGGCCTAAGTTTCGAGAGCCCGCTAGGGGTGGGACTGGCTTTGCTATCAACTCTGCTTTGGGCCAGCTACTGGATACTCAATACCAAAAACAAAGCCGACCCTATTGTCGGCGTATTACTCGGTTTTTTGGTTGCCATACCCTTCGCAATTGGCCTGAGCCTATACGAAGGCACCAGTTGGAACAGTATTTCTCTGCAAGGTTGGCTCGCGGTCAGCTATGTTGGCCTATTTGAGATGGGCGTAACCTTCGTCCTATGGCTCAGCGCACTCAAACTGACGCAAAACACCGCACGTATCAGCAATCTGATATTCGCTTCACCGTTTATTTCTCTGGCGTTGCTGGCAACTGTCATTGGTGAAGAAATTCATCCTACAACCTTGGTGGGCTTAATGTTGATCATTGCAGGGCTTGTGATCCAGCAGATCAAATTCGGCAAGAAAGATCTCACACGGTCTGTGAGTTAACATTTTTAAAACAACTGGTAGGCCATCTCACTTCCCTGACCTCGCACTTCATCAATTTTCTCTGTGAAGTCTGGGGAAATTTGTAACGCGATCGCCGCTTTGTGTTGGCTGAGATAACTCTGCTTTTCATCACTACTTAGCATTGAATCCCACTGATGATCAATGTCACGTGCTAAGAACATCAGACAAGCTAGTCGCTTCGACTCCATTGCTTTGCTCGGGTGATTCACATTCGCAATCGCGTCAATGAGTTCAGAAGGAAATTTCCAGCTTTCAGCCAACGCAGCACCGAGTTGCTGGGCATCAGTACCTAACACATCTCTTTGTACTTCCACGGGCTTTTCACCATCTTCCACGCGACGGCTGATCTTCATTGCTTGTTCAGGCTCCAAAGAGTGAATCATCAGTTCACCAATATTATGAAGAACGCCAGCAATAAATGCCTCATTGGGATCGACTTTGGCTTGTTTGGCAATGGTACTGGCAATAGTTGCGACTTCAAAAGTACTTGCCCAATAGTCTTTGATGTTGAGGGTTTCCAGCTTGGGGAAAGTGGAAGCTAGAATCGAAGAAGAAATCAGATTACGAATAGCCCCAACGCCAATACGCACGATCGCGTCATTGATATTTGATACCCCTTTTACGCCGCCGAACTGTGCTGAATTTGCCATCCGTAGCACGCGCGCTAACAATACCTGATCCATGGCCATTTTCTTTGCCAGTTCCCCAAAATCGATTTGCTCCCTGTTCACCATCTCCAGCAATTCCTGAAGCACACTTTCGATTCTAGGTAGTTCATTGATTCTTGAGATCAGCGCTTGATAGCTCATATACCACTCCTTAAGCACGTTCTGTTCTCATTTACTATAGGACATAAATTGAGTAAAAGATTAATAACAGAGGTACAGTCGCACTATTGCTAGTGTGTATATCGCAACCAATTTCAATGGCTTTCGCTGCAACGGCAAAGATTGCGCCACCGATAGACACCCGATATGGTGGCTATTGTGCCTTTGGCGTTGCTATGGGTAAAAAGTTCGAGACCGAACCAAAAGCTTGGAAGATAGAAAACGGCAAGTTGTATCTCAAGCTAGATAAAACGGTGCAAAATCCTTGGTTGGAAAACACTCAAAAGTTCATTCGGGATGCCAACGAGAATGGGCTAACAATCAAAACCGTTGCGGCTGATAAACGGTAACACGGCTGCGCATCAAGCCGGGACGCAGCTTTTTCCGCGTTCCCATCCTATATTCATTCTCAGCTCTAATAAGTCTCCTAAATCACATCAATACAAGATGTCAATTCAATGAGACAAAGTCGATAATTGATTAAAAAATATTCATGCGGTTGAACCAGCATAATAGTATATTGATACTCTCAATAACATTTGAGATGACAACAATAACTATAAAACGCTGGCTGTATGATTATATTTCACTCCGTTCAGAACAAACTTTCTAACACACAACGCGTCATTAAGATCGGTTATCGTGAAGCACAGGTGCTTGACCTGCTACTCCAACACTCCCCAGAGGTCGTCAAGAAACACGACATTATCCAACATGCATGGGGCAGTGAGTACATTGGTGATACATCGCTCGCTAAAAGCATCAGCACACTGAGGCAAGCCTTAGTTAAGCTTGGTGCTAAAGAATCTCCGATTGTCACTGTGCCTAAAGTCGGCTATCGACTCGTCAGCCACTGTATTGACTATGCCCCCACAGAACCGATCCCAGACCTAGCCACTACCAAATCGACTCCAGAACTATCCAGTTCGGCTTCCATATCAAATCGTCGTCTCACATCTAATTTATCTTTTAGTGAGTGCAAATCACCCGTGTGTTACGTTGCAGCAATAGCGCTGCTATTTGCCTCCAGTATTTTGGCACTCAGTAAGGTGCATGGCTGGCGCTGGGAGGATATTCCTACTGATAAGTACCTGAATCAGCATAGCGTCGGCCAACTTCAAGTCTTTACCGAATCCCACACTCAACTCAGCCTACCACTGCGACAACTGCTATCACAGAACCAATGTGATTGCGTGGTTTACATAGAAGAAAACGGCCAATTTTCAGAACTGTCATGGTTAGATAGGCAGCGTCAACAGGCGATTAATATCTTCTACACACCAGGCCAACTAAAACAGGTATCCGTTCAGATTGAACGCTTTTTACAGGAGGGAAAACAATGATCCCATACTTCACATTGATCATCGCCACGGTCATCTTTTCTATTGTCCTCAGCCTACCTTGGTCCAATCGTATTGAAGATCACCGTTACCAGCACAGCGAGATTCATATTCAATCAGACAACCATATTTTTCGTTCAGATGGGATAACACGAGTTGACAACAACGAGATCGTTCATCTTGCCTCACTTCAAGATGACAAGATGGAACAGCCGATAGTAATTCGTTTTGAAGGACAAGCAGAGTCGTTCAGCCAGTTTGGGTTTTCACTCTCTGGTATCATTAATCTGCTCTCGGTCCATAAGTTAAGACCTGTCATGAATGATGCCACCATCTCGCCATATCTGCTGCTCAATGACGACCCTTACACTCTTGATATCGACATCCTTTATTCGGCTAACTGCTTCATCATAGTACGTGATAGAAAAACGGGTCGGGCTCAACTGCTCGCTAAACGCTAAACTTACGTGCTCAGTCTTTGCTTGGGCTAGTCTCTCTGTCTTTCCCCTATTTAAACGCCCAACAATTTTCTAAATCTCATCGAAGCAAGATCACAATCAGTACACAACCCGTACTTAACTTGCATATAATAAACAAAACAAATAATACAAGTCATTGAATTTTAATGGTAATAAAATTCAACTCTTTTCAGTACTGTAAATAATATGACTATGGAAAGGTAAACCTGTTGCTTTTAACAAGCAGCCAACAATGACAACACAACATCATAAAACTAAGAAAAGTTACGAAAGGAAACGTCTATGTCTACGGTGAAAAAACATGTGTTATCAGCTGCGGTTCTTTCCGTCCTGTCTGCTGGGGTACAAGCTAAGATTTATCCTGACCAGTTAGTACTTGACCAACTGGGTGAAGATGTCTGCCGTTCTGGCTACCGCCCGATTGACCGCTTCGAAGCATCCGAACAAAAGGACTACATTGTTTCTCGAATGGGTCAGTGGCAAATCGCTGGTTTAAAAGACAATTGGGTGATCATGGGACCTGGCTATCATGGTCAAATTAAGCAGGATAATCCCAATGGCAGTACTTGGTGCTACCCTGACGATGCTTTGTCTGAAATTCCAAGCTACACCTCAAAGTCCATTCCAGAAGGTGACGAATTGGACATTCAGTATGAGCTGGTGACCAACCACTCTAGTTTTGTTCGCCCTTTGAGCTACCTCGCTCATTACCTTGGTTATGCTTGGGTTGGGGGCAATCATGGCCAATATGTCGGCGAAGATATGGATGTCAGACGTGAAGGCAACGGATGGGTGATTCAAGGTAACAATGGCGGCTCATGTAACGGCTATCGCTGCGATGAGAAAACCAAAATCACTGTCGATAACTTTGCCTATACCCTCAATGACAGCGATTTCTGGCATGGAACTGTAACCGAGTCTGATCGCCAGCTAGTGAAAACCGTGACGGCGATGGCTCGCAACCATAGTAACATCCCGCAACAGGTGGTCGTGGATCTGAAAGTCGATGAGTCAACCAATTGGTCAAAAACCAATAGCTATGGCTTTGCTCAGAAAGTATCGACAGAAAACACGTTTAAATGGCCTTTGGTCGGCGATACCAAGCTAACCATTACCCTAGAAGCCAACCAAAGCTTCGCTAATACCAATGGTGGTTCCAGCAGCGAACAGGTAACACTTCAGGCAAGACCTACGGTTCCCGCGAACTCGGAAATTCCAATTCGTGTCGAGCTCTACCGCTCTAGCATCTCTTATCCATATCGCTTTGGCGCGGATATCAGCTACGACGTCGAATTTAATGGCTTCTTGCGCTGGGGTGGCAACGCTTGGCATTCTCACCCAGACAACCGTCCATACAAAGCTCACACCTTTACAATGGGACGCGGTAGCGAGAACTCGGCAGATATTCGTTATCAATGGGATCACCGTTATATCCCAGGTGAAGTCAAATGGTGGGATTGGAGCTGGGCCATCAATGAAAATGGCTTAGGTAATATGCAGTACGCGACTGGAGCAAGCCTACGCCCGTTTTACTCTCATGTTTCCGGCGATTTCTACGCGGAATCTCAATTTGCTGGCACGATCGAAATCGGTCAAGCCACACCGATTGGCAACGCAGCACAAAGCAGCCGCGTCAAACGCTCTGCGGAAGCTCTGGTTAGTGAACATATCGGTGATATAGAAGTCACAACCAACTTTGACGCACAAGAACTTGAGGCACTTGGCTTTGGTGATGCTCAACTGACCATCACTCCTGCTAAATAACTTGCCTGTAGCCCGAAACACAAACGGAAGAGTTCCCCACTCTTCCGTTTTTTTAGTAGGGATTTATACCCACTGGCCAGCGACAAAACCTGAACTCCAACACCACTGGAAGTTATAACCTCCAAGCCAGCCCGTCACATCCATGACTTCACCGATGAAATACAGGCCTTTGATCTCCTTACACTCCATCGTTTTTGAAGACAGGTGATCGGTATCAACACCACCTAGCGTTACTTCCGCAGTGCGGTACCCCTCCGTACCGTTGGGCGCGATGGTCCAGTTTTCTAATTGCTGAACAATCTGTTTCAACTGATTGATACCGAATTGCTTAAGTGGCAAATCGATCAGCACGTTACGCTCAATCAACACTTCAACCAGACGCTTTGGCAAGACTTTGGCCAAGGTGTTTTTCAGGCTTTGGTTTGGGTGCTTTTCCAGAGAACGATTCAGCAAGGTATCTAGGTCCACTTCCGGCACTAGATTCACGGTTACCGCTTCACCAGGCTTCCAGTAGGACGAAACCTGTAAGACAGACGGACCAGATAACCCTCGGTGAGTAAACAATAAAGCTTCTTTGAAGGTGGTATTGTTTTGCGTGGTGATTTCGACAGGAATTGCAATACCAGACAGCTCGGCGAAGTCCTCTTTATCCTCTTTGTGTAAGGTAAATGGTACCAAGCCCGCCGTTGTCGGCAGCACAGGCAGACCAAACTGCTCTGCCACTTTGTAGCCAAAGGGCGTGGCACCCAGTTTTGGCATCGACAATCCGCCAGTCGCCACCACCAAGGACTGACATTCAATCACATCGGTATTGGCGTGCAGCTCAAAGCCCGTGTCCGTTTTTTCAATATGGTGAATATCTTGACGATAACGTTGTTCGACCGTTGGCAAATCACACTCGGCCAACAGCATTTTGACTATGTCTTTAGAGTCGCAATCACCGACACAGAACAGCTGACCATGATCGCGTTCTTCAAACTGAATTTCATGTTTGTAGATCATCGAAATAAAGTCCCAGTTGGTGTACTGGGCAAGCGCCGATTTGACGAAATGCGGATTACTGCACAGGTAGTTTTTGGCCGATACATCGTAGTTAGTGAAATTACAACGCCCACCACCCGAGATAATAATCTTGCGGCCCGGTTTTTTAGCGTGATCCAGCACGAGGACTTTCCGCCCACGCTTGCCCGCTTCTGCAGCACACATTAATCCTGCCGCACCTGCACCGATGACGACGACATCAAACTTTTCCGCCATGACCTTTTCTCAACCAAAATCCAATAAAAAAGGATGTGCATTTAGCACATCCTTAGCCAGTTTCGACGCTATTCTAGCGATAAATGGAACGCTTGCCAATTCACCAATTATAAGATGAACGCTGCAAATAAAGTGACGCCGAGTAGTGAAGTAGAAAGAATAAAGAGTTCTCTGACTCGCTCGCACTTGCCGGTAAACACTTCGTCATGATGATGGTGATATTCTCTACTCTTCAGGTAATGAAACAAGCGCACTTGTTTAGAGACATTGCCATGAGTGGTGAAGAAACCATTCCCATCAACTTGCTGATAGAGCAGCGGGTGGGCTTCACGCATGATATAAATAAGAGAACGCAGTGCAGTCAGATATCTGAGCATGTTTACCAGCGTTATCAACATAAGCGTGAATAAAATAGTATCAGCATTGATCATCTTTTCCTCCCTACTCTTCTACCCTCAGCCCAGAAGAAAAAGACGATCGATTTAGCGCGTCTTTCGCTGAAGTTTATTCAGCAGAGGCATCCATGATAGAAGATGAACCTTCTTTCGCTAGAGCGGCTAGGTCTTTGTCGATAAAGAACAGCGCTTTGCCGTCTTCACCAACCAACTCTAGCTTATCTAAAATCCCTTTGAACAACTTCTCTTCCTCGTGCTGCTCAGCGACGTACCACTGCAAGAAGTTGAAAGTAGAGTAATCTTGGGACGTAAAAGCTAGGTGAGCAAGCGTATTGATTTTCTGAGTTATCATCTGCTCATGCTCATAGGTTTCACGGAAAACATCGCCTAAGCTGCCGAATTCATGTTTTGGTGCATCGATCGCACCTAGAATTGGCATCGCGCCAGTCTCGCTCACATAAGTGAATAGTCGCTGCATGTGCTCCATTTCTTCTACGGCGTGTGTACGTAAAAACTCAGCAGCACCCTCGAAACCGTTGTCTTCACACCAAGCACTCATCTGTAAGTATAGATTGGATGAGAAAAATTCGAGATTAATTTGCTCATTCAATTGATCAACCATTGCCTGTGAAAGCATTTATCACTCCTAATTAACTCGATAAACTTTTATGAACTATATCATTAGCTCACCATAACACTTTGACGAATGAATGTGGATCTGAGATCACTGCGACAAAAATATTCTGACCTTAATGCTAACCTTTGATTAGATACTTAAATGGAGATAGCACTATGAGTTATCAGCATATTTTAGTTGCCATCGACCTGTCCGAAGACAGCAAAACCTTAGTCGATAAAGCGGTAGCCCTTGCCAAACCTCTCGGCGCCGATGTCTCTTTCATTCATATCGATGTCAACTACGCAGAACTATACACTGGCTTGATTGATATCAACTTGGCTGAAACCCAGCATCAAGCAATTGAAGCATCTCAACAACAGTTGAAAAACTTTGCCGAGCACGCCAACTATCCGATCAAACATACGCTGGTGGGTAGCGGTGATTTGAGTAATGAATTGTGCGATACCATCCGAGAGTTCAATATCGACATGGTGGTATGTGGTCATCATCAGGATTTCTGGAGCAAACTGCTCTCGTCAACCCGACAATTGATCAATTGCTCTCCGGTTGACATGTTGGTCGTGCCACTTAAAGACTGATCGCAGCATCGTTTTCGTATAGACTGCAGAGCAGTTATTGATAATGAGTATTAATTATGGGTTATCTATCTGCAGTCACCCTTTTGTGGGCGTTCTCGTTTAGCCTAATTGGCGTTTATCTCGCTGGTCAGGTCGATTCTTGGTTTTCTGTACTGATGCGCGTTGCGCTGGCGAGTTTGGTATTTCTTCCGTTCCTCAAGTTTAGGGGTGTCGATAAATCTTTGATCATTAAGCTGATGACCGTGGGTGGTTTCCAGCTTGGCTTAATGTATTGCTTCTACTACCAGTCTTTTCTTTTGCTCTCCGTGCCAGAAGTTCTACTTTTCACCATTTTCACACCGATCTACGTGACCCTAATTTACGATTTACTTAAACGACGCTTTTCTCCCTGGTATTTGGTTACTGCCGTCATTGCTGTCGCTGGCGCAGCGTTTATTAAATTCGCAGGTATTAATGAAAACTTCATTCTTGGTTTCCTTGTCGTTCAAGGTGCTAATGTCTGCTTTGCCATTGGTCAGGTAGGCTACAAATATTTGATGGAGAAACAGCCGGTTGAATTGCCGCAGCATACAATTTTTGGTTATTTCTACCTAGGCGCTCTGTGTGTTGCCTTGGTGGCTTTCGCGTTAATGGGCAACATCGAAAAGATGCCGACTAACAACACGCAATGGGGCATCCTGATTTACCTTGGACTGATTGCTTCAGGTTTTGGCTACTTTGCCTGGAACAAAGGAGCGACTATGGTTAACGCTGGTGCTCTCGCGGTCATGAATAACGCACTGGTTCCTGCAGGACTGATCGTCAACATAGTGATTTGGAACCGAGATGTTGATCTCGTCCGCCTATCAATTGGTGGTACGATCATCATGCTGTCGTTGTGGATTAACGAAACATGGGTCAAACGCAAAGTTGCCCAAAGTTATCACTCGGTAAGCGAATAAAAAAACGCTCTCCAACTGGAGAGCGTTTTTTTATCAATGCATATTGGACGTCGATGCGGGTTCAAACTGCTCAGGCGACAAACTCAGAGCAGGTTTCTTACTGAGTTGAGCCTTGATTCGAGCCTCGTGCTTTTGCAATTTATGTTGCTTCTTAACTAGCTTTAAGAGCTTCTTCTGCTGTTTATACTGTTTCTTCAGCGCTTTCTTGGCCTTCTTAATCGCTTTCTTATCGGACAAGTCCAGTGTCAGCTCGTCGGCAGTGGTTTTGGCTGCGGTAGATACCTTAGGCTGAGCCTTCTCTTTGACCCGTTCAAGGACTCGGCGAACTGCTTGGGACTTCTGTTCAGAAAGTTGACTTATTTGAGTATCTTGCGAAGGCAAGGCTTCCGCTAACAGACCACAGGAGCGTTGTTGCTCTATAGGTTTGTTCTGGCACTGCTGAGGAGGAATGGCTGCAGGTTTGCACAAAGAGGCTTTATCTGCTGAAGAACGAGCACAAGAACGACAGACAAACTTAGGTGCAACCACCAAACGATGGATTTCATTCAATCCATCAGCTATTTGCTTACGATTCATCTTACAAAGTCGTTTAGCCATGCTACTACTCCAGCTAAGAATACGAATAATTCTTAGTATGATATACCTGCATGGTGACGAATAAGCAAGCACTAAATAACGCTGTCAAATACGATTGAGTGCTAAGTCATTGATGCATTCACATAAACGTCAAAACGATTTTTTTTCGTCTCAATAGCCATCGCGGGCTTTTGCCCATTCAGCCACTCTGCGTAGTCAGGTCGCTTAACCACCACCCTTTTACTCGCAAGGGCTAACGCAGGTTCTAACAGCTTATCAGCATCCAGATCGGCACCCACTAAAGACTGAAACACCCGCATTTCTTTTTTAACTAGCGCACTCTTCTTTTTACCTTCTGGATGTGGGTACATCGGGTCTAAATAAACCACATCAGGTTTAGCAAACTCAGCGTCGTTGGCCAGAGATTCTAGGGCGTTATGGCTAGAGGCATGAAGTAAGGACATTCGCTCACTGACCCAGTCTCCAATTTCTGGGTCCTGTTTCGCACGTTCAAGGCCATCATCAAGCAATGCAGCCACAACAGGATGGCGTTCTACCATTTGCACTTTACACCCTAGTGAAGCGAGTACAAACGCATCACGCCCCAACCCTGCAGTGCCGTCAAGTACTGTAGGAATCACACCTTTATTCAAACCAGCGGCTTTTGCAATCGCCTGCCCTTTTCCACCACCAAACTTGCGCCTGTGAGCCACTGCACCACCCGCTAAATCGACGCAGATAGCGCCCAACTTAGGCTCATCGACTTTACGCAGCTCTAAACGTTCCGCAGTCAGAACCAACGCAAAAGCGCTTTGTTCATCATGTGATAGCCCCCAGCGTTGAGCCAACTGATTCAGTTGCTCATTTCGGTTCGGGTCTTCACTAATGAGTTGTAACTGCACGATGGGCTCCATTGGGGGTCATGTTGTCGGGCCGCCAGTGTAATGGATTTTGCTATTCGACACTACGCTTGTTGTTCAATAGCTCTGCGACTAGGGCTTCTAGTGGCTTAGGCTTACCAATAACATAACCTTGTGCGTAATCCACACCCAATTCCACCAGAAGATCAATGATACGATTGTTCTCGACGAATTCAGCAACGGTTTTTTTACCCATCTGTTTAGCTAAATCATTGATTGAACGGACCATTAGGTGATCAACTTCATTGACATCAATGTCGCGTACAAACAAGCCATCAATTTTCACGATATCTACTGGCAGTTTTTTTAGATAACCAAAAGAAGAGAGGCCGGAACCAAAGTCATCGAGTGCAATTTTGCAACCCAATTGCTTGAACTGAGAAAACAGATCGATAGCCTGGTTCATGTTGCTCATTGCCGCTGTTTCTGTGATTTCAAGACAGATTTTCTCGCACGGAACAGAACTGTACTGAAGCTTATCCAACAAGAAGGCAATAAACTCCTTATTTCCCATCGAGTGGCCAGATAAGTTAATAGAACACATGCCAAGATTCGCTAACGCCAAGGGATTGGCAGCTAGCCAGTCTAACGTTTGAGTGACCACTTGTTTATCTAACAATTGAGCAATATTGTAACGCTCTGACGCTGGCATAAAGATACCCGGCGAAATGTATTCCCCTTCGGCATTGCGAATACGGATCAGGATCTCAAAGTGCATCAGTGTATCGTCTTGGTTCAAAGCGATGATCTGCTGAGCAAACAATTCAATACGATCAGTCGCCAGCGCTTTATGTACTAAGCTGACACATTCCATTTCCTGTTCACGTCGACGTAGATCTGCATCATCCTGACAGTAGAGGTTATAGCGGTTGCGCCCTTCCTCTTTGGCGGCATGACAAGCCGTATCAGCCTGAGCATGAACCATTTGCGGAGAGTCCGCAGTATGGTCGATCAAACGTATGCCTATCGAGCAAGTCATGTTGAGACGAATGTCATCCCAGACAAAAGGCTGCTCACCAAGCGTCATCACAATGGTATTGGCAACATTCTTGGCATCACGCTCGGTACAGTCTTTGAGTAACACAGCGAACTCGTCTCCGCCCATACGCGCCAAAATGGCGTTATAAGGTAGCACTTCTTCCAACATACTGGCACAGAACTGAATGGCGGTATCGCCTGCTTCGTGACCTGCCGTGTCATTGAGAACTTTGAGTTGGTCGAGATCCAAATACAACATCGCATGAGTACGTGTGTAGCTTTCTACCTCCAGCAGCGATTTCGCTAGCTCCATTTCGAAATGGTTGCGATTAAACGTTCCAGTCAGCAAATCATGGCGCGCCTGATATTCTAGCTGCTCTGCTAACTTCTTGGTTTCTGTAATGTCCTCACCAACAATCAGTAAATGTCCTGATTCGATAAGTGGACGAATATTCTCTCGAATCCATACTGGTTTGTCATCGGCATGACGGTACTCAATTTCACGCCGCCACACTCCACGCATCGCCTGCTTAGGCTGTAACAATACCTGACGAGGAATAATCGCATCGGTATGCAGATAAAATTCACTCAATCGATGGCCAAGCACTTTATCGGATGAAAAGCCCAATAGCTGCTCCGCAAACTGATTTACCTGTTGGATGCGATTGTGCTCATCAAGAGTAATCATCATCACAGGTTGCTGGTCGTAGTAATGGCTGAGGTTAACTTCTCGCTGGTAGAGTCGAGCCTCAGTTATCTTTCTAGAAGTTATCTCACGCGCTTCAAGAAGATATTCAGCGCCTTGACCTGTCTCTGGTAAAGGTTTTAAAGATACTTCAAGCACCATTGCTCCCTGCTCTGGATGCCAAATTTCCGCTTCAAATTGAGTATTTTGGTTTTTCTGGTGGCCGTTAAAATAACGCTTCAGTTTGTCAACCGCTTGGTCTTCCCAATGCTGATGCTGCCAAATAGGTCTGTCTATACTGAAGTCCTGATGATAAAGAAGATCCTGCAACTTACTGTTGCTTGAAATAGTTCGACCTTGTCCATCAAGTAAACCGATGAAGTGATAGCTCTGGTCAAACACCATCTCAATTAGCGTCTGGCTCTCTTTAGCCAGAGCCTCACTTTTTTTCAATCGGCTCAAGTAATAAATCAAGACCAGAATAACGAGAGAAAGAAAGACGACTAGACTGCCAATCACTTTAAGTTCTTTCTGATACCGAATAGCAAAAGACTGAGGTTTGTTGAACAAGGTTGTCGCTACCTCACCATCGATACCCAATCCCCATTTAACAACAGCTTGATAATCGAGTTTTATTTCAGGAGTACCCACTTCTACTTTGGGTAATTCTCCACTATTCTCCCTGAGTACTTTGAGAAGTTGCTTAGCTGTTTGTTGCCCCTGTGTCCGGCCATTTAAAATAACGCCACCTACAGCCCCATTGCCAAGCCCGAGGTCATGCACCATATAGATAGGAGACTTAGATACCTGATTGAACCTCTTCCAATTTTTATCTGTCGCAATCCGACCTTGCTTATCTCGGTAATACACCCAAAACAACACACTACTGGTAGCATCTAGGTTAGAAGAAAAATCAATTAGCTGCTCATAGCTTTCGGGCACTAACTGTTCAACCATATGCTGATATTGACTATTGATAGCGAGAAAGCGTTCAACTTGTAACCTCACTGCTTCTCCTGTCACCGAGTAGTCACTGACGACATAAATCTTCTCTACTTTCGGTTGAATACGCTCAATCAAGTTAACGTTGTTGTAAATATCGATATCTTCAATCACCCCCGTAGCTCTGAGCTGCGAGTGCATTTGTGGGCTGTAGTTGTTGATGCCTCCAAATATCACTGGAGTACTCCCCACTTCAGGGGCAAGCCGCTGGATGAGATTGAGGGCATTATTGTCACTGACAACGATAGCAGCAAAGGTTTCTTGAGAAAATTTGGTTTGATAGAGCTTATAAAGCTGCTCCAAGTATGCGGGGTTTTGTAGTCGTTTCGAATCTAGATACACCACTCGCGTGGTGATATCTTCCCCTGATAACACGTCTTCAAGGCCATGCTGAAAAGCGTCAGTCCAAAAGAAACCTTGATGATAAGAATGAACAATTAGTACATCTTTGTCTGTCGCATGTGCATGTGAAAGGACTGTCGAAAATATGGCTAGAAGAATCAGGCAAAAGCGCACTAAAATAGCTCTCAGATGAGGTGAACAATTACTTTAATATTATCACTCTTGTTGATATTTTGAACACATACATAGCGTTAAGTAGGGATAAAGATGCAAACTCAACATACCAAACTCGACGAGCTTGACCGAGCGATCTTAAAAACACTAATGGAAAATGCCAAAACCGCCTATGCGGAAATGGCAAAAAAGTTCGAAGTCAGCCCAGCGACTATTCATGTGCGTATCGAAAAAATGAAGGCGGCAAACATCATACAAGGCACAGAAGTCATCGTTGATACCAAAAAGCTGGGCTACGATGTATGTTGCTTTATCGGCATTAACCTCAATGCTGCACGTGACTACCATTCGGCGCTTGAAAAACTCAATGCTTTGGAAGAAGTGGTTGAGGCTTATTACACTACTGGGGCTTATAACATCTTCGTAAAATTGATGTGTCGTTCGATTGAAGAGCTACAGTATGTTCTGATTGATAAACTGCAGGCTATTGACGAAGTGCAATCAACTGAAACCTTAATTTCTCTGCAGAATCCTATCAACCGTAACGTCAATCCATAAACAAAAGGCCCGCATAATGCGAGCCTTTTGTTATTTGGATTCGAAATATTTCTTCAGTTCTTCTGCCGAAATACCTTGCTCTGCGATATTTTTTGCAATTGAAGCAATCTCTTCCTCTTTTCGGTCATCAACCACTTGCTGAAACTGATATACAATATCACGCAACATATGAAGTGGAACTTGCTTCGCCGCACTGCGAATACGCTCGCCACTTTGATTGCCTAGCTCGTTTAACAGTTTCCCAAACATCACTTTTTCAGGAGCATCTTCCAGTTGTTCAAGTACACGAGCCATTTCATAAGTTGTCATCGACATCGAGGTTTAGTATCCAAAATAGTTATTAGAAGTGAAGCTCAAATATACAATGTTTTTTTAGTTGTTCAAAGCAATTAGGCCAAACTTACGCCATTGCTGTATGCCATTTTTTACCCGCTTTACTCATCAGTACAAAAATACCTGGAACAATAATCAACATCTGCACAGCAATCATGACTTGAGGCTCCATTCCCAGTCGCTGTACTGTCCCAACCACTAATCCAGAACCACTCATCTGGAACAAGCCCAATAAAGCGGCTGCAGTTCCAGCCTTGTCGCCAAATGGCGCCAAGGCTTTACCTGCTGCAGCACCCAAAACCAAAGCAAATCCAATCGAAGACAAGAAGATTGGTAACATAAACGCTAAGGCTGTCTGTATCTCAGCTAGGGCCAGCATTGCGATGCCACCGAAACCAAGCGTCATGATGCCCACGACCAATGTTTTATGTGTTCCATGTTTTTCCATAAACTTAGGTGCCGTCATGCAAGTGACGATATTGATCACCGCATTGATACCAAACCACATGGTAAATTCATTCATGGTAAGCCCCTGTTTTTCCATAAGAACAACAGGTGCCGAGGTAACATAAGCTAGAATGACAGACATCGCCAACATACAGAGTGATGCGTGGAATAAGAATGAAGGTGTTTTAACGACCGCTAGATAGCGGCTGAGACGAAATACGGGCTCTTTGCTCGGTGCAGGATTGGTCTCTTTCATACCCATACACATCACAATAAACGCGAGTATGGCAAAGCCAGCCATGAACGAGAAGTTAGAGCGCCAACCAAACTGTTGAGTAAGCCAACTGCCAAGAATTGGAGCTAATGCCGGAATAAAACAAATAGCGCCATTCAAGTAACTGATCATCTTGCCACTTTTTTGTGGTCCAAAAATATCGCGAACTGTTGCAAAAGCTGCCACCGATGTCGCACACGCACCTAAGCCTTGCAGCAGCCTAGCAGCTAGCATCCATTCAATATTTTGAGCCCCCCACGCCAATAAGGCACTCAATGCGTAGATACTAATACCACCCAATGCAACAGTTCGACGTCCTATCTTGTCAGCTAGTGGGCCAGCAAATAATTGACCAACACCCATAGCGAACAAAAACCATGTAATCGTATCTTGCGCAAGTGCGTGTTCCACGTGAAACGCCTGAGAAATCTGAGGTAAAGCAGGCAGATAGATATCAATTGCCAAGGGGCTGAATAGCACCAACAAGGTGAGCAACACCATTTGCATTTTACCGTGATTTTGTTGAGAAGCAGTTTGCACGAAGAAGACTCCCGCATAGAATTGATGAAATTGTTTGCAGTGTAAGCTAGTCTAGATATGACATCCAATGACGCTTTATCATTAAAGATATTCCCTTAAGGAATTTCACGTGCATATAGAAAAACTCGCCCGTCTCGACCTCAACCTTTTAGTCTGCCTCAAAGTACTTGCTGAAGAACTTAATGTCACTCGAGCCGCCCACCGTTTGTGCTTAAGCCAATCGGCGGTCAGTAAAAACCTCGCCAAATTACGCCTACAGTTTGAAGATCCGCTTTTTGTTCGCCACGCTCATGGATTAAAGCCGACACCAAAAACACTGTTCCTCAAGCCCAAACTGGATAGCCTGATTAACCATTTGGAACAAATCACTCAACCAGAACAGTTCGCACCAGACTCGAGTGATCACAAGTTCCAAATTGCCGCTGTAGAAAGTGTGTATCCGTTAATCCTACCCCATTTCTTACCTGAGATTTTTAAGCGGGCACCAGGCGTCACTATCAGCACACATTCTTGGGCAGACCAAACCTTTAAGCAGATTCAACGTGGCGAAATTGATCTTGGTATCACAGGAAAAGACATCGATATCAATGATGCTAAGCTGACCATGTTGCCGCCCAACGATATTTGTGAGCAAGAAATCTATCGAGACAATCAGATGTGTCTGTTGCGCCACAACCACCCGATTCTCTCAGGTAGCTGGAATCTCGATACTTATCTTGAACAAAGGCACGTTCAAGTTCGCTGTGATGGTAATGATCGCTGGTTATTGGATTACAGACTCGCAGACATAGGTAAAGAGCGCGATATCGCCATCACGGTGCCAGACTTTAATAGCGCAGCCAGCCTCTGTTCCTATACCGATTTCATCTTCACAGCACCTAGTCACTTCGTGAAGTTATCGTCTAAGCAACTAGGCCTCACCGTATTGCCTCTACCACTGGAATTCCCTCCGATGGCCTACACCTTGTTCTGGCATCGAGACAGAGAAAATGATCCTGCGTTGTCTTGGTTACGTCGAATAATTACAGATAAAACCACTGCATTGAGATGATTTGCAGGCTGACGGTAAAAGGAGTAGCTTATTGCCACATCGTCCGCTTTTTTGAAAGGACGCGTGAATAAATGATAAAGGATTAATAGATGCTTACCACTACTGAACAACGTTTGGCGGCCATTCGTGAATGGCTGGTTCAGCACAATATAGATGCGTTGCTCATCCCACATGAAGATGAGTACCTAGGCGAATATGTGCCCGCTCATAACGAACGCTTGCACTGGTTGACGGGCTTTACTGGTTCTGCGGGTGCTGCAGTAATTACACAAGACAAAGCAGCAATGTTTGTCGATGGCCGCTACACCGTTCAGGTGACCAAAGAAGTACCAGCCGATCTATTTGAATACCGTCACTTGATCGAAGAGCCAGCTTTGAACTGGGTGAAAGACCAACTTTCTCAAGGCCAAACGGTCGCGATAGACCCAAGAATGCACAATTCCGCTTGGCTAACGATGGCACAATCAAAGCTTGCAGGTTCACTGGAACTAAAAGTACTTGCTAGTAACCCTATCGACGAACTTTGGCATGACCGCCCTGCTCCCGTCGTTTCAGACGTACGTCTGATGGCGACAGAAGCCGTGGGGCAATCATGTGAGTCTAAGCGAAAAGAGATTGCCCAGCTCGTCGCTCAGGCAGGCGCCGATAGCGCGGTAATAACCGCTTTGGATTCCGTCTGCTGGCTGCTCAACGTGCGCGGTTTAGATGTATCTCGTCTTCCTGTTTTGTTATCACATGTCATTCTCCATGCCGATTCAACTTTGGAATATTTCCTAGACCCTACTCGCTTACCTGAAGGTTTCGCTCAACACGTAGGTGAAGGCGTAAGTGTGCATCACCCAGAAGCCCTACAAACGCGCCTCGAAGCTTTGTCAGGAAAAAGTGTCTTAGTCGATCCAGCAACAAGCAACGCATGGTTTAAATTGGTACTTCAGAATAGTGGTGCTAACGTTGTAAGTGCTGCCGATCCTTGTCTTATGCCAAAAGCAGCGAAAAACGCTGTTGAAATTGCTGGTATGAAAGCGTGTCATATTCGTGATGGCGTTGCGATGAGTCAGTTTTTGTGTTGGCTAGATGATGAAGTAGCAAATGAAAGACTGCATGATGAAGCTACTTTGTCAGACAAGCTGGAATCATTCCGTAGACAAGATCCAACCTTGATGGATCTTAGCTTTGATACGATTTCCGCAGCTGGCGGAAACGCAGCCATGTGTCACTACAATCATGAGAATCAGCCTGAACCTGGTAAGCTAGAACTCAATACACTTTACTTGGTCGACTCTGGCGGTCAGTACCTCGATGGCACTACAGACATCACCCGTACAATCGCTATTGGTCAACCAAGTGACGAAATGATTAAGCAATTCACACTAGCACTGAAAGGCCATATTGGTGTTGCTCGTGCACGCTTCCCGAAAGGCACACGTGGTTATCAGATTGACACATTAGCACGCCAACATTTGTGGGCTGAGGGGTTTGATTATGACCATGGCACAGGCCATGGTGTGGGCCACTTCCTCAATGTCCATGAAGGCCCTGCCAGTATATCGAAGCGACAGATTGATGTTCCTTTAGTCGAAGGCATGGTGCTTTCAAACGAGCCGGGCTATTACCGCGCTGATGCTTTTGGTATTCGTATCGAAAACCTTGAACTGGTCGTAGAAACAAAAACTAACGGCGATTTCCCAGTCCTTTGTTTCGAGTCCCTGACTCGTTGTCCGATTGATACTAGAAACATCAATGTCGACATGTTGACTAAGCCAGAGTTGAATTGGGTAAATGAGTATCACCAAAAAGTTTGGAACGATCTCAGCCCATTAGTACAAGGTGATGTTAAAACTTGGTTGGAAAAAGCAACTCAACCAATAGCACATAGCTGATCGCTATTTCAGGAAATAAAAAGCTCTCCATTGGAGAGCTTCTATTGATGTTTCACGTGAAACATAACAGCCTTTACGATTCACCCAGAGTAAACTGAGTGCCAGTCTTTCCAAACAGGGTCAAACCCTTTCGCTCTAATCATCGCCTCTACTGAACCAGCGCTTCTTTCATCACTTATCTCAAACTGTTCTAATTCTGCTTCTCCATTCGCATAGCCACCGGGTTGAGTCTTCGATGCGGCGGACATTGACGTAACACCAAGCGGCAAAACATTGTCTCTAAATTCCGGTGACTCGCGAGTAGACAATGACAGTTCAACTTCAGGATTCAGTAAGCGGAATGCACAAATAAGCTGTACTAGTTGTTTGTCTGTCATCACTGACTTAGGTTGAAGCGCACCCTCGCAAGGCCTTAAACGCGGGAAAGAGATCGAGTATCGAGTTTGCCAATAGGTGCGTTCAAGATAATCGAGATGCGCAGCTACATAAAAGCAGTCAGTTCGCCATTCTTCTAGCCCAATTAATGCACCAATTCCTATCTTATCAATACCTGCTTTTGCTAACCGATCCGGAGTTTCCAAGCGATATTCAAAATCCGTTTTGTTGCCACGCAAATGATGTTCCGCATACGTCGAAGGGTGATAAGTTTCCTGATACACCATGACAGCATCGAGACCTAATGTTTTGAGTTCTGCGTACTGATCTTGTTCAAGCGGCTGCACTTCCATCGCTAAATAATTAAATTTCTCTTTTATGACGGGCAACATCTCACGGAAATAATTCATCCCGACTTTAGTTTCATGCTCACCAGTGACTAGGAGAACGCTATCAAACTTCATGCGTTTAATGGCTTCCACCTCGGCTTGGATTTCATCCTTATTCAATGTTCGCCGTTTAATACGATTCTCCATTGAAAAGCCACAATAGGTACAAGCATTAGCGCACAAATTCGATAAGTATAGGGGAATGTACAATGACAGCGTATTACCAAATCGCTTTCTAGTTAATACGTAAGACAGCTGTGCCATTTGCTCCAAGTAGGGTTCAGCTGCTGGTGATAGTAGCGCCTTGAAATCTTCCAGATCTCGTTTGGGTTTCGCTAGCGCTCGCTCAACATCCTTAGCTGTCTTGGCATAAATTGACATCGAAATGTCATCCCAACTCAGCTTTTTGAATTGTTCAACAAAAGTCATTCTCAATACCTACTTTAACTACAGTTCATCGAGAAAAGACGTCAACGGACTTGATGCCACCGCATGAGAGACCTGGCCCGCTAAACCGGCTTCATACGCCATTCGCCCAGATTCAACGGCCATTTTAAATGCAATCGACATCGTAACCGGGTCGGCTGCGGCAGCAATCGCAGTATTGACCAATACGGCGTCAGCACCCATTTCCATCGCGCGCGCTGCATGGGAAGGTGCGCCAATACCAGCATCGACAACAACAGGAACGTTAGCTTGGTCAATAATGATCTCAAGAAAATCGTGCGATGCTATGCCCTTATTTGAGCCAATTGGAGCTCCTAAAGGCATCACTGCTGCACACCCTACCTCTTCCAATCGCTTACATAAAACAGGATCAGCATGACAGTAAGGCAGTACCGTAAACCCATCTTTGACCAGTTGCTCCGCTGCAGATAGCGTTTCTATCGGATCAGGCATTAGATACTTAGGATCTGGATGAATCTCGAGTTTGAGCCAATTTGTTCCCAGAGCCTCTCTTGCTAAGTGTGCGGCAAATACCGCATCTTTGGCATTTTTTGCTCCCGAAGTGTTAGGCAATAAATGCACTCCTGCTTCAGTTAAAGGCTGAAGAATATCATCTTGTTGATCGTGTATATCAACACGCTTCAAAGCCATGGTGGCCAATTGTGAGCCCGACACCTTAATCGCCTGTTCCATTAAAAATTTGTTGGCAAACTTTCCAGTGCCCGTAAACAGTCGTGACTTGAATTCTCTATCTGCAATCTTAAGCATCGTTGTTACCCTCCAGCAATGGCTTGAAAAAGTGAAATCGCATCGCCTTCATTTAGGCAAGTGGTTGGCCAATCACTACGTGGCACAACGGTATTGTTAATAGCAAACACGCATCCCACTTCAGGCAGTGAGAACTGCTGAATGATGTTTTCTAGGCTCGCGCCTGCGCTGACACGCTGAGACTGTTCGTTGATGATTATGTGTATCTCACTCATTGCTTCACTTCTTGATTATGTCATTTGGTTGTTATTGACTGCACACCGTACACTGCCGGTCGCGTGCAATCGTCATCACTTGCCAGTTAAGTTTTAATCCATTGAATAAGTGCAATTGGCCAATTGGAAAATCAAAATGTCCTAATGCCAATTTCTGTAATGTCGCTAATGCTTGATAGTTGCCTAAGGTGCCGACGACAGGACCCATGATTCCATTTTCACTGCATTTGCTTGGTTTGCTTAGCTCATCAAAGGGGTAGAGGCAGCGATAGCATCCAGACTCCTTGTTCGATGAATAATCGAAGACCGTAAATTGTCCTTGCCAACCAATAGCGGCAGCGGAAACAAGCGGCTTACTTTGTTGGTAGCAAACTAAGTTGACCAACTGACGAGTTTGAATATTGTCAGTACAATCCAACACCACATCCGCTAACATCACTTCTAGTGCTAATTGAGATGCTGATAGCCGCTTTCCGATGGTGCGTATTTGCACACCAGAGTTAAGCTGGTTTAACTGTTGGCGTATGGCCTCTGTTTTGGCTTTACCGAGATTGTCCTCACGATAGACAATTTGACGTTGTAGATTACTAGAATCAACATCATCATCATCGACCAACACCATTCGCCCTACTCCAGCTGCAGCTAAATACAGACTCGCTGCACTGCCTAATCCGCCACAGCCAATAATCAAAACATGCGATTGAGTAATCTTTTCCTGCCCATATTCACCAATTTCCGGCAGTGAAATCTGCCTTTGATAACGTAGGAAGTCTTGGTCACTTAGCATGCAGAAACCTCTTTCAAAACATCAACACTAATGTTTCTCCGCTCATCGGTTGTTAACTGAGTAAAGAATTCAATCGCCTGTTCCAGTGATGGCGCGTTAGTGATAGCACTCACCAGCGCCAAGCTAGTAACCCCACAATTCCAAACTGAACGCGCATTGGATTGAGTAATACCACCAATCGCGACGGTAGGTACGCCTGTCGAATTTATATAAGGCATGGTATTAACCAGCTTTTGATAGAGTGCAAGTTTCACTAGCCCTTGAGGGTTGGTTGCGATTTGTTTCGTCTGGGTAGGAAAAATATGACCCAAAGCGAGATAACTTGGATTAGTCTGTGCAACTCGAAGCAACTCATAATAACCGTGGGTCGATAACCCTAAACGCAAATTGGCTTTAGCTAATTCAGCTAAGTTGCTTTCCTCAATATCCTCTTGACCCAGATGAACACCATAAGCCTGATGTTTAATTGCTAGGCGCCAGTGATCATTGATAAAAACCTGAGCATCATGTCGACGACCAAGTGCAACCGCATCTTTAATTTGTTGCTCCAAATCATTTGCCAGTGGTTCTTTAATTCTCAGCTGAACCGTTTTGACACCACTTTCTAAAAGCTTTTTGACCCAGCCAATGCTATCAACAACTGGGTACAGCCCTAAATCACATTTAGATACGGATGGAAATGCCAATTGGTGACCTGATTTAATCCAGCCAGCGCTAATTCCTAGTCGGTAATCTTCGAGAACAGGGGATGGAAAGTCGACAATGTTCTCTGCCCATGTTTCACGTGAAACATTCGCCATGGCTCGTGCAAGTGTAAGAGCATCTTCAAGTGTAAATGCCAAGCTGATGAGGGTAACAACCCATGCAAAGTGACGTTTACGATCAAACTCTGATTGATTGACTGAACTCGATAATGCACATACTTGATCACGACTAGTGTCTAACCAAATATCTAGCACCTGATTTACATCCAAGACATTAATGTAAACGTGAGATAAAGCTATTTTGGGCCTAGATGGCTTGATAGTGATGCCAGAGCAATACTCGATAAAGTACGTACGTTCATCGCCCACCACACCGGACTCCACTAAATCTGTAGACAGCTTTGTCCATTCTGAGCCATGAGATATTTGAACTGTTTGAGCTGGACTGACGCCCAGCTCAATGTTTTCTATCTCGAAGCCTTTTTCCTTGGCCAGCTGTAAGCATTGCTCAATTTCAGGTTTGACATCAGCTAACGCTGTAGGAATAAGGATCTTTGCCATTACTCCTCCGTTACAGCCGTAGCAGCGGGATGGTAAAGCTCTGAGCCCGTGTCACGAAACTCCTTCGACTTCTGACGCATACCTTCAAGTGGATCATCCAACATTTTGACACTGATCGCTTGGTCCGCTGCTACTTGCTCAGTATCTTTGGCGTATTCACGTACTTCTTGTGAGATCTTCATTGAGCAGAATTTTGGACCACACATAGAGCAGAAATGGGCGACTTTACCCGATTCTTGAGGCAGGGTTTCATCATGGAAAGCACGTGCGGTATCAGGATCGAGCGCAAGGTTAAACTGGTCTTCCCAACGGAACTCAAATCGTGCTTTTGACAGTGCATTATCGCGCACTTGTGCTCCTGGGTGCCCTTTAGCTAAGTCGGCAGCGTGCGCGGCAAGTTTATAGGTAATCAGCCCAGTTTTTACATCTTCTTTATTAGGCAGGCCTAAGTGTTCTTTTGGGGTCACATAACACAGCATTGCACACCCGTACCAACCGATCATCGCCGCACCAATACCTGATGTAATGTGGTCATAGCCCGGAGCAATATCTGTGGTTAGAGGGCCGAGCGTATAGAAAGGGGCTTCATGGCAATGCTCTAGCTGCTCTTCCATGTTCTCTTTAATCATATGCATTGGCACATGCCCTGGGCCTTCAATTATCACCTGAACATCATACTCCCATGCGATCTTTGTAAGCTCTCCAAGGGTGCGTAATTCTGCAAACTGGGCTTCATCATTTGCATCGGCGACAGAGCCAGGGCGCAGGCCATCACCAAGCGATAGCGCCACATCGTATTTAGCACAGATTTCACAGATCTCGCGGAAGTTGGTATAGAGGAAGCTTTCCTGATGATGAGCAAGACACCATTTAGCAATGATAGAACCACCGCGTGAAACAATGCCTGTCACGCGTTTGGCTGTCATAGGTACATAGCGAAGGAGTAAGCCCGCATGGATAGTAAAGTAATCGACGCCCTGCTCCGCTTGCTCAATTAAAGTGTCACGCATTACCTCCCAATTGAGATTTTCGGCAATGCCGTTCACTTTCTCCAATGCTTGATACATAGGTACTGTACCAATTGGGACAGGGCTATTACGCAGAATCCATTCACGAGTCTCGTGAATATTACGACCAGTAGACAAATCCATCACTGTATCGCCCCCCAACGTGTCGACCACACCAGCTTTTCAACTTCTTCCTCAATTGATGAGGTCACAGAGGAGTTACCAATATTGGCGTTTACCTTCACAAGAAAGTTACGGCCAATGATCATAGGCTCAGATTCTGGGTGATTGATGTTTGAAGGGATAATGGCACGACCCTCGGCGACTTCTTTTCGCACGAATTCAGAGCTGATTTCGTCGGGAAGATTGGCACCAAAACTTTGCCCAGGGTGCTGCTGATTGAGAACCTGATCGCGATACTTTGCGCGGCCCATATTTTCGCGCAATGCAATGTACTCCATCTCAGGTGTGATAATGCCTTTGCGGGCATAGTGCAGCTGAGTAACGCATTGGCCATCTTTCGCACGGCGGATGCGTGGCAAGTTGCCATATCGAAGCTCATCGAGCGTTTCATCTTCCAATCGCTGCTTGGTGTATACAGAGCTGACATCATCGAGTACTTCTGTATCGCTACGTTCTTCTATCCATTCCTCTCTCAGTTTAGGTAAGCCACTGTACAGGTCTATTGTATGCGTAGGATCGGTATAGACGCCTGAAGTATCATAGACACGTACTGGCTCATTTGGCTCAAAAATTGGAGAGTCTTTGGTGCCCCCAATCAAACTATCTGCGAGAGATATTTCGCGCATCGGGACACGAATGTCAGGGCGTGAACCCTCAACGTATACTTTGCGAGAATTTGGGTACGGTTGTACAGAAAGAGAATCAATGAACTGTTTTGCTTCCAGTCTCGCTTGCTTGCGACTCGACATAGCATTTTTCCTTGCTTTGTTATTCTAGATAAAAAGATTTTGGATAAAAATGCTTGGCGGATAGATGCGACAAGAGGAGTCAAAATACAGGTGATGCGACTAGAGTGTTAACTAATGATCACCGAAACAACTTCGACTATTTGATAGATGCACCCAGAGAGAATTCTGGTGTAGGTATCGTCTCTTGTTCCCTTCGCAGGTGTTAGCCTGATCAGGTTCAACGGATCCCGAATTAACGGTCTCAGCCTTATGGCACTCCGACAAGTAAAGTCAGTATATAAAAACGGCCTGGTGAAACCAAGCCGAGTTGTCTATTTTTAGAACAATTTTATCAAGTATTAGCTTTTGATCAGAATTTGAAAGCCTATCCAAGCCGCCGATATACTCAAGACAACATTGAGCAGTACATTTATCCCCATCTTGAAAAGTGCACCTTGCTGCATAAGAAGTACATTATCCATGGAAAAGGTTGAGAAGGTGGTCAGCGCGCCAAGGAAGCCTAGGCCGATGATTTGACGCCATGGTTCGGTGGCCAACACTTCATTTTCAAATGCGGCAATCAACAAGCCCATAATAAATGAACCCACAACGTTGACCGTGAGCGTACCATAGGGGAAACCTCGCCCGAGCAATACCGCACAAAACTCCGAAACTAAGTATCGCGAGCATGCACCAAATGCACCACCCAATGCGATAAATCCAAGTATAGAAAGTTGTCCCATGGTTCCTCCTGTCACATTCTGCCGTATTGTATCTGGAATAAGGCTATTTTCGAATCAAAATCGCAACACATTATCTCAAATTAATTTTGAGATTTAAAAAGTTACAGGAGTCACTTTACCTCGATGTAACCCATTAGTCCGGTTTTCATGTGTTCAATAACGTGGCAGTGATACATCCAGCGCCCTGGATTATCGGCAACAAACGCCGCTTTGGCTCTGCCGTTTTTGCCTAGTAGTACGGTATCGGTATGGAACGGTTCAGCAATCTTTTTACCGTCCATTTCCAGAACAGTGAATGTATGACCATGAATATGAATTGGGTGGTGATATTGGGTAACGTTCTTCAAATCAAATATATAAGTTTTACCGTACGCGAGCGTCGCCAACGGAGCCGGGATGTTATCTTTACTCATGCCTTCCCACGCTCTCTTATTGGTTAACCAGAACTTGGGCATAGCTTTACCATCTTTACTCGTTGGAGTAACCGCTCCCTCCCACTCAAAAACAAAGTCAATTTCCTCAGCATTAGCCAAATCAAGCTGAGGCACTGGATTCAATGGTAACTTGGGCAACGGTTGACACTCAGGTAAAGAGGATTCGACAACTTCGAATTCACACAAAGGAAATGGGAAACGTCCCTTCATTTGACGAACATAGACACGCTCACCAGCTTGAGGAGCAATAAGACCTATATCAACCCTCATTCCTGGGCCAACTTTATGCTGAGATAGCTTATAGGGTGTTTTTACGGGGTTACCATCAATAGCGATGACCCATGCCTCAGCACCTTCCACTACAATCGGGTAGGTAATGGTATTGTCGACGTTGGCGATTCGTAACCGTGTCGTTGCTCTGGTCTTGAGTTGGTAAATCGGCTCATGTACTCCATTCACACTGCTCCACTCCCCGGGGTGCCCATTCGCGCACTCATACGCGGGATCATTAAGTCTTTCCACTGGCCTTTTTTATCGAGGTGCCAGTGCTTGAGCATCAACTCGTGTTCTTCATCGAAGATAACAGGCTGACTTTCTTCGACAATGATCAGCCCAACCAACCCCATTCCAAGCTGCTTAACACTGTTCATGTGCGGGTGATACCAGAATGTGCCGGCATCAGGTGGTGTAAATTCATAGCTGAAAGTCTCACCTGGCATGATAGGAGGCTGGCTAAGGAATGGAACACCATCCATTTCAATCGGTATTCTCAGGCCATGCCAATGGATAGTAGTAGGCTCTGATAGCTTATTAGTGAATCTTATGATGACAGGCTCACCTTGACGACAACGAATCGTTGGGGCTGGAATCTGTCCATTGAATCCAAGCACTTGGGTTTGATAACCAGGCACCAATTCTGCAGTAGCAGGTTCAGCCGTTATATCGTAGACATAACGCCCCTCAGGATCGGTTGAACGATTGACTGAGCAAGCGGGCAAAATACTGAGCGCCGAAATGGCGAGTGAGGATTGCAGGAAGCGACGACGAGAAATTTCCATATACTGATAACTTTTAGTGATGCATCTGCAAAATGTAACAAACTATTAGTAATAATTCTCAACAAGAGAGCAAGTTTTGGCAAGCCACGATAAATTGGATGTACCAATTTGGAGTTGGCTAAAGAAATATCTCATTCATTGCTGCTCAATCTAAAAGAGTACTGGCCTATACGACTTTAGCGGTTAGGGGAATATAGGGGCAGATGCTCTGCTCTTTTAGCTGGGACTCGCAGTCGACATGAGATGACTATTCATATTTCATATATCATATGCTCTAGAAGATAGAAATACCTGATATGTATTGCTTGGTAATTAGGGAAATCAGTAAACAGTGAAATGAAAAAGGCTTCAGTTTTTCGACTAGAGCCTTAAAGATGGCAGGGGTGGAGAGATTCAGCTCCCAACACGCGCTATTTTTGGTAAATCGGGGAATCCGCTGCTCTGCCAATTGAATAGTTCAACTTCAAAAAGTAAAAAGGCTCCAGTCTTTCGACTAGAGCCTTAAAGATGGCAGGGGTGGAGAGATTCGAACTCCCAACACGCGCTATTTTTGGTAAGTCGGGGAATCCGCTGCTCTGCCAATTGAATAGTTCAACATCAAAAAGTAAAAAGGCTCCAGTCTTTCGACTAGAGCCTTAGAGATGGCAGGGGTGGAAAAACTCGAGCTTTTAACACGCGCGTCTTTGGTAGTGGCGGAATCCGCTGCTCGTTCCTAGCTACAAAAGAAAAGGCTCTAGCATTTCTGCTAGAGCCTTAAATGTGGCAGGGGTGGAGAGATTCGAACTCCCAACACGCGGATTTGGAATCCGCTGCTCTGCCAATTGGAGCTACACCCCTGTAGATGCTTAAGCATACATATTGTAGATTCAAAAAAACCTCGCTAAAGCGAGGTTCTTAAAATAAGTGGCGGAGCGGACGGGACTCGAACCCGCGACCCCCGGCGTGACAGGCCGGTATTCTAACCAACTGAACTACCGCTCCGCACTGGTTAGACTCTTGAGTCTAAATTTAAAGCCTGGCGATGTCCTACTCTCACATGGGGAAGCCCCACACTACCATCGGCGCTATTGCGTTTCACTTCTGAGTTCGGCATGGAATCAGGTGGGTCCACAACGCTATGGTCGCCAAGCAAATTCTTTAATTCGGAAAGCTGCTTTCTCTTATACTAAGAGCGTGTTCTCTACACATTCAATCTGTTCTTGCTTTGAGTCCATCAAAACCCTTTGGGTGTTGTATGGTTAAGCCTCACGGGCAATTAGTACAGGTTAGCTCAACGCCTCACAACGCTTACACACCCTGCCTATCAACGTTCTAGTCTCGAACAACCCTTTAGGACCCTCAAGGGGTCAGGGAAGACTCATCTCAGGGCTCGCTTCCCGCTTAGATGCTTTCAGCGGTTATCGATTCCGAACTTAGCTACCGGGCAATGCCATTGGCATGACAACCCGAACACCAGAGGTTCGTCCACTCCGGTCCTCTCGTACTAGGAGCAGCCCCCTTCAATCTTCCAACGCCCACGGCAGATAGGGACCGAACTGTCTCACGACGTTCTAAACCCAGCTCGCGTACCACTTTAAATGGCGAACAGCCATACCCTTGGGACCGACTTCAGCCCCAGGATGTGATGAGCCGACATCGAGGTGCCAAACACCGCCGTCGATATGAACTCTTGGGCGGTATCAGCCTGTTATCCCCGGAGTACCTTTTTATCCGTTGAGCGATGGCCCTTCCATTCAGAACCACCGGATCACTATGACCTGCTTTCGCACCTGCTCGAATTGTCATTCTCGCAGTCAAGCGGGCTTATGCCATTGCACTAACCTCACGATGTCCAACCGTGATTAGCCCACCTTCGTGCTCCTCCGTTACTCTTTGGGAGGAGACCGCCCCAGTCAAACTACCCACCAGGCACTGTCCTCAACCCGGATAACGGGTCTAAGTTAGAACATCAACACTACAAGGGTGGTATTTCAAGGACGGCTCCACCGATACTGGCGTACCGGGTTCAAAGCCTCCCACCTATCCTACACATGTAGGGTCAATGTTCAGTGCCAAGCTGTAGTAAAGGTTCACGGGGTCTTTCCGTCTAGCCGCGGGTACACTGCATCTTCACAGCGATTTCAATTTCACTGAGTCTCGGGTGGAGACAGCGTGGCCATCATTACGCCATTCGTGCAGGTCGGAACTTACCCGACAAGGAATTTCGCTACCTTAGGACCGTTATAGTTACGGCCGCCGTTTACCGGGGCTTCGATCAAGAGCTTCGACTTACGTCTAACCCCATCAATTAACCTTCCGGCACCGGGCAGGCGTCACACCGTATACGTCATCTTACGATTTTGCACAGTGCTGTGTTTTTAATAAACAGTTGCAGCCACCTGGTATCTGCGACTCTCAATAGCTCCATCCGCAAGGGACTTCACCGTCAAGAGCGTACCTTCTCCCGAAGTTACGGTACCATTTTGCCTAGTTCCTTCACCCGAGTTCTCTCAAGCGCCTTGGTATTCTCTACCCGACCACCTGTGTCGGTTTGGGGTACGATTCCTTACAATCTGAAGCTTAGAGGCTTTTCCTGGAAGCATGGCATCAATGACTTCACATCCGTAGATGCTCGACATCGTGTCTCAGCCTTAGAGAGAGCCGGATTTACCTAACTCTCAAGCCTACGCACTTGAACCTGGACAACCGTCGCCAGGCCCACCTAGCCTTCTCCGTCCCCCCATCGCAATTGTAAGAAGTACGGGAATATTAACCCGTTTCCCATCGACTACGCCTTTCGGCCTCGCCTTAGGGGTCGACTTACCCTGCCCCGATTAACGTTGGACAGGAACCCTTGGTCTTCCGGCGAGGAGGTTTTTCACCCCCTTTATCGTTACTCATGTCAGCATTCGCACTTCTGATACCTCCAGCAAGCTTTACAACTCACCTTCAACGGCTTACAGAACGCTCCCCTACCCAATACATAAAATGCATTGCCGCAGCTTCGGTTTACAGCTTAGCCCCGTTACATCTTCCGCGCAGGCCGACTCGACTAGTGAGCTATTACGCTTTCTTTAAATGATGGCTGCTTCTAAGCCAACATCCTAGCTGTCTAAGCCTTCCCACATCGTTTCCCACTTAGCTGTAATTTGGGACCTTAGCTGGCGGTCTGGGTTGTTTCCCTCTCCACGACGGACGTTAGCACCCGCCGTGTGTCTCCCGGATAGTACTTACTGGTATTCGGAGTTTGCAAAGGGTTGGTAAGTCGGGATGACCCCCTAGCCTTAACAGTGCTCTACCCCCAGTAGTATTCGTCCGAGGCTCTACCTAAATAGATTTCGGGGGAGAACCAGCTATCTCCAGGTTTGATTGGCCTTTCACCCCTAGCCACAAGTCATCCGCTAATTTTTCAACATTAGTCGGTTCGGTCCTCCAGTTGATGTTACTCAACCTTCAACCTGCCCATGGCTAGATCACCTGGTTTCGGGTCTATATCCAGCAACTCGACGCCCAGTTAAGACTCGATTTCTCTACGGCTCCCCTAGATGGTTAACCTTGCTACTGAATATAAGTCGCTGACCCATTATACAAAAGGTACGCAGTCACACCACGAAGGTGCTCCTACTGCTTGTACGTACACGGTTTCAGGTTCTATTTCACTCCCCTCACAGGGGTTCTTTTCGCCTTTCCCTCACGGTACTGGTTCACTATCGGTCAGTCAGTAGTATTTAGCCTTGGAGGATGGTCCCCCCATATTCAGACAGGATATCACGTGTCCCGCCCTACTCGATTTCACCTAAAATGCGCTGCCGGTTACGGGGCTATCACCCTGTATCGCAGACCTTTCCAGAACTTTCACCTGACGCATTAAAGGCTTAAGGGCTAATCCAATTTCGCTCGCCGCTACTTTCGGAATCTCGGTTGATTTCTTTTCCTCGGGGTACTTAGATGTTTCAGTTCCCCCGGTTCGCCTCATTACCCTATGTATTCAGATAATGATACCTGCTTATGCAGGTGGGTTTCCCCATTCGGAAATCCCAGACTCAAATGGCTTTTACTGCCTAATCTGGGCTTATCGCAAGTTAATACGTCCTTCATCGCCTCTGACTGCCAAGGCATCCACCGTGTACGCTTAGTCACTTAACCATACAACCCCAAAGGGTCTTACAGTCAAACAACCAAAGTTGTCTGCAATTATTTAAACATGATGCAGACTCGATTTTGCCGGACTCAAATATAAACATCACAAGGATGTTTCCAAGAACACTTGAATGTGTGTTGGTACCTAAATCTCTCTTTATTTAGAGAAAGTTAGGATTTGAGAACTTTTAAATGAATAACAACGCATCTCATAGAGATGGGGATTGTTGTTATTCGTCAGCTTTCCAAATTGTTAAAGAGCTAATCACTTCTCATGAAGTAACCATTTTTAAAAGCACTTACTAAGTACGCTTAAAGATGGTGGGCGATACCGGGCTCGAACCAGTGACCCCCTGCTTGTAAGGCAGGTGCTCTCCCAACTGAGCTAATCGCCCACATGAGTTTTTCGTCTTGTGGAAGACGTCAAGAATGGTGGAGCTAAGCAGGATCGAACTGCTGACCTCCTGCGTGCAAGGCAGGCGCTCTCCCAGCTGAGCTATAGCCCCATCTTGAGAATCATTTCTGTAAAAGAAATGGTGGGTCGTGCAGGATTCGAACCTGCGACCAATTGATTAAAAGTCAACTGCTCTACCAACTGAGCTAACGACCCAATGGTATCCCGTAGGGGAGTCGAACCCCTGTTACCGCCGTGAAAGGGCGGTGTCCTAGGCCTCTAGACGAACGGGACACTAAGTTGAAGATATTGGGATATCTTCGTTCTCTTAAACTACATAAACCATCAATCTGTGTGGACACTCATCGTGAGTAATCATCGTATAAGGAGGTGATCCAGCGCCAGGTTCCCCTAGCGCTACCTTGTTACGACTTCACCCCAGTCATGAACCACAAAGTGGTGAGCGTCCCCCCGAAGGTTAAACTACCCACTTCTTTTGCAGCCCACTCCCATGGTGTGACGGGCGGTGTGTACAAGGCCCGGGAACGTATTCACCGTGGCATTCTGATCCACGATTACTAGCGATTCCGACTTCATGGAGTCGAGTTGCAGACTCCAATCCGGACTACGACGCACTTTTTGGGATTCGCTCACTTTCGCAAGTTGGCCGCCCTCTGTATGCGCCATTGTAGCACGTGTGTAGCCCTACTCGTAAGGGCCATGATGACTTGACGTCGTCCCCACCTTCCTCCGGTTTATCACCGGCAGTCTCCCTGGAGTTCCCGACATTACTCGCTGGCAAACAAGGATAAGGGTTGCGCTCGTTGCGGGACTTAACCCAACATTTCACAACACGAGCTGACGACAGCCATGCAGCACCTGTCTCTCAGTTCCCGAAGGTACAAGACTGTCTCCAGTCTCTTCTGAGGATGTCAAGAGTAGGTAAGGTTCTTCGCGTTGCATCGAATTAAACCACATGCTCCACCGCTTGTGCGGGCCCCCGTCAATTCATTTGAGTTTTAATCTTGCGACCGTACTCCCCAGGCGGTCTACTTAACGCGTTAGCTCCGAAAGCCACGGCTCAAGGCCACAACCTCCAAGTAGACATCGTTTACGGCGTGGACTACCAGGGTATCTAATCCTGTTTGCTCCCCACGCTTTCGCATCTGAGTGTCAGTATCTGTCCAGGGGGCCGCCTTCGCCACCGGTATTCCTTCAGATCTCTACGCATTTCACCGCTACACCTGAAATTCTACCCCCTCTACAGTACTCTAGTCTGCCAGTTTCAAATGCAATTCCGAGGTTGAGCCCCGGGCTTTCACATCTGACTTAACAAACCACCTGCATGCGCTTTACGCCCAGTAATTCCGATTAACGCTCGCACCCTCCGTATTACCGCGGCTGCTGGCACGGAGTTAGCCGGTGCTTCTTCTGCAGCTAACGTCAAATGATGCCGCTATTAACGACACCACCTTCCTCACTGCTGAAAGTACTTTACAACCCGAAGGCCTTCTTCATACACGCGGCATGGCTGCATCAGGCTTGCGCCCATTGTGCAATATTCCCCACTGCTGCCTCCCGTAGGAGTCTGGACCGTGTCTCAGTTCCAGTGTGGCTGATCATCCTCTCAGACCAGCTAGGGATCGTCGCCTTGGTGAGCCATTACCTCACCAACTAGCTAATCCCACCTGGGCATATCCTGACGCGAGAGGCCCGAAGGTCCCCCTCTTTGAGCCGAAGCTATTATGCGGTATTAGCCATCGTTTCCAATGGTTATCCCCCACATCAGGGCAATTTCCCAGGCATTACTCACCCGTCCGCCGCTCGACGCCGTTATCTCCACCCGAAGGCTTTGATAACTCGTTTCCGCTCGACTTGCATGTGTTAGGCCTGCCGCCAGCGTTCAATCTGAGCCATGATCAAACTCTTCAATTTAAGATTTTGTCGGCTCAATGAATACTGACTTCAAAACTACTGTGTAATTTTAAAGCTATTATCGTTCCAACAGAACGATAATGAATTGACTGTGCCAAGACTAAGTTTCCTTTTACAAAGAAAGCTAATCTCGATAGGTCACTTCGTTTCATTGAAACCTAATTTGAAGCCGAAGCTTCTAATTGGATTATCATCAACGAGTGCCCACACAGATTGATAGGTTTATATTGTTAAAGAGCGTTCTTCTTTTGTGATTAACCTCACTTCGGAAGAGGCGGTCATTTTAGCGAGATAAAGTTTAGTGTCAACCACTTTTTTCAAACTTATTTTCAAGTGTTTCCACTTGGCTAATCGACCTTGCTAACTGGGCTTTATGGTTTCGAGACATAAGCTTCGAAGCGTTCCCGTGTCAGCGAGGGGGCATTATAGAGATCAAGATTTTCTTGGCAACCCCTTTTGATGATTTTTTAGTTTTTCTTACCTTTCGGTTAAAGCTTGACCCCAAACGACCAAATATCACTCTTATCTTCACAAATTGCTAAACTTTTGAGCGAATAACGAGACCTTTTTCCAGTTAGTGTATTCGACCTCTTTACTGGTGTCCGTCTCGCCTCCAGTCATGCTCATAATTAGCTTAATCATCATTTTATCGAACCAATTATATCGTGGATAGTAAAGAGCACCTGCGAATACGCCGATTAACTTTGGTTTCCAAGATGATTTGACTAAGAACTTGCGAATGTAAGCACTGCCTTCAGGTGTGTCCTTACCTTGCGCTTCTTTTCTGGCAGTCAGATTGACACAAAAGAAGGCAACCTTATTAGAATCTAGCTGTTGTTTATACCGTTCAATAAACTGGTACAGACGTTTGTTCAAATGGCCATATCGAATTGAAGCTCCAATCAATACCTTGTCATACGATACGAAATCGATATTTTCCGCACTGTGTAGATCTTGGGTTTCCACGTCAAACTCCGCTAGTTCTTGCTCTATATAACGAAGTATCTTTTGGGTTTGCCCTTCGCGAGAAGAGTAAAGAAATAGTGCTTTGGTCACAAAAGCTCCTTAACTACGCCAAAATGTCGGAGTTAGTAGAATCAATAAAGTAAATATTTCAAGACGTCCAAACAGCATAGAGACAATTAACACCCATTTGGCTTTATCATTGACATCACCAAAATTAAGGGCGACTTCTCCTAAGCCTGGACCAAGGTTATTTAGAGTTGCGGCCACTGCAGAAAAGGCACTGAGCTCATCCATACCTGTGGCTATCAGACCTAGCATACATACGACAAAGACTAAAGCATAAGCAGAGAAGAACCCCCATACCGCATCAACCACACGTTGAGACAGTGCCGTACCACCGACTTTGATGGTGTAGACTGCTCTCGGGTGTACCAAACGCTTTAACTCACGTGCTCCTTGGAGGGTGAGTAACAAGACACGTATGACTTTCATACCGCCACCCGTTGAACCAGCACAGCCTCCGATAAAAGAAGAGAACAATAGCAATACAGGTAGAAATAGAGGCCACTCTGAAAAGCCCGTTGTCGTAAAACCAGCAGTGGTTGAGATAGACACCGTCTGGAACAGCGCCTGGTCGAACGCATCATAAACAGAATCGTAGGAATGGTGATTAAGCAAGATAAGGAAGCATACAACAAAGAGGAGTGCCTGTATGAAGATAAAAGCACGAAATTCAGGATCCTTCCAATAATACTTAGGATGAACACCACCAGACGCGAACGCGGCAAAATGCAAAGAATAGTTACACGCAGAGATCAACAAGAATACGACTGTAATCATGTTAATCGCGTAGCTATCAAAGTAGCCCATACTAGCGTCATGAGTTGAGAAGCCACCGATGGCTATCGTAGAAAAACTATGGCCGATGGCATCGAACGGTGTCATTCCCGCCAGCCAGAACGCCAAGGCACATGTGATCGTCAAGCTCAGATAGATGTACCACAGCGCCTTTGCTGTTTCAGCAATTCTTGGTGTCATCTTACTGTCTTTCACGGGGCCGGGAATCTCAGCTCGATACAACTGCATTCCCCCGATACCCAATACAGGCAAAATAGCGACGGCAAGTACAATGATTCCCATTCCACCAAACCACTGTAGGAATTGACGATAGAAAAGTACTGCTTTAGGGAGCTCATCGAGTCCAACAATGACCGTGGCTCCAGTGGTGGTCAGAGCAGAAAAAGATTCAAAAAAGGCGTCTGTTACTGACACGTTAGGGTTATCAGAGAGTAAGAAAGGAAGCGACCCCGCACTACCTATAACCGTCCAAAACAAAACAACGATAAGGAAACCATCTCGCGCTTTAAGTTCATGTTTATGGCGTCGATTTGGCCACCAGCAGATAGCACCACAGATAAGTAGGACAAAGAAAGTGGTGACAAATGGCACACCCGCTCCGTCACGATAAATCAACGCGACTAGCGCAGGCGCTAGCATTGAGACACTAAAGAGTGCGAGCAATAGCCCGACAATTCGAATAATTGAACGAAACTGCATGGATAGATGATGACTGAAGCTGAGCTTCCGACTTCCTGATTCTCTTTATTTTCCGTCTAAAGGGGTAACCAAAACTCTGGCTCCACTTTTGTTGATTATGGTTTGGGTAAAGTCACTCACATAGCGAAGCTCAATTTCCACGACCATCTTTACTTGTTCACTATAGTCAGTGTCCACTTGTTGCGCGCCAAATTGCGGCAATAGGTTCTGGATAATAGCAATTAAGCCATAGTCTAACTCCAGTAATAGCTTTGTGGTTATTTTTTTCTCAATAGTTTGAAGCAGCTTGAGAGCCTGCTGAACACCACCACCATATGCCTTGACCAAACCACCCGTGCCTAGCTTGATTCCGCCAGAGTAACGAGTAACAACTGCTGTAATCTCGCCTACACCAGCTCCCGATAGTTGAGCTAAGATAGGTTTGCCGGCTGTACCGGATGGCTCCCCATCATCACTGAACCCCCATTGCATAGAGTCTTCTGGTCGGCCTGCTACGAACCCCCCAGCAGTTATGCCTCGCATCTGAATGCTGCATTTTTACCTTCTCAACAAAAGCCTTGGCTGCCTCTACCGAAGGGGTATGTACCAGCTGAGTGATAAATACACTTTTCTTAATTTCTTCTTCAAATAGAGCAAGTTGAGCTGGAATAAGATAGGGCTGGTCGTTCATATCATTGCGTCAGTTTTTATTATCATGCCATTTTATCATGCTCTCCTAATAAGAGCCCTTAAAAGATCGGCCACAGCGCACAATGTTAAACACTTGTTTAAAAAATGTATTGAATTTAACTCTAGCTGAGTCCACACTAAAACAACTGGTCTAACCAGAATAAGAATAAAGCGACATTTCTATATGCTGGCCCACAAGCCTTATGCTTGAGGCTGGTATACGCGCAATCCCAAGATTGTATGTCATGGAGATAGATAATGATTTACCAAGCCGAAACCCTACAGGTAAAGGAATTACACGACGGTATCGCTGAGCTAAGTTTCTGCTCACCAAATTCTGTCAACAAGCTCGACCTCGCCACTCTGGAATCACTCGATAAAGCCTTGGATGCCCTGAATGCATACCAAGGTCTAAAAGGCCTGTTACTGACTTCAGATAAAAATGCCTTCATTGTCGGCGCAGATATCACAGAATTCTTAGGTCTATTTGCTAAGGAAGAAGCCGAACTCGATAAGTGGCTACAATTTGCCAACAGCATCTTCAATAAGCTTGAAGATCTGCCTGTACCAACCATTTCTGTACTGAAAGGTCATACTCTTGGTGGCGGATGTGAGTGTGTACTCGCTACTGACATGCGCATTGGTGATAAAACCACCAGCATTGGCTTACCAGAAACAAAACTCGGTATCATGCCTGGCTTTGGCGGCTGTGTGCGCCTCCCTCGCGTCATTGGTGCTGACAGTGCCATGGAAATCATCACACAAGGCAAAGCTTGCCGCGCAGATGAAGCGCTAAAAATTGGTCTGCTAGATGCTGTTGTCGACAGTGAATCACTGTATGAATCAGCACTAGCAACACTCAAACAAGCAATTAATGAGAAGCTAGATTGGCAGCAACGCCGTAAACAAAAAACCTCTGCACTGACCTTAAGTAAGTTAGAAGCCATGATGAGCTTCACGATGGCAAAAGGTTTAGTGGCACAAAAAGCAGGCCCACACTACCCTGCGCCAATGAAAGCGGTCATCGCCATTGAAGAAGGTTCACGTTTTGCACGTAATGAAGCCCTAGATATTGAACGTAAGTACTTCATCAAACTGGCTAAATCCGAAGAAGCGAAAGCGCTGGTTGGCCTTTTCCTTAACGACCAGTACATCAAGGGCATTGCCAAGAAAGCGGCAAAACATGCCAACAAACAAACTGAACGCGCAGCCGTGCTAGGTGCAGGCATTATGGGTGGCGGTATTGCTTACCAGTCGGCTCTCAAAGGCGTGCCGGTTATGATGAAAGACATTGCTCAGGCATCGTTGGACCTCGGCATGACAGAAGCCTCTAAGCTGCTCAATAAGCGCTTGTCACGCGGCCGTATCGATGGATTTAAGATGGCGGGTATACTAGCATCAATTACTCCTAGCCTACATTACGCGGGGGTTGAAAATTCGGATGTGATTGTTGAAGCCGTAGTAGAAAACCCAAAAGTCAAAGCCGCCGTATTAAGTGAAGTAGAACAACAGGTCAGCGAAGATACTGTCATCACTTCCAATACTTCAACGATCCCAATTAACTTGTTGGCCAAGTCGCTTCAGCGCCCAGAAAATTTCTGTGGTATGCACTTCTTCAACCCAGTGCACCGAATGCCTCTCGTTGAGATCATCCGTGGTGAGCACACCTCTGATGAAACCATCAATCGTGTTGTCGCTTACGCCGCTAAGATGGGTAAATCGCCAATCGTGGTCAATGACTGTCCAGGTTTCTTCGTTAACCGTGTACTCTTCCCGTACTTTGGCGGCTTCAGCATGCTACTTCGTGATGGCGCAGACTTTACTAAAGTCGACAAAATCATGGAGCGCCAGTTTGGCTGGCCGATGGGTCCAGCTTACCTACTGGATGTAGTGGGTATTGATACTGCACACCACGCACAAGAAGTCATGGCGAAAGGTTTCCCTGAGCGTATGGGTAAATCATCTCGCGACGCCATTGATGCATTGTTTGACGCCAATAAGTACGGGCAAAAGAATGGCAGCGGCTTCTATAGCTACAGTGTCGATAAACGTGGTAAACCGAAAAAGACCTTCAGTGACGAGGTTTTACCGATTTTGTCTGAAGTATGCAGTCAAGCTCAAGAGTTCGACGATCAAACCATCATTCAACGTATGATGATTCCAATGATTAATGAAGTCGTACTGTGTTTGCAGGAAGGCATTATTGCTTCTCCGCAGGAAGCCGACATGGCATTGGTATACGGTCTAGGATTCCCTCCATTCCGCGGCGGTGTGTTCCGCTACCTAGATAGTGTGGGCATCGCTGAATTTGTAGCGATGGCAGAGCAGCACCAAGGTCTTGGTGCTATGTATCAGGTTCCACAAATGCTGATTGATATGGCTGCCAAAGGCGAAACCTTCTATGGCACTCAGCAACACGGTTCTATCTAAGGAGATTCCCACATGGCTTTACAAACAAGAAACGTCGTTGTCGTAGATTGTCTGCGTACACCAATGGGGCGCTCCAAAGGTGGCGCTTTCCGACACACACGAGCTGAAGATTTATCAGCCCATTTGATGAAAGGGATTTTAGCTCGTAACCCTCAGGTTAACCCAAGCGAAATTGAAGACATCTACTGGGGCTGTGTACAGCAAACGTTAGAACAAGGCTTTAACGTTGCGCGTAATGCAGCACTACTTGCAGGCTTGCCAATTGAAATTGGCGCGGTAACTGTCAACCGCCTATGTGGTTCATCAATGCAGGCGCTGCATGATGGTACACGCGCTATCATGACAGGCGATGCTGAAATCTGTCTGATTGGTGGTGTTGAACACATGGGCCACGTACCAATGAATCACGGTGTGGATTTCCACCCAGGCATGTCTAAAAACGTCGCGAAGGCAGCGGGTATGATGGGTCTGACAGCCGAAATGCTGGGTAAGTTGCACGGCATCAGCCGTGAACAGCAAGACGAATTTGCCGCACGCTCTCATGCTCGAGCCCACGCTGCAACGGTTGAAGGTCGTTTTAAAAACGAGATCCTGCCAACAGAGGGGCACGCTGCCGATGGCACCCTGTTCACGCTAGACCACGATGAGGTGATTCGTCCAGAAACATCAGTAGAAGGGCTTTCTCAGCTTCGTCCGGTATTTGACCCTGCGAATGGTACAGTTACAGCTGGTACGTCATCCGCGCTTTCAGATGGCGCGTCCGCCATGCTGATCATGAGTGAAGACAAAGCCAATGAGCTCGGGCTAACGATTCGAGCTCGTATTAAAGGTATGGCCATTGCGGGCTGCGATCCGTCTATCATGGGTTACGGTCCAGTTCCTGCAACCCAGAAAGCTCTGAAACGAGCTGGCCTGTCAATTGAAGATATGGATGTAGTTGAGCTTAATGAAGCCTTTGCAGCTCAATCACTTCCATGTGCAAAAGACCTAGGTCTGCTAGATGTGATGGACGATAAGGTTAACCTCAATGGCGGTGCTATTGCACTAGGGCACCCACTAGGTTGTTCTGGTTCACGCATCTCAACTACATTGATCAACTTGATGGAGTCCAAAGACGCCAAGTATGGTTTAGCGACTATGTGTATCGGTTTAGGCCAGGGGATTGCCACTGTATTTGAACGCCCTTAGTTGACATTGACCTAAACAAAAAGGCCTGCTGAGCAGGCCTTTTTATTTGAACAACGAGGCTTTCTTCTCATTCAACTACAGACATCCAAGTTCATTGAGATAGTTTAAACTTCATGGCTTCAAGTCGAATGTCGTTGCGAATTGGTTTTAACTCAGTTTGATGCATAACGCAGCCAATCGTTATGTAACTTATCCCCACTACCTAAATAATCCACCATCCACTGAATCAATTTGTGATTGTCATCTTTGCGCCAAACTAGGCAACAGCGACTGATTGGCTTGTCATCTGGCAATAACTTCTCAACCAACTGACCTTCATGGATCAGTGGCATCGCGATATGACGTGGCATATAGCCTACGCCGACCCCATTTTTTAAGCACTCGATGGCACTGTACCAGTTAGGCAGCAATAAACGACGTTGGTGAGGATAATGACCAGTGTGACGTTTGGGCAGTACATTGGAAGTATCATCAAGGCAGATCGCAGGAAACTGACTGACAAATTCTTCAGTCAGGTTTTGCTGGCGTACACAAGCGTGACTAGGTGAAGTGACAAATGCCCAATCGAGGATCCCCATATCCCGAACTTCAAAATCTCCACCCACTGGAATCGCCGACGTCGCCCCAATGACAATATCAGCTCTGCCCTGAGATATGGCCTCCCAAGACCCGTTGAACACTTCCATATTGATCTGCAGCTCAGCGTAAGGAAAGGTTTGATAAAAATCTTCAATCAATGGCTTGAGACGCTCCAGTTTAACCACATTATCTAACGTCAGTTTGAGTGTTTTCTGCCAGCCGTGCGCTGCACGCTTGGTTTGCGCTTTCACTTCTTCCATCTGTCGAAGCATTGCCCTAGCCTGTTCAAGAAACACTTCACCTGCGGGCGTCAGCTCTACCTTTCTTGGTAAGCGACGAAACAGCACCACATCCAATTCCTGCTCCATTTGGCGAATGCTGTAGCTAATGGCAGATGGCACTTTATGCAAGACCTCCGCTGCCGCTGTAAAGCTGCCAAGACGAGCCACTGTATCCACCAGCTCTAACGAAGTTTGAGAAAATACACTCATAGCCACCTTTCAAATTTTTTGATGAATAACTGCAAATTTTAGCGTTTCAATTTCACTATCACGAAAAATAGAATAGCAAAGTTAATAAAAATGTTGGCGACAACTTATAACAACCCGTGAATTTTTTTGAATGGAAAGATGATGAAAATCTCTAAATTACAACTTTTCTATTTAGCCTCGTTATCAATGCTAGGTTTTATTGCCACAGATATGTACTTACCTGCCTTCAAAGCAATGGAAGGTGATTTTGCTACTGGCCCAGAACAAATTGCACTGTCCTTGACTGTGTTTCTGGTCGGTATGGCGATTGGCCAACTTTTATGGGGACTAGCATCGGACAAATTTGGCCATCGAAATACGCTAGCCGCAGGTTTAGGTTTGTTTACCCTGGCCTCTTTTGGCCTCGCTTTCAGCGATCAAGTTTGGCAATTACTGACACTTCGCTTCATTCAGGCCATCGGCGTCTGCGCTCCTGCAGTGATCTGGCAAGCGATGGTCATCAAACGTTACTCCAGCAGCAGCCAACAAATCTTCGCCACTATTATGCCGCTAGTGGCACTATCTCCCGCTTTAGCACCGCAATTGGGTGTTGTGCTGGCAGATAGCTTTGGCTGGCACAGTATTTTTGTTGCTCTGACACTAATGGGATTGTTGCTAGTAGCCACGACGATGGCACAAAGCAATGAAAAGGAGCCAGCTAAGCAGACTAGCATGAGCTCAGATATCAAAGCACTAGTAAGCTCAAAGACTTATCTGGGCAACGTCATGATGTTTGCTACCGCATCAGCTGCATTCTTTGCGTATCTGACCGGTATGCCAGAAATCATGGCTCAGCTTGGCTACGAAGCCAAAGACATCGGTCTCAGTTTTATTCCTCAGACGATCGCCTTTATGGCTGGTGGTTACTTGGGCAAAAAAGGGGGTGGCCAAATACGGGGATGAAAAAGTACTGCGTCAGTTGATTGGATTATTCAGTGTCGCCTCACTACTCGTGTTTATCGCCTCACAATGGCAGCTCACATCCATCTGGCCGATTCTTGCACCCTTCTGCTTAATTGCCGTCGCTAACGGTGCGCTTTACCCGATTGTCGTCAACCGTGCATTGGCCAGCGCTAAGCAGAGCCCAGCGACTGCGGCAGGGCTACAAAACAGCTTGCAGATCTGCGTCAGCAGTCTCGCCAGTGCGTTAGTCGCGGCGATGGCCAGCCAAGCTCAAGTAGTCACAGGTATTGCAATCGTTATTTGTATGAGCGGTCTATGGATTGGCTACATTGTTTCTAACCGTCAATTATCGCAGCAGTTTACTGCCCCAGACAATTCTCGTGTCGTCAGTGACGAGTGACCAATTAAAAAGAGCCGCGTTGTGCGGCTCTTTCTTCGACAAAGCAATTACTTGCTCTTCAATCCCCATTTCTCAGCAGTTTGTCTGAAAAAGCCTTGGATCTTTTTCAGTTCTACCCAGTGATTGATGTAGTTAATCCATACTTGGTCATCTTGCGGCAGCAGCATCGCAATCGGGGTAGGTTTGCGTGGCTCTTTTACAGGTACAATAGCGAGTTGTTTAAACTTCTCAACTAACGTTGCTGCTTCAACGTTCGATGTCACGGAAACATCTGCACGGCGAGCTAGTAACTCTTGGAAATCTCGCGCTGGCGCTTCAATCACAATGTGTTTTGCCGAAGGAAAGAATTCTTTGACCATCTTTTCTTGCACCGTCCCCAATGTCGCTGCAACTTTCACCTCTGCCTTGTCAAAATCGCTCCAGTCTGAGAACTTTTGCAGATCTTTTTCTGTACCACAGGCACGAAAGCCAAGTAGAAATACGCTTGGCTGTAGCCCGCTACCTTCGCGCGAGACATATTCAGAGAGGCACTGCCCGTAATGTCGTACTTATTGGCGGTGATGCCATTGACCAATGTTTTCCAATCCGTTGCAACATATTCAACTTTGACGCCTAAATCTTTGGCCAGCTCAGTGGTTACATCAATATCAAAGCCTCGGTAGCTATTGGTAGCCGGATCTTTCATTGTCATCGGATTCCAGTCCCCAGTCGTCCCTACCCGTAACACCCCGCTATCAAGAATCTCATGGAGTCGACTTGTCTCGGCCGCTGCCTGACCGATTGATAAAATACACAGTCCGAGTGCTAGGATGAACTTGTTCATTTAATCTTCCTTAAAGTTATTACGCTCTGTGATCGTTCACTGCTAACATAGCAGCAACAAAGCAGTTTTTTTAGACAATACAGGATGTAATGTGACCTATCGTTATTTCTGGCTGGCCACCACTCTCCTTCTCACTGGCTGTAGTGACTATCAATGGGGCTGGTATGTACTCGATCCTTCGACGGAACAAGGTCAGACAAACCTGAAGTTTCTGAGCGCAGGATTTTACGACACCATCATGATTTCGCTATTGAGCATGGCTCTGGCAATGCTAATAGGTTTGTTGGTTGCTTTACCTTCATTATCAAATTCAAGATGGATCAATGGCCTGAATAGAGTTTATGTTGAGGTCATCCGCTCGATTCCTGTACTCGTTCTGCTATTGTGGGTCTATTACGGCCTACCAACACTGCTGGATATCTCACTCGATCATTTTTGGGCAGGTGTTATCGCCCTAACCGTTGCAGAAAGTGCTTTCATGGCGGAAGTTTTTCGCGGCGGGATCCAGTCCATCGCCAAAGGGCAACATGAGGCTGCAGAGTCACTCGGACTGAATTACTGGCAAAAAATGCGCTTGGTCATCCTGCCACAAGCATTTAGACAAATCCTGCCACCACTAGGTAATCAGTTTGTCTATATCTTGAAAATGAGTTCGTTGGTCAGCGTGATTGGACTGAGCGATTTAACGCGGCGAGCAAATGAGCTGGTGGTCAATGAGTATTTACCCCTTGAGATTTATACCTTTCTGGTGCTGGAGTATCTGATTTTAATTCTGTTGGTATCGCAGGCAGTCAGGTGGTTGGAGCGACGTATTGCGATTCCAAGTAACTAGCTATAAAAACGCCGCAATAAGCGGCGTTTTTTAATAATTGAGGTTTACTTTTGTTTCACTGGGCGCTGCCAGCCTGTGATTTTGCGCTCTTTCGCGCGAGTAATCACTAACTCACCTTCTGCAACGTCTTTGGTTAATGTCGTGCCAGCGCCGACGGTTGAACCATCCGCGATAGTAACAGGAGCCACCAGCTGACTGTCAGAGCCAATAAACACATCGTTACCGATGATGGTCTTAAATTTATTTGCGCCATCATAGTTACAAGTGATCGTGCCTGCACCAATATTTGTGCGTTGACCAATTTCCGCATCACCTAAATAGGTCAGGTGATTTGCTTTAGAACCCTCGCCAATGCGTGCATTCTTCACTTCAACAAAGTTACCCACATGAGAGTCATTACGCATCTCTGCACCTGGGCGTAAACGTGTGAACGGACCAACTGTACACTCTTCACCAACCGTCGCGCCTTCAATCACACTGTAAGGGCGAATGACACTATTGTCGTCGATTTCACAATCTTTCAGTACACTTCCAGTACCAATGATCACGTTGTCGCCCAAGGTTACTTTGCCTTCAATGATGACGTTGGTATCGATTTCACAATCCATACCACACTGCAACTCACCGCGCAGATCAAAACGTGCCGGATCACGTAACATGACGCCTTGCTCCAACAACTTTTGAGCTTGCATAGACTGAAAAGCACGCTCTAAACGAGCTAACTGAGCACGGTCGTTAACGCCTTCTACTTCAATGGGGTTTACTGGATGAACAGCTTCTACCGCACGGCCTTCATCATGAGCCGCGGCAATCACATCTGTTAAGTAATATTCACCCTGAGCGTTATTGTTGTTCAGGCCAGATAACCAACGCTTAAGATCACCGCCAGTAGCAACCATTACACCAGTATTAATCTCTTTGATCAGCTTCTGCTCTTCCGTCGCATCTTTCTGCTCAACGATGGCAACAACAGGGCCATTGCGACGCACGATGCGCCCATAGCCCATCGGATTATCCAGTACCACCGTCAGCAACGCGATACCACCTGTAGGCTGCGCATCCAATAGGCTTTCTATTGTCTCTTCTGAGATCAGCGGTACATCACCGTAGAGAACGAGGATTTTCTCGTCATCTTCAAACTGAGGAGAAGCCTGATCCACAGCGTGACCAGTACCTAACTGATCCGCTTGCAGTACCCAGTTTACAGATTCCTCTGCCAACTCAGCCTGCATCTGGTCACCGCCGTGACCGTAAACCAAATGAATATTCTGCGCGCCTAAACCAGTACACGTATCAATCACATGTTTAACCATGGGTTTACCTGCCAAGGTATGCAGTACTTTTGGCTTATTCGAGTACATGCGAGTGCCTTTACCCGCTGCGAGGATCACCGCGCTAAATTTCATTCAGTAACCTATATACTTGTTGTTAAACTGATGGATATTCTAGACACTAATCAGGGATTAGTTAATTGATCTGGAAAAATTTCCGTTAAAAATTAAGCAAAAAGGCGGTCATATGACCGCCTTTATCATTTTTAAAACACCGCAATTGAATTAACGACGTTTCTTTGTCAGCTCGATAACACGTAGCTGAGCAATGGCTTTCGCCAGCTCACTGGCCGCTTGAGCGAAGTCCATATCGCCGTGCTGATTCTGGATACTCTCCTCAGCGCGACGCTTGGCTTCTTCTGCCTTCGCTGCGTCTAGTTCTTCACCACGGATAGCCGTATCAGCCAGCACAGTCGCTGTACCTGGCTGAACTTCCACCATACCACCAGAAACATAAATGATTTCTTCGTGGCCGTGCTGTTTCACAATACGCACCATACCAGGCTTGATAGCGGTCAGTAGCGGAGTGTGGCCGTGGAAAATACCTAGCTCACCTTCGCTACCGGTCACCTGAAACGTTTCAACACGACCTGAAAAGATTTTCTTCTCAGCGCTTACTACGTCTAGGTGAAAGGTTATTGGTGCCATATCGCCTCCTAGTTAGCCTTATAGCTTCTTCGCATTCTCGATAGCATCGTCAATTGCACCACAGTACATGAACGCTTGCTCTGGAATGTCGTCGTAATCACCAGCTAGTAGACCTTTGAAGCCACGTAGAGTCTCTTTAAGAGGTACGTAGATACCAGGGTCACCAGTGAATACTTCCGCTACGTGGTAAGGCTGAGTTAGGAAACGCTCAATCTTACGTGCACGAGATACAACTTGCTTATCTTCTTCAGATAGCTCGTCCATACCTAGGATCGCGATGATGTCTTTCAGCTCTTTATAGCGCTGAAGTGTCTGCTGAACGTTACGAGCGATATCGTAATGCTCTTGACCTACAACTAGAGGGTCAAGCTGACGAGATGTTGAATCTAGTGGGTCGATCGCTGGGTATAGACCCATCGCTGCGATGTTACGGTTAAGTACAACCGTTGCATCCAAGTGCGCGAACGTTGTTGCAGGAGACGGGTCGGTCAAGTCATCCGCAGGTACGTAAACCGCCTGTACAGACGTGATAGAACCTTGCTTAGTTGACGTGATACGCTCCTGAAGTACACCCATTTCCTCTGCTAGAGTAGGCTGGTAACCTACCGCAGATGGCATACGACCTAGAAGTGCTGATACTTCTGTACCCGCTAGTGTATAACGGTAGATGTTATCAACGAACAGTAGAACGTCACGACCTTCGTCACGGAATTTCTCAGCCATTGTTAGACCAGTCAGTGCAACACGTAGACGGTTACCTGGTGGCTCGTTCATCTGACCGTAAACCATTGCTACTTTTGATTCTTCAGGCTTCTCAACGTTTACAACGCCCGCTTCCTGCATTTCAAAGTAGAAATCGTTACCTTCACGAGTACGCTCACCTACACCAGCAAATACTGATAGACCAGAATGCTGAAGTGCGATGTTGTTGATAAGTTCCATCATGTTAACGGTCTTACCTACACCTGCACCACCGAATAGACCGATTTTACCACCCTTAGCGAATGGACAAACTAGGTCGATTACTTTCACACCAGTTTCAAGTAGAGCTGTCTCGTTTGATTGCTCTTCGTAGCTTGGTGCTTCACGGTGAATAGAGTAAGTCTCTTCTGCACCGATTTCACCACACTCGTCAATCGCGTCACCTAGAACGTTCATGATACGACCTAGGGTCTTAGTACCTACTGGTACCGAAATTGGAGCGCCAGTGTTAACCACTTCAACTCCACGACGTAAACCATCAGAGCTACCCATTACGATACAACGAACTACGCCACCGCCTAGCTGTTGTTGAACTTCAAGAACTAGACGCTCTTTTGAGTCCGTTACGTTTAGAGCGTCATATACACTAGGTACTTCGCTCTGTGGGAACTCTACGTCGACTACCGCACCGATGATCTGTACGATCTTACCTGTAGCCATCGTTAATCCTCTAAACTATTTCGTTTTACCTAAGCTTAAACCGCTGCAGCACCTGAAACGATTTCAGACAGTTCTTGTGTGATCGCAGCCTGACGGGCTTTGTTGTACACAAGTTCTAAGTCTTCAATCAGGTTGCTGGCGTTGTCTGTTGCAGCTTTCATCGCAATCATACGAGCCGCTTGCTCACAAGCAAGGTTCTCAACCACACCTTGGTACACCTGAGACTCTACGTAACGCACTAACAGTGCATCCAGCAGAGGTTGTGGTTCAGGTTCATAGATGTAGTCCCATGAGTGCTCACGCTGCATTTCTTCGCTATCTGATTTAGGCAAAGGTAGCAATTGATCGATCGTTGGTTCTTGAACCATGGTGTTCACAAATTTGTTGAACACTACATACAGACGGTCCAGTTCACCTTCATCGTATTTCTTCAGCATTACGCTTACAGAACCGATTAGGTCTTCTAGGCTTGGGCTATCGCCCAGACCAGAAACCTGCGCAGCGACTTTAGCGCCACTGTTGTTGAAAAACGCTGTAGCTTTAGAACCGACAACCGCCAGTTCCACTTCAGCACCTTTCTCTTTCCAAGCTTGCATGTCTATAACAGCTTTCTTGAACACGTTAATGTTCAAACCACCACACAAGCCGCGGTCTGTAGAAACGATGATGTAACCAACTCGCTTCGCTTCACGCTCCTCTAGGTACGGATGACGGTACTCTAGATTTGCGTTTGCCACGTGACCGATCACTTTACGCATTGTTTCAGCGTATGGACGAGAAGCTTCCATTGCATCTTGAGAACGACGCATTTTTGAAGCTGCTACCATTTCCATCGCTTTCGTAATTTTCTGCGTGCTTTTAACACTACCGATTTTATTACGTATCTCTTTTGCGCCGGCCATCGTTACTCTCCATTAGTTGGTGGCAGAGACTGCCACCGACCTATTACCAAGTTTGGGTTGCCACGAAGTCGTCAGTCAGCTTCTTAAGCTGCGCTTCAACTTCATTGTTGTATGCACCCGTCTTGTCGATCTCAGCTGCGAAATCAGCGTATTGACCGCGAGCGTACGATAGTAGAGCCGCTTCAAAATCTAGCAGTTTGCTGAGTTCAACATCTGCTAAATAGCCACGCTCTGCCGCGAAGATTACTAGCGCTTGGTCAAATACAGACATAGGAGCGTACTGCTTCTGCTTCATTAGTTCTGTAACTTTTTGACCGTGGTCTAGCTGTTTCTTCGTTGCTTCATCAAGATCAGAAGAGAATTGAGCAAATGCTGCAAGTTCACGGTACTGAGCTAGTGCTGTACGGATACCGCCAGATAGCTTCTTGATGATTTTCGTCTGCGCTGAACCACCTACACGAGATACTGAGATACCTGGGTCAACCGCTGGGCGAACACCTGCGTTGAATAGCTCAGTCTGTAGGAAGATCTGACCATCGGTAATCGAGATTACGTTAGTCGGTACGAATGCTGAAACGTCACCTGCTTGAGTTTCAATGATAGGAAGAGCAGTCAAAGAACCTGTCTTACCTTTCACTTCACCATTAGTGAACTTCTCTACATATTCTTCGCTTACACGAGCTGCACGCTCTAGTAGACGAGAGTGGAGGTAGAAAACATCACCAGGGAAGGCTTCACGGCCCGGTGGACGTTTTAGTAGTAGAGAGATCTGACGGTAAGCGACAGCTTGCTTAGATAGATCATCATAAACAATCAGTGCATCTTCACCACGATCGCGGAAGTATTCACCCATCGCACAACCTGCGTATGGCGCTAGGTATTGTAGCGCTGCAGATTCAGAAGCAGATGCAACAACAACGATAGTGTTTGCTAGCGCGCCGTGCTCTTCTAGTTTGCGAACTACGTTAGCGATAGTCGATGCTTTCTGACCGATTGCTACGTAGATTGAGAAAATACCTGAGTCTTTCTGGTTAATAATCGCATCGATCGCCATCGCTGTTTTACCAGTCTGACGGTCACCGATTACAAGCTCACGCTGACCACGACCGATTGGGATCATTGAGTCAACTGATTTGTAACCAGTTTGTACAGGTTGATCTACCGATTTACGGTCGATTACACCCGGTGCGATCACTTCTACAGGTGAAGACAGTTTCGCTTCGATTGGACCTTTACCATCAATTGGCTCACCTAGTGTATTTACTACGCGACCTAGTAGCTCTGGACCAACTGGTACTTCAAGAATACGACCAGTACCTGTAACTTTCATGCCTTCCTTAAGGTCAGCATATGGGCCCATTACAACTGCACCAACCGAGTCACGCTCAAGGTTAAGTGCCAGTGCATAACGGCCACCCGGTAATTCAATCATTTCACCTTGCATCACGTCCGCTAGGCCGTGAATGCGGATGATACCATCGCTTACCGAAACGATAGTACCTTCATTGCGAGCTTCACTAACAACGTCGAAAGATTCGATACGCTGTTTGATTAGATCGCTGATTTCCGTGGAATTAAGTTGCATGCTCCAATCCCCATTAAGACTGCAATGCATCGCTCAGGCGGTTCAAACGACCACGCGCTGAGTCATCGATGACTAAGTCTCCGGCTCGAATAATCACCCCACCAAGTAGGGCCTCATCTACACTGCAATTCAGCTTAACTTTGCGTTCAAGACGCTGCTCAAGTTTGCTGCTGATACCTGCAAGCTGCTCATCAGAAAGGTTTGATGCTGAAATCACTTCAACATCCACTTCTTTCTCATGCTCTTTTTTCAGAGCAAAGAACTGTTCACAAATATCAGGAAGGGCCGCTAATCGGCCATTCTCTGCCATCACCTTCAATAGGTTTTGGCCATGAGCATCAACTTGATCGCCGCAAACTGCTACAAATACTTCTGCCAGTTTATCGGCAGAAACCGAACCCGTTAGGAGTTCGTGCATCTGTTCGTTTTTAGCTACTTCAGCAGCAAAAGAAAGCATCTGACCCCATTGGTCCAACGCGCCTTTTTCCACTGCAAAGTCGAATGCTGCTTTAGCATAGGGGCGTGCGATAGTAGTCAAATCAGACATAGGCGCCCCCAGACTTAAAGTTTTGCAGTAATGTTGTCGAGAATATCTTTGTGCGCATCTTTATCGATTGAGCGCTCAATGATTTTCTCAGCACCAGCTACAGCCAGAGTTGCAACTTGTTTGCGCAGCTCATCGCGTGCACGGTTGCGTTCAGCTTCAAGTTCAGCTTCCGCTTGTGAAAGAATCTTCTGGCGTTCTGCCTGAGCTTCTTCACGAGCTTCATCTAGAATTTGAGCTTTACGCTTATTCGCTTGCTCGATGACCTCTGTTGCTGTGCGCTTCGCTTCTTTCATCTGTTCAGAAGCGTTTGCTTGCGCTAGATCCAAGTCTTTTGCAGCACGTTCAGCTGCTTGTAGACCGTCAGCAATTTTCTTCTGACGCTCTTCGATCGCTTGCATCAATGGCGGCCATACATACTTCATGCAGAACCACACAAACATTGCAAACGAGATTGCTTGACCTAGCAGAGTTGCGTTTATATTCACAACAGCTACCCCTTCTATTCGGACTTAGTATTAATCAATAACAAGCCAAAGCTTGTCGAAAGTTAAGAGTGATTAACCTAGTTGACCAACGAATGGGTTCGCGAATGTGAATAGAAGTGCGATTACGATACCGATCATTGGAACCGCATCAAGTAGACCCGCGATGATGAACATCTTAACTTGTAGCATAGGAGCCATTTCTGGTTGACGTGCTGCACCTTCAAGGAATTTACCACCTAGAAGTGCGAAACCAATCGCAGTACCAAGAGAAGCAAGACCGACGATAAGACCTACGGCGATTGCAGAAAAGCTCAGTAAAGTTTCCATTACTATCTCCAATTTATAGTTGTTGGCTAGTTGCCCAAATAAAAAGCTTTAAAAAAATTAATGATCACTGTCTTCGTGTGCCATTGACAGGTAAACAATTGTCAACATCATAAACACGAAGGCTTGAATCGTGATAACCAAGACATGGAAGATTGCCCACGGTAGTGAACCCATCCATTGCAAGTACCATGGTAGCATTGCCGCACAAAGAATGAATACAACCTCACCCGCGAACATGTTACCGAATAGACGCATACCAAGAGACAGAGGTTTCGCCAGTAGCGAGACCACTTCAATCAGTAGGTTAAACGGAATCATCAGTGGGTGATTGAATGGATGTAGTGCTAATTCTTTAGCGAATCCACCTAGACCTTTCACTTTGATGCTGTAGTAAATCATCAGAGCGAAAACGCCTAGAGCCATAGCCATGGTGATATTCACATCAGCAGACGGTACAACCTTAAGATAAGGAATACCAAGCCAATGCTCTGCTGGGTAAGGTAAGAAGTCGATTGGCACTAAGTCCATCAAGTTCATTAAGAATACCCAACAAAAAGATAGTCAGTGCTAAAGGCGCGATCAGTGGGTTGCGTCCATGGAACGTGTCTTTGACGTTTTCCGCGACAAATTCAACGATCATTTCTACAGCACACTGAAGCTTACCTGGTACACCCGCTGTTGTTCTCTTTGCTACCTTGTAAAAGATTCCTAGGAAAATTAAACCAGTAAACCAAGAAAAAAACAGGCTATCGATATGTACGTTCCAGAAACTTGCCTCCTCCGCTACAAGACCTAACTTATAAGTAGAAAGGTTTGTAAGGTGGTGGGAAATATATCCGGACGCAGTTAGCGCTTCACCTGGCGCAGCCATAACTCATCCTATTTTTTGTTGTTAATGAATAGCACTGGCGCACAGATATTAATACCTAGAGCCAGCAAATAGGTTAGCTTAAGGGGAACAAGTTCCACCTGTATATACATGTAAGCAAAGGAAAAAAGCGCCACTGTGATAAGGATTTTCAGTGCTTCACCTGCATAGAAAGAGTTCGCGATACGCTTTGCAGCGCGAGCCCCACCATACATGAAAGCAAACAATGCGAACACCGCATTAGCAACAACAAAAATGCCGCCACCAATCAGTGCTGAAAGCCCCCATTCAGCATTCACAGCCACTGCCATTCCTGCCGCCATTAGTGTAACCGCGCCAAACTGGATCATTAACAATCGCTTTGCAAGCTCTCGTCCTGGTCTAGCTAACGCAGCTACCATGTATTCGTACCTCGAGTAAAATCCACAGCGTTACTACCTCATGCTGGGAAATTGGCGAAAATTATACGGTGAGTCCTATTGAATGCAATTAAAACACCGCAAAAAGTTACAATTTTGTTTACAAACCGACAACTTCCGCACAAAAATTCGTTTTTTTACACAATTGATCGAAATCAATTATCTCATTTAGCCTTCAAGCTTGGCAATCAGTTGCTCTAATTTGTGAGGCTCATCAAGACTAATCGTCACTTTCGACGCACCGTTCTTGGCACGCACGATTGCCACTTTAGCACTGAGCATTTCACTCAATTTCTGTGACATTTGTTGTGCCTCAGTGTCTTGAAGCTCATTTTTATCTTCAGATTGCGGCTGGAGACACTTTTTCACTAACTGTTCTGTCTGACGAACAGTCATTCGCTTCTTCGCGACTAGCTCAGCGACCTCAACCTGCTCTTCTCCTTCCAATGCCAAGAGTGCACGTGCGTGACCCATTTCGAGCATTTTTTCCGAAAGGAGATACTTGACGTCCATTTCCAACTGATTCAGTCGCAACAAGTTACTCACAGTAGCGCGCGACTTACCGATCACCTCAGCCACTTGCTGGTGGGTGAGAGAAAATTCTTCCTGAAGACGATCTAGAGCGACCGCCTCTTCGATCACATTAAGATCTTCACGCTGAATGTTCTCGATCAACGCCATCGCTATAGCTGCGCGATCGTCAACGTTTTTGATCACACACGGCACCTGCTTTAGACCCGCTTTACGTGCCGCGCGCCAACGTCGTTCCCCTGCGATGATTTCAAATTTGTCGTTTTCAACCTGACGAACCACAATCGGCTGAATAATCCCCTGAGACTCTATCGAAGCCGCGAGTTCTTCCAGTGCTTCAGGCTCCATATCCTTACGCGGCTGATAGACACCAGGCTTAAGGCTGTTGATGCTTAAATCCGTTAGTTCCCCATCAGAAGAAAGCTCTTGGCTGTGCAATGCACTTTGCTGTTTTTCACGTGCGAGCGAGCTCGTTGAAAGCAGAGCATCAAGCCCTTTACCTAAACCACGTTTAGACATGAGACAAATTCCTTTGGTTGGGTTATGCAGGGACTTCATCGCGGCGCAGCATTTCTCCGGCTAGAGCCAGATACGCTTTTGCGCCTGCGGAGTATTTGTCGTAGTACATGGCTGGTTTACCATGACTTGGCGCTTCAGCCAGACGAACATTACGCGGAATAACAGTGCGGTACACCTTGTTACCAAAGTGCTTTTTTAACTGATCAGACACTTCGTTTGACAAGCGGTTACGAGGGTCATACATGGTGCGAAGCAGACCTTCGATTTTAAGGTTTTCATTTACTACCGCTGCCAGCTTACTGATGGTATCCATTAATGCTGTTAAACCTTCCAGTGCAAAATACTCGCACTGCATAGGAACCAAGACCGAATCTGCTGCGGCCATGGCATTGATTGTAAGAAGGTTTAGCGATGGAGGACAATCGATAAAGATGAAATCATAGTTATCACGAACTGACGCAAGAGCGTGCTTAAGACGAACTTCACGTGCGAACACTTCCATTAGTTTGATTTCAGCGGCAGTAACGTCCCCGTTGGCGGCAATCAAATCGTAATTGCCTGAGGTTTTGCGACACACGACATCATCAAAGGCAACGTCTTCAACCAACAACTCATAAGCAGTGGCATCCACCTGATACTTATCCACGCCACTAGCCATAGTCGCGTTGCCTTGCGGGTCGAGATCAATCACCAAGACCTTACGCTTGGTCGCGGCCATAGACGCGGCTAAGTTGATACACGTTGTTGTTTTACCAACTCCACCTTTCTGGTTGGCGATTGCTACGATTTTTCCCACGGTGAACCTCGCTTTTATTCCTTGCGGGTTAAGATTACTAGATGACGCTCACCTTCCAATTCAGGAACTTGTAAAGCTTTGATGTCGGTCACAGAACACCAATCTGGGAGCTGGTCAATTTCATCTTGAGGCAGTTGGCCCTTGAGGGCCATAAAACAGCCCGTTTGTTCTTTTGGTAAGTGATGACACCATTCCACCATATCAACCATAGAAGCAAATGCTCGGCTCAACACGCCATCAAATTTGTCTTGTGGCTGAAACTCTTCAACACGGCTTTGAATCGGCGTAACATTACCGATCTTGAGTTCATGCAGCACTTGTTTTATGAAACGAATACGCTTGCCAAGGCTATCAAGCAAATAGAACTCTTTGTCTGGATTCATAATAGACAAAGGGATCCCCGGTAGGCCAGGACCTGTACCAACATCAATAAAACGTTGGCCTTGTAAGTGAGTGCTGACCACTATGCTATCTAGAATGTGTTTCACCAGCATGTCACTGGGATCACGCACAGATGTCAGATTATAAGCTTTGTTCCATTTGTTGAGCATTTCAACATAACCAACAAGTTGCTCTCGTTGACGATCTGAAACTTCAAGCGTGGTTTTAGCAATCAGTGCGTCCAATTGATGGCGTAATACACTCATTATGCCTCCTCACCTTTTTTCAGCATGCCTTGCTTCTTAAGATGAACCAGCAAGATGGAAATAGCCGCTGGTGTAATTCCAGAAATGCGTGATGCGATACCAATAGATTCAGGCTTAGATTCATTCAATTTCGCCACCACTTCATTCGATAGGCCTTTCACGTTGGCGTAATCCATATCAAGTGGCAGGTGCGTATGTTCATGGCGTAGAGATTTTTCAATCTCGTCTTGCTGACGCTTAATGTAACCTTCGTATTTAACTTGGATTTCCACTTGCTCTGCCGCCTGATGATCTTCCATCGCAGGCGCAAAGGCCTCTAGCTCTGTCAACTGCTGATAGGTCATCTCAGGACGACGCAGCAAATCTTCACCACTGGCTTCACGCACCATTGGTGTTTTTAGCAATTGGTTAAGCGCATCAATACCTTGTGATTTAGGATTCATCCAAGTGTCTTTCAGGCGCTGGCGCTCTTTGGTCATGTTGTCGATCTTTTCGTTGAAACGTGCCCAACGAAGATCATCGATCAAACCGAGTTCACGCGCCTGTTCTGTTAGACGCAAATCCGCGTTATCTTCACGCAGCAGCAAGCGATATTCGGCGCGTGAAGTGAACATGCGATAAGGCTCTTTCGTCCCCATCGTGGACAAGTCATCAATCAAAACGCCGACGTAAGCTTGATCACGACGTGGACTCCAACCCTCTTTGTCCTGACTGTATAAACTCGCGTTCAAGCCAGCCATTAAACCTTGCGCAGCAGCTTCTTCGTAACCAGTGGTACCGTTGATCTGACCAGCGAAGAACAAACCATTAATAAATTTAGTTTCGTAAGTCCGTTTCAAATCACGTGGATCGAAGAAATCATATTCTATCGCGTAGCCTGGTCGCACGATGTGGGCATTTTCAAACCCTTTCATGGAACGGACAATTTGAACTTGGACATCAAACGGCAAACTGGTTGATATACCGTTTGGATAAAGCTCATGCGTGTTCAGTCCTTCAGGCTCGATAAAGATCTGATGGCTGTTCTTGTCAGCAAAACGCATTACTTTGTCTTCAATCGACGGGCAGTAGCGTGGTCCGATCCCTCGATTACGCCCGCATACATCGGGCTACGATCTAAGTTATTGCGGATCACTTCGTGTGTTTGATCGTTGGTGTGGGTAATAAAACACGGGATCTGACGTGGATGCTGCGTTCTCTGGCCCATAAAGGAGAATACAGGTGTTGGATTATCACCATGTTGTGTTTCCAACTGGGAGAAATCAACACTACGTGCATCAATTCGTGGTGGCGTACCTGTTTTAAGGCGATCAACTCTGAATGGCAGTTCACGTAAACGATCCGCTAAAGCGATCGATGGAGGATCGCCTGCACGGCCCCCTGATGAGCTCTCCATACCAATATGGATTTTCCCCCAAGGAAAGTGCCAACCGTTAATACAATGGCTTTTGCGTGGAAACGAAGCCCCATTTGCGTCACAACACCTACGGCTTTGTCTTGCTCAACAATCAGATCATCGACAGATTGTTGGAACAAAGTTAGGTTTTGTGCATTTTCTAAGGCTTCACGGACATAAGCTTTGTACAGAGCACGGTCAGCTTGAGCACGAGTTGCTCTAACTGCGGGACCTTTGGATGCATTAAGGGTTCTAAATTGAATACCAGCGTGATCGATAGCTTGGGCCATTAGGCCTCCCATCGCGTCGACTTCTTTGACAAGGTGGCCTTTACCTATACCACCAATGGCTGGGTTACATGACATCTGACCTAAGGTGTCGATGTTATGCGTCAATAACAGCGTTTTTTGTCCTGTGCGAGCTGATGCGAGTGCGGCTTCCGTTCCTGCGTGTCCGCCACCGACAACAATGACGTCAAATTTTTCGTGATAAAGCATGAACTGACCTCTGGTATTCAATAAAGAGATGGGCAGATAAAAAAGAGCGCTATTCTACCTGCTTTCACATTGATAGAAAATCGCTTTTCGTGTTTTTAATCTAAGCCTCTGACAAAGCTTACTTATATAGGATCTCTATATATGATCTTTTATTAGATCTATTATAAGGATCGACGATCTCTGTGGATAAGTAAAAAATGATCAACAAGATCATGGATCTTAAACAGATCAAATGATGTGATCTTGCCTTGATCAGATCGAGGATTACCTGAGATCAAAATGGCTAGTTATTCACAGGTGAAAAATGAGTTAAGAGTTATTATTTGGATAACTATAGGTTAATCACCGGATACTTTGTATTTTATCCACAGGTAAAGCGATTTAAATTTAACCAGATTGAGAAAGAAGAAAGGAAATGACAATGAGAAATCACTTCCTTATTGGGGTTATAGGCTATCAATATGGTCGGCTAGCCAAGCCTCAGCGGCATCTTCTGGGACATCATGACTGAGCACATCGATTGTCAGACAGTCTGCAACCGGTGTACCACCGATATCTTCGAGTAGCGCATGAGCATGCTGGCCCGCGGCACAAAATGTATCGTAGCTGGAGTCGCCAATCGCTATCACGGCATACTTAACCCCAGACATTCTTGGTGGAGTGTTTTGCAAGGCTTGGATAAATGGTTGAATGTTATCTGGGTATTCACCGGCGCCATGGGTGGATGTGATTAGTAGCCAGGTGCCTTCTGCTGGGATCTCACTCAGCTCAGGTTGGTTGTGAATGCAGGTCTCAAAGCCTTTTTCAGTCAGGAGATCACTGAGATGATCGCCAACGTATTCAGCACCGCCTAATGTACTGCCAGTAATTATTTGGATCATAGGGTTTCCTTTTACCTAAAAAACACGCGACTCAGAAGTCGCGCGTATGGGGATTATTTGCCAATGCAGAAGGAGGAGAAGATACGCCCGAGCAGGTCATCTGAGCTGAACTCTCCGGTGATTTCATTGAGGTGCTGCTGCGCAATTCTCAGTTCTTCTGCGAGGATTTCGCCCGCCATGTAACCTTCCAGTTGCTGCTGACCTATATCAAGGTGTTGAGCCGCTTTTTCCAGTGCTTCTAGGTGGCGGCGGCGAGCCATAAAGCCGCCTTCGTGCCCACCCGCGAAGCCCATGCACTCTTTAAGGTGCGTACGCAATGATTCGACGCCCTGACCCGTTCTGGCCGACAGACGAATCAGCGTTGGATCGTTAACATGACAGATACCAAGTGTTTCATCGGTTTGATCAACTTTATTGCGGATCACTGTCATGCCGATATTGCTCGGCAATCGATCGACGAAGTCTGGCCAAATCTCTTTCGGATCAGTGGCATCTGTGGTGGTGCCATCGACCATAAACAAGACGCGGTCGGCTTGCTCGATTTCTTCCCACGCACGTTCGATACCTATCTTTTCAACTTCATCTGACGCATCGCGTAGGCCAGCAGTATCAATGATATGCAGTGGCATGCCATCAATATGGATGTGCTCCCTCAATACATCTCGGGTGGTGCCAGCAATGTCGGTCACAATGGCAGACTCTTTACCCGATAGAGCGTTCAGAAGGCTGGATTTGCCCGCATTTGGCCGACCGGCAATAACGACTTTCATCCCTTCACGCATGATAGCGCCTTGTGTTGCTTCTTTGCGCACGGCGGCGAGGTTATCAATAATCGTCTGTAGGTCGGCAGAGACTTTACCATCGGCAAGAAAGTCGATTTCTTCTTCGGGGAAATCAATTGCGGCTTCAACGTAGATCCTCAGGTGTATCAGAGACTCTACCAAGGTTTGAATTCGATTTGAAAACGCGCCTTGAAGCGATTTAAGGGCCGATTTTGCCGCTTGTTCTGAGCTGGCATCTATTAAGTCCGCAATCGCTTCGGCTTGGGCTAAATCGAGCTTGTCGTTGAGGAAAGCGCGCTCTGAAAACTCACCCGGGCGAGCAGTGCGGATCCCGGGAATTTGCAGGATGCGCTTGATCAGCATATCCATAACGACTGGGCCGCCATGGCCTTGCAGTTCTAGAACATCTTCTCCGGTAAAGGAGTTTGGATTAGGGAAGTACAGCGCGATACCTTGATCGAGCTGAGTACCATCCTGAGCCGTAAATGGTAGATACTCGGCGTATCTTGGACGTAACTCTTTGCCTGTTACCTCAGAAGCGACTTTTGCCGCAAGGGGACCGGATACGCGAATAATGCCGACACCGCCTCGTCCGGGCGCAGTTGCTTGAGCGACAATGGTCTCTGTAGTCATAGTGGTAGCCTGTGCGATGCATACCCTGTGAGGGTAAATAGTGAATGAGATGAATTGTAATCAGCCAAAAACAAAAAGGCGACCTTTTGGTCGCCTTTCTCGATTATTTACGCCGACTCGTTATTTTGAGTGCAAGCCTTTCTTCTCCAGCGCCTTATAAATCAGCGTCTGTTGGATCAGAGTCACGATGTTCGATACTAACCAGTAAAGAACCAGACCTGATGGGAAGAACAGGAAGAAACCAGTGAACAGAACAGGCATGAATGTCATGATCTTCTGCTGCATTGGGTCTGTCACTGTGGTTGGGCTCATCTTCTGGATCAGGAACATGGATGCACCCATCAGTAATGGCAAGATGTAGTAAGGGTCTTGCGCTGACAAGTCAGTGATCCAACCAAAGAATGGCGAGTGACGCAGTTCCACCGATTCCATTAATGCCCAGTACAGTGCAATGAAAATAGGCATCTGTAGAAGCAGAGGTAGACAGCCACCCAATGGGTTTACTTTCTCTTTCTTGTACAGTTCCATCATTTCTTGGCTCATACGCTGACGGTCGTCGCCAATACGCTCACGCATCGCTTGCAGCTTAGGCTGTAGCATGCGCATTTTTGCCATTGAGGTGTACTGTGCTTTTGTCAGTGGGTACATCGCACCACGTACAATGAAGGTCAGAGCGATGATCGCTAGACCCCAGTTAGACACAAAGCTTTGAATGAATGACAGTAGCATGTGCAGTGGTTTAGCGATAAACCATAGCCAGCCGTAATCCACAACCAAGTCTAGGTTCGGCGCGGTTTCTGCCATTTCTTCCTGAAGTTTCGGACCGACCCAAAGTGTCGCGTTGAATGTTGCTGAATCACCCGTTGCGATGGTTTTGTTCGGCATACGAACACCAATGTCACCCAGGTTACCAATCACACGAGTGTACAGGTTAGTGCCTGGTTCGTTGCGAGGATCCATGCTGATGCAAAGTAGTGTTGGATCATCGCTGCCCAACCCTGGCCATCAGGTAGGTTGATAGACAGGTTGCGATCCTGCATATCGTCAAAGCTGTATTTTTTGTAACGCGTTTCTTCGGTTGAGTACGCACCGCCACGGTAAGTTGGCATAGTGATGCTGCCGCCCGCGTCCATTAGGTTCTGACGCAGGTGAGCGTACATACCAAATGTCGCGTTGTTACCTGAGTTGTTGACTACATCGTATTCAACGTCAACCGCGTAGCTGCCGCGCTTAACAATAAATGTTTTGGTGTACTCAAGGCCATTTGCTTGGTATGTCATTGGGACGCGAAGTTCATCCTGACCGTCTTCCAGAGTGAAGCTATCCGCATTCACTGAGTAAGCTGGACGATTTGAGCTGCTCAGATCGATACCTTGAGGGCCGACTAAACCACTTTGCGCAATGAACTGATGGCCTGGTTCGTTTTTCAGTAAGACGAACGGGTCAGATGAATCCAGTTCTGCAGAGTATTGGTTCAGGTCTGCGGTGATAACATCACCACCAACCGTATCAATAGACAGAGTCAAGACGTCAGTTGTCACGGTAATCGTTTTAGCAGACGCTTGTTGCGCAGGTGCGGGATCTAAATCATCCGCAAGAGTAGGGGCAGGTAAGGTACTGCTTGATTGTGCCTGTTCAACCGGCTGTGGTGCAGGGTTTGTTTCGACTTGCCATTTTTGAAATAACAAGAAAGAAACCAGTGCTAGCGCGATTAACAGGATATTACGTTGAGAATCCATCGTTATTTATCTCTGTCTTGTTTCTGGACTGGTGGAACGGGATCAAAACCGCCCTCATTCAAAGGGTGGCATTTTAATAGACGTTTGCTTGATAACCAACACCCTTTTACAAAACCGTGAGCTTTTAGTGCTTCTATGGCGTAAGTGGAGCAGGTCGGAGTATAACGACAGCGTGGTCCGATAAGCGGACTAATAAGACCTTGATAAAGACGGACGAATCCGATTGCTACCCACGTGAGGGGCGAGAAAGGCGCTGCCATAACTTATCAAACAGTTTGAACATTTCTTCATTGCTCAGATCTTGGGCGCTTTTCTTGGCAATCACAACAAAATCTTTGTGAGCAAGCTGATGTTGATTGTTACGAAAGCTTTCACGAGCAAGGCGTTTAAAACGATTACGACCAACAGCGGTTTTAATCTGTTTTTTGGGAACGGCTAAACCTAATCGAGGGTGAGATAGGTTGTTATTACGAGCAATGATGGTGAAATGCGGTGAGCCAGCTCGATGAGCTTGCTGGAAGACATTTTGATAATGCTCGGGAGTTAACAAGCGTAACTCCCGATCGAACGCGTACGTTTTCAAAATAATCGAAGATTACTTAGAAAGACGCTTACGGCCTTTTGCACGACGTGCATTGATTGTTGCACGACCGTTCTTAGTAGCCATACGTGCACGGAAACCGTGAGTACGCTTGCGCTTTAGAACTGAAGGTTGAAAAGTGCGTTTCATGATAATTACCTTTACTGATCAGTAGTTTTAGGTCAATGTTAACCCGGCGTGGGCGACTTGGTCTTCTTTATATATAAAGAGGACAAACCGACGCCTCTCAACAAAGAGGCGGAATTGTAATCACAGTCACACAAAGTGTCAATCATTGAGCAACTGCTAAATTCCGGCCGGGCGATTATACGTTGTGTGAGCAAAATCTCAAGGATCAAGCGATCTTCTTAGGTGATCTTTACTCAGCACCAACTTGGCGAAGGAATCTCTGTAAACGAGGATCCTGTGGATTATTAAAGATATCCTGTGGAGAGCCTTGCTCAACGATATTGCCTTCCGCCATAAAGATCACGCGATCCGCCACTTCTCGGGCGAACTGCATTTCGTGTGTGACTACCAGCATGGTTTGGTGTTTAGTTGCTAACTCCTTCATTAACTGAAGAACTTCGCCAACCCATTCTGGGTCCAGTGCTGAAGTTGGTTCGTCAAACAGCAATAATTCGGGTTGCAGTGCCATCGCACGTCCGATACCCACACGTTGCTGCTGGCCACCGGACAGCGCCGCTGGATAACTGTCTCCTTTATCCCCAAGGCCGATGTCGTCAAGAATCTGCTGAGCGCGTGCCAATGCTTGGTCTTTCTTCCAGCCGCGGACGGTGATGAGGCCTTCAGCAATATTCTGACGGGCGGTCATATGGGCAAACAAGGCGTAGTTCTGGAAAACAAACCCTGTCTTACGGCGCAGAGCCAATACTTCCGCTTTAGTATGCTTTTCAGTATCCACGCTGACGTCATCAATGGTGATGACGCCTTTATCGGCATTTTCTAGAAAATTCACCGTGCGCAGCAGGGTAGATTTACCCGTACCGCTAGAGCCGATAATGACGATAATCTCGCCTTGTTTGATGTCGAGATCGATGCCTTTAAGGACTTCTGTCTCACCAAAGCGTTTGTGAATGTTGTCTAACTTGATCATCTTACGTATGCCTTATTCAACTTAGCTTCTGCCCAGATTTGCACACGAGTCAGTATTACTACAACGCCCCAGTAAATCAAAGCGACGGCAAGGAAGGCTTCGAAAAAGCGGAAGCTTGAAGAAGCTTCCATCTGAGCTTTTGCCATGATCTCTGCGACACCCAGTGTAAAGGCTAGAGAGGTCGATTTGATCATATCAATGAAGTAGTTCATCAATGATGGCAGAGCCACACGAGTTGCTTGCGGTAAGATCACTCGACGCATCGCCTGTGTCGTTGTCATACCCACTGAAAGGCTGGCTTCCATCTGACTACGATCGATACCAATGATCGCGGCGCGGATGCTCTCTGCCATGTAGGCAGCAAAATGCAAAGTCAAACCAATTACTGCGGCGCCGAACGCATCCAGACCGACTAGAAATGGAAAAACCTGTGGTAAGCCGTAATAGAGCAAAAACAGTTGAACCAGCAGTGGCGTTCCACGGAAGAAGCTGATGTAAAGTTGGCTCAACTGATCAAGTACAGGAACGCGAAATACACGGATATTCGCTAAAATGACGGCTAAAATCAGTGAAAAGACTAAACCCCATGTCGCCATTTCCATAGTGGTGCCCAGATACTTGAGCAGTATCGGCATCAGGTTCAGCATGTAGTTAAAATCGAATCCCATAACGTATCCCAGTGAAAAATAAGCCTGTATACAAAAGCAAAACCCACTGCAAAGGAAGGAGAGCAGTGGGTTAAGAGCAAATCCGGTTGAGTGTCTCAAACGGACGGGCGATACTCAAGAGTGGTTATTCAGTAATATCAGCCCCAAACCACTTCTGAGAAATTTTCTCGAGTGTCCCATCAGCACGCATTTCAGCCAGTGCTTTATTGACTTCAGCCTGAAGCTTTTTGCCGTTGTCATTGTCAACGAAAGGCCAAGCATTTTGAATCGTCTCAAAAGGTTTACCAGCCAATTGTAGTGGAAGGCCAGTTTTCTTTATTAGCTCAAGTGCGGACAGACGGTCCATAACAAAAGCGTCTGCACGACCGAGTGCTACATCGTGTTCGATACCAGTATCGTAAGTCTTGATCTTAATCTTGCCATCTTTGTCGTAGTTGCGTAGCAACTGTTCAAAGTTTGAACCTAGGTTCACGGCCACTGTCTTGCCTTCCAGATCTTTAATACCTTGGATACTGTCGTTGTCTTTGCGAACCGTTATCTGGGCACCATCAACAACGTAAGGGTCGGCGAAAAGGTATTTTGCCTTACGTGCATCTGTCATTGTGATTTGGTTCGAAATCGTATCGATACGACCCGTCTCCAGTAGGCCAAACAAACCGGAGAAGTTTGCTGTGACGTATTCCACTTTGTAATCGTTACGCTTACCGATTTCATCCCACAGGTCCACTTCAAAGCCTTGCAGCTTGTCTTGCTGAACGAAAGTGAAGGGGAAGTAGCGGCCAGACATACCGACTTTAACTTCAGTGGCGGCTTGAACCGTTGCAGCAGAAAGTGCAACTACTGCTACAGCAGCTTTAATCCAGTTTTTCATAGTACAACTCCATAGTTTTATGGACACAAATACTACTGTCACTTTAGTTAATTAGATAAATAACCAAGAGCAATAACCTAGACGTCAGTGGAATAAGATAATGTATGAATCGGTCGCCAGCGTATGGATTGAGACGTAGCAAAAAATCAAGAGAAGAGTTCGGAATAAAATCACATCTTACAAAAGCTTGATTCACAGACTTATCACCAGATGACGGATCTGTGAGAAAAAGCGCAAATGTGGATCCTTATGTGAGTAAGAATAGGGCAGCTTGTGTTGATCTAGCGGATAATGACGTAAATATTGTGAATAACTTAGATCTTATTCACTGGATCGTCGATCATTTGCTGGCGATCTTGGTTATCAACAGGTAAAATTGCCAATCTTTTTCGATCATTAACTTTGAGTGGGGGCACCGTGTCATCTTCGCTTTGGTTGCAATGTATGCAGCAGCTTCAAGAAGAGCTACCAGCTACAGAATTCAGTATGTGGGTACGTCCGTTACAAGCGGAGCTCAATGACAATACTCTCACTTTATTCGCACCTAATCGCTTTGTGATGGATTGGGTTCGCGATCGTTACCTCAACAGTATTAATCGTTTGTTGCAGGAATACTGCGGCAATGACATCCCGAGTTTACGTTTTGAAGTGGGGAGTCGCCCTGTTTCTGCACCCAAGCCAGCGCCGAAACGTACGCCAGCTGATGTGGCGGCAGAATCTTCGGCACCTGCTCAGCTTCAAGCGCGTAAACCAGTGCACAAAACGTGGGATGATGACGAGCAGAAGGTGGCAGAAATCAACCACCGTTCAAATGTGAACATCAAGCATAAGTTCAACAACTTCGTTGAAGGTAAATCAAACCAACTTGGTTTAGCGGCCGCTCGTCAGGTCGCAGATAACCCTGGCGCAGCGTACAATCCGTTATTCCTCTACGGTGGAACAGGCTTAGGTAAAACGCACTTGTTGCATGCGGTGGGTAATGCGATTGTGGATAACAAGCCGAACGCGAAAGTAGTCTACATGCACTCTGAGCGATTTGTTCAGGACATGGTAAAAGCGCTACAAAACAACGCGATTGAAGAGTTTAAACGCTACTACCGTAGTGTTGACGCTTTGCTGATCGATGACATCCAATTCTTCGCCAATAAAGAGCGCTCTCAGGAAGAGTTCTTTCATACCTTCAATGCGCTTTTAGAAGGCAATCAACAGATCATTTTGACTTCTGATCGCTATCCAAAAGAGATCAGTGGCGTAGAAGATCGCTTAAAATCCCGTTTTGGTTGGGGATTGACGGTGGCGATCGAGCCGCCTGAACTGGAAACCCGTGTCGCAATCTTGATGAAAAAAGCGGAAGATCACCAAATCCATCTTGCTGATGAAGTCGCATTTTTTATCGCCAAGCGACTGCGCTCGAATGTTCGCGAATTAGAAGGCGCTTTAAACCGCGTGATTGCGAATGCTAATTTTACTGGTCGCCCAATCACCATAGACTTTGTTCGTGAAGCATTGCGGGACTTATTGGCTCTACAAGAAAAATTGGTAACGATCGATAACATTCAAAAGACGGTGGCGGAATACTACAAGATTAAAGTCGCTGATCTGCTGTCTAAGCGTCGTTCGCGTTCGGTTGCTCGCCCGCGTCAATTAGCAATGGCGCTTGCGAAAGAGCTGACCAACCACAGCTTGCCTGAAATTGGCGATGCTTTTGGTGGTAGAGACCACACTACCGTATTACATGCTTGCCGAAAAATTGAACAATTGCGCGAAGAGAGTCACGACATCAAAGAAGATTATTCTAACCTGATTCGTACCCTTTCTTCTTAAATCACAGTATTCTAAGCACTAAATAGAATCATACCGTATTAGTTAAACGAATTCTGATAAGAGCGTACTATGAAATTTTCCATTGAACGTAACCACTTACTTAAACCGCTCCAGCAAGTGTCTGGCGCATTAGGTGGTCGTCCAACTCTTCCTATTTTGGGTAACCTGTTACTGAAAGTTGAAGACAACATGTTGTCTATGACAGCAACAGACTTGGAAGTCGAGCTTATCAGCCGTGTCGCTTTGGAAGGCGATTTTGAAGCGGGCAGTGTGACCGTTCCCTCGCGTAAATTTTTGGATATCTGTCGTGGTCTGCCTGACGATTCTGTTATTACCTTTGTTTTAGAAGGCGACCGAGTTCAAGTTCGTTCTGGACGCAGCCGATTTTCTCTATCTACTTTACCTGCCAACGATTTTCCGAACATTGAAGACTGGCAGAGTGAAGTCGAAGTCTCGCTGACTCAAGGTGAATTACGTGGATTAATTGAGAAAACTCAATTCTCGATGGCAAACCAAGACGTACGTTACTACCTCAACGGCATGTTGTTTGAGATTGATGGTACGATACTACGCAGTGTTGCCACTGATGGCCACCGTATGGCGGTATCTCAGGTTCAACTAGGGGCGGACTTTGCTCAGCAGCAAATCATTGTGCCACGTAAAGGTGTACTGGAATTGGTTAAGTTGCTGGATGCGCCTGAGCAGCCTGTTACATTGCAAATTGGTAGTTCTAATGTTCGTGCAGAAGTGAACAACTTTGTCTTTACTTCTAAACTGGTTGATGGTCGTTTCCCGGACTACCGTCGCGTGATGCCACAAACGACGACCAAAACGCTTGAAGCGGAATGTGATGAGCTACGTCAGGCCTTCTCGCGTGCCGCTATTTTATCGAATGAAAAATTCCGTGGGGTGCGCGTTAACTTAGCGGATACGGAAATGCGTATTACCGCCAACAACCCGGAGCAAGAAGAAGCGGAAGAGATGTTGGATGTCAGCTTCGAAGGTGAGCCAATTGAGATTGGCTTTAATGTTAGCTATGTCTTGGATGTATTAAATACTCTGCGTTGTGAAAAAGTGCGCGTGTCGATGTCAGACGCTAACGCCAGTGCCATGATTGAAAACGTGGACGACGACGGCGCTATGTATGTGGTAATGCCGATTCGACTCTAGCATGCCGCTTTCACGTCTTATTATTCAGCAGTTTCGCAACATTAAAGCCTGTGATATTGAACTATCAGCAGGCTTTAACTTTCTTATAGGTCCGAACGGCAGCGGCAAAACCAGTGTTCTGGAAGCCATCTACTTGCTTGGCCACGGCCGCTCTTTTAAAAGCTCCTTAACAGGGCGAGTCATCCAAAATGACTGTGAGGAGCTATTTGTACATGGCCGTTTTTTGAACTCGGATCAATTTGAGCTACCAATTGGCATTAATAAGCAGCGTGATGGCTCAACAGAGGTTAAAATAGGCGGTCAATCCGGACAAAAACTGGCTCAATTGGCACAGGTTCTGCCACTGCAATTGATCCATCCGGAAGGGTTTGATTTACTAACGGATGGCCCCAAACATCGCCGAGCATTTATCGACTGGGGTGTGTTTCACACTGAGTCGGCTTTCTATGATGCTTGGGGGCGGTTTAAGCGTCTGAATAAACAGCGCAATGCGTTGTTAAAAACGGCCACCAGCTATCGTGAGCTGTCGTATTGGGATCAGGAGATGGCAAGGCTGGCTGAAAACATCAGCCAGTGGCGAGCCACATATGTTGAACAGATGACCGAGAAAGCCACGGCAATCTGTCAGACATTTCTCCCCGAATTTGAGATCCAGCTGAAGTATTACCGAGGATGGGATAAGAACACACCTTATCAGGCTATTCTTGTGAACAATTTTGAGCGGGATCAGGCACTGGGTTACACCTTTAGTGGTCCGAATAAAGCCGATTTAAAAATTAAAGTGAACGGGACTCCGGTTGAGGATGTTCTGTCACGAGGTCAGCTCAAGCTCATGGTGTGTGCACTGCGCGTGGCGCAAGGTCAACACCTCACTGAGATGACCGGCAAGCAATGTATCTACTTAATTGATGACTTTGCCTCTGAATTAGATAGTCAACGTCGTAAGCGTCTAGCAGACTGCTTGAAGGAGACGGGGGCGCAAGTTTTTGTCAGTTCTATTACAGAAAGCCAAATCGCCGACATGTTGGACGAAAATGGCAGGATGTTCCATGTGGAACATGGCACAATAGAACAAAATATATAGTGGAAGATAACTCATGTCTGAAAATTACGATTCATCGAGTATTAAAGTACTAAAGGGCCTGGATGCAGTACGTAAGCGTCCGGGGATGTACATCGGCGACACGGACGATGGTACCGGTCTACACCACATGGTTTTCGAGGTGGTGGATAACTCAATTGATGAAGCGTTAGCGGGTCACTGTCAAGACATCGTTGTGACAATTCATGAGGACAATTCAGTATCGGTACGCGATGATGGTCGTGGTATCCCTACCGAAATGCACCCAGAAGAGAACGTATCAGCAGCAGAAGTTATTATGACGGTACTTCACGCTGGTGGTAAGTTCGATGATAACTCATACAAGGTATCGGGTGGTCTGCACGGTGTTGGTGTTTCGGTAGTAAACGCACTATCAAAGCAAGTAACTCTGACTATCCATCGAGGTGGTCAAATTCATACTCAAACTTACCATCACGGTGAGCCACAAGCGCCACTTTCTGTGATTGGTGAAACGGACAAAACAGGTACAGAAATCCGTTTCTGGCCAAGTGAAGAGACCTTCTCTAACACAGAATTCCACTATGACATTCTAGCTAAACGTCTACGTGAGCTTTCTTTCCTAAACTCTGGCGTATCAATCAAACTACGTGATGAGCGTGAAGAAGATAAGCAAGATCACTTTATGTATGAAGGCGGTATCCAAGCGTTCGTTGATCACTTGAATACTAACAAGACACCAATCATCGAAAAAGTATTCCACTTTAACGCAGAGCGTGAAGACGGGATTGCCGTTGAAGTCGCGATGCAGTGGAACGATGGTTACCAAGAGAACATCTTCTGTTTTACCAACAACATTCCTCAGCGCGATGGTGGTACTCACCTTGCTGGCTTCCGTGCAGCCCTAACGCGTACATTGAACTCGTTCATGGACAAAGAAGGCTTCTCGAAGAAAGCGAAAACCGCTACTTCAGGTGATGATGCACGTGAAGGTCTAACCGCTGTTATTTCGGTTAAGGTGCCAGATCCTAAGTTCTCAAGCCAAACTAAAGATAAACTGGTTTCTTCTGAAGTGAAGTCAGCGGTTGAGCAGGCTATGGGTGAGAAACTGTCTGAGTTCCTAATTGAGCACCCAGCAGAAGCTAAAACGGTTTGTACTAAGATTATCGACGCAGCTCGTGCTCGTGATGCGGCGCGTAAAGCTCGTGAAATGACTCGTCGTAAAGGCGCGCTAGACCTAGCAGGTCTGCCAGGTAAATTGGCAGACTGTCAGGAAAAAAGATCCGGCACTTTCTGAACTGTACATAGTGGAGGGTGACTCGGCAGGCGGCTCCGCAAAACAAGGCCGTAACCGTAAGAACCAAGCGATTCTTCCACTGAAAGGTAAAATCCTTAACGTTGAGAAAGCGCGTTTCGATAAGATGCTCTCTTCACAAGAGGTAGCCACGCTTATCACCGCTCTTGGCTGTGGTATCGGTCGTGACGAATACAACCCAGATAAACTGCGTTACCACAACATCATCATCATGACCGATGCGGATGTCGATGGTTCGCACATCCGTACGCTACTATTGACCTTCTTCTACCGTCAAATGCCAGAGCTTATCGAGCGCGGCTACGTGTACATCGCTCAGCCACCACTTTACAAAGTGAAGAAAGGCAAACAAGAGCAGTACATCAAAGATGAAGATGCAATGAGCCAATACCAAGTGGCATTAGCATTAGATAATGCTTCTCTGCACGTAAACGCAGAAGCGCCAGCCCTATCGGGTGAAGCGTTAGAAAGCCTTGTTAAGCAATACAACTCAGGTATTAAGCTGGTGGATCGCATGAGCCGTCGTTACCCACACGCATTGGTTCATGAGCTTATCTACACACCGCGTCTGACGGCTGAGCAGTGCCATGATGCAGCAGCCGTTGAAGCGTGGACTAAACAGTTGGTTGAACAGCTGAATGCCAAAGAAGTCGGTGCGAGCCAGTACAGCTTTGAAGTTGAGCAACATGCAGAGCTAGGTTTAAGCCTACCTAAAATTGTTGTACGTACCCATGGTGTGACGCATGAGCATGCGCTGAGTATTGATCTGATTAACTCGAAAGAATACGGCAAGCTGGCTGATCTGTCAGAAGCACTTAACGGCCTGATTGAAGAAGGTGCTTACATTAAGCGTGGTGAACGTACTCAGCCTGTTTCAAGCTTTGTTGATGCATTGAACTGGTTAATCAAAGAGTCACGTCGTGGCCTAAGCCTGCAGCGCTACAAAGGTCTGGGTGAGATGAACCCAGAACAGCTTTGGGAAACGACAATGGACCCAGAAACGCGCCGTATGATGCAGGTAACGATTGAAGATGCTGTTGGTGCAGACCAGTTATTCACGACACTAATGGGTGACCAAGTAGAGCCTCGTCGTAACTTTATCGAAGAGAATGCATTGAAAGTAGCAAACCTAGACGTTTAGATTGTTTTCTCTTCGCTGGATGAACTGATTTCTGTGTCGAAGGTGCTCATTTATGCTTATAAACCTTTATTGTTATAAGAATGGCGCCTTCTCCTTGAACTAAGCTCACCCAGCTTCGATAAAAATAATCTAAAGATTTTAAAGGACTGCCAGAAATGGTGGTCCTTTTTTGTTTCTGATGTTTTCATTATTTTTCAATTGGCTGGAGCGTCATCCTCAAGAGGGAGGAACGACGGAGTTGGGGATCTCTAGAAGCGCGTAGAAAATTTTTTAATCCGGTCCCTTGAAACTATTTTACTCAATCCACATATCTATTGTTGAAGAGGTAAGCTGTCTTGCTCAAGAGAGAAGAAACAGAACCTCTGGATCGCTGATAAGGTATCGCTCAGGAGAGGATGACTTTAGAGGCACACAATTGAACTTGATTCGACACTAGGTCCCAGAGTTAGCAGAACCCGAGGAGTAGTGAATGAATCCCTTAGTCGGCAAGGACCTGTACAAGATAGATCCGCGCAAACTCACGGCTAAGACTATTGCTTACTATGAGGATAGCATTATGAGAACTGTAGATTTCACTCCACTTTACCGCAACGCAATCGGCTTCGATCGTCTATTCAACATGATGGAAGCGAACACTTCGAAGAACACTTCTGGCGGTTACCCTCCATACAACATCGAGCAAAAAGATGAGAACAACTACCGTATTACTATGGCAGTTGCAGGCTTTGCTGAAGAGCAGCTAGACCTTACTCAAAAAGAAAACATGCTGATTGTTAAGGGTGAGCGTAAATCAGAAGAAGAGAAGCAATACGTGTATCAAGGTATCGCAGAACGCGATTTCGAGCGTAAATTCCAGCTAGCAGACTATGTAAAAGTGGTGGGTGCAAGCATGGAAAATGGTCTGCTACACATTGACCTAGAGCGCGAAATCCCTGAAGCAATGCAACCACGTAAGATTGCGATTGGTGGCAAAAACCTAATCGAAGGTTAACTCGTCATATTTGAAGCCACAGCGTTGTTGACTGCATAAATTTCCCCTAATCACATAGGTTCCCTATGCTCATAGGGCTGAATTTCTTTGTCGCCTAGCTGCAACTCCAACTATTTAGAGTTAATGGCTATATATCGGGAATAAGAGTGAAAGAGCACCATCTAGGTGCTCTTTTTTGATCTAACCGAAGCAGTTTACTTAGGCTTCTTGATAAGCTTTTTCGACTTCTTCAGCAATAACCTTGATACCTTTCTGCATCATTTCGTCTTCTTGGACATAATTCATGCGCAGACATTGGTGTGCGTGCTCCCAGTCATCTTCCTGACCAATAAAGAAGTACTCACCTGGCACGATTAATACTCCGCGTGCTTTCAGTCTTTGATATAACTCCATAGTGGTGATTGGCAGCTCATCAAACCAAAGCCATAGGAACATCGCCCCTTCTGGTTTGTGAATGCGAAAACGTGAGTCAGTGATGGCCGTTTGCAGCAGTTCGACAGCTCGCTGAGACTTTTGCTTGTAAAATGGTTTGATAACCTTGGTGCTGAGATTCAGCAGGTCATTATTCTTGATCATATGATGACCCAACGCAGGGCCCAGACTCCCTGGAGCCAAACTGATAATGCCATTCATATTGGTCATGGCCTGCGTCACTTCTTCACTGGCAATCACAATCCCGCAACGTACACCCGGAAGGCCGAGTTTAGACAGGCTCATACATAGGATGGTGTTTTCGTTCCAGAATGGCTGAACATCTTCAAAGATGATATTGGGGAATGGCAGGCCATAGGCATTGTCGATGATGAGCGGAATGTTATTTTCGCGCGCCAGTTTATCCAGTTTATGGATTTCTTCATCAGTGAGTACGTTACCGGTAGGGTTGGTTGGGCGTGATGCACAAATGGCGGCAACCGAGTCATCGACTTTGAGCTGTTCGAAATCGACGTGGTATTTAAACAGGCCATTGTCGAGCATTTCAATTTCTGGGTGGTAGGAGACAAAGATATCTTCATCAACACCTGCATCGCCGTAGCCAATGTATTCAGGCGCTAAAGGCAGCAAGATTTTCTTATGCGAGCCATCTGGCTGCTTACCCGCCAGCAGGTTGAACAGATAAAAGAAGCCGCTCTGACTGCCGTTGGTCAAGCTGATGTTTTTTTCTGATATGTTCCAGCCATAAGTGTCTTTTAATAACTTAGCCAGAGCTTTTACAAACGCGTCTTTGCCTTGCGGGCCATCATAGTTGGCCATGGCGGCCACGAGGTCCCCGTTGGCGAGCATCTCCTCACTGGCTTGGCGAAAGTATTCGAGCATGGCTGGAATAGCGGCTGGGTTACCACCTCCGAGCATGATCGCACCTGGCGTGCGCAGGCCGTCGTTTAAGTCATCCATTAAACGCGTGATACCGGAATACTGATTGAATTTTTCACCAAACTTAGAGAATTGCATTTGTAGTTATACCTAATTCATTGTGATTGCTTTACGTGTCATAGTGACTAGTCGAAGCTAGTCATTCCAAGACTCACCTTGAGCGTAGTAGTCTATGGATAATCGGATAATCCCTGAACATACCTTAATGTGGTTACGAGGCAAAGCACAAAATTCCGTCACTGATAAAAACAAAGCCCAACTCCGAGGAGTTGGGCTTTGTAGAACCTATATTGTTCGATATATTACTTCTGTAGAAGTGAAATATCCGCGATCTGTAGGAATAGGTTACGCAGGTTATTCAGTAGCGTTAGACGGTTTTTCTTCAGCGCTTCGTCGTCTGCCATTACCATGACGTTATCGAAGAAAGCATCTACTGGCTCACGCAGGTCTGCAAGCTTGCTTAGCGCTTGTTGGTAGTTACCCGTTGCGAACGCTGGCTCTAGCGCTTCTGTCATTACTTCAACGCTTTCTGCTAGTGCTTTCTCTGCGTCTTCTTGTAGCAGCGATAGATCGATGTCTGCTGCTAGCTCACCATCGAACTTGGCTAGGATGTTGCCTACACGCTTGTTCGCCGCAGCCAGTGCTTCTGCCGCTTCCAGTTCACGGAAGTGAGAAACCGCTTTAACACGTTGGTCAAAGTCAGCTGGCTTAGTTGGACGATTCGCCAGTACCGCTTGGATGATATCCACGCTGAAACCTGCATCTTGGTACCATGCGCGGAAACGACCTAGCATAAAGTCGATAACATCAGCTTCTACGTTGTCGTTGGTCAAACGGTCACCAAACAGAGATTTTGCTTTCGCGATTAGGTCTGTGAGGTCTAGGTTGTAGCCGTTTTCAACGATGATACGCAGTACACCTAGAGAGGCACGGCGAAGTGCGAATGGGTCAGAACCCTTAGGCGCTTGGCCAATACCGAAGATACCAACAATTGTATCTAGCTTGTCAGCCATTGCTACCGCAGATGAGATACCAGTGCTTGGCAGTTCGTCACCGGCGAAACGAGGCATGTACTGCTCGTAAAGTGCCAGTGCAACTTGCTCGTCTTCACCATCGTGAGTCGCATAGTGCATGCCCATTACACCTTGAGTATCGGTAAATTCGAATACCATAGATGTCATTAGGTCACACTTAGCCAGTAGGCCTGCGCGCTTAGATTTCTCAACGTCAGCGTCGATTTGCTCAGCGATGTAGCCAGCAAGCTCTGTGATGCGGTCTGTCTTGTCTTTGATAGTACCAAGCTGCTTCTGGAAGATCGCTTGCTCTAGTTCAGGCAGGCGGTCGATAAGAGGACGCTTACGGTCAGTGTTAAAGAAGAACTCAGCATCCGCTAGACGTGGACGTACTACCTTCTCGTTACCTTCGATAACATAACGAGGCTCTTTCGATTCGATGTTAGAAACAAAGATGAAGTTTGGTAGTAGCTTCTTGTTTTCGTCATACACTGGGAAGTACTTCTGGTCACCTTTCATGGTGTAAACTAGCGCTTCAGAAGGCACCTTTAGGAACTCTTCTTCGAACTTCGCCGTCAGTACCACTGGCCATTCAACCAAAGAAGTCACTTCTTCAACTAGGTCATCTTCGAGATCAGCAACACCGCCAACGGCAGCAGCTGCTTTTTGCGAGTCAGCAAGGATGATAGCTTTACGTGCTTCGTAATCTGCCATCACTTTACCGCGCTCTTCTAGGATCGAAGGGTATTGCTCTGCAGATTCGATAGTGAACTCTTGCTCACCCATGAAGCGGTGACCACGGATAGTGCGATCTGATGCTACGCCAAGGATTTCACCTTCGATAAGATCTGAGCCCATAAGCATGGTTAGTGTTTTAACTGGGCGGATAAACTGAGTTGTTTTGTTACCCCAACGCATTGGCTTAGCGATAGGCAGGTTACCCAGCGCTTTAGCTGCTAGGTCGACAACGATTTCAGACGTCGCTTGGCCTTTTACTTCTTGTTTGAAAAGAAGCCATTCGCCTTTGTCTGTCACTAGGCGGTCAGCTTGCTCTACTGTGATGCCGTTGCCACGCGCCCAACCTTGAGCCGCTTTCGTCGCGTTACCGTCCGCATCGAATGCGACAGAAACTGCTGGTCCACGTTTCTCAACCACTTTGTCCGCTTGGCCTTCAGCCAATGCAGCAACTTTGAGTGCTAGACGACGAGGAGCGGCGTACCATTTCACGCCTTCGTGTGCTAAGTCTGCACTTTTTAACTCAGCTTCGAAGTTTGCTGCGAACGCTTCCGCTAGGGTGCGAAGTTGCGTTGGTGGTAGCTCTTCTGTACCCAGTTCAATTAGAAATTCTTTTGCCATGATTACTTCTCCTCGCCTTCTTTCTTACATTGGGAAGCCAAGCGCTTCACGTGATGCGTAGTACGCTTCTGCAACCGATTTAGTCAGGTTGCGGATACGAAGGATGTAACGTTGGCGTTCTGTTACCGAGATAGCTTTACGTGCATCAAGAATGTTGAATGCATGACCTGCTTTAAGAATGCGCTCGTAGGCTGGAAGCGGCAGTGGCTTCTCAAGCTCAAGTAGCTCTTTGGTTTCTTTTTCACATTGGTCGAAGAAAGTGAATAGGAAATCGACGTCTGCGTGCTCGAAGTTGTACGTAGACTGTTCCACTTCGTTCTGGTGGAAAATGTCACCGTAAGTCACTTTGCTACCGTCTGGGGCGATGTTCCATACAAGATCGTAAACCGAGTCTACTTCTTGGATGTACATAGCAAGACGTTCGATACCGTAAGTGATCTCACCGGTTACTGGTTTACACTCAAGGCCACCAACCTGCTGGAAGTAAGTAAACTGAGTCACTTCCATGCCGTTTAGCCACACTTCCCAGCCTAGGCCCCATGCGCCTAATGTTGGGTTCTCCCAGTTATCTTCGACGAAACGAATGTCGTGAACCAGAGGATCGACACCAAGTACTTCTAGAGAACCTAGGTACAGCTCCTGAATATTGTCTGGCGATGGTTTTAGCGCTACTTGGAATTGGTAGTAGTGCTGAAGACGGTTAGGGTTTTCACCGTAACGGCCATCGGTCGGACGACGTGAAGGTTGTACGTAAGCTGTAGACATTGGCTCTGGGCCAAGCGCTCGTAGACAAGTCATTGGGTGAGAGGTACCCGCACCCACTTCCATATCTAGCGGTTGAACAATGGTACAACCATTTTGAGCCCAATAATCCTGCAGCGCGAGGATCATTCCCTGGAAGGTTTTGATATCGTATTTTTGCATAAGTCAGGTTCGCGCGATTCTTCTGTTGCTGTTATTGATCAAATGTTCGCCGTAGTCATGGCGATTTCTATCACTTTCAGCACATTAATATAATGAAAATAACAATCAAGTATACCCAGATATTGCGTAGGGGAGTAGGGCTAATCTTGATTAATTCCTAGTCATAATTCTCCTTTAATGGATTTTTAATGGCTTATTCGTCCAAATTTTCCTAAATGGAAGTTTTTGACCACTTTGTTACTTGAGAAATGACATAGAGCTGGATAGAATTGCGTCCATCTTTGGGGAGTAGCTTACCAACACAATCAGCCTGATTGTTTGGTTCGTTCGTCAACATAATTGGTGCACAATCACCATGGCGCTCGAGACTCATCGCCTGATGGGTTTAGCAAGACCTTAGATAAACATCGTGAACCGGGGTGGGGCACGAGGTTTGTCTTAGGTTTAAAATAATTATCCCTGCCTCAATGAGCATGTCGTGAGCGTTTTAGCTATTTCAATTACCACTGTCGCTTTAGCCGAAATTGGTGACAAAACCCAGCTATTGTCTTTACTGTTGGCCAGTCGTTATCGAAAACCGATACCGATTATCGCCGCAATTTTCTTCGCTACTATTGCCAATCACGCCCTTGCGGCTTGGTTAGGCGTGGTTGTGGCCGACTATTTATCACCAGAAGTGCTTAAGTGGGTCGTGGTGGCAAGTTTTCTCGCTATGGCGGGTTGGGTGCTAATCCCAGATAAGTTGGATGATGACGATGAAATTTCCAACCGAGGACCGTTTGTTGCCAGCTTCATCGCGTTCTTTATCGCTGAAATTGGTGATAAAACTCAGATTGCTACCTCTATCTTAGGGGCTCAGTTTGCCGACGCGCTGACGTTGGTGATTATAGGTACTACGCTGGGTATGCTTGCAGCCAATGTTCCCGTGGTTTTGATTGGTAAATTGTCGGCTGATAAAATGCCGCTCAACCTGATTCGTAAGCTGACCGCTCTGCTATTTATCGCTCTAGCGGTAGGTGCAGCATTCTTGTAGAAATGTCGCTAAAGTGTGGTAAAAATCGGATATCTGGTGGAGAAATGCGATAGATCAAACTCTGTGCTAAATTCGTGTAAGGGCGTGATCGTTGACATATTAGTGTCATACTTGTCATGCTAACTTAACGGTGTGAATGATGTTACTCAAGGTCAGAAGAATTCTGTTTTTTCTTCAAACACCTAGAGTATAGCGAGAGGGCAACATTATGCTTACACGTTATATGGGGATGACCCCAAAAAAGTCAGAGTTATCTATTCACTTTCGGCTTGGTACTGTGTTTACTGGCAATGGTACTGACCGACATGTGGCTACCGATTGTTGCAGGTTCATTTGTGTTGACCGCATTGACGGTTGAGGCCTGGATTCGAGTCGCGCACATTATCCCAATGCATGAAGAAATGCGGGTAATGCGAAAACAGCTGAAAAAATTACAATCTGAAGTCCACACCATTGAATATGACGAATAAACAAACGGCTGCTCCAGGCAGCCGTTTTTCATTTCAATGAGTTTAGCGTTAACGCTAATCCATTCCTTTCTTGATCAGATACTGATAAGGCAGTTCTTCAGTTTGAGCCGCAATTAGCTGGTGATCCATAAAGCGGCAGAAGCTCGGAATGTCACGTGTGGTGGATGGGTCATCGGCTTTTACCAGCAGAATCTCACCCTCTTTCATGTTACGGATTGTCTTCCTGACCATCATCACTGGCTCTGGGCAGCGCAGTCCTTCTGCCTCTAAAGTTTGGGTCGCCTGTTCTGAATTGATTGTCATGGTCATATCTTTATTACCTCAATAGGAGGTAGATAATACTGGTGAAGAAAAAATATTCAATAACCCCTTGGCAAAGCGATCAAATTGTTTTAACTTACTTAACAAGTTGGTAACATTTAAAACAAGGAGCGCTTATGTTGACAGCTTTAGATCGTCTAACCATCTATTCCGTGCTGTGCTTTATTTCTTTTTGCGCACTTGTTTTACGTACACCAGCAGAATCGTCGTTTATGCCTTTGCTCGGCATGGTTGCGACGGTTGTAGGGATTTGGCTCGAGATGCATCGCTGGCCGAGCGCATCTGAAGAGCAAGAAAATTGATGGTTGAACTTCCAACAACCATTCTCAATGGTAACTACGCTCAATTACATTCCGACACTATCCCCATTTTTCTTGGGCTTCCCCGCTGAAAGGCGGGATTTTTTTTATCTAAAGAGTACAATTCAATAAATATACCCTTCATTTTAAGTGGCTATTTGTGGAATTAGAAGACATCTATCGCCGTGATCTGAATTTGCTGGTGGCGTTGCGGGTTTTAATCGAAGAGTGCAGCGTGAGTAAAGCAGCACATCGGCTTAATCTTAGCCAGTCTGCGATGAGCCGAGTGTTAGGTCGGCTGCGTGATATGCTGGGTGACCCCTTGTTTACACGTCAGGGGCAGCATCTGATTCCAACCGAAAAAGCGCTCGAGGTCGACAAAGCACTGGGAGAGCCGTTGGAGTCGCTGCGTCAGGTGTTGTCTCCGATTCAAACTGAACCGCAAAGCTTTGAGAACACCTTCAATATCGCCACCACTGACTATGCGATGCAGACTATTCTGCCCTTTGCTTTGCCGCGTATTTATCAGGAAGCGCCTAATGTGTCGATTAACTTTCTGCCTCTGCAACATGACCGATTAGCTGATCAGTTGACGTATGAGGGAGCGGATTTAGCCATATGCCGACCCATTGGCCCAGTAGATCCACTACGCAGTGAAATTCTTGGGCGTGTAGGGGTTTTATGCCTCTTATCTAAACAGCACCCGTTGGCCAACACATCACTCAGTTTGAAGGACTACCTTACCTATCCACATGCGATGATCGCCATCAGTGATGGAGTCAAAACGTTAATTGAGCAGGCTCTGGTCGATCAGCCAAAACGAAAAATGGTGCTGCGGGCTTATCATCTGGAAGCGGCATTGGCCATTGTGGATACCATGCCGCTGATTATTACGGTGCCAGCGGATTTAGCTTATCTGGTTGCAGAGCGTTACGACTTGGCGGTTAAACCTTTGCCGTTCCAGTTCACGTCGTTTGATTATTCGATGATCTGGCATGCACGTTGCGAGCACTCACCGGCACAGGAATGGCTGCGATCTGTGGTGAGAGAAGAGTGCAGCCGCTTGATCGCCAAACGTATCGCAGACATGGGATTGGATTAACACGATTTCCATCGATACAAAAAAGAGCCAGCAATGCTGGCTCTATTATTTTGAGTCTTAGAATTACAGCTTAATCACAACGCGACCTGTTACTTGGCCGTTAGTGATGTTTTCTGCGTACTTTGGTGCATCGGCAAGAGCTACTTCGGTACAGGCTTGCTCAAAGTAGCTGTCAGGTAGTAGTTCAACCAGTCTTTCCCAAGCGGCGATACGCTTCTCTGTTGGGCACATCACTGAGTCTATGCCTTGCAGGCGAACATTACGCAGAATAAAAGGCATCACGGTTGTTGGTAGGTCAAAGCCACCAGCCAAACCACAAGCAGCTACTGCGCTGTTGTAATCCATTTGCGCCAGTACTTTAGCCAGTACTTTGCTGCCCACGGTATCAACGGCGCCAGCCCAAACTTGTTTTTCCAGCGGACGTGCGGGTTCTTCAAACTCGACGCGATCAATAATGCGGCTTGCGCCCAGTTTTTCTAAGAGAGGACCATTTTGTTCAATGCGGCCAGTCACCGCTGCTACTTTGTAGCCGAGCTTAGCCAGTAGCGTTACCGCTACTGAACCCACACCACCACTGGCACCTGTGACCAGAATTTCACCTGACTCAGGTTTGACACCAGCGTCGATCAGCGCTTGAACACACAGCATGGCAGTAAAGCCAGCGGTGCCGACCATCATGGCCTTTTTGCTGTCGATCCCTTTTGGCAGTGGTACCAACCAGTCAGCTTTTAGGCGCGCACGTTGAGCCATACCCCCCAGTGATTCTCACCGACACCCCAGCCAGTTAACACGACTTTATCGCCGACTTGGTAACGTTCATCATCTGAGTGAGCAACGGTGCCTGCCATATCGATGCCCGGTACCATAGGGAAGTTGCGGATGATCTTACCTTTGCCAGTGATCGCCAGACCATCTTTGTAGTTGAGTGATGAGTAATCGACATCGATTAGTACGTCGCCTTGTGGCAATTGTGCTTCGTCGATTTGTTCTACAGAGGCGATGGTGCGTTTTTCTTCTTGGTTTAGAATCAGTGCGTTAAACATAGATGGTCTCCACTACGCGGTAGCAAACATTTAAAAACTGATATTGAGTGTAGACTGAAAGTTACTATGACTAAAATGAAACTTTAGCATTATATACATGCATACAGTGCATTGTGGGAAGTCGCATTGGGCAGAAAAGAAAAAGCCAGTCATGTGACTGGCCTTTTGATGATTAAGAAAGGAAAAACTGATATGACGGATTGTTGGTTTCGTCTTTGCATTGATAGCCCAGCTCTCGCAAATGGGCGGAAAAGCGCGATAAGTCGGCTTCATCCAGTTCAAAACCACACAGTACTCGACCATAGTCGGCACCATGGTTGCGATAATTGAACAGACTGATGTTCCAATGTGTACCTAATGTGCTGAGGAATTTCAGCAATGCACCTGGGTACTCTGGGAATTCAAAGCTGTATAGGCGTTCTTTAAGCTGCTTCGATGGCTTACCACCTATCATGTAACGAATGTGCAGTTTTGCCATTTCGTCGTCTGACAAGTCGACCACAGGGTAGCCACCTTCACGCAAATCGTGAATGATGTGTTCCAGCTCTTCCTGCCCACCTTGTAGACGGACACCAACAAAAATGTTGGCCAGATCGTCATCGTTGTAGCGGTAGTTGAACTCAGTGACCGCTCGGCCGCCAATCAGGTTACAGAACTCAAAGAAAGCGCCTTGGCGTTCTGGAATCGTGACTGCCAGCAGGCCTTCACGTTTTTCACCCAGTTCACAACGCTCTGAGACGTAGCGCAGACCGTGGAAGTTCGTGTTTGCACCCGATAGAACAGTACCTAGGTTGCTGTTCTTAAGCTCGTTTTGCTCGGCGTATTTTTTCAACCCTGCTAACGCTAATGCGCCAGAAGGCTCTGCGATAGCACGCGTATCTTCAAAGATGTCTTTGACTGCGGCGCAAATCTCATCGCTGGAAACGGTAATGTGCCCATCAAGGTATTTTTGACACAGGCGGAAGGTTTCTTCACCGATGCGTTTTACCGCGACGCCATCAGCAAACATGCTGACCTGATCGAGAACGACGGGCTCACCAGCATCTAAAGCGGCTTTAAGACACGCTGAATCTTCAGGCTCAACGGCAATGACTTTGATTTCTGGCATCAGCTGTTTGACCAGCACTGCCACACCTGCCGCTAAACCTCCGCCACCAACTGGGACGAAGATATGATCGAGATGACCATTCTGTTGCAGCATCTCCATACCAATGGTGCCTTGGCCCGCTATCACTAATGGGTGATCAAAAGGAGGCACAAACGTATAGCCATGCTGTTCAGATAAACGCTCGGCTTCGGCTTTGGCTTCATCAAAGTTATTGCCGTGCAGTACCACGTGACCGCCAAAACCACGAACCGCTTCGACTTTAATGTCAGGTGTGGTTTTTGGCATCACAATTGTGGTTTTGATACCAAGCTTAGTACCAGAAAGCGCCATGCCTTGGGCATGATTACCCGCTGAGGCGGCAATCACGCCAGCGGCTTTTTGCGCTTCAGACAAACTGGCAACCATATTGTAGGCACCACGTAGTTTGAACGAATGTACAGGCTGGCGATCTTCGCGCTTGATTTGCACCTTGTTGCCAATCCGTTCACTCAGGCGTGGCATCTCCTGCAGAGGCGTCACCGTTGCGGCTTCATAAACCGGGGCTCTTAAGATATGGCGCAGATAGTCTGCGCCAGTCTGTTGAGCTTTCCCTGAAAAGAGAGAATCAGACATAAGCTAGTCCTCTAGCTTAGATTTGTCTCGTACCGCCCCTTTGTCAGCACTGGTTGCCATACTTGCGTACGCTTTGAGTGCAAAAGAAACTTCGCGTTGACGATCGACCGGTTTCCAGCCTAGTTCGTCTTGTTTTGCACGGCGCTCAGCAAGTTCCTGCTCTGAGACTTCTAGAGAAATAGAACGGTTTGGAATATCAATCGCGATCATATCGCCCTGTTTCACCAGACCAATCGCGCCACCATTCGCCGCTTCAGGTGAAGCGTGACCAATGGAAAGGCCAGAGGTACCGCCAGAGAAGCGGCCATCCGTCAGCAATGCACACTCTTTACCAAGCCCCATTGATTTCAGGTAAGTGGTTGGGTAAAGCATTTCCTGCATGCCTGGGCCCCCTTTCGGGCCTTCATAGCGGATGACAACCACATCGCCTGCTTTTACTTTGCCGCCTAAGATGCCTTCAACGGCGTCTTCCTGGCTTTCAAACACTACAGCAGGACCAGTGAATTTATGGATACTTTCATCAACGCCAGCCGTTTTCACAATACAACCATCAAGGGCGATGTTGCCCGATAGGACAGCTAGGCCACCTTCTTGAGAGAACGCGTGATCGATTGAACGGATACAACCATCAGCGCGGTCATCATCAAGGCGATCCCAACGACAATCTTGTGAGAAAGCTTTGGTAGTACGAATGCCTGCAGGGCCTGCGCGGAAGAACTTCAATACATCTTCATCTTCCGTTTGGATGATGTCGTATTGTGCTAGCTGCTCTTTCATTGAAAGGCCGAGTACGGTGCGCGCATCATTGTGAAGCAAACCTGCGCGGTCTAGCTCACCGAGGATAGCCATAACACCACCCGCGCGGTGTACGTCTTCCATGTGATATTTCTGAGTAGATGGCGCCACTTTACATAGGTGAGGTACTTTGCGAGATAAGCGGTCGATATCTTCCATATCGAAGTCAATCTCACCTTCTTGCGCAGCAGCGAGCAGGTGAAGAATGGTATTAGTTGAGCCGCCCATGGCGATATCCAGCGCCATTGCGTTTTCGAATGCATCAAAAGTGGCGATATTGCGCGGCAGCGCCGATTCGTCATCTTGCTCGTAGTAACGACGTGTCAGTTCAACAATACGTTTACCTGCATTGATAAATAGCTCTTCGCGGTCTGCGTGTGTCGCTAGCATTGAACCGTTACCTGGCTGAGAAAGACCAAGCGCTTCAGTCAGGCAGTTCATAGAGTTGGCTGTGAACATACCTGAACATGAACCACATGTCGGACACGCGCTGCGTTCGATCTGTTCACTTTGCTCGTCTGAGACTTTCGGGTCTGCACCTTGGATCATTGCATCAACCAAGTCTAGCTTGATGATTTGGTCAGAAAGCTTGGTTTTACCCGCTTCCATTGGGCCGCCAGACACGAAGATCACAGGAATGTTAAGGCGCATTGACGCCATTAGCATTCCCGGAGTGATTTTGTCACAGTTGGAGATACATACCATGGCATCGGCACAGTGAGCATTCACCATGTACTCTACCGAGTCAGCGATAAGCTCACGTGATGGCAGTGAGTAAAGCATGCCGCCGTGGCCCATTGCGATACCGTCGTCAACCGCGATGGTGTTGAATTCTTTGGCGATACCGCCAGCTTTTTCTATTTCACCGGCGACCAGTTGGCCCATATCTTTGAGGTGAACGTGGCCCGGTACAAACTGAGTGAATGAGTTCACGACTGCGATGATTGGCTTACCAAAATCTTCGTCTTTTACGCCAGTTGCACGCCACAGTGCACGAGCACCCGCCATGTTACGACCGTGAGTGGTGGTTGCTGATCTGTATTTAGGCATCTTACTACTTCCTTTATTTTGCCGCGTCTGCTGGGTAAACGTAATCTAACCAGCCCCACTTATCTTTAGTGGTGCCGTTGAATAGTCCAAAGTAAGCTTCTTGCAGCTCTTTGGTGATAGGGCCGCGTTTACCGCTGCCTACGTCAATTTTATCTATGGTTGCAACAGGAACGACCTCTGCTGCTGTACCTGTCATAAACACTTCATCTGCGAGATAGAGTGCTTCACGAGCAATATTTGCTTCGCGTACTTCGTAACCTTTGTCACGAGCAATAGTCATGATCGAATCACGAGTGATGCCCGGAAGGATGGCGCTGGTTGCTGGTGGCGTGGTGATCAATCCATCTTTAATCACAAAGATGTTCTCACCTGCGCCTTCAGACAAATAACCATCAACACTTAATGCAATACCTTCATCGTAGCCATGACGACGTGCTTCACCGCCAACCAGCAATGAAGAAAGGTAGTTACCGCCAGCTTTCGCTGCGGTTGGAATGGTGTTTGGCGCCGCGCGGTTCCAGCTGGAAATCATCGCATCGACCCCTTTTTCTAAGGCTTCTTCACCTAGGTAAGATCCCCATGGGAAAGCAGCGATGATAAGGTCCATTTCGGTGCCCTGCGGGGGACACACCCCGAGGCCAACATTGCCGACAAAACCTAGTGGGCGGATATAAGCACTATCGAGTTTGTTCTCGCGTAGTGTTTCGCGCGTCGCTTCCATGATTTCATCCACGGAGTAAGGGATAGGGAAACGGTAGATTTTGGCTGAATCTTTCAGTCGCTTCGCATGCTCACGATGGCGGAAGATAATTGGCCCTTTAGGAGTGTTGTAGCAGCGCACACCTTCAAATACTGACGTACCGTAGTGCATAGCATGAGTCAGTACGTGAACATTTGCTTCTTTCCACGGTACCAGCTTGCCATTAAACCAAATGTAATCCGCTGTTGTAGTAGCCATTATTGCCTTCCTTTATGCACAAATTTGTTGTTGTAGGTTGTTATTTGGTAGCTCGTCACTAGCGATTTGTGTTACCTCAACTGTGCGCACATCCCAGAGCTTTTCAATCTGATTGGTCAGAAAGGAGATCGGACGATCGCTGTCGACGATGATCTCCACACTGGCAATCTTGCTCTCATGATTCTGTGTACCTGCAACTTGTCTAACAATGAAACCACGATGGCGAACAACACGAAGAACACGCTCCAGCAGCACAGGTTTATCGTCTGCTTTTATGTCGATTAGATATCTTTCCATCTTAAGTGTTCTCCAGCATGTCATTGTTAGAAGCACCTGGCGGTACCAGTGGCCACACGTTTTCTTCTTCGTCGATCAAAACGTGCAGCAAGTACGAGGTTTCACTCTCCAGCATTTCCTGAATCGCTGGCTCAACTTCTTCTTTTGTTGTGATCGTTTTACCAGGAATATCAAACGCTCTTGCTAAAGTGATGAAGTCCGGATTGTCATCCAGAATCGTTTCACTGTGGCGACCATCAAAGAACAGCGATTGCCATTGACGTACCATGCCTAAACGTTGGTTGTTCAATAGAACGATTTTGACCGGAATCTGGCGACGTTTTAGCGTGCCCAGTTCCTGAACGTTCATCATGAAAGAGCCGTCACCTGTAATAAGGATAGACTGATCATCCGGACGTGCGACCGCGGCACCCATAGCGGCAGGAAGGCCAAAGCCCATGGTGCCTAAGCCTGCGGATGTGATGAAGTTCTGTGGGTCACGGGGCTGAATATGTTGCGCCGCCCACATCTGATGCTGCCCCACATCGGTTGAGACCATCGAACTATCAGGCATCATGTCGGACAACTGCTTGAGCAAGCCCGGAGCAAAAATGAGATCGCCCGGATGGTCGTAACGCCACTTAAAGCCACTACGCAGGCTTTCACTGTGCTTGACCCATGGCGTGATGTCTTGAGTCAGTTCGAGTTGAGGAAGAAGGGAATTGATATCACCACGCAGTGGCGCATGGGCGTGACGCAGCTTGTTGATCTCAGCAGCATCAATGTCGATATGGATAACGCGAGCGTGAGGGGCGAACGTTTCTAGCTTACCTGTCACTCGGTCATCGAATCGCGCACCAACCGCAATCAGCAGATCACATTCTTGCACGACTAAGTTAGCGGCTTTAGTACCATGCATACCTAGCATGCCAAGGTAATGTGGATCGTGACGTTCGATAGTACCTAAACCTTTTAGTGTGCTGACCGAAGGCATTGGGTTTAAACGTAAGAATTCGCGAACGGAGTCTGTGGCTTTACCCAGTTGAACACCACCACCAACATAAAAGACAGGACGGGTACTTTGTGAAAGAAGCGCCTGAGCGGCAGAAACGGCTGCTGCTTCAGGGACGGGATTCGTTGGTGGAGTGAATGGAGGTAAAATACTCACTGGAGCTTGAGCCAACTGAACATCTTTAGCGATATCGACAATCACTGGCCCTGGTCGGCCTGTTTTGGCCACTTCAAACGCTTCGGCTAAAGTGGGTGCCAGATCTTCAATCTCAGTCACTAGGTAGCTGTGCTTGGTGCAGGATAGCGACATTCCTATCACATCCATTTCCTGGAAAGCGTCTGTTCCGATGTGAGAACTGGCTACCTGACCTGTTATCGCGACCATTGGGATCGAGTCCATAAACGCATCGGCCAAACCGGTTACAAGGTTGGTTGCGCCGGGGCCGGATGTTGCCATACAGACTGCAACGTCCTGAGTTGCACGCGCCATACCGATAGCGGCCATGGCTGCACCTTGTTCGTGACGGCAAAGGATGTGCTCGACGCCCCCATCATACAGTGCATCATAAATTGGCATGATGGCCCCGCCTGGGTAGCCAAATACGGTTTTTATGCCTTGTTGTTTTAGTGCGGCTACGACTAATTCAGCACCTGTCATCGTAAGCCCCTTTGGCTACCTAAGTAGCAATGTTGTGTTGTTGTGCACGTCATGTGCGCTCCCATTCTTCCTGCCAGCTCGCGGCTGAGCTCTTTATTTTTCTGTCTATCTGACTGAGTCAGTGTTTATTTTGTCGCTGATTTTCAGCGTTTAAGTTGAAAAAAACCCCGGACTTTTCAGTGCGGGGTTTTTTTTGAATTTGGTGTTTTATTTTTCGCCCACCAGCCCCCGCGCGGAATCAATAATGACCACGATAATCAGGACAATCAGTGCGTTAATGCGGGCGTTGAAATTCATATTCTTTTCTAATGTTGTGCTTACGTAATATGGTAAGAAATTGTCTACGTCATTAGTGGTAACATAGAATTCCGTTACATGACAAGCAAAAAGTCATTCTTTTTTCACATTCTCTCATCATCTCATCACGCTATATAACAAGATTGTTAGAAAAGAGCGCAAATTATCAAACAGATAAATGAATAGCAGAGAGTGTAGGGAAAGTTATGGGTCTAGCCATTATTTACAGTCGCGCATCGGTGGGGGTCGAAGCTCCACCTGTGACGGTAGAAGTGCATATCAGCAATGGAATGCCGGGGTTTACTCTGGTGGGGTTACCTGAAACCACCGTCAAAGAATCACGCGATAGAGTACGCAGTGCAATCATCAATTCTCGCTTTGAGTTTCCAGCTAAGCGAATCACGGTCAATCTTGCGCCTGCAGACTTGCCCAAAGAAGGAGGACGTTTTGACCTACCCATTGCACTTGGTATTCTCGCCGCTTCAGAGCAAATTCCAGTCAACGGCTTGGCGGAAAAAGAATTTGTTGGTGAACTGGCTTTGTCGGGTGAGCTGCGAGGAGTGAAAGGGGTATTGCCTGCAGCGCTTGCTGCCAATAAAGCACAGCGAAGCTTGGTCGTGCCGAATAGCAACGGGGATCAAGCCGCCTTAGTGGGTGAAGAACAGCATAAATCTGCTCAAAGCTTACTGGAAGTGTGTGCCGATCTTTACGGTCAAAAAAAACTGAGCCTACATCAAACGCCAATGGTAAATCTAACGATGAATAATGGACGTGATTTACAAGATATCATTGGCCAGCAGCAAGGCAAGCGGGCTTTGGAGATTGCCGCAGCAGGAAACCACAATTTGCTATTTTTAGGTCCACCTGGGACAGGGAAAACTATGCTTGCCTCGCGCTTGTGCGATTTGTTGCCGGAAATGAGTGACGAGGAAGCGATGGAAACCGCGTCTGTTGCGTCACTGACTCAGCAGGAAATCAATGCTCTGAATTGGAAACAACGCCCTTTTCGTGCGCCACACCATTCGAGCTCGATGGCCGCTTTAGTGGGTGGCGGTACGATTCCAAGGCCAGGAGAAATTTCGTTGGCGCACAATGGATTGTTGTTTCTTGATGAAATGCCAGAGTTTGAACGTAAGGTGCTTGATTCGCTGCGCGAACCACTGGAGTCTGGCGAAATCATTATCTCTCGGGCTCAGGGTAAAACTCGTTTTCCTGCACGTTTTCAACTGGTGGGCGCTCTTAACCCTAGTCCTACGGGTTACTATGAAGGCAATCAATCGAGAGTAAATCCGCAAACGATTTTACGTTATTTGGGTCGATTATCTGGCCCTTTGCTCGATCGTTTTGATATGTCGCTAGAGATCCCAGCATTGCCCAAAGGTACCCTAGCGGAAGGTGGTGATCGTGGTGAGCCCACAGAGGTCGTTAAGCAAAGGGTTGTTAGTGCTAGAGTGTGTATGTTGGAGCGTTCCAATAAGGTCAATGCGCTGTTGGGTAGTCGAGAAATCGAGGAGTACTGCCCACTGAAAAAGAAGATGCGCAGTTTTTGGAAAGTGCTTTGCACCAGCTCGGGTTATCCATTCGAGCTTACCACCGAATTATTAAGGTTGCGCGCACCATTGCTGACTTAGATGGTCAACCACAAATAGCTCGCCATCACTTGGCTGAAGCCTTGGGGTATCGAGCAATGGATCGCTTACTTAAGCAATTGACGGCTCAGTCGGTGTAAAAGAAAGCCCGCGTAATGAGGCGGGCTCAGTCTTTACCTAAAACTGGTAGTTCATACCAACAGAGAACAAGTATTGGTCTTCATCGTAGAAGTCGATGTTGGTATCTGTTTTGGAGTAACCAGCAAACGAAACCAGTGACCAGTCTTGCCAGCCCATGAACTCTTGGTATTCGTATGCAGCGAAAAAGCTCAGTTCATCTTCGTCACGTGTTTTGCCGTAAATCGGGTTAGACGCATCGTAAGAGCGGTTAGTGTACCCAGCGGTGATAGCGAACTGGTGGCGATTCAATATCTTAAAGTAACTCAGCTCACCACCAACTGAATCGAGTGAGTTGGCATCACCATCGGCATCGGTTTTGATGTAGGTTAGTGAGGGTTGTAGGAACGACGTGCGAGTCAGCGGCAGGCGATAATCCCCTTTTAAGTAGATCGATGAAGCGTCACGTTGTAAGGCCCTCCTCTCTGCGGTTGTTAGAGAGTTGTCACTGGCTCCAGACTTCTCATTGTCTATGTCACTGGTAGCGTACGCAGTATCCAAGCTGAAGTTGGACCCCATAATATTGCTGAACTTAAGACGGAATGCGTTACCTGTTTCGTCTGTGGTTTGGCGCTCTTGACCCGTCAGAAATGGGTCTGACCACGTTTCGCCTGACATAATGGTTGGAAGGAACGAGGCATCAATCACCATACCCGATGAAAGCTGCTGCTTGTAGCCCAGCTCTAAAGCTAGAGTACCGACAGCAATATCTTCACGAGCCATACCTACGTAAAACTGTTTGTCTAGATTTGCACCAAAGGTATAGGCTAGGCTACCGAGGGGCAGAACTAGAGAACCACTATCTGCAGACGCGGTTTGATTGACATTACTGATGGTTTTATCGCCATCGGTATTAAAGTTGGAAGTGCTGGAGGCAAATCCAGCACTGAGTGACACTTCACCACTAAATCCTGCTTGTTCTGATAGCTGAGCCATGGTTGGAAGGGCAACCAGCGACAGGACAGCTAGAGAGAATTTGGCTTTCATTGAGGGTTCTCCTTGTTATGAACCTTGCACTTTGTAAGTGGCAGTGGTCGTCGAACTAATCTGACCATCGTCAGAGTGATTCCAATGTGGTTAAGGAATTGTATAATTACACGCTGTTTTATTATTCATAAATGAAACGTTGTAAATTCTATCTTGGATCTCATTAATAAGCGTTATGTTTGCATACCTACTCCTTGTACTGAATGTGACTCTAGTCATCCTTAACTCAGCTTTTTGCTCGGTCGCCATTTGTATCATTGCTTTGATTAAAGTCGTGTTACCAACAAGTAAATTGCAGGCAAAATGTACAGCAATGGCCAACTGGATGATGTGGCTGTGGGCAACCATTAATTCAGCTATTCTTTCTTTGTTTAATCGTGTCGAGTGGGACATCGAAGGTGGTGAAAGTCTGACAAAGGATGGCTGGTATCTGCTGATCAGCAATCACCTCAGTTGGACGGATATCGTGGTGTTATGTTGTGTATTCAAAGACCGCATTCCAATGCCAAAGTTCTTTCTAAAGCAACAACTGTTCTACGTTCCATTTATAGGTATGGCTTGTTGGGCGCTCGATATGCCGTTTATGCGCCGTTATTCGCGAGAGTACTTGCTTCGCCATCCAGAAAAGCGTGGTCAAGACTTGGAAACGACGCGTCGATCTTGCGCTAAGTTCAGGCACACACCGACGACTGTGGTGAATTATGTGGAAGGTACACGTTTTACCCAGCAGAAGCAGAAAAAGAGCAAAGCGGGCTATCAGCATTTGTTACAGCCTAAAACAGGGGGGATGGCTTATACGTTGGCGGCAATGGGCGATCAGTTCGAAAACATCATTGATGTCACTTTAGCCTACCCGGAAAACACCGATAAGCCGTTTCGCGATATTTTGATGGGGCGCATGACTAAGATTGTTGTGCGCACCAAGGTGATGCCTGTGGACGAAAGCGTACGTGGAGATTACTTCAATGACAAGCCGTTTAAACGCCAGTTTCAGCAATGGTTGGGCGGCGTATGGAAGGACAAAGATGAACTGCTAAAAGAGATTCATCAAGATAACAAGTAAACCCATCAAATAACAAAAAGGGAGCTAATGCTCCCTTTTTTGCGTAATCAACTTCATTACTTTTGAGTCAGTAGGAAGTTAACCAGATCGAAATATTCGTCAATGGTTTTGATACTTTGTGCCTGAACAAGGTACTTATTGTTTACGACAACTGCTGGTACGCCAGATAGGCCGCTGTCTTTAAACTGCTTGTCGAAGCGGCGCACCATAGAGTCAACGGCAAACCCTTTGAATGCCGAGTCAAATTTTTTCGCATCAATGCCTTCGTCTAGGAAGATTTGACGTAATTCTTCATCATTTTTTGGTGGTTTACGCATGTTATGAATACGGTTAAACATGACTGGCACCATTTTGTCTTCCACTTTTAGCGCTACCATGGTCGCGTAAGCTTTGCTCATCGACTCACCCATGCTACCACCCATGAAGGAAACGTGATTTTTCTGGAATTTAGCCTCTTCTGGAAGTTGAGCTTTTAGCTGTTCGATGATGGGCTCAAACTTACTACAGTGTGGGCAATAGAAAGAGAAAAACTCGGTTACTGTTGGCTTTTGTGAAGCCTTGCTGAGAGAAGCTGAAGGAATATCAAGAACTTGATAATGTTCACCTTCTTTGAATTGAGCGGCGTGAGCAGAAAGGCTCAACATAACAGTTGCGACAAGTGCAAACAGCTTTTTCATTATTGACTCCATGTTTGTCATTTTGGCTTCTTACCACTGAGGCATCAGTGAGAGTGGTGGCTCACTCAATGCCGAAATTTGTTCTTTGAAAGCTAATACCTGGCTTTCCCAATATTTAGGATCGTCAAACCATGGGAAGGCGATAGGAAAAGCAGGATCCTGCCATCTTTTTGCCAACCATGCCATATAGTGCACCATACGTAGACCGCGTAAAGGTTCAATTAGTTTCAATTCGTTAGTATTAAAGTCGTTAAATTCCTGATACGCCTCAAGCAGGATATCCAACTGCATCAATTTATCAGCGCGCTCGCCATTGAGCATCATCCACAGGTCTTGTACCGCGGGCCCATTGCGAGAGTCATCAAGATCGACAAACATAGGGCCATCACGCCAGAGAATGTTGCCTGGGTGGCAATCACCGTGAAGACGAATGATGTTGGCTGAGTCATCCCATTGTTGTTGCAGCGATTGAATCAACAAGTCTAAGTCATTGAAGAAGGCATTCTCTAGATGAAATGGAATAAACTGTGATTGTTCCAGAATCTTACGCGGTTGATGCAGGTATTCTTCGAGGCTGATGGTAGGTCTGTGCTTAAAGGCCATTCGAGCACCAACTTTATGGATTCGACCAAGGAAACGACCTACGCCTTCCAATTGTTCGAGGTTATCCACTTCAAACTGGCGTCCGCCAACACTGGCAAACAGTGCAAACAGATAGCCCTGATATTGATGCAGAGTTTGCCCTTGGAATTTTATCGGTGGGGCAACCGGGATGTCAGATTCAATCAGCTCCAGAGTAAAGTCGTGCTCTTCTTGTATCTGCGCTGAACTCCAGCGCTCGGGGCGATAGAACTTCACCACATAACGTTGACGCTCTTCATCGGTAAACTGATAAACACGGTTTTCATAGCTGTTGAGTGGTAGAAAGCCGGATTCGGCGCGAACGCCAATGCTTTCCAAGGCGTACCACATAAAGTCGGGTGTCAGAGCATCAAAGTTAAAGGCTTGTTGTATCATAAATAAAAAGGGCTCATTGCTGAGCGTTCCTTAGGTTGTTTAGTGTGGGTAATTGTAGTTAATTGTTTTAAATACAATTACTTAGCATCTAGCGTTATATGGCCATGGGTCGTTCAGGGTCATAAATGTGGTCAGGAGCCAAATGCGCGTATGTCATCGTTTGATTAATACTAGCATGTCCGAGTATTTCCTTAAGCGTTAAAATATCTCCGCCATTCATTACAAAGTGACTTGCAAATGTGTGACGCAGTACATGCACCTTTTGCCCTTTGGGTAAATATCAAAACCTAGCTTGGTAAATATCTTCCCTAACCTTACCTGAGGGTCTTCACTAAACAGATTACCGCCGTTCTCAGGATATATATCATCATATAGCTGTTTGCTAATCGGGACGGTTCTTGGTTTACCTGTTTTGGTGTTAGTAAATCGGATGCGGTAAGGGCTAAGGTTACTTGATTTTAGTGTGATAGTTTCCCTCCATCGTGAACCAGTAGCTAAGCTAATTTCTACGATTTTTAAAAGTTCCCAATCATTTTTAAGGTAGTCCAAAAGATCTTGGGTTTGCTTGAGGGTTAAGTAAGTCATTTCTGACTTTTCGGGCGCGGGTTGCTTTAAGTCTTTGAGTGGATGTGCACCAGTAAAGTCACCAGTCTCAATCAGTACTGAAAAGACATTGCTTAAGCAACTGTTATGAAAGCACTATTAAAGAACACGTTAAATATCGACTTAGACCAACCGTCCACGAAAAAGGGGATTGCTTTGCTGGGTGCGGGTGTCGCTCTGGCGGCTGGTCACCCTGAACTGATCACAGCGAGTATCACGGCAGAAGGAGTGCAATACGGCGGTATCATCGGCACAGCTATTCCGGTAGCGATGGGGCTATGGGAAACCTTCCGCAATGAGTTCATCTAGAGATGGTCGAGCTGATGCAATATCTAACTTCAATGGGACTTTCCCCATCTATGTTGCTTATTGTCGCTATATTTTGGCGGCACAATGAGCGCATTATACGACTGGAAACGAAAGTGTTTTAAAGAAGAAGCCCGCTTTGAGAGCGGGCTTTTAAATCTAAACCTTTAATTTTTTTCAGCCAATATATATACGTCGCTATCAAAGCCAAAGGAGCGGTGGTTCTCTTTTGTATGGCTGTACTCATACCCCGCTGATTCTAAAAGGCCGATCTCGAAATCTTTGAAAGCAAAGCCAACTAATGCCATCAAGCAAAGTGCAACAACACTTATGATAACTATCGTTCTTTGACAGTATATTTCCCATAACTCAAGCGGGGCTCTCATTCGTTTCCGATTAAGTAATAAAAAGGGGATCGTATACGCAAACAAGAATAGTGTTACTACGATAACCATTCCATCGCTATAACTGACTGTAACTTTGGGCACTTGGCCACGTATGCTTAACGCGAGGTCCATAATTACGAAGTCATATACAGCGTATGCAAAAAAGCAAGTAACAAAAAAAACCAAGTGTCATAGATATGTATCTATACTTCTGTGGCAACTTTCAACTCCTCAGTAATCTTGTCTTGAACTTCGAATTGAGCAAATAAAAAATCAACAGTTACCGCTATGCCTATAGCAATTGCTACACCTATGATGATTGGTACACTGGAAGGAACAAACAAAAGGGTTAGTACACTAGTGATTCCAATTTTGAGCAAGTCTGTCCCCATTGAACCATACCAATCGACCATATGATATTCATCATTGTTAATAAGTTGCTCTGTAGCCAATGCTGCGCTGATTATAATTGTTAACACTCCAGCTTTAATAGCACCGCGAATTTTCGTGTTTTTAGCGAACCCCAATTGTTGGATTTTCGGATTATCCATTGGATAAGGATGATTTTTCTTGATATTGATGCCATTGACAGTTGCATAGTGCATTTTACTGTCATTCCATACACTTGATATAACGATGGCAGCTTTACCATTTTTGGTTGTGGTTTCTTTGGCGACTATTCCTAGACCTCCCAATGCTTTAGCAAGGAAAACGGCATTGATTATGGCTGTTCCTTTATCTAGATAGCCTTTTATCTTATTGATGTTCTGTAACACATCAGCACCAAAAGTTTTTCCATCTTCTGTCATGGCTGTCCAGTTATTCACTGTATAAACCATTGCATCCCAAAGAGTCATAACCTGAACTTGAATATGATTACGTTCAAGTGTTTCTTTTAGTTTGTCAGTGAGATCTTTTTCTCCTTCAGGAGCCAAAGGGTTATATGGGGGCCAAGCCATACTCGATTGCGTTTCTGCAAAAGCCGTTTGTTGGGTTGACGGTGGCATAGGTACAGTCGGCACAGTATTAGGTAGCGCAGAAGCACGGTTTATTCTATTTGCTTCCAGAGCTTGAGTCGCCGGTGATTTTACTGGGTTACGCTGCATTTTTTTGTCAACACCTTGTTGGGCTTCATATTGAGAGGCGGCCTCATCATAGCTCATTGAGGTACTGTGACTTTTCCAATAGGCTGACGTTGGGGGTGGGAATGGATATTCGGGCTTATGCATTTTTTATCTCTTTGTATCAGGTGCTAAAGCTATTAGCTTCAACAGCACAGGCGTCAAGTTAGACCAAAATATTTAGAGAATATATCGATATTGTGTCCATTAAATATAAGGACCTTTTCTATAAATGGACTTACGGCCACTAGTATTAAAAACAAAAAACCCAACAAATACATTGGATATCTAGTAACTGTTTTGAGCCAGCTAAGTTGCTCGGTCATTACACCGGACAATATGACTTTAGATTTATAGTCTTTCTTTGCCATTTTTCTTAGGCGAGTAACTTCTTTGGGGAAGAGAGACTGGCCTTGCCACCATATGAAAAAAACAACAAATAGAGACAAAATAGCGCTAATGCAAGGGATAGGTGTGCCTAAGGAAGCGAGTCCAAGAGTGAAGGCTAGCACTCCTATAGCATTGTTTAAAAAACTTTCCCAAAGCTTAAATTGACTTCGTATCTTCTTTAAATAGTCATCTTTCAAGCCGCTTTCGTCCATCCTCTCTAATGAATCTTCATTGAGGTCATTTTGTGGTCGATCTTCGTTTTTTATCATTTTAAATCAATTGCTTAGTTTTAATAAAAAGGGCTCATTGCTGAGCCCTTTTCCATATTTTAGGTAGAGGCAGCCGCTAAAGCTTTTTAATAAAGCGACTTTCTACTTCAATCGTAAAGTCTTCGCTATCGGACAGTATAAACTGAATTGTCGCAACAGGAGAGCTGAGAATATCTGGATTGACACCTAAGCTCATTGGCAGATTGTACACTTCGCCCGGTGCAACGTTGATGGTTTGTTTGCCGTACCAAGAAACATCAGTGAGCCCTAACACATCCAATTTATATTCTTGGCTTTGTTGAGTTTTGTTGATGATTTTCAATGTGTAAGTATTTTCCACTTCGCCGGAGCTGTTAATGCGGAATAACTGATTACGATCACGCAGTACGCTAAGGCCTGCTGGATCAACGGCCGCGACTTGAGCGAAGAACAGGCCTATCATGATTAGCAATACTGCGCCATAGCCAAGTAGTTTAGGGCGCATGACTTTGGTATTTTTGCCTGATAAACGATGCTCTGTAGTGTAGCTGATCAGGCCTTTGTCATAGCCCATCCTATCCATAGTATTGTCACAGGCATCAATACAGGCGCCACAGTTAATACACTCATATTGCAGACCATCGCGAATATCGATGCCGGTCGGGCATACCTGTACACATAGGTTACAGTCGATACAGTCACCTAACCCCAGCGCTTTTGGATCGGCTTTACGTGAGCGAGCACCACGAGATTCGCCTCGTTTTGTATCGTAGCCAACGATGAAGGTATCTTTATCAAACATGGCTGACTGGAAGCGTGCATACGGACACATGTGAACACACATAATCGAGCGCATCCAGCCTGCATTCGCGTAGGTACAGCCTGCAAAGAACAGCACCCAGAACACAGGCCAGAAATCCGCGTTAAGGGTGAAGAAACCAAGTACAAGATCTTTCACTGGGACAAAGTACCCAGTAAAGGTGAAACCTGTTGCGAGTGCAATGGCCCACCACGCAAGGTGCTTTAGCCCTTTACGCATTGCAAGGTTAGCGGTCAGCTTGCCTGAGTCTTGTTTGCGGCGTTTGTTGGCGCTGCCTTCCAGTTTCTCTTCAAACCAGATGTACATGAAGGTCCAGACGGTTTGTGGACACAAATAGCCACACCACACGCGACCTAAGAAGGTGGTGAGAAAGAACAGACCGAAAGCAGAAATCATGAACAGCAATGCCAGCAAGGTCAGATCTTGTGGGTAAAGTGTGGTACCAAAGAAGTTAAACTGCTGATGACCAAGGTCTAATAGTACAGCTTGACGTTCCCCGTAAGGAATCCAAGGCACCATAGCGAAGAGAACCAGTAGCAACCAGCCTCCATATCGACGTAACTGCTGAAATGTGCCCTTACTTTCACGCACGTAGATGCGATTGCTCGGGTTAAACCTGTCCCCAGTGTTTTTGTGCGTCTTGGGATTAAAGGTTTTTGGAGTCACGTCTTTGATCTCAATTTTGTCCTGACTCATTACGCTTCCTTCTTGGGCTAAAGGCGAGATTTCTTAGCGATCCCGCTCTATCGACTGTGCTCTTTAATATTTTAGTATTTTCTTATGGACAGAGATTATATACGCAATCATTTTTTTATTTCTTTAAGACTATCAACCTTTAACAACAAAGATCAGTACAGTTTTATAAAAAAAATGCCTAACAGTTTTACTCACTTAAATGATTTGGGTATAAAAAAAGCGACCTTGTGGTCGCTCTGGCTTCAGCCTGATCACTCGATGATGCCTCGAGCACGAAGGATCGCGGTTTTAAAATCGTCTTCCTGATCTTTTTCAACCCCGGAATCATTTCATCTTTATTGCTATTGCGCATTTTGAGATGGTAGATAAGCACATCGTCGGTGAGATCTTCAAGTTGACCTTGGTAACCAGCTTCTTGTGTTAGCTTGACAATAAACTGCAGCAGGTTCATGTGCTGATCTTTTTGCCATTCAGGCTCAAGTAGTTCGATTAGCTCTTCAATACGATGGCACTTCATCGGCTTTCTCCACACTTTCTATGTTGGTATGTGGCTAAGGTATCAAATCAGGCAGGCCAATACCATGGGCTCAGAGGAGAGTGAGAAAAGAAAAAGCGCAGTGGAGACTGCGCTTTTTGCCTATGCCGCCTTAGTGACTTTGGCTGAAGCCGACGCTAGTAAAGCCGTCTTTTCCACTAAAGTCATTCCGGGCGCGAGTTTTGTTGCCGCTGGAGTAGTGACAAAGCCACCACGACGACGCATCGCACGGTTTGTGTGCGACGTACACCTGACTGCTGTTGGGCGCATTGATTAACCTAACTGTCAGACACATCCATTGCCGAACTTATGGCCTGATTAGTTATGAGTTGCGCCTCATTACTGAAGCATGGCTCTTTTGGCTCACGCCAATCCAAATAGCTAATCAGGAATAATGATATGAAATATGCATATCAGAGATCAGATTAGCATCATCCGATCAATTGATCGATATCTAATCGATCGTGTTTGTTCCCTCTCACTACAATTATGTGAGAGACGTAGTAGCAGTGAGACAAGTGTGCGGATTAGTATGATACTGTGTGATTATATTGATGGCTGCGCTTTACCAAGGAGGTGTGTATGTCGTTTTTTAAGAAAACCCTCGCGAGTTTTGGTATCGGTTCGGCAAAAGTCGATTCCGTTCTGCAGCAGGAAGTGCTGTACCCGGGTGAAAAGGTCAATGTGACGATTCATGTCTATGGCGGTTCGACGGCTCAGGAAATTGATAATATTGAGATGAAGCTTTATTGCCGCTACATCAAAGAAGTACCAGCCAATCAAGATAGAGATAGGCACAACAGCGGTCATATGCGCCGTATGCCGACCAGTTATACCTTAGCTCATTGGACCTTGCCGTATGCATTTACCATTGAGCCTGGTGAAACGCGTGATTTTGAAGTGGAGCTGGATGTGCCGTGGAATGCCCCAGTCACCATTGGCGAATCTAAAGTGTGGTTGGAAACAGGGCTGAATATCGCTTTAGCTAAGGATCCTAGTGACACTGATATTCTTACGGTACGCCCAGATCCTTTGTTAGATGGTATTTTTACTGCTTTGGAAGAGCAGGGTTTGCGTATCCGTCAAGTTGAGTGTGAAGCTGTTGAAGGGTTTGAATTGCCGTTTGTTCAGGAGTTTGAATTTGTACCGACCACAGGGCCTTTTCATGGTCGCTGGCGTGAACTGGAAATTGTGGCGTACCGCAGCGATGATCAATTACAGATGTGGTTTGAAATTGATCGTCATCGTGAAGGTGCAAGAGGAATGCTAGCGAGCTTGCTAGGAAGCGGGCAGTTAACACGCCAGATGACGATCTCTGTTGAGACCCCGGCAGATCAAGCTGGTCAGCAAGTTTTGGAGTATCTCGACAGTCACTCTTAACGTAAAGTTAACTTTTTGGGCTTACAAGTGTAAGCTGAATGTGCCATACTTTGGAGTAAATATTCCACCAGAGTATAGCTTGTTATGTCGACCAATCACACTGCGCCTTACAGCGTCAAAGAAGAAATCGCCAATACACTGACCCACGGTATCGGTATGGTACTTGGCATTGTGGGCTTGGTGTTGCTGCTGATAAAAGCTGTTGATCACAATGCGGATGCTCTGACTATTACCAGTATGAGCATCTACGGTGGCAGCATGATCGTGCTGTTTCTTGCTTCCACTCTGTATCACGCGATTCCTTATCAGAAAGCCAAGCGGGCGCTTAAAACGTTTGATCATTGTGCGATTTATTTGCTGATTGCTGGCAGCTATACCCCATTTTTGCTCGTTAGCCTTAGAACGCCGTTGGCGATTGGTTTGATGATCGTCATCTGGAGCATCGCTCTGGTCGGCATCATCATGAAATTGGCATTTGTCTATCGCTTTAAAAAGCTTTCGCTTGTGACCTACTTATTGATGGGTTGGCTATCGCTGGTGGTCATTTATCAACTGGCGTTGAATCTGGATGTTGGTGGGTTAACTTTGCTGGCTGCGGGAGGAGTGATTTATTCACTGGGTGTGATTTTCTATGTCGCTAAGCGCATCCCATTTAACCATGCCATTTGGCATGGCTTTGTTTTAGCAGGATGCGCCTGTCATTTTCTAGCGATTTATCTCTATGTCGAGCCGATCTAACGTGTTGCGAGATTAACGACTTTGGCGGTTACTAAATACTGCTCAGCTTTATCAATCGTCAGTTCAATCGTTTTACCCTGTTCTACTTGTTGAGGGCGTAAATACGTGTCGGCCATGCGCTTGATGGATTGCCACACTTTGACTGACTCTTTGCTCAGCACGTCTCCAGAGGTCGTCGAGACCTGAATTTCGATTTCCACTAAAATCACTGATTGGCTGCTTTGGTTCGTGACTGAAGTTGGAATTATCAGCCGACCATTTTCATAGCTCACTGCGCCTAATAACACTTCCACACCTGAGTCAGACAGTTGCATGGTGGCGCGATCGCTGCCAACAGTAGCTATGGTTCCTACGGCTTTCTCGATCAGCGGAATGGCCGCCACTTTAGGCTTCTTAATTGGAATGGTGACGGCTGGCTGAACGGTCTCTTTAACTACTGCTATTTCATCGGTTTTGGTTGTTTCCACTGGCACTACATATTGCCAAGTGAAGTCGTCGTTAAGCTGAACTTGGCGACCATCTTCGAGAGTGACAGTTTGGCTGGCAAAAACCAATGAACTGGTTAGCAAGGTAAAAAGTCCGATAAGTTTGTTCATTGTTATATCCTTAACGTTTCCAGAAAGCCGGGAAAAATAGCACCAATAAGGTGAGGATTTCGAGTCGCCCCATCAGCATGCCGAAGCTGAGAAGCCACTTAGCGGCATCTGGTAATGGGGCAAAGTTACCCGTCGGCCCAATCACTGCACCCATGCCAGGACCAACGTTGGCCACGGCGGTGATAGACCCGGAAATGCTGGTAATAGGATCTAGTCCCAATGCGCTTAAGCATCCAGCAATAAAAATAATCGTGATAAAGAACATCAACGCGAACGCAACCACAGAGCGCACGATGTCATCGTTCACCGGCCTATGATTGTAACGCTGAACAAATACCCCAGAAGGGTGAATAAGCTTCATCATTTGTTTGTTGAGTAGCGTCATCGCAATCTGAAAGCGGAAGACTTTGATTCCGCCAGAGGTTGATCCTGAACAGGCTCCCGCCATCATTAAGAAGGCAAACAAGGTGGTTGGCAGTGCGCCCCATGCGGTGAAGTCTTCTAGACCAAACCCTGTGGTTGTGACGACAGAGACGATGTTGAACATCGATACCCGTAGCGCATCCATGACGCTGTAGCCATCTCGTATCACTAACCAAGCTGAAATGATCAGGCTGGTGATAAGAAACAGGTAAGTGAAACCGCGTACCTGCGCGTCATTGATTAACTCATCTACCCGTCGCTTGCGTATTGCTGCTACAAACAGTAAGAAGGGTAGGCCACCGAGGAACATAAACAGGGTCGCTACCCAGTGAGAGCCGTTAGAAAAGTGGTTCATCGAACCATCGGAGGTGGAGTAACCACCAGTCGATAGTGTAGTGAACGAGTGGTTAATGGCTTCGAATAAATTCATGCCCGTCAGAAGATAGCCGATCATGCACAATCCAGTGAGGATCAGGTAGACCAACATGATATTTTTTGCCACGGTCTTGGCGCGTGGGCTGCTTTTATCTGACCAGTCAGAAGATTCGGTATGGAATAGCTTCATACCACCGACGTTGAGCATTGGGAGCACTGCGACCGCCATGACAATGAAGCCTATTCCACCAAGCCACTGCAAGATGGAACGCCACAGCAAGATGCTCGGAGCCATGTCATCAAGTCCGCTGAGTACGGTTGAGCCTGTTGTGGTAATGCCAGACATGGTTTCAAAGTATGCATCGGTAAAACTGATGTGGTTAATGAAAACAAACGGCAGAGCTGCAAAGGCACTGGCAACCATCCAAACGAGGCTGGTAATAAGGAACATATCCCTCGCACTGAGCTTAAAACGCTTAGTGCGGCCGATACTCAGACAGACGAAGGCGGCAAGATGGGTGATGACCACTGACTGACCAAATTCAAGAAAGCCAGAGGTGCCTGTAAAGAAAGCCACCAGAGTGGGCACGTACATGAATAGGGCCAGTTTCGATAGAACCAGCCCGATGACAAACAGTACAGGACGTAAGTTGACCATAGTGTCGATCCTAAAGGAAGAAAGGACTCGGCTGGAATAGCGCTTCGACGTCTGGAACGTACTTCTTATCCACTAGGAACATGACCACATGGTCGTCTTGCTCAATCACGGTTCTGTCATGAGCGATCAATACTTCTTCACCACGCACAATCGCACCGATAGTTGTGCCCGGTGGTAACTTGATGTCACCAATCGCACGACCAACCACTTTAGAAGTGGTTTCATCACCGTGAGCGATGGCTTCGATGGCTTCTGCTGCGCCGCGACGTAGTGAAGAGACGTTAACAATATCCGCTCGACGAACGTGCGTTAGCAAGGCGGAAATCGTTGCTTGCTGAGGTGAGATAGCGACGTCAATCACACCACCCTGAACCAGATCCACATAGGCACCGCGCTGGATAAGCACCATCACTTTCTTGGCTCCCATGCGTTTCGCCAGCATGGCGGACATGATATTCGTTTCATCTTCATTGGTCAGGGCGATGAACACGTCGACCTGATCGATATTTTCTTCGGTAAGTAGCTCTTGATCCGCAGCGTCACCACAGAAAACAATGGTGTTTTCCAGCTCTTCAGACAGTTTTTCAGCGCGCTGGTAACTGCGCTCAATCAACTTGACGCTGTAGGACTGCTCAAGGCGTCTGGCTAAGCTGGCACCGATGTTACCACCCCCAACAATCATGATACGGCGATATGGCTTTTCCAATCGTTGTAGCTCACTCATGACCGAACGAATGTGGTTACTGGCGGCGACGAAGAACACTTCATCATCAGCTTCGATGATAGTGGTGCCCTGAGGGCGGATGGGGCGCCCCTGACGGAAAATAGCAGCAACGCGAGTATCGATGTGTGGCATGTGCTCACGCAAGGCAGATAGGGCATTACCAACCAGCGGGCCACCGTAATATGCTTTCACCGCCACTAAGCTGACTTTCTGTTCGGCGAAGCTCACCACTTGCAGTGCCCCTGGATATTGAATTAGGCGCTCAATGTAGCTGGTCACCAGTTCTTCAGGTGCGATCAGGTGGTCAACCGGAACGGCACCGGATTGGAATAGCGCTTCTTTCTCGGCCAAGTATTGTGGCGAGCGGATACGAGCGATTCGGTTGGGAGTATTAAACAGAGAAAAGGCAACCTGACAGGCCGCCATATTGGTTTCATCCATATTGGTCACGGCGACCAACATGTCGGCATCTTGTGCGCCGGCTTCACGCAGCACATCTGGGTGACTGGCGTAGCCGTTCACTACCCGTAAATCATATTTATCTTGCAGCTCACGCAGTCGATCACTATTTCTGTCGACTATGGTGATGTCATTGTTTTCACCAACCAGATTTTCTGCCAGTGTACCGCCTACCTGACCAGCGCCAAGAATGATGATTTTCATACCGTTTCTCGTCTAACCAAAATTTAAGGGATCGATGATCCCCGAATTACTACGCGATTTTTGTCAGGATGGCGTAATAAAAGCCATCCATGTCCTCTTCGCCTGGAAGCACTTGCCGCCCTGGGTTGTCTACCGGCGAACCTTCTAACTGAGCATTCGCGGTGCGCGCCAGAAACGCTTTCACCTGTTCGCTGTTTTCCTGTGGTGTGATAGAGCAGGTCGCATAAACCAGCGTACCGCCCGGCTTCAGCTGTTGCCACATCGCATCCAGAATCTCGCTTTGTAGTTCTGACAATGCTGCGATGTCATCACCACGACGCAGCCATTTGATGTCTGGGTGGCGGCGAATAACACCCGTGGCCGAACAAGGTGCATCGAGCAGGATGCGATCAAATTGCTCGCCTTGCCACCAATCTTTTGGCTTACGTGCGTCACCGCAAATAACTTGCGCTTTCAGTTGAAGGCGTTGCAGATTGTCGTGTACGCGTTTGAGGCGGCTGTCATCACAGTCAATGGCCACAACCTGTGCATCTTGAGTACGCTCAAGAATATGGGCAGTTTTGCCTCCTGGTGCAGCACAGCAATCTAGAATTAACTCGCCATCTTTTGGCGTCAGGTAGTTAATCGACAGCTGAGCTGCTGCGTCCTGAACGGAAACCCAACCTTTCTCAAAGCCTGGCAATTTTGTCACGTCGCACGGGGCGGCCAATTTTAGGGCGTCGCTTGCTTCACTGTGAATACTGCTATCTATGTTTTCATTTTTGAGCAGTTGCTGGTATTCGTCACGGCTGTGATGTTGGTGATTCACACGCAACCACATTGGTGCTTTACTGTTGTTGGCTTCAATAATGTCTTGCCATTGCTGTGGGTAGGCGTCCTGAAGCAGTTTAAGCAACCAACTCGGGTGACCATATTTACCGGCATTGTGGCTCATAGCATGAGCGTCTAGCTCTTCTTGGTTACGTTGATAGTTACGTAACACTGCATTGATTAAGCCGCGTAGGCGTGGGCCTTTGAGCGTTTTGGTGCCTTCGACGGTTTCACCGACGGCTGCGTGCGCTGGAATACGCATAAAGCTCAGTTGGTAAATACCGACCAGAATCAGGTGGTGGAAAACGCGTTGTTTGCCTTTAAGAGGCTTATCCATCAGCTCATTCGCGATCGATTCAAGGCGAGGCAAATAGCGTAACGAGCCATAGCAGATTTCCTGTAACAACGCTTGATCGCGAGGTTTGACTTGTTGTTGAGCCGCAGGAAGTGCGTTAGACAGAGACTGGCCTTTATCGACCACTTGGAAAAGGACATTAGCCGCAGCAGCGCGAACATTCATGTTGAATACCTTAACAGTAAGGGAGGGTGTCTCCACCCTCAAAAAGTACGTATAAATTAGGTCAGCTGAGTGCCGACTTCAAACCAGCTGGCACGTGAGTTGAGGATATCCTGAACTGACATGGCTTTTTTACCAGGCACCTGAAGTTGTTCAAGAACCAGAATATGCTTGCCAGTGGCAATGTAGATCCCGGTTTTATCTGCTTGCAGTATGGTGCCGGGTGCCTCAGTTGTCGTTTGAACGTCAACGCGGCTTTGCCAGACTTTGATGCTGTTGTCGGCGGCCTCAAAATGGCTCATCGGCCAAGGATTGAAGGCACGTACACAACGTTCAATATGCTCAGCGTCATCACTCCAGTTAATTCGTGCTTCTTCTTTGCTGAGCTTTTTGGCGTAGTTGGCCAGCTCGTCATCTTGTTTTTCAGGTGACGCCTTGCCGTCAGCAATGTCAGCCAAACACTCAACTAAAGCTTGCGGGCCAAGCTCAGCCAGCTTTTCATACATAGATGCGCTGGTATCTGTCGTTTCGATTGGCAAAGTAGCAATTTTCAGCATATCGCCAGTATCTAAGCCGATATCCATCTGCATTATGGTGACGCCCGTCTCCTGATCGCCAGCCCAAATAGAGCGCTGGATAGGGGCGGCACCGCGCCAACGTGGCAGAATCGAACCATGGACGTTGATACAACCTAGCTTTGGTGTATCGAGTACTGCTTGTGGCAGCAATAAGCCGTATGCGACGACGACCATCAGATCCGCATTCAAATCAGCCAGTTCTTGCTTCGCTTCATCTGATTTAAAGTTTTCTGGTTGGTAAACCGGGATATCATGCTCAAGAGCGATGTGCTTGACTGGGCTGGCAGTCAGCTTTTTGCCTCGACCTGCTGGGCGGTCTGGCTGGGTGTAGACTGCAATGACTTCGTACTCCGAAGACAACAACGCCGCCAAATGACGGGCGGCGAAGTCCGGAGTACCGGCAAAAACAATTTTCAAAGGTTTGCTCAAAGTACGTTCCTTTCATTTAGCTACTAGGCTTAGCTGGCGTGCTTTTCGTTAAAGCGTTTGATTTTCGCCAATTTGTCCTGAATGCGCTTGCGTTTTAGAGGCGAAAGATAATCGACAAAAAGCTTGCCTTCTAGATGGTCAAGCTCGTGTTGCACACAAATTGCCAGCAGATCATCTGCTTCAAACGTGTATTCTGTGCCATCACGATCTAAAGCTTTGACGCTGACTTCGGCAGCGCGAGGTACTAGTGCTCGTGCGCCCGGAACAGACAGACAGCCCTCTTCAATGCCATCTTCGCCGCGTTTTTCTAATATTTCAGGATTGATGAGAACCATTGGCTGATCTCGTGTTTCTGAAACATCGATAACAACGATACGTTGGTGGAAATCGACCTGGGTTGCTGCCAGACCAATACCTTCTTCGTCATACATGGTTTCAATCATGTCGTCGACGAACTTTTGAATCTCAGGGGTCACCTTTTCCACTGGTTTTGCAACAGTGCGAAGGCGCTCATCTGGGAATGTTAATACTTGTAATACAGACATATACACTCGAAATGTTGAACTGAGCCGAATCAGGATAAACCTTGTTGGCTCAATTCTAGACATTTTGCCACCTAAATGACAGCCTCATTGTGTTTTTGCGTATTTTCCCGAGTTAATCACAACGTTAAATTTGGCGAACGATGAGCGGCCAAAAGTGGCTTTAAATGCGAAGTCTAGGTTGGCTCGCTTTGGCCATTTGGTGTCGTGTAATAAGTGACTAGGTCTGATGATATTTTCCTATGACAGAAGAAGAACTAACGGCTTGGCTGAGCTTGTACTTTACGCCTCGGATCGGGCCAAAAGCGTTTCAGCGTTTGGTAGAGGTGGATTCTCCAATCAACATCATTGAGTCTTCATCTGAGACATTGCGCCGTTTAGGCTTTTCTGACTCCCAACTGACATATCTCCAGCACCGGGCTGCGGGGATGTTGAGGTGTGTTTCGAGTGGCAAGAAGCCTCAAATGTCAGAACCATTCTACCTTCAAGTGACCATCGGTATCCGGCACTGTTGAAACAAGCTGATGCTGCGCCAGCAACGTTGTTTGTTGAAGGTCAGCTTGAAAGCCTGTGTCTGCCACAAATAGCTATCGTGGGCAGTCGCAATGCCAGTATTGATGGGCTTAACACCGCTCGCCGCTTTGCAACACAGTTGGTGAATCAAGACATGGTTGTGACCAGCGGTTTAGCGTTGGGTATTGATGGTTATGCCCATGATGGGGCTCTCAATGGTAATGGGCAAACTGTCGCCGTGCTCGGTTGTGGCTTAAATTCTGTGTATCCGGCACGTCATCAGGCGTTAGCTCAACGAATCATTCAGCAAGGTGCACTAGTGTCGGAGCTCCATCCTAATATGAAGCCCAAAGCCGATAACTTCCCACGCCGAAATCGAATCATTAGTGGTTTGTCAGTGGGTGTTTTAGTGATAGAGGCAGCAAAGAAAAGTGGCTCTTTAATTACCGCTCGTTATGCGATAGAACAAGGCCGTGAAGTGTTTGCCGTTCCGGGGTCGATTCACCATCCTCATGCCAGAGGCTGTAACCTATTGATAAAACAAGGAGCATGCTTGGTTCAACAGGTTTCTGATATTGTCGATGAAATAGAGAGCCTTATTCGCTGGTCTGATTTAAATAAGCCTTCTGTTCAAAATGAACTATTTGAACAAATTGATTGCAAAGAAGAATTGCCATTTCCTCAGCTGTTAGCTAACGTAGGAAGTAAGGCTACACCAGTTGATATTCTTGCAAGCAGGACCAATATACCTGTTCATGAAGTCATGATGCAGATCTTGGAGCTTGAGCTCTTGGGGCATGTTGTTGCGGTTTCCGGTGGCTATATTCGAAAGGGGAGGGGCTAGCTATGATGATGGATATCCTAATGTATCTGTTTGAAACTTACATCCATAGCGATGCAGAGTTACAGGTCAATCAAGATGAGTTAGAGGAAGAATTACTTCGTGCTGGCTTTCATCAAAAAGACATTTATAAAGCCCTTGTCTGGCTAGAAGAGTTGGCTGCATTGCAGCAAAGCGAAACGCACTCCGCGATTTCTATTTGTAGCACATCCACTTCAACGCGTATCTATACTGCGAAAGAGTGTGAGCGCCTAAACCTTGAATCGCGAGGTTTTCTGACTTTCCTTGAACAGGTCAATGTGCTGACGACTGAGACTCGTGAAATGGTTATTGACCGTATTATGGGGCTTGAGACAGACGAATTTGAACTGGATGATCTGAAATGGATTGTGCTGATGGTGCTGTTTAATGTGCCAGGTAATGAAAACGCCTACACGCTTATGGAAGAGCTGTTGTATACCAAAGAGCAAGGTATTCTTCACTAAACTCCATGAGTGGCTATGAGCGGTAAAATAGATCATCAGTTGTTTTCGGCCCATGAGCACGCTTTAGAACACAAAGCGTGCCCAAAATGCCAGTCAGAGAAGCGAGAAGGCGAACTACAACTTCGCCACGGCAAGCACGGTCCGTTTTTGGGCTGTAATCAATATCCTACTTGCGACTTTATCCAACCTTTACATCAGAATGACGGCCATATTATTAAAGAGCTGGGCGTACCCTGTCCGGAGTGCTCTAATGAATTGGTGCTGCGCCAAGGGCGTTACGGAATGTTTATTGGTTGTAGTCATTATCCGCAGTGTGATCATATTGAGTCACTTGAGACGCCGACTGAACAAGAGGCTCAAGTAGAGCATGTGTGTCCGGAGTGTGGCAAAGGTCATTTGGTCGAGAGAAAGAACCGTTTTGGCAAAGTTTTTTTTGCTTGTGATAATTACCCTAAATGTAAGTTTGCGGTTAATCAGCCGCCAGTTAAGGGTAAGTGCGAACAATGTGGCTTTCCTTTATTGCTCGAGAAGAAGCTCGCTAGTGGGGTTAAACATCAGTGTGCTGATCGCAAATGCCATTACACCCAGAGTCAACAATAAAAACGGCGCTGTTTCAGCGCCGTTTTTTATCAAGATTGCAATGATTAGTACTTACTGTGACGCGCTATATCGTGAACCGCCGCGAAAGCATCCGCGTCTAAGACTTCTGCCAGAGCAGATAATTGACGTTGCAGTTCACCACTGTAATCACCACACACGTTAATGTGGCCCATTTTGCGTCCTGCGCGCTTTTCTTTCCCATACCAGTGAACGTGACATCCAGGCATAGCGAGCACGCTGTCTGGCAGGGTATCTTCACCGAGGATATTGATCATCGACGTTTCGCGGATCAGCTTGGTGCTACCCAGCGGCATGCGACACACTGCTCGTAAGTGATTCTCAAACTGGCAGGTTTCTGCACCTTGTTGTGTCCAGTGGCCAGAGTTATGGACACGAGGTGCAATTTCGTTGACCAACAAGGTGCCATTCAAATCAAAGAACTCGAGTGCCAGAACGCCTACATAGTTGAGCTCGTTAGCTACCGCAGTGAACATTTCTTGTGCTTGCTGTTGCAGCTCAGTATCGGCAATGGCGGTCGAGACGCTCAGTACGCCATTGGTGTGGACGTTTTCTGCAAGTGGGTATACTGTAACTTCGCCATTTTTACCGCGTGCACCGACAAGTGACACTTCACGTTGAAAAGGAACGAACTCCTCCGCAACAATGGCTTGTGTTTCTGTGGCGTTAATACACGCTTCCATCTCAGCCCATAGTGCGTCTATCTGAGCTGGGTCTTTGAGTCGCCACTGACCTTTGCCATCATAACCACCCAAGGCACTCTTTAACACCATTGGAATACCGACATACTCTATTGCATGAGCAAAGTCTTCGCGTGTCTGGATCACATGGTATTTGGCGTTGTGGACCTTAGCACTGTCTAGCAATGCTTTTTCGATTCGTCGGTCACCGCCAGCTTTGATGGCGTCGGCAGAGGGGAAGAGCTTTCCACTTGCTTGGCAAACATCAAGAATATCATGTGGGATATGCTCGAACTCGGCGGTAATCACATCTGCTTGCTCAATAGCATTGTTCAACCCTTTGCCCAGAAGCGACTGAGTTAGCGGATGGACGATATTTTCGCTCGCCACATCATACGCAATAATATCGATGTTCAGAGGAGCGCCAGCCAGTGACATCATGCGTGCCAGCTGTCCCGCTCCAAGCACTAACACTTGCATGGGATTAGTCCTCTGCTGGGTTTGGGTTCGCTAACACGGTTTCAGTTTGTTGGTGGCGAAATGCTTCGACTTTCTCCATCACAGTGTCATCGTGCGTGCCAATGATCTGAGCCGCGAGAATGCCCGCATTTGCCGCGCCTGCTTCACCAATAGCCAATGTGCCTACCGCGATACCTTTTGGCATTTGAACAATCGATAGTAGCGAGTCCATCCCTTTTAATGCTCGCGATTGAACAGGGACACCGAGAACAGGCAAGCTAGTGAAAGCAGCTGCCATACCTGGTAAATGAGCGGCACCGCCGGCACCGGCAATGATGACTTTGAGGCCACGCGCTTTGGCGCTATTGGCATAATCAGCAAGAAGCTGCGGAGTACGGTGAGCTGACACCACTTTTGTTTCATATTCGACGCCAAACTGATCCAGCATTTCAGCTGCTAGTTTCATGGTTGGCCAGTCAGATTTAGAACCCATGATGATACCGACTTTCATCTTAAACTCCCTTAATGCAACTCTATTGATGAGCAGATAAATTTGAGCGCATTATACGGGGATTTTAATCTCAAGCAAACGTTTGCGTAAAGTTTCAATCTAGATTGACACAATTTATAAATAAATAGCTTTAGTCACTATCAATGATTGTTTGTAAACTTAGTGGTTAGACAGTACATCAGACAGGAAAGAATCAGTGGATAATTTTGAGCAGGCTCTATTAGCTCTGAAAAACGGTGAAGTGATTGCGTACCCGACGGAGGGCGTATTCGGTGTTGGTTGTGATCCTGATAACCCTGAAGCGATTAAGAAACTATTAGAGCTGAAACAAAGGCCAGTAGAGAAAGGTTTGATTCTGATTGCCGCCAGTTATGAACAATTACTGCCATACATTGACGAGTCTCAGCTGACGGATGAGCAGTTACAGAAAGTGCATCAAACTTGGCCTGGCCCAGTTACTTGGATCATGCCGTGTAGCGATAAAGTGTCGGATTGGGTTTCAGGCCAGTTTGACTCGATTGCGGTGCGTGTGACGGATCATCCTTTGGTACAAAAGATGTGTAATGCGTTTGGAAAGCCGTTAACCTCTACCAGCGCAAATTTGACCGGTGAACCCCCTTGTATGACGACCGCAGAAGTTGAACAGCAACTCGGTGATTGCTTAGTTGCAATTCTGGCGGGAAAAACGGGTGGGCGAGACAAGCCAAGTGAAATTCGCGACGCAAAAACATCCAAGGTATTAAGACAGGGTTAGCCCTGCAAAGGAAGTAGAAACATGTCAGCCATCGACAAGCAAGCAGTTAAACAGTTCCTGATGGAGCTACAGGATTCCATTTGTCAACAACTCGAACAGGCCGACGGCCAAGCTGAGTTTGTAGAAGATGCCTGGAGTCGTGAACCTGGTGAGCGTTTAGGTGGTGGTGGTCGCACTCGAGTGATGACTGAGGGTGCTGTGTTTGAGCAAGGTGGTGTGAATTTTTCGCATGTACAGGGAAAAGAAATGCCAGCGTCGGCGACGGCACATCGCCCTGAGCTTGCAGGTCGTCGATTTGAGGCGATGGGTGTATCTTTGGTTATGCATCCGAAAAACCCTTATATCCCCACATCACACGCCAATGTGCGTTTCTTTATTGCCGAGAAAGACGGTGAAGCGCCTATCTGGTGGTTTGGCGGTGGTTTTGACCTGACACCTTTCTATCCTTTTGAAGAAGACGCCCAATATTGGCATAACACTGCCAAAGAGTTGTGTGCCCCGTTCGGCAGTGAAGTGTATCCAGAGCATAAAGCTTGGTGTGACAAGTATTTCTACCTTCCTCATCGTGATGAAACACGTGGTGTTGGTGGTTTGTTCTTTGACGACTTGAATCATTGGGAGTTCGATAAGTGTTTTGATTACATCAAAGCCGTTGGTGAAGGGTATTGCCAAGCATACTTACCAATTGTCGAGCGCCGCAAAGCAACCGAATACGGTGAGCGAGAGCGTCAGTTCCAGCTCTATCGTCGTGGTCGCTATGTTGAGTTTAACTTGGTCTATGACCGCGGAACGCTCTTTGGTCTGCAAAGTGGTGGCCGTACTGAGTCTATCCTGATGTCTATGCCACCATTGGCAAGATGGGAATACAGTTACCAAGTGGAGCCGGGAACCCATGAATCAGAGTTGTATCAGGACTACTTGAAGCCTCGCGATTGGTAACACTTTCTTCCTTATAGGGTTAATGATAGGGTCATTGGTTTGCAATGGCCCTTTTTGTTTTGAGTAGGTAAGGATATGACCCAGCAGATAGATCGTTATGCCGTTTTCGGAAACCCGATAAGCCAAAGTAAGTCACCGTTCATTCATACACTGTTTGCTCGTCAAACCAATCAGTCATTGACGTATTCTGCTGAGTTGGCTCCAGTGGATGGATTTATTGCGGCGGCTGAAGCTTTTTTTGCTCAAAACGGAAAAGGGTGCAATGTCACTGTGCCATTTAAGGAAGATGCTTGCCGACTGGCTACACGCTTAACAGAGCGGGCTCAGTTGGCAGGTGCCGTCAATACGCTGAAAAAGCTCGATGATGGTGAGATCTTGGGCGATAACACTGATGGTGAAGGGTTGGTACAGGACCTACTGCAGAATCAGGTCGTGATTGAAGGTGCAAGAATTCTCTTGATCGGTGCAGGAGGGGCGGCTCGTGGTGTAATCAAGCCTCTGCTTGACCAAAGCCCTGCTGAAATTGTGATTACCAACCGGACCTTATCTAAAGCGCAGACGTTGCAAGATATGTTTGCAAGTTTTGGTTCGATCAAAGCGGTTGAGATGGCACACATCGAACAGAGCTACGACATTATCATCAACTCGACGTCCTCCAGTCTCAGTGGTGAGCTGCCCGCGATTTCATCGGCAATCTTCTCATCGAGAACGACGGTTTATGACATGATGTATGGCTCTGGTCACACGACATTCAATCAGTGGGCAATTGAGCATAACGCGGCGATGGTATACGACGGCTTGGGCATGTTGGTGGGGCAGGCTGCGGAAAGCTTTATGTTATGGCGTGGTATCCGACCTGGAACAAAACAAATTCAACGTGAATTAAGAAAGAATTTAGAGGGTATGTAATGAATCAGTCGATTCTGTTTCCCGATATGCAGCATTGGGATGACCACCTACAAGCAATCGTGTTTCCTGCGCAGCAGTCAGGTGCATTGATAGAGTGCGTGGTTACCTTGAATCAGCTGGAAGTATTGGCTGGGCAAAAGCTTCAAGGTGCTGAGCAAGCTCTCGTTTGCTTTAATCAGCACCGATTTGATCTGGAGGAGTTAGCCGAAGAACTGATTGAAGACGAAACCTTCAATCAGTCAGGGCAGGTCGAAGTTATTTGCTAATCACATCGACATGATGCAGGTAATCTTCTTTGTTCTGCACATAATTGTCTGCTGACTTTTGTAGGAAGGCGCGTTCTTTATCGTTAAGAGGACGTGCCTGTTTGACTGGGCTGCCTACATATAAGTAGCCGCTTTCGAGAGTCTTCCCTGGTGGGACCAAACTGCCTGCACCAATCATTACGTCTTCTTCTATTACTGCCCCATCCAATACAATCGCGCCCATACCTACTAGAACCCTGTCTTTGATAATGCATCCATGTAGCATCACTTTATGGCCGACAGTGACATCGTCGCCAATGATAAGCGGGTAACCATTAGGGTTTTGCTGATTTTTGTGCGTAACATGCAATACGCTGCCATCTTGGACATTGGTTCTCTTGCCAATGTGAATATGGTTGACATCACCGCGAGCTGCAACGAGAGGCCAGATGCTCGAATCATCGCCAATTCTAATATCGCCCACCAACACTGAGCTTTGATCAATATAGACACGTTCACCAATGACGGGACGTGTATCTTTATAACTACGCAAGGCGCTCATTTTTTCTCCTTATAATAGAGGAATTCTGGATAAACAGAGGTAGAAGAGTAAGGAAAATAGCTATCTTTGAATAGAAAATACTCAAACGGCAAAAAAATCAAAAAAAACTGCAAAAAGGGGTTGCCAACGTGACGCTGATCTCTATAATGCCCCCTCGCTGACACGGGAACGCTTCGAAGCTTATGTCTCGAAACCATAAAGCCCAGTTAGCAAGGTCGATTAGCCAAGTAGAAACACTTGAAAATAAGTTTGAAAAAAGTGGTTGACACTAAACTTTATCTCGCTAAAATGACCGCCTCTTCCGAAGTGAGGTTAATCACAAAAGAAGAACGCTCTTTAACAATATAAACCTATCAATCTGTGTGGGCACTCGTTGATGATAATCCAATTAGATACCTCGGTATCAAATTAGGTTTCAATGATACGAAGTGACCATTGAATCTTCGGATTCAGCACAGTCAATTCAAACATTACTTATGCTATTTACTTAGCAAAGCAATGTTCAGTATTCATTGAGCCGACAAAATCTTAAATTGAAGAGTTTGATCATGGCTCAGATTGAACGCTGGCGGCAGGCCTAACACATGCAAGTCGAGCGGAAACGAGTTATCAAAGCCTTCGGGTGGAGATAACGGCGTCGAGCGGCGGACGGGTGAGTAATGCCTGGGAAATTGCCCTGATGTGGGGGATAACCATTGGAAACGATGGCTAATACCGCATAATAGCTTCGGCTCAAAGAGGGGGACCTTCGGGCCTCTCGCGTCAGGATATGCCCAGGTGGGATTAGCTAGTTGGTGAGGTAATGGCTCACCAAGGCGACGATCCCTAGCTGGTCTGAGAGGATGATCAGCCACACTGGAACTGAGACACGGTCCAGACTCCTACGGGAGGCAGCAGTGGGGAATATTGCACAATGGGCGCAAGCCTGATGCAGCCATGCCGCGTGTATGAAGAAGGCCTTCGGGTTGTAAAGTACTTTCAGCAGTGAGGAAGGTGGTGTCGTTAATAGCGGCATCATTTGACGTTAGCTGCAGAAGAAGCACCGGCTAACTCCGTGCCAGCAGCCGCGGTAATACGGAGGGTGCGAGCGTTAATCGGAATTACTGGGCGTAAAGCGCATGCAGGTGGTTTGTTAAGTCAGATGTGAAAGCCCGGGGCTCAACCTCGGAATTGCATTTGAAACTGGCAGACTAGAGTACTGTAGAGGGGGGTAGAATTTCAGGTGTAGCGGTGAAATGCGTAGAGATCTGAAGGAATACCGGTGGCGAAGGCGGCCCCCTGGACAGATACTGACACTCAGATGCGAAAGCGTGGGGAGCAAACAGGATTAGATACCCTGGTAGTCCACGCCGTAAACGATGTCTACTTGGAGGTTGTGGCCTTGAGCCGTGGCTTTCGGAGCTAACGCGTTAAGTAGACCGCCTGGGGAGTACGGTCGCAAGATTAAAACTCAAATGAATTGACGGGGGCCCGCACAAGCGGTGGAGCATGTGGTTTAATTCGATGCAACGCGAAGAACCTTACCTACTCTTGACATCCTCAGAAGAGACTGGAGACAGTCTTGTGCCTTCGGGAACTGAGAGACAGGTGCTGCATGGCTGTCGTCAGCTCGTGTTGTGAAATGTTGGGTTAAGTCCCGCAACGAGCGCAACCCTTATCCTTGTTTGCCAGCGAGTAATGTCGGGAACTCCAGGGAGACTGCCGGTGATAAACCGGAGGAAGGTGGGGACGACGTCAAGTCATCATGGCCCTTACGAGTAGGGCTACACACGTGCTACAATGGCGCATACAGAGGGCAGCCAACTTGCGAAAGTGAGCGAATCCCAAAAAGTGCGTCGTAGTCCGGATTGGAGTCTGCAACTCGACTCCATGAAGTCGGAATCGCTAGTAATCGTGGATCAGAATGCCACGGTGAATACGTTCCCGGGCCTTGTACACACCGCCCGTCACACCATGGGAGTGGGCTGCAAAAGAAGTGGGTAGTTTAACCTTCGGGGGGACGCTCACCACTTTGTGGTTCATGACTGGGGTGAAGTCGTAACAAGGTAGCGCTAGGGGAACCTGGCGCTGGATCACCTCCTTATACGATGATTACTCACGATGAGTGTCCACACAGATTGATGGTTTATGTAGTTTAAGAGAACGAAGATATCCCAATATCTTCAACTTAGTGTCCCGTTCGTCTAGAGGCCTAGGACACCGCCCTTTCACGGCGGTAACAGGGGTTCGACTCCCCTACGGGATACCATTGGGTCGTTAGCTCAGTTGGTAGAGCAGTTGACTTTTAATCAATTGGTCGCAGGTTCGAATCCTGCACGACCCACCATTCTTCTCCACGAAGAATCAAAACTTATGTGGGCGATTAGCTCAGTTGGGAGAGCACCTGCCTTACAAGCAGGGGGTCACTGGTTCGAGCCCGGTATCGCCCACCATTCTCTAAGTATTTTTGGATTCAGATTTCCAAACCACTTCAGTAATACGTACGTGGTTGGATTTTTGCCGCTGAAAGTCTTTAGAAAATGTAACTTCCTTGTGAAGAAACATGCTCTTTAACAATTTGGAAAGCTGACGAATAACAACAATCCCCATCTCTATGAGATGCGTTGTTATTCATTGAAAAGTTCTCAAATCCTAATGATTTGTTCATTAGGTACCAACACACATTCAAGTGTTCTTGGAAACATCCTTGCGATGTTTATATTTGAGTCCGGCAAAATCGAGTCTGCATCATGTTTAAATAATTGCAGACAACTTTGGTTGTTTGACTGTAAGACCCTTTGGGGTTGTATGGTTAAGTGACTAAGCGTACACGGTGGATGCCTTGGCAGTCAGAGGCGATGAAGGACGTATTAACTTGCGATAAGCCCAGATTAGGCAGTAAAAGCCATTTGAGTCTGGGATTTCCGAATGGGGAAACCCACCTGCATAAGCAGGTATCATTATCTGAATACATAGGGTAATGAAGCGAACCGGGGGAACTGAAACATCTAAGTACCCCGAGGAAAAGAAATCAACCGAGATTCCGAAAGTAGCGGCGAGCGAAATTGGATTAGCCCTTAAGCCTTTAATGCGTCAGGTGAAAGTTCTGGAAAGGTCTGCGATACAGGGTGATAGCCCCGTAACCGGCAGCGCATTTTAGGTGAAATCGAGTAGGGCGGGACACGTGATATCCTGTCTGAATATGGGGGGACCATCCTCCAAGGCTAAATACTACTGACTGACCGATAGTGAACCAGTACCGTGAGGGAAAGGCGAAAAGAACCCCTGTGAGGGGAGTGAAATAGAACCTGAAACCGTGTACGTACAAGCAGTAGGAGCACCTTCGTGGTGTGACTGCGTACCTTTTGTATAATGGGTCAGCGACTTATATTCAGTAGCAAGGTTAACCATCTAGGGGAGCCGTAGAGAAATCGAGTCTTAACTGGGCGTCGAGTTGCTGGATATAGACCCGAAACCAGGTGATCTAGCCATGGGCAGGTTGAAGGTTGAGTAACATCAACTGGAGGACCGAACCGACTAATGTTGAAAAATTAGCGGATGACTTGTGGCTAGGGGTGAAAGGCCAATCAAACCTGGAGATAGCTGGTTCTCCCCGAAATCTATTTAGGTAGAGCCTCGGACGAATACTACTGGGGGTAGAGCACTGTTAAGGCTAGGGGGTCATCCCGACTTACCAACCCTTTGCAAACTCCGAATACCAGTAAGTACTATCCGGGAGACACACGGCGGGTGCTAACGTCCGTCGTGGAGAGGGAAACAACCCAGACCGCCAGCTAAGGTCCCAAATTACAGCTAAGTGGGAAACGATGTGGGAAGGCTTAGACAGCTAGGATGTTGGCTTAGAAGCAGCCATCATTTAAAGAAAGCGTAATAGCTCACTAGTCGAGTCGGCCTGCGCGGAAGATGTAACGGGGCTAAGCTGTAAACCGAAGCTGCGGCAATGCATTTTATGTATTGGGTAGGGGAGCGTTCTGTAAGCCGTTGAAGGTGAGTTGTAAAGCTTGCTGGAGGTATCAGAAGTGCGAATGCTGACATGAGTAACGATAAAGGGGGTGAAAAACCCCCTCGCCGGAAGACCAAGGGTTCCTGTCCAACGTTAATCGGGGCAGGGTAAGTCGACCCCTAAGGCGAGGCCGAAAGGCGTAGTCGATGGGAAACGGGTTAATATTCCCGTACTTCTTACAATTGCGATGGGGGGACGGAGAAGGCTAGGTGGGCCTGGCGACGGTTGTCCAGGTTCAAGTGCGTAGGCTTGAGAGTTAGGTAAATCCGGCTCTCTCTAAGGCTGAGACACGATGTCGAGCATCTACGGATGTGAAGTCATTGATGCCATGCTTCCAGGAAAAGCCTCTAAGCTTCAGATTGTAAGGAATCGTACCCCAAACCGACACAGGTGGTCGGGTAGAGAATACCAAGGCGCTTGAGAGAACTCGGGTGAAGGAACTAGGCAAAATGGTACCGTAACTTCGGGAGAAGGTACGCTCTTGACGGTGAAGTCCCTCGCGGATGGAGCTATTGAGAGTCGCAGATACCAGGTGGCTGCAACTGTTTATTAAAAACACAGCACTGTGCAAAATCGTAAGATGACGTATACGGTGTGACGCCTGCCCGGTGCCGGAAGGTTAATTGATGGGGTTAGACGTAAGTCGAAGCTCTTGATCGAAGCCCCGGTAAACGGCGGCCGTAACTATAACGGTCCTAAGGTAGCGAAATTCCTTGTCGGGTAAGTTCCGACCTGCACGAATGGCGTAATGATGGCCACGCTGTCTCCACCCGAGACTCAGTGAAATTGAAATCGCTGTGAAGATGCAGTGTACCCGCGGCTAGACGGAAAGACCCCGTGAACCTTTACTACAGCTTGGCACTGAACATTGACCCTACATGTGTAGGATAGGTGGGAGGCTTTGAACCCGGTACGCCAGTATCGGTGGAGCCGTCCTTGAAATACCACCCTTGTAGTGTTGATGTTCTAACTTAGACCCGTTATCCGGGTTGAGGACAGTGCCTGGTGGGTAGTTTGACTGGGGCGGTCTCCTCCCAAAGAGTAACGGAGGAGCACGAAGGTGGGCTAATCACGGTTGGACATCGTGAGGTTAGTGCAATGGCATAAGCCCGCTTGACTGCGAGAATGACAATTCGAGCAGGTGCGAAAGCAGGTCATAGTGATCCGGTGGTTCTGAATGGAAGGGCCATCGCTCAACGGATAAAAGGTACTCCGGGGATAACAGGCTGATACCGCCCAAGAGTTCATATCGACGGCGGTGTTTGGCACCTCGATGTCGGCTCATCACATCCTGGGGCTGAAGTCGGTCCCAAGGGTATGGCTGTTCGCCATTTAAAGTGGTACGCGAGCTGGGTTTAGAACGTCGTGAGACAGTTCGGTCCCTATCTGCCGTGGGCGTTGGAAGATTGAAGGGGGCTGCTCCTAGTACGAGAGGACCGGAGTGGACGAACCTCTGGTGTTCGGGTTGTCATGCCAATGGCATTGCCCGGTAGCTAAGTTCGGAATCGATAACCGCTGAAAGCATCTAAGCGGGAAGCGAGCCCTGAGATGAGTCTTCCCTGACCCCTTGAGGGTCCTAAAGGGTTGTTCGAGACTAGAACGTTGATAGGCAGGGTGTGTAAGCGTTGTGAGGCGTTGAGCTAACCTGTACTAATTGCCCGTGAGGCTTAACCATACAACACCCAAAGGGTTTTGATGGACTCAAAGCAAGAACAGATTGAATGTGTAGAGAACACGCTCTTAGTATAAGAGAAAACAGCTTTCCGAATTAAAGAATTTGCTTGGCGACCATAGCGTTGTGGACCCACCTGATTCCATGCCGAACTCAGAAGTGAAACGCAATAGCGCCGATGGTAGTGTGGGGCTTCCCCATGTGAGAGTAGGACATCGCCAGGCTTTAAATATCGTTACTCGTAATACGTGTAACTACATCATCAGTGTATTAATCTGACGATGACAATTTGTGGAGAGATGGCTGAGTGGTTGAAAGCACCGGTCTTGAAAACCGGCATACGTTAATAGCGTATCTAGGGTTCAAATCCCTATCTCTCCGCCACTATTAAGAAAGCCCGTTGCTAGCGCAACGGGCTTTTTGCATTTCTAGTATTAAAAAAACACTACTTAGCTTCGATAAAGAGCAGCTTTGGAAACCTAAAAACTGAACTTATTATCTCTATATCTTGCTGCTGAAGATACGAAAAAGCCGACACATAATGTCGGCCAAAAAAGCGAGTAAAAAGATTAAGCGCGGTTGGCGACTTTATTCTTAAGTTCTTGCTTCTCTGCATCCGAGATGAATGCCAGCTCTAAGCCATTGCTCTGTGCCTGACGAATGTCTTCTTGTGATAGGCCCGCTTGCGGTGCAGCCACTTCGTATTCGTATGGCAGCTCAATACCTTCCACTGCTGGGTCATCGGTGTTTAGACAGGCGAGTACACCGTGATCAAGGAATTGTTTGATCGGGTGATTGGTGAGCGACTCTACCGTACTGGTCTGGAAGTTAGAGGTTAGACAAGACTCAATACCAATACGGTTTTCTGCGAGGTAATCCATCAGTTTAGGATCGTGAATCGCTTTGACGCCATGGCCAATACGAGTGGCTCCTAGCTCTTGAATGGCTTGCCACATGCTTTCAGCGCCGGCAGCTTCACCTGCATGAACAGTGACATTTAGACCCGCATCTTTGACTTGAGTGAAATGTTTCACAAAGCGATCGCCCGGCTGACCCAATTCATCTCCTGCTAAGTCAACAGCAACGATTTTATCTCGTTGGGTCAGAATCGCATCTAACTCTTGCTGACATGCGTCTGTACCGAATGTACGACTCATAATACCAATTAGGTTAGCTTTGATACCAAAATCACGAATACCAGCTTCCACACCATCGACAACTGCTTCAACTACACCAGCCACAGGCAGTTTGTGTTTCATCGCCATGTAGTAAGGTGAGAAGCGAAGTTCAGCGTAATCAATTTGTGCATTCAATGCATCTTCAACGTTTTCGTAAGCAACGCGGCGACAGGCATCCAGATCACCAAGAACAGATACTCCCCAATCTAATTTAGACAGGAACGCGACAAGAGACGGCTCTGCTTCAACGATTTGAACATGCGGCGTCAGTGACTCCACATCGTACGCTGGCAGGGCAATACCAAATTTCTGGCCAAGTTCTAAAATTGTTTTGGTGCGAATATTTCCGTCAAGGTGACGGTGCAAATCTGTAAGTGGTATGTTCTTGGTTATCATTATAGTAATTCCGATTGTCTGAATTGAGCTAAGTATAAGAATCAATGCCAGAAGTGTCAGTAACAAATGCTCGCAAAACCGACCAAGAGTGGTGTTATTTACTTCATGTTAACCAGATTTGTTGGCCATTCGTCAAACGGAACTGGTCGACTAAACAAGTACCCTTGCCCCTGAGGACAATTGAGAGAAGTCAGCATTTGCGCCTGCTCTGATGTTTCTATACCTTCAGCGACCAAATCAACTTTCATACCACGAGTCATGTTGATGATGGCAGCAACAATGGAAGTGTCTAGATTCTCTCTTTCCATCTTTTGCACGAAAGTTCGATCTATCTTCAGGCAGTCGAATGGTAGCTTGTGCAAATACGCCAGTGAGCTGTAGCCCGTACCAAAATCGTCAATGGCGATATGAATACCCAGATCGCGAATAGCCTGCATGTTTTTGACGATGACGGGATCATTATCGACAATCCTTGACTCTGTGATTTCTAAAGTCAGGTTGCCAGCGCGTAAACCTGACGAAGAAAGTACCGAGCGCAGTGAATCTATGAGGTTTGGCTGAGAAAGCTGATTGACTGACAAATTGACATGCAGATGGAAGTCTTCGTCCCATTTTCCTTCTTCCATGCCTTTCACGGTATCATTGCAGGCTTGGGTAAGTATTTGCTCACCGATAGAGCCAATTAACCCGCTTTCTTCTGCAATAGGAATAAAGTCGAGGGGTGAGATGAGGCCTGAAGCGGGAGATAGCCAGCGAGCGAGTGCTTCTGCGCCAACAATAGCGCCCGTATTGAGGTCGACAATTGGTTGGTAAAATGGCACAAATTCTCTGTGCTCAAGGGCATCCTTGATTTTGGCTTGCATTAAGGTGCGCCTACGAGAAATGTCCGCCATTTCTGGTTTGTAGTGGCTAACTTGATTGAGATCTTGTTTGGCAGTACTTAATGCGATACTTCCGTTACGCAGCCATAGTGTCATATTGCTATGTTTGCTCTCGGTCACGACACCGATCGATACGTTGACGACTACACTGTCCTGTTCCATCACAAAAGGAGCGGCAAACATTTGTTGAACTCTGTGTGTTGCAAAAGTGATTTGCTCTTTGCTGAGAGGTTCGGTGAAATAAACCGCAAACTCGTCACCACCTATTCTAGCCATGTAACAATCATCATCAAATAAGGCTTTCAACCTCTCTGCGATGATGATGAGCAACTGATCTCCTTTGTAATGCCCCAAACTGTCATTGATATCACGGAATTTGTTGATCCCAATGAGCATCAGACAGCCGCTCATTTTGGGTAAGGTATCACATGTCTCGATCAAACCTTCTCGGCTATACAGTTTAGTCAGAGAATCAAATAGCAACTGAGAGCGCAGCGCACGAAAAGACGCTTTGAGGTTATTGGCCATTTCGTTGAAGGCAAATACCAACATGTTGGTTTCGTAGATAAACCCGGGCTGTGGCATCGTGCTATCCCAATCGCCTCTAGCTAAGTGCTTGGCTGCTGCAACGGTAGACGTGATCGGTTTTACAACTCGATTAAAGGCGAGTAAACCAATCAGAATGCCTATAAAGCTCGCGATGATGCCTATGACCCAACTGTCGCGCTGACTCTCTGGCAATTGGCCAAGCAGCTCTGATTCTGAAATTGCGATGCCAATGTACCATTGGAGACCGAAATCATCAGTGTAAGGTGTGATGTGATTAAAATATCGCTCACCATTAATCTCTAAGTTAAAGCGATTAATGTTCGGTGATGTGTGATAGTGCTGGGCAAATGCAAATTCGGCACTGGCTTTTATCACAGGGCTAGAACTTTCAGTCGCTAATAGGCGTTGGCCTTTGTCGCTCAATGGTGTTCCCCAAGAAACGACACTTCCACCAGTGGAGTGGGCAACCAACCGCTGCTCTTGATCAAACAAGTAGAGCGTAGCACGGGTTTTCTCTTGCTGTTTTTTAAGGAAGGTATTGAAGGTATTAATTCTAACATCAGTAACAACGACCCCCTGAAAGCGCCGATCTTGAAAGACGGGGGTTAACGCCGATAAAGTGATTTCCTGACGTTCGTCAGCGTTAGCGTAAATGGATGACCACATAGGCGAAAGACTGTCTGAGACTGGTGCATACCATGGGCGAATACGTGGGTCATAACCTTCAAATACTGAGCGAATATCATTACTGACAACTTGCCCACGATAAATGACCAACTTCTGCTCTGTACGGTCATCCTGAATCATCAAGGTGTATCCTTGGTCTGCTTCTTTGCGAAATCCAACGTATTCGCCACCTTCACCTCCGAAGCCGATGACATCGAGTTGCGGGATAGAGTGATAGAGACCTTGGAAACTGGTGAGAAGAAAGTGTTGTATGACAGAGGTGTTCCCTTTCTCATACAGTTGATTAAAGCCAATGTTGTGACTGAGAGCTAAACTGGCCTGAAGTGGGCGAGTTAAGAAATCATTCAGTTCTAGGGTGACATTATCTGTCAGTGCGGTGAGCTGCTTGTCACTGATGTCTCGCACCATTTCTTCATAGCTGCGTTTTTGTAAAGTAACGATGACCCCGATTGTTAAGATAAAAATCATTACAAAAGGTAGAACGACCGCGGTTCTCAATGTAATTTGCGTAGTTGCCGACATGCTGTCCTTACGTACTTGAAACTAAAATCCGTATTAGCGAGTTTGAGTCTGCAAGCCAACAGCCATAGCGCACTGATGCTGACCCATAAAGCCTTAAAATGCCTATCAATTGTACAATGCGACCAGCTTTATGGAATAAGTTAATTGAGTCAGCGGTTAATAAAGCTCTTTTAGTTTTCTGGTCAAAGTATTTCTACCCCAACCAAGAACTTTGGCTGCATCTTGCTTGTGGCCATTGGTATGTTCCAAGGCCGCTTCCAAAAGTATACGTTCAAATTCTGGAAGTGCGTAGGTGAGCAATTCAGTATCCCCTTGGGACAGTGACTGCCTAGCCCAGCTGGACAGTTGTTGCTGCCAGCTCACATCAGCATCAAAGTTGTTGACGTTGGATCTCTCTTCCAATAATTCTGCGGGTAGGTCTGCAGGAAGAATTTCACTACCGCTTGCCATCACGGTGAGCCAACGGCAAACATTTTCTAACTGCCTAACGTTGCCGGGCCAGTTAAGTCTGTTGAGCACTTCAATGGTTGAAGGGTGAAGAGTTTTGATATCTACACCAAGCTCTTCTGAGGCCAAGGCAAGAAAATGTAAGGTGAGTTTTTCTATGTCTTGTTTGCGCTCACGCAATGCTGGAATGTGAACTCGTATGACGTTAAGGCGATGGAATAAATCTTCACGGAAATCACCTTGGTGAACCAGCTTTTCCAGATTTTGGTGGGTTGCAGCGACAATACGTACATCTACTCTGATTGGAGAGTGGCCACCGACGCGATAAAACTGGCCGTCGGCAAGCACTCGTAGCAATCGCGTTTGAATATCGAGCGGCATATCGCCAATTTCGTCGAGGAACAATGTGCCACCATTGGCCTGCTCAAACCGTCCTTGTCTGATGCTGTTGGCACCAGTAAATGCCCCTTTTTCATGTCCAAACAATTCTGACTCAATCAGGTCTTTGGGAATCGCAGCCATATTTAGTGCGATGAAGGGTTTACTTGCTCTCGGGCTGTGACGATGTAAGGCGTGAGCGACCAATTCTTTACCTGTCCCTGATTCACCATTAATCAAGACAGAAATTGAAGAGCGAGATAGGCGGCCGATAGCGCGAAAGACTTCCTGCATCGCTGGCGCTTCACCAATAATCTCCGGTGCACTGTAGTCGTTGGGATCAGCATTTGCCTGTTCGCGTTTCTGTTCCTGGCCATGTGCAATGGCACGTTCGACTAAGGTTAGCGTTTCATCGACGTCAAATGGCTTTGGCAGGTATTCGAACGCCCCTTTTTGATAGGCATTGACCGCGGCATCCAGATCTGAGTGCGCTGTCATGATGATCACCGGTAAGTCTGGTGAGCGTTCATTAACTTGTTTGAGTAGCTCTATCCCATCAATACCCGGCATACGAATGTCGGACACCAGGACGTCCGGTGTTTCGCGCTCCAGTGCCAGTAGAACGCTTTCTGCGTCAGAAAACGTATCGCATTTTATATTTGCTGATGAAAGGGTTTTCTCCATGACCCAGCGTATCGAGCTGTCATCATCTACTACCCAAACGTATCCTTTACTCATAACAAACTTATCCTTTCAGCAATGCCACTAACGTAAAATTTAAATTGGCAGATATATGGTGAATGTGGTTCTGCCAGGCCAGCTCTCGACATCAATTTTTCCCTGGTGCTGGTCTATCAGGTTTTGAGCAATAGATAATCCCAATCCTGTCCCCCCTCTCTCCCGCTGACCATTGGATAGAAAAGGGTGTCTTGTAACTCTGCGGGGATCCCCGGTCCGTTGTCGATGATCTCCACCCGCGCCGCTAATTTGCAGCGCTGGCCATGAATATTGGTTTGATGCACCGTTCTGGTGCGAATGATGATATTGCCATTGTTCTGTTTTTGCAGAATCTGGCCAGCATTGCTGACAATATTCAAAAGCGCTTGCTCAATCTGATCCGAATCCATCAAAAACTCTGGCAAACTAGGGTCGTAATCGCGCTCAATCGTGATGGACTGACTCACTTCGAGTTCGACTAACTGTCGCACTTTTTCCAGAATCAGATGGAGGTTTTCCTGTTGCTTCCTACCCGGCTTTTGCGGTCCAAGTAGTCGGTCGACTAAGGAGCGTAGTCGGTCTGCCTGTTCGATGATGATTTGAGTGTATTCCATCAGAGATTGATCAGGTAGCATACGTTCGAGTAACTGAGCCGCGCCGCGCAAACCACCCAGTGGGTTTTTAATTTCATGAGCAAGACCGCGAACCAGCAGTTTGGCCGCTTGTTGTTGAGCGTGCTGATTGAGTTCTTGCGAGAGTCGACGTTGCTGGCCAATTTTGCGCATTTCGACCAGTAGCATCAGCTCTTTTTGCCAAGAAATCGGGCTGACGGTCACTTCAAGCATTAAGGGTTTACCATCGACGACAAAAGTCACATCGCTGTCGGTGATGCTTTGGCCGCTTTGTAACGGTTGAGATAATAAGGCGAGATCCATAGAAGCGTGTTGGATGAGCTTTGACAACGGCTGGTCAACGATACGTTTAGCGCTTTGTGAAAACAGCTGCTCTGCGGCTGGGTTGGCGTAACGAACCTGAAGCGATTCGTTCATGATCATCACGGAGGTGACCTGATGATTGAGTATTATGTTATCGAGTTCGCTGCTCACTGTCGTCCCTCATCCTTGACCTTAAAATGTGCAATGCACCAATTTGGTGCGGTTACATTCCAAGTATGGCGCAATAACTCATGCAGAAGAAGTGAAAAGTCCAGATATCATAGGCTTTTCAATATCGTTGCCGTTAATTGCACCGTTATGAAGGGTAAAGATGCAATAAGCTTGCCGTGCGTAAGGCTTTGAATAAAAAAGATTTTAAGTGAAGTGTCACTGATACCTAAGACACAAAAAAGGCTCACCAAAAAGGTGAGCCTCGAAGGAAGGGTTTAATCGATTGAGCGATTACACAGAGTAGTAAAGTTCAAACTCAAGTGGGTGAGTCGTCATGTTTACTTGCTCAACGTCTTGAGACTTAAGGCCGATGTAAGAATCGATAAAGTCGTCAGAGAACACACCGCCTGCTGTTAGGAACTCACGGTCTGCATCTAGTGAATCTAGTGCATCTTTTAGTGAATAAGCGACGGTTGGGATTTCAGCTGCTTCTTCCGCTGGTAGATCATACAAGTCTTTGTCCATTGCTTCACCCGGGTGAATCTTGTTCTTAATACCGTCAAGACCAGCCATTAGCATTGCTGCAAAACATAGGTATGGGTTAGCCGAAGGATCACCGAAGCGAACTTCGATACGACGTGCTTTCGGGCTTGGTACTACAGGGATACGAATAGAAGCACTACGGTTACGAGCAGAGTACGCCAGCATTACAGGCGCTTCGAAGCCTGGAACGAGACGCTTGTATGAGTTAGTTGATGCGTTCGCGAATGCGTTGATTGCGCGAGCGTGCTTGATGATACCGCCGATGTAATAGAGAGCTGTTTCAGACAGGCCGCCGTACTTATCACCCGCGAATAGGTTAACGCCATCTTTAGCGAGAGATTGGTGAACGTGCATACCAGATCCGTTGTCACCAACTAGTGGTTTAGGCATAAAGGTCGCTGTCTTACCAAATGCGTGAGCAACGTTATGAACCACGTATTTGTAGATTTGGATTTCGTCTGCTTTCGAAGTCAGTGTGTTGAAACGAGTCGCGATTTCGTTCTGACCTGCAGTCGCTACTTCGTGGTGGTGAGCTTCTACAACTAGACCCATTTCTTCCATGATTAGACACATAGCAGAACGGATGTCTTGAGATGAATCGACAGGAGCCACTGGGAAGTAACCACCTTTCACGCCTGGACGGTGGCCTTTGTTACCTTCTTCGTAATCAGAGCCTGTGTTCCATGCAGCTTCTACGTCGTCGATCTTAAAGAAAGAGCCTGACATATCAGTCGCGAACTTCACGTCGTCGAATAGGAAGAATTCTGGTTCAGGACCGATAAGTACGGTATCTGCAACACCTGTAGAGCGCATGTAATCTTCAGCACGTTTGGCGATAGAGCGAGGATCGCGATCGTAGCCTTGCATGGTTGCAGGCTCAAGGATGTCACAACGGATGTTCAGTGTTGCATCTTCTGTGAATGGGTCAAGTACAGCGGATGATGCGTCTGGCATCATAACCATGTCTGACTCGTTGATGCCTTTCCAGCCAGCAACTGAAGAACCATCGAACATCTTACCTTCTTCGAAGAAGTCTGCATCGATCTGGTGAGCAGGAATTGAGATGTGCTGCTCTTTACCTTTTGTATCGGTAAAGCGTAGGTCAACAAACTTAACTTCGTTTTCTTGGATCAGCGATAGAACGTTTTCAACTGACATCTTGGATAACCTCCAGTGTTATTAAAGCGGTGTTAGCTCGATTGGTGAACAAATCCAGCATTGATTAATTTCATTTCAATCGTATTAATCGATGCTGATATCAATAAAGCCAAAACCATGCCAAAAAATTTATTCCATTAATTTCAATAAATTAGTGGTTTTGCTGTCATTTTGGTGCACCAGCTTGCACCAAAATGACCTTAGATTGCACTCTATTGGTGCAGAACTTTTAAGATGCACCAATATGAAACAAAAGCGTATTCCATTCAGCCGCCATTCGCTACCTATGTCAATGCACAATTTTGCATATTCAGAGCGATATTGTGTTCGATCAAAGCATATTCTTCAGAAAACCAACGTATCAGATCACATATTTCTGGGTTTTTCGCTAAAATCTGGTACATTATGGCCGTTTTTTTAATCAAGTAAGCTCGCTTCATTCATTGACCATGTTTGAAGCGAGCTTCTACTATCGAGTGAATCAAATCCATGGCTACTCCACAGATTGATAAATTGAGAAATATCGCGATCATCGCGCACGTTGACCACGGTAAAACAACACTGGTTGATAAACTGCTACAGCAATCAGGCACTTTAGAGTCTCGCGGTGAAGCTGAAGAGCGAGTCATGGACTCGAACGACATCGAAAAAGAGCGTGGCATTACCATCCTTGCTAAAAACACAGCAATTAACTGGAATGACTACCGCATCAACATCGTAGATACTCCGGGACACGCGGACTTCGGTGGTGAAGTTGAGCGTATCATGTCAATGGTAGACTCAGTGCTGCTGATTGTTGACGCTGTTGATGGCCCTATGCCGCAAACACGTTTCGTAACTCAAAAAGCGTTTGCTCACGGTCTTAAGCCAATTGTTGTTATCAACAAGATTGACCGTCCTGGCGCTCGTCCTGACTGGGTTATGGATCAAGTATTCGACCTATTCGACAACCTAGGTGCCACTGATGAACAGCTAGACTTCAAAGTGGTTTACGCATCAGCGCTTAACGGTTGGGCTTCTCTAGAAGAAGGCACAACTGGCGAAGATATGGAGCCGCTATTCGAAACCATCGTTGAAGAAGTGACAGCACCGCAAGTTGACCTAGACGGTCCACTACAGATGCAAGTATCTCAGCTGGATTACAGCTCTTACGTCGGTGTTATCGGTGTTGCTCGTGTCACTCGTGGTAGCGTTAAGCCTAACCAACAAGTCACTGTTATCGGTGCGGACGGTAAGACTCGCAACGGTAAAGTGGGCACCGTAATGGGCTACCTAGGCCTTGAACGTCACGAGGTTGACCAAGCGAACGCAGGTGACATCGTTGCAATCACAGGTCTTGGTGAGCTAAAAATTTCTGACACTATCTGTGCACAGAACCAAGTTGAAGCGTTGCCAGCACTTTCTGTTGATGAGCCAACGGTAACTATGACGTTCCAAGTAAACACGTCTCCGTTTGCAGGTAAAGAAGGTAAGTTCGTGACGTCACGTAACATCCTTGAGCGCCTAGAAAAAGAACTCGTACACAACGTAGCATTGCGCGTTGAGCAACTAGATGATCCAGACAAATTCCGCGTATCAGGCCGTGGTGAACTTCACCTATCTATCCTGATCGAAAACATGCGTCGTGAAGGCTTCGAGCTAGCGGTATCTCGTCCTGAAGTTATCATCAAAGAAGAAGATGGTCAGCTAATGGAACCGTACGAAACGGTAACTATCGACGTGATGGAAGAGCACCAAGGCGGCATCATGGAGAACATCGGCCTACGTAAAGGTGAGCTGACTGATATGTCTCCAGATGGTAAAGGCCGTGTACGTATGGACTTCATCATGCCATCTCGTGGCCTGATTGGTTTCCAAACTGAATTCATGACGCTAACGTCGGGTTCTGGTCTTCTTTACCATACGTTTGATCACTACGGTCCTCACAAAGGCGGCGAGATCGGTCAACGTATCAACGGCGTACTGATTTCTAACGGTATGGGTAAAGCGCTAACCAACGCACTATTCAACCTACAAGAGCGTGGTCGCATGTTCATCGGTCACGGTGTTGAAGTTTACGAAGGTATGGTTGTTGGTATTCACAGCCGTGATAACGACCTAACAGTAAACGTACTAAAAGGTAAGCAGCTAACCAACGTTCGTGCTTCTGGTACTGATGATGCGCAGGTTCTTACTCCACCAATTATCATGACTCTTGAGCAAGCACTTGAGTTCATCGATGATGATGAGCTAGTAGAAGTAACACCTGAAAGTATCCGTGTCCGCAAGAAGTTCCTAACGGAAAGCGATCGTAAGCGTGAAGCGCGTAACGCTAAGTAATTTCACTTAATCGTTATCTAAGTTTTAAAGCCCTGAGTTGATATCAACTCAGGGCTTTTTGTTATTCGCAGCAGTAAAAGAACGCGTAGCTTTTTTTCGTCACAGCTATAGTCGCTGCGGCCACAAACGAAAATCGCCTCACTTGGAGTGGGCGTTAGAGCACTACTTTTGATTGAGCTTTTGCAGGAATTTATCTGATTCTGCTATCGCGGTATTCATATCCTTGATTGCGTACTGGATATCTTGTTCCAAGTTGGCAAACTCGCCTTGCAGAGAACCAATCGCACTTGCGTTGAGGTTGTGTTTCAAGTACAGCGTATTGTCGCGCAATGTATTGAGTACAGGTGTCATCTTGTCTTCTGCACGCTTCATTGCGCTTAACATAGTGTTGTACGAACGCTGAGTCTGTTTGAGTTTCTGTTCACTTGCGCGTTTGAGCTTAGTGCTGGTATAGAGATCTAATTCGCTTTGCCATTCAGCAAACAATGCGTCTGACACATCTTCAATGGCCGCAATTCGGTCACTGACTTCTTGTGCTGCTTTTTCACTGTCTTGGTACTTGTCGTTAATCTGGTTGTAGACGGTTTGCAGCTCGCCACCATCAAACTGAGTAAGTGCTGAGAGCGCTTCTAGTGCACTGGTGAACTCTTGTTGTGCTTCTTGCTGAGACTGTTTGGCATCTTCGACACGATCTACCATGATGTCGCGTTTGTGATAGCCTACTTGTTCCATCGCTGAGTAATAAGCAGATTGACAGCCAGTGAGGGTAAAAATGGAGAGCATCAGCGCCAGTAAGTACGGCATGATTGTGTCCTTTCCTTTAAAATGATGATGTTAGGATGGCGGAGTTGATGAGGAGTTACAAGTTGAATATCGAGCAACTGAGCAAGCAAAGTCTGAACTTTGGGCGATATCTGCTCACCCGAATGGGGCATGACAGAGTGAACGTCAATGCGGGCTATCTGGCATACATCACCTTACTGTCGATTGTGCCTATGTTAACCGTGTTGTTATCTGTACTGTCTTCGTTTTCTGTATTCGCTAACGCTGGGGATGTGATTCAAGATTTTGTCATTACCCATTTTGTGCCCGCAGCAGGGGATGCCGTTAAGCAAGCGCTACTCGAGTTTGTCGCTAACACGGGTAAAATGACCGCTGTGGGTGGTTTGTTCTTATTTGTCGCCGCTTTGATGCTGATCTCCAATATCGATAAGAACCTCAATTACATCTGGCGAGTGGAGCACAAACGGCGTGCCGTGTTTTCATTTTCTATGTACTGGATGGTGCTGACTTTAGGGCCGATCTTGGTTGGAGCGAGTATCGCCGCGACTTCTTATGTGACGTCATTAAAAATTATCGATAGCGAGGCCATTTCAGGGGCTTACGACTTTCTGTTGCGCTGGCTGCCTTTTTTACTGTCTTTCTTTGCGTTCATGGGCTTGTATATCTTGGTACCGAATAAGAAAGTCTATGTCTCTCATGCGGTAGTTGGAGCTATTGTTGCGGCATTGCTGTTTGAGGCAAGTAAAAAAGGCTTCGCGGCGTACATTACTCAATTTCCGTCCTATCAGTTAATTTATGGCGCGCTGGCTGCGATTCCGATTTTGTTTGTCTGGGTTTATTTGTGCTGGTTGATTGTTTTGATTGGTGCTGAGGTCACGGCGGCATTAGGTGAGCGAGAGCTGTGGAGTGACAACCAAGAAATGGTACACTCGACGGAAACGATCAAACAGCAGCAAGAAGGAAAGAGCAGTGATAGCGCTGATCCAAAGAGTAAGTGAAGCCGCAGTGCGCGTTGATGGCGAAGTAGTTGGTGAGATCGACCAAGGTCTACTTGTTCTACTGGGTGTAGAAAAGGACGATGATGAAGCTAAAGCGAAGCGATTGATGGAGCGTGTGACCACTTACCGAGTATTTGGTGACGATGAAGGCAAGATGAACCTCAACGTGAAACAGGTCGAAGGTAAAGTGCTGGTGGTTTCCCAATTTACTTTGCCTGCCGATACCAAAAAAGGTACCCGTGCGGGTTTCTCACGTGGAGCGCATCCAGCGGAGGCTGAGCGTTTATACGATTACTTTGCAGACCAATGCTCGAAAGTGCTGCCGACAGAGCGAGGGCGCTTCGCAGCAGATATGAAAGTATCACTGGTCAATGACGGCCCAGTAACCTTCTGGTTACAGGTATAATTATAAAGATAGGCTAGAGGGGAAACGCCAAGTGCGTTTCCATGGAAAAGGAATTTTATGTTTAAGCTGATCACGCCAAAAACGGATAACCAACTCAATAAGTATTACCACTTTCGCTGGCAAATGCTGCGCGAACCTTGGCGCATGCCGCTAGGCTCTGAGCGTGATGAATACGATCCGATGAGCCACCATCGCATGATTGTCGATGGTCGTGGACGACCTATGGCAATCGGCCGTCTTTACATCACTCCAGACAGCGAAGCACAAATTCGATATATGGCGGTGAAAGGCAATCGTCGTAGCAAAGGCATGGGTTCGCTAGTGCTGGTGGCTCTGGAATCGCTTGCCCGTCAGGAAGGGGCCAAGCGTTTGGTGTGTAATGCGCGAGAGGATGCCATTTCTTTCTACGAAAAGAACGGTTTTGAGCGGCGCGGTGACTTAACGGATGAACGTGGTCCCGTGCGTCATCAGCAGATGGTCAAAAAGCTCGACCCAATGGCCAACGTACTGCGTAAACCTGAGTGGTGCACTGAGCTGCAAGAACGCTGGGAGCATCAAATCCCTATCAGCGATAAGATGGGCATTAAGATAAATCAGTACACGGGTTATCAGTTCGAGTGTTGTTCTCAGCTCAACCCTAATCTCAACCCGCATAACACTATGTTCGCAGGCTCAGCCTTTACCCTTGCGACATTGACAGGGTGGGGAATGACGTGGTTGCTGATGAAAGAGCGTGGTCTGAGTGGTGATATTGTGTTGGCAGACAGCCAGATCCGCTACCGCCATCCGGTGACTCAGAATCCAGTAGCTTCAACCTCTTTGGATGGGATTAGTGGGGACTTAGATCGCCTAGCTTCAGGCCGAAAGGCCCGTATTGTCATTCATGTCACAATTCACAGTGGTGATACGCAAGCTGTTGATTTTATTGGTACTTATATGCTACTACCGAATTACAAGTCGATGCTGGATTTGCCTGCCTCTTCATCTTCTGAAGAGTGACTTTCTTCGCGGGCGGGTGCGGTTGATTCGATCGGCTCGCCACACACATCTTGAATCACATTGGTCAGATTGAATATATCAGACCATAATCTCTGACAGTTATGCTCGCTGGTAAAAATTAATGTGCCAAACTCAGGTTTGGTCAGATCTAATGTCCCAGCTAGTTGTGCTTGTTGTCCCTTTGATGCAATTTTAATCCGGCCACGATCGGCTTGGAGTGTAATTTTATCTAATGGCCAAATCTGCAGGTAGCTTTGATCGCCATCGGCACTTTTTGCTTCCAGTGCCCCATCATGCAGGTAGCCATTGATTGAGCCGCTCAGGCTGTGTGCCAGCATCGAATAATCACCAGACAAGCCACTCATTTCCAGTTCGACTTCAGCTAGTCCGGCGAGCTTAAACGGCAATTGGGCTTGTAATAGCGGTTGATTGACCTGAAAACCATCGGCATGCAGTGACAGTTGCCATGGGGCACTGACAGATTGACGCTGCCATTGCCCGCTTGCCTCGATATAGCCTTGATCTAGAGGTATAAAAGCGCGCTCTAAGGTAATATTGCCCTGTTTGGCCGATGCTTTTAGCACCGCTTGGGTAGTCAGCAGCTGTTCGATACTGGCATTGTTGGCACTTATTTCCAGGCTGCCATCGTAAAGTCCGACTTGGTCGTCATGAATCAAGGTTATTTCCTGCCCCTCGATATTGAGGCCAGATAACTGCCAGTAGGGAGGATGTTCGACTTGAATAAGTTGGGCATTTTCGATGTCGAGCTCAGCAATCTTCAGTGAGTGCAGAGGTTGTGATAGTTGCGCCAGAGTACTCATGAGCTGATCGGTTTGCTCCAGCCATTTTACGCCAGTGATTTTTAAGCGGTTAAGTGCAATGTTTTCTGGTGTCAGCGTGCCACTTAGTTGGACACGGCCTTGCTTGAAATCAGTATCAAACTCATCCACTGAGATGCGATTTGGAGTGAAGCTCAGCTTGGCTGTCGGTGCGACAAACCTTAGCTGGTTGAAGTCCGCACTTTCAGCATCAAACGAGATATAGCCTTGCTCTTGCTGCCACAAAGGGCGGTCAAGCGTGAGATTCTCCAAAGACGCATCGAGATGATTGAATTGCCACCCTGCGTAATGGAGGTTGCTGCTGAGGAGGTCGAGGCTATTGATCTGATAAATCGGTAGGTCGAGCGATTTAAGCCTTGAGAGTAATGTCTCTACAGAGCTATTCGGCGGTAAATCGAGCCTGTTGACGGTGACGTTGATCAACGACCACCCTTGGCTAAACTGCTCCGCTTGACCGGAAATTTCCGCTCCATGCCAGTTGAATGAAGCACCATAGATGGTACTGTCTTTTGCCTGATATTGCGCGTCGATCAGCAGGTTATCTAATGCTTCTCCTTTGATATATAACTGCTCGGCTGACAGTTGAATGTCACCATAAGGCAGGTTTTGCTCTTGGTTGAGCCACTGAGGCTTTTTGACCTGAAGATTGACGTCTCTGGCTGACCAACCCGGCGCAGTAATGTCGACATGCTGCAGCGCCAGTTGCTGCAAGTTAATGGTATGCAGCAAGGGTGAATTCAGTTCGTCGATGTCTAGATTGGCACCTTCAATTAAGACAGAGTCAAACGAGGCTTGGTTGTTTTGCCACAGTGTTGGGCTCAACCAGACGGTCAGCTTGGGGATGAGAGTCGCTTTTGGCTCGGTGTTAATTTCAACATCTTCTAATGTTAGCTGGAAGGGAGGGGAATATGACGCTTGCTGAGTTGTGATGGTATAAGAGGTCAGATTTTGTAGCATCACGTTGACCACTTTGCTCGCATAGTTGGTGTTAAGCAGAACAAACAGAGCCAGTAGCGGTAAGCTGATCAGGCTGACAATAGCAATAGCCGTCAGCAGCAGTGCTTTCTTCAAAGTCTCGACCTTCCCTCGTAGTAGATGTAGCTAGCTTGGAACATTTTTGCTTTTCAGGCAACAAAAAGCCCCTCGAAAGAGGGGCTTAGCTAAGCAATTGGTGATGATATCACTAATCTAGTTGAGGGCCTGCTGCAACCAGTGATTTCCCTTCATCGTTATCCGTGTACTTGTCGAAGTTGTTGATGAAGCGCTGAGCCAGATCTTTGGCTTTGCTTTCCCACTGTAGTGGATCAGTGTAGGTATCACGTGGATCTAGGATGGCTGGATCGACGTCATGCAACGCAGTCGGCACTTCCAGATTAAAGATTGGAATATGTTTCGTTTCTGCGTTCTCAATTGAACCATCGAGGATAGCATCGATGATACCACGGGTGTCTTGAATGGAAATACGCTTGCCACTGCCGTTCCAACCTGTGTTTACTAGGTACGCTTCAGCACCCGCTGCTTCCATACGTTTCACCAGTACCTCTGCGTACTTGGTTGGGTGTAGTGTCAGGAATGCCGCACCGAAACAAGCGGAGAAGGTTGGTGTTGGCTCTGTAATGCCACGCTCAGTACCAGCAAGTTTCGCGGTAAAGCCAGATAGGAAGTGGTACTTGGTTTGCTCTGGAGTCAACTTGGAAACAGGAGGCAGCACGCCGAATGCATCCGCAGACAAGAAGATCACCTTGTTTGCGTGACCAGCTCTCGATACTGGCTTAACGATGTTCTCAATGTGCTCAATTGGGTAAGACACTCGAGTATTTTCTGTTTTTGAACCGTCATCGAAGTCAATTGAACCGTCACTGCGTACGGTTACGTTTTCAAGTAGCGCGTCACGACGAATTGCGTTATAGATGTCCGGTTCTGCTTCTTTCGAAAGCTTGATGGTTTTGGCGTAGCACCCACCTTCGAAATTGAAGATACCATCGTCATCCCAACCGTGCTCATCATCACCGATTAACTCACGCTTAGGGTCAGTTGAGAGTGTTGTCTTACCTGTGCCTGATAGGCCGAAGAAGACAGCAACATCACCATTTTCTTTGCACTTGTTTGCGCTACAGTGCATAGAGGCTATATCTTGCAGGGGAAGGAAATAGTTCATCATCGCGAACATGCCTTTCTTCATTTCACCGCCATACCACGTGCCTCCGATCAACTGCATACGTTCAGTAAGGTTGAATACAGTAAAGTTTTCAGAGTTCAAGCCGTGCTCTTTCCATTTCTGGTTCGTGCACTTAGCACCATTCATCACCACAAAGTCAGGTTCGAATGTTGCCAACTCCTCTTCGCTAGGGCGTATGAACATGTTTTTGACGAAGTGTGCTTGCCATGCGACTTCAGTGATAACGCGAATACTTAGACGCGTATCTGGGTTAGCACCACAGTAACCGTCGATAACAAACACGCGTTTTCCAGAAAGTTGATTAGTGACCTGTTCTTTGAGGTCATTCCAGATTTCTTGAGTGATGGGCTTATTGTCGTTTTTAACCGCATCTGAAGTCCACCACATGTGCTCTTCTGTTGTTGCGTCTTTAACGATGTACTTATCTTTTGGTGAGCGTCCAGTAAAGATACCCGTGTCCACGGCAACTGCGCCTAGTTCGGTGACTACACCCTTCTCGTAGCCTTCCAGATCTGCGCGTGTTTCTTCTTCGAACAGCATTTCGTAACTTGGGTTGCGGACAACCTCTTTTACGTTGTGAAGCCCGTGTTTGGTAAGATCAATTGTTGCAGCCTTTGCATGTTCCATAACGGTCATAGGTGCTCCTTGTAGGAATATTCTGTAGGGATTTTGTAATAATGTATTGGTTATTATCTGCTCACCATGCTAGCAACGGGTCTCTGTGAAAACAGGGATACAGCTCAAAAAAAAATCCATGATTCCTGTATGGTTTTAGGCGACTCATCACATATTGGCTGGAGTAGTGTATCGTGCGCGCAAAGGATTGCGCTAGATCAAAAAGAATTATTAATTGAATAAAATTAAGTGGTTGCTTTATTACGTGAAAGTCCAATTTTTACGGGCTTTTGATCACAAAAAGGCCAGCGAAGTGCTGGCCTTTTGACTGGTAAATTACGTGCTTCTTAAATGTAAAAAATTAATGTAGCGTTTCGTTGTCCGAATCCGTGTGATCAAACAGCTCTGCGATCTGAGCTTCATCGAATGTATAGTCCGTACCGCAGTAATCGCAATGCAGAGAAATTGAGCCGACTTCCGCTAATATATCCTTTATTTCCGCACGATCGACGGTCATGATCGCAGCGCCACTGCGCTCGCGTGAGCAACCACAATGGAATGCCACTGGCTGTGGCTCAAACAGGCGAACCTTCTCTTGGTTGTAGAGACGATAAAGCAGCTCGTTGGCTTGGAGCGTAAATAGCTCTTCGTTTTTGACGGTATCCGTTAATTGCTCTAAGTGTTCAAAGTCGTCAGGTGCTCCCGTTCCATCTGGCATCACCTGAATTAGCATACCAGCAGCATGCTGCTTGCCCTCATGCTCCCCAAGACGCAACCAGATACGTGTTTTAAGTTGCTCTGAGTTTGCGAAGTAGCTTTCAAGAACTTCAGATAAGTTATCACCATCAAGGCCAACAATACCCTGATAGCGCTCTCCCTTCTTAGGATCTATGGTGATCACTAAGTGGCCTTTACCCATCATGTCATGGATGCTCGCATCTTCAGCAATGTCTCCTTCCCAGCGTGCTACACCGCGGACTTTCTGATCATGGTCGCCATTAATGACAGCCAATGAAACAGGGCCGTCACCCTGAAGTTGCAGGGTGATAGAGCCTTCGAACTTTAACGTTGCTGTCAGCAGAGTCGTCGCTACCAAGAGCTCGCCGAGTAGACTCTGAACAGGCGCTGGGTATTCCTTGCTGGAGATAATGCGTTGGTAAGCTTCATCCAATTGTACCAACTCGCCACGTACAGAAAGGTCTTCAAAAAGGTAGCGGTTTAAAACATTGTTTGCCATGTAAGCATTTCCTCGTACGTACGGTACTGATATCAGCCGAATGTTGGCTGATATTTATTGATGTTTGAATTTGATGATGTCGCGACGCTGCTTTTTATCGGGGCGGCGCTCTGGACTTGGGTTGTGCGCATGAAGTTTGCGACGGGCGGCATTTTCTTCACGCTTAGCAAGACTGTCCCCAGTTTCGGTATAGAGGGTTTGTGCTTCGGGAGCGCCACGTCGTTGATCCGAAATTTTTTCGATAACAACGGTTTTCTCCTCATGCCCCTGGCGAAGAGTAATCATTGCGCCTAGTTCAACGGCTTTACTTGGCTTGCTGCGCTGGCCATTATAGTGAACTTTGCCGCCGTCGACCATATTTCGAGCAATGGAGCGTGTTTTGTAAAAACGTGCTGCCCATAGCCATTTATCGAGTCTAACTACTTCAGTTTGGGAACCCATTGTGGATACTCGCCTCTAACTGGTGATGAATCTTGTGCCAAATTATTGCTGTAACAATGGTGATGAAGCGCGCATTTTTCAAGGTATATGGTAAAATTCCACCGCTTTACATGTTAATCAGGCGGTTAGCTATTTAGCCTGTTTCATATTTTGGTAGAATGTTTCGTTCAAATAAAAACTCAAATTATAGAGTGCTTTGTTTGGTAAATAGTACCTTGCATGGCTTTGTCAGCTGGTGATGAAAAGGATTGTGAGTGAACATACGTGGTGTAATTCAACTGGACAGTTTTGTTAAAAATCAAGACCGCCTGAGCTCAATGGCGACAGTTGTATTGTTGGGAGTAAGTGCCTGGGTGGCTGGCGCACTAATATGGAAACCTATGGAGTCGCAATCTGTTGCCCAATGGCGTCCTACTTTGGTCAGCGGTAGTGTCAGCAAAGACTCGGGTTTGAATCTTGCTGAATTGCAAAACAGCCACTTGTTTGGCCGCTATCAATCCCAAGCTCCGGTTGCGAAAAAACCCGTAGTGACGGAAGCGCCTAAAAGTCGTTTGAGTGTCATTTTGGTTGGGGTTGTCACCAGCACAGAACCCGGTAAGAACCTTGCTGTAGTCGCAAGTCGAGGTCAACAAGCGACCTATGGGATCGGTGAAACTCTGGAAGGGACAAGAGCCAAGGTGGTTCAGGTGCTGTACGATCGAATTATTGTTGATAACTCGGGTCGTAATGAGACGGTTATGCTGGAAGGACTTAAATACACTAAAGATCCGCAACCACAACCTAAAGCCAAATCGGTCAAGGCAGACGTTTCAGTTGATAAGCTGGAAGAAATTCGTGCTGTTATCCGCAAAGACGCAAAACAAATTTTCCAATATGTTCGTATGTCTCAGATTAAAAGAGACGGAGACGTTATTGGCTATCGCTTAACCCCGGGTAAAGAGAAAGAACTCTTCGAATCAGTTGGCTTACAGTCAGGGGATATAGCAACACAAATTAATGGCCAAGATCTGAGTAACCCTGCAGCGATGGGAGAGATCTTTAAAAACATGTCTCAACTCACCGAGCTCAACCTGACGGTGGAAAGAGATGGCCAGCCTTATGAAATTTATATTGAATTGTAAGAATGATGCAGATTCTTGAATCATTCCGAGGAGTAGAGAGTGAACCATTGGCTTAAAAAAAGCGCTTGGCTTTTAGCAGGAAGCTTGTTGATGCCACCAGCTACTGTATTCGCTAACGAATACAGTGCGAGCTTTAAAGGCACAGATATTCAAGAGTTCATCAACATTGTTGGTCGAAATCTGGAAAAAACCATCATTGTTGACCCGTCAGTACGTGGCAAAATTGACGTGCGCAGCTATGACATGTTGTCAGAAGAGCAGTATTACAGTTTCTTCTTAAATGTTCTTGAAGTGTATGGCTATGCGGTTGTCGAAATGGACAACGGTGTTATCAAAGTCATTAAATCTAAAGATGCAAAAACGTCGGCGATTCCTGTTGTTGGTGATGGTTCAGTCCAAGGTGACGAAGTCGTGACGCGTGTCGTTGCGGTACGTAATGTCTCGGTACGCGAACTGTCCCCTTTGTTGCGTCAGCTCAATGATAATGCTGGCGCGGGTAACGTTGTGCACTACGATCCTGCCAATATTATTCTTATTACGGGTCGCGCTGCGGTGGTTAATCGACTGGCCGACATCATCAAGCGTGTCGACCAAGCAGGCGATAAAGAAATTGAAGTGGTTGAGTTGGACAATGCTTCCGCCGCAGAAATGGTACGAATTGTTGACGCTCTGAACAAAACAACGGACGCGAAAAGTACGCCAGAGTTTCTTCAACCCAAGTTGGTTGCAGATGACCGTACTAACTCCATTCTTATCTCTGGTGATCCTCAGGTTAGAAAGCGTCTGCGCAAGCTGATTAAGCAGCTTGATGTTGAAATGGCGACCAAAGGTAACAATCGCGTCGTTTATTTAAAGTACGCTAAGGCTGAAGATCTCGTTGATGTTCTGAAAGGTGTCTCTGACAACCTGCAAGCCGAGAAGTCTTCTGGCTCTAAACAGGCTTCCAGTGTCAAGCGTGGTGAAGTGATGATTTCGGCTCACACGGGTACCAATGCGCTTGTTCTGACGGCGCCGCCAGATATTATGAACGCGCTTCAGGATGTGATTTCTCAATTGGATATTCGCCGTGCGCAGGTACTGATTGAAGCTCTGATCGTCGAAATGACAGAGGGCGATGGCATCAATTTGGGCGTTCAGTGGGGATCACTCGATACGGGCGCAGTTATCCAATATGGGAATGCTGGAACCAAGATCGGTAGTGTCATGGTCGGCCTAGAAGAGGCAAAAGACACCGTCGAGAGCAAGCCTATCAGAGATAGTACTACTGGTGAGATAAAATACTACGAACAAACAACGACGAAAGGCGATTACTCAACACTGGCTTCCGCGCTTTCTGGCGTTAACGGTGCAGCATTGAGTGTTGTCATGGGAGACTGGACTGCCTTGATCAGCGCAGTGTCGAGTGATACCAACTCTAACATTTTGTCTTCTCCGAGTATTACTGTGATGGACAATGGCGAAGCATCGTTTATTGTCGGTGAAGAAATACCGGTAATCACTGGTTCTGCTGCGGGATCAAACAACGACAACCCATTTCAGACTGTTGATCGTAAAGAAGTCGGTATCAAGCTGAAAGTCGTTCCGCAAATCAACGAAGGTAACTCGGTACAGCTCACCATTGAGCAGGAAGTGTCTAACGTTCTGCCTGCGACCAGTAACGCGGCGGTGGATGTTAGCTTTGCTAAGCGCCAACTTAATACGTCAGTGATGGTAGAAGATGGCCAGATGATTGTTCTGGGCGGTTTGATTGATGAACGCGCGCAAGAGAGTGAGTCTAAAGTTCCGCTGTTAGGTGATATCCCTTATTTAGGTCGTTTGTTTAAGTCGACCAGCTCTCAAATGCAGAAATCCAACCTGATGGTATTCATCAAACCAACCATTATTCGCGATGGTGTGACTGCAGATGGTATTACTCAGCGTAAATACAATTTTATTCGTGCTGAGCAGCTTTATAAAGCAGAACAAGGTCTCAAGCTGATGGAAGACGCGCAAACGCCTGTATTGCCTAAGTTTGGTGAAGAAATTAGTCACCCAGCTGAGATTCAGGCTTTCCTTGACCAAATGGAAACGAAGTGATGGATGAGATAACCACTTTCCGTCGCTTACCGTTCAGCTTTGCCAATCGTTCGCAACTGGTTCTTGAGCCTTCAGAGCAGGGGTTGGTTCTGTATTATGTTGCCCCTTTGTCGTTTGAAGCCTTAATCGAAGTAAAGCGTGTGGCGGGTGAGCATTTTGAGTTGCGCGAAGTGTCTAAGGAAGAATTCGATTCAAAGTTGACCGAAGCGTATCAGCGTGACTCGTCGGAAGCCCGCCAGTTAATGGAAGATTTGGGCGCGGACAGTGATGATTTCTTCTCGCTAGCTGAAGACCTGCCGCAAGATGAGGACTTACTTGAGTCCGATGATGATGCGCCGATCATCAAGCTGATTAATGCCATGCTAGGTGAAGCGATCAAAGAAGGGGCATCGGATATCCATATTGAGACATTCGAAAAAGCGCTTTCAATCCGCTTCCGAATTGATGGCGTGCTGCGGGATGTGTTGTCACCAAGTCGCAAATTAGCACCACTATTGGTCTCGCGTGTAAAGGTTATGGCTAAGTTGGATATTGCCGAGAAGCGCGTTCCTCAAGATGGACGTATCTCTCTGCGCATTGGCGGCCGAGCGGTTGATGTACGTGTGTCTACCATGCCGTCCTCTCACGGAGAGCGAGTGGTGATGCGTCTTTTGGATAAGAATGCAACTCGACTTGATCTGCATAGCTTAGGTATGACGCCAGCTAACCATGAAAGCTTCCGCCGTATGATTGAACGCCCGCATGGCATCATTTTGGTTACTGGCCCAACTGGCTCAGGTAAGTCGACCACCTTGTATGCTGGTCTGCAGGAGCTCAATAGCAACGAACGCAATATCCTTACTGTTGAGGACCCGATTGAATTTGATATCGATGGTATCGGTCAGACTCAGGTTAACCCCAAAGTAGATATGACGTTCGCTCGTGGCTTACGTGCTATTTTGCGTCAAGACCCTGATGTTGTCATGGTCGGTGAAATTCGTGATTTGGAAACCGCGCAGATCGCTGTTCAGGCCTCGTTGACCGGTCACTTGGTGATGTCGACCCTACACACCAATACAGCCGTGGGCGCGATCACCCGCTTACGTGATATGGGCATTGAGCCGTTCCTGATCTCCTCATCACTGTTAGGCGTGTTGGCACAGCGCCTAGTTCGTACGCTTTGCCCAGATTGTAAAGAGCCCTACGAAGCAGACAAAGAAACCAAAAAACTCTTTGCTCTGGAGAAAGAAGAACCATTGATCCTCTACAGGCCTAACGGCTGTGAACACTGTAATCAGAAGGGCTATCGTGGTCGTACTGGTATCCATGAGTTACTGGTAGTTAACGAGCTGGTACAAGAGCAAATTCATAGCGAAGCGGGTGAGCAGGCGATTGAAAAAGCCATTCGTAAGCACACGCCAAGTATTCGTGATGATGGTTTGAGCAAAGTTCGTCAAGGTATCACTTCTCTTGAAGAAGTCATGCGGGTGACTAAGGAAGGCTAATGGCAGCGTTTGAATATAAAGCCCTCAATAAGAAAGGCAAAACCCAGAAAGGGGTCATTGAAGGCGATAACGCACGTCAGGTCCGAGCTCGGCTAAAAGAGCAAGGCTTAATGCCTGTTGAGGTGAGTGAAACACGTCAGAAAGCCAAAAAGCAGACCGAGCAAGCTGGGCTGACCTTCAAGCGCGGTATCAGTACGCCTGACTTAGCTCTGATTACTCGCCAGTTGGCGACCTTAGTTCAATCAGGAATGCCGCTAGAAGAGTGTCTGAAAGCAGTTTCGGAGCAGTCTGAAAAGCCGCGAATTCGTACCATGTTGCTGGCGGTACGTTCAAAGGTTACTGAAGGTTATACGTTGTCTGACAGTCTCGCGGACTTCGCGCACATCTTTGATGACTTGTTCCGCTCTATGGTGTCGGCGGGAGAAAAATCTGGCCATCTAGATGCGGTTTTGGAGCGTTTGGCGGACTATGCAGAGAATCGACAAAAAATGCGCTCTAAACTGCAGCAGGCAATGATTTACCCTGTGGTTCTGGTGGTTTTTGCCGTCGGTATAGTGGCGTTTTTGCTCGCGGCAGTGGTGCCCAAGATTGTTGGCCAGTTTGTTCAGATGGGGCAAGAGTTGCCTCAGTCGACTCAGTTCCTTCTTGCTTCCAGTGATTTTATTCAACACTGGGGTATTCAACTTTTAGTGGCTCTGGCCGTTCTGGTGTATTTGTTTAAGTTTGCTCTAAGTAAACCAAACCTGCGCTTGAGCTGGGATCGTAAGATTGTTCATATGCCAATGATTGGCAAAATCTCTCGTGGCCTGAATACCTCTCGCTTTGCGCGTACCTTATCTATCTGTACTTCCAGTGCTATTCCGATCTTGGAAGGCATGAAAGTGGCGGTAGACGTGATGTCGAATCACTACGTCAAGCAGCAGGTCCTCAGCGCGACTGATAACGTTCGTGAAGGGGCGAGCCTGCGCAAATCACTCGAACAGACCAAGCTCTTCCCGCCGATGATGCTACACATGATTGCCAGTGGTGAACAGAGTGGTGAGCTAGAGAGCATGCTTACTCGTGCGGCTGACAATCAGGACGCCAACTTTGAATCAACGGTCAATATTGCTTTAGGTATTTTCACTCCGGCATTGATTGCACTGATGGCTGGATTAGTGCTGTTTATCGTAATGGCGACTCTGATGCCAATTTTAGAAATGAACAACTTAATGAGTGGATAGTCATACTGAGAGCAGTTTAACCTCTCGCTATGAACTTTTATTTGGAGATTACAATGAAAAGAAAAATGAACAAGCAGTCTGGCTTTACACTTCTAGAGGTGATGGTTGTTGTCGTCATCTTAGGTATTTTAGCGAGTTTTGTTGTTCCTAACCTTCTAGGGAACAAAGAGAAGGCTGACCAACAAAAAGCCATTACTGATATTGTTGCGTTAGAAAATGCACTGGATATGTATAAGCTCGATAACAGTGTTTATCCGACCACAGACCAAGGTTTGGAAGCGTTAGTCAATAAGCCATCAAGCCCTGAACCACGTAACTATCGCGACGGTGGTTACATCAAGCGTCTGCCAACCGACCCTTGGGGCAATGATTACCAATACTTGAGCCCAGGTGACAACGGCAACATCGATATTTTCACCCTAGGTGCTAATGGTCAAGAAGGTGGTGAGGGTGTCAATGCTGATATCGGTAACTGGAATATTCAGGACTTTCAATAAGGCAGAGGCGGCATAAGCCGCCCTCTTTTTCCTATGCGCCAACGTTACCCAACTCTTGCTCGTACTGGCTTTACTTTGCTGGAAATCTTACTGGTTTTGGTACTCGTATCCCTCGCTTCAGTAGCGGTGATCTCTACGTTACCTACCAGTTCAAAAGACGTCGCAAAGAAGCAGGCTGAATCTCTTTTTCAACGAATATTGCTCCTTAATGAAGAAGCGATGCTCAGTGGAAGAGATTTCGGCCTGCGCGTCGACGAGAAAAAATCGATCTACTACTTGATGTCGTTGGAAAGTGAAGGTTGGCAGAAGCTCAACATCGACCAAATTCCATACGAAACGAAGATGAATGAGTCGGTTGCCGTGACGCTGAATATGGGAGTGGGCGCATGGGCTGATGATGAACGTCTGTTCAAACCGGGAAGCCTGTTTGATGAAGATATGTTTGCTGAATATAAAGAAAAGAAAAAGTTGCGCCCGCCACAAGTATTTATTGTTTCTAGTGGTGAAGTCACGCCATTTTCTGTTGCCATTTATCCTGAACAAGGCGATGAAGAGCAGGATGCATGGAAGGTAGTGGCAAAAGAAAATGGACAAATAGTGCTATTGGCTCCGGGAGAAAGCGAAGATGAAAGCTAAACGGGGTATGACGCTATTAGAAGTATTGGTTGCGTTAGCGATATTCGCTACCGCTGCGATCGCGACAATTCGCTCTGTAAGCCAGCACATCAACACATTAAATTATCTGGAAGAAAAAACGTTTGCTGCATTAGTCGCTGACAATCAGATGGCTAAAGTCATGTTGGCAGGGAGTAAACCGAGTAAGAAGAAAGGTAAGGATGAATTAGCTGGGCGCGATTGGTTCTGGTCGATAGAACCTGTTGAGACCGCCGGTGATATTTTGCAGGCGTTTGATGTCAAAGTGGCGACCAGTGAAAAAAGTTCGCCAGTGGTGACGGTGAGAAGCTATGTGGCGAAGTAAAACACCAGCCTCTCAGGGCGGTTTCACACTGATTGAAGTTTTGGTGGCGATTGCCATCTTTGCCAGCTTGAGCGTGGGCGCTTATCAGGTGCTCAATCAGGTCCAGCGCAGCAACGAACTGTCCATGGAGCGCAGCGAGCGACTGAAAACGCTGCAACGAGCCTTAGTGTTTATGGATGGCGACTTTCGTCAGATGGCACTGCGTCAGACTCGTACCAATGGTGAGGAGTCCAATGGTCTGTTGATACAGTGGAAAGAGTATTTGCTGGACTCTGATGCCAACGGGATCTTGTTCACTCGCTTAGGCTGGCATAACCCGCAGCAGCAATTTCCACGTGGCGAAGTGAGTAAAGTGGGTTATCGAATCAAGGATGACGTTTTGGAGCGTGTCTGGTGGCGCTACGCTGATACGCCTGCGGGACAAACGGGAATCGTCATGCCATTGCTCGACAAAGTGGAAAAGTTTAATGTGAAGTTCTTTGATGGCTCAGACTGGAAAAAGGAGTGGGATAAGAAAGCCACGTTACCTCAAGCAGTAGCGGTTGAACTTGAACTAGAAGACTATGGCAAGATTGAGCGTATTTATATGACGGCGGGTGGCCAAATGGGCGGTTCTGAGGAGAAAAGCAATGACAGCTAAACGCCCTCAGCGCGGTGTTGCCTTAATCGTGATTTTGCTCCTCTTGGCGGTGATGGTCAGTATCGCTGCCAGTATGGCTGATCGTTTGTTTAGTCAGTTTAAGCGTGCTGGCAGCCAAATCAGTTATCAGCAAGCGTACTGGTACAGTCTGGGTGTTGAAGCTCTCGCGAAGTATGGTATAGAACAAAGTTATAAAGATAACGATGACAGCATCAATCTGTCACAGCCTTGGGCACAAGAGCTGAATAGCATGGCCTTGGACTATGGCACCGTGAGCGGTAAGTTGCATGATGCACAAGCCTGTTTCAATATCAATGCGCTGTCTGGTGCGGAGCAAACCGCAGGGTCTGCTCAGCTCCCTTTCTTGGTGGAAAAGTTTCAGAACCTGCTTGAGGAGTTGCAGGTGGACAATTACGAAGCAGAAACCATTGCACAGTCACTATGGGAGTTTGTTGATAGCAATGATTCGGTGAACTCCTCATCGGGCGTCGAAGACAGCCACTACGAAGGTTTATCACCTGCGTATTTGAGTGCTAATACACTGTTAGCAGACAGCAGTGAGTTGCGAGCAGTAAATCAGGTCAGTGGTGAAGTGATGGAAAAAGTCGCTCCGATGATTTGCGCACTGCCCACGTCTGATTTTCGTCTGAATGTGAATACCATTGCGCCAGAGCATGCAGTGCTGCTGGCGGCTATGTTCTATCCGAACCTGAGCTCGTCTCAGGCAAAACAGATTATAGAAAACCGTGGCCCCGATGGATGGGCATCAACGGATGACTTCCTCGCTGAATCGGACCTAAGTGGTTTGAGTGAGGATGTCAAAAAACAAGTCAAAGGCTACCTGAGTGTCGATAGCGTGTATTTCGAGCTCGATGCTGAGGTGCTAGTGGATAAATCCAGGGTGCGAATTCGCAGCCTGTTGTTTAGTAATAATAGAGAAACTGCAACGGTAATACGCCGTCGCTTTGGAGGGATCGGTGAACGAGTTTCTAATCGTTCGGCTGAGCAAAAGTAAAACAGCAGCGATTCAATGGCTGGTTTGGTCAGAAAGCCAAAAGGAAGTGATAGCGAGCGGTGAACTGCAAAATCACCAAGATTTGACTGAGCTTGCCAATTACGCAGAAGGGCGCCAAGTTATTGTACTGGTGTCCGCAGCCAATTTGGTTCTGACGCAGCTGGAAGTCCCAGCAGGCGCGAATCGTCAGTTTGAGTCTATGCTGCCATTCATGTTGGAAGACGATGTGGCGCAGGATGTGGATGAGCTCCATTTTACTATTTTGGCAAAGGCAGCCAATCAGGCTTATGTCTGTGGTATTGACTACAGCTGGTTGGAATCAATATTAGCTGACATGCGACAGCTTGGCTTTGCTGTGCGTAAGGTATTACCTGATGCATTGGCTTTGCCTGTCGCTGAAGAGTCAGGCTTGAGTGCGGTAGAGCTGGATGGTCAGTGGTTGGTGAAAAAAGGTCAGTTCAGTGCGGTCAGTATTGAGCTAGCTTGGTTGCCGTTCTTGGCTCAGTCTGACTGGGTGAAGCAAGGGGATGAATATCTGCCACTTCAGGCCTATTCCCCCTTACCAGAACTAACGTTAGCCGATGATCAAAAATGGCACAACGAACAACCACAGTTGGTCATGCAGCTACTGGCTGAACAAGCTGTCAAAAGTAAAGTCAACCTGTTGTCCGGTGAGTTTAAGCCGAAGTCGTCTTTTGGTCGTCATCTCAAGGTTTGGCGTAAAGCGGCGATTGCAGCAGGAATCTTGGTTGCCATTCTCAGTGTCGACAACTGGCTGCAAATCCAAAGTGCTGAAACGCAAGCCAACGCCTATCGTGAGGAAAGTGAACGTATTTTCCGTCAAGTGACCAACATGAGTAAAATTCCGACCGTCACCTATCTCAAACGAGAAATGGAGCGGGAGGAGAGCCGACTGTCTGGTGGTGGTAGTGGTGACTCGGTACTGGAGTGGATGGTGAAAATGCCTCAAGTGATGAAGCAGGTCCCGAGCCTCAAGCTCACCAGCTTCAAGTATGACAGTACTCGCGGAGAAGTCAGGCTTCAGGCGCAAAGCAATGATTTCCAGACGTTTGAGAAAGCGCGTGAACTGATGTCTGGTCAATTTACGGTTGAGCAGGGACAACTGAGTAAATCAGGGACTCTCGTTAATGGCACCTTTGTGCTTAAGCGATTATAGGGAGCTGCTGGTGAAACAATTACTATCTTCACTTCAGGCATGGTGGGCAGGTACCAGCCAACGTGAGCAACGTTTGCTGATTGCTTGTTCGGTATTGTTATTTTTGGGTGTGATCTACTGGGGCATATTGCAACCAGTCAGTCAGCGTGCCGACATGGCGACGAATCGTATCCAGAGCGAGAAACAATTGCTCAACTGGGTGAAAGACAAAGCAGACACTATCAGTCAACTGCGTGCTCAAGGCGGAGTGGCATCGTCGAGCTTGCCACTTAATCAGTCCATTTCTTCAACGGCTTCACGTTTTGGAGCAGAGCTTGTCAGAGTTCAGCCACGTGGCGAGGAACTGCAGGTTTGGGTTCAACCGATGCCATTCAATCGCTTACTTGATTGGATGACGTTCCTGCAGGAAAAACACGGTGTATCCGCTACCTTTATGGACATTGATAAAGGTGATCAAGATGGGACTGTTGAAGTCAAGCGCTTACAGTTTGTTAAAAGGTAAAGCTAAGTGAAAAAAGTCATTCTGCTCAGTCTGACGTTGGTGATGGTCTTTCTGATCAGTGCTGTGGCGCATGTTCCAGCTCAGGTTGCGCTGAACTATTTACCATTGCCACCTCAGCTAGTCGTCCATGGTGTCTCAGGTACGGTCTGGGATGGCAGCGCCACAGGGTTAACCTGGCAAAGCCAGAAGTTAGGCGCCTTACATTGGCAATTGGCGCCACTAAAATTGCTCATGGGTAAAGCCGAAGCTCAGGTGCGTTTTGGTCGTGGCAGTGATATGCAAATGACGGGACGTGGTGTGGTAGGCTACAGTATGTCTGGCCCTTATGCTGAAAACTTGATCGCTTCATTGCCCGTTGCAAAAATTCTCGAACTGGCGCCTCCAGTGCCCGTTCCAGTGGAACTGACAGGGCAGGTTGAGCTGAGTATTAAGTCGATGGTTTATGCCGCTCCATATTGCCAGACCGCTGAAGGTTCAGTAGTGTGGAATACTGACAAAGTGATTACGCCATTGGATGAGCTTAGCGTTGGTCCAGTGGTGGTTAACTTTAGTTGTCAGGATAGCCAGATCACATTGAAAGGTGATCAAAACAGCCAACAGGTGAGCAGTGCGGCGGAAGTTATGATCCAAGCTAATCGCAGCTATCAGGCTTCCGCTTGGTTTAAGCCGGGCAACGAGTTTCCTAGTTCGCTGGCGGAACAGCTGAAATGGCTTCCATCGCCAGACTCTGAAGGTCGTTATCAGTTTACTTATCATGGACGCCTTTAAATCTGTTGATATCCAAAAAAAGGGCTAACGCCCTTTTTTATTGGATAGGCTATTTGCCGACTGCTGGAAAACTGATCTGCGCCCGTAAGCCACCACCGCTACGATTATTGATTAGCACCGTCCCTTTATGCTGGCTAGCAATACGCTTCACTATGGCGAGTCCAAGTCCTGTACCTTCGCTGCCTCTGGCGGTGTCGCCGCGGGTGAAAGGTTCAAACAGCTTGCTTACTTGGCTTTGCTCTATACCCGGACCGTTGTCCTCTATACACACCCAAACCCGTTTATTATCTGCAGTGACACCAGTGCTGACTTTGACCCAGCCATTACCATACCGTATGGCGTTTACAACTAAGTTACTTACTGCTCGTTTAATCGCGATCGGACTGCCATTGGTAAACCTAAGGGGCTGTTGCAGCTCAGTTTCAATTTGAATCTCATAACCACCTTCTGAAGTTGCAATATCATTGGCGATGTCATTAAGGTCAACGTCGATGAATGAATCTTTGTTGACGGGTTTTAGGTAGTCCATAAACTGGCTGATGATCTCGTTACACTCTTCGGTATCACTGATGATGCCTTCAGCCAAATAGCTATCTTCCGGTGACATCATTTCAGTAGCAAGCCGGATCCGAGTCAGAGGGGTTCTCAAATCATGACTGATACCGGCCATGAGCAGAGTACGGTCTTCTTCTAGAGCCTGAATACCTTTAGACATCTGATTGAATGCCCTTGTCACCGAACGGATTTCCGTCGCGCCTTTCTCAGGTAATGGCGGAGGAATGTCCCCTCGACCAACACCTTTGGCGGCTTTTTCTAGATCAATCAAAGGTCGGTTTTGTAAACGGATGAAAAGCCAACCACCGGCGACGATGAGTAACGCCATAATTAAGCTATTGCGAAATAGAGGCGCAAAGTCTTCTTCCTGTAGTTCAGATAGCGGAATACGCAGCAGCGAACCAGGCAATGAATCGATTCTCATCCACAGAATGTAGCTGTCAGTGCCTAGCATCATGCGTACATCGGTCGGTGAACCGAGTTCTTTGCTCATCTCCTCGCTCATGAGATCTATACTGATGGCGTGATAATACTCATCCGCTATCGGGCTATCGTCGGCGTGGATGGTGACGCCAAGCTGTTCTAACACTCTGCGTCTAAGTGGAGCATCCATCTGCAATCCCCCTCGATGGCTGCTGAATCGTCGAGCATTAAATTGATTTCGTGACTGAGGATCTTATTAAACTGCTGAAGACTGGGCATCAAAGCATAGTTAAACACGGCGTAGTAGGAGTAAACCTGACTGGCAATCAATAAGGTAAGAAAGATAAAAATCGATTGAGTAAAGGAACTGCGAATACGCATATTGGTGGCCTTGATTGAGGTGAAAACAAAAAGTGCGAGACACAGTCTCGCACTCTCATCAGGTGAGCAATTATGCTTCTTTGCCGTCTGGTACGAAAACGTAGCCTAAGCCCCATACAGTTTGAATATAACGAGGTTTACTCGGATCGACTTCCAGCATACGACGCAGACGAGAAATCTGTACGTCGATGGATCGTTCCATGGCAGAATACTCACGACCGCGGGCCATATTCATTAGTTTGTCACGTGACATCGGCTCACGGGCATTGGTAACCAGCGCTTTAAGCACCGCAAATTCGCCCGAGGTCAGAGGCATTGACTCCTCACCGCGAAACATTTCACGTGTACCAAGGTTTAGGCTGAACTCACCGAATTCGACCACCGACTCTTCTGAGCTAGGTGCACCGGGCAGTTCAGTTGTCTGACGACGCAATACGGCTTTGATGCGTGCCAGCAGCTCACGTGGGTTAAATGGTTTTGGCAGGTAGTCGTCTGCGCCCACTTCCAAGCCAACAATTCGGTCAATTTCATCACCTTTTGCAGTGAGCATCAGGATCGGTAAGGTACTGTTAGCGTTACGCAGGCGACGGCAAATAGACAGGCCATCTTCACCTGGCAGCATTAAATCCAATACCATCAGGTGGAAGTTTTCACGGGTTAACAGGCGGTCCATCTGCTCACTGTTAGCGACACTACGTACTTGGAATCCTTGTTCAGACAAGTAACGCTCCAGCAATGCACGTAAACGTGCATCGTCATCAACGACTAAGATCTTGTGATTTTCTTGCATGTAATGATTCCACCTATTAAATAAGACAGCGCTTTGTCGGAGCTAATGTACAGCCCTTTCTCACGAATCAAAATGTAACATTGTTCTGATGAAAGTGGCGCAAAGAATTGTTAACGATTATTACCTTTTTAAGTCCTTTTTAGCTAATGTATACGCCATATTCAATTCACTAGCGTCAGAAATATGAAAACAAACCTAATCACACGCGAAGGCTTTGACCGACTTAAAAAAGAACTCGATTTTCTATGGAAAGAAGATCGCCCGGAAGTGACTAAAAAGTGACTTGGGCAGCGAGTTTAGGTGATCGCTCAGAAAATGCGGATTATCAGTACAATAAGAAACGTCTGCGTGAAATTGATCGTCGTGTACGTTACCTGCGCAAGCGTCTTGAGCAGGTGAAAGTGGTGGATTACGCTCCGCAGCAGGAAGGAAAAGTGTTTTTGGTGCATGGGTCGAAGTGGAAAATGAATCTGGAGAAGTGAAAAAGTTTCGCATTGTTGGCCCTGATGAAATTTATGGTGGCGCCAAAGATTACATCTCGATTGACTCGCCAATGGCGCGAGCCCTGTTAAAGAAAGAAGTGGATGACGAATTCAGCGTCAAAACGCCGGAAGGTGAGAAAGAGTGGTTTGTGAACAGTATTTGTTATAGCCGTTGAAAAGGGTGCCGCGCATAGGAGCTCGGCACTTGTCTTTTATTTTTCGTAGTCGGGTTTTTCAGTAATGATGTAGTCCTTATCACTGCTAACAATGGCCCCATATTTGAGGAAGTTTTTGCCTAAAATCATGCTGTAGTGGAAACGCCCTCTGTCTTGGAGGTTAACGCGAATGATCTTATCCAACTCTCCCAGCCTGACTCGCATTTCAACCACAGGGCGCACGTTGGCTTTTTCCCCTTTCTTGGCTGTAATGCGCATCACATCGACTACTTCTCGAGTGAATTCCTGTTTCATCCCGACATCATTTTCATAGGTGAACGTGACCATATCTTTGCCATCTTTCTGATACTGCTTGATGTTCTTGGCATTGATTGAGCTGACATCCGCTCCTGTATCTAGCTTGACCGGAAAAGCCAGATCTTCGACTTGAACGACTTCAATGTGACCAGCTCTGAATAGCGGACTTGGGCTGAGTAGATCCTCTGTACGAGTGTTGAGTAGTACATTGCTTTTCGCCATGTTGTGGCCCATGACAAAGAAAGGCTTGGTGTCATTTTTGCCAAGACTATCGATAGCAAATTCCAGTTCTCGTTTTTTGTCTCCTAACTCGAATACACCTTCCACAACCGGACGAACGGATTTGCCGACTTTGAGTATACGCAGGACAGGCTTAGTCAACGTTTTGATTTCACCTTGGCGGTTTTCAAGAGTGAAACTGACCTGTTCCTTGCCGCCTTTCTTGCTGAGTTCAAACTCTTTGACTCTCAGTAGTGGAGTTTTAACGATAAAACTAGGCTGTGCAGGAATGCTGAACTCTTGGTCTATGGTGATGGTCTCTTTGGGTGAGATCACCAATGGATCAGACTTGAGGGCCGTCTTGAAGCTAGTATCGGCTTTTTTGAGCAGGTTTTCGCTATCGGTATCGATAACGAAATGTTCGCTGGCGACATCTCGTCCAAGGCTGATCTGACTGCTTAAATGGCTGCGGTCACGTAAATAAACCAGCCAATGCTGAGTGTGATTCTGATTGAGCTTGACTGGTAGGTAAACCAGTGGACGCTCACCATTGCTGGTATTCAAAATACGGATCAATGGCAGAGTCATAGCTTTGCGTTTGCCTTTGTCATCTTCCAATTTGAACGAGACTGATTGAGCCTTTTTGTCGATTTTTACATCCAAAGCATGGGCGTTGGTGTAACGGCTGGTGGTCGCAACACTGACCTTATAGGGAACGCCGTCAACTTCTACTGTTTCTTTTTTGCCTATGACTTGAGCATGCGGCTGCTCTTGGAGGTAATCATAACTCGCCATCACCCAAGCATTATCTTCAAGAAACGTTTTACCAATCAGGATGGGTGACGAGAACTGGCTACGTTTGGTGAGGTTAATCATGGCATCCACGGTGCGGCCACCGATCGTCAGTGGCATTCGTACCGCTGGACGAAGGATTGGTTTTTCGCTGGAGCGGCTGCGGATGATGCTGATGCGTTCGAGATCATCTCTGATATTGATGTCTTCGCCGGTATACGGGTGGCGAATGGTAAAGGCAATCGTGATCTGATAAGACAAGTAGGTTTCTGTATTTCTCTTTAGCTTGTTTTTTCGCCGATCATTGACCACCGCCCAAAGTAGGTCATCATCGGTCAAGTCTTCAAAGTCTGGGTGCGTGCTAGTGATGTGAATGTTTTCAGCATGAATCGATGTGGTGTCGGCACCCGTATCGATCTTGCCCATAAAGGGTACGCCTTTGAGTTCTGGAATATCGCTATAGTAGACATTTTCGATGCGTCCGAGAATCAGTGCGTTATCCAACTGGTAGGCAGGGTTTTGTGTGGTAGTGGCAAGGGGTTCAGACCAAGCTTGCGGGGCTGTCATTAGGGCGCTTGTCAAAGTCAGAATCAAAGAGAGCTTCTTCATGCAATAATTTCCCAAACTAAATCGATGTATCGATGCTTATTAACTAACTCGAAATGATATAACTTACTTAAATGTAATGAATATATTTCAATTGCGACTGCAGTTTTGACACAAATGTGCACCGTGTCTATCAGGCGTCGGTGATTTTTTCAGGGCAAGATTTAAAACATTGCAAAATCCATGATTTGCCCCCATGTCTAGAGCAGACCAACTCCTTCACACACTATAATTAAGAGAATCAACGGATGAGCCAAGCTATCTGTCAAATGATTGCTCACGAACTGAATGTTCGTACTGAGCAAGTTAACGCTGCTGTTAATCTCATCGATGATGGCAATACGGTGCCATTTATCGCCCGCTATCGAAAAGAAGTGACAGGTGGTTTGGATGATACCCAACTGCGTAATCTCGACAGCCGTCTCTCTTACCTGCGTGAATTGGATGATCGTCGTCAGACGATTCTGAAATCCATTCAGGAGCAAGGTAAATTGACGACTGAGCTCGAAACTGAAATCAATCAGGCGGACAGTAAAACCCGTCTGGAAGACCTGTATCTGCCTTATAAACCTAAGCGCCGCACCAAAGGTCAGATTGCGATTGAAGCTGGTTTGGAACCGCTGGCAGACAAATTGTGGAACGAACCACAGACGGAGCCGGAGCAAGAAGCGGCTCAATACCTTGATGCAGACAAAGGTATTGCAGACACGAAAGCGGCGCTTGATGGCGCGCGTGCCATTGTGATGGAACGTATTGCTGAAGATGCCAACCTGCTGGAAAAAATTCGTACGCATCTTAACCGTAGCGCAGAGCTGGTGGCTCGCGTTGTGGAAGGCAAAGAGCGCGAAGGCGAAAAATTCAAAGATTACTTTGAGCACAATGAAGCCTTAAGCAAGGTGCCATCGCATCGTGCGCTGGCTATGTTGCGTGGCCGTAATGAAGGTTTCTTAACATTGGCGATGAATGCTGACCCAGAGCAAGAAGAAGGTGCTCGCCAGTCGTATTGTGAAACCATTATTGCCGATCACTATGGTATTTCACTTAGCCAAGCCCCAGCGGATGTGTGGCGTAAGCATGTGATCAGTTGGGCATGGCGCATCAAGGTGTCGATGCACATGGAAACTGAGCTGATGGGAGCGATGAAAGAGCGTGCTGAAATCGAAGCGATTGAAGTGTTTGCCACAAACCTGAAAGATTTATTGATGGCGGCTCCAGCAGGTCCACGAGCCACGCTAGGTCTCGATCCGGGCTTGAGAACGGGGTCGAAAATCGCGGTGGTAGATTCAACAGGTAAAGTGCTAGCAACAGAAACCATCTACCCTCATCCGCCGCAAAAACAGTATGACAAATCGGCTCAGGTGGTGGCGAAGCTGGTACAGCAGTTTAATGTCGACCTAATTGCCATTGGTAACGGCACGGCATCGCGTGAAACGGACAGTTTTGTCGCTGATCTGATTAAGCGAAATAACCTTAACGTGCAGAAGATTATGGTCAGTGAAGCGGGCGCGTCCGTCTATTCGGCGTCAGAGCTGGCTGCCAAAGAATTCCCTGGTTTGGACGTGTCACTGCGTGGCGCAGTGTCGATTGCTCGCCGTCTGCAAGACCCACTGGCGGAGCTGGTGAAAATTGACCCTAAATCGATTGGTGTTGGCCAGTATCAACACGACGTCAGCCAGTCGATGCTGGCTAAGCGTCTGGATGCGGTTGTTGAGGACTGTGTAAACGCTGTTGGTGTTGATGTGAATACGGCGTCTCCTGCTTTGTTAACGCGAGTGGCGGGGCTGTCGAGCACTATTGCGCAGAACATTGTTGATTACCGCGACGAGAATGGCCGTTTTGAAGCACGTACCACACTGAAGAAAGTCGCCCGCCTTGGGCCAAAAGCGTTTGAACAGTGTGCAGGTTTCCTCCGTATTATGGATGGTAAGAACCCGCTGGATGCGTCATCGGTTCACCCAGAAGCGTATCCTGTGGTGAAAGCTATCGCAGAGAAAAACAGCAAAGACGTTCGCGCCTTGATTGGTGATACTCAGTTCCTGCGTGGCTTACATGCTGTGGATTACACCGATGACAATTTTGGTGTTCCGACGGTCAGCGACATCATCAAAGAGTTGGACAAGCCAGGGCGAGATCCTCGCCCCGAATTCAAAACTGCAACGTTCGCTGATGGCGTAAATGAAGTGTCAGATCTCGAACCGGGTATGGTGCTGGAAGGCGTGGTATCCAACGTGGCGAATTTTGGCGCTTTCGTTGATATTGGCGTGCATCAAGATGGCCTAGTGCATATTTCGGCTTTAACCGATCGATTTGTCTCTGATCCAAGAGAAGTCGTTAAGGCGGGGGATATCGTTAAAGTCAAAGTGATGGAAGTGGACATTCAGCGTAAGCGTATTGGCCTATCTATGCGTCTTAATGATGAACCGGGCCAAGATAACCGTTCTCAGCGTTCTACCGCGCCACGTGGTCAACAACGTCAGAGCCAAGGCAACAAAGGTAGCCAACGTCGTCGTGAAGAGCCAGCAAATGGCGCGATGGGCGGGGCATTTGCCGCTGCTTTTGCCAAAGCCAAAAAATAGCTTCGGCTAAAAATACAAATCCCCGCAATAGCGGGGATTTTTTTCGGTATTTCCTAATTCAATCTTTAGGTACTACAACACCGCAATGACATCTGAAGGTGTATTGGGTGCAACCGCATCACCGTAGTGAAACTTAATCACGGTTCTGCGCTTGGCCATTTTGCCTTCAGTTATCGCCGCATCGATTATGTGCCTTGGTAACCGAAAGCGCATCGCGTAGCCCTTGCCCTGATCTTCACTGTAGCTGTCCAGAGCAATCAATTGAAAAATCCGTTCGAGCGTATCTTTCGGATCTTCCTGATAAGTGGCTTTAACGTCTTCCTGTTCGCTGGCTTCATAGCTTGGGTGCTCAGCCGGATCCCAAGAGGATTGTTGTCGCCTTTTATCATCGGCTTTAACTTTACGTTCTGCGTTACTTTTGGTTAATGCCACAGTGGGAGTGACGGGCTCGCGGACTTTATTGTCTCTGGCTGCCTGCTCCGTTTGCACATTAACCGATGGGGCGATCAGCGGTACACTTACATTTGTAGGTGATACGAGCATTTAACCTCCTCACGCCATGCCAAAAATACAATAAAACAGCGTTTTCTTGGCTTGGTTACTTATCGGCCTGTAGAGTCATAATTTTAGCGTGTTGGATAAAATAATTGTTATCTGTCAGTAGAAAAGCGAGTAACTTGCTGACAAAACTCATTAAATTCCGTCATGAATGGTGCATGTGATGAAGCGCTAAATACATAGCTCTCACTGGTTGGCATCAATGTATCCACCTCAGTAGCGACTTTAGCCGGTACCAAACCATCAAGGCGTCCATATAAGCGTAGGGTGGGTATTGAGATATTAGGTAGCGCCTGACGATAATCTACATGTGCCAGTAGCTTTAAGCCAGTGAGTAGGGATTGAGGATTTGGCTCTGGACGAGATAGGATGGCTTTCTTGAGGTTTTTGACGTCTTGTCGGGCAGAAGGGCTACCCATTGCCTGTAAAGCCATAAAGCGCTCTACGGTAACACGAAAGTCGTCGACCAATTGTTCTGTAAACGCATTCAATACTTGAGGTTGTATTCCGCGCCAGCGTTTGTCTGCTGAAAACTTAGGTGAGCTTGCCACGGTGATCAGTTTAGTGATGCGCTCAGGGTGATGAATAGCGATATGCGTTGCCACCAAGCCGCCCAAAGACCAGCCGAGCCAAATTGCATTGTCTGGGGCGCTCTCCAGCACCTGTTGTATGAGTTCTTCCATCGTTTCGAAATGCAATTGATGGCTATGGCCAAACCCAGGTAGATCAACAACGTGTACCCGAAAGTGCTCACTTAACTGCTCAGCGGCCTGATGCCATACAGCGCCATTCATTCCCCAACCATGTACTAAGACCAAATCGTTACCATGACCCGTTGATTGCCAATATGGCGTTGTTGGTTTGATCTCATTTTGTACCACGTTTTCCATCCTTTACACCTGAATTAAAGCGGTAAGTTAACTATTGAGTTCTAAGATATTGAGCGCCATGTTAACCGATTGGATCAAGAAACACACAGCCTACCTGTTGCCAAGTCATTGTGATTTATGCCAGATGATAATTGAATCGCAAGCGACCCATCCCTTGTTTTGTTGCTTTTGTCAGCAATGTTTTGCGCCAGTTGCGCGTTGCAGACGGTGCGGCTTAGTGACGCCTCAATCTGTGGATATGTGCGGAGAGTGTTTAGTTTCCCCACCGTTGTGGACAAATTTATACTGCGTTGGGGATTATCAACCGCCGCTATCGAGCTATGTTCACCGCCTGAAATATGAAGGCCAGTACTGGCAAGCTAAAACCTTAGCTTTGCTTCTGGTACCGCGTATCGACACACGACCAGACCTAATTACTTTTGTCCCTTTGCATTGGCGTCGTTACTGTTATCGAGGCTACAACCAAAGTCATCATCTGGCATGCCAAATTGGACGAGCACTGGCCGTACCTTGTAAAGCGCTCTTTAAAAAGGTGCGAGCAACGGACAGGCAACAAGGAATGAATAAAAAGCAGCGTAAGGAGAATGTTCGTCGGGCTTTTTGTCTGAATCAATCGATAAAGGCTGGGCATGTTGCTATTATCGATGATGTGCTAACTACGGGCAGTACCGTACATCAATTATGCCAATTGTTGCTTGATGCCGGTGTGAAAACGATTGATATTTACTGCATTTGCCGCACTCCGGAACCTTCTAATCGCTAAAGTAGCGCTGATTTGATCTAAAAGGCTAGATCTTGAGGAAATCAGGAGTAAAATGGCGCTTAAATAACCTACAAATTTACTCAGGTATTCGTCGTGTCAAATCCTATTACTATTACTGAAAATGCCCAAAAACACTTTGCTAACCTTTTGAGCCAGCAGCCAGAAGGGACAAACATCCGCGTATTTGTTGTGAATCCAGGGACGCAAAATGCCGAATGTGGCGTTTCTTACTGCCCAACTGAAGCGATTGAAGCTTCAGACACTGAGATCAAGTATGAAGGTTTCTCCGCTTACATTGACGAGCTGAGTCTACCATTCCTTGAAGATGCTGAGATTGACTTCGTCACTGACAAGATGGGTTCTCAACTGACGCTGAAAGCGCCTAACGCGAAAATGCGTAAAGTCTCTGATGATGCACCATTGGTTGAGCGTGTTGAATATGCAATCCAAACCCAGGTTAACCCCCAGTTAGCAGGTCATGGTGGCCACGTTAACTTAGTAGAGATTACCGATGACGGTGTTGCGATTGTTGCCTTCGGTGGCGGCTGTAATGGGTGTTCTATGGTCGACGTGACGCTAAAAGAAGGTATTGAAAAAGAGTTACTGCAACAGTTCGAAGGAGAACTGTCTGCGGTTCGCGATGCAACAGAGCACGATCGTGGCGAGCACTCTTACTACTGATAAATGGTTCAACATAAGATTTAACCATATGTACGACAAAGGGTTGACGAAAAAGTCAGCCCTTTTTTGTTTTCAAACATAGCAGTTTTCTCATATATTAATGACTTCCTCTACCGCTAAGGAGCAAGCAAGTGTCTAAACGGAATCCACCAGAAATTTTGGAAAAACAAACAGTAGCTCGATCCAAATTATTTGCTATTGAGGCACTTGATTTACGTTTTAGCAATGGTGTCGAACGGACTTATGAACGCATGAAACCGAGTGGTCGTAATGCCGTCATGATGGTACCGGTGACTGCAGAAGGAGACATACTACTGGTTCGTGAGTATGCGGCGGGTACAGAGCGTTATGAGCTTGGTTTTCCTAAAGGTTTGATTGATTCTGGAGAATCTCCAGCACAAGCAGCAGACCGAGAGCTAAAAGAAGAAATCGGTTTGGGTACCAACAAACTGACGCCAATGAAAGATGTAGTGCTCGCCCCTTCTTATTTCTCAAGCAAAATGACCCTGTTTATCGCAGAGGAACTATACTCAGAACAACTAGAAGGGGATGAACCGGAACCACTGGAAGTGATTCGCTGGCCACTCGCTCAAGCCGAAGAACTTCTGACTCACCTCGATTTTTGTGAGGCGCGCAGTATTACCGCGCTGATGCTTGCTCTACGTATCTTAAAACCATAATCAATGTAGAGCGTGAAGGATTGACTATGCCAATGACAGAAGACCTTTCCCACCATTTGCCAGCCGTAATTGATATTGCCCGCTCGGCAGGCCAACTCATTCTCGATATTTATGAGAAAAAAAGAATACCAAGCCTACACCAAAAGTGATGAAACACCTGTCACTAGTGCCGACATCGCGGCACATAAGCTGATTATGGAACAGCTTGCTGAACTGACGCCGGATATTCCGATTTTGTCCGAAGAAGCGGCAGACATCAGCCTCGAAAAACGCTCACAATGGAGTCGCTACTGGTTGGTTGATCCACTCGATGGGACCCAGGAATTTATCGCTCGCAGCGGAGACTTTGCCACCATTATTGCACTGATCGAAAATCATCAACCAGTAATGGGCGTTGTGTATGGCCCTGTGTCTGGTGTGACTTACTATGCCTATAAAGACAAAGGGGCGTGGAAGATTCCCGATATGGATGAAAGTGTGCGGATCAAATCCCACAATCATGATGGTAAGGCACACCCTATCGCGATTGCGATCAGCCGTCGTCAGGACATCAATCGTATTACTAGTCGTATGAGCAGTGGTTGGAATTATGATTTGGTGCCTTTGGGATCGGCAGCACTTAAAGCGTGCTTGGTCGCTGAGGGTGCTGTGGATTGCTACCTCCGCCTTGGACCGACCGGAGAGTGGGATACCGCTGCGACTCAGTGCATTGTTGAAGAGGCGGGCGGTCGGATTCTAAGTACTCAGCTTGAGCCTCTGTCCTACAATGAGCGTGAAACCTTGGAAAACCCAAACTTCTTGGTTCTTGGAGATGAGAACTTACCTTGGGATGAGATTTTAAAGGTGAAGGACTAGAGAATCGATATAAGCTATCTACTTGCCTTCAGAGATCCCAACTCGCTCGTGCCTCACTCTTGAGGATAACGTAGCTAAAACGTGTCATTCCATAGAGCGACGAAGGAGTGAGTAGGGAATCTCTCAAAGAATTCTGTTCACCTACCGCTTACGCCTTCGAATACATATCTCTATCACCTAACCAGCGGTTGATAATCGCAGCTGCATTGTCTGGGAAGTTATCATGAATATGACGTGCGACACGCTGTACTTCAGGTATGAGATGCTGATCGCGAACCAGATCGGCGATTTTAAAGTCGGCCATACCAGTCTGCTTAGTACCCAAAAGTTCACCGGGGCCGCGAATTTCCAGATCGCGTTGAGCTATCACAAATCCATCATTACTTTCGCGAAGTACTCCTAAACGCTTTTGTGCTGTTTTAGACAATGGAGAATGGTAGAGCAGTACACAGTGGCTGGCTACACTACCTCGACCCACTCGCCCGCGTAACTGGTGGAGCTGAGCCAATCCCAATCGCTCCGGGTTTTCAATGATCATTAAGCTTGAATTGGGGACATCAACCCCTACTTCGATGACAGTTGTGGCAACCAGCAGGTGTAACTTGTTGTCTTTGAAATCTTGCATGACGGTTTGTTTTTCGGCTGGTTTCATCCGGCCATGTACCAAGCCAATGTTAACGTCAGGCAGCTTTCTTTTTAGCTCTTCAGCGGTATCGGCGGCGGCCTGAGCTTCCAATACTTCTGACTCATCGATCAGTGTGCATACCCAATACGCTTGTTTACCTTCATTGAGGCAGGCGTTACGTACACGTTCGACAATATCATCTCTTTTTGTATCCGGAATGGCGACGGTCTGGATAGGCGTGCGCCCTGGGGGAGTTCATCAATGACGGAAGTCTCGAGATCGGCGTAGGCGGTCATCGCTAGCGTTCGTGGGATGGGTGTTGCTGTCATGATCAACTGATGAGGAAATGCACCCTGCTTCTCTCCTTTTTCACGGAGTTCAAGACGTTGATGGACGCCAAATCTGTGTTGTTCATCTATGATGACTAACGCTAGGTGATGAAAGGCGACGTGTTGCTGAAAAAGCGCATGAGTACCGACCACCATTTGCGCTTCACCGCTGGCAATTTTCGCCAGCTCAGCCTCTTTGGCTTTGCCCTTCAGTTTGCCAGCTAGCCAACCAACATTGATGCCCATAGGTTCCAGCCATTGAGCAAAGTTAATCGCATGTTGCTCGGCCAGCAGTTCAGTCGGTGCCATTAACGCCACCTGATAGCCATGCTCTAGCGCCCTAAGCGCTGCTAATGCAGCGACTAAAGTTTTTCCCGATCCCACATCTCCCTGAACCAAGCGCATCATCGGGTGAGGCTTTGCCAAATCTTGCTCAATTTCAGCTACAACTCGAGATTGCGCTTTGGTTGGAGAAAAAGGTAATTGATCCAACAACTGCTGTTTAAGTTGGTTACGCTCAGATAAAGGCAGAGCAACATCCTGCTGACCTTTGCTGCGAACGGAAAGCATTGAGAGATTCTGCGCCAATAATTCTTCCATGATCAGGCGTATTTGTGCTGGGTGTTTGCCTTCATCAAAGGCTTGTAGATCGATGTTAGGAGTCGGCCTGTGAATCGTATGTAGAGCCTGAGCCAGTGATACCTGCTGGTTATACAGGCCGGATGGTAAGAGCTCTTGTACTGCTGCTTTATCAATAAGCTCCAACGCCTGATCGGTTAAGTTACGCAGAGTGATCTGGCGTAAACCATCGGTCGTTGGGTAAACCGGCGTTAGGTTTTGTTCTACTTCAGTAGGCTGATTTGGGGCGTAAAACTTATAATCGGGATGGACGATTTCCAGTCCAAAACTGCCACGTTTGACTTCACCGTAGGCGTGGATAGTTTTGCCTTCAGCAAAATTGTTTTTCATGCCTGCTGTGAAATTGAAAAAGCGCAGCGTAATAGTGCCATTGCCATCGCTGATTTTTACCGACAACATCTTGCGCTTACCAAACAAAGTATCGACACTCATGACTTTACCCTGTACGGCGGCCCATAACCCGGCATGCAACTTAACAATGGGGTAAACGCGAGTGCGGTCCTCGTATCGCAGAGGAAGATGGAATAAAAGATCTTGTACTGAATTGAGCCCGACTTTCGCCAGTTTTTCTGCCACTTTGGCACCGACGCCAGTCAGAGAAGTCAAAGGGATAGCAGATAGTAATTGGGACATAACAAAGCTCGGTAAGTTATTCAGTAAGTTACATAGGCGATTACCCTAATAGTTAACCACTGAGCTGTGTTTTTGTACAGGGAAAAATGAACAGAAAAAATCGGGAACGCCTGCGAGGAGGCTCATTGTCATTCCATAGACTGACGAAGGAAAGAGTAGGGAATCGCTCAATTCATTGGTAAAAAAAGAGATCCCCAATTCGCTCGTCCCTCACTCTTGAGGATGACGAACGAGCGACAAAGAGAAGGCTACTTCTTCTGCATTTCTGCCCACCATTCGTCATCGGCGATGATCTGGCCTTCTTCATCCAATGATGGGTAAGGCACTCCTTTCCGTTTAGCGACTTTGGCTAGGACCGGATGACCCCGTTCAAACAAAATGCGATGAATAGTGTCTTGCGGTAATGTGCTGACTTGATTGGAGTACATGCCAGCTTCTTGGCGTTGGCGTTGAGCTTCATACATGATAACCGCGCTCGCGACGGAGACATTGAGTGACTGCACCATCCCAATCATCGGGATGATAATATCCTGATCAGCCAGTTGTTTGGCCTCTTCTGAAGCGCCAATTTTCTCGCTACCAAGAATAATTGCGGTCGGTTTGGTGTAGTCGATCTCACGAAAATCGACTGCAGTTTCAGACAAATTAGTCACCAATATCTGCATGCCCTGAGACTTGAGCTCGGCAACCGCTTCATTAATAGAATCGTGGGTTTCGACTTCGACCCAGTTTCGCGCGCCAGCAGAGGTATGGCTGAGCGTGCGCATCTCGTTGGGCCATACAGCATGAATTTTGTGAATTCCAGTTGCGTCAGCGGTGCGGATCACTGCTGAAACATTATTGGGTTTATGTACTTCTTCAAGACAGAAAGTCAGGTCAGCCTGACGAGACTTGAGCACTTGTTGGATTCGGTTGTAACGTTCTGAGTTCATAGTAGTCGTAAAATAAAAGCCCTTGAAACTGTCATTCCAAGGGCATAACTCTGTGTGAGTAGGTCGTTAGTTTTTGCGACGGCGCACTTTTAGTGCGTTCGGCATCGCTTTAATCTTACGCATGATTCCAGCAAGGTGAACACGATCTTTGGTCGTGAGCAATACGGTCACTGTGTAAAGTCGACCATCTCTCTCTTCGGTAGAAAGACCATGAATGTTCGAGCCAGTTTTGGAGATAACATTAGTCAGTTCAGCCAACACACCTTGACGATTTTGCACATCAACATACAGTTCAGTGATGAACTCTTGGTCGTACTCTTCTGACCATTCCACGGCCATATATTTGTCTGGTTCTTTCTGATAACCGCGTACGTTTGGACATGTCTCACGGTGAACAACCAATCCACGACCCGGTGAGACGTGGGCAATGATGTGATCGTCTGGTATTGGATGACAACAGTTGGCGAAAGTCAGCAGTAACCCTTCCGCTCCACGGATTGGCAGTTTCTTCTTCGGCTTATTACTATCGCTGCTTGCCACTTCAGTGAGTTCATCGACATCACCCAGTAAGCGACGAGCTATCACAATACTCATCAGCTCACCTAAGCCAATATCTGCTAGCAAGTCTTCCACGCTGTCGACTTTTAGCTCAGAAAGTACATGATTGATATTTTCTTCGTCGATGTCAGACAGGGACATATCGCCCAACGCATGATTGAGCAGGCGACGACCAAGCGTGATTGATTCTTCGCGACGCATGGTTTTCAGAACCTGACGGATCTTGGTGCGCGCACGTGAAGTCACCACATAATTGAGCCACGCTGCATTCGGGCGTGCACCCGGAGCGCTGATAATTTCAATCGTCTGGCCATTTTTCAGCGACTTGCTGAGAGGATAAGGATTACGATCAACTCGCGCGCCAACACAGGTGTTGCCTACATCCGTATGGACAGCATAAGCGAAGTCCACAGCGGTAGCCCCTACTGGCAGTTCGACAATGCGCCCTTTCGGTGTGAAAACGTAAATCTCGTCTGGGAACAGGTCTGATTTCACGTTTTCGATGAATTCAAACGAGTTACCTGCGCTTTGTTGGAGCTCAAGAAGACTTTGCATCCATCGCTGAGCTTTCACTTGCGCGGTGGTACCAGTGCGATCGCCATTACCTTTGTAAGACCAGTGAGCGGCAACACCTTTATCCGCCATTTGATCCATATCTTCGGTACGGATCTGCACCTCGACAGGTACGCCGTGAGGGCCAACCATCGAAGTGTGAATAGATTGATATCCGTTAGCCTTAGGCACCGCAATGTAATCTTTCATGCGACCTGGACGTGGCTTATACAAGCTGTGAACCTGACCGAGTACGCGATAACAGGTATCGGCGTCCTCAACCACAACGCGAAACGCATAAATGTCCATAATGGTATGGAAGCGCTGCTCTTTGGTTTTCATCTTGTTATAGATGGAAAAGAGGTTTTTTTCACGACCAAACACACGGGCTTTGAGGCCGACTTCTTCAAGACGGCCTTCGATTTCACTATGGATGCGTTGGATCATCTCTTTACGGTTGCCACGCGCCGATCTGACCACTTCTTTAAGAACGCGGTAGCGGTTTGGGTATAACGCTTCAAAGCCGAGCTCTTCAAGCTCAGTTTTTATGTTATGTATACCTAGGCGATGGGCAAGCGGCGAGAATATTTCCAGCGTTTCACGGGCGATACGACGTTTTTTATCCGCACGAAGAGCACCCAAGGTGCGCATGTTATGTGTGCGGTCAGCCAGTTTGATCAGAATAACGCGAATGTCTTGCACCATGGCAAGAACCATTTTGCGGAAGTTTTCAGCCTGAGCTTCTTTGCGGTCTCGAAATTTAAGCTTATCCAGCTTAGATACACCATCAACCAATTCAGCCACTGTCGTACCAAACTGAGTTTCTAACTCTTCTTTGGTGACTTCTGTATCTTCAATGACATCGTGAAGTAGAGCCGCTTGTAGCGTTTCAATATCCAGACGCATTTCGGCCAGAATACGAGCAACGGCGACGGGGTGGATGATATAAGGTTCACCGCTTGAGCGGGTTTGCCCTTCATGGGCGTCTTTCGCTACCACATAAGATTGACGCAGAGCCTCAACTTGAGGCTCTGATAGGTATTCTTGGGCAACGTCTTTTAGGCTATCGAATAGATACAAACTTTAGGCCCGGAAGATAGTTGATGAGAAGAAAGTCAGATTAACGACTGTGAGCGATGCTGCTTACAGCGGCTAGTTCTGCTGCTTCTTGTTCCTGCTGTTCCTGACGCTCTCGAGCATCTAGGATTTCTTTAGTGATCAGGCCTTCTTCGATTTCGCGCAGAGCGATAACCGTTGCCTTATCATTCTCTTCTGGCACTAGTGAATCTTTACCGCCAGTTTGCATTTGACGAGCGCGGCGAGCCGCAATGAGAACTAGGTCGAAACGGTTGCCAACTTTTTCAACAGCGTCTTGAACAGTTACGCGTGCCATGAGGACTCCAAATTAGTTAACTAAAATTTTGTATGACGAGAAAGTATACAGTCTCTGTGTTCCCAGTGTCTAGTTCAGAGTATGCAGAGACTGTATTTCTTGAGAAACAGCTTGTTTATTCTGCTAAAAGCGCGTCAAGCATGCCTTTATATTTAGCAGCTTGCTTATCTTGCTTCAATCTTTCTGCACGGATGATGGCTTTAAAATCCATCAGTGCGCTATCGAAATCGTCATTGACGATCACATAGTCGTATTCGTTGTAATGTGAAATTTCTGATTTTGCTTCGGCCATGCGCTTGGCGATAACGGCATCGCTGTCCTGACCGCGAGCATTTAAGCGGCGCTCAAGCTCACCATTAGACGGTGGCAGAATAAAAATGCTCTGCGCCTGAGGCATTTGCTCGCGGATTTGGCGTGCCCCTTGCCAGTCGATATCAAGGAAGACATCAATGCCTTTATCGAGATTTTCTTCAATCCACGGGCGAGAAGTACCGTAGTAGTTGCCAAACACTTCGGCGTATTCAAGGAAGGCACCTTGGTCGATCAGCTCTTCAAAATATTCCTTTTGTACAAAATGGTAGTGGACACCATCTTGCTCACCCGGGCGCATGCCGCGTGTTGTGTGCGATACAGACACTTTCATGGCGTAAGTCGGATTGGTTTCCAGCATGGCTGAAATCAAGCTCGATTTACCAGCGCCGCTTGGTGCAGATACGATATAAAGAGTGCCTTTGCCCATAGGTACAATTCCACGTTTGATTTGATCGTGCCGACTTGGAAAGCCGACATGTTAAAGATAGCACCGACCATGAAGGATCACCGAAGTGGTGAAAATTAGGTCAGAAAAATGGAGGCGAAGAGTAGCATGATCCTTAGGATCATCACAAGTATTTGCGTGGTGAGCTGCCGTTTTTAAAATGCAGATAATCGACGCGTTTCTTCCTGTGAAATGCTCAGTTGAATGCCCCTGATGGATCTCAACTTCTCCTTATCAATCAGTCCCTTAAATGGGGTGTCGTGTGGTTAAATTCTTTTTTGTCTAAATTTTAAGTGTAATTAACTGATTTATTTATGATTTAGACAGTAGATTGAATTCCCATAGCACACTTTTTTTCAATAATCGTTGCTTATGAATAAATTTTAATGATAATTATTTTCATTTGTGATCTTATGCAACTGAAAGAAGGAGTGGCAAATTATGACGGCCATCAGCCCTGTGGATATCAACGAAGTGGACAGCATGTATCGAGAGCATCATGGCTGGCTTTCGTTGTTTATTCAGCGGAGATTGAGCTGCCCTCAAGTCAGTGCTGATCTGGTTCAGGACACGTATTTGCGCCTTCTTGTTAGTGGTAAATTGCCCGAACGTAAAGATTCCCGTCGTTACCTGACACATATTGCGAAAGGTTTAGTGATTGACCTCTATCGCCGCCGCCGGATTGAAACAGCCTATTTAGAGCTGCTCGAACAGCAGCCTGAGGATGTGATCTCATCGCCGGAAACTCAGACCATGATGGTGGAAGTGCTGGTGGAGATTGATGCGATGTTGCATAAATTGCCATTTAAAGTCCGTCAGGCTTTGGTCCTGAGGCAGATGGAAGGCTTGAGTTATAAGGAAATTGCTCAGCGTCTGGACGTGTCGGTGTCTTCAGTGGAAAAGTATGTCGCCAAAGCGTTGCAAGGTTGCATGCTGGTTGCCATGGAAGGTTATTACTGAGCATGGAGCGTGTATCTCGTAAATCAATTGAACAGGCGTCTTTATGGATGGCACGCATGTGGTCTGATGATGTGACCGAGCAGGATAAGCGTGCATTGGATCTTTGGCGTACTCGTCACCCGGATAATGATTATGCTTGGCGGCAAATGGAGTCGTTACAGCAAAAACTGACCTCACTGCCGGATCCGCATTCGGGGAGTAAGGTTCTAGGAACCTATCGTCAACGCGTGTCACGCAGACAAGTGTTGATTTGGGGAAGCGTTTCTCTAGCCACTATGAGTTTGGTGCTTTCTAGTGATGCTGCCATGCTACAGGGTGAAACAGAATATGCGTCTGCCACAGGAGAAGTAAAGCCGGTAAGGTTATCAGATGGTACCGTGGTGGTGCTCAATACTGCCAGTCGTATGCGTGTCGACTTCAATCAGCATCAGAGAATTATCCGCCTGATGGAAGGTGAAATTATGCTCACCACTGGCCATCACCTGACGCCTTTCCATGTTATCACTCCACAGGGCAGCGTGACGCCGATCGGGACTAAGTTCAGTGTTCGCCTTGAATCTGAACAGACGCGGGTCAGTGTGTTCGAAGGCGAAGTCATCGCGAAGTCTCAGCGACAGGCACAAGGCCAGCATCTGCTCGCTGGGGAGAAAAGCGAGTTTAGCGCTTACCATCAAGGCCGAAAACAGAGCTTGCTCGCCACGGATGCGCTGTGGTTAGAAGAAAAAATCCTTGCCCACGATACGCCGCTACCGGAATTTATTACTGAGCTGTCCCGTTATCGCCGCGGCGTGATCAAGGTATCCCCTGAGTTGTCAGCGTTGCGTATCTCCGGCGTGTATTCGATTCGAGATACTGACCAAACACTGGAAAACCTGCGCCAGCTGTTGCCTATTGAAGTGCACTTCCGTACTCGTTTTTGGGTCAGTATTTCCAGCAAAAGTGCATGAGTGACTGACAACTTGCATAATTTTTCTCTTATCGATTGAGGCTTTGACTCATTCGCTCGGTGTAATCACTAGTTAACCCAGCGAATAAGGACATAAACGTGCCGTCTCCTTTCACCTCGAACCTTTTGTCAATGACAATTCGTACTCAACTCGGCTTGGCTTGTCTAGCATTGCCGATTGTGGCGCTATCTGCTCAGGCACAGAATTTCGATATATCCGCAGGCGACTTAGATAGCGTACTGAATCAGTTTGCGCTTCAGGCAGGTATTGAGTATTCGATTGACGCTAGCCTGAGTCAGGGTCAATACAGCTTGGGTTTACAGGGAGATTATCAACCAGACGACGCGTTTCGTATTTTACTGGCGGATGCCGGACTCAGTGCGCAAAAGCAGGTTGATGGCTCGTATCTAGTGGACGGTGGTGATGAATGGTCGCTGGATGCGATTCAGGTCGGGACCAGTCTTGATGGTGGCATAAGCCGCGATGAAGCGGGGGAAGCCAATGTCTACGATAGAGACACTGCGACTGAATACCGTGGCAAGGAAGAACTTGAGCGCTTCAAAGGGGCGGACGCTTCGGACATCTTCAAAGGGATGGCCAACGTGCACAGTGGCGATGCGCGTAATGGCGGTGGTATTGACCCGAACATTCGCGGCATTCAGGGGCCGGGACGCGTCCCTGTGATTATTGACGGTACTGAGCAGGCGATTACGGTGAACAACGGTTATCGCGGGGCGTCTAACCGGAGTTTTCTCGACCCGAACTTGATTGGTGGCATGACAGTTCATAAAGGTGCTCAAATCAACCCAGACGTGAATACCTCAGTGGGTGGAGCGGTGGAAATCACGACGTTATCTCCACGAGATATCGTCCAACCCGGCGAGACGTTTGGTATGGAATTTATTGTCGAAAGCAGCAGTAATTCAACGGCACCAGAAGAGCCGAGGCTATATACAGGACAAGACGTTAGCACCATTCCAGAATATGCCAATCTAGAAAACCCGGCTCAAGATTTGATTTATACGGATCCTGCTCTGGTGATAAATCCGGATAAGCGTCAGGATGATAATCCGTTAAACGGTGAAGATACTGCCTATCGACTGGCTGTCTCGGGCATTGGGCCAAAAGTGGAATGGCTCGCGGCTTACGCTTATCGTAATCGCGGTAACTATTTTTCGGGCAAGAATGACGCGGGATTCTATCAACAGCCTTGGGATGGCGATGAATCTCAGGAAATCGAAAACCGCAGGTTGTTTATTCAACCAGAGCATTTGGCTTTGGTCTACCACCCCGGTGAAGAGGTACCGAATACTTCCTCCAAAATGGAGTCCTTTTTAGGTAAGTTTGCCTTTAAGCTAAACTACGACACTAAGGTCGAGTTTGGGGCTCGTTATACCCAGAGTGTTCATGGTGAAATTCTCGCCGATCGCGCTGAGACGAGGTATATGTCTGGCGTGGCTCAATGGCCGTTAAATGAGACCAGACTGCAAGCCTACAATCTCAAACTGCGTTCTAAGCCTGATAATCCCTATATCGATTTTAAATCCAACCTGTGGATGACTTTGTCCGATGTTAGTTCAAATTCGGGATCCGGTTCCCCCAACAGCCTGACAGATGGCTCGACAATTATTAAAAACACAGCACGCATAAACTCTGAAGAAGATCGCTATGGCTTGAGTGTCAGCAACAAAATGCGGCTTGGTAACGATGTTGATTTCACTCTCTCTGGTAACTACCAATTCCATGAGCTGGCACCTAAAGGCGACTTGAACGCTGTGATTGAGGAGTTTGAACAAGCGCGAGCGGGGAGCGAACGGAATACAATGGCAGCGCCAATATTGAGTGGCGGGCTACGGAGTCGTTGATCTTTAACGCGGGTGTTCGTTATGGCTACTACAAAACCGTCGATAACTATGTCAAAAATCGCTTGGCAGCGGGCGATACTCAAGCGTTATCTCAATATGGCAGTGAAGGCTATAAGCTTTCTTACCAGATGAATGTGCCGATTACTGAGGAGAATCGTGCGGAATATTTATCTGGTATTGAAAGTAGCATCAGAAATGAGAATACCCCTTTAAACGAAGAGATTGCGGATTTAAGGCAGGCAATAAACAATGTCCCCCCTTTCCTTATTCCCGTTGTGCAGACACAGTTAGCTGCCAAAGTTATTGAGCAGGATGCGCTAGTAGCTCAGGGAGTCGCTGACGCTGCCAAACACACATCTTATGTGGAAGATATTGAGTCAGAGTGGCGCCATGATGGGCAGAATAACTACAGTGCATCAGACAATGGCTGTATTACCGCTGCCAACGACCCTAACTATGTGGCGGGCAGTTGCTCCGCACAATCCATCAGTGCTTCCTCTGCCAGTACCTATACCAATACCGAATCAAGTGACAGCGGTTGGATGCCATCGGCTTCTCTAACTTGGTTAATGACCGAAGACAGCCGCAGTTATATTCGCTACGCCGAATCATTGCGTTTTCCTAGCATGTTTGAAAGTACGGTGGGCTTTTCGGCGGTGCCATCGGTGTCATCGCCACTTAACTCCGAGCGTTCCAAACTCTGGGAGCTGGGCTATGTCTACTATTTCGAGCACGCCAATATCAAACTGACCTACTTTGATCAGGTGATTGAAGATGTGATGGACAGAAATACGTCACTAAATACAACCAGCTTTACTAACTTAGAGAAATTGAGTACCAGTGGCTTAGAGTTGCAGCTGGATTATGACGATGGCGATTATTTTGGTGATTTATCCGTTGCCTACAATCTAGAATACGAAGTGTGTGATGAAAGTGCCGCCACGCAGCGTTTTATGGCGGACATTGCTAGCACGGGCTCCGCGGAGTATAAACAATGTCGACGTGGTGGCTTTAGCGATACGAGTTATCTTGCCAATAAAATCCCCCCTGAAATCAGTGGTAGTGTTCACTTTGGGGCACGATTCTTTAACAAGAAGTGGATTGCTGGAACTCGCACCTATTATGCGGCAGACAGTCATTCAGAAGACTATGTTCAACGCGATCATGTAACCACTGTGGATGCATATATTGGTTACGCCTACAACGAACACCTTCAGTTTGAAGTACGGGGCAGTAACCTAACCGATATGTACTATCTCGAACCTGGAGCCGTGACTGGGATTCCTGCACCGGGGCGAACCATCAGCGTCAAACTGACCAGCCGATTCTAACTTCAATCAAAAAGCCGCAGCTAAGACTGCGGTTTTTTCATGCTTATTTACGGGTTCCTCTGTTTCATCCGGTGTATGGAATGAAGCTGTTGAAGACAGCGGATAGCAACGTCTGAGCAGCAGATGACAACATATAGCCTATAAGGATTGAATAATGAAAATCGTACAACTTTCATGGATTTCAGCGGCCATGCTTGGCCTAAGCTCACTGGCACATGCTGGTTTTGATGGTGCCATCAGTGATGGTTCACAGCGTCAGGTGGGTGAATCTGAAGTCTGGGTTCCGTTTATCCACTCTAAAGGTAAAGCAGGTATTGGTAGCACAGGTGGCAAGAAGGTCGACTTTGATGGTTTAACTGTTTTTGCTAGCCAAAATGGTGATGTGTATACCTCTGGCAGTGACCACAACAACTCTAAATACGTTTTCTCTCAGGTTGCGGGTCAAGATATCTGGTTTGGTGAATGGTCTTCAGGTACTGAAAATGGTCAAGCTGTGGATCGTGCAGTGTACTACGTGGGCAATGACACAGGCACGACGGTACCTACCTCTGGTTCAGCGACCTATACAGTCGCTGGCATCAATAATGGCGCGACGTTGAGCGGCCAGTTCACGGCGGACTTTGGTGCTCAAACACTTAACGGTGCTCTTTCAAACAGCAATTTGGCGATCAATCTGTACAACAACGCTATTAATGCCTCTACAGCAGAATTCTCTGGAACAGCGGTGGCGAATGGCATGTCTATCGGTCACTCTCAGGGCCACTTCTTTGGCGCGGATGCCGCTTTTCTAGCAGGCTTTGCTAAGTTTGCTGGCGACAGCACGCTCAATACTGCCTTTGGCGGTAGCAAAAACTAATTTTTGTTTTTGTCTTTCTCTTTTGGGGAGCAAGTGACTTGCTCCCATTTTTTCTCCGATTGAAAAACATCAATGAAAGTCGACCGTAACTTTATTCTTGGCTCACTGTTTATGGTGAGCGCGATTTACTCCTCTTGCTCTTATGCGGATCAGGATACCGACTTACGTATCCAGCAACGTGACGCGTTATCTTCCCGTCAGAACGAAAATGCTCTTCTCGAAGAAGAACTGGAAAAAGAACGCCTAGCCGAACAGTCTGCGTCAAGCACTGAGTCGAGTGTAGAGAATACCGCTAATGAGCTTGGACCGGCATTGCATCTCGCGGTCAGGCAACGTCAATGGGCACTGGCAGATAATCTGCTGCAAAGGTATATGGCGTTGGCGGATTTCGATCCTATGCTGGTGCACTACGCATCGGGGGCACTGGCACGCAATGCGCGTGATTATGATCGGGCAGAAACGCACTACACGACATTACTTGAGATGCAGGAAAACTTTTTGCCCGCAGAACTGGAGTTAGCTCGCGTCTGGTTTGAAGACAGAGAAAACAGTGCTTCTTTGTCGTTGTTTAATGAGATCCTCAACCGCTTGCCTGCTGATAACCCAAGAGCGGCGGGAGTCCGGAATACGGTAGAAAGCTTCGTTAGTGCACTGGAGTATCGTGATGATTGGCAAGGCGCGTTTTCCTTTGGGCCGACCTACAATGACAACCTGAATTTGTCCTCGAAACATTATGAATGCCTAGTGTATTTCACCAATGGTCAGTGCTTTTTAGAGCGCAGTGCTCCCAAGGTTAAATCTGCCTATGGTGTTGACTACGACGCCAGTTTAAATCGACGCTTCTCGCTGAGTGGTCATCATGGCTTGCAGCTACGCAGCTTTGCCTATGGCACCAATTACCAAAACCACAAAGAACATAACGAGCAGACCTTAAATGTGACCTTTGGCTACAGTTATCAGACCGCCAAACATCAGATCAGTATTGCGCCGCAGTTCGAGTATCGCGCCTTAGCGAATCAGGCTCTGTTTGCTTCGGGCGGTTTCAAGGCGGATTGGTTTGCTAATCTTGGTCAGACTTCTGCCATCAAATTTGAAGTAAAAGGTGAATATCTCGATTATCGTAATCAAACCTTTGCTTACCAGTCCGACTGGCAATGGTCGGTCTTTGGCACCTATTGGCATCAGTTACCCGATGAGTGGCTATTGTTTGGTGGCTTAGATTGGACATTGAAACAAAACCGACAGGCTGTACATGAATACGATTTGTGGGGAGGTCGATTGGGTGTGAATAAAACCTTCATATCGCTGAACACTGATGTGGCCTTATTCGCTTCGCTGAGGCAACGTATTTATGGTGACTTCAATGCGGTGCTCGGTGAGCGGCGCGACGATACTGAGCAAAATTATACCTTAGAGGTGACGCTGCCAGAGCTGTTTGCCGGATTTCAACCGCTCATCGAAGTCAAAGCCAATCAGACCAAGAGTAATGTAGATTGGGCATACAGTTACAAGCAGCATCAATACAGTCTAAAACTAGAAAAAAGATTCTGAAAATAATCAATGGCTTATTGTTTTTTCAAAAAATAATTAAAAAACTTTTACGGATTTTTCATTGTGGTTCGGTGTTACTGATAGAGGTGCACGTGTTTGGCTAGGCATAGTGCGCACAGATAAACCGAATGTGAGTAAAACAATGGAATGCTTATCCAGATCACTACTGATTATTTGCTTTTTTTTAGCGGCCCCATTCAGCTGGGCTGAAACAACGTCAGAAACCGGGTCACAACCCGTTATGCAGGAAAGTGCGACCATCGTAGAGAAGGCTGAAATCTCTGCGCTTCCTGCACCGGTGAGCGACAACATGTCGCCACCGGATTTGGTCGCCGCTACTGCTCAACACGACATGTCCCCCTATGGCATGTATCAATCGGCTGACTGGGTGGTCAAAGCGGTGATGATTTTACTGCTGGTGGCCTCAGGCGTGACTTGGGCGATCGGTATCGCAAAGCAAATCCAGTTGAACCTAGCGTGTCGCCGTGCGCGTCATATTGTTAATGAATTGCTTGATTCTGAAACCTTGGTCGAAGGCAAGCTGCGCTGCGGCAGTGCAGAAGGCGCTGGGCTGGCGTTGATTGAAGCTACAGAAAAAGAACTGGCGTTGTCTGCCCGAGCAGATAATGAGGACGGTATCAAAGAGCGCTTACAGCTCAGGCTTGAACGTGTTCAGGCTGGTTTAAGCAGTGCGATGGTTGGAGGTACCGGAGTGCTGGCAACAGTGGGTTCCGTTGGCCCTTTTGTCGGGCTATTTGGCACCGTTTGGGGGATCATGAATGCCTTTATCGGCATCGCCAAATCTCAAAACACCACATTAGCTGTCGTAGCGCCGGGGATTGCAGAAGCGTTGTTGGCAACGGCGATTGGTTTGGTGGCCGCGATTCCTGCGGTAGTGCTTTATAACCACTTTACTCGCGGTGTCAGCCAGTATCGCGCGCTTATGGCAGATATCTCTGCAGCGCTGATGGTACTGGTGAGCCGAGATCTCGATAGAGAGCCCGTTTCTATCGATGGAAAAAAGTTGGCAGCCTGAGCGGAGCATAGAGATGGGATTTAAAGTTGCTTCGCAGCAGGACGAGTTGGTGGTCAATCATGAGATCAACATCACGCCGTTTGTTGATGTCATGCTGGTGTTGCTGATCATTGTAATGGTCGCGGCACCACTGGCGACGGTCAATATACCGGTCGATTTACCCACGTCTTCGGCTGCACCGACACCTCAACCTAAGGCTCCGTTTTACTTGACTGTTAGCACCGATCTGGCGCTGACATTAGGCGAGGAGAGTACGGTGACTCTCGAACAACTGCCTCAAGCGCTAGCCCAAGTACTGCCTGATAAAGAGCAGCGGATCTATTTACGTGCTGATAAAGCACTGGATTACCAAAGCTTGATGAAAGTGATGAATGCGTTGGTCGCGGAAGGTTATGCGCAGATCGCTCTGGTCGGATTGGAACAACCAGAGAAATGAGAGGCAGTCAGTTAGGCAGATCCACGGCGCATGATAGCTTTGGCCCATGGTTGTTACCTGGAATCATCATTAGTGTCGGTTTTCATCTGGCTGTCGCGGTTTATTATTTGTACCAACCTAAAGCTGAACTTATTCAGCCGCCAGCAGCGATTCCCGTCAGTGTTGCTTTGGTTGCCCCCGTCGCGGCGCCACATGTTGAGAAGCCCGCGTTAAACTCGGGTCCTGAGCAAAATGAGTCGATGGATTCTAAGGCATCAATGGCTCGCCCAGAGCCGCTTGAGCCACAACAGAAGATCCAACAAGAGATCGAGAGTGTGCCGGAGCCATCTCCGATTATAGCTAAAGAAGCACAGCGCTCTTCAGAGATTGCGACGCCTGAAAAACCAATAGAGACGAAGCCAAAAACGACAGCAGAGAGCAAACCTGTCGCGCAGGTTCAAAAACAGTTGGAAACGCCGCAAGCCGAGACACCTTCAGTCAGCCAACAGGCTTCGGTCGCTCAGATTAAAAAGAGCGCGCCACAGCTTGAAGTTGAAAAGGTACACAAGCAGGTTCAAGGCGTATCAGGTGCATTTAGCCAGCACCTCAAACAAATTAAGATGAGTTGGAAGCAGCAACTGGTGCTGCATCTTGAGCAGCATAAGCAGTATCCGCGCCGCGCTAAGCGGATGCGTAAACAAGGTGTGCCCTTGATTACTTTTACTATGGATAGAGCGGGGCAGGTACTGGGCGTCAAACTGGTACGCAGTAGCGGAACAGAATCGCTCGATAAAGAAGCGGTGGATCTTGTCTACCGTGCTATGCCATTGCCATTACCACCAGATGAAATCAGTGGTGCGACCTTAACTTGGACGGTTCCGGTTCGGTTCTACGTTCAGTAGTGAATGAATCTAGCATTTGAGTGACCTATATTTTCGAAAGCAAACGTTTGCTAAAATTGCACAAAACCATTGAGATTTCACTCAAGATCCTTAAAATCCGCGCAAACGATTAAATGCTGTATATGTCTGATGAAATGGATTGGACGTTTCTACCGCTGAGCCTATCTCGGTGACTACAGTTGCTTTGCCCCTTTTCTCTTCATACAGCATTGGATCCGTTTACTGTTTACCCCACTTGTAAAGGTTTCATTGTGAGTCTCGAATCAACCCTGAAAAACCAGAATCAGTCCGGTGTACTGGAATCGGTATTTAAAATCACTCAACGTAACACCACCCTAGGTACTGAGCTGTACGCAGGCTTTATTACGTTTTTGGCGATGAGCTATATTCTGGCTGTTAACCCAGCCATTCTGGGCAGTATTCCCGGCATGGATCAAGGCGCGGTGTTTACGGCGACGGCGATCGCAGCGGCAGTGGCAACGCTAATTATGGGCATTTGGGGCAATTACCCAGTGATGCTGGCGCCAGGCATGAGCATGAATGGTTTCTTCAAGGGGATGTTGCTGAGTAGCTCGGTTGCCTTGGTGTGGCATGAAGCACTGTTTGGTATCTTTCTATCCGGTGTGTTGTACCTGATTCTGTCGATGACCAATATCCGCAAAGCGATGATTGAGTCGATACCAGAAGATCTTAAGCTGGCGATTACCGTTTCGCTTGGATTGTTCATTGCCTTTCTTGGTCTTAAAAATGCCGGCATTATTGTTTCTAACCCGATCATTTTGGTCAGCATGGGCAAGGTGACAGACCCACAGGTCATCATTGCTTACATCAGTATCTTTGTCGCTTTGGGTTGCATGGTGCGCGATATCAAGCTCGCGACCTTTATTTCTTTTGTTACTGCTATTGTGTTAACTGTCTTTGCTGACATGGTGATGGGGACCAACAACGCGCCGATTCCAGAGCAATTGGTCTCTGCTCCGCCAAGCTTAGCGGGCAGCTTTGGTGCGGTGTTTGATTTTTCAGGATTAACCGCAGACAAAATGTTTGATCTGCTGCTTATTGTGATTATTTTCCTGATCGTCGATTTCTTTGATGGCCTGAGCACGATTGTTGGCGTTGGCCGTGATGCAGGGATCATCGATAAGGATGGCAAAGTGCCCAATGCACGTTCTGCATTGGTTGCAGATGCGGGTGGCACGGTGATTGGTTCAGTTCTGGGAACCACCTCTATCACTGCTTTCTCAGAGTCTGGCATTGCCTCTTCTCAGGGTGCCAAAACCGGATTGGCCGCCGTGATGGTTGCGGGCCTGTTCCTAGTCTCTCTATTCCTATATCCATTGTTTTCGATTTTTTCAGCCGCCATGGTGGCCCCAGCGATGGTCGTTGTTGGCATTTATATGATCGGGCGTTTAGGGCAAATTAGCTGGGAACAAAAAGAATCCCGCATTGCGGCATTCTTTACCATCATGTTCACCGTTCTCAGTTTTTCACCAGCCAACGGTATGGCGATGGGCTTTATCAGCTATGCATTTACCATGATTGTGGCAGGCAAAGGTAAACAGGTTCATCCGGTGATTTACGCCCTATCGGCTATCTTCCTGACGTACTTGATACTGTTGTAATAAGATTCTGAAACTAAAAAGCCCCGCTCTCAGAGCGGGGCTTTTTTTATTAGCCTGATTCTAATCATATCTTTCACACTAATATGCAACATGTTTATTTGATGTGTTTTTAGTCAATTTCATTCTTGTCAAATTTTAATCAAATGTTATGGTCTTTGACTCACAAGTAAGAAATTTATCATTCATTTTGCAAAAAAAATCACGTTTTGATTGGTAGGTGAAATATGTTGTCTTTACAGTGTGGAGTTAAAGCGACCGCACTCGGTGTGTTTGTCGTTATGTCAATTAAGTTGAGCATGGCTGCAACCCCCATGAATGTAGTGTCTCCTTCTACTCTTGCTGAGCAAGAAAGAGAGCAAGCAATCAGATTAGAGCAGTTAGAAAAAGCAAACGATTCTGTTAGTCAGTTACACAATGTCCCTACTTTGCCAAAAAATGACAGCGTAGAATCGGCTGAATGCTTTGAAGTGCATAGTTTGAGCTTCGAGGGTAACGAGACTTACTCTGATGAAGAGTTGGTGCATTGGTTGAATTTTTCCCCATCATGTATTGGCTTAAATGAAATCAATGAGTACTTAAGGATGATTACAAACCACTATGTTAAGAGTGGTTACGTTACCTCACGCGCTTTCCTCATTCCTCAAGATCTTAGTTCTGGTGTGCTTAAGATAGTCATTCTGGAAGGAAAAATTGAACAGATACTATTAAATGGTGCTCCTTCGCCCAGTTTGGATATGGCGCTTCCAAGAACCACCGGAAGAGTGCTTAATTTAAGGGATATTGAGCAAGGTTTAGAACAGATAAATCGATTGTCTCGTTACAATGCTCAAATTCAGTTTCTGCCAGGTAAAAAACAAGGCTACTCGATTGTTGACATAAAAACTGAACCAGGTCGAATCGTCTCAGCTAGTGCTGGTTTGAGCAATGGTGGTCAAAAAGGGAAAATAACAGAAAATAAGAAATAACAGAAGAAATAACAAGGACAGGCACTATAAAGAAGATTGCCCAGCAATTCGTTGCCCTGCTCTTACTTTCTACCAACGTAACCATCACCCATTAGGCTAGTGATGTTTTTGTTGCTTATTACTTATGAAAATGTGAAGTGATATGTCAATGAAGCGTGACAATCCAATCGCGAGTTATGCCTTGTAAAGTTTGAGGTTATTGAGGTTTACTCAATTTGAAAGGCGTGTACCCGTTGTCTCTTCAAAGTCGGTTTGAAGTGGTTAAGAGTGTGGCGAGATGCTATGTAAAACACGCGCTTAGATTCTAGCTGAGTAACGACCTTTAACCATTCTGACTGAGAAAGGGATAGCCGCTGCAAAATTGGCGGGAGCTTGCCACTTATACTCGCTTTTCCTTGCCGGAATTGCCTCGCACTCCAGTCGACCAATTCGATGTAATCAACCAATCGAAAAGGAATGCCTTGAATCATGTCGTTGGAAGGGTTGCCAATAAAAGGCGCTAGGGGCTCCGGTGTTAATGGGTGGGTCGCAATGGCATCCAGTCTCAGTTTTATGGAAGTATGATGAGACTGCTCGGGGTTCGGTGGGATGTTTGCCCTAACAGGATTTAAATCTGTATAGGCCATCGCGGCTAACAGAGCCTTTTCGTCGAGTAAGGCCTGGCATTTGTAACGGCTTTCCCAGAAGTGCCCTTTGCATTGGTCTTCTTGGTTGGCCTTTAGCGCGATTTCAAAATTAAGCTCTTTCATAAACCAGCTCATACTTTTTAATAGTGCCTGTCCTTATATTTTATATTTTTCAAAATCTCATCCATAAATGGACACTATAATGTCCAATTTCTGTTTTTTTTCGTTATAATGGATATAATTGTATCTATTTTGTCTTTGCGGATGAATTTTACCTTACTTGATGATACCGACGTCAGCCAAGCTTATGCGGCTTATTTACGTGAGTTACGCAAGCAGGCAAAGCTGTCACGAGCGGCGCTTGCTGAGCGAAGCTGTGTACCTGCGTCCACCATTAAGAAATTTGAGCTGACTGGGCAAATTTCATTTCGCCAATTGCTGTTGCTATGGCAGACCCTTGATTCTCTAGATAGGCTTTATCAGCTCACGCAACCTAGCAAAGAACGCGCTGCTATACCCACGAGTATTGATGAGGTGCTAAAAGATGAGTTTTAAACCCATTCAAAAACTCGCCGTAACTCGTACGCTAAGCTCAGGTGAGCAGGTTGATGTAGGGGTCTTGGCGCAGAATCGGCAAGGCGTTTTTTTTCAGTATGCAGACAGCTATTTGCAGCAGTTTGGCAATTTATCACCGTTTACCTTGCAGTCGAGCACACAAGTTCAAGCCGCACCTAAAGCGCCGCACCAAGGTGTACATGGTGTATTTGGAGATTGTTTGCCCGATGGTTGGGGCATGCTGTTGCAAGATCGTATTTTCCGGCAAAAGGGTATCCTGCCTAATCAATTAACGGCGATGGATAGACTGGCCTTTGTCGGTGATAAAGGTATGGGAGCATTGTCTTTTTCTCCGGTGTCTGAGTTTTCAGCCACCACGCACGCGGATATTGATTTAGCGACGTTAGGCTTAGAAGCGCAAACGCTGTTCGATGCTTCAATGTCAGATTATATGGACGACAACCACGATGAGTTAGATGGGCATACGCAACAGGTGTTGGCCGCATTAGTCGCGGGTGGTAGTTCGGGTGGGGCAAGGCCAAAGGCACAGATTTATATGCCTGCTGGAGAAACTAAGCATTGCCGAACCTTTGCAAAGCCTGGTGATGAAGCGTGGTTGATTAAGTTTACCTCGAAAAATTTTGCGCTCGGGCATGAAGAAGGTTTGTGCGAGGCGGTTTATTTGAAAATGGCTGAGCAAGCCAATTGCCAACCGCCAATTTGGCAACTCATTGAAGCACCATCTACAAGCGGTGCGCCAGCCTGGTTATCGCTTAAGCGTTTTGATTATGTCACTCAACAGACCAATTTAGGTCGCCTGCATATGCACAGCGCCTGCGGGCTGCTGGATGCAGACTTTCGAACGCCAAGTTTAGATTATATTGACTTAATTAAAGCCAGCCGTCAGTTGTGTAAATCTCCAGCGGCAGGACAGCTGCAATTTCGCCGTGCTGTTTTTAACCTGCTGTCGTCCAATCAAGACGACCACAGTAAAAACTGGGCGTTTTTGCAAGCGGATGACGGCCAATGGGATCCTGCACCATTTTACGATGTTACCTACAGCCCACATCCATTCAACGAACACGCCACTGCGTTCGGAGGTTATGGCAAAGCGCCACCGCTTAAGGTGATGCAAAAACTTGCTACCAGTGCTGGCTTTTCGAATTGGAATGATGCAAGGCAAGTCATTGAAGAAGTCGCAGAAGCCATCAGCCAATTTACGTATCTGGCACAGCAGCAAGGGATCAGTAAAACAACAGTGTCTGTGATTGCTAAGACATTGGATCAGCGCAAACAGGAAAATGCAGCGCTTTTTCAATGAAATCAAAACAAACCTTTCAATTCACAAAAAATACATAGCAAGGTCATCGTGAGCGAATATCAATACTATAAATTTGAGCGTCTGGATGGGTATTTAGATGCTAAAACGCGCCAAGTACTCAGAGCCATTTCAAGCCGTGCCGAGATCAGTAGATAAAGACAACAAGGACAGGCACCATAAAGAATAATATCGATGACGGTCATTTATCGATAGACAATAATCGCGCTGAACGGGCAATAAAACCGCTAGTTATTGGCAGAAAAAATGGGTTATTCTCGACCACTGCAAATGGCGCTGACGCGAGCGCGATGCTTTACAGTATCGTCGAGACCGCGAAAGCCAACGGCCTTATCCTCTATGACTATATGGTCAGTGCATGAAAGAACTGGCGAAAGCAGAGCAAGATATCGATGCACTCCTACCTTGGAACTTCAAACATTAGCAACATCGTCCCGTGGGTTCATGGGGCGCATACCTTCTGTCTGTCGATACGGATTAAAGAATTTAAGTTAAATCACCCCAAATACACCGCGATAGAAAAAATACCAACGGGTAAACCACCGATAAGCATGTAAGCCCCAAACCACCACCAAAGTTTTTTGTAGACGGTGTATATAGAGCCTATAAAAAAACCAGGAACCATTGCAATAATCCCCAAAAAATTAAATAAACTGTTAGGTATCAAACCACTAGGCTTTAGACCATCACCAGTGTATTCAACTGTGTCATCATAGAGAACACCATTAGGGAGCATATCAACATTAAAAACAACTCCAAACCAAAGCAAAACAAAAAAAAAATAAGGGGATTAACAACAAAGAATATCGAAAAACCTTACTCATAATTCAAAATCCATTTTTGTTATAAAAGGCTGATAACCATAACCCTTGAAGTGCTGAAGCAAATACCAAGAGCGAAATCCTTCCAACTGTTCGTATTGCCTTTGACCTCCTCCTTATTCTATAGGATAAGAGTGAGTCAACAAGCATCACAAGAAAACAGGCAAAGTGAGAAAGTTGCAGCGGTGGGGGTAATGTACGCAATTGATTTGTTTGTTACTTTTTAATAGTGCCTGTCCTTATATTTCTTGAGCCTTAGGGTCGTCTGGTGATACAAACGGTTCACTCTTATCGCGGTGAACAGCGCTTCATGCGACTTCACGTCGCACGGACAAAAACGTGTCAGTGGTTTTGCTAATTTAGCAATTCATGGATAACTTTTGATATTACAAAACTAGTTGTGACGAGCTAGTGCGATGAGAAACATCGCACCAGAAAAAGATTGGTTTAGGTGCGGATTAAACCAATTATGATAATCGACAAATTTTAGAACTTCTCGCACAAGGAAAGATCAGAAACATAGTTACTCATTAAGTTTTTTTTGTAACCTACCTTTTCAGGACACTCAATCATATTATTGGGTTTAATCACTAAATAAAAATTAGCATAGTTAACGCCAGTTCCTATCAATGCACCAATAAGCATTGGAATATAGAACCATCGAATAGACCCTTTTCTTTTTCCTCGAATAAATTGTAATGGAAGTAAAATAAAAACTATCGATATAACGAGAACAAAAAAAACCAAACAATGCCATAAATGGGAATGGCACATAGGAAAAAGGAACGCTCTCTATTTGTTCAATCGAGACAAATAAAGGGCTTGCACATAAATATGCCACATACCCTAGCACGGCTATGATAGCTATTAAAAATACACTAATTAAAATTTTCAATAGCACCCTCTACAACTTTACTTTGAAAATCAGTAGTTTTATCAATAGTCCAAACTGCAAAGCTAGATCCTACTATTATGAGTGTTCCAGCCAAAAACGTAGCAGGAATAGAAGCTACAGCCAAAATCCCAAGGATACCACCTGCCAAAGCAGTAGAACTAAAAACGCCAACCAATAGTTTAGCTTCATCGATTCCCAGTTGTTTTAGAATGCATCGTAATTGCCTTTCATTGTACCATGCAGCCTTTCCCAACGCTCGATTACTTGATGAGCGGTTAAAGTGGATGCCCGTTCTTTATCAATATGCACGACAATATGGTAGTGATTACTCATGACGGCATAGGCGCACACATCTATGGTGTAAATTTTAGAAAGGAGATGTATCCGCTTCTCAACCCATGACTTTCGATGCTCGTAATCACGTTTATGTTGCGTGTCATATCCACATAAAAATGAACGACGAACACAACGAGAGACACAGTGATAGTAACGAGTGGCCTCTAAACAGACTTGCTGTTTTCGCGGTGTAGTCATGACTTTTCCTCCTTATTCTATAGGATAAGAGTGAGTCAACAAGCATCACAAGAAAACAGGCAAAGTGAGAAAGTTGCAGCGGTGGGGGTAATGTACGCAATTGATTTGTTTGTTACTTTTTAATAGTGCCTGTCCTTATATTTCTTCGTGGGTTCATGGGGCGCATACTTTCTGTCTGTCGATACGGATTCAAGAATTTTAGTTAAATCATCCCAAATACACCGCGATAGCAAAAATACCAACGGGTAAACCACCGATAAGCATATAAGCCCCAAACCACCACCAAAGTTTTTTGTAGGCGGTGTATATAGAGCCTATAAAAAAACCGGGAACCATAGCTACAATGGATACGGAATCAAACCAGCTTTGAGATATAAAACCTGTTGGTTTTTTACCATCTCCGCTATATTTAACGGTATCATCACGTAAGAAACCATCAGGGATTAAATCTATTCCAAAGACCACTCCAAACCAAGCCAAACCTAAGAAAAGCAGAGGGATAACAAGCAAAATATATCTAATTAATATTCTCATAGTTCAAAGTCTATTTTAGTGATGAATGGTTTATAACCGTATCCTTTAAAGTGTTGAAGCAAATACCAAGAGCGAAATCCTTCCAACTGTTCGTATTGCTTTTTAATGCCATCGCTAAAATCATGATTAATGTCATTAGTATCGAGTCCAAAGTGATCTTGAACTTCATACTTAAATAATGCTCTCCCTAAAAAGGGAGTATAAGATCACAGCTAAATGTGATCGTCAAATCGAGCGCTGTTTTGTCTAAAAAACGTTCACGATCTCACCCTAGCAACTTAAGGTAAAGCCAAAAGCCAAAACCTAGAAACATGTAAGCAGCAAACCACCACCAAAGTTTTTTATAAGCCGTATATATCGAACCAATAAAAAAGCCAGGGATCATTGCAACAATAGCAATGGAATCAAATAAATTTTGTGAAACAAGTCCCGTTGGTTTTTTACCATCTCCGCTATATTCAACGGTATCATCACGTAAGAAACCATCAGGGATTAAATCTATTCCAAAGACCACTCCAAACCAAGCCAAACCTAAGAAAAGCAGAGGGATAGCAAGCAGAATATATCTAATTAATACTCTCATAGTTCAAAGTCTATTTTAGTGATGAATGGTTTATAACCGTATCCTTTAAAGTGTTGAAGCAAATACCAAGAGCGAAATCCTTCCAACTGTTCGTATTGCTTTTTAATGCCATCGCTAAAATCATGATTAATGTCATTAGTATCGAGTCCAAAGTGATCTTGAACTTCATACTTAAATAATGCTCTCCCTAAAAAGGGAGTATAAGATCACAGCTAAATGTGATCGTCAAATCGAGCGCTGTTTTGTCTAAAAAACGTTCACGATCTCACCCTGGCAACTTAAGGTAAAGCCAAAAGCCAAAACCTAGAAACATGTAAGCAGCAAACCACCACCAAAGTTTTTTGTAGGCGGTGTATATAGAGCCTATAAAAAAACCAGGAACCATTGCAATAATCCCCAAAAAATTAAATAAACTGTTAGGTATCAAACCACTAGGCTTTAGACCATCACCAGTGTATTCAACTGTGTCATCATAGAGAACACCATTAGGGAGCATATCAACATTAAAAACAACTCCAAACCAAAGCAAAACAAAAAAAAATAAGGGGATTAACAACAAAGAATATCGAAAAACCTTACTCATAATTCAAAATCCATTTTTGTTATAAAAGGCTGATAACCATAACCCTTGAAGTGCTGAAGTAAATACCAAGAACGGAATCCCTCTAATTTTTCATACCAACGATGTGGCTCACTCCATTCATGATCTATATCACGATGATCTAGACCAAAATGGTCTTGAACAGTGTACTTAAAAGTCCCACGGATTTGATTTCCTTTATATTCAAGTTGTTCAACATAGACACGCATAGACCAAATTCCATGTACAGTAAGCACATTTCCATTGTAAAGATCCGCTCCTGTTAGATCAGTAGAGAACTGAGGTAAGTTAGCCCCTTTCCCCTTAGTGGACATATACAGACTTGAAACACTAAGAACATCATCGGGCAACCTACCATCCTGAACGTTGTCACCTAGGCATTTTTTTAGAGCTTGATGAAAACGTTGAGTTGTCTCATGCTCTTGCAATGCCCTACTTAACAATGGATTACTGTAGTAACCGCCCTCATTGCGCTCAAATTTATCAACCATTTCAAAAAAGATATCTTTCGTTTCGCCCTCGGTTGAAAAGCCAACACCTAAAACCGCATCATTTGCCAAACTACGCATACGCTTAAAATGTTCACTTGCAGGTAAGGAAAATTGGTCTTCTAACACTGTATAGTTAGAAGCAGGATAGCCAGCTTGAGGCGCAGCGTAACTGTCTTTAAATGGCTGCATAAATCCGTAAGACTCTATTTTAAAACGATCTTCATCTCCGGAATTCATATCCGGAGCATCAAAATCATCCATTTTATTTTTAGTTTCAAAAACCAATAACGGAAAATCACCCGCCACAGATTGCCACTGTTCTTGAACGAATTCGCGTTTACCTTCGCTGGCTTGAATTTCTTGTAAATTGGGCTGAACAGAAGCTATCTCTGCACTTCTAGCTGACGGCTCATGAACAACTTCATTCGTAAACTGTTCGAAAATGCCCTTTGATACGTCACCCATTGGTTTTAACGGACGCTCAAGCGGATTAGCCAAACCATCTTCCGTCGGATTTAAACGACCACGGATCGCATCATTCATGTTTTTAAATGCCTTGATGCCTCTTGCTTCAAGCTCAAGCTGTTCCTGCTCTTTCTTTTGGTAGAAGCTATTCTGATCCTGTGTATATGCCCTTTGAGCATCAAAAATGGTTGGATACTTTACTCTTTTATAGACCAGAGAATTCACGATAGGATCATGACCTAAATGTTGCTGCATCGCGGTTTGGTCATAATACATATCGACAGCTTGATCATATGTGACATGACACTGTTCCCAAAAAGCACTACCTCGCTGTGCGAATGGATAGTTTCGACCTTTCGGTGGAGGATTCCTGCTCATGATTTACTCACATTATTGAATAAAGAGCATGAAATCATAACTATTTTTCTTGGTGCGTAATATGGGTGATTATGTTCAATGTAACTAATATTATTATATTTTATATATTAATAAACTCTTTTTCTTGTGAGAGTGTAAATCATGTAGGGCGACCGCACGTGTATTTAATATTTGAGCTAAAAATAAATAACAATAAATAACAAGGACAGGCACTATAAAGAAGATTGTCCAGCAATGCGTTGCCTTCTCTTTACTGTCCGCCTATACAGTCATCATTCGTTTTATTGGTGATTATGACGAAAAATGCGCAGTGGAGAATTGATGAAGCGTGACAAGGCAATCCAATCGCGGGGTATGCCTTGAATCATGCCATTGGAAGGGTGGCTAGTAAAAAGCGATAGAGATTCGGGTGTTAATTGATGGGTCATAACGGCATTATAATCCTCCCCAAAAATAAAGGGTTCCAATAGGAACCCTTTATTTTCAAAGCATTTAAGTTAACTGAATGACGGTGAAATGCTATTCAATATTCTGGATCTGCTCGCGCATCTGCTCAATCAGCACTTTTAGTTCAACGCCAGAGGCGGTGATGTCAGTGCTGATAGACTTGGATGCTAACGTGTTCGACTCGCGGTTGAACTCTTGCATCATAAAATCGAGACGACGACCACATGCGCCGCCTTTTTTCAGGATATTGGTCGCTTCTTTAACGTGAGAGTCCAAGCGGTCCAGCTCTTCTGCTACGTCTGACTTTTGCGCCAATAAAATCAGCTCTTGTTCAACTCGTGAAGGGTCAAGTTCAATTTTGGCGTCTTCAAATTTGGCAAACAGGCGCTCACGTTGCCAATCGAGAATTTCCGGCATGCGAGCACGAACTTTAACCACTTCGTCAGTAATGGCTGATAAACGCTGTTCAATCAGCGCCTTCATGTTTTCGCCTTCACGGCCACGGGCTTCGATAAATTCGCTTACCGCTTGGTCAAAAGCCGCCAACAAATCCTTGTTTACCGCATCCATGTCCTGCTCAGAAGTTTCCATCACGCCCGGCCAGTTCATGATCTGGAAGGGGTTAAGACGGCTTTCGTCACCGGTCATCTTCATCACTTGGCTAGCGGCATTGATCACTTGTTGTGCTAAGCCTTCGTTAATGCTTAGCTCGCCTTTTGCTGCTGGGTTCGCTTCAAAGCGCAACGCACATTCCACTTTACCGCGTGCTAGGCGCTTGCGAAAACGCTCGCGAAGAACGGGCTCTAAACCTCGGAACTGTTCCGGTAGGCGGAAGTAGGTTTCCAAGTAACGCTGGTTCACACTGCGGATTTCCCACACAGCGGTACCCCAATCACCTTTCACTTCTTTCCGTGCGTAGGCGGTCATACTGTAGATCATCGAATTTTCCTATTTCATCATCTTTGAAAATAACGCGTTGCAATAGTAGCAGAATGCACGAGATTTGGAACGCAACGCCGTGGGGTGCTTTCCCGATATCTCGCTTTCTGCTAGAATCCTGCTCCAACCAAATTCGTCTCCCCCTCTTGTTAGGTAGATAACTAAGGTAGATGCCCATGCGTCCAAATGACCGTCAGGCGGATCAAATTCGCCCAATCAAAATCACTCGTAATTACACGGCTTACGCTGAAGGCTCAGTTTTAGTGGAATTCGGCAATACAAAAGTATTGTGTAATGCGACCGTTGAAGAGAATGTGCCACGTTGGCTAAAAGGTCAGGGCAAGGGCTGGGTGACGGCTGAATACGGCATGTTGCCACGTTCAACGCATTCACGTATGCGTCGTGAAGCGGCAAGTGGTAAACAGGGCGGCCGTACGATGGAAATCCAGCGTCTGATTGCACGTAGCCTTCGTGCCGTGGTCGACCTAGAAGCCATGGGTGAGATTATGGTCACCGTCGACTGTGACGTAATCCAAGCGGATGGCGGTACACGTACGGCATCGATTTCAGGCGCAAGCGTGGCAATGGCCGATGCGTTCCAGCACCTAATTGAAAACGGTAAGCTGAAGAAAAACCCGATGAAAGGCCATGTGGCTGCTGTTTCAGTTGGTATCCTAGGTGAAGATGTATTGTGTGACCTAGAGTATGTCGAAGACTCTGCCGCTGACACGGATATGAACGTGGTCATGACGGAAGATGGCCGCATGATTGAAGTTCAAGGTACCGCAGAGGGCGAACCGTTCACCCATGCTGAGCTGATGAAGTTATTGGAGTCGGCGACCAAAGGGGTCACCGAGATTGTAGCGGCGCAGAAGGCGGCGTTAGAAAATTGATTTAGATAGCTCCCACAACGGGGGCTATTTTTTTATCAAAATTTGGCCAAGGCTAAGTTTTGAACTGTTTATAAACCGTCTAGACAACTAGACCTTTTATTTAGAGAGAAAGTGATGAAAGCATACCAGCGTGAATTTATTGAGTTTGCATTAGAGAAAGAAGTACTGAAGTTTGGTGAGTTTACTTTAAAGTCAGGTCGTAAGAGCCCGTATTTCTTTAACGCTGGTCTTTTCAACACGGGTCGAGATTTAGCGCGTTTGGGTCGATTCTACGCCGCTGCACTGGCAGATTCTGGCATCGAGTTTGATGTTTTGTTTGGCCCAGCATACAAAGGGATTCCAATCGCGACGACCACAGCCGTTGCGTTGGCGGATCATCACGAGATTGACACGCCATACTGCTTTAACCGCAAAGAGGCGAAAGACCACGGTGAAGGCGGCAACCTTGTTGGCAGTGCGCTAGAAGGCCGTATTATGCTGGTTGATGATGTGATTACTGCGGGTACTGCGATTCGCGAGTCGATGGAAATCATCAAAGCCAATGGAGCAGACTTGGCTGGTGTATTGGTGGCAATTGACCGTCAGGAAAAAGGCAAAGGTGAGTTGTCTGCGATTCAAGAAGTCGAGCGTGACTTTGGCTGTGCAGTGATTTCCATTGTTAGCTTAGGTGACTTAGTGACTTATCTTGAAGAGAAAGGTAATGCGACCGAGCACCTGGAAGCGGTAAAAGCTTATCGTGCTGAGTACGGCATTTAATAATCAACCAGTTTAGAGTCGCTAGCTGCGATGCGACTGATTAAGAGGTGTCATTCCATAGAGTGACGAAGGAGCGAGTAGGGAATCTCTATAGGTTACTACTTGCTTGAAAAGATTCCTAACTCTGTCTGCCTCCCCTCTCGGGAATGACATGCTTAACGATTGAATCGAAAAGGGTTGATGCTGATGCATCAACCCTTTTTGCTTCTTGCCTCTCACGAGCTTTTATTGCCTTAGTGAGAGTTATCGTAGATTTTGCTTCCATCTCGCTGCGTTTTTAATAACGACAGGTTCCACATGTATTGTTCAGGATGCGGTCTGACCAAATCTTCGATCGCTTGGTTCATTGCACGAGCATCAGCTTCTTCATCGCCGGTCGGGAAGTTTTCCAAGGCTGGCAGAATGTGCACTTCGTACTTACCCGATTTGTCGTTGTAAGCAGGCAAAACCGGAATCACCTTGGCTTTCGATAGGCGGGCCATCTTGCCAAAGCCTTTTAGCGTCGCTTTCTCTGTACCAAAGAATGGGACAAATACCGAGTTGGCGGCGCCGAAGTCTTCATCTGGTAGCCAGTAGCCAAGATACCCATCTTTAATTGAGCGTACGAAAGGTTTTACCCCCGCTTCCCGAGCGAAGATACGACCACCATATTGCATACGTTGCACTTGCATTAGCCAATCGCCGATTGGGTTGCGCTGCGGCTTCATGATGGTGGTGACTTTATAGCCCTTCGCCGCCAGCATCACGGCTGGATAATCAACGGCCCAAGCGTGAGGCGCTAAGATGATCACTTTTTCCCCCCGCGTCGAGCAGCGGTAAGATGTTCTCTTCGCCGATCATGACCCCGCGGTCTTGGTTGTGTTTGGTTGAGCGAATTAGAAATTCAGAATAGCCAAATAGGTACTGAGCGGCCTTAACAAAGGTTTCTTCCAAAATCTCCTGACGTTCTTGGTCTGACTTTTCAGGGAAACAGTATTTGAGGTTCACTCGCGCACGACGTACAACACGGCCATTTTTGCGTACCACAAATACAGACAGTTTTCGCGCCAAGTTATCGCGCCAGCGGTAGGGAATAAAGGCCAACAAGGTGGCAAATAAAATGCCCAGCCATGTACCCCAGTGTTTAGGGTGTAAAAATGCCCACTCAAAAGTAGGGTTATGCAAATGTTTATCGATGCTATTTTTATCGTTGTTGCTCATTGAAAGCAGCACCTATGTTATTGATATCTTGAGTTAGTAAGAGAGTGATCTGGCAACGATTTGAATCGCTTGTGTAGCCACATCCACTGTTCCGGAGCACGCATGATAATCTCTTCGACGAATTTATTCATGTAGGCAGCGGCCGCCGTTTCATCTTTTTGTGGAAAATCTTGGTCGATAGACTTATCGGCCATGATTTCGTATTTGCCGCTTTGGTTGCGGAACCCTGAACCCGGCACAATGGCACTCTTACTAGTGTAAGCAAGGATGCTGGTTCCTGTTGTTGTACAAGCTTCTTCAACAGCAAAGAAAGGCACGAACACAGATTTATTGTGGCCGTAGTCCTGATCCGGCAGGTAGAACAGGCGATGGCCTTGGCGTAATACGCGCACCATTTGTTTAAGATCACGACGATAAATGAGTTGGTTGCCGTTACGTGTGCGTCCTCTGTATTGGATGAACTCGTAAGCAGGATTGGTGTGGGGGCGGTAAGCGCCGTATCCAGGTAAACCCAGAACACCAAATGCACGAGCAGTAATTTCTAAGTTCAGCGCATGCACACAACAGAGCAGCACACCCTTACCTTCATCGTTGAGCCGCTGGAGCTCTTTGATGTCTTTTGCAATCAAAATACGCTTAAAACGCCAAGTGGGCCAAAACCAAGTAATGCCAGTCTCAATTAAAGCCATACCCGTGTTTTTGAAGTTCTCTACGACCATGCGGTCGACTTCTTTGGCCTCCATCTCAGGAAAAGCCAGCTCAAGGTTACGTTTGGCGATTTTGACGCGGGATTTACCCAACTTCATGCCCAACGCACCAATACCTCGGCCGATTTTAAGTAATAGGGCGTAAGGAAGCAGATTGACGGTCAGGGCCAGCAAACCAAACCCAAACCATACCCCCCAATATTTAGGATGAAGCAGGGCTGGGGTAAATTGAGGTTTTTCGACGCTATTTTTTTTTGCTCATAGTGATTACTTAATTTGTGCACTCAAGAGTGACCAGTATTCTTCAAAGTTGGCCGTGGGTTGATATTTAAAATCTGAGCGAACGAAACGGTTTAGGCTACCTTCAACTTGACCAAGCAACTGTGCTGCCAGAATGCTTTCATCAACGGGGAAGGATTTCTCTTCTCTGATTTTTCGCTCACGCAGAATCTGACGAAGGGAAGTTTCAATACGTTCAAACAGTTGGTTGATGCGCTCTCTCAATCGCTCATTTTCAAACATCAGTGCGTGTCCGGAGAGAATACGCGTTAATCCAGGGTTGCGCTCTGCAAAGGCCAGAATCAGCTGCAGGACTAAACGGATGCGCGTCAGGGTATCTTTTTCTTCATCCAGAATGCGATTGATGCGCGACATCAAGGATTCCTCGATGAACTCGATCAGGCCTTCAAACATGCGCGCTTTACTCGGGAAATGGCGATATAACGCCGCCTCTGAGACGCCAACATGTTTTGCAAGCTTGGCAGTCGTGATGCGAGATCCCCCATCGTTAGATTCGAGCATTTGTGCAAGTGCTTGTAAGATTTCTTCCCGGCGGTTGCTTTTTCTTGTTCCGGCCATGAACGTGTTCCTTTTGTTACCACTGTTGATGCCCGTAGACACGGGCATTCGCCCAACTTAGCAGGCTAAGACGGGCGGAATAGACGAATATCTGATTGTTAGAATAGCGACTTAATTGTCTAACTTTGCGGCGATAATTGTAAGTATCTGCTTCGCAATTTGTTGTTTTGATGCAAGGGTAAGTGATTGCTCACCATCTTTCCAGTATAGGTTAATTGCATTGTCGTTGCTGTTGAAACCTTGTCCTTCTACTGAGACATCGTTGGCACAAATCATATCGAGATTTTTCTTGGTCAGTTTAGTCCGCGCGTAGTGTTCAACATCCTGAGTTTCCGCGGCAAAACCCACGGTAAACGGGCGCTGCTCAGTCATTCCAGCAACGGAGGCAACAATATCTGGGTTTTTGACCATAGTGATGGTCATTGGTTCGCTGTCATCCGTCTTCTTAATTTTCTGCTCTGAAACCGCTTGTGGGCGATAATCTGCCACGGCAGCGCAGCTGATGAAAACATCATGCTCACCAGCCTTGTCCATTACGGCGTTATACATATCTTCTGCACTCGCCACATCAATGCGCTGCGCTCCAGCTGGTGTTTTAAGATTCACTGGCCCAGCGACTAACGTGACCGTTGCACCGAGTTGAGCCGCTGCTTCAGCCAATGAGAAGCCCATTTTCCCTGAGCTGTGATTAGTGATGTAACGTACTGGGTCGATGGCTTCACGGGTTGGCCCGGCAGAAATCAATACTGACTTTCCTTTGAGAGGTTTGTCGCCCCAGAACTGTTCGCACAATCCCACCAGTTGCATTGGCTCTAACATTCGGCCAGGACCGACATCGCCACAGGCCTGTTCACCCGCTGCAGGCCCCCAGATGTGCATGCCGCGTCTCTCTAGCGTCGCAATGTTCTCTTGTGTTGCTTGGTTGCGATACATCTGTTGGTTCATGGCCGGAGAGACTGCAATTGGAGCATCGGTCGCAAGTACCAGTGTGGTGAGTAAATCATTACCCATGCCTGCAGCCATGCGTGCAATGAGATCAGCGGTGGCTGGTGCAAGTAAGACCAAATCGGCCCATTTAGCCAGCTCAATATGGCCCATTGAGGCTTCTGCTGCCGGATCCAATAAGCTATCGGAGACTGGACGTCCGGAGACCGCCTGCATTGTCAGTGGCGTAATGAACTCTTTTGCTGCTTTCGTCATCACAATCTGAACTTCAGCGCCACGTTCAATCAGACGACGTGTTAGGTCGGCACATTTATAAGCGGCAATACCACCACCGATACCAAGTAGGATCTTTTTGCCCGCGAGTGTTTGCATGATGATCATCCTTAAAAAATACTGCGCGTAGATTACCACGCAGCCAATAGAGACTCTAGAAATGGAAAGTGTTGTTGCAGATTCTGTGCGTTTTTGCCCTTTTCTTTCTTGCTCTTTTATATACCTATTATTTGCATAAAATCTTTCACTGCGACGAAGATAATGGTTTTGATTGCCAGAGAGTGAGCAGGAGAGTTTAAGCTAACGTCACCCACTTTATTGTCTTAAGGATAAGTGTTTGTATGTTGCCTAAAGAGTCGATGCCGAGAGAAAAACTGCTCAGCCGAGGCCCACAATCGCTCACCGATGCGGAGCTATTAGCGATTTTTTTTGCGCACTGGTACGCAAGGCATGAATGTTCTGCAGTTATCGGACAAACTGCTTAAGGATCTCGGTTCGCTGCGAAGATTATTTGCAGCGAGTAAGGAAGAGTTCTGTCAGCACAAAGGGCTGGGAGAAGCCAAATATGTCCAGCTGCAAGCCGTGCTTGAGATGACACAGCGCTATTTAAGTGAAACCTTACAACGTGGCGAAGCGTTAACCAGCCCTCAGCAGACCAAACTTTATCTTTCTAGTATCTTGCGTGACCGACAGCGTGAAGCTTTCTATATATTGTTTCTTGATAATCAGCATCGAGTGATTAAAGAAGAAGTGATGTTTGAAGGCACGATTGATTCTGCGTCTGTTTATCCGAGGGAGGTGGTCAAACGGGCGTTAGAGTTCAATGCTGCGGCTTTGATTCTTGCGCACAATCATCCTTCGGGTGTGGCGGAGCCGAGTCAGGCCGATCGAAGAATCACCCGGCGTATCAGTGATGCATTGGCTTTGGTCGACATTCGAATTCTCGACCATTTTGTGGTTGGAGATGGTGATGTCATTTCCTTCGCTGAGCGTGGATGGATTTAAATCACATTATTTGTTGTGAGTTGCGCGAATTCTGCTACAATCCCCCGACATTTTTTGAACTATTATCAGCTCTGCCTAAAAAAGATCACGAAAACCTTGAAAAAGGATCTGTTCGGGTCTTGAGCAATGCTAGTCAAGTTAGTATAATGCGCGACCTTTGATAGCCTTGTATGGGTTTCCATAGCGGTATAAGACCTCAAACTTCTATATTTAGAAACTGAGAGGTTCGGCCACCAAGGTTGATATCGAGCTGAAACGATTTTGGAGAAGACATTCATGTCACGAGTATGCCAAGTAACTGGTAAGCGTCCAGTAACGGGTAACAACCGTTCACACGCACGCAATGCTACTAAGCGTCGTTTTCTGCCGAACCTACAAACTCATCGTTTCTGGGTAGAGAGCGAAAAACGTTTTGTTAAACTACGTCTATCTGCTAAAGGTATGCGTATCATCGATAAGAAGGGCATTGATGCTGTTCTTGTTGACATTCGCGCAAACGGCGAAAACGTTTAAGAGGAAATAGGCAATGGCAAAGAAAGGCGTACGTGAGAAAATCCGTCTAGTATCTTCTGCAGGTACTGGTCACTTCTACACTACTGACAAGAACAAACGTAACATGCCAGGCAAATTTGAGATCAAAAAGTTTGATCCAGTTGTTCGCCAGCACGTTATGTACAAAGAAGCTAAAATCAAGTAATTGATTCTTCTTTGAAGCTTCTTAAACAGAAGTCTGTATTTGAAACCCAGCATTTTGCTGGGTTTTTTATTGTTTGATGTTTTGCAAAGTCGCCACGGTCAAACCTACCTGTCTCCATTTCCCTCGTTGTTATTTTCTGCTACCTTTTCTTATAGTTACCTATAAGGAATGACAAATTCATGCGTGTTTCTACCTCACGGCGTCGCCGCTGGAACAACATCATGATATTGGGCATCATCGCGTTTATCGCGATACTCAACTTGCCTACCATCATTAAAACCTACCTGATTGATGACCAGTCGTCGGTTGAAGTGCAATCTGACTACCCTTATCTACTCAATCCGTCAGCGCAATTGAAAGCCCTGCATTTTTCTGACTGGTCACTAGAGCACTTGAACGGGGAGTGGAGTATGACGAAGCAAAGTAGCCTTGCTCCTCAGGAGCTAGTTGAACGTTGGACCGGTCTCGTCGGGACCGAAATTGACCAGCAAACCTTTGATGGATTAAAGACTCAATTGGTCTCACCACAGACGATAGAAGTTTGGTACCGTGATCAGGAAGAACCTCAAAGGATCACCTTCTATCAAACCCCGCAATTCTGGCTATTGAAAAACTGGCAGGATCAATGGATAGCCGTTTCAGTTGCTTCTGAATATCTGATACCTTAAATACCCTGAGCTATCCATCACTATACCATTATGCCTGAATTACCCGAAGTTGAAGTCAGCCGTATGGGGATCACTCCTCATTTGGCTGGACAAACCGTTGCTAAGCTGACTTTTCGCACCCCTAAGCTGCGTTGGGACATCCCACATGAGCTGAAGAAAATGGAAGGTCAGGTGATTCGAAGTATCTCCCGCCGTGCTAAGTATTTGCTGATTGAAACCGATATGGGTAGCGCTATTGTGCATTTGGGTATGTCGGGGTCTTTACGTGTACTGGATGCCTACATGGAGCCGGGAAAGCATGATCATGTCGACTTGATGCTAACTAATGGCAAGATATTGCGCTATAACGATCCGAGACGATTTGGGGCTTGGTTGTGGACCGAAGATGGTGAACATGATGCGTTGGGCCATATGGGGCCAGAGCCGCTAACGCAAGACTTTGATGCGGACTATATCGTAGACAAGGCAAAGAATAAGCGCGTCGCGGTGAAGCAGTTCATTATGGATAACAAAGTGGTCGTTGGAGTAGGGAATATTTACGCCAATGAGTCTTTGTTTAGTGCACGTATCCATCCGACGCGAGCAGCAGGCACACTCACGGTTAAAGAGTGGCAACGCTTGGTTAAAGAGATTAAGCAGGTGCTCGATACGGCCATTAAACAGGGCGGAACAACGTTAAAAGATTTTGCTCAGGCAGATGGCAAACCAGGCTACTTTGCTCAAGAGCTGCAAATTTATGGCAAAGCCGGTGAAGCTTGCCCTAGCTGTGGGGAAGCAATTGAAGAGCAGAAGATTGGCCAGCGTAATACTTTCTTCTGCAGTCATTGCCAGAAGTAGCCAGATAGAGAGCTAAAACGTTTAGCTCTCTATCGCTTCCATTCTCAGACTTTTGCTTGGTTTTTTAACGCTGCTGCCACTGCTTTAGGGACAAAATTGGTGACATCACCGCCGTGAATAGCCACTTCACGGACGATTGTCGAAGAGATAAATGCATGTTCTTCTGCGGGTGTCAGGAAAACGCTTTCTAATCCGGGCATCAGTCTGCGATACATATTGGTTAAACCAAATTCGTATTCAAAGTCGACGGTGGTACGTAGTCCACGAATAAGAACATTTGCATTTTCTTGCTTTGCAAAGTCGACCATTAAACCGGAAAAGCCTTTAGAGCTGACATTATCCAGATGCTGAGTCACTTGTTGTGCGAAAGCGACGCGCTCTTCTAACGTAAACATGGTGTTCTTACTTGGACTGGCCGCAACAGCAATGATGACCTCATCAAACATGTCTGCTGCTCGTTCTATGAGATCTAAATGGCCATTAGTAATCGGATCAAAAGTTCCTGGATAGATCACGCGGGAAAGACGTTTTTTGCTCACAATTCATTACTCAGATGATTCTTTGGTATCGCTTAATGGTAACAAAAAGGCTCACATTTACCCAACTTAGCCGTTATCATTGGGAGCAAAGACTGAGAGTTAGGAAGTGTAATGAAAAAGATACTGGTGATTCGGAACGACAAAATAGGCGACTTTATGCTGGCTTGGCCCAGCTTTGCGATGCTGAAAGCGTCGATGCCGGATTGTCAGATCACCGCGCTGGTGCCTAATTACACGGTAGCGCTGGCAGAGCTGTGTCCTTGGATTGATAACGTGTTGGTTGATCCAACGCAAAAGGGCCCTAAGCAGGCGCAATCGACTTTGATTGAGCAAATAAAAGCGGAGCGCTTTGATGCATCCATCAACCTTTTCTCTACGACCTATAACGCTAAATTGGTCTGGAAAGCGAAAATCCCTTACCGCCTTGCTCCGGCGACAAAACTGGCGCAGATCTTTTATAACAAGCGTATCAAACAAAAACGCTCACAATCAGCAAAACCAGAATACGAATACAACCTGGATTTAGTACGTGCGTTTTTAACGGATATTGGCCAAGCTGTGGTTGAGCCTAGCGCACCCTACCTCTGCTTCTCAGTTGACGAGCTGCAGCAACAAAAGCGCAAGCTCTCACAACAATTGAATTTGAATGTAGAGAAGCAATGGGTGTTCGTTCATGCTGGTAGCGGTGGTTCAGCCAATAACTTATCTCTACAGCAATACACTCAGTTAATCTGCGATATGCCGGAGCCGTTTGAAATTATACTGACGGCTGGGCCGGGAGAAGAACAGAAAGCGGCTGAGTTACATAGCCTACTGAAAGAAAAAGGCAGAGCCTCGGTGGTGTACGACAAGAACGATGGCTTGGTTGATTTCTCTTGTTCTATCGCTTGTGCCGACTTGTTCGTTGCAGGCTCTACTGGGCCCTTGCATATCGCAGCGGCGATAGATGTACCGACCGTTGGCTTTTTCCCAAGCAAGCGTTCAGCAACGCCTCTACGCTGGAAACCAATTAACTCGGCAGGCAATCATATCGCTTTTTGCCCACCTCAGGCTGAAGATAAAGCCAGTCAGGAAAATATGGCCAGAATTGATATAGATGTGGTCTCGAGAGAGTTACAACCATGGATAAGTCGTAAGCTGAATTAATAAAAGGGCGATAGAAATATCGCCCTTAGTATGTATTGAAAGACTTAGAATTTATCCGGCATCTTGTCTGTTTCACTACGAATCCACAGGTCCGCATATTTCACAAAAGTAGAGTGTGCCGAAAGCAGGGAGAGCAAGAACCCTTGCTTGCCGTCAAGAAAGCCTGCTTTGACAACGTACATTTTCAAGAAGCAGCCAAACGCGTGCAAAATGCCTTGTGAGATACTGCTCTTCTTACCTTTTTTCTCGCGCTGCTCAGCCCATGCTTTTGCATAGCCCGCCGACTTCACTAAGTAGTGATTCATGTCGTTATAGGTAAAGTGAATCAAGTCGCCATTCAAGTTTTCGACTTTCATGGTTTTCGTCACTTCGACTTTTTCATGCACCAGAGCGTCATTGTATTGTGTCAACTTGGTTGGGTATAAGCGCAATACACGATCGGGGTACCAGCCGCAATGACGAATATAGCGTCCAAACACCCAGCTTAGACGGGCCGTTTGATAAATGGTATCCACCTTGTTTGCACTCACTGAATCTAAAATGCTTTGCTTGAGCTCAGGAGTGACACGCTCATCGGCATCTAACCACAGAACGTAATCCGACTCGACGTAGGATTGAGCCAAGCGGCGCTGAGGGCCAAAGCCAGGCCATTCAGGATTGACGAAAAACTTGTCCGTAAAACGGCGTGCAATCTCTTCGGTATTGTCTGTACTTCCAGAGTCTAGTACCACAATCTCGTCTACCCAGTCGTGAACGGTTTCTAAACAAGCTTTCAGGTGCTGCGCTTCGTTCTTAACGATAAGTGCGACGGCAATGGTTGGTTTACTCACTGTGGTACCTCTGAAGTCTCTCGGAGTTTATTGTAAATGGAGTTCTGTGGTTACTTTATCAAACATGGCGATGACTTGCTGTGGTTGAATGCGCTGCATGGCGTTTTTGTCTTTGACACGGGCGCGCCAGCTGAGTTGTTCTGCAGATTTTCCTGTTTCAGCCTGAATGGCTTCTTTATAAGCAGACACCACATATTGGCGATATTGATAAGGCCCAGTACGTTCAGGGTTATGGTGGGCATACAAACCGATAACGGGTGTATTGACCGCATTGGCCATATGAGCAGGGCCTGTATCAGGTGCGACTACCAAATCCGCTTTGTCTAACAGTGCCAGCATTTGTTTTAGTGAACTTTGACCGACCTGATTGTTGACGGCGCATGTCAGCTTGTTCTCAATCTTCGTTGCTAGGTCTAATTCTACTTGCGCTGGGCTACCGGCTAAGGTGACCTGCCAACCTTGGTTGACGGCGTGCTGGATAAGTTCGGCGTAGCCTTCTGCTGTCCAGTTTTTGTAGGCTTTACTTGCTGCTGGTACGACAACCAAGTTGCGCTTGCCAGTCGATAATTGCTGTTGCGCCCAATGTTCATCTGCATCTGAATATTCAAGTGTCCAGACTGGGTTCATATCTTGAACACCAAGCTTATGGCCGAAGGCGAGCAGTCCATCTAAGACATGCATGGAACTAGGTGAAGGCACTTTGATATTGGTAAACAAGGTTTGGAAATCCTGACTGCGGATGGAGTCAAAGCCAAGCTTGTATTTCGCCTTGATGCCAAGAGTCGCTACACTGGCTCTAAATGCATACTGCATGTGCAGCAGTGCATCAAATTTTTGTCCTTTTAATGCAGCCCAGAGCTTTTTATAGCCCTGCCAGCCTTCCTTCTTGTCAAACACTATCACACGAATGCCAGGTAGGTCTTCAATCAGTTTGGCTTCAAGCTTGCCGGTGATCCAAACGATGTCGGTTTGCGGCCACTGACGCTGAATGGCTTGAACTGCAGCAAGGGTATTACACACATCACCAATGGCAGACAAGCGCAAAATACACAAAGAGTCAGGGGCGGAAGAAAAAAGGCTCATAAATAATTCACTTGGCTAGCAATGGTGAAGATTATGCAGAGGCGCTCAATAAATGTAAAATAGCCATTCGAATTTAATCAGAGATGCTCTCGCATGAAAACCACGCAATTGGACAACCAAACCATCTGGTATGATGATGTCTTGCTCAAGGAAGATCCTAAGCAGGTGTTCGACGCTGAGTTTTGGCAAAGTGCAGGTAAAGTCATCGGCAGTGCTCAAGGACGTGGCACGACTTGGTTTGTTCAAACGGAAACGATTGACGCGGCACTCAGGCATTATCGCCGTGGTGGCTTGTTTGGAAAACTAGTGGAAGACAGTTATCTCTTTTCAAGCTGGGAAAAAACTCGCAGCTATCAGGAATTTCAGTTGCTAAACACTTTGATTGAAGCTGGTGTCAATGTACCTAGACCAATCGCTGCTCGTGCAACAAAGAATGGCGTAACCTATAAAGCGGATCTACTGAGTGAGAAAATTCCTAATGCAAAGGATTTGGTTTCCATTCTGATAGAAAAGCCACTTTCTGAAGATATGTATCGAAAGGTTGGCCTCGAAATCCGTAAAATGCATGATGCACAGGTCAATCATACGGATCTCAATATCCATAATATCCTCATCGATGAGCAAGACAAAGTGTGGATCATCGACTTTGATAAATGCTATCAGCAATCAGGAAATGCGTGGAAACAAGGTAACTTGGAGAGATTGAAAAGGTCGTTTGAGAAGGAAGTCGATAAGCGTCAAATTTCTTGGGATTGCACTGGCTACGATTTGCTCTTCAACGGTTACAATGGTCTTAGTATCCACGATTAGTACTCATCAATATGAAGTTTGAAGATATAACCTTTGTTGTCCAAGGGCCAATACATCCAACTATTACTCAACGTTCAATTTTGACATTAAGAAATAGGTTTCCCGGGAGTCAAGTGATACTTTCGACTTGGGAAGGTGAGGACGTCTCAGGGCTTAATGCTGATGTTGTGATTTTTAATAAAGATCCAGGTTCAACGACTTTTGTATACAGCAAAAAGGATGAAGCGGTTAAGGTTAATGTCAATCGCCAGATTGCTTCGACTTACTCCGGCTTAAACGCAGTGAAGACTAAGTACGCTGCAAAGCTACGCTCTGATAATGTACTTCACAATACGAATGTTATCGAGTTATTTGAAAAATACCCCCAACGTGATGAACGCTATTCGTTTCTTAATCAAAGGTTGGTCTGCTCCAATTTTTATGCCAAAGAGTATGAGCGTGGGCTTCGTATTCCCTATTTCTATTCAGATCTTTTCCAGTTTGGGGAAACTGCTGATCTGTTGAAAGTATGGAACATAGAGTATTTCTCAGACTACGTTTTTCGAGAAGAACTAAGTGGAAAAAAACAACACGAGCACTATCCCAAAGATAGTGTCCATGTTGAACAGAAAATATGGAGCCACTTTGTTAACCAGTTTATCCCTGCTAAATTGGTTGATGAACATGGTTCCAAGCAAGATTTAAAGAATTCTCGAAATGTCATGCTAAATAATCTAGTTATTGTTAATGGGGACGTACTAGGTTTAGAGGTGCCAGAACGTTTGCGTCAGCAGAATGGTTATCCCTATGACTGCTATACTTACCAACGTTGGCAATGGCTTTATGAAAGGGGCTTTGGGGTCAGTTTAGGGATACCTTTGTTGTTTAAGGCAAAGTGGGTTCTAGCAACATCATGGATGTTTTTTAGAAAAGGAATGCGTCTAAAAATTCGGAAATTGGTTAAGATAAGTTAGCCACAACAGGGCTAACTTGGCTTTATTGCCCTGATTCCCTGGCCTATCAGTTCTTTGTAGCAGCGATAAAGTCTTTTTTTTATCTATTGGCTTGTTCGTTTGGTTGTTGAAATAAAGCCAATCCTTCAAATCATACTCTAGCGCTAAATTCCCCCGCTTATAAAAGCGTTCTGTAACATCTAGCCCGATGTTCTCAGGTAAGTCGACAATAAGATTGTTGGCGATAAAGTTCTTCCAATAACCTTTCCCAAGACCTGCATCATCATCCGCTTTAGTATTGATATGACAGTCTTTCCCAAGCAAACGAGAAATCCAGCTTAGACAGAGAAATTGTTCTGTCGCAGGATAGCGAGATTTATAGCCTGACTTCTTACTAAAGCTGAGTTCTGGAATAAGATGCTCACTCCAAATTTTTAGCAAATCCTGAGTTTCACCGAAGTCAAACAAATCACTTTTATGGAAATACACTGGTTTACCAGCATGCGATGAAATGAAAAATGTGCTGCTAGTGACTACCCTAGAATTGAGCAGGCTAAACTGAGGTTGCCTTGGTGCTTGGGCGTACTGCTCAAAAAGTTCGACAAATCCGCGTCCTGTAAGTTTGTTGTCTGTTCTAATCTTGGCTGAGTATTTGGTTTTTGCAGAGCTTAGTCCCATATGAGAGCTGTAAATCTGACGATTGTTATTGAGTTTTACTTTGGTGCCATCTTGAACGATGTAGTTAGGGCCAGGGTCGTCAAGCTCGATTAACTTATCGTAATCTAACCCTGAAATATTCTGCCCTTTCCATGTAGAAAGAATGATCGTGGCTTGTGGGAAATAATAGCGTATTGATTTTAAACACTCTTCTGTAATACCGGACAGCTGCTTTCTATCTGTGCTCTCTTGAACAGGTCCCTGAACGACAAATGAGATATCTTTATCCGCTATTTTCATGATCTACTTCGCCTTGCTTAAAAAGTCTGTATATTCGTCAGGTACACCACAGAATATCACGTTATTGCGGTCGATTAGGTGATAGTGAATATCCAACCCTTTTTCTATCAATAAATTGTAGAGAGGTGCAATGTAGAGTTCGCCCTTTTCCCAATCATGAACTGGCTTGGCAAGGTACTGATAGTAAGCATCTAAGAAGTCTTTCTGGTGATTAAAATGATACAACCCTGTACTGCACAAATCAGAGATTGGGTTCTTCTCCGCTGTTTGTATAACTCGCGTTGTATATTCACTTTCTGGTTTGGCAAATGACCAGTTAGCCCCTTCACCTTTGAATACTTCTAGATAGCCATCACTTTTCGTAATCACATCAGGCAATAGGAAGTCTGGTCTGAAAGTATCAATATTAAAGATAGTAATAGGGCCGTTATGATCTATCCCCTTAGACTGCAGCTGCTCGATGCCCAGTGCGACGGTTTCTGCTTGGCCTCGAGTATCTTCCTCTAATATCGATATATGGAATTCCGTAATACCCATTTCTTGTGCTTTTTGTCGCACAAATTGTGGAGTATCGAACACGTTTTTCACAATGAAAAGAAATGGTACAGTCGAGAAATAAGCCTGAAAACTTTGTACTGAATGTTCAAACAGCGTTTGTCCATGCGCTTCAAGCATGTACTTAGGCTTGGTGTAACCAGCTTTAAAAAAGCGAGAGCTCATTCCCGCCATTGGAATTACAATCATTGTTTTAACCTTACTAGGACATGGTAAAGACGGAATGCGTTAGCAAATAGAGCTTGTTGGCGCGATGAGTCATCGGCATGCAGTGGCAGCATGGAAAGAAATAACTGAATTTGCATTGCGTACAAGTTATGAGCTGTCAGGCCAAATTCCTTTTCGATGAGCTCTATAAAGGCTTGTTGCGTTTCCTTGTGCTGGTTCTCTTCTGCGATTTGCAAAAAAATCTCGTCTTCTTGAATCTTGACTGAGCAGTAGCCTGCAATGATCCAGTCATACAGGCCCAAAATGGAGTGGCTTAACTTGGCTAAATCATAACGTATATCACCAAAAATGGTTTTTTCACCGTTGGGGGTCATGCCCCTAGGGTCTATAGTTTTGATCTTACCTGCTCTAAAGTCATAAAGAATATTACTAAAGCAAAAGTCTCCATGTAAGACAGAGTCCGAGGTGGGACTTTTCGGCAGATGTTTATCACTCTCTGTCAGTATCTCTCGAATCGAAACGCTGTCAGATTTGTTAAATATCCATTGTTGGTCCAAGGACACACCATGTGATTGACAATAATCGTTCAATCTCTGCTTGGTTTTTTGAGAAAATAAGGCATCTAACGAGTTACCGGAACCGTTATCAGGGGCTTTACTTTTTTCACATAAAGATAAGAACTCAATGCAGCTAGCAAGTATCTGGTTCCATATGTGTCCGGGTAGTTTAGAAAAGACGAACAGCTCATTCAAAGCTGTTAGATGCAGATATTCCAATCGGTAGGATGTTTTACCGTCTTTGTGAGTGGCACCTAGATACTGAGGAATGTTTCCCCTTAGTTCAGCTGGTAACTCTGAGAACCAGTTAGCTTCCGCCGCTATTTTACTGTCCTTTGAGCTAGACTTTTCAATCCATTTTGCATTGATAGTCAGTTCATTGAAGGCTCTCTGAGTTGTGAACTGAGCTTTTGAACGGTAATAAGTATTCACATGACCAAAGTCAAGCCAGTTGTCAGACTCTACTGGTGTTAAACCGACGCTACTATGATAACGGTTTAATCCCTCAATGAAGTTCCATTCGCTTTGGGTGATATTCTTAATCAATTCTCTCGGATTACTAAACTTAAAATACCCATCAATAATTTTTTGAGAATCGTTGGTTGTCTGTGTGTTGCTATCCTTAAGCCAATGTGCACTGTCATCGGTTAATACAGCCCAGTTATAGCTATCTTTTGCATGAGAAATGCTAGCTAAATCGTCTCCCACTGGTAACTTCCGATACAGAGTGTCTCCATATAGAACGTGAAGAGGTTTGGACAAGCTATGACCAGATATATTGAGCGCTGCTACCAGAGATGCGCCTAAACTCAAACCATCGGGAATTGCTAGTACATTGACATGGTGATCGTCCAACCATGCTTTATCTATTGAAGATATCTGAAATGATTCAGGAATAGATAGGAGCAGTTCAACACCCTCAGGAGCTAACGCTAGTTGATGTTGAAAGAGTCTTCGGTTACCTAGAGGCAAAAAACTAGGAGGGATCTTGCCAAACTCTGATTCAAGTTCTTGACCCACATAGGCCCCGGACATGATTAAGAACATTGCTTTTCTTTCTCAAACAGTTGGTTAATTTCATCATTACTTAGAGTTGCAAACTCTGATGGTCGTATTGCGCGGTCATCTATATAGAACCCCTCATGCCCACACCAAGGTTTACCTACAATGATTTCATCATAAGGGACATTGTGTTTATCTAGCCATTCAGTAATGATAGGCAATGTATGAATGTTAATTTTTCCGACGTTACCTTCGTAAGTACGCATGTTCCTAGCAGTGGCTATGACAATTTCAAAACCTTGATTCTTATAATTCCGAACCTGTTCAATTACATCTAAGCGAGGTAGAACATTTCTGTAATCAGAAGTATTGGCTTGGGTTAATGTACCATCGAGATCAACAACTAGCTTTTTCATTGCATACCTTACTTATAGATTAACGTGGTTGAGTGTGTTTTTCAGAGCACCGGCATTTAAATTAACGATCTCCAAGGCTGCTATGCCTTGTTCTTGCGCTTTCATTGGATGTTCAAATAGAAATTGTAATGCTTCAGCTAGCTCTTCAGCATTATTAATTATTTGACATGCTCCAGAGGATATCAATGACTCAGTGATGTCTGCAAAGTTGTAATAACTTGGCCCTGTCAGAGTGGGTTTAGCGAGTGCAGCTGGCTCTAACAGATTGTGACCGCCAACCTTTTTACCCAGTAAGCTACCTCCCATAAAACACACATCGGATGAACCTAAAAATGTCATCATCTCACCCATAGTATTGCCGATATATACTTGCACTGACGGCTGTACGTTGTGAGTACTGGTCCGAGTAATGGTTGAAAACAAAGTGTCTGCAAGCTGTTCTACTTGTCCAAATCGTTCAGGATGCCTTGGGACAAGGATCAATAACGCGTCAGGTAAGCTTCGTAATAACAGTTTGTGCGCTTCCAGTACTATCTCATCTTCACCTTTGTGTGTACTGGCAGCAATCCATATTGGCCTTTCCGAGCCTATGTTTCCTTTAAGACACAGGGCGTTGTCTTTTGATTCTTGACTGATTTGGATATCAAATTTGATTGATCCCGTAACCGCCAGTTTCTCTCTCGGTACCCCGAGTTTTTCAAAGCGCTTGGCGTCGCTTTCATACTGGCATAATACCTTTGTTAAAGGTGAGATACATTGCTTAAACAAAGGTAAAATGCGCCGGTAACCTCGGAAGGACTTTTCTGATAGACGTGCATTAATGACGGTAATGGGGATGCCAGCTTTATGAGTTTGGACCAAAGTGTTGGGCCACAATTCAGTTTCAATGATTAGAAGCTGTGAAGGTGAAAAGCGCTTGATAAATGCCCGAACTGCGAAGCTAAAATCAACGGGCATATAGCGATGTTCGACTAAATCACCAAGAGTTTCCGCTTGCTTTGCGCCTGTCGGCGTGGTGGTTGTGAGTAAAATGGTTGTGCTAGGGCTTGATTGCTTTATCTGTTTAATTAAGGGGGTTGCTGCGATTGTCTCCCCAACCGAAACGGCGTGTATCCACAATGGCTTGGTTGTGTTTAACTTAGGAGAATGGCCAAAATGCTCTTTCCAGCGCTTTCCTACATGGGGCTTGCCACTCTTTTTTCTAAAAAGCCCATATAGTAGAAAAGGTGCTGCTAATGAAAGCAGCACTGTATAAAGCATTCGAATGATCATTTCTTTTTGACAAGTTCTTCTGGGTTAATGTGGGTCCATTTACCACGAGGTTTGTCGATGTATTGAAAATATTCGTTGGTAAAAGTGCCCTGAATACATACGAACTTACGGTCTCGAACGTTTACGTCGTCTCTGTTAATGAGCAAATTATGTAAAACGGTTGGGCCTGTCGAGTGGTAAACACCCATTGAAGGCTCATAATTGTTTACGTTGTATACCGCTTGCTCTATGGCTTTTGCCAAGTCAGGGTTATTTGGGGCAGTCGCAATAAAGTAGTTAGTGAATCGGGTGTTTTTGTCGATTTTTATATACAGAGAATCGTGGTCATTACCCAGTAGTTTATCCAAAGACCAAACCACCGTAGCGTCAATATCCATATATATCCCGCCTTTTTGATTTAGAACCACCAAGCGCCACAAATCTGCTTGTGCAGCACCATTGGTTAATCTCGAGTAGGCGTCATAAACCTCTGCAGATGCATTTTCTTTTAGGTACTCCCCACGAGCCTCGGTACTTACATAGTTGTAATCGCAGTGCAGAGTGAGCAAACGGTTAAAAAGGTAATTCAAATAAACCGGTAGGGCTGCTTGATCTGTAAAGTTTGTCTGCCAGATTTGTCGAGGAATTCTTCTTGAGCTCGATAGCTTTATTTTGGCTGGAGAGTGTGCAGGAATAGTAAAGCGCTTGTTTGGGAACAGGTAATGAAATGGGTAGGATAACACCTTGAAAATATTGCCAGTTAAGCGAATCAATCGGTTGGCGATCAAAATGGGTAAATTATTCATTAATCATGTTCTCTTTCTATGAACGGATGGAGATCAGCTAGTTTTGCAATGCTGCTTGGATAGCATGAGTAATGTGCTCGACTGAAGGAACGTCACCATTGGACTTCATAACAATGCTGTGTTGCTCATAAAGCGGAGTGTATCTGAACGGAACCGTTGAGTAAAAGATACCTACGGTCGGAGTATGGGTTGAAATGGCTACGTTACGAACACCTGTATCAGGAGCAACCATCAAGGTAGCTTTAGCCGTCAACTCGACAAGTTGCTCCAAAGGTAAGCAAGGTTGAATCTTAAAATTTGAATACTTAAGCAATTCCTGACAAAAATCCCCTTTCTCAAAGTCATTTTTTCCTTCCAAGTACACATGAGTATGATGCGGGTTTTCTTGGATTGCCTTTTCTAACACTGCAAACATTTGCTCTTTGGATAATATTTTTCTCAGCTGCGAAGCCCCGTTAAAATAGAGTATAAAGGGAGCTTCGGTGTCCATCAGTTCGCGATGATCCGGATAGGCGAAGTCCAGTGGATGAGCGGGGTTGTGGCCCAGTAGCTTTAGCATGTCTAACATGCATTCCACTTCTGGCTGAAAGTCTGAACGATGAACGGTAATATTAAACAAAGTACCACAGAAGTACCATTTGTATGGGAACCCTATCTTTAGTTTGGCTGTACTTAAGGCTGTCATCCAATGAGAGCGGTTAGTGCTTGCCAAATCGAAAATTATATCTTGCTCACCTAGTTGTTTGATATTTTTAATTTTTTTCTTTAGTGGATGTTGTTTTTCCTGACTCTTTTCCAGGCATCACATGAACACGGTCAACTAAGTCACTTGGTATTCCATACATATAGTTGGATACTGGAACTAATGTAATTTCAGCGTTAGGAAAAAACTTCCTAGCTTCAACTAGAAACGGGCGAACAATAACCTGATCACCAAGGGCTGCGTGTCTAATTACCGCGATCTTCTTGATTTCTTGAGGCTTAAATTCTTCTTGGATATACTTGCGTGCTTTTTTAGAAGCGTAAGCACCACGCTCAAACCATAGGTGTTTCATGAGTTATTGCTCTAGAAATTTATCAACAGCATTTATTACCTGAGAAGGCATTAGTTTATTGAGACAGTCTTGGTGACCAAGCGGACATTCGCGTTTGAAACACGGTCGACACTCAATGTCAGTATGCACCATTTCTAACTTGTCAGTCAGAGGCGGAGTATATTTTGGTGAACTAGAGCCATAAATCGCAACTATATTGCACCCTACTGCTGCAGAAACATGCATTAAGCCAGAATCATTAGATACAACAGTATGGCAAGCTGCGAGTAGGTCGACCGCTTCAATTAGCGAAGTCTCACCAGCTAAGTTAAAGCAGTATGGTTGTTGCTCTGGGGTAAGAGTGGATTTGATGTTGTCGGTGACAGCTCTGTCTTTTTCTGAACCGAATAACCAAACTTGCTGGCCTTTATCTATGAGATGTTTGGCAAGCTTAGAATAGTGCTTGTCTGGCCAACGCTTAGCCGGACCAAACTCCGCGCCAGGGCAGAGGCCTACAACCGGAAGTTGTAAATCTAGATTTAGTCTTTGCCGAGCTACGATTTGTGAAGTGGTGTCGACAGTCAAACTGGGTTTTGGGCAATGGGCTAACTTAACCTCTTCCAACATCTTTTCAGAAGTCGAAGCGAGAGCTGCGTACCTTTCAACCATATATTGAAATACACGCTTATCAGGGCGAAGATCTGTAAGTAGCCCATATCTGAACTCGCCTTTCCAGCCGGTTCGTGTTGGAATTCCAGCAAACCATGGAATTAGCGCTGACTTTGCCGAATTAGGTAATATGAATGCATGACTATAATGATTTTTACGTAACTCATGCCCAATTGCTCTTCGACCAAATAGATTTAAGTCCCCATGTCCAATCGGCATCTCAATGGCTTGATTTACTTCTGGCATGCGTTCTAGGATCGGTTTACACCAAGCAGGAGCAAGGACATCCAGCTCACAATCTGGATATTTATCTTTTAGAGTTGCATACAAGCTTTGCGACATCACCATGTCGCCCACCCAAGAGGGACCGATAATGAGAATTTTCATTTAGGAAGATAGGAGTCGTCTAATAAGTCAGTTTATGTTGCCATGATACTTCATTCTGTACTACTTTGGCAGGGTTACCAGCAGCAATAGCTCTAGGTGGTACTGATTTGGTCAAGGTAGAGTTGATGCCAATGATTGATCCTTCACCGACAGTAACACCTTTTAAAACTGTTACATTATCTGTAAGCCATACCTTTGGACCAATTTCGATACTTTGAGCACTATTGATGCGCTTTCCACCTCTAATAATATTATGCCCATCACTAGTCATAATCTTCACGTTTCGAGATAGCATGCTCCCTTCGCCAATTTTGAGCTGAGTTCCATCTTCTCTGGCAGAAAGGTAGCAATCATGCCCTATGATAGTGTCATCACCGATTATTAAGTGACAATTGTTTCCATCAAGTTCAATTGTGCTACGGCGTAAGTTGACGTTTTTTCCTATCCTTAGGGTATTGTTGTCTCCTTTAAGAACAATTCTGCACTGTCTTATTTTTGAGGATTTGTCTATCATAACTTGATGACGACCCGATGATTTTATTTTGTTTCTTAACTTGTTAGTCAAGCTGAACATTGTATTTACCTATCAATCCATATCATCTACATATGTTATAGTTCATTCGCTTAGATATAAAGCGATGACTGTGTAATCATATTGGTGATTAGTGATTGAAAAACAGTTAGCATAGTCGGATTTATAGTTGTTGAGCTTAACTATGAATGAGCTGAACTAAACATATGGAAAGCCACTTCAAGTGAAACTAGTTGCTCTTTTTTTCTTAGTTGTATAGAAACATTAGGATCTAAAAGCTTGGTATGTTGAAAGAGCAACGTTAATCGTGCGTGAGAGTTGAGTAAAGTCAGTTCAATTTGCTTGCCATATATGGTCTAATGGCGTCCATATCTCTTGGTTTGGTATTGTTAAGTGAAAATATTTGTTATTAGTCTAAAACGTAGTCCTGAGCGCAGAGATTACATAAAGAAGCAGCTAGACCAACTTGATATTGACTTTGAATTTTTTGATGCAGTTGACGGTAGAGCAGAGCCGCCTCACAAATTGTTCGAAAATTATAACTATTTTAAACGATTGTGGCTTACAAGTGGCCGAATGCCCTCGAAAGGAGAGCTCGGTGTATACGGGAGTCATTACCTTCTGTGGAAGAAATCGATTGAACTTGATGAACCTATTATAGTTTTTGAAGACGATGCTGCTATCTTACCCTCCTTCCCAAGTAGCTTGAAAGTTGTTGATGAAAAAGTCGAGCATTATGGTTTTTTGCGTTTAGAGCCCAAAACAGACAAAGGGGTTTTGTGTCTTAAGGAAGAGGGTGATAATTTTAGCATCTCTTTCATGACGAATAACTTTGGCGGGCTTCGGTGCTATGCTATTTCTCCGAGGGCAGCAAAAAAGCTTGTTAGCAAATCTGAACGATGGTGTATGCCAGTAGATAACTATGTGGGATCCTTATATCTACATGATATGCCATCTTATATTCTTTCCCCTGCTGTTGTTGAAAACCCCCAAGAATTCGCAACAACCATTCAACTAGGTGAAGAAAGTAAAGCTATGTGGTATCGAAAACCTACTCGAGAGCTCTACTCTCTATACAGAAAGATTGTTTTGCGCATTTACAACAGAAAATATCAATGAAAAATTTAGTTCAGCAATTGGAGAAAGTACTTCTTTTCTCTCCAATTCTTTTAGTTTTAATCTCAATATTTAACTTCACGGATACTAAGTATTTAGTTTCGAGAGTTGCTGCTATCGTTATTATTTACAGCATAATAAGATATAGACAATGTATTAAGATTAATTTTAACCAGCATAATTACAAAAAATTCTTTTTTAGCTAGCAGTCTGGTTTTTGCATACTTCTCTATTATGCATGTTTGGAGAGGTGACAATTTTGGATTGCCTAGGACTTTGTTAACATGTTTGATTTACTTGTCTGTTATCCCTTGGAGTAAGTTTTCTAGAGCCTGGATTTATAATACGGTTATATTATCTGCATATGTATGTGGAGTTAATGCTATTTTTGAGCATTATTACCTAGATCTAGAAAGAGTCGGTATGGCTACTAACCCAATACCCTATGCTCTTTATTGCTCATTTGCCTCTTTATCTTGCTTGGCTCTGACTAAGTACTATCAGTCTAGAGCCATTCAGGGTTTATGTATTGCTGGCTTCTTATTATCCCTATGGGCGTTAATCTTGACTGATTCTCGTGGAGTCTGGGTAGCATATCTAATAGTTATGGTCTTCCTTATTTATAGGCTTTTCACTACTCTATCGCTTATTAAGTTGAGTACATTTGTATTAATTGGTTTGAGTACGGTTTATTTTTCATTTAAACCTATTATTAATGAACGTATTGATAAGACAGTAGCTGAGTTTAACTCTATAAGCAAAGGTAATTATGAAACATCTGTCGGTACCCGGCTGGAGTTGTGGATGTTCGGTATGGATGTTTGGCAAAAGCAACCAATTTTTGGTCAAGGGGATGTAATGTTAGAAGAGGGTATTAGAAAAGTACCGAATAGAACGGCTTATCTACAGCCTCATCTCCATAACCAATATATAGATACTCTTGCTAGGTATGGTTCCTTTGGTCTTGTAATTATGATGGTTTGGCTTTTTCTCCCAATAAAACTAAAAAAGAACAAAGATGAATATATTGTCATTTTTCAATTGTTAGTTATGCTAATATTTATTTCTGGGTTATCTGATGTTCCCTTCCATCATACACATATAGTTTATTTATTCACCCTTGTAGCTGGCCTATTCTCTTTGAATCAAATGGAGCCTTAAGCTAGTCCTCTGGGGGTTACTTATGGTAGTGGGTTGCGAGCCTTTCAATATGTGCGCTCATCGAGAACTCTGATTTTGCACGCTGATAAGCTAGAATTGAATTCTTCCTCATCAAGTTCTTGTTCAGAAGGTAAGATTCTATGCTAGCTGCTATTTTGAGGGGAGCGAATGGGTTTGTAAGTAAAGCTGTTGATTCTAGTATTTCTGGCAGCGCTCCAGTATTGGCTGCTACTATTGGTTTCTTTGCAGCCATAGCCTCTATTGCAGTTAAACCAAAAGCTTCATTGTGATTTGGTAAACACACAATATCCATTGCAGCGAGCATGCGACTGGTATCTGTCCGAAATCCAGCTAAGTGAACGCGTTGAGTCAAACCTAAATTATCAATTCTCTCTTTTAGCTCGTTAACGAACTTATTGTCCGAACCCTCTGAGGCATCTAACCCTCCAACGAGTAACAGATGGAGCCTTGAGTATTTGTCGCTCAGCAAATTAAATGCCTCTAAAAGCTGCATTTGGCCTTTACCTAAGCAAACTCTACCTAGGTTACCAATAACAATACTGTCTGAAGGTAACCCTAACTCGGACTTTATAGGGGCAATTTGATTTTGGTTATCAATTGGTTGCTCTGATATATCAGTACCTAGCCAGAGTCGGGTAATTCTGTTTGCAGGAACAGGGAGTGCGTTTAGGTTACGTTTAAAGGTTTCATCACTGATCGAAAAAACTTGGTTAACATGTGAATATGCCCATTTGTGGTAGAGATCTTTTTTAGGGCGAGTCACTCCCATGTGTTCCGTAAAAAAGTTTTTCGTCTATTGAACAGACTCAGGAGCGCAGAGGCAAGAATATCCCCAGACTTGTGGCAATGAACTATTTTAACGTTTCTTTTTTTTAACCATTGGTCCAGCTTCAAAAGCTGAGGTGTAACTAATTGCGCTTTGCTTGATATCTCAAAGGTCTCGATACCAGCGCTTCTCATTCCATTGGCAACTTGTGTGTCACTGGTGCATAGGCCGTAAACTTTATAGCCACGCTCAAGAAACTCTTTGCCAGTCCTGATCGGATACATCTCTAATCCCCCCACCCTTGGGAAAGACAAATATGAAGAATTGCTGGTTTTGACACAACTTACCTTTATCTGGTGGTGAAGAAAAAAGGTGGCATGTAAACCACCTTATTTTAATAGACCTTTAAACAATTGACGCTACTTGTTGATCTGCTGCATATATTCAGCGACGCCTTCGGAGACTGTTTTGAACTTGTGGTCACAGCCTGCAGAACGAAGTTTTGTTAGGTCTGCTTGGGTGAACTCTTGATATGCGCCTTTGAGATGTTCAGGGAATGGAATAGTCTCTACTTCACCTTTGCCATGGAACTTAATCACCGCTTTAGCTACTTCTTCGAAAGATTCCGCATTACCTGTGCCTAAATTGAAAATACCTGACTTACCTTTTTCCATAAACCAAAGGTTTACAGCAGCAACATCTCCCACATAAACAAAGTCGCGTTTAAAATCTTCACTTCTCTCAAATAATTTTGGATTATCACCTGCATTCATTTGGTTGTTTAGGTGAAAGGCTACAGAAGCCATAGAGCCTTTGTGCTGCTCGCGAGGGCCATAAACATTGAAGTAACGGAACCCTGTTACTTGAGATAGTTTCTCTCCATGCTCCTTGGCATCAAGCCAGATACGACGAACATAGTTATCGAATTGCTGTTTTGAGTAACCATATACGTTTAATGCGCCTTCGTACTTTTTCTCTTCGATAAAGGTATCAGTATCACCGTAAGTTGCGGCAGAAGAGGCGTATAGGAAAGGAATATCACGCTCGAGGCAGTAATGAAGAAGCTCTTTGGAGTATTCATAGTTATTAAGCATCACATACTTGCCATCCCACTCAGTAGTCGCTGAGCATGCACCTTGATGGAAGACAGCTTCGATAGGTCCGAAGTCATCACCGGCCATAACCTGAGTTAGAAAGTCGTCACGGTCCATGTAGTCGGTTATGTCCAAGTCGACTAAATTTTCGAACTTGCGACCATTGGTTAGATTGTCTACGACAAGAATATCGGTGTAGCCTTGCTCATTGAGCTGTTTGATGATGTTGCTGCCAATCATGCCAGCGCCGCCAGTTACGATGATCATGCTTTATTTGCCTTTATGTATGCGAGTGCGCAAATTATAACAGTCGTAGGGGTAGCAAGCTAGCATCTAAAAAAGTAAACTCCAATGTAGATTTTAAATATCTCTTAGTAATATTTATTCGCATGATCTTATTTTAAGTTTTACTGATTAGCGTATGACTCATAACTTTTTTTTGGAGAGACGATTGATGAGTTTTTTCGTTTTAGATTGCACCCTTCGAGACGGTGGCTATTACAACAACTGGGACTTCGCTCCTGAAGTCGTAACTCAATATCTTAATAGTGTCGCAAGTGCCGGTATTGACTACGTTGAACTAGGCTTACGTAACTTTGCCAAGTCGGGTTTCTTAGGTGCATTCGCTTATACGACTGAAGATTTCATCAATACTTTGACCTTACCTGAGGGGCCAACCTACGGTGTGATGGTTGATGCTAAGACCATTCTTGAGTCTGGTATGTCAATTGAAGAAGCGATTGATACGCTATTTGTACCAGCGACTGACAGTAAAATTGAACTCGTTCGAGTTGCTGCTCATTTTAACGAAGTCGAGCTCTCAGCACCTATCGTTGCTAAACTAAAAAAACTGGGCTACATCGTAGGTTTCAACCTAATGCAAGCCGGAGGCAAGCCGGACGACGTGATTGCAGACAAAGCACGTCAAGCTGCAAGTTGGGAAGGCTTAGATCTCCTGTACTTTGCTGATTCATTGGGCAACATGGATGGTCAAGAGGTTCAGCGTATTGCAACCGCACTCCGAACTCACTGGTCTGGCCCTATGGGTATCCATACGCACAACAATATGGGGAAAGGCTTAGATAATACTCTTTCAGCAATGGAAGCTGGTGTTTCTTGGCTAGATACAACCGTGACAGGTATGGGACGTGGAGCCGGTAATACCCAAACTGAAAGTCTACTTGCTTACTTAGATAAAGGGGACTCTAAGTACCATCCAAAGCCAATTTATGAACTGGTTATCCGACACTTTGAAGCGATGCAAAAAGAATACGGTTGGGGCAGTAACTTGCTGTATTTCTTGGGTGCTCAGAATGATGTACACCCTACTTATATTCAAAACCTGTTGTCTAGTACACACTACGGAACAGATGAAATCATTGGTGCGATAGACTACCTTAGTAACTTAGAGGGTACGACGTCGTATAACGGTGCGGTACTCGATACTGCGTTGAGTTTCTCGGGCAGCAAAGCTGAAGTGACCGGAAGCCAAGATGTACAAGGGCTTTTTGATGGTAAAAATGTACTCATCATTGCTAATGCTCCAAATACAGAGAAATATGCGTCAGCGATTGAGGCGTACATTAAGAACACTCAGCCAGTTGTGATCTCAATTAATACAACTGCGCACGTTGCCCCTGATCTAATTGATTACTATGTAATTTCTCACAACTCAAAATTCTTGTCAGAATCAAAATCTTACAAGAGTTTAGATAAGCCCGTTATCCTACCCAAATGCCGTTTCACATCTACTGAACTGTCAGAGTTTGAAGGTGTGAGCTTGATTGATTATGGACTAGAGGTCGTAAAAGAGAAATTTGCGATTCAAGGCACCCACACGACTGTACCATACGATATTACAACGGCATATGTTCTTGGAGCTTTACTAGAGTCAACAGTGAATTCCATTTCCGTGATTGGTTTTGATGGTTATGCTCAAGATGATGTTCGTCAGCAAGAGATGGTGGAGATCCTGAATCTTTACCACGCTCATGAGAAAAGTCTAGAAATTACCTCTTTGACCCCAACGAGTTACCCTATCGCTAAAGGCTCTGTTTATGCACCGACTAAGTGAATATGAGGTATACATTTTTGATTGTGATGGTGTGATTTTAGACTCCAATCAATTGAAAATCGAAGCTATGAAAAATGCGCTGGAGGCGCATTTTTCATCTCAAGACCTTATCGCGGAGTGTGTCGAGTATTTCCGCCATAACTTTGGGAAATCTCGCTTTCATCATGTTGCCCACTTTCTGGATAACATCTTCACTATTGAAGAAGAAGAAAGAAGTAAACTAGAGCAACTTGTTTTGTCAGACTTCTCCGAACAGTGCCGAATCTTATACTTAACGGCACAGGTGACACCCGGCTTTATGTCGTTTCTTGCGCAGTGTAAAGGTAAACGATACGTCGCAAGTGGCTCTGAGCAAAGTGAGCTAAGAGATGTTTTTGTCCAGAGAGGTCTCGATACTCACTTTGATGGTGTTTTTGGCTCGCCCACGCCGAAAGCAGAGCTTATCCGTCGTGTTCTTGCTCAAGAACAGAACACAAATGCAGTGATGTTTGGTGACGCTGAATCCGATTTATTGTCAGCCCAGCAGAATCATATTGACTTTGTGTTTTACGCGCCTTATTCAAATGTAAAAGAGAAGATGATTGAGCGATGTTACATGCAACAACACTTGATTATCGATGATTTTTCAACTGTGAGATTCTAGTCATGAGCAATGAGAAAACCTTTGCTGTCGTCATTCCAGCACGTTACGAATCAAGCCGATTCCCAGGCAAGCCATTGGTCGATATCTGTGGAAAGCCAATGATACAACACGTATGGGAGCGTTGCTGCCTAGCTGTGGGGCGAGAAAAAGTATATGTTGCGACCGATGATGCTCGCATCCAGCATACTGTTGAGAATTTTGGTGGTCGAGTTGTTATGACAAGTCCTGAGTGCTTAACGGGTACAGATAGACTTGCAGAAGCCAACTTACAGCTTGACTGTGATTTTATCGTTAATGTGCAAGGTGATGAACCACTTATCAATCCAGATGATATTAATAAGGTGATTAGGGCCTTCATGAAGAGTGGCAATGTAACAAATGCAATGTGTGCTATTACTTCAGAGCAAGAGTTTCGATCTTTTACGGTGCCTAAAGTTACTTTCAGCCAATCTGGTAAGCTGCTTTACATGAGCCGAGCAGGTATACCTCAAACTAAAACGGGTGAACATCATTTGGGTTACAAGCAGGTGTGTATTTACGCTTTCTCAAAGGAACAGTTAGCGTTTTTTTACAGTAATAAAGTAAAGACTCACCACGAACAAGTTGAAGACATTGAGATTTTACGCTTTCTGGAATCAGATTATGTGGTTGATATGGTTGAAGTCGAGTCGGGCTCCCTTGCTGTTGATGTGCCAAGTGATTTAAGTGCAGTGTGTCAGAAGCTAGAAACTGCATTAAAATTTAATTGTTAGGAATTAAGATGAAAATATTAGTGACAGGTGGCGCTGGCTTTATTGGTAGCGCAGTAATTCGCAATATAATATCAAATACATCTGATAGTGTCATAAATGTTGATTGTTTGACTTATGCCGGGAACTTAGAGTCACTTAAAGATATAGAATCAAGCGACCGATACTTCTTCGAACAAGTTAATATTTGTGAACGTAATGACTTGGAGAGAGTGTTTGAGCAGTACAGACCAACAGCGGTAATGCATTTGGCTGCAGAGTCACATGTTGACCGTTCAATTGATGGCCCTGCGGTATTTATAGAAACTAATATTATTGGGACATATACATTACTAGAGGTTGCTAGGAAATACTGGACGAATCTAGAACAAGACGAGAAAAGATTATTCCGTTTTCATCATATATCCACTGATGAAGTATTTGGGGATCTTAAATCTACAGATTGCTTGTTCACGGAGACAACACCTTATGCCCCTAGTAGTCCCTATTCAGCATCAAAAGCATCTAGTGATCACTTAGCACGAGCTTGGCAACGCACGTATGGTTTACCAACCATAGTGACAAACTGTTCTAACAACTATGGTCCTTACCATTTCCCAGAGAAATTAATTCCACTAGTTATTTTGAATGCCTTATCAGGGCAAAGCATTCCTGTATATGGTGACGGTTTGCAGGTTCGAGATTGGCTATATGTTGAGGATCATGCTCGTGCACTATATAAAGTTGTGACTGAAGGTAAAGTCGGTGAAACCTATAATATAGGTGGTCATAACGAGAAGACGAATATTGAGGTGGTGAGAACAATCTGTTCTTTACTCGAGGAGTTTATTCCAAGCAATAATATTGGTATAGCGTCTTATGAGTCTCTTATTACTTATGTTAAAGATCGGCCCGGGCATGATATACGATATGCAATTGACGCAGCTAAAATTTCTAATGACCTGAATTGGGAACCAAAAGAAACTTTTGAGTCCGGCATTAGGAAAACAGTTGAATGGTATCTGGATAACAAGCAATGGTGGCAGCGAGTTCTTGACGGCTCTTATGCCCTAGAAAGGCTAGGAGTGGGTGACAAATGAAAGGTATAATTCTTGCGGGAGGTTCTGGAACTCGACTTTATCCGATTACACGTGGCGTTTCTAAGCAACTTTTGCCAGTTTATGATAAACCGATGATCTACTACCCTCTTTCTGTACTAATGCTAGCAGGTATTCGAGATATTCTGGTTATCACCACCCCGGAGGAACAACAAAGTTTCGAGCGCTTGCTTGGCGATGGTTCTGACTTTGGTATCGATATCCAATATGCTGTTCAGCCGACACCTGATGGCCTTGCTCAAGCATTTATTATTGGTGAAAAATTTATTGGTGATGACTCGGTTTGCTTAGTTCTAGGAGATAACGTATTTTACGGCCAAGGATTTTCGCCTAAGCTAAGACAAGCTGCTGAATTGACTGATGGGGCAGTAGTTTTTGGTTACAAAGTCAAAGACCCTGAGCGTTTTGGTGTCGTTGAGTTCGATGAGAATATGCGTGCAATCTCTCTAGAAGAAAAACCTAGTCTCCCAAAGTCTAACTACGCCGTTACGGGCTTATATTTCTATGATAATAATGTTGTAGAGTTTGCTAAACGAGTTGAGCCTTCTTTACGTGGAGAGTTGGAGATTACCAGCCTCAATCAGATTTATCTTTCGAAGAGCAAGTTAAGTGTTGAGCTTCTAGGAAGAGGGTTTGCTTGGCTTGATACAGGTACGCACTCTAGCCTTCATGAAGCGTCTTCTTTTGTAGAAACGATTGAAAATGTTCAAGGTTTAAAAGTAGCTTGTCTTGAGGAAATTGCCTGGAGGCAGGGATGGTTAACTGACAAAGAACTTAGGCGTGCTGGAGAAGCTCTATCTAAGAATGAATATGGTCAATATTTGCTGTCATTATTAGAAGGAAAGGGTAAATAGGGTGAGCTTAATTCAGTGGATTGATTTTAAAGAAATTGGGGATGAAAGAGGGTGCTTAGTTGCATTGGAGTCAAATAGGAATATCCCTTTCGCGATAAAAAGAGTTTACTATTTATACAACTTAAGTCCTGACTTACCACGCGGCTTTCATGCTCATAGAAAGCTGGTTCAAGTGGCAATATGTTTAAGTGGTTCTTGCAACATCCTGATGGATGATGGCTCACACAAGATAGAGGTCAATTTGAACTCACAATCCAAAGGGTTGCTAATAGATGTGATGCAATGGCATGAGATGAGAAGTTTTTCGAAAGATTGTGTCCTATTGGTTTTGGCAAGTGATATGTACCAAGAGTCGGATTATATACGTGACTACAATTGCTTTCTAGAAGAGGTTAAAGGTGAAAATTCATCCATTAAGTGACGTAGCTAGCAGTGCTATAGGGCAAGGGACTACAATCTGGCAGTTTTCGGTTGTCCTTGAAGGCGCAGAAATTGGTAATGATTGTAATATATGCGCTCATACATTTATTGAGAATGATGTTCGATTAGGTGACCGGGTTACGCTAAAGAGCGGGGTCTATTTGTGGGATGGGATAACATTGGAAGACGATGTGTTTATTGGTCCAAACGTTACTTTTACCAATGACAAGTATCCTCGTTCTAAGAAGTACCCGGAGTCATTTTCCAATATTCTGATACAATCTGGAGCTTCTATCGGAGCAAATGCTACTATACTCCCAGGAGTGACAATAGGAAAAGAAGCTATGATTGGAGCAGGCTCTGTCGTCACTAAGAATGTACCAGCCAAAGCTATAGTTCTAGGTAACCCAGCAAGAATCATGCGATATATTGAGGAATAAGCAATCATGATCCCGTTTCTAGATTTAAAAAAATTAACTCTCAATACCACATGGATTTGAAAGAGGCATGCAAGAGGGTTATAGATTCAGGCTGGTATATTATGGGCAAAGAGCTAGAGCAATTTGAAAGCGACTTTTCTCAGTACAACGGCTCTAAATACTGCATAGGAGTTGCCAATGGGTTGGATGCTCTGACTTTGACTTTAAGAGCTTGGAAAGAGCTTGGAAAACTGAAGGCTGGCGATGAAGTGATTGTACCATCAAATACTTATATCGCCTCGATTTTAGCCATCACAGAAAATGGCTTGACTCCAGTACTAGCAGAGCCTGATGAAATAACTTTAAATATAAATAGAAGTAGTATCGAAGAACTAATTACTGAAAATACTAAAGCTATTCTTCCTGTCCATCTCTATGGCCTCATCTGTCCGATGGATGAAATAATGGAGCTATCCGATGAGTATAATTTACTCGTTCTTGAAGATTGTGCTCAGTCACATGGGGCAGAACTAAAAGGTAGAAAATGTGGCTCATGGGGACATGCCGGAGCATTTAGTTTTTATCCAGGGAAAAATCTCGGTGCTTTAGGAGATGCAGGTGCAATCATTACCGATGATGAAGAGCTATATCATGTTATGCTTGCTCTCCGTAACTATGGTTCTCACAAGAAATACGAAAACAAGTATACTGGTGTTAATAGCAGATTGGATGAAATTCAAGCAGCTATGTTACAAGTCAAGTTGGCGTATCTAGATCAAGACACTTATTCTAGAAGATGTGTAGCAAGTCGCTATTTAAATGAAGTCATTAACCCGAAAATCAAGCTACCGAGTGTTAGTGATTCATCTTTACATGTATGGCACTTATTTGTTGTTAGAGTTGATAATAGGCAAGAGTTTACAGATTTTCTTGATGAAAACGATGTAGCCTCGATGGTTCACTACCCGATTCCTCCCCATAGACAACAAGCTTATTGCGGTGTTTTTAATCAAGAACTTCCTATTTCAGATAGGCTGCACGAAACAGTAGTGTCAATTCCGATTAGCCCTGTTTTAGATGAAGAACAAGTAAGTCGAATTATACAAGTACTAAATGAATATTAAGAAAGCCTTTTTCTGGACTGGCTTACAAACAGCTATAAAAGTCTTATCCGGTATCGCTATAAATAAAGTTATAGCAGTATATCTAGGGCCATCTGGTCTTGCGCTGATTGGCCAGTTTCAAAACTCAACTGGCCTGCTTTGTAGCATTGCAAATGGCTCTATTCAAACCGGAGTCGTATCAAATATTGCTAAGTCCAAAAATGAGAGAGAGCATCTAGCTGTTAGAAGTAATGCTGTTCTTATTATGGCTGTGTTATCTATTGTAGTTTCTGTAATATTAGTTATATTTCATGGTTATTTTTCTAAAGTTCTCTTTTTATCAGATGGATATTCAAAACACCTTTTTCTTCTAGCATTTTCGATGATATTTTATTCTTTTAATATTTATATTATATCTATACTTAATGGATTGGGAAGAGTCAAAGAATATTCATTTTTGAATATATTCCTTAATGTGATTATTGCTATATGCGTCGTTACATTAACTATTTTTAATGGAATATCAGGTGCGATATTAGGCTTTATTACAAGTCAAATAGGGTTCTTTTTTTTGTTCTTATGTTTCTACAAAGGTGCATTTAATTACCAGTTTTTCAAAGTCAGCCTTGTTTGTGTTGATAGGCGTCAGTTGATTAGTTTATTTTCATATGGCCTGACATCATTTCTGAGTGGGTTCATTATGGCAATGATGTTAATGACAGTAAGGTTTGTAGTAATAACCCATATTGACCAATCTAGTGCTGGTTATTGGGAGGGGTTATATAAAATAGGCTTTTATTTTCATATGCTTTTTGCACTACCGATATCTATATATTACCTGCCTAAGTTCTCCTCAACTGGGTGTGCTAATGACATTAAAAAATATATATTGGCTAGTTTTAAGTTTTGCATTTTGGGGCTCTTGATAATAGGGGCTTCTATATTTATTTTTAGAGAGTTAATTGTAAATATATTGTTTAGTAGTGAGTTCGGTGTAATAAGTGATTTGATTCCAATTGTTCTAATTTCAGAAGCCTTTAGGGTAATGACGTCTATTTTTTCTACTTTTTTGTATTCTAAGCAGGCACTGAAGGCAATCATTTTAAATGAGAGTGTTTGGGCGATTATATTTGTGGTGTTGAGTTATATATTTGTACAAATGTTTATGCTGAAAGGTATACTATATGCTTATTTCATCGCGTGTGTTATTCAATTTATTATAATTTCATATTTTTCAAGATTTAGAATCACACATTTACATGGTGAGAGGTTATGTTCTTAGATCTATCAGGTTATACCTTATCAGGAAAAACTGCCATTATTGATTTAATGAGAGAGTTTGATTGCTGTTCTGTTCAAGATAAAGAATTTGAATTTGGTTTACTACGCATGAAGGACGGCTTGTTTGATCTAGAAAATGCCTTAGTAAAAGATTGGTCACCAGTTAGATCGGACAGCGCCATACGTAAATATAGTAATTTAGTTAGAATATTGAGTGGTGAATATAAGCGTTATAGTTTGAAGTGGCTTTTTTCTCCATCAGGATATAACTATAAAGAATTAGTAAATAAAGACTTTCTTAGTATATCGAATAGCTATATAGACTCATTAGTGACGGAACGTGAGGAGACTTATTGGCCTTTTGCATTGCATGATGAAGGTGGTATAGCTTGTATGCGTTCAAAAGTTTCATACTTCCTAAATAAAGATAAACTGCAAACAAATCAAAGGATGTTTCTGGATGGTAGCCAGTTTTATGCTAAAACACAATCTTACCTGACAGATTTATTTAATATTTCTGAACACAGTAAAGTAAAGGTTTTGCATAACTCTTTAGAGCCGTATCGAGCAAGAGACGTCGGATTGTTTTTCAAAAATGGAAGATGTATTGTAATCGATCGCGATCCTCGGGTTATATACTCCACATCCATAGGAAGTAACTATTCTAACTTTAGTTCAGTTCAACATTTTGTTAAACATTTTAAATTTACAAGAAGTAGAGCAAATGTTGACAGCGAGCATGTTTTAACTATTGGCTTAGAAAGTCTTATCTATAACTATGATGAAGTGTTAGATACTATTAAATTTTTCCTTGGTTTCTCAAATTCTCAGCATGTTAATCAGAAAAGGTACTTTGATCCGAAGTTATCTAAGAAATACGCTGAAGATTGGAAAAAAGTTATATCAGCTAGTGATGCAAAGTATATTGAAAGGGAACTGGAGCACTATTGTTTTGACTTCTAAAATCGTTTTTTGTTTTCCATATCGTGGAGTTGGAGGAGTATCTCTATTATTTTCAAGAGTGGCTAGTGTTATTTCACTAGAGCACGAGGTTTATGTGGTTGACTATTCAGATGGATTTATGGCAAGAAGAGTCAATCAGCGTGTTAAGCTGATTGAATATAATGATAATTCCCAGTGTAAAATTCCAGATAACTCAGTTGTCGTTTTTCAAGCCATGACACCTTGGAGTATATTCCCTTCTCTTCGATTTGGTGATTCAACAAGAATGTTTTTTTGGCATTGCCATCCTTATAATTTGGTTCCATCTTTCCCTTATATTGATGATTTTTTAAAATCAAATAAGTCGATCAATAGGTTGATCTACAAGACGTTATTTTACGGATATTGGAAAAGATCGAGAGACTTTTTGAAATATTTGATTGAGAATGATGCTATTGGGTTTATGGATGAACCTAATAAAAATACGAGTAGTTATTTTTTTAAAGATATCATTCCCAGCAATATTGATTATTTACGAATTCCAGCCAACTCGGTTGAGGTTAAGGAGTTATCTCATAGCAAAGGTGTTATGAGGTTTGGATGGTTGGGACGAATTACAGATTTTAAATTCAGTGTTCTTGAACGAGCAATTATAACTTTGGATGAAGTAGCAGCTAACTCAGAATGTGAAATAGAGTTTAGTGTAATTGGTTCTGGTGATTATTTAGAATATGTTATGGACCTTTGTAAAGGAACTAGCCATGTTAAAATTGATTTTATCGATTATATTGAACCCTCACATTTAGATGATTTTATATCTGAAAATATCGATGTTATGTTGGCGATGGGAACTTCTGCTTTAGAGGCGGCTAAACTGGGTGTTCCCACTGTATTATTAGATTTTTCTTATGAGGAAGTTCCGAGTACGTATATATTTTCGCCAATTTTTTTGAGGAATGGTAATACGCTTGGTACTCAAGTGTCCGAGCTAGAAGACTGTGCATTCAGCTCTCAGGGTAGCTACGAGTCAATTATGAAAATAGTTGCTGACATTGAAAGCGGAAGGTTTGATGAGTATTCAGAGAAGACACTGCACTACTTTAAAAAATATCATGAAGTAGATAAAATTGCAGAACAATTGGTTATTATGCTAATGAATACCAAAGCTAACTACTTAGACTTACACAAAGCTAATGTTTGTTCAAGTAGAACGAGCCTATATTCGTTGGTTAAAAGATTAAAAAGACTTAAAAGAGGATAGTATGAAAGTATTGTTGTTGGCTGGTGGACTAGGGACTCGCCTTAGTGAAGAAACAGATGTAAAACCTAAACCAATGGTAGAAATCGGTGGAAAGCCGATTCTATGGCACATAATGAAAATGTATTCTGAGTATGGATATAATGATTTTGTTATTCTCCTTGGATACAAGGGCTATTATATTAAAGAGTATTTCGCGAATTACTTTCTTCATCAAAGTGATGTAACTATTGATTTAAAAAATAATGAAATGAAAATTCATAAAAATACTTCAGAGCCATGGACGGTTACATTGCTGGATACCGGAATCCATACAATGACGGGAGGAAGAGTAAAAAGAGCTCAAGACATTATTGGTGATGAGCCGTTTATGCTTACGTATGGCGATGGGGTATCAGATGTAAACATATCCGAACTTGTTGCTTTCCACCAATCACATGGAAAAGCGATAACTATGACGTCAGTACAACCAGATGGTCGGTTTGGTGCCATCGAACTTGAACAGAACAGAATTACACGATTTTTAGAGAAGCCGAAAGGCGATGGCTCATGGATCAATGGAGGCTTTTTTTGTTTGTGAACCTAAGGTTCTAAATTATATTGAGTTGGGCGATCAAACCGTTTTCGAGCAAGAGCCTCTACAAAAACTTGCTCAGGACGGTGAGTTGTATTCATATAAACACCATGGCTTTTGGAAATGTATGGATACACTGAAAGATAAAAATGATCTCAATCATATGTTGGAATCAAACAACGCAAAATGGAAGACTTGGTAATTATGTTTAGTAATATATACAATGGTAAAAAGTTTTAGTAACTGGTCATACTGGTTTTAAAGGAACATGGCTTACTGCGTGGTTATTGAATCTTGGAGCCAAAGTTTGTGGAATATCTAAAGATATTCCAACTAAACCATCTATTTTTGAAGAATGCAATCTGGAAAATGACATTGAACATCATTTCGCAGATATACGTGATTTTAATAAAATTAAAAGTATTATAGAGGAATTCGAACCAGATTTTTTATTTCATTTAGCTGCACAGCCTATTGTTTCGAAGTCTTATTCGGAGCCTCTAGACACTATATCTAGTAATGTAATGGGTACCGCTCATATACTTGAGGTTCTTAGGGATGTTAGTTTTGAGTGTACTGCTGTTATTATCACTAGTGATAAATGCTATGAAAATGTTGAGTGGTTATGGGGTTATAAAGAGACAGACGCGCTTGGGGGCAAGGATATCTATAGTGGTTCGAAGGGAGCAGCAGAAGTTATTTTTCATGCTTACCATAGCTCATTCTTCCCTTTAGGGCACAATGTTAGTTTAGCTACAGGAAGGGCGGGTAACGTTATTGGAGGTGGTGACTGGGCAGAAGATAGAATTGTTGCCGATTGCATGCGAGCGTGGAGTACTGACAACAAGGTAGAGATTCGATGTCCTGAAGCTACAAGACCTTGGCAACATGTGCTTGAACCACTTAGCGGCTATTTACATTTAGGTATGATGCTAGACAAAGAGCGTAGTCTTAGCGGTCAGCAGTTCAATTTTGGGCCTAGAGCGGAACAAAACCATACAGTCAAAGATCTGCTGTCGGACCTTTCGAATCATTGGGGTTTTGAGGATGAGCATGACGCCTTTCAAGTCACAGACAACATCCCATTTAATGAAGCTGGGTTACTGAAATTAAATTGCGATAAGGCTTTGTCTTATCTTAAATGGGAAGCCACTCTAGATTACTCTACCTGTGTAGAGTTTGTCAGTGAGTGGTATGTTAATTTTTACAAAGGTTCACGTAGCCCAAGAGACTTCACGAACTCTCAAATCCACGCTTATGAATCAATTGCTCGAGAAAAGGGGGTTGCATGGGCTTTTTAGAAGGTGTGTGCGTTGAACCACTGCGTATTATCAAACATGATAAAGGTGATATACTCCATGCGTTAAAAGAAAACGATAGTGTATACTCAGGTTTTGGTGAAGTTTATTTCTCAACTGTCCACCATGGAGAGGTAAAAGGTTGGAAAAAACACACTACAATGAACATGAATCTCGTGGTTCCTGAAGGTGAGGTTAGGATAGTAGTCTACGACGACAGAGAAAGTAGCTCAACTAGAGGGCAATTCTTAGTTGCTCAACTTTCAAGAAACAATTATTCGAGAGTTACTGTTCAGGCGGGTTTATGGGTCGCATTTCAAGGTGTTTCTCGTACAACTAACTTACTTATGAACTTTGCTGATATAAAGCATGATCCTTCTGAGTCCATTAGTATGCCACTAGATTCGATTCAATTTGATTGGAGCTTACATGAAGAACATTCGCCTATCTAAAGCGTGTATTTCTGAGGAAGAGGTACGGCAGGTTTCGGATGTCCTAACCAAAGAATATTTAGGTATGGGACAAGAGACAAGAATGTTTGAAATTGATTTAGCAAACTATCTTGGAGTGCCTGTAGAACATGTCGTAGCAGTTAATACGGGAACGTCTGCACTGCACATATCATTAAGTGCTTTAGGAGTAGGGCATGGAGATGAGGTACTGGTCCCATCTATTACTTATGTAGCGTCGTTTCAGGCAATTTCTGCATTAGGGGCAACCCCTATTGCTTGTGATGTATCCCCTGATACTGCGTTTATAGATATTGCAGATCTAGAGTCTAAAATTAGCGCTCGAACTAAAGCTATAATGCCTGTACATTACGCAAGCTCTTGTGAAGGTATAGATCAAGTCTATGATTTGGCGCGTAAATACAACTTGAGGGTTGTTGAAGATGCCGCACAGTCCTTCGGTAGTGAGTATCAAGGAAAAAAAAGTCGGTACATTTGGCGATATTGTCTGTTTCAGTTTTGATGGAATAAAAAATATCACCTGCGGCGAAGGAGGATTAGTTGTTTCCGCTGATCCTGTATTTGCTGAAAAGGTCAGAAATGCCCGTTTACTAGGTGTCCTCAAAGATACAGATATGAGGTACACTAACAAAAGGAGCTGGGATTTTGATGTATTAGAGCAAGGTTTTCGTTATCACCTTAGTAATATCAATGCAGCAATAGGGCGAGTTCAGTTAACAAGAATTGATGAATTTAGAAATAAACGACAAGGTTTGGTCAAGACATATTTAAGTAATCTAAAAGAAGTTAAGCCTCTCAATCTTAGTTATAAAGAAATAATGTCACATATTTTTGTCGTACGTGCTGATCGTAGAGATGAACTTAGAGATTATCTCATTGGTAATGGTATTGAGATAGGAGTGCACTATAAACCCAACCATTTGCTATCTCTATATCAGGGCGATTATGATCTCCCTAATACCGAAAAGTTAAGACACGAATTGATTAGTTTACCGTTACACTGTGATCTCAACGAAGAAGATATACTTTATATTTGTCGATTAATAAATGAGTTTTACAAATGAACAACCCTAAAGTGTCCGTAATAATAAATTGTTTTAACGGGCAAGAACACTTGAAAGAAGCGATTGACTCTGTTTATGCCCAAGATTTTGATGATTGGGAAATTATTTTTTATGATAATGCCTCGACAGATAGAAGTGCAGAGATTGCTTCTATGTATGATGAAAAATTACATTATTTCAAGCGAGAGAACAATGTTTCTTTAGGTGAAGCTAGAAAAGATGCTATTCGTTTAGCCAAAGGGGAATGGATTGCTTTTTTAGATACCGATGATAAGTGGTTACCCAATAAGCTAAGTCTGCAAATCTTGGCTGTTGATGGTAGCGAGTTTGTTCTAACTTACGGCGGAGTTTCTGAGATAGATGATAGAGGTAAACTGATCAGAGATGTTCTTCCAGCTCATAGTAGTGGTTATATATTTCCTCAGCTTTTGATTGACTTTGATATTAATATGGTCACCCCACTAATTAATCGAAAGTTTTTAATTGACAATAATCTTAGCTTTGAGCCGGTTATTGTTGCATCAGAAGAATATAATTTGTTTATGCGAATTGCTGCAAAAGGTAAAATACACTGCGCTTCTGATGTGCTTGGTTATTATCGAGTAAGTGATAACTCTTTGACAAATAAATCTATCTCCAAGTGGTCTTTTGAGCGTGAATATACTTTAAAGCAATTGGTTCAAGAAAACCCTGGCATAGATATCGAATACCCGCTTGAATTTGAATCAGCTAAAGATCGCGCAGTTTATTATGAGGCACGATACCATATGTATCGAGATGATAGCAGTAAGGCATCTGATTGTATGTCCAATATTAAGAACAAAAGTAAAGTTTATTATGTACTATGGTTATTATCTCATATTCCTTACTGCTGGAAGTTAGTGCATTCTAACTTTTTAAAAGGAAAATGATTAAACTATTCGTTCGATGAGTGTTCGTAAATGGCGCGTTTAGTATGCTTTATGGTTTTTGCCGTTCTAGTCAGTTCTGTAGGGATAGCTGATACACTTTTTCAGTATATTACCATCTTTGTTTGTATGCCACTTATTTTTTTGGTTGGCTTGGCGAGTGGCCCTATAAAGTTTAAATTAGATAAGATTATAGATATATTACCACTATTTATTATTCTTTCATGGGTATATGGATTAGCGTTAGGGATATTTAACGGCAATGAACCAGTAAATGTTATTCGCAATTTTTTTGGCATGTCGTTGTATATTTTATATTATGTATTTGTTATTTTCTCCATACCCAAGATATCTTTGCTTAAGACACTACTTTATGCTTCTCTTTTGAACGCTTTATACTCTCTAGGCTACTTTTTCAACTATTGGTTTTTAGGAGGCATGGGCAATCAGAGTATAGATTTTGATGGGGGGCTATCTGCTGTATATAGAAGCTATTACTCGGTAGGCCTTTTGGTCCACTTGCCAATAATTGCTCTCCTCCTTCTCTACTTATTTTCTGGAGCAGGCCTTGGTCAGCTAAGTATATTTAAGAGACGTACTTCGATGTTTTTTGTGTTATTATGCTTGTCTTTTTCCTTAGTCGGAACCACTGCTTCAAAGGGTTTTTTGCTTTCTTTAGTTGCTCTCGGTTTGATAATTGCCATAATATTGTCCTTACGTAGTGTATTTGCGAGAAAAATTCATGGAGGTGCCATTTGGAGTCTGTTCGCTGGTATTGCCTTTTCTGCTTTTGTTATAGGATATACAGACGTTGGGCAGCAAATTACGTATTCTTTTTCCTCCGCTGAGTCGAGTAATTCAGTCAGAAATGAGCAAAGAGAAAAAATATTTGATGAAATCAACGTGTTTGGCTCTGGGTTAGGAGCAACACTTAAAAGTGGCTACAAAAGAGATGACTCTGGTTACGGCTTTGAGGTGACTTACGAAAACCTATTTCATAAATTAGGAGTCATATCTATAGGTATTTTTGCTGTGTTTCTCGGTACATGTTGGGTGTCGGCGGCTAACATATATCGTGGGGTTGATATTGAGTACTCTACATTATCTCTAGGGCTAATGATGTATCTCATTCCGTCAGCAGGCAATCCAATGCTATTTAGTCCAATTTGTGTAACTATGCATTGTATAGCTATGTACCTCTTAAGGGGGCGTAGCTACGAGGTCGGACATGCAACATGAATTTATGTTTTAGATGATGGTATTTAGGTTTAATTATGCTTAGTTTTTGTGGGAAAATTCTTTTGATTACCGGGGGCACTGGTTCATTTGGTAATGCTGTTCTGGATCGTTTCTTAGAGACCGATATCAAGGAAATACGTATATTCTCTCGTGATGAGAAAAAACAAGATGATATGCGTAAAAAATACAACTCGCCTAAACTAAAATTCTATATAGGTGATGTGAGAGACTATAACTCCATTTTATCGGCGACTCGTGGTGTTGACTTTGTATACCATGCCGCAGCATTGAAACAAGTTCCCTCTTGTGAATTTCACCCAATGGAAGCAGTAAAGACTAACGTCCTTGGTACGGATAATGTTCTAGAAGCTTGTATTGCAAATGAAGTGTCTCGAGTTGTTTGTTTGAGCACTGATAAAGCAGTTTACCCTATTAATGCGATGGGGATTTCCAAAGCAATGATGGAAAAAGTCATTGTTGCAAAGTCTCGTAATGTCAATCCTGACAAAACAGTAATATCGGCGACACGTTACGGAAACGTTATGGCGTCTCGTGGTTCTGTTATCCCACTATTTTTACGCCAGATTATAAACGGTGAACCAATTACTATTACCGATCCGAATATGACTCGATTTATGATGACTTTGAACGATGCTGTTGATCTGGTGTTACATGCATTCACACGTGGTGTAAATGGTGATATTTTCGTCCAAAAAGCGCCAGCGGCAACGATAGAAGTATTAGTTGAAGCCTTGAAAAAGATAACTTCTAAACCTGACCACCAAGTCAATATTATTGGTACACGACACGGTGAAAAGTTGTATGAAGCACTATGTAGTCGTGAAGAAATGTTTGTTGCTGAAGATCAAGGTGGTTACTATCGAATTCCATCTGACAATAGAGATTTAAACTACTCTCAATATGTTGAAGAAGGTGAGCAGGATCTAAGCACGATTGAAGATTATAACTCTCATAATACTGAGCGCTTAGGCGTAGCGGGCATGATTAAATTACTTCATAAGCTAGAGTTTATTTCAGCTATAGAAGCTGGCGGTGTAAATGTTCCGGAAGGTGTGTAATGAAGATTCTAATTACCGGAGCAAAAGGTTTTATTGGAAAGAACTTATCTCTACTTCTTAAAGAACAGGGTAAGTACATAGTTACTGAAGTTGATCGCGATACTTCTGCAAGTGAGTTGAACGAAGCATTAGCTCAAACTGATTTTGTTTTTCACCTTGCGGGTGTTAACCGCCCGAAGAATGACTCAGAGTTTAAAGAAGGTAATACAGACCTAACTTCTCATATTGTCGCTGTTTTGAAGGATAGTGGCCGTAAGGTTCCTTTGATGATTAGCTCATCAACACAGGCTGTCAGCGACAATGCGTATGGTGCCAGTAAAGCGGAAGCTGAGAAAGTTGTAGAAACTTATGGGCAAGAAACAGGATCGCCTTACTTCATTTACCGCTTCCCAAATGTATTCGGTAAGTGGTGCCGCCCAAACTATAATTCTTTTGTTGCGACCTTTTGCCATAATATTCTGAATGACATCGAGATTAGCATTCATGATTATAATGCTCCAGTTGCATTGATTTATATCGATGATGTTTGCAAGTGTTTGATGGCTTTGTTAGATGGCGACACTCCATCTGGTGCAACCAAGGTTACTCCTGAGTACCCAACAACAGTGGGCTATGTTGCAGACACGCTAAAGGCGTTCAAACGCAGCCGTGATACCTTAATTACTGAAAATGTGGGATTTGGTTTAGAGCGCGCCCTATATTCAACTTACTTAAGTTATATGCAACCTAGTCAGTTTAGCTATACCGTTCCAAGTTATGGAGACGAAAGAGGAGTCTTTTGTGAAATGCTAAAGACGAAGCAAGCTGGTCAGTTCTCGTTTTTTACTGCTCACCCAGGTATCACTCGCGGTGGACATTACCACCATACTAAGAATGAAAAATTCCTCGTGATCAAAGGTCAAGCTTTGTTCAAGTTTGAACATGTGATTACTGGCGAACGTTATGAACTAACAGTTGATAGCGACAAGCCAGAGATTGTAGAGACAGTTCCAGGGTGGTCACATGATGTGACTAACGTAGGCTCTGAAGAGTTGATCGTTATGTTATGGGCGAATGAAATTTTCGACCGTGAGGCACCAGATACAATTGCGAAACCTCTGTAAGGTAAATGATGAAAAAAATGAAAGTAATGTCAGTGGTTGGCACTCGCCCTGAAATTATTCGCTTATCTCGTGTACTTGCTAAGCTTGATGAGCATTGCGAACATATTCTGGTGCACACAGGGCAAAATTATGACTTTGAGCTAAATGAAGTTTTCTTTAATGATCTTGGAGTTCGTAAACCAGATTATTTCCTAAATGCAGCAGGTAAAAATGCCGCAGAGACTATTGGTCAAGTTATTATCAAGGTTGATGAAGTTCTAGAGAAAGTACAGCCAGAAGCAATGCTTGTTCTAGGTGATACTAACTCTTGTATTTCAGCACTGCCTGCAAAACGCCGTAAAGTGCCAATTTTTCATATGGAAGCGGGCAACCGTTGTTTTGATCAACGCGTTCCCGAAGAGACAAACCGCCGGATTGTAGATCATACCTCTGATATTAACCTTACATACAGTACTATAGCTCGCGACTATCTTTTAGCTGAGGGCTTACCTGCTGATCGAGTGATTAAAACGGGTAGTCCAATGTTTGAAGTTCTGAATCACTATATGGATCAGATTGATGCTTCAGATGTCCTCAAGCGACTGAAGTTACACCAAAGCGAATACTTCGTAGTGAGCTTGCACCGTGAAGAGAATGTAGACTCTCCTGAGCAATTAGCAAAGTTAGCAGAAACACTAAATACTGTCGCTGAACGCTACGCGCTTCCGCTTATTGTTTCTACTCATCCACGTACGCGAAATCGTATTGAGGCTCAAGGGTTAGAGTTTCATAAGAATATCCAGCTACTAAAGCCATTGGGTTTCCATGATTACAACCATCTTCAAAAGAATGCGAAAGCGGTTCTTTCTGATAGCGGCACTATTAATGAAGAGTCTTCGATCATGAACTTTCCCGCGCTGAATATGCGCGAAGCACATGAAAGACCAGAAGGTATGGAAGAAGCATCAGTCATGATGGTTGGTCTAACAGCTGAGAGAGTAATGCAAGGCTTGAAAGTTCTTGAAAGCCAGCCATCAGGTGATATGCGTTTACTTCGTCTAGTAGAAGATTACAGCATGCCAAATGTATCAGATAAGGTGATTCGTATTATCCACTCTTACACAGATTACGTTAAACGAGTTGTTTGGAAACAGTACTAGCGCACATTTTTGTGCTCGTTAGAATTAATGAGTGTTTAATGAAAATTCTATTGCTTACTCAGTGGTTTGACCCCGAACCAACATTTAAAGGTTTACTGTTTGCTAAGTCTTTGCAAGATGAGGGACATGAAGTCGAGGTATTAACCGGTTTTCCAAATTATCCTGGAGGAAAGGTCTACGATGGCTACAAAATATCTGTATACAAGAAAGAGATTGTCGATGGCGTAACCGTGCATCGTGTTCCGTTGTACCCAAGTCATGATGGCTCGGCGGTGAAGCGCATTTTCAACTATGTATCGTTTGCTGTTAGTTCGTTTGTCATCGGTTTGCTTAAAACTCGAAAAGTTGATGTTATCTATAGCTATCACCCTCCTTTGACGACTTGTTTATCAGCACTTTTGTTGTCTCGTTGTAAGCGGATTCCCTTTGTGGTTGACGTACAGGACCTTTGGCCAGATACGCTTTCTGCAACAGGAATGGTGAGCAACCAGAAAATTCTGAGCGTTGTGGGAAAAATATGTGACTTGATATACCAGAGGGCTTCAAAGATTGTTGTACTCTCACCTGGCTTTATGAATAAGCTAATTTCTCGGGGAGTACCAGCGGAAAAGATCGAGATTATTTATAACTGGTGCAATGAACCAGCACTCATGGATTATCATGATTCTGATGTATCGCTTCCCAACAACGGAAAGCTTAACCTCTTGTTCGCCGGTAATTTGGGTTTTGCACAGGGTCTACCTGCAATTGTCGACGCTGCAGAGCTATTACAGCATAATAATACTAGCGTGAACGTCGTAATTTTAGGGGATGGTATCGCTAAAGAAGAAGCGATTGTGAGAGGGCAGGATAAAAGTTTAAACAACCTATACTTTTTGCCTAGGGTTCCTATGAACCAAGTTGGTGGTCTATTATCCAATGCAGATATTTTACTTGTACACTTGAAGGATGACGATTTGTTTAGAATTACTATTCCATCTCGTACTCAAGCAAGCCTAGCTGTAGGCAAACCCATTGTCATGGGAGTGCAAGGTGATGCAGCTGACCTCATACGCGAGTCTGGTGCCGGTATCGTTTGCGCTCCGAACTCACCTTCTGAACTAGCTAGCTCAATACAGACCATAGCATCCAAAACACAAGAGGAACGCTTGAAAATGGCTGAAAATGCACGGAAGTTTTACTTCGAAAAGCTTTCGCTTGCTAAGGGTGTTAAGAAGTTCATAGCAGTTTTTGAAGAGGTAACATGAAACGCTTTATTGACATAGTGGCTTCACTAATGGTGTTAGTTCTTCTGTCTCCAGTTATTCTTCTTGTGGCCTGGAAGATCCGTAAGAACTTAGGGTCACCAGTTTTGTTTCGCCAGACTCGTCCAGGTTTATACGGTAAGCCTTTTGAAATGGTTAAGTTTCGCACTATGAAGGATGCCTTCGATCAGAAAGGAAATCCATTGCCTGATTCCGAGCGTATGACACCTTTTGGAGATAAGCTCAGAAATAGCAGTTTAGATGAGCTCCCAGAATTATGGAACGTGATTAAAGGTGATATGAGCTTGGTTGGACCTCGTCCTCTACTAATGCAATACCTCCCTCTATACAGCGAAGAGCAGGCTCGTCGTCATGAGGTCAAACCTGGCGTGACTGGTTTGGCTCAGGTTAATGGACGTAATGCTATCAGTTGGGATGATAAGTTCAAAATGGACGTCTGGTATGTGGATCATCAAACTTTATGGCTAGATATAAAAATTATCTTATTGACTGTAAAGAAAGTCCTTATAAAAGAAGGTATATCAGCTGATGGGGAAGCGACGATGCCACCATTTCAAGGGAGCAATACTAATGAAAAAAAATAAGCTAATAGGCGTATATGGTGCTAGTGGGTTTGGTCGAGAAGTTATGCCTCTAGTAAAAAAACAGTACCAAGCAGACCACGATATAGTATTTATCGATGACTCCAAGCAGAAAGATAGTATCAATGATTGTAAAGTTCTGACGTATAATGAGTTTATTGGTGTTCCAGACACGAATAAAAGCGCCGTTATTGCCATCGCAGACGCTCAGATTCGCGAGAAACTTATGGCGCGGCTTGAAATAGATAGTGTATCTATCTTGACAACTCGTGCAGATAATGTGGTCGTGTTAGATCAAAATAAAATAGGTGAAGGAGCGATTCTGTGCCCGTTTGTTACAATTACATCCAACGCTGAGATAGGTAAAGGATTTCACGCCAATATATACAGTTACGTAGCACATGATTGTGTGATTGGAGATTATGTTACATTCGCACCAGGAGTGAAATGTAACGGCAATGTTCATATTGACGATTTTGCTTATATAGGCACAGGCGCCGTCATTAAGCAAGGCACACCTGAGAAACCTCTACTAATAGGTAAAGGTGCAATAGTCGGAATGGGTGCAGTTGTTACGAAAAGTGTCAAAGCAGGTGATACGGTGTTTGGAAATCCTGCTAAGTCTTTAAAAAGAGGTAGTTAGAATGCATATATCTAATGGAATGCCCATTGATGAAATAGACGTTGGTATGAGTGTATCATATTCGCAAACAATTACCGATGCAGACGTTAAGCAGTTTGCTGGCATTTCTGGAGATCATAATCCAGTTCATGTTGATGAGGTTTATGCCTCTGAGTCTCGTTTTAAAAGACGCATAGCTCATGGTCTACTATCCGGTAGTTTTTTCTCAGGAATGTTTGGCACTCGCTTACCTGGCCATGGTTGTGTTTACGTTTCTCAGTCATTTAATTTTAAAAGACCAGTCTATCTTGGCGATACTGTTACTGCTATTGCTACTGTAAAGTCAATTGATGTATCTACAAGGAGGGTTATCTTTGACACTGTTTGTAAGGTGCGTGGAAAAACCGTTATTGACGGTGTCGCTGAAATCTATATTCCTTGAGGGTCGACATGCTAAATACATCTTTTTCACCTTGGCCATCTTTCTCTGAGAAAGAAGCTGAGGCTATTAAGCAGGTTTTACTTTCAAATAGAGTTAACTATTGGACAGGAATAGAGTGTAGAGAGTTTGAAAAAGAGTTCGCGAATTGGTCTTGTTCCTCGTATGCGATAGCTGTTTCAAACGGCACTGTTGCGCTTGATCTTGCCCTTAAGGCTATTGATGTGGGACCTGGCGATGAAGTCATTACTACATCAAGAACATTTTTAGCTTCAGCTTCAAGTATTGTAACGGCTGGGGCAGCACCTGTGTTTGCAGATGTGGACTTGAATTCACAGAATATAACAGCGAAAACTATTGAGTCAGTTCTAACACCAAAAACGAAAGCGGTAATTGTTGTTCATTTAGCAGGCATGCCAGCAGAAATGGATGAAATTATGGAGTTATCTAGAAAGTATGGCTTTTTTGTAATCGAAGACTGTGCTCAAGCTCATGGTGCTAAGTACAAAAGTCGAAGTGTTGGTTCAATAGGCCATATCGGAGCTTGGTCTTTCTGTCAGGACAAGATTATGACGACAGGCGGAGAGGGAGGCATGGTGACTACTAACGATGAGTCTCTGTGGAAGTTTATGTGGTCTTATAAAGATCATGGAAAGAACTACGACTCTATTTACCACAAAGAACACCCGCCAGGTTTTCGATGGTTGCATGACTCTTTTGGAACAAACTGGAGAATGACCGAAATACAAGCAGCAATAGGTCGGATACAACTGCAACATATGGAAAAATGGACTCAGTTACGTCAAAACAATGGTGCAGCTATTGACTTGGCTGTACAAGATATTGATGCAGTTAGAACTGTTGTTGTTCCGAGTTATATACAACATGCAGAGTATAAGCATTACCTGTTTGTGGAACGTGACAACTTAGCGGCCGGCTGGAGTCGGGACCGCATTATTGACGAAATTTGTGCTAGAGGAGTCCCTGTATATCAAGGTAGTTGCTCTGAAGTCTATTTAGAAAAAGCTTTTGATAACACTATGTGGCGCCCTACTAACAGACTTCCCAATGCGGTGAAGCTAGGAGAGGAAAGTTTGATGTTTTTGGTTCACCCGACTTTGACACAAGCAGAAGTAAATAAAACCTGCTCAGTTCTTCGTGAGGTGTTATTATTGGCTATAAGCCGATAATTAATATCTTTTCATGAGCAACGTTGACTTTAAATCTAATGGCTAGACTAAATTACATTTGGGACTTACCAAGAATTCATAAACGGCTTATCAGTGTTGTCATTGATGCATTGTTTGTTATTGCTTCATTTTTTGCTGCGTATTGGAGTCGTATAGGACACCTTAAGTCTCTCGATAGTCAACTGACATGGTATGTGGTGTGTGGTACGTTAGTTGTAACGATTGTTACCTTTACAAAACTTGGACTTTACCGTGCTATCCTGAGATATCTTACTTTTCATGCGCTAGCTGTGGTTAGTTTAGGTACACTAATTTCCGCAGCTTCAATCTCTGTATTAGCATTTTACTTTGATGCTCCAGTTCCCCGCTCTGTGCCAATTATTTATGGTGCTTTCTTATGTTTGTTATGTGGAGGGTCTCGTTTAATAGTTCGGGTCTTAGTTACGCAAGCGAATGGGAAGGGAATGAAGAGGGTATTGATTTATGGAGCGGGTGCTGCTGGTCGCCAATTAGCTCTAGCTTTACGTTCTTCTGAAACACATAAAGTTGTTGGTTTTATCGATGAAGATAAAACCCTTTACAACACAATTATCATGGGTATCAAAGTTAAAAGCATCAGTAGGGCCGAGAGGCTTATCGAAAAACATTCTGTGAGCCAGGTTTTGTTAGCGGTGCCTAGTGCATCGAGAGCTCGCCGTAAAGAGATTCTAGATTCTTTAGTTCATCTTTCAGCAGAAGTCCTTACCGTTCCGGACATGAAGGATATCGTTGATGGAAAAGCTCAGATAGATGAGTTAAAAGATGTTGCAATAGAAGACTTACTTGGGCGTGATTCAGTCGCACCACAACAAGCTTTGATGGAAGCGAATATCAAAGCTAAGGTGGTAATGGTGACCGGAGCCGGGGGCTCTATTGGCTCAGAACTTTGTCGTCAAATTGTTAGACAAAAGCCAAAGGCTTTGGTCTTGTTTGAGCTTTCTGAGTTCGGTTTGTATCAAATCGATCGTGAGTTATCTAACTTAATTGAAAGCGAATGTTTAAATGTAGAAATTGTTCCTCTACTGGGTTCTGTGCAACGTATAAATCGACTGGCAACCACTATGAAGAGCTTTGGTGTACAAACAGTTTACCATGCTGCTGCTTATAAACATGTTCCTCTAGTTGAGTACAATGTTGTTGAAGGTGTTCGCAACAATGTATTCGGGACTTATTACACTGCGAAAGCGGCAATTGAAGCTAAAGTTGAATCGTTTGTTTTAATTTCTACTGATAAAGCCGTGCGGCCAACGAATGTGATGGGTACGACTAAACGTATGGCTGAGCTAGGTCTGCAGGCTCTAGCAGAACAGGAAAATGTTAAAGAGAATGGTACCCGTTTTTGTATGGTTCGCTTTGGTAACGTTTTAGGGTCTTCGGGTTCTGTGATACCACTATTTAAGAAGCAGATTGCTGCTGGTGGGCCAATCACGGTAACTCACCCAGATATCATTCGTTACTTTATGACAATACCTGAGGCTGCACAACTCGTTATTCAAGCGGGTGCTATGGGTAAAGGTGGGGATGTGTTTGTCCTTGATATGGGTGAGCCCGTGAAAATCACGGACCTAGCAGTTAATTTGATTCAGTTATCAGGATTAGAACTGAAAGATGATAATAACCCATACGGTGACATCGCCATAGAGTTCTCTGGCCTGCGCCCAGGAGAAAAGCTATTTGAAGAGTTGCTTATCGGAGATAATGTTGGTGAAACTGCTCATCCAAGAATTATGACAGCTAGTGAACGTTTTCTTCCTTTGGATGAATACATTGAGGTGATTGATCGTCTCGACATAGCATGCCACAACTTTGAGCACGATAAGATCAGGGAGCTATTGCTTGAAGCACCGACAGACTTTAATCCAACTGACGGTATTGGTGATTTAGTTTGGCAAAAACTCCATGATGCCAAAGAAGATATCGATATAATTCATTAGATTAAACAAGAGCTCCAAGTAGGAGCTCTTTTCGTATCCCCGTAGTTACAATATCTGCTTCAACACCCGATCTGCTCTTACACGAGTTATCTTTCGTATTAGTTTCTGCACTGCATCAGGGTAGTCTTCCGCTTTTTCTAATTGTCTGTAAGTACAAATTAGCTGAGTGTGCTGAAGAATATTTTCCACTTCTTTTTCAAACTGAGGTGTTAAGTGATGAAAGTTGTCTTGAATAAAGAGAGCGTTTTCCAAGTCTAAGTTCCAAGCTCGAGGGTTGAGGTTGTTGCCCGTAATCAACATATAGCGTTTATCTACCCAAATACCCTTTAAATGGAAACTGTTGTCTTCGTGTTTCCATACATTGATAGACAGTTTGCGACTGGCGATATTGGCTTCATTTGACTTAGCAAACTGACGCAAATTGCGCTCATAAAGGTAAGGCAGACCACCGATGGTTTTAAACTCTTCCTCAGGTGAAATATAAAAGTCATTGGCAGTTTTATCACCTACGACGATAGTCACCTTCACACCACGCTTTAGCGCTTTTTTTACTTCCTTGGCTACGCTGCGAGGGAAGTTAAAATAAGGTGTGCAAATGAAGATTTCATCTTTGGCTTGTGAAAGTAACTGGTTAATGCCTTGATTGAGCTTGTTGCGTTTCTTTCCAACCCCTACGATAGGTGTAACAGCAACCTGTTCTTGAGAGACTTCTTGTGACTCAAATTGATAAGTGGATTTAGCAAGAGAAGCTCGTAATTGGCGAATTTGAGTTTTTATCTCTTTAGTCTCAGGCTTATTTGAACAAGCGAGATTATTAACAGCAGGGTGCTCAATCATCTCTTTCTGAACGAAGTTGACCATCGTATCGGCGAGTGCTTTGTTGTTTAGCACATGATATCGGTCAAAACGATAACGCTCTTTGTAATTGAGATAGATGTTGTTAAGGCTTGCACCACTGTAGATAACTTGGTCATCAATAATGAAGCCTTTTAAGTGCAAAACGCCGAATACTTCACGTCCTCGAACCGGAACACCATAGATTGGAATTCTGTGCTCGTAATTATCCGCGAAGCTTTTATACATAGAGGCGTTGGTTTCGCCAGGTTCAGCACCAATTAAGCCACGTTGAGCCCGGTGCCAGTCGACACATACATTGATCTCGAGGCCAGGGTTACGTTGCTTCGCTTCGTAGAGCTCGGTTAAGATTTCTCTTCCCGCCTCATCATCCTCCAAATAAAGAGCAACCAGGTAGATTCGTTTACTTGCCTGACGAATCGCTTCAATTAAGCGAATTCGAAAATCTTTAGCCGCATAAAGTGTCTCAAATTGAGTAGGATCTTGCGCCAAAGTAGGAAGTTGTTCGAATAAGTTCCTATTAGTCATCATATTGGATGGGTTACCTTTACTTAAAGTGGACAAGGATATTAGCAAAATGTATTAGTAGTTCCTAGTTGCCAGATCCTAGTTCCGCAATACTGGTTGTAAAACCTGTGATTTACTGATTAGAACGAAGACTGATTTCACCGCCGATGTAGGTTTGTAACCCATCCTCGGTTTCTAAAATGACCGCACCTTGACCGTTGATACCTTTAGCGATTCCACAAATCTCTCTAGGCCCCATAATGAGTTTCACTGGACGATTGATAAAGTTGTCCAAACGGTTCCATCTCTCAACAAAACCCGCCATCCCGCATAGCTCATAGTCATCCAAAGCCTTATGAAGGGTGGTTATCATGTTAATCGCAAGTTGGTTTCTATCAATCTCTTGATTATCGGCAACTTCATCTAAGCTAGCCCAAGGTTGGGTAATGCCCTCTGTGGCTTCTGACATCATCAAGTTGAGCCCCATTCCTATAACAAGGTTGGCCGCTGCACCCGCTTGGCCTGACATTTCGACCAAAATACCTGCGAGCTTCTTGTCTTGATAGTAGAGATCATTCGGCCACTTTAGTTTTACCCCGGCCAGCCCCATCTCTTCGAGAGCTTCAACGATCGCCACACCAACTACCAGACTTAATCCCATTGCGGCCGCCATACCGGCATCTAAACGCCAAAATATCGATAGGTATAAGTTTGAGCCAAAAGGAGATACCCACTCGCGCCCGCGGCGACCTCTGCCTTTAGCTTGATACTCTGCAAGGCACACAGCCCCTGACTCTAAGCTATCGACTCTGTCGAGCAGATATTGGTTGGTAGAGTCAATAACAGGCATCAGCTCGACGCGGTTAGCTAAACTTTTTTGCAGTAGGTCTTTATCGAGCAGTTGCATAGGTTTGGCGAGCTGGTAGCCCTTGCCCTGTACGCTAAACACATCAACTCCCCAAGCTTGGATACCTTTAATATGCTTGCTGATCGCGGCTCTAGATACGCCAAGTTGATCTCCTAGTTCTTCTCCGGAATGAAAGCCGCCTTGAGATAAAGCCTTCAAGATAGAAAGTTTGGCTGAATGCTCTTTCATTGCTGACTCTCCAATATTGTCTCTAGGTTTGTTTCTGCATGAGAACCGATAAATCTCACTTCATGTTCTAACGCTATCTGATATTTGTCTAATACGGTTTGGCGGACTTTTGCTGCTAGATTGATCACATCTTTTGCCGATGCATTGTCTGTGTTCACGAGCACCAACGCTTGGTTCGGGTGGACCTGAGCACCACCGATTTGATGGCCTTTTAACTGGCATTGATCTATCAGCCAGCCTGCGGCGACTTTTATACCACCTTGAGTTGGGTACGCTGCAATATTAGAGAACTGTTGACTTAACATTTCGAACTGCTGGTTGGAGATAACCGGGTTTTTAAAGAAGCTCCCTGCATTGCCAAGCTTGGCAGGGTCTGGCAGCTTTTCCATTCGGATTTGGCACACTCGTTCAAACACTTGCTGCGCGGTGAGCGTTTCGCTTTGAAGAGATTGAAGCGGACCATATTCGATATTTGCTGACCACTGCTTTGGGAGCTTTAAGCCGATCGCTACAACCATAACTTTCTCAAACAACTCATGTTTAAAAATGGAATCTCGATAGCCAAACTGACACTCTTCAGCACTCAAGCGCTTTGTATTGAAAGTTTCTAAACAAAGTACGTCGACATATTCGCAGATGTCTTTCAGTTCAACGCCATAAGCACCGATGTTCTGAATAGGAGCGCTGCCGGCACATCCGGGTATGAGAGCGAGATTCTCTAATCCAAAGTAACCTTGTTCAACACTCCATTTCACCAAGCTTGGCCAATCTTCACCGCCAGCGATATGTAAATGCCAATGCGTGTCGGTTTCACTGATCGACTTACCGAGCAATTTATTGACTACCACTACGCCTTGGTAGGGCTGGGTAAACAAAATATTACTGCCTTTGCCCAAGATCAGTTTAGGAAGGCTCAACCACTCTTGTTTTTGATAGACATGTTTGATTTCTTCAACGGTGGCAACCTCAACTAGGTAAGAGCAGGTTTGCGAGATAGAAAAGGTGTGGGAGCGACTAAGATCGGCGTTAGCTAATATTTGCATCGGATTTATCGAGTAATCTAAACTGCCTGCATTCTACCCTAAATTGAAGTTTGGTGATAATGAGCCCAATCCAGATTAAAACCTTAGACCCAATAAAACTCCCCCTTGTCTCGCGTTTGTACAAAGCTCACTATCCTTCAGGTAAGGCGAAAAAGGATGAGCTGACCATTGTTGGTACTATTGAGCAGCAAATTGTCTCACTGGTTCGTTTTAGAAATATTGAGCAATTTCGTTTACTGACAGGAATGCTAGTGTTACCAGAACATAGGGGTAGCGGCTTGGGTCATCAGTTAATGGGTTACTGTGTTCAGCATGTTTTATCTGAGCACGACTTCTGCTTTGCCTACAGTCATCTAGAAACATTTTATGCTCAACATAACTTCAAGACGATTGACGCAAGTCAGTTACCTAATTCGCTGAAAGGACTGTTTGAACGTTATAGCCTTAAGAAGCAACTCGTGGCGATGAAGTACGTCAAACCATCTCGGTAAAGCGTTTGCAACGTTTGTGCGAGTGGGGCATAGGTTCACGAAGCGTGCTGCCCCTTTGTAATAACCAAGATGATGCAGTTAGGTGTCTCAAAATTGAGAAATCAAAGTTAGTATATTTCATTTCTCATCTCCTTCACCTATGCTCTTTTTATGGTGTTGATAAAATTATCACCACTGAGGAGCTATAATGAGTGCAACATTAATCAATCAAACCCTGCCGACCTTTGACGAACTAATGGTTCTGGCGCAAGATAATCCAGAAGCTTTCAATCGGTTCAAAAAAGAGATGTGCCAAGAAATGATTCAGTCTGCTTCTGAGGACATGCGAGATAGGCTGTGGGCTCAGCAAAGCCATATTGATAGGGTTGTCGGTCAGTGCAAAAACCCTAACCACACTAATGTCGTACTAATGCGAGAATTAGTGAGCCAAGTGGGAAAATTTCACGAAGCGCTAGAGGGTGACATGCGAGATAAACACACTCAAGATGCTGAGGTGATTCTCCTAGAACAATGGCGTTGAATCGTAATCAATTGTATGAGTGAAGCCGAGGCTCTGTTCACTATATATTCGCTATGCTACACTCCCGCGCTGAACAAAAATATATAATGTTAAGGTACTATAGGCCTTAAAAGGATCACGTGTGAGCGGGCAAATTCAACAATCACCTAACGAGCAGCAATACCCACCTCAATTACCTAAATCATTATCAGTTAGTGACGAAATTGATCTTAGAGAGCTATTTAACGCTCTTTGGGGTGGTAAGTTTCTGATATTAGCAACAACTTTAATAATTGCTGTCGTGGCAATTGTTGTTGCAATGACTTCTCAAGAGTGGTGGTCATCGACTGCTAAGGTTGCTAGACCTCAAGCTCAAGATATGGCGGAATACAGAAGACAGGTGAAACAATTTCAACCTGTCTTTGATATTTACCAAGAGGATGGTACGGTTTTAGTTAGCGAAGATCTTGATGACTTGATCGATTCAGAGGTTCTGTTTAATCGATTTATCGATGTTTTTAACTCGAGTAACGAAAAACGGTTTTTTTGGATTCAAGTCAAGAATTTCAGCAGTTCAAAGAAAATATCGGAAGTGAATTAAATGACGAGGAGCTTATTAAAGCCACGCGTATTTTATACTCGGAATGGTTTGGAAAGATTTCAGCAAAACCTGAAAGTCCTAACAGTAAAATGACGTCTTACGATATTAGCTTTCAATCAACAACGAGTGAAAGTAGCTATTCATTACTGGTTAACTATATCAAAACAATAAAGGTTAAGGCACATCAAGATGCGCTAAACAATTTAGAGGCAATGGTTGCCGCTAAGAAAGATGAGTTAGTTCAACAGAAGAGAATACTTGAAACACAGGCGAAAAATCGCCTATTAGTTGAAGCTGACAAGGCACGCTATGCGCTTAGTATCGCGAATGCAGCTGGTGTGACACAACCGATTCAAACTAATAGTAATAATGAATTATTTGGTATCGATTTAGGCACTAAAGCACTTGAAGCAAAAGTTAAGGCGTTAGAGTCAGTGAAAAACTTAAGCGTCGTGGAGCCTCGTCTTCAGCAAATCAATGCTAAATTGGAAATGCTAGAAAATCTGAAGATAGATCGTTCGATTCAGTTTCAAACCTTCCGTTTTTTAGAAAATGTTGAGCAGCCTATCACACGAGATAAGCCTAAAAGAGCTTTGATTGTTGTTTTAGGCACTCTACTCGGCGTTATGTTAGGTGCAGCAATTGTCCTTATTCGATTTGCATTTCGCAGAGAAGAAGATTAAGTAGGTTTAACTTTCTTGCTTTCAAACGCCTCAAGAGCCACAAACTTGTGAGGCGTTTTTTGTTTCCCCTGCTACGATTGAACTTATCTCTGAACCAGATCACAAAAATCCACTACTTCCCCCTTGGGTTTCCCAAGTTTATCCCTCATATAGTTAGCACAAGACTTTGAAGCTTTGTGCTTTCGCGCAATGCAATTCTCAAACAACATGGAAATTTTCAGGAGAGACGACCGATGAACATTCGTCCATTACACGACCGAGTTATCGTAGAACGCCAAGAAGTTGAGTCTAAATCAGCAGGTGGCATTGTTCTGACTGGTTCTGCTGCAGAGAAATCTACTCGCGGCGTAATTCTAGCTGTAGGTAAAGGCCGCATTCTAGAAAATGGCACTGTGATGCCACTGGACGTGAAAGTCGGTGACACGGTTATCTTCGCTGAAGGTTACGGTACTAAAACTGAAAAAATCGACGGTAAAGAAGTGCTAGTGATGTCTGAAAATGACATCATGGCAATCGTTGAATAATAGCAATCATTGAGTAATTTTTTGCTCAAGTTCAGCTGAAAATCAAAACAAAGAATTTAGAAAAGGAAACTAAAGATGGCTGCTAAAGACGTTAAATTTGGTAACGACGCACGCGTAAAAATGCTAGAGGGTGTCAACGTTCTAGCTGACGCAGTAAAAGTAACACTTGGTCCTAAAGGCCGTAACGTGGTTCTAGACAAATCTTTCGGTGCACCAACGATTACTAAAGATGGTGTATCTGTTGCGCGTGAAATCGAACTGGAAGACAAGTTCCAAAACATGGGCGCGCAAATGGTTAAAGAAGTCGCGTCTCAAGCAAACGATGCAGCGGGTGACGGTACAACAACAGCAACTGTACTTGCTCAAGCTATTGTAAATGAAGGCTTAAAAGCGGTTGCAGCTGGCATGAACCCAATGGATCTTAAGCGTGGTATCGACAAAGCGGTTGTTGCTGCTGTTGAAGAGTTAAAAGCGCTGTCAGTTCCATGTGAAGACACTAAAGCGATTGCTCAGGTAGGTACTATCTCTGCGAACTCTGATTCAAGTGTCGGTAATATCATTGCTGAAGCGATGGAAAAAGTTGGCCGTGATGGCGTTATCACTGTTGAAGAAGGTCAGGCTCTACAAGACGAGCTAGACGTGGTTGAAGGTATGCAGTTCGACCGTGGTTATCTATCGCCTTACTTCATCAACAACCAAGAAGCAGGTTCTGTTGATCTAGAGAATCCTTTCATTCTTCTGATCGATAAGAAAGTATCAAACATCCGCGAACTTCTTCCTACTCTAGAAGCAGTAGCTAAAGCCTCTCGCCCTCTATTAATTATCGCAGAAGACGTTGAAGGCGAAGCATTAGCAACTCTAGTCGTGAATAACATGCGCGGCATCGTGAAAGTAGCGGCGGTTAAAGCACCTGGCTTCGGTGATCGTCGTAAAGCAATGCTTCAAGACATCGCTATCCTAACGGGTGGTACAGTGATTTCTGAAGAAGTAGGTCTAGAGCTAGAGAAAGTGGTTCTAGAAGACCTAGGTCAAGCGAAGCGCGTTGCTATCACCAAAGAAAACACAACGATCATCGATGGCATTGGTGAAGAAGCCATGATCTCTGGTCGTGTTGCTCAAATCCGTCAGCAAATCGAAGAAGCCACTTCAGACTATGACAAAGAGAAGCTACAAGAGCGCGTTGCTAAACTAGCTGGCGGTGTTGCAGTGATCAAAGTTGGCGCTGCGACTGAAGTTGAAATGAAAGAGAAGAAAGATCGCGTAGAAGATGCTCTACACGCGACTCGCGCTGCAGTTGAAGAGGGTGTTGTTGCTGGTGGTGGCGTAGCGCTAATCCGCGCGGCTTCCAAGATCACTGAACTTCAAGGTGATAACGAAGAACAAAACGTGGGTATCCGCGTTGCTCTACGTGCAATGGAAGCGCCTATCCGTCAAATCACTAAGAACGCTGGTGATGAAGAGTCAGTAGTTGCAAACAACGTTCGTGCTGGCGAAGGTAACTACGGTTACAATGCGGCGACTGGTGAATACGGCGATATGATTGAGATGGGTATCCTAGATCCAACTAAAGTAACTCGCTCAGCCCTTCAATTTGCTGCATCAGTAGCGGGTCTAATGATTACGACTGAAGCCATGGTGACAGACCTACCACAAAAAGATGCTCCTGCAATGCCTGATATGGGCGGCATGGGTGGTATGGGTGGCATGGGTGGTATGATGTAGTGCGACGAGAGTCGCGGAGGTCGCTAACCTCGCGGGCTACGGCCAAAGTAAATACTAACTTTTAGTCAGTATTTACTTCCCACCCTCGCAAAATTAGTAGTCGAAATCCGTTGATCGGATCGCACAATCCGATCAACGGCATTCCCTCACGGGAGTGTTCGCCTGATCGCATCTGTGCGATTAGCTTAAAATTGGCGCATTCGCTGCCGTTCAAAAGTCATATCTAGGAAAGCCATATTGTGCTACTGGCAAAAGCGGCGGTTCGCCTGCCGATCAAACGCCAATCCGAAATATTGCTGTTAAGCATGATCAACGTGATTCATTACTGTAGCGTCCTTCGGGCGTAAGCTATTGTAATTATTGTCTCAGCATTCGAGCTTGCTCTTATGTAGCGAGACCTGCTATACGACTGGCAGTAGCCTAGGGGTAGTGCATAACTGGTAACGGTCTTGTGCGAAGCTCCCTGACAATGTATCTCTGCGAAAGTAGCTCTAAACCTGTGAGGGTGAAGAGTAATCCATAAACAATATGTGGGTTGAGGGCTAGGCTAAGCAGCATGGTTAACATAAGTGAACTGTTGATAAACACCGTCAGCCGCAATGAGCGAAATATTGTTGATACGCTCTGACCAAAAGGTATGTGGTCGGTTATTCCTCTTACATCTGGGAATACGTCGTCAATTGACCTCCGGTGGATAGACAGAACCTAAACTGCTTGTGTAATTGCAATGGAACTCGGTAAGCCCAACTATTTGCCTAAATACAGTTCTGACTTAGGCAGGTCGACCGTAAGGAAGGCTGATAAATAAGTGGGTAAAGGAGGTTGGAAAAAGCGAATGCAAAGCTGTAATGGCTTTGATAGGGATTCGAACTTTGTCCTAACCAGAAATGGTGCAGACTTCCAACTGGTCTTTAGTCGTGTGAAAACATGTAAAGTCATCTAATGAATTAGCCCAACGGGGATTAGCTACCCCCGTTGGGGCAATAGCTTCTCTCCGTTAAGGCTATGGAGGAAAGCAAGATGAGTACAGCAACAATGCAAAGGTTACCTGCATCCTCCCACTTAATGGAGCATTGGCACAGTATCGACTGGGCGTTAATGCATCAGACAGTGAGAGGGCTACAGGTTAGGATCGCGAAGGCAACGAAAAAGTCTGACTGGCGACAGGTTAAAAGACTGCAACGCATGTTGACCCGATCGTTTGCTGCCAAGGTGATTGCCATTAGGCGAGTCACCGAAAACAGAGGGAAAAACACCGCAGGGGTTGACGGGGAAACTTGGAGTACACCTGCAAAGAAATGGGAAGCAATAGAGCAGCTACAGCGAGCGGGCTACAAGCCCAAACCGCTCAGGCGAGTCTATATTCCCAAAGCCAATGGTAAGAAGAGGCCACTGGGGATACCGACAATGGGAGACAGAGCAATGCAAGCTCTATACTTGCTAGCTCTTGAACCCATCTCGGAAACCACGGCGGATCGAAACAGCTATGGCTTTCGCCCAAATCGCTCTTGCGCTGATGCAATCGAACAATGCTTCGTGAACCTTAGTCGTAAAGCGAGTGCCCAGTGGGTATTGGAGGGTGATATTAAAGGATGTTTTGACTTTATCAGCCATGATTGGCTTATCGACAATATCCCTATGGATAAGGCGATACTCAAGAAGTGGCTGAAAGCTGGATTCATGGAATCTGGGAAGATCAACTCGACAGAAACAGGCACACCACAAGGTGGGATTATCTCACCTGTGCTTGCGAATATGGCCTTAGATGGACTGGAAGCGGTGCTCGAATCCCACTTCGGGAAGAAGAATACCAAAGCTAGTTACAAAACTAAGGTTAATTATGTGCGATACGCGGATGACTTTATCATTACTGGGATCTCGAAAGAGCTACTAGAAGATAAGGCATTACCAATAGTTGAAGCCTTTATGGCAGAACGTGGACTGCAATTATCAGCAGAGAAAACGCTGATCACGCACATAGATAACGGGTTTGATTTTCTTGGGCAGAACTTGCGTAAGTACAACGGCAAGATGTTAATTAAGCCGTCAAAGAAAAACGTGAAAAACTTTCTGCGCGGTATACGAGATTATCTCAACAGCCATAAAACGGTTCCAGCATCAGTGGTGATTACCAAGCTGAATCCGATGATCAGAGGGTGGTGTAACTATCACCGTTGGGTCTGTGCAAGTGAGACATTCAAGTATATTGATTACCGGATCTGGAAAATGTTGTGGCAGTGGTGTCGTCGAATACACAAAAACCGTCGCAAACGCTGGATTAAGGACAAGTACTTTAAAACAGCAGGCGACAGAAATTGGGTATTTAGCGCACCAAAAACGAAAGGGGAAGAGGGACACTATCGCTTGCTTAGTGCAGCGAGAGTAGCAATCGATAAGCATGTAAAGATTAGAGCAATGGCTAATTGCTACCTACCGGAGGACGAACAATATTATGAGCGTCTGAAGATGCAAAGGCTGAAAAAGTCTTTGTCGGGTAACATGAAGTTATGGAAAATTGCCGCAAGGCAAGATTTCAAATGTGCGGTTTGCCACCAGCAATTCAACTCAGAGGATGAATGGGATATTCACCATATCGTCAGACGAGTTGACGGTGGAACGGATATTAGCTCTAATTTGATGATTTTGCATATTAACTGCCACCGACAAGTACATAATATTGGATAACAATCATTACTGGGCTAACCTTGTGTGAATTAGTATTCATATTAAGGTGCTGGTATGAGTGGAACAAAACGTTACTGGGAACATCAGGAAGCAAAACGACAAGCTGCAACTCAAATAGCTATAGAATCAGGTGCTTTGAGGGAATGTGAAGTGCATGACGATATTTTATTAGAGGGTAGTAGCGATATAGAAGAAGCCTATAAACTAGGTAACTTTAAGTTTACTCAAGGTCAATTGAATGGTGTCTTTGATTCTCGAAAAGAGATGACGGACCTTATTTTAGAGGCTAAAGAGCTTGCTAACTACCAATGCGAACGTTGTAACGATCCTGATTAGACAATGGGAAATTGCTGGCTCACAGTTAAAATGAGCTTATAAAGGCTTGAGCCGTATGCGGGGAAACTCGCACGTACGGTTCTTAGGGGAGGGACAACCAGTAATGGCTGTTCCTTACCCGACATCATCCCTAGCTACTTAGCCAAATAAAGCGGAGCCGTTAGGCTCCGTTTTCGTATCTAATGGGCTGTGTTTACAGGGTCAGAAGGTTAGCTCCCCCTTCCAGCAACGCCACTAGGTGCTAGAGAATGATCTCTCTTACTTCAGCGTCTTTGCGCTCAAGATAGTGAGTGGACTTAATTCGACGAATGGTACGGCAACGACCACGGATAAGCAGTGTTTCTGTGGTCGCAATGTTACCTTGGCGAGTGATGCCATCGAGAAGATCACCTTTAGTAATCCCCGTTGCTGAGAAGACCACATTATCGCTCTTGGCCATCTCTTCCATCGTGAGTACTGTATTCGCTTCTACGCCCATTTCTTTGCAGCGTTTTAGCTCTGCAGTCCCATAAATTCGGTTTTCTTCCGTATCGCCTTTGACCTCATGACGGGGCAGTAAACGGCCATGCATGTCACCATCCAGAGCGCGGATCACTGCAGCAGACACCACCCCTTCAGGTGCGCCGCCAATGCAGTACATCGCATCAACTTCGCTGTCAGGCATACATGTTAGAATCGAAGCGGCCACATCGCCATCTGGAACAGCAAACACACGTACCCCCATTGCCTGCATCTCTGTTATCACTTGGTCATGGCGTGGCTTAGCTAGTGTAATGACGACGAGCGTATCTAGCGTTTTATTCAACGCTTGGGCGATGTTCTCTAGATTTTCTTTAAGTGGCTTGTTGAGGTCGATACAGCCTTTCGCGCAAGGGCCAACGACTAACTTTTCCATGTACATGTCAGGTGCTTTTAGGAAGCTGCCTTTCTCACCTGCGGCGAGTACGGCTAACGCATTGGATTGCCCCATAGCCGTCATGCGCGTACCTTCAATTGGGTCGACTGCAATATCGACTGCATCCCCGCCGATTCCGACGTGTTCTCCAATATACAGCATAGGCGCATCGTCAATCTCGCCTTCACCAATCACAATTTCCCCACTGATATCGGTCTTATTGAGCAAGGTTCGCATCACTTCAACGGCAGCGCCGTCAGCCGCATTTTTGTCACCACGTCCCAGCCATTTATAACCAGCCAATGCGGCGCCTTCTGTTACTCGGGAAAATGCCATTGCTAAATCGCGTTTCATAATGACTCCAAATCTAGAGAATAGGGGAATGAATTAAACGCGCAGGATTTTAGCATAGTTGCAAGTAAACGTTTGCCACTTTCGCCAAGCGAAATTGAACTCGATCAAAATCAGGGGGAAATCGATAAAAAATGTGCTCTCAGAGCTTCTCCGTCAGTGCATTGTCAATGTATGCTGCTTTTTTGACCGAATGGTGCGAAATATAGAATATAGGGCGTGTTTATCACTCTCTGCCTGAGTAGAATGAGTACATTAGGTGGAGAAAGCTCTTCACAATAACCGGACAATACAAGGTAGGCTAAGATGTCTTTTGAAGTACTAGAAAAACTAGAAGCGAAAATCCAAACTGCAGTTGACACCATTGCACTTCTACAAATGGAAGTGGAAGAGCTGAAAGAAGAAAAAGAGAAGCTGGCAGTAGAAGCAAATGAACTGCGCTCTAGCCGTGAAGAGATCGAACAAAAAGCGCAGCAGATGCAACAAGAACATTCAGCTTGGCAGGATCGTATCCGTAATCTGCTAGGTAAGATGGACGAAGTAGAGTAATCATAGTCTAATGATAAAAAGGGTAGCCATGGCTACCCTTTTTACATTTTTAGAGGGATCATGAGTGTTGAGGTTACACCACAGGTCGCACGCCTAAGGTATGGCACAGTGCATAGGTCATTTCTGCACGGTTTAGTGTGTAGAAGTGGAAGTCTTTCACACCTTCTCGGCTCAGCACTCGAATCATATCGATGGCTTGGCTCGCACCAACCAGTTGACGTGTGGTTGGGTCATCATCCAAGCCTTCAAACTGTTTCGCCATCCAGCTTGGTACTTTAACGTTGTTCTGAGCGGCAAAGCGTGATGCTTGCTTAAAGTTCGAAACCGGTAAAATACCCGGTACGATTTCAACGTCGATGCCTGCTGCAACACAACGGTCGCGGAAACGAAGATAGCTTTCGACGTCAAAGAAAAACTGAGTAATAGCGCGGTTTGCGCCTGCATCGACTTTACGTTTGAGGTTGAGTAGATCAGCTTGCGCACTTTTTGCCTCTGGGTGCACTTCTGGGAAAGCGGCAACGGAGATATCAAAATCATGACGCTCTTTTAGCAGTTTCACCAGATCAGAGGCGTACATTTCTGGCTTACCGCCGCCCGGTGGGATGTCACCACGCAGCGCGACGATGCTGTGAATACCATTTGCCCAGTAATCATCAGCAATACGTGCTAGCTCTTCACGTGACGCGTCAATACACGTTAGGTGGGGAGCGGCAACTAACCCTGTTTCAGCTTTAATTTCTTTAATGATGGAGTGTGTGCGGTCACGTTCACCTGAGTTCGCACCGTAAGTGACAGAAACGAATTTAGGCTTGAGCGTTTTGAGGCGATGGACGGAATTCCATAAGGTTTCTTCCATCTTTTCACTACTGGGTGGAAAAAACTCAAATGACACATTGATGTTGTCAGAAAGTTCGGCAATATTCTGGTTTAAGGCATCTATATGGCCGGCGTGCGTATATCCCATCTTACTCTCTCCATGTGGTAACTGGACCACAAAACTCAAATCCTCAAATCGACGTTTAGACGTCTATATGTCCACAGAATGTATTGAATACGATTTAAAGTCAACAGTACGATTATGAATTTTTTTCAAGTTAAATATTAGACGTTTTCAACTTGAAAGGTAATGGTATGACTGAGAAAGAAAAAGCGCAGCTAAGGGCTGCGCTTTATTCAATTATAACAAGCTGGAAAGCAGGTTGAGGTCAGACTGAATTGCACCTGCGGTGACCTCTCGGCCTGCGCCGGGGCCGCGAATGACCAGTGGGTTATCCTTGTACCATTTGCTTTCGATGGCGAAGATGTTGTCACATGGCAGCAAGTTAGCCAGCGCATGCTCTTTGCTAAGCGCTTCAACGCCGACCGTTGCGGAACCATTTTTCTCCAGCCTTGCAACGTACCGCAGTATCTTGTCTTCGCGTTGAGCTTTATCTAAACGCTCGGCCAATAGTTCACTCAATAGCTGGCTTTTATCTAGGAAATCGTCTAGCGATAGAATCGGCGAGTTCAGCAGGAACCAGACTTTCCACTTTAACCGCTTCAGGTTCCAGATCGAGCCCAGCTTCACGCGCTAAGATCACTAACTTACGCATGACATCAGAGCCATCCAGATCGCTGCGTGGGTCCGGTTCAGTCAAACCTTGCTGCCAAGCGAGATCGACGAGTTCCGCAAAAGGCACATTACCGTCATACTGCTGAAATAGCCAAGAAAGCGTGCCAGAGAAAATACCGGATAAAGCATGAATGTCATCGCCACTTTCCCGTAGGTCTTTCACCGTATGGTTGATCGGTAAGCCAGCTCCAACCGTTGCATTGTAAAGCCAATGGCGGTTTATCTTGGCAAAAGCATCTTGCACTTGATGATAATAATCACTCGATGCGGAGCCAGCGACTTTGTTGGCTGAGATAAGGTGCAGACCTTGTTCTGCGATATTCAGGTAACGTTCGGCCAGTTGCTGGCTGGCCGTCACATCGAGCACAACGACGTCATCGTAGCCCTGAATCGCGCCAAGTTTTCTTACCCACTCATCGCCTTGATACTCAATGGCTTCTTCTTCGTAGTGGCCGCTTACGGTACTGGCATCAATCCCTTTAGGATTGAACCAGTAGTTTTGGCTGCCAACAACAGCAACCAATTCGAAGTTCATGCCGCGACGTTTTTCTAGCTCTGCTTTTTGCTCAGCGAAAAGTTCAAGCCAGCTCGAGCCAATATTACCTTTGCCACAAAGAGCAATGCCGACACGTTTCTGAGCTTGAAACAACTGGCTGTGAATTGACTTGACCAGAACAGAAGTCTCCGTACGACGCAGCACCGCGACTAAGCTCAATCCGGACTGAGATTCTGAAACAAACTCCACAGGAGAAGACTTAAGCTTCTGGTAGAAGCCATAACAATGGTTGGCGCTTTTAGTGACGCCTGCGCCGACAGCTGCAATTAACGAATAGCCTTCTTTGAGCTTAATTTCAGCTTCTATTGCAGCGTCTTGCAGGTACTCAAGAGCACCGCCTGCAATCTCTGCGGTATATGCTAAACGCAGTGTTTGTTGATCTTCTTGTGCTTCATAGGTCAGTGGCTCAAGTTGAGCTCGCTTCAGACCGGTTAGGGTTTCTTGTTCAAGGCGGCTGAAATCGTGTCCAGAGGCAAAATTTAGTTGGATCAGCAGTACTTCTTTCAGCGACGAGATGATTTTCGCACCGCGACCTGAGGCCAGTACACGTTCAATGCGTGTGGAGCCGTCCTCTGGTTCGTGGCTGCAACGTAGATGCAAGTCCATCGTACTTTGCGCGACTGGCTGAAGAGTACGGCTGTGCAGGACTGGCGCAGCAAGTCGGGCTAACTCACTGGCTTCATCAAGGCGAAGTAATGGCAGAAGGCATGCATCAGAGACTAAACGAGGGTCTGCACTGTAGACGCCGGCCACGTCGCTCCAGATTGTGACACGTTTCACTTCGGCTAGAGCACCAATAACGGTAGCGGAGTAATCCGAGCCATTGCGACCAAGCAGTACGGTATGGCTTTGCTCATCCTGTGCCATAAAGCCCGTGATCACAACGCGATGATGGGCGTGTTGAGCGAGTACTTCCTTGAGCAGCGGATAGGAGGTGCCTCGGTCGACTTCAGGTTGTGTACCTGCTTCGGCACGCAGGAAGGTTCTTGCATCTAGAGCAACGGCCTGTAGGTCATTTTGATTTAGTAATGCTGCCAGTAGTCGAGAAGACCAAACCTCTCCATGACCCAATACGGCTGCGCGCTCGGCAGTCTTTAAGGGAGCTGTTAGCTCACCCAGTGTGGTGAATTCGTCGTTGAGTGTGGCAAGAAGCTGCTGTTGGATTTCACCTTGTAACAGGTTTTCGACTAGCTGGACCTGAAACTGGCGTAATGACTGCAATGCTTCGTGTGCGAGGCGACCGTCTTTGTTAAGAGCGTCTATAAACTCAATCAAACGATTGGTGGTCTTGCCTGCCGCTGAGACGACAATTAAGTCTTCTTTATCAGAATACTCTTTGAGAATATTGACTACGCGGCGGTAGCAGTCTGGATCTGCGAGGCTACTACCGCCAAATTTATGCAATTGACGCTGCTGGCTCATGACAACGCCTCCTGAGTTTTACAGAATGCTTGTTCTAGATCGGCAATCAGGTCATCCGCATCTTCGAGGCCGACGGAAAGGCGGAGCAGTTGCTGTGAAACACCAGCTTCTGCTAATGCCACTTCACCCATAGCTCGGTGTGTCATTGACGCTGGGTGGCAAATCAGGCTCTCTACGCCGCCAAGTGATTCGGCGAGTGAGAACAGTTCTAGCTCACCAACAAAGTGCTTGAGCTGCTCAAAGCTGCCTGCAAACTCAAAACTAAGCATAGAGCCGAATCCAGACTGCTGCTTTTTCGCAATCTCATGGCCTGGGTGTTCCGGCAAGCTAGGGTGATAGATGTTCCCCACCAGAGACTGAGACTGCAGGTAATTGAGGATTTGTGCCGAGCTTTCTTCATGCACTTTCATTCGTGCACCCAAGGTGCGAATACCGCGTAATGTCATGTAGCTGTCGAATGGTGTACCAGTCGCACCGATGCAGTTGCCCCACCAAGCAAGATCTTCAGCATGCTGCTCAGTTTTGGTGATTACCACACCACCAATCACATCTGAATGGCCGTTAATGTATTTGGTTGTTGAGTGAATGACGAAGTCAGCCCCTAGCTCTAGAGGTTTTTGGAACACAGGAGTCAAAAAGGTATTGTCGACGCCAACCAATGCTCCAACTTGACGGGCTTTTTCACATACTGCGGCTATGTCGACGACTCGTACCAGAGGATTGGACGGTGTTTCTAACAGAATCAATTTAGGCTGCTTTGCAATGGCGTCGTCCAAGGCTTTTTGATCAGACTGATCGACAAACTGAACCTTGAAGTCACCTTTCTGAGCGCGGGTGTTAAACAAACGGTATGTACCGCCGTAGCAATCGTGTGGCGCAATGATCAGGTCATCTGGGCCAAGAAATGCGGAGACCCACAGGTTTAATGCTGAGGTTCCACAGTTGGTCACTACTGCGCCTCTACCAGACTCCAGTTCATAGAGCGCTTTTTCTAGCAAACCACGGTTTGGGTTACCTGAGCGAGTATAGTCATATTTGGGCACTTCACCGAAGGCGGGAAATCCGTAGTTAGTCGAGAGGTAAATAGGTGGCACAACGGCATGATGCTGAGTGTCTGACTCGATACCAGTACGTACCGCGATTGTGGCTGGTTTACGGGCGCTCATAAGTGTTTCCTTTCGAACTGTAGTGACTTGACTGGAGACTACACTATACCTATTTGCCGGATGTTAGATATATGTTATTCCAATCGTATATCCCTTCACTTTACTTCTCATTTTTTGAGACGTCAACACTTCTAGACGTCTATATGTCTTTGCTTGTGGACATGAATCCCGCTAAAATTACGCTTTCTAACTTTATACATAATGAATCATAAAGGTGCGCAATGGCAGATTGGAACGGCGAATACATAAGTCCGTATGCTGAACATGGAAAAAAAAAGCGAGCAAGTAAAGAAGATTACAGTTTCTATTCCATTGAAAGTATTGAAGGTTTTAACTGATGAGCGAACGCGTCGTCAGATCAATAACTTGCGCCATGCGACAAACAGTGAGCTGCTGTGTGAAGCGTTTCTACATGCTTATACTGGCCAACCATTACCGACTGATGAAGATTTGCGTAAAGATCGCCCAGATGATATCCCGGCGGAAGTAAAAAAAACTCATGACTGAGATGGGTATTGAATTCGAAGCTTATGACGAAGAGTAATAACTGGCGGCGCGCCTGGTTTTTATTTTGCTGAAAACTAAAAAACCGCTGAATGTTCAGCGGTTTTTTGTTGCTAGAGAGGAAGGCCTACGCTTCCATGTAATTCTCTGGCATTTCAATACGAGCCACACCCGACTCTACTGCTGCAAGAGCAACCGCTTTTGCGACACGTGGCAATAGGCGAGAGTCCATCGGTTTAGGAATGATGTAACCAGGGCCAAATTCCAGCTTATCTACGCCAGCGGCTTTCAATACTTCTGCTGGAACTTCTTCTTTCGCTAGTTCACGAATGGCATCTACGGCAGCGAGCTTCATTTCATCGTTGATTTCGCTAGCTCGAACGTCTAAAGCGCCGCGGAAGATGAATGGGAAACACAACACGTTGTTCACTTGGTTCGGGTAGTCACTACGGCCTGTACCCATGATTAAATCATCACGGACTTCGTGTGCCAGCTCTGGCTTGATTTCCGGATCTGGGTTTGAACATGCGAAGACCACAGGTTTATCAGCCATCAGTTTTAGTGCTTCAGGTGCGAGTAAGTTCGGGCCAGATACGCCTAAGAATAGGTCAGCACCTTCAATTACGTCTTCCAGTGTACGCTTGTCAGTGTTGTTGGCAAATAGCTGCTTGTATTCGTTGAGATCATCACGGCGAGTGTGGATAACACCTTTGCGGTCAAGCATGTAAATTTTTTCACGCATCGCACCACATTTAATCAGTAGTTCCATACAAGCCACTGCCGCAGCACCGGCGCCAAGACAAACAATCGTAGCATCTTCTAGTTTTTTGCCTTGGAGTTCAATTGCGTTAAGCATACCTGCTGCGGTGACGATAGCTGTACCATGTTGGTCGTCGTGAAAAACCGGTACATCACAGCGCTCGATCAGCTGTTTTTCAATCTCAAAACAGTCTGGTGCTTTGATGTCTTCGAGGTTGATACCTCCAAAGGTATCGGCAATGTTAGCGACGGTATCGACGAATTCTTCGATCGTGCGGTGTTTGACTTCAATGTCGATAGAGTCCAAACCTGCGAAGCGTTTGAACAGGAGAGCTTTACCTTCCATGACAGGCTTAGATGCCAGCGGACCTAAGTTTCCAAGACCAAGAATAGCTGTTCCGTTGGAGATAACTGCTACCATGTTACCCTTAGAGGTATATTTGTAGACATTATCTGCATTCTGAGCAATTTCACGTACCGGCTCAGCTACGCCTGGGCTGTACGCTAACGCCAGATCACCTGCCGTTTCAGCTGGTGTTGTCAGCTCAACCGAAATCTTGCCTGCTGTAGGGTAGGCATGGTAATCCAATGCTTGCTGACGGAATTGTTCTTCAGGGGATAGTTCTTGGTGATTGTCATCGGACATAGGTGTAGGTACTCGTTATTAATAATTAGGATAGGGGGGAACCCATTCTAGAGTAACTAAGTCAAGCTGCAAAGGTCAGAATGCGAGCTAAAGCAATAAAATGTGCTAAATGACAGGAGATAAGACCAGATGGTTAGAGATGTGGCTGGCGAATGTTAAACAGCGGAAGATATTACTCTGAATGATTCGCTGGGGATGTAGGGAACAAAAAAGGACGCCGTAGCGTCCTTTTCTCTTCATCTAAAAAGAAATTACTTCTTAGAAGAAAGAGCACCGAAACGCTTGTTGAAGCGATCTACACGGCCGCCAGTATCAACGATACGCTGCTTACCAGTGTAGAATGGGTGACATTTGTCACATACGTCTAGGTGGATTGACTCTTTAGTTAGAGTTGAGTTGAACTCGAAAGAGTTACCGCAAGAACAAGTTGCTTTAACTGCTTTGTATTCTGGGTGGATACCAGCTTTCATGGGAGAACCTCTAAAATAGGCCGTGTCGCTATCCGATTCTATGCCGGACACCACACGTAGTTAATAAAATTTCCTTTGGATACCGCTGCTCAAAAGCAAGCCATATCACTAAGGCGCGATATAGTAATGAATACAGACTTAGGGATCAACTGATTTACTAAGAAAGTTGCTACTTTTTTAGCCGCTGGTCTTTATCCGTGCTAGAAATCGGCTTAGCAATGCTATCACTTTCGCGCTTAGTGCTTTTCCCTTAGACTAACTGAGTTCCTTTCATTGTGCTTTAAGTCTATATGCGACCGACAATTGCCCGAGTGGCTTTACCTGTACCACTCGACAAACAGTTTGATTATCAGATTCCTGTTCACCTGTTTCCTATTATTGGTGGGCGTGTGTCTGTTCCGTTTGGTCGTCAGACGCTGGTCGGCGTGGTCACGGCGTTGGTGAATCAGTCCGAGTTCAGTGTTGACAAGCTCAAACCGCTAAAACAAGTGCTGGATTCTCAACCTGTTTGGCCAGATAGCCTCTATGAGTTGTTGCAATGGTGCAGTCAGTTTTATCAGTACCCTCTTGGAGACACCCTGCTCAATGCGATGCCAAGTGCACTTCGTAAAGGTAAAGAAGCCGATTTTGCAACGCTGGTGGAGTGGCAGTTGACTAATGCTGGGCGTAACCAACTGATGTTAGGTTTTGGCCGAGCAGTCAAGCAGGCTAAGGTCATGCATATGCTTGAAAGTGGTTCAGTACCACACCAGCATTTCATTGATCAAGAAGTCAGCTCTAGCGTTCTCAAAACCTTGCAGGAGAAAGGCTGGATTGAGTCGATCGAGTGCAAACCGGAGATTCGCGACTGGAGTCATCAGGTTGAAGCAGATGTGGACAAGCCAAAGCTTAATGAAGAGCAGGCTGTCGCTATTGCGACCGTAAATAGCTTTGATGGTTTTGGGTGTTTTTTACTGGAAGGAGTGACCGGTTCAGGTAAGACAGAAGTGTATCTGAACCTTATTAAGCCAGTATTGGAGAAAGGGCGGCAAGCCCTAGTATTAGTGCCTGAAATTGGCTTGACACCACAAACCATTAACCGTTTTCGCCACAGGTTTAATGTGCCAGTCGAAGTGATTCATTCGGGGCTTAACGACAGCGAAAGATTGAACGCTTGGTTAAGTGCCCGAGATAAAGCCGCTGGCATCGTGATTGGCACGCGCTCAGCACTGCTGACGCCTTTTGCTGATCTCGGCATCATCATTGTGGATGAAGAGCACGATGCTTCTTATAAGCAGCAAGACAGCCTTCGCTATCATGCGCGTGATGTTGCTGTGATGCGAGCTAGCAAAGAGCAAATTCCAATTGTACTGGGATCGGCGACACCAGCTCTGGAAACTCTACATAATGCTTTATCTGGCAAGTATCACCATCTGACACTGACCGAGCGCGCTGGTAATGCGGTACCGACGACCAACAAGGTGCTGGATGTGAAAGGTCAGTATTTGGAAAGTGGTCTATCTGCCTCCTTGATCGCTGAGATTCGTCAACACCTCAGTGCGGGTAATCAAGTGATGTTGTTCCTCAATCGGCGCGGTTTTTCGCCTGCTTTGATGTGTCATGATTGTGGTTGGATTGCGGAATGTAAGCGATGCGATGCTTATTATACCTATCATCAATACAGCAATGAGATCCGTTGTCACCACTGTGGTTCACAGCAGCCCACTATTCATCAGTGCCAAGGATGCGGATCGTCCAATTTGGTCACGGTGGGTGTAGGGACTGAGCAGCTCGAAGCGCAGCTTGGTGAGCTTTTTCCTGAATATCAAACCATTCGTATTGATCGCGATAGTACCCGACGTAAAGGCAGTCTGGAATCAGCTCTCGGAGCTATTCGCAGTGGTAAATATCAAATATTGATTGGTACGCAAATGTTGGCGAAAGGTCATCATTTTCCAGATGTGACATTGGTGGCGTTGTTGGATGTCGATGGATCACTTTACAGCAGTGACTTCAGAGCCTCAGAGCGTTTGGCTCAATTGTTTATTCAGGTCGCGGGACGAGCAGGGCGAGCCAGCAAGCCAGGAGAAGTTATATTGCAAACCCATCATCCTGAACATAGTTTACTTCAAGCTCTGCTGACGAAAAGTTATCGACATTTTGCCGAGACCGCCTTGCAGGAACGTAAACTGGCTATGTTGCCTCCTTACTCTTACTTGACCTTGTTCCGTGCTGAGGCGAATGACTCTCAGTATGTAGAAGCATTTTTACGTCAAGTACGCCATACGTTGGAAGCGCACCCACTATTTGATGATTGCTGTCAGGTGCTAGGTCCTACGCCAGCTCCGTTGGCGAAGCGGTCAGGCAAATACCGCTGGCAGCTAATGTTGCAGACGCAAACTCGATCAACGATGCAAAAACTATTAGGGAGTGCAAAGCCAGCGATCCAAATGTTGCCAAATGCGAAGAGAGTTCGCTGGTCTCTAGATATTGAGCCGCAGGACTTGAGTTAATTTGCATCTTTTTCATTTAATTGTGATTCGCATCTCATCACCGGGTTTAATTTTGTTAATCTTCCCGTAACTTTATGTTTCGAAATGAATAAACTATGGATTAGCTTGATTGAATAAATTGATTGATATAAGACAGGTAAACGATTGCTCTAGGCAATAAACATAAGAATGAGTTTCAGCTCATCAAAATCGGTTTAGGTGGCACTAAGCGCTACCATGTTTAGAAAACGAAGAGGGTAATGAATTTATGGCGACAATGAAGGATGTTGCTCAACTAGCAGGCGTTTCAACAGCAACAGTATCGCGTGCTCTAATGAACCCGGAAAAAGTATCTACAGCCACACGGAAGCGGGTCGAAGATGCAGTTTTGGAAGCCGGGTATTCACCAAATTCTCTTGCGCGCAACCTGCGCCGAAATGAATCCAAGACCATCATAGCTATTATTCCGGACATCTGTGATCCCTATTATACAGAGATTATCCGTGGGATAGAGGATGCGGCGATGGAGCATGGGTACATCGTACTTCTCGGAGACAGTGGCCAGCAGAAAAAGCGTGAGAGCTCTTTTGTCAATCTTGTCTTTACTAAGCAAGCGGATGGGATGTTGCTGCTTGGTACTGATCTCCCATTTGATGTCAGCAAACCAGAGCAAAAAAACTTACCACCTATGGTGATGGCGTGCGAGTTTGCTCCGGAGTTAGAGTTGCCGACGGTCCACATCGATAATCTGACTTCAGCATTTGAAGCGGTTAATTATCTGACGCAAATGGGCCATAAGCGCATCGCGCAGATATCTGGTCCGGACTCGGCGGTGTTATGCCAGTTCCGCTACCAGGGCTATCAGCAGGCACTTCGCCGAGCGGGCATCACGATGAACCCAAATTACTGCACTTATGGTGATTTCTCATTCGAAGATGGTGCAAAAGCATTACGTAAGCTTCTTTCCCTGCCTGAGCCACCAACGGCTATTTTCTGTCACAATGATGCGATGGCAATTGGAGCGATTCAGGAAGCCAAGAAATTGGGCTTACGTATTCCGCAAGACCTTTCTGTGGTGGGTTTCGATGATATTCAATTTGCCCAGTACTGTGATCCACCGTTGACAACCATCTCTCAGCCACGTTACGAAATTGGCCGTCAGGCGATGCTGATGATGCTCGAATTGCTCAGAGGGCATGACGTCCGCGCTGGCTCAAGGTTGCTGGAAACCCAGCTGATTGTGAGGGAAAGTGCGGCTCCACCAAGAATCAACTAACCAAACCTTCTCTCTCCGCGGCGCATTTTGATGCGCCGCTTCCATTTCCCCTCTGTAATCAGGGCGCAAACTGCATTACCATAACGAAAGAGGCAATAGATGTTGATGTACAGCAGTGGCAAATAGAGATTATGTAAAACGCGGTCGCGGAAACAGTGGGCGAAAACCAGCGCGTAAGAAGTCGGCGCCAAAGAGAAGGCCTTGGCGCAGTGGATTGCTGGCGATTCTGCTGGTGTGTGGATTTGGGTATGGGTTATATACGCTCAGTAATGACCCTCAACCGCCTCAGCCTGTAGTAAAGCAGACTCAGCCGAAGCCTAAACTCAAAGCCGAAAAAACGTTGCCACCTCCTCCGGAGGAAAAGTGGGACTATGTTGAGTCTTTACCAAGCCGCGAAATTGAAGTGACTGCCAAAAAGCAGGTGGTGTCTGAGATCCCATACATAATGCAGTGTGGCGCGTATACCAATGCCTCGCAGGCTGAAGCACGTAAGCTCGATATCGCTTTTCAGGGCATAAACAGTAAGATCCGTAAAAAAGAAGGGAGCAAATGGTATCGGGTAGTGCTCGGACCATATAAATTCAAGCGTGATGCCGAGCGAGACAAACACAAGCTTCAGCGCGCCAAGATTGAACCTTGTGCAATCTGGAAAGAAGCGCAGTAAAGATATTAAAGCGAACCCTGATGGGTTCGTTTTTTATTGGCTCCTTACCTGTTTGTCATTCCATAGACTGATGAAGTAAGGAGTAGGGAATCTCTTAAGTTAGCCAAAAGTTGAAGAGATCCCCAACTCACTCGTCCCTCGCTCTTGAGGATGACCAGATAAATAGGCTTCTCGTCAATTGTAACCTTTTATCTCCCCTTGAATTCCTCTCGCTATAACCTCATATAATCTTCAATACTGAGATTAAAACAATGATGAGGCCCTACTCGTGACTACTATTGTATCTGTACGTCGAAACAACAAAGTCGTCATTGCTGGCGATGGACAAGTATCACTGGGTAACACTGTGATGAAAGGCAACGCACGTAAAGTACGTCGTTTGTATAACAACAAAGTGCTTGCTGGCTTTGCTGGTGGTACCGCAGACGCATTTACGCTGTTTGAAAAGTTTGAAAGCAAACTGCAAATGCACCAAGGCCATCTAACCAAAGCGGCTGTTGAGCTGGCCAAAGACTGGCGTAGTGATCGCGCGCTACGCAAACTTGAAGCCCTACTCGCGGTAGCAGATGAAACAGCCTCGCTTATCATCACTGGTAATGGTGATGTGGTACAGCCTGAGAACGATCTGATTGCGATTGGCTCTGGTGGTAATTTCGCCCAAGCAGCAGCGACGGCTTTACTTGAGAACACAGAGCTAGATGCTCGTGACGTCGCGGAGAAATCACTAAAAATTGCTGGTGATATCTGTGTGTTTACCAATCATCACCACACTATCGAAGAACTAGAAATCCCAGTTGAACTTAACGCTGAATAACCCCGGATAGTGGCTACTGAATTTAAGGAATTTGATTATGTCTGAAATGACTCCCCGCGAAATTGTGCATGAACTTAACCGCCACATCATTGGTCAGGATAACGCGAAACGCTCAGTGGCCATTGCACTGCGTAACCGCTGGCGTCGTATGCAGCTTGAAGAAAGTTTGCGTGTTGAAGTCACACCAAAGAACATTCTGATGATTGGCCCAACGGGTGTCGGTAAAACGGAGATTGCGCGTCGTTTAGCTAAACTGGCCAATGCGCCGTTTATTAAAGTGGAAGCAACAAAATTCACTGAAGTGGGTTACGTTGGTAAAGAAGTTGAGACCATCATTCGCGATCTGACAGATGTCGCTATTAAGATGACACATCAGCAGGCGATGGAGAAAGTTAAATTCCGTGCTGAAGAGCAAGCAGAAGAACGTGTTCTTGATGCGCTTTTACCACCAGCGCGAGACGCTTGGGGGCAAAATGAGCAGCAAGACGAAAGCGCTTCTAACACGCGTCAAATCTTCCGCAAGAAACTCCGCGAAGGCAAACTCGACGACAAAGAGATCGAAGTCGATGTAGCCGCACCTCAGATGGGTGTAGAAATCATGGCGCCTCCTGGCATGGAGGAAATGACTAACCAGCTTCAAGGTATGTTCCAAAACTTAGCTGGCGATACTAAGAAAAAACGTAAGCTGAAAATCAAAGATGCATTTAAGGCACTAACGGAAGAAGAAGCCGCGAAACTGGTTAATCAGGAAGAGCTGAAAGAACAGGCGATCTTCAACGTTGAGAACAACGGTATCGTGTTTATCGATGAGATTGACAAGATCTGTAAGCGTGGCGAAAGCTCAGGTCCAGATGTGTCTCGCGAAGGTGTTCAGCGTGACCTGCTTCCTTTGATTGAAGGTAGCACAGTCTCAACTAAGCACGGCATGGTGAAAACAGACCATATTCTATTTGTGGCATCTGGCGCATTCCAAGTGGCTAAGCCATCGGATCTGATCCCTGAACTGCAAGGTCGTCTGCCAATTCGTGTCGAGCTAGAAGCGCTTTCAAGTCACGACTTCAAACGTATTTTGACTGAGCCCAAAGCGTCACTGACAGAGCAGTATATTGCTCTGATGAAGACGGAAGACGTTGATATCGAATTTACTGAAGAGGGTATCACTCAAATCGCAGAAGCGGCATGGACAGTGAATGAAACCACTGAGAATATCGGTGCTCGCCGCCTGCATACGGTGATGGAGCGCTTGATGGATGAGATTTCATTTGAAGCAACAGACAAATCAGGTTCGAAACTGACGATTGATGCCGAATACGTTAAAGCTAAGTTAGGTGAAACCATAGAAGATGAAGACCTAAGTCGTTTCATTCTTTAATCTATTCCTGAAGAAAAAGCCGATCGCAAGATCGGCTTTTTTGTTATTAATCGTTGAGGGAAATTTGCGTTCACTCTCACTCTTTGGTTTCCATCCATTTGCTAACTCGCGAGATAGACAAATAACGCTATATTGGAATGACTCTAACTGCGCAAGGAAGCAACATGTCGACCACAGAATCCCATTCGCCTTTGAATGATTTTATTGAATTTCCTGCCGAGGAAATGTCAGCGCGTGCTGAGCAAAACTACCAGCAGCTCAAACGCCGCCATTCGATTCGCCGCTTTTCAGATCGACCAGTAGCGAAAGATGTCATTGAGAACTGTATCCTTGCAGCTGGAACCGCGCCTAGTGGAGCGAATCATCAACCTTGGCATTTTGTCGCCATCAGTCGTGCGGAAGTGAAAGGTCAAATTCGCCAGGCTGCAGAAGAGTTAGAGCGTTCTTTCTACGAAGGGAGAGCAGGGCAGGAGTGGCTGGATGCTTTAAAGCCCTTAGGGACTCACGCCAGTAAACCCTATCTTGAGACAGCGCCTTGGTTAATTGCCGTTTTTTCACAGAAGAAAGGTGGCGTGAGCAATGATGGTGAGCAAACCAATTATTACGTGCATGAATCGGTCGGTATAGCAACGGGCTTTTTACTCCAAGCATTGCATAACGCAGGCCTAGGAACATTAACGCATACCCCTAAACCAATGAGCTTTCTGAGTAAGATTTGTGGCCGTGATAACGATGTCGACAGGCCGTACATGTTGATTGTGACGGGTTATCCTGCTGAAGATGCAACGATTCCTGAACATGCGACTCATAAGAAACCTTTATCTGATATCGCAACTTTCATGGAATGAGATGGCTTGCGAGCAATATAAAAGCTGGCGTTAAGCCAGCTTTTCTCTTCAGGTTTTGCTCAGAGCATAAAGATAAAAATCACGCTCAAGACCGAGATGAGCCCTGCAAAGGCGTAACAGCCGACTTTCCCAGCTAGTCCAGCATGAATTTTGAGATCATGCATACCATGATGGACACGGTGCATTGCATGCCACATTGGTAGCGCTAGCGTACCAATGATAAATAGAGCGCCAATGATGCTTGTTGCAAAATTAACCACACGCTCGTAGCTTAGAGCTTCTGCATTGATGATGCCCAATGGAGCAAGTAATCCAAGAACCAGAATCGTCACAGGGGTAATCATGGCAAACCAAGTACCGCCAGCGCCAAACAGTCCCCACCAAATTGGTTCATCAGAACGCTTAGGGGCTCTATCTACAGAAAAATTAGGTTTCATAGTCATAGCTCCTTAAACGATTACCAGCACAATCAGAGAAATAAATGCCACGGCTGCCCATTGAGTAAGCACAATGATCTTCTTATCCACTGGCTTACCTTTTAAGCGAATCGGCATTACCTGCGGCATCATGCTGAAGAACGTTTGAGCGTGCAGTAGGCTACCTGCAAGCGCAACGATGTTAATCGCTACGACCACTGGATTGGCCATAAACTCAAGCCAACCTTGCCATGCTTCTGGGCCTTTCACTAATGAACCTAAACCGAAAGTTAGGAAGACAGTAAATAGGATCAGAGGCAGTACAGTCGCTTCGCGAAGCATGTAGAAGCGGTAAAAAGGATGATCTTTCCACCAAGTACGCTTTACTTCACGAACGTAAGGTTTACGATTGCTCATTCTTATGCCTCCTCTGCTGTTTTTGCTGGTGTGCCGTCAGGCTTCAGCATAGCAATCACGAAGTCCATAGAAGACTCGACTTTACCTTGGTTTACTGCGGCTGCAGGATCGACGTTCTTCGGGCACACTTCAGAACAGTAACCGACGAAGGTACAGCCCCAAGCGCCGTTTTCACCATTGATCATCGCCATACGTTCAGCTTTACCATTGTCACGACTATCGAGGTTGTAACGATGGGCAAGAGTCAGTGCAGCAGGGCCGATAAACTCAGGGTTTAGACCAAACTGCGGACACGCTGCGTAACATAGGCCACAGTTGATACAACCTGCGAACTGCTTGTACTTGGCCATTTGCTCTGGCGTTTGCAGGTTAGTGCCATCTTCAGGTTTACGATCGTTACCGATGATGTAAGGCTTGATGGCTTCAAGGCGCTCAATGAACGGCGTCATGTCGACAATCAGGTCCTTCTCGATTGGGAAGTTTGCGAGAGGCTCGATCTTCACGCCGTTTGGGTAATCGCGGAGGAAGCTTTTACAAGCAAGTTTTGGCACGCCGTTAACCATGATGCCGCATGAACCACAGATCGCCATACGACAAGACCAACGGTAAGACAGGTCTTTATCTAGGTTATCTTTGATGTAGCCAAGTGCATCAAGCGTCGACATGGTTTCGTCGAATGGTACTTCAAATGTCTGGAAATGCGGTTCTGCGTCTTTCTCAGGGTCATAACGCAGAATCTCTACTTTTTGGATGCGATTTGCTGACATTATGCTTGCTCCTCTGTGCTCTTCTGTGACGCTTTTGCTGCTTCTTCAGCGGCTGCTTTCTCAGCTGCTTCACCGTATAGACGAGCTTTCGGTTGTGACTTAGTGATGGTCACCTTGCTGTAGTCGATGGTTGGCGCTGCATCTGGTTGGAAGAAAGCCAGAGAGTGTTTGAGGAACTCTACGTCATCACGTTCAGTACAGCCATCGTCTAGACGTTGGTGGGCGCCACGAGACTCTTTACGTAAGATCGCAGAGTGAACCATCGCTTCTGCCACTTCTAGGCCGTAACCGACTTCGATTGCGTACAGAAGGTCAGTGTTGAACACTTTGCCTTTGTCTTTGATGCTGATGCGCTTGTAACGCTCTTTCAACTCAGTGATTTTATTAATGGTGGCTTGCATCAAATCTTCTTGGCGGTAGATACCACAGCCTGCTTCCATGGTGTGACCCATTTCTGTGCGGATATCAGCCCAGTTTTCATCGCCTTCTTGGTTCATTAACGCGGCAATACGCTGCTGAACATCTTTGACTTGAGCGGCAATAGACTCTTCGTTCCAGCCCTTGAATTCCGCAGCGCGTTTCACTGCTTGTTCACCAGCAACACGGCCGAATACCACAAACTCAGCCAGCGAGTTAGAACCTAGACGGTTAGCGCCGTGAAGACCAACAGAAGCACATTCGCCTACTGCGAATAGACCTTTAATGCGCGTCTCACATTCGCCGTTAGTTTCAATACCACCCATGGTGTAGTGCACCGTTGGACGAATTGGAATCGGCTCTTTCGCAGGGTCAACGTTAACGTATGCTTTCGCTAGCTCACAGATAAACGGTAGACGCTCTTGCAGGTACTCTTCACCAAGGTGGCGAAGGTCTAGATGAACCACATCACCTAGAGGATGTTTAATGGTGTTGCCTTTCTGCTGTTCGTGCCAGAAAGCCTGTGAAACCTTGTCGCGAGGACCGAGTTCCATGTATTTGTTCTTTGGCTGGCCAACTGGAGTTTCAGGGCCCATGCCGTAGTCTTGTAGGTAACGGTAGCCATTCTTGTTAACGATGATACCGCCTTCACCACGACAGCCTTCGGTCATCAGGATACCTGTACCTGGAAGACCGGTTGGGTGGTACTGAACGAATTCCATATCACGTAGAGGTACGCCATGACGGTAAGCCATTGCCATACCATCCCCGGTTACGATACCGCCGTTAGTATTACAGTGATAAACACGACCTGCGCCACCTGTTGCTAAAACAACAGACTTGGCTTTAATCGTAACGAGTTCACCTTCTGACATGTGGATAGCGATAAGACCTTGCACTTCGCCTTCATCGACAAGCAGATCTACCACAAAGTACTCATCAAAGCGTTTGATGTTGTCGTACTTCATTGATGTCTGGAATAGGGTGTGAAGCATATGGAAGCCAGTTTTATCAGCCGCAAACCATGTGCGCTCAACCTTCATACCACCGAATCGGCGTACGTTGACTTCACCGTTTTCTTTACGACTCCATGGGCAGCCCCATTGCTCCATTTGGATCATTTCGCGAGTCGCGTTTTCTACAAAATATTCAACAACGTCCTGTTCACATAGCCAGTCGCCACCGCCAACCGTGTCGTTGAAGTGGTTGTCTAGGCTATCTTCATCCTTGATAACTGCTGCCGAGCCACCCTCCGCTGCGACCGTGTGAGAACGCATTGGATAAACTTTAGAAATCAGTGCGACTTCTAGGTTAGGGTTTGCTTCAGCTGCTGCAATAGCAGTGCGAAGACCAGCGCCGCCAGCGCCGATGACTGCGATATCTGTGGTGATAGTTTGCACAGTTATCCTCCAGTGTGAATTTGCGGATTGTTCCGCTTGTTGTAATTACATGGGGTAAAACCCCAAAGTTGATAGGGCTAGTGTAGAAGAGCTAACTGGCAGAAAAATTGATGTATTTAGGTTTTTGCTCCGGTAATGCATGTAAAGGCATAGAAAATATAGGTTATGTGATTGCTATCACGGCAAACCTATATCAGCGCTCTCCCTTTGCGGTATCAGCTGTTACGGGGATATTGCGAGTGAGATTTGTTATTAATTTCACCAATGATTAATGGAAGGAATTATTGGCTGTAAGACGTGATTTAAGCGCTTCAGGTTAAGTACAACTCATTTTCATTTTGAGCAAAAGATGCTAGTTTTCGCCACAATTAAGCATCATGAGAGATTAGGTATGCAGGCAGATTGGCAACCCACAGCAAGCATTGAACAATTAAAGCAGCGAGCGAGTTTAATTCGACAGGTACGCCAGTTTTTTGATGATAGAGGTGTCCTTGAAGTTGAGACGCCAGCGATGAGTCATGCGACGGTAACGGACATCCATCTTCATACATTTCAAACTGATTTTGTCGGCCCGGGCTATGCAAAAGGCCAAAAGCTCTATCTGATGACCAGCCCAGAATTCCATATGAAGCGCTTACTCGCGGCGGGAAGTGGTTGTATCTACCAGATCTGTAAGTCTTTTCGAAATGAGGAAAATGGTCGATATCATAACCCTGAATTCACCATGCTTGAATGGTATCGGGTCGGATTTGATCATCATCAGTTGATGAATGAAATGGATGACCTGTTACAGCGACTTCTGGAAGTTGGCGCAGCGGAGCGTATGACGTATCAGCAGGCCTTTCTGAAAATATTAAATGTTTGCCCTTTAGAGGCGTCGATGGAAGAGCTTAAAGTGGCGGCTGGTAAGCTCGGGCTCAGTGATATCGCTCAACTTGAGCAGGATAGAGACACTTTGTTGCAGCTATTGTTTGGTGTTGGGGTTGAGCCTGAAATTGGTCAGCAGGTGCCTGTCTTTGTATACGATTTTCCTGCGTCACAAGCGGCATTGGCAAAGATAAACCGTCAAGACAGCCGCGTTGCGGACCGCTTTGAGGTGTACTTTAAAGGAATAGAGTTAGCAAATGGCTTCCATGAACTAGACAGCGCAACAGAACAGCTTAAACGTTTTGAGTCAGATAATGCCAAACGAGAAAAAATGGGGCTAGCCACTCAACCTATTGATAGCCATTTGATCAAAGCGCTAGAAGCTGGTTTACCTGAATGTGCGGGTGTGGCATTAGGTATCGACCGTCTCATCATGCTAGCGACCAGTCACGATCATATTGATAAGGTAACTGCATTCCCTTTCCCTAGGGCCTAATAGTAAAAAGGCTGACATTACTGTCAGCCTTTTTATTCTGCATTCTACTCAACAGTACTTGGCCTCTGGTACCACTGAGAGCGAACGTCCGTTTTATCAAACAGGTCGTACTGTTTGTTCAGCATTTGTCCGCCATCTCGGGTGATTGGTTCCCATGAAATGTTTGCTCGGCCAGTGCTTGGTTTTATTGTCATGATGTCTAAAGGAATCGAAATATAGAAGCCTTTGTTGTAGCTTCCTTCCCCATATTCTTCTGCTGTCAAATCGGTAAAGGTAGCGTAAGCACCGACAATCACACCAGACTTGAACTGTTTAGAAAAATCGAAGCGAGCGCCCATGTCTCCACCCAAGAACTTACCTGCACTAACCTTAAACAGTGTATCTCTTAGGAAGTCCCAATTTGGCATATAGTAACCTGTGATATGCCCTGTGGTACCTTGGCTTAAAACATACGCTTGGCAAGAAGGTGTTGGGTCATTACAAGCTGCTTCATCATAGAAGAAGTAATCTTCACTGTATGTGCCAAACCATGAATCCGGGTCACGTTGGCTGACTAGGTTAGCATCGAAACCTACTGCCCAGTTCTTATTCATTGGTCTGTATAGTACTTCACCTCCGACACCAGCGAACATCATTTCTAGATAGCCACCGTACATCTGGGTGTAAACTTCTTCAAATGGTTGTTCAAACCATGTGAGCTGAAGATGGTTGAGTCTGACTGGATTATCATGCACATAGGCACGAAACATGGTTCGAACTCTAGGCGTTGAGTAATTTCTTACATGTGGAGAGTTTTCAATGTAGTTAAACTTGTCGTAGTTGTCGACCAAGTTGAAGATGATTGAACCGCCAAGCTCAAGGTTATCCGTTAGCCAATAGTTCGAGTTTGCGCTGACGCCTAAACTGTACAAATAGAATGACTCAGGACCACCAATACTCTGCTTTAATACGGGTTCGAAGCCATAATCCCAGCGTTCTTTGTTTTCTACTACGGGTGCTTTTGCAATACTCTTGGGCTCTGACTCCTCAAAACTATTTTTGACCTTCGCATCGATTGATAAGTAATTCGCTGCAGTGAGGTATTTCTGTTTATCGATGGTGGTTTCTTTCAGGTCCATGCCATCTTGTTGTTCTACAACTTTAAATACGCGAATCAGGTCGTTTGAATGGTTAGACAAAATGGCGGCGGTTCGATCTAGCGCTTCTTCTCTGTCGCGGTACTTCTTCTGCTGGCCTTTGACTATGACGGTATCGCCATCAAGTGTAATCGAGTTTTGCTCAAAGCCCGCGTTTGACTCAATCTGCTTTGCTGCCGATTGCCAGTCAGGGTTATTGTTATCCACGCTGGTGACAGCCTGCTTGGGCTCATCACGCCATGTCGCTTTCATCTCGTTAAAATTGGTGTAGATATTGATACCAAAAGTGATGGTATCTCCACGTTGATAGCTGACTTTGGCGTCTCCCCAATCCCCTAAACGATAGTTAACCCCTACATTCCATGGAGTATGTTGAGGCAGGGGTTTGCCAGCTCGAACTACAGGATAGTCTTGTGTATAATCATTGCCATCGTATTCGAGCTTTAAGCGGAGTGGTGCATAAGGTGTTTGGTACTCAAGACCGCCGAATATAGCTGCTGGGCCTTTAAACCAGCGCTCGTAATCGACACTGCCGCCTGTCCCTCTGAAATCACCGTCACGAGTACAGTATTCATCGTTTGCTTTACAGAAAGGATTGGTCACATTACCACGCTGGCCTAAGTACCCCCAGCCAAGACCTAGGGTTACATCTAAATTGCCAAAGCGTTTTGTTGCAGCAACAAACTCACCGTCAAACAAACCAGTGCCGCCGAAGTCGCGCACACCAATTGAAGTTTCAGGTAACCAGTAACCTTCTTGCCAAAGGCGGACTTTGAAGTCGATGCCTTTATCGGTATATAAATTGTCGCCACTGTAAGAAGGGTCGCTACTAAACAGTAAGTCTGGCACCCTTGTGTAACGGACTGTGGACTCCAACCAATTCATTAACTGAATTGAGGCAGTGTATTGTTGATAGTCGTCGTTGACGCTGACACCTAGATTGAACTCCCCTTCTTCCGCCATACGTCCTGAAGGCATCTGCATTAGTCCCACACCACCGAAGTCAGTTTGGGATACTTTGAAAATATCATTGGCCTGAACTGTTGCAACGAAACCGAGAGAGAGGAATAAAGATGTGATTGCATTAAGTTTCATTAGTAATTTCTTCTCCAGGCAATGAGAGAGACGATGTCTTGCTCAAGTTGAGAAAGCTCTGTTGATGGATTGTTAAATCCGAGGAAGATGCTAGAGCCTGGAGGTAATGGGGTATTCTCATCATTCCAGTAAGCGAAACCAACTTGCTTATAATTGCCATCTGGGTAGATAACCCAAGCATAACTATTACTGGCGCTAGAAAGCACGCTAGACGTTGACAAGTAATCTTTTACCGTCCAATCAGGCCTTGCTTCTGGCATAGTGGTACTAAAAAATAGCCCCTCTAAGTGTATGTTTTTTGGACGATCTGGATATTCGAATTGGTAATGACCGCTAAGCATAGGGTTGGCTGAAGGAGTAAGGCGAATAAAGTCGAGATCTAGTGCAACGTTTTCTCTGTAACCTACAGGCCAAGTTTTCACTTGTTCGTGTAAGATGCCGAGACTTTCATAAAGTGCTGAATCTTGCTTTTTAAGTTTATCGAGTAAATTCAATACGGCTTGTTTTTTATTATTGGCGACTCTTTGCTTGTCTATGTTGAATAGAGCATTATTCAGTGGATAACTAAATGGGGCATGGTTCTCACTATGTAATATAGTGTCAGCAATGGCTCTATCAAGGCGGACGGGGGCAGTATAGTTAATCACTAATTGCTCACTGGGAAGCTCTACTTTAACGCTACTGGCGACGGCATTTGTAAAAGAAACTAAAGTGAAAAGAAATAAAAAGCTATGCTTCATCAAGATCATCCTTTATATGGCTTGAGTATTTCTTGCTCGATGAAAAGCTGGTCTGGAATGACCCATTGGGCCGATTTCAGTACATCTCCATTGTCATTTACCCAATAAGTGCTTTGCATGGTCTTATCCAATTTCTCAAATGAAATGTATTCTTGCCAGATGTTGACCTTTTGAGACCACAATACAGAGTTTAACTGTATTGTGGCTACAGATTCGGTGGTAATTTTCGCTTGATGGTTGTATTGATAGTCAGGCTGCCAGTCATAAACAGAAGTCCAATAATATTGAGGGTTATTAAAATGTGTCATGTTCTCAGAAGAGACTTTACTACTTAAGTTTGCATCTGGAAGATTGTATGTTTTAACAATACGGCCCTCTTCGGTAACAATCATCGCTTTGTCATTGGATAGCCACTTATGCTGAGTTTTTCCGGATTGTGGATTCTTTTCAACAAATGCAAGCACCATAAAAATTTGTGGTCCATCATTAATTTTGAAATAGCTACTAGCATAGGGTATTTTTTCGATTGTTTCTTTCTTTAAATTCACATCTTCAAAGCCCCAAAAGGCTTCCTTTAAAGTCGCGTTAGTGTCAGCGAAACGTTGTGTACATCCCGTTAATAATGTGAACAAAGTCGCTATAACTATAAATAGTGCAGTTGCCTTATATGCTGTCATCTTGAAAACTCAGAACTAATAAATATCGCAAAAAAACACCCTTAGCAAAGCTGCTAAGGGTGTTTATTATTAGAAGTACTAACTAGTTAGTACCAGTAGTACCTGTTGTGCCATCGTTATCTGATGCTGCTACGGCAACGGCGGCTACAGCAACGGCTGCGCCTACTGCTACCGCAGTTGTTGTCGCTACGCCTGCTGCGGCAGTAGAAGCAGCAGCGGTTGAGCCAGCAGCTGTGCCACCAGCAGCAGAACCGCCAGCAGAACTACCTGCGGTGCTTGCTGTAGAACTTTCTTCAGCGAAAGCGCCAGTTGATGCACATAATGCAACTAACATGGTTAGAGCAATTTTCTTCATTGAGTTTTCCTTGTAAATTTACAATTTAACATCGATGTCGGAACAAATTAGTTTGTTCCAGTTTTGATTCTATTTCACTTTGTTATATCTGTAAAAATTTAAATTTCTTTAATGCAAGGTGATCACAGTATGGTGGATTGCTTAATCCATAACGCCCTTTATAATGAGCTAAAACGAAGCTAACCAACATTGAATTGCTCGTGTTTCATATCGATGCAGAGACAAAAGAAGGACATATGCGAAGGATTGATAGGCTTGGAATATCCATATCATTTACATCTATCTTTTTAATGAATACCTATGTCTATTCTTCTCCTTGGATCGAAGCCAACGATCCTTTTTAAGGTCCTCAATGCTAGCGCTAAGTGATGGAGGTGTGCTTAACGGAGTGACTAGTACATTTCCATTACGTTGGTCATCTATTGCCGATGGTGATCATGTCATCGAACCCTCTGGTTACTTAGATGCCGAACTTGGCCACTTGAACTACGCTCTACAGACCGCCAAGCTTAATCGAGGCAATCGTCGCTTTGCTATTTCTGGTGGCAACAAAGATCTAAACAATGGCTGGTTTTCCGATGTGGACCGTGACAAGTGGGTGATGGAAGCGAGCTATGAGCATCTCGCTAACAGTTATGCATTCCGGCTTAACTCTTCGTATCTAGACAACGCTAGCGACCAAGAGCTTTCTTTTAAAAACAGTTACATTGCCCTAAATGCTGGTCGTACGTTATTCGATGTGGGTATGTTACCTAGGTGGTGGGGGCACGGTTGGAATCACAGTCTCATTTTATCAACGTCTGGACGTGATTTAGATGCTGCTCTTAGCTGGATAGGAGACAATCCTTTTCTGGGAGTGTGGAGCCTGAATATTGTGACTTCCAAGTTAGAAGACCTAGACTATGATTACAGAACTTCATTAAGATATGCTGGTAAACTAAATTCGTGGCTAGAATTGGGCTTGACACAACATTATTGGTTTGAGGCGAGTCAGCAGCAAGTTTCTAGTCATCAACAGCAAACGGCTGTCGATGTAAAGCTTACTTTACCCCAAGTTAACAATGTGCAGCATGGTCTTTATGCTGAGCTCGCTTCTGCACAAAAGGATAGTGGATTAGGCGCGTATCTCATAGGCTGGACTGGTCATCGACCTGTATTCGGAAGTTCGTTGCGTATGTCTGTAGAATATCAGTCATTAACTTCACAGGAGAGTGAATTAATTTTCAGTAAAAAAATTGATAATTACCTCCAGTCGAGTTATCTGAATGAAAGTAGTTTGTCTTTGAGTAGTTATCTTCAGCTTGCCAATGACCATCAGGTTTCCGCAACCTTTGTAAGTAAACATTTGTTGGATGACAAAAATAATAAACAGGAACAATACCAATTGGCTTATCAGCTTCCAGCGCTACAAGGAAGAGTTAGCCTTAGTGCCGACTATCTCAATAAAGATACCCGTGAAAGTGAGATGGTATTTGGTTCTATGTATGAATTCAGGTTTTAACTGTGTCGTAAACACCAGAGAAGATTATATAATTTAATGAGTACCACAACATTGAAGTTTAATACACACATGTTGGCCGCCTCAATACTCCTAAGTGCGAGTGTCAATGCTGCAATGCCAACTCAAGCGCAGATTAATCAGTTCAAATCTCTTCCTAAGACCCAACAAGAACAGCTTGCTCGGCAACTGGGTATGGATCTTTCGTCAATTGATTCTCTTGGTGTGCCTTCTTCGAGTTCAGATCTCGATACACCCGAAATTAAGAAGCCGGAGAGAGCAACTGAAGCTCCAAAGAAAGGCATTCAAACTGATAGGGAATATGAGAATAGTGGGAGTTCAACTGAATTGCCTTATTTTGGTTATGATGTTTTCTCTGGTAATTCATTAGACTTTACGCCAGTCGAACATTTGCCTGTTCCCCATGACTACATTATTGCTCCAGGGGATGAAGTCCGAATCCAACTTTACGGAAAATCTTATAGCGACTTAAAGTTAAAAATTGATGGAGAGGGCAAACTCAATATCCCTGAATACGGTCCTGAGTATGTGGCAGGGCAAACGTTTAGTGAGTTGAAGAACTACGTGGCATCTCTTATTCAACGCAAGTCTATTGGTGTTGAAGCGGTCGTTTCTTTGAGCGCCATGAGAACAATGCAGGTGTTTGTGACTGGTGATGTTAAACAGCCTGGTGCCTACAATGTCAATGGACTGACTACTTTATCTCAAGCTTTGATTGCAGCAGGAGGGATAAAGTTAACGGGCAGTTTGAGAAACATTAAAGTAAAACGACTTGGCAAAACGGTTGTTACATTTGATGCCTATGACTTGATAGTTAATGGAGATTCTCGTCAAGACATTCGGTTACAAGCGGGAGACACTATTCTCGTCCCGGCAAAGAAATCTGATATTGTTATCAAAGGAGAAGTACTTCGCCCCGCTCATTATGAGCTTAAGATAGACAGTCGTTTAAATGACTTAATCAATGTCGCTGGTGGTGCTTTGCCTAGTGCCTATTTATCAAAAGTGAGCGTAAAAAGACGTAGCTCAAAGGGTATTGAGCAGCTGACATTAGACTTATCATCACAGCATGGAAAAACGTTTAAGTTGCAAGCTGGTGATGAAGTCTCATTGTTACACACAGGGGAGAAGCTTGAGAATGCGATTGCACTTCGTGGCGAGCTATTCCGCCAAGGTGCATATCAATATAAAAAGGGGCTTAGGATCAGTGATGTGATCAGTCGCGTTGACGTTAAAGAGAATGCCGATCTGTCTTATGCGTTGCTCGTTAGAGAAGAACCCGAAAGTCGTCATATCAGCGTGTGGCAGTTTGATTTAGGTGAGATTTTCAATTCACCGAGCACAAGCGACAATTTCTCTCTTCAAAAAGGTGACCAACTATTTGTATTTGATAATGGTCTCAATGTTGACTATTGGTACAGAGAGCAAAAGTCTACCAATTTAAAACGAATGACTAAGCTCACTGAGACTGTCGAGAAGAATACAAATGAGCAATTCCAAGCTCAATCTATCCCAACTGAGTCAGTACAATCGCAAACACAATCGCAATTGAGAACGCCATTGCCATCCTATAATTCTAAGAGCGTTATGGTTCTGGATTCAGCAACAGGCGCGCTGGTAGAAAAAGAGCAGCAAAAGAAACTCGATATTGCGGACGATGATAAATTTGCTATTGCGGATGATTTTCGCATGTCTAGTCGCGAATCATTGTTAAAACCAATCATTGAAAGACTTAAAGCACAGGCTAGTCTTACAGAGCAAGCTAAAATCATCGAAGTGACTGGTGCGGTAAAATATCCAGGTGTCTACCCGTTAACAGAGAATACCAGCTTTGAGAAAATAATCGTTGCTGCTGGTGGCTTTGCTGAACAAGCGTTTTTATACAGTGCTGAGTTGAGCCGTTCGAAGAAAATAAAACAAGATTTTGTTGTCGAGCATCACTCTTTTTCCCCTAATGAGATTTTAAGTGGTCAAGAAGAACTTAATATTCAGGCGCAAGATCATATTGTTATCAAGACTCAACCAAACTGGCAGCGTGGTAATTCAATTGAATTACAAGGTGAGGTTGTTTTCCCGGGAACCTATACGTTCCAGCGCGGAGAGACGATTCAAGATCTTATAGAGCGAGCAGGTGGATTAACTCAGTTTGCCTATGCACAAGGAGCGGTATTCAGTCGTGAAAATCTGCGTCGCCAAGAGGAAGAGCGGTTAAAACTACTCAATCTTCAATTGAAACAAGAAATTGGTAATTTAGCGCTTCGTCGCCAGAACTCAAGCGCTACTTATACCACTAGTCCAACGGAAGCGATGACTATTGCTGATGAGCTAGCATCTACGGAAGCCATTGGACGCTTAGTGATTAACTTGCCTGAAGCGTTAGCTGGAAATATCAATGCTGACATTATTGTCGAGAAAGGCGACAAGTTGTATGTACCAGCTAGGCAGCCAATTGTCAGCGTAATGGGTGAAGTTCAGTTTACCTCGAACCACACTTTTACTCCCGGAATGACGATCGAAGATTATATATCTTCTGCAGGTGGGACCAAAAAGCAGGCGGATACCGACCGAATTTATGTTGTTCGTGCTGATGGTTCTGTCATGTTGCCCAATAATTCATTTTGGTTCAGTCGTAAATCTAATCCTCTGGAGCCTGGAGATACTATAATCGTACCGCTAGACACCGATTACCTAGATGGCTTGAGCACACTGACATCAGCGACACAAATCTTGTATCAAATTGGTGTGGCCTGGAGCGCTGTAAAGAATTAATTAGTTTATAAACTCTCTCAAACTGAGGGAGTTTCATATGCAAGAAGATATTATGAATAAGCCAATTATCCATGAAAATAATTTCACCCAAGTTCAAAACTTGCCAATTACTAGCGATGAAATAGATCTACGGCAAGTGTTCCTTACTCTGTGGAGAGGCAAGTGGATAGTGGTGGCTACTACTTTCCTATTTGCGTTAGGCGGTCTTGTATTTGCGTTATCACAACCGAATACTTACCGAGCGTCTGCCACTTTGGTTGCTTCAAATGATGAAAAAGTTGGCGGGCTTGCTGCAATGGCGAGCCAATTTGGGGGCTTAGCTTCCTTGGCTGGAATTAATGTGGTGGGTGGAAAAACAGATGATAAGTCTTTGTCTTTGGCCACGCTGGAATCTCGCAAGTTTATCAATGCATTTATTGATAAATATGCTTTGCTCCCTATTTTGATGGCAACCAAATCGTGGGACAAAGAGAACAACAAGCTTTTACTTGATCCTGAACTTTATGATGGTATTCGTTGGCTCCATGATCCGGAAGATCCTGAAAAATCATTAGAGCCGACGGTTTGGGAGGCCTACAAAGCATTTAAAAGTATATTAGATGTCTCTGAAGCTAAAGATACTGGTATTGTCACCGTCAGTATTACCCACCTATCTCTATATGTGGCGCAGCAATGGACTCAATGGTTGGTGAAAGAGCTAAACTCTTGGATGAAAGAAGAATCTTTAACAGACACCAATCGTAATATTGAATACCTTGAACAGCAGTTGGACAGAACCAAAGTCGTCGATATGCAGAATGTATTCTATCAACTCATTGAAGAGCAAACTAAAACTCTTATGTTGGCTGAAGTAAAGGATGAATATGCGTTTAAAGTTATCGACCCTCCTGTAGTACCTGAAGAAGAAGTTGGTCCGAAGAGGGCTCTGATATGTATACTCATAATGCTGCTTGGGACTATGCTGGGTGTTGCGATTGTGCTTGCTCGTTATGCATTTCATAGAGAAAATGACTAGCTATTCTTCCTATTACTTAAGGCACTCTCGCCTTAAGTTCTTATCCCCGCTATACTCCCAGTCTGAATTTTAGTCCAGAGCTGCTTAGAATTGAGCAGCTCTATTATTGAAGAGCACAGGACATGCAAGAATACATCGCATTTTTTCAAGAGAACATGATTCTCTCTCTAGTATGGGTTGGTCTACTGGTTGCCCTTATTGTGAATATTGTTAAGTCAACGACAGCAGCGTACAAAGAGATCACTGCATCACAAACGACGCACCTAATGAACCGTGAAAATGGTGTTGTTGTTGATATCCGTAGTAAAGATGAGTTCCGCAATGGACATATTACTGATGCAGTTCACATTTTACCTTCTGATATCAAAGCTGGTAACTTTGGCAGCCTTGAAAACCAAAAATCTAACCCAATCATAGTGGTATGCAAAACAGGCAATACGGCGCCAGAGAGTGCTAATCTTCTCGTCAAAGCTGGTTTTGAAAATGTCAGTTTGCTGAAGAATGGCCTGCTTGCTTGGAGTGAAGCAAACTTGCCGTTAGTGAAAGGCAAAAAATAAACTGAGTGGTTTTTCTGCAAACGCTGATTGAAAAAACAGCGTTTGTTAAAGAGAGGTGTGGACATTTCCACGAATTTTATGAGAAGCCTAGTAATAGCAATCTCTCTCGTCTAGTCTCCTAGAAAATTGATTATTAAAGGATTTCAAAATGGCTGAAGCAGCACCACAACAACAAGACGCACAAAACTTTGCGATTCAACGCATCTTCCTAAAAGACGTTTCTTTTGAAGCGCCTAATTCACCAAACATGTTCCAAAAAGAGTGGAACCCAGATGTGAAACTAGACCTAGACACCCAAAGCCGTGAACTAGGTGAAGGTGTTTATGAAGTTGTTCTACGTCTGACTGTAACTGTGAAGAACGAAGAAGAAACTGCGTTTTTGTGTGAAGTTCAACAAGGTGGTATTTTTACTGCTGATAAAATGGAAGCAGGCCAGCTTGCGCATTGTCTAGGTGCATTCTGCCCTAACATTCTATTCCCATACGCTCGTGAAACGATTTCTAGCCTAGTGGTTAAAGGTACATTCCCGCAATTGAACTTAGCGCCAGTTAACTTTGACGCATTGTTTATGAACTACCTGCAGCAGCAAGCTCAGCAAGAAGGCACTGCGGAAGCTTAATTACGTTATCGCTGTTTCTTGGTATCAACAAAATGCACAGAGCATCCAAGGATGTGATGTGCATTTTTTATTTATTGCCTACAATAGTGCCTTACATCGAAATCAATCGAAGCTCCAACTTCCAAACTTTTAATACGATCGGACGGATTAATGACGGACTCAGACTTTCAAAACGGCTACGGGAAAGCAATTGCTATGACGGTGCTTGGTGCTGGCTCATACGGTACCTCTCTGGCTATTTCACTGGCGAGAAATGGCGCGAATGTGGTGCTTTGGGGCCATGACCCTGAGCATATGGCACGTTTGCAGTCAGATAGAGCGAATCACGAATTCTTACCGGGTATTGATTTTCCACAATCACTGATCGTTGAGTCAGATCTAGAAAAAGCGGTCCAGGCAAGTCGTGATTTACTGGTTGTGGTACCGAGTCATGTGTTTGGCATCGTGCTTAACAACATTAAACCTCACCTAAGAGCAGACACACGTATTTGCTGGGCAACGAAAGGTCTTGAGCCAGAGACAGGGCGCCTACTGAAAGATGTGGCTATAGAAGCGTTAGGTGAAGAGTACTCTTTAGCTGTGCTATCAGGGCCTACGTTTGCCAAGGAGCTAGCGCTAGGTATGCCTACGGCGATTTCAGTCGCGTCTCCTGATGAGAGTTTTGTTTCTGAACTGCAGGAGAAAATTCATTGCAGCAAGACGTTTCGTGTTTATGCCAACAGTGATTTTACAGGTATGCAGTTAGGTGGAGCGGTTAAGAATGTGATTGCGATCGGTGCAGGAATGTCAGACGGTATTGGCTTTGGAGCTAACGCTAGAACAGCTCTTATTACTCGTGGCCTCGCAGAAATGACGCGTCTTGGTGCTGCATTAGGCGCTCAGCCAGAAACCTTTATGGGTATGGCTGGGCTGGGCGATCTGGTTCTGACTTGTACAGATAACCAATCACGTAACCGTCGATTTGGCCTGGCTCTAGGGCAAGGTAAAGATGTAGATACGGCTCAGGATGAGATTGGACAGGTCGTTGAAGGTTATCGCAACACTAAAGAAGTTTGGCTACTGTCACAGCGCATGGGAGTCGAGATGCCAATTGTTGACCAAATTTATCAAGTGTTGTATCAAGGAAAAGATGCACATATTGCAGCAAAAGATTTGCTTGCTCGTGATAAGAAATCGGAAGCGTAAGCGTCCAGAGACATGGAAGGCAAACAACACTTAAGCAGGCTTAGGTGAAGGGTTGAGAAATGAAACATTGTGAAAAACAGAAAGTATGGCAAGCCATCGTTCGAGAAGCTCGAGAGCTCTCAGAACAAGAGCCGATGCTAGCAAGCTTTTATCATGCGACGATCATCAAGCATGAAAGCCTAGCCGCTGCACTTAGCTATATTTTGGCCAACAAGCTTAATACAGTGTCTATGCCCGCGATGGCGGTTCGTGAAGTGGTGGAAGAAGCGTTTAACGCAGAACATTCGATCACAGAGGCAGCGGCTTGTGATATCTGTGCCACAGTGAATCGAGATCCTGCGGTTTCCATGTACTCAATGCCTTTGCTGTACTTGAAAGGTTATCATGCTTTGCAAGGTTATCGCGTGGCGAACTGGCTATGGCGCCAAGGACGCATTGCGCTGGCCACTTACCTGCAAAATCAAATTTCGGTAGCGTGCCAAGTGGATATTCATCCAGCAGCAAAAATTGGCCACGGTATCATGCTAGACCATGCAACAGGTATTGTGATTGGAGAAACAGCAATTGTGGAAAATGACGTCTCGATTCTGCAAGACGTCACGTTAGGTGGTACAGGTAAGGAATGTGGCGACCGACACCCGAAGATCCGTGAAGGTGTGATGATCGGTGCTGGTGCTAAGATCCTTGGTAATATTGAGGTGGGTCAAGGTGCGAAGATCGGGTCTTGTTCTGTTGTTTTACAACCAGTACCCGCTCATACCACCGTCGCGGGCGTGCCTGCTAAGATTGTAGGTCGACCTAAAACAGATAAGCCTTCATTGGATATGGACCAGCAGTTCAACGGTCGCTCACAGAGCTTTATTGGTGGTGATGGTATTTAACTAAGCTGCTCGGTAAGGAAAATAAAAGGGTGAAGCATTGGCTTCAACCCTTTTTTGTACCGTTAGCCTAGAGAGGATAATTCATGGAGTACTTCATCAGCCCATTCTACCCACGCTTGGCGGACTAGTAGATTACGACGGAGTGTTAAACGTTCTAAACGCTGTTGTTTGTCCAGGGTAGAGGGCGTCGAATAATACGCGTTCTCTATTTCCTGATAGTGAGCAACCAACTTGCGCGATTCTTCTACAAGTTCAGCGAGTTGTTCACGGTAAGGTGCGGAAGGTTGAACAGCACAAGCCATCAATTTCGCACAGAATTCATCACGAACGGTCGGATGTGCTGTTGGTTGATCAAACCATTCGCCCAGTGCGACGCGACCAGAGTCTGTGATGGAATATACTTTACGGTCTGGTTTACCTTCTTGAGGTTCTAGAACGCAGGTAACCAACTCATTTTGAGCCATTTTATTGAGCTCGCGATAGACTTGTTGGTGGCTTGCTTTCCAAAAGTAGCCAATAGTGGCAGAAAATTCTTTGGTGATATCATATCCAGTTGCGTCGCGTGTGCTCAGAACTGTCAGGATAACGTGTGGTAATGACATGTCTTCAATCCAAATGGTCAAATAACTACTAACAACTGCTTAGTTACTGTTGTGCTTCTGTGGCACTTGTCATCAGTGAATTTTTAAGCAGCGCCAACAAAGTTGGCCATGTCACCTTAAAAGCCGTTTTATCACCTAGAGCGATATGTTGATGTTATTGTTTACCGCTAGGGAGCATTAGTATATCTAAATAATAAGCATAAAGTAGAATAGAAGGGTAAAATAAATCAAAAAACTGATAATTTTCTCAATAATTAAATATTTTGGTTAATTATTCTGTTTTTTTGTAATTAGACCTATTTTTCATTTTGATGATGCTGAATGATTTGATGTTTTTAGAATCAGATATAGAAAAGGCTGTCGAATCTGACAGCCTATTTCATATTTGGTTACAAGTTTAACCGGTGTTTCTCATCCCTGCGGCAATACCAGCGATAGTCACCATCAGTGCTTCCTCTAGCTCAGGTGATGCAGTATCGTTCTGACGAGTACGATAAAGCAGTTCAGCCTGCAGCATGTTCAATGGTTCGACGTAAATGTTACGTAGGCGAATAGACTCTTGGCCCCACGGGTCACTTTGCATCAGGTTCTCATTATTTTCAACGTTGAGCACCGCTTTGATATCTTGCTGAAGCTGTGCTCGCAGCTTATCGCCTAGAGGAAGCAGTTTAGGATCAGCTAAGCGTTCATCATAGTAACGTGAGATCTCGAGGTTACATTTTGTGTACACCATTTCGAGCATGCCGAGCCGGGTAGAAAAGAATGGCCACTCGCGACACATCTCCTCAAGCAGGGCTTGATGACCTTTATCGATCGAGTATTGAATCGCTTCACCTGCACCTAACCATGCTGGCAGTACCAAGCGGTTTTGGCTCCAAGAGAAGATCCATGGGATCGCACGCAAGCTCTCGACCCCACCTTTAGGGTTGCGCTTCGCTGGGCGAGAGCCAAGAGGTAGTTTACCTAGCTCTAATTCTGGCGTTGCCTGACGGAAATATGGAACAAAGTCAGGTTCACCACGAACGACGCTTCGATACGCTTCACAGCTGACTTCTGAAAGAACATTCATCAAATCACGCCATTCCTGTTTCGGTTCCGGTGGTGGCAGTAAGTTAGCTTCCAAAATCGCACTGGCATACAAGTTGAAGCTATTAACGGCAACCTCAGGTAAACCCAATTTGAAACGGATCATTTCTCCTTGTTCTGTTACTCGGAGGCCGCCTTTTAAGCTCTTCGGTGGTTGAGACAAAAGAGCGGCATGAGCAGGTGCACCGCCTCGACCAATAGTGCCGCCTCGGCCATGGAATAGTGTCAATTCAACCCCTTCATCTTCAGCGACTTTGACCAGTGCTTCCATCGCATGATACTGAGCCCAGCCAGCAGACATCACGCCAGCATCTTTTGCTGAGTCAGAGTAACCGATCATCACCATTTGGTGGTTCTGAATAAAACCTCGGTAGAGGTCAATTCCCATTAACTGTTTAACTACAGATTCGGCATTATTCAGATCATCCAAGGTTTCAAATAGGGGACATACATCCATCCGATACGGGCAGCCGGCTTCTTGAAGTAGTAGGTGTACGGCTAATACATCTGAAGCCGTACGTGCCATGGAAATCACATAAGCGCCAAAGGCTTCTCGTGGTTGAGCTGCGACAATCTTACAGGTATCAAGAACTTCTTTGACCTGCTCTGATGGCTGCCAGTCACGTGGGAGAAGTGGGCGTTTGGAGGCTAGCTCATTAGTTAAAAAAGCAACTTTGTCCTGTTCGCTCCACTGGTTGTAATCACCAATGCCAAGGTAGCGAGTGAGTTCAGATAAAGCATCAGAGTGGCGAGTGCTTTCCTGACGAATATCGAGACGAACAAGGTGAACGCCAAAGGCTTTGATTCGGCGCAGTGTGTCTAGTAGTGAACCATCCGCGATGATACCCATACCGCACTCATGAAGAGATTGGTAACAAGCATAAAGTGGTTCCCATAGCTGCTCGACTCGCTGCAGAGGTGCTTTCACTGCCAGCTTCTGACCGTTTACTTTGGCATCCAGTATTTCTTTGGTTTCCGTCAGCAAGGCACGCAGTTGTTTTAGTACCGCACGGTAAGGTTCGTGTTCATCCTCTCCCGCAAGCGAGCGTACCGCGTCATTGCAACGAGTCATCGACAGCTCACTGACTAGCTCATTGATATCATTGAGGTACAGATCTGCGGCTTTCCAGCGTGACAGTAACATGACTTCACGGGTAATGGTGTGGGTGACAAATGGGTTACCATCGCGGTCTCCCCCATCCAAGACGAGAAATGCACGGGGCGAGCATCAATAGGCAGGCCCTCTTCAAGATAGCCACGCAGACGACCGTCCAATTCGCGTAAGAAGTCAGGCACCGCTTCCCATAGAGAGTTCTCGACGACCGCAAAGCCCCACTTTGCTTCATCAAGAGGAGTTGGGCGCTGCTGACGAATGGTGTCAGAGTGCCAGCCTTGGGCAATCAATTGTTCGAGGCGGCGTTCTGTCTTCTGACGTTCTTTGGCTGAAAGGTCGTTTAACTCTAGTTTCGACAAGCATTTATTAATTTTGACCAGCTTGTTGATCATGGTGCGTCGAGTGATCTCGGTTGGGTGTGCAGTAAGCACTAATTCAATGTTGAGATCTCGCACCGCTTGAGCAGTATCGAGCTTACTTATGTCGTTTTGGCTAAGTTTGGAAAACAGGTTGTTAATGGCGTCTGGTTCGCAGACATGCGCATCGCAATGACGTGAAATAGTGTGGTACTGCTCCGCCATGTTCGTCAGGTTGAGGAATTGGTTGAAAGCATGGGCAACAGGCGTCAGTTGCTCATCGGGTAGGCTTTTGATTTCCTCAATCAAGCTTTCGCGATCGGATTGATTGCCAGAAAGCGCAGATTTAGAAAGCTTACGAATCGTTTCTACTTTTTCCAGAAGTGCATCACCATGGGCGTCCTTAATGGTGTTGCCGAGCAAGTGTCCTAACATGCTCACATTGCTTCTGAGTGCAGAGTATTTCTCGTTCATTGTCATCCTGCCTTGTAAAAAAATTACATCCATTGTTCCTTGTTAAGTAGACAATCTAGCGAAAAATATCGCTGTGAGTCAAATGCTGTAGGCTAAGATTGCAAATATTGTGCAAATCAATGCAACTGATATAACGTGGTCATTTTTTCTATATTTGTTGAAATTTTATTACAGAAATTCGAGCGAATTCAAAACTCGTTTATCGTCCAATCCCTATATGAGCATGCACGTATTCGCGAATAAAAGGCACCACTTCGGCTTCGAACCAAGGGTTACGCTTCAACCACAAAGTATTTCTTGGAGAAGGGTGAGGTAGAGGTAAATAGTGAGGTGCCCACTGCTGCCACGCTCTGACAGTTTCGGTGAGTGTTTTGGGTTTGTTTTGCAGATAATAGTTTTGTGCGTACTGGCCTACCAACAGCGTCATACCAATGTTAGGCAGTTGTTCGAGTACTTGACTGTGCCATTGCGGTGCACATTCTTTTCGTGGAGGGAGATCGCCGCTTTTACCTTTGCCGGGATAACAAAGCCCCATGGGCATGATGGCTATTTTGCTTGCATCATAAAATGCTGTTTTATCAAGCTCAAGCCATTGTCTTAATCTGTCACCGCTCGGATCATTCCAGGGAATGGATGTTTTGTGCACTCGGGTCCCTGGCGCTTGCCCGATGATCAATAGCTTGGCTTCTTTATTCGCCTGAATAATGGGATTGGCTCCCAGAGGTAAATATGGCTCGCACAGCCGACATTGGCGAATTTGTTGGAGTAGATCTTCTAGCATCAGTAACCTTTATCGAGGTCGACTTGATTGAGTAGTGAGAATCCATCTCGCCAGCGATGATAGTTGTCAGCAAAGATCTCTACGACTTGGTCAGGGAAGCTGAGAGCAGCGATATGCGGCGTGATCGTTATTGCAGGGTGGTGCCAGAATGGGTGATTGGTTTCCAGTGGCTCGTGTTCAAACACATCAAGAAAGGCATGGGCAATGGCTTGAGCCTCTATCGCGGCAAGTAAACCTGTCTCACACACCACATCCCCTCGTCCCACATTGAACAGTAGGGCGGATTGGCAGTGACTGAGAGACTGATGATTAAGTAGATGATGCGTTTCTTTGGTACTGGGCAGCGTGTTAACGACCACATCGACTCGGCTTAGGACACTCGCTAGCTCCTGAATATGGTAAGTCTCGTCAAAAGGGGAGTGCATGGTCGGAATACCGCTTCGGTTAATGCCGACCACTTTTATGCCAAATGCTTGAGCCGTTTTGGCGAGATGACTCCCTATCGAGCCTGTCCCCAATATTAATAACGTGAGTGAACGCAGAGACTGATAGGGTTTGGGTTCCCATTTTGACTGACTCTGACTTTCTTGGTAATGTAAAAAGTGGCGATGATGTTGTATCAAGTAACCGAGAACGTATTCCGAGATTTGCTGACCAAATATTCCCTTCACATTGGTCAGCAGAAAGTTCGGGGTGTCGCTGGTGAGAGCATCGACACCAGCATAAACCGATTGCATCCACTCGACGTTAGGAAATTCATTAAGCCGCTTGACGGCCAGTGGTGGAGAGGCCAGTAAAATATTAGCACCTTGTGGATTCTCAGTGATCTCGAGATCCGGTAAACGCAGCTTGTCGAGTTGCTGCTGGTAAGTTTCGTTATGCTCAGTCAGTAAATAAACTTTGTTGGTGAAATTGTTCATCGGCTTCGCTTTTTTCCACTATGGTTATCAAGTACACTTCCGCTGTCTTTTTCTGAACCAATGAGTCCTTATGCTACAGAACCCTCTTCAACTTCGCCTTGAGAAGTTAGAACCTTGGAAGCAGATCACCTTTATGGCGTGTCTGTGTGAACGTATGTACCCAAATTATGCGATGTTTTGTGACAGTACGGAATTTGCAGAGCCACGTATTTATCGCGATATTCTGGATAGCATTTGGGAGCAGCTGACAGTCAAGAGTGCCAAGGTTAATTATGAGCGCCAGTTGGAGAAGTTAGAAGAGATTATTCCAAGTTCTGAGGATTTTGATTTTTATGGTGTTTACCCCGCGATTGATGCCTGTATTGGTTTGTCTACATTGCTACATGGCTTGTTAGATCGCGATGACTTATTTGAAAGCATGCAAAAAGTCAGTCAACAGTCGGTACAGACGGTTGCTCAGCTAGAAGAAGCGCAAACCGGTCTCGAGGTCACCAATGGTAATCAGAAAGACAATGAAGCGGTTTGTGAAGAGTGGGATGTGCAATGGGCTATTTTCCGTCCATTGAAAGATGCTCAAGAACGAGACATTGAACTGATTAAAGATCTTCGCTTTGAGCTGAGAGAAGATGGCATCAGCAATATTGGTGTTAGTCTTTAATGAAAAACGGGAGTCATAGAGACTCCCGATTAGATTAGTGGTCTTCTTTCTTGGCTTGTGGTTCAGAAACCTGATCATCTTCATCGTCATCGCGACTTTCGATTACGCCATGCGTCTCTTTCCATTTTTCCCAGCGCTCAAACGCCAGCTCTTGCATGTCAGTGGCTCGATCGGCTTCATCGACGATTTCTTCCCCAACCAGATGTTCGAAGATATCTTCCAGTGTCAGAATTCCCTGTATGGTGCCGTATTCATCAACAACCATTGCTAGCTGGAGGCGTTTCGCCATCATCTGCTCAAACGCTTTTGGCAGAGATAGGTTGTTCAGTAAAACGTGAACCGGACGCATCACGGCTCCTAGTTGTTTTTCGCCACAGCCCGCTTGCTGAAGTTTAAACATCTCTAAGCGGTGAACAAAGCCAATGATATTGTCTTTGGATTGGCTGTAAACCAGCGGGCGAGAAAACGGTGTGTCTTTATGCTGAGAAAGAAACTCATTAATACTCATTTCAGCATCAACACGGAATACAACTGGGCGTGGTGTCATGACCTGAGTAACAGGCACGTCTTGAATACCGAGAAGGTTAGTGAGGATCTTAGTCTCACCTTCCGCAAATTCACCGCTCTCTTTAGCCAAGATAGCCATCGCTGATAATTCGTCGCGCATCTTAGGCGCTTGATGACCGCTTGCTAGGCGTTTGGTGATTTGCTCTGAGAACCACACAAACGGTGTTAGCGCCCATACCATCCAACGCAGGGTCACCGCCGCTAGAGGAGCCAGTTTACGCCAATAGGTCGCACCAATTGTTTTTGGCACAATCTCAGATAACACAAGAATACCTAGCGTCAAGACGCCAGAGAATACGCCCAGCCACTCACTTCCGAAAACAACAGCCGCTTGAGCACCTGCACTGGCCGCACCTATGGTGTGAGCAATGGTATTCAGAGTCAGAATTGACGCCAGTGGACGATCGATATCTGCTTTTAACTTTGATAACTTTTCTGCAGCAGGATGCCCTTGCTGACGCAGTTGTGCCAGATAACTGGGAGTAATACTCAGAAGTACTGCTTCGAGGACCGAGCAGATAAAGGATACGCCAATCGCAACAGAGACGTAGATGGTTAGCAGTAACATACATGTCCTATATCAGGTTTATACCACCACCGAATTTTGCAATGTAACCATTAAAAATATCAATTGCTAAATGAGCTACTATGCCTGGGCATTATTGGTGTGAGTATTTTATATTCGCTTCAGGCCCCACAATATCAGGCTTCATGGGCTTTCCACGTTCTATAAATAAGGTTCATTATGATTAAAAACAAGCCTCTGGATAGGAGAGGAAAGTAACAAATTGTGAGTTATTACTCATATTATGGTTAAAAGTACGTCATGAAAGCTAAAGATCGCTTACAAACCTTTGCCAGATGGGGCATTTATGATTTAGAGTGAGATGAATTCGATAACATATGAGAAGGGAAACCTAATGAACAAGACCCAATTAATCGACTTTATCGCAGAGAAAGCAGACCTATCTAAAGCACAAGCTAAGGCTGCTCTTGAAGCAACTCTTGATGGTGTAACTGATGCACTTAAAGAGGGTGACCAAGTTCAACTAATTGGTTTTGGTACATTCAAAGTAAACCACCGTGCAGCTCGTACAGGTCGTAACCCTAAAACAGGTGCTGAGATCCAAATTGCTGCTGCAAACGTTCCTGCATTTGTTGCAGGTAAAGCTCTGAAAGACGCAGTGAAATAATTGATAATGCGCCAAGGTAGTTTTCTGTCTTGGCGCATCACTGTCATGAAAAAACGTTTATTTTCTTCACTAATCACCTCTTTTATCCTTGGTTGTTCTTCCAACGCCCCTACATCCAACTTAACCCAACTCACTAGCTACACAGGTGGAAAGAGCATGGGTGATGCCACAAGCCTGTACTGGTATACCGAAAAATTAGCGTCTCCAAGTACGGCTGCAGATTATGTCACGGCTGGAGATTATGGCTGGTATAAGACAGACTATCGCTGGGCTGAAGGAGAACTTCGAGAGTTGATTCGTGAAGGTGAGCAATTGAAAGGTGAACAAGGGCTGGTGAAATACAGTGTGCATGTTCGCTTTAACAAGGAAGGCGAAGCGGTTTATCAGCAGTATCGTCTAGATGGAAAAGTGTTTCCGGTGAAGCCTGATGAACTCGAGCGATACAAGAATGATGCCGTGACTGTGGCAACAGTAACGAAAAGGCAGGATAAAAAAGGTCAGGAGTTGATTCAAGGCTATTGGGATGGTTCAACGTTTGAAACTTGTTCTGGTCAGAGTTATTCCCGATTGGAGTTTAATCAGACACTTCCGTCATTTGTGGTGAGTCGCTTAGCTGGAGTGGATAACTATGTGGCTTTTCTCGGTTCTACGCGCACCAATCGAGTCATTGTTGAAGATTTACTCATGCTGGCAGATGAAGAGCACTCGTGTATTGAAAGACCTAGTTTATTGTCTGATTAAAATATAAAAGGCGCCTAAAGAAGCGCCTTTTTTGATACTGAGAGGTTATTCGCTTTGTTCGCGCTCTATCGCTCGGTAACCAATGTCATTGCGATGGAACATACCATTCCAACTAACTTGCTGAGCCAGCTTATACGCTTGTTTCTGTGCATCTGAGACGCTATTTCCCAATGCTGTTGCACACAATACCCGGCCACCGTTAGTTACGATTTCACCCGCTTTGTTGTTCGCTGTACCAGCGTGAAAGATCTTCTGGCCTTCCACTTCACTGGCAGGCAGAGAAATTACATCACCTTTTGCGTAGTCTGCTGGGTAGCCCCCTGCGGCTAGAACCACACCGATAGATGCACGCTGATCCCACTTAGATTCGGCTTCATCTAGCTTCTCATCGATAGCCATCAGGCATAGTTCAACCAGATCTGATTCCATACGCATCATAATTGGCTGAGTTTCTGGATCGCCAAAGCGGCAGTTATACTCGATGACTTTTGGCGTGCCGTCTTTGTCGATCATAAGACCAGCATAAAGGAAGCCAGTGTAAGGGTGACCTTCCGCGTCCATGCCGCGCACGGTTGGGTAGATAACTTCTTCAAGAATACGTTCGTGGATCTCTGGCGTGACTACTGGTGCAGGGGAGTAAGCCCCCATACCTCCCGTGTTAGGGCCAGTGTCTTTATCGCCAACACGTTTGTGGTCTTGGCTGGTGGCCATAGGTAAAACGCTCGCACCATCAACCATAACGATGAAACTGGCTTCTTCTCCATCAAGGAACTCTTCGATCACCACGCGACTTCCCGCTTCACCAAAGGCGTTGCCTGCGAGCATGTCTTTGATGGCGTCTTCTGCGTCTTCTAGTGTCATCGCAACGATAACACCTTTGCCAGCCGCCAGACCGTCTGCTTTAACAACGATAGGCGCACCTCGTTCACGAACGTAAGCCAGTGCTGGCTCGATTTCAGTGAAGTTAGCGTAAGCTGCAGTAGGAATATTGTGACGGGCTAAGAAATCTTTGGTGAATGCTTTTGACCCTTCTAGTTGCGCAGCGGCTTGAGTCGGGCCAAAAATAGGTAATCCCGCTTCACGGAAAGCGTCAACCACCCCAATAACGAGAGGTGCTTCTGGGCCAACAATCGTCAGCTCTATTTGCTTATCTTGAGCGAATGCAACCAGCTCAGAAATCGCTTCTACACCTATGTCTACGTTCTCAAGTTTAGGCTCCAGTGCTGTACCTGCATTACCAGGTGCAACGAATACGGTTTCAACGTTTGGGTTTTGTGCTGCTTTCCAACCTAAAGCGTGCTCACGACCGCCAGCACCGATGATAAGTACGTTCATTTTAAATCCTTCAATCAAAAATCGTCATTCCCGACGTTGAGGAACAAAACTGTCAGGAATCTGTTTAACATGTTAAACCCAGAGATTCCGTACTACGCTCGTTCCTCGCTATACGGAATGACGGTTTTGAGAAATTTAGTTAAGTCTTGCTCTTCTCGGAGCGCCGCGTTCCCGTTTCCAGAAGCGAAGCGCTCGCTTCTTTCTAGTGGCGGAAGTGACGCATACCGGTAAAGATCATTGCCATACCGTGTTCGTCCGCTGCAGCGATAACTTCGTCATCACGCATAGAGCCGCCCGGTTGAATGACACATTTGATGCCCGCTTCTGCCGCCGCATCGATACCGTCACGGAATGGGAAGAATGCATCAGAAGCCATTACGCTACCGGCAACTTCTAGACCCTCATCTGCCGCTTTAATGCCCGCAATTTTCGCAGAGTAAACGCGGCTCATTTGGCCTGCGCCTACACCGATAGTCATGTCACCTTTCGAGTAAACGATCGCGTTAGATTTCACGTACTTCGCTACTTTCCAACAGAATAGGGCATCTTTCAGCTCTTCATCAGTTGGTTGACGCTTAGAAACCACTTTAAGGTCGTCTAGGGTAACCATGCCTTGGTCGCGGTCTTGAACCAGTAGGCCACCGTTAACGCGTTTTACGTCGAAGCCAGTGGTTTTAGTTGTCCACTCGCCACATTCAAGTAGGCGAACGTTCTTCTTCGCTGCAACAATCTTGATTGCTTCTGCAGAGACAGATGGCGCGATGATAACCTCAACAAATTGACGCTCAACAATCGCAGATGCTGTTACTGCATCAAGTTCGCGGTTGAATGCGATGATACCGCCAAATGCTGATGTTGGGTCAGTTTGGTAAGCACGGTTGTACGCTTCAAGGATGTCTTCGCCAAGTGCAACACCACATGGGTTTGCGTGTTTTACGATCACACACGCTGGTTCATCGAACTCTTTTACGCACTCAAGCGCTGCGTCAGTGTCTGCGATATTGTTGTAAGAGAGAGCTTTGCCTTGGATTTGGCGAGCAGTGGAAACCGAAGCTTCTTCAGGGTTTGCTTCAACGTAGAAAGCAGCTGCTTGGTGGCTGTTCTCACCGTAGCGCATGTCTTGCTTCTTCTCGAATTGCTGGTTGAATGTGCGAGGGAATTTGCTCTCTTCATCACCTTCTTTGTTCTCGCCGTAGCTAGGAACCATAGTGCCGAAGTAGTTTGCGATCATACCGTCATAAGACGCGGTGTGCTCGAATGCCGCGATAGCGAGGTCGAAGCGTGTTTCTAGCGTAAGAGACGTTTCGTTTGCGTCCATTTCTGCAATAACGCGGTCGTAGTCGTGTGCATTTACAACGATAGTCACGTCTTTGTGGTTTTTCGCCGCAGAGCGAACCATTGTTGGACCACCAATATCGATGTTCTCAACCGCGTCAGAAAGCGTACAGCCTTCTTTAGCCACAGTTTCAGCAAATGGATATAGGTTAACGACAACCATATCGATAGGGGTGATGCCGTGTTTTTCCATCACATCATCGTCTTGACCGCGACGGCCTAAAACACCACCATGAACCTTTGGGTGAAGTGTTTTAACGCGTCCGTCCATCATTTCCGGGAAATCCGTATAATCGGATACTTCTGTGACAGCAATGCCTTGCTCAGCAAGCAAGCGGGCAGTACCACCTGTGGATAGGATATCGACATCGCGTTCAGCGAGAGCTTGGGCAAACTCAACAATACCTGTTTTGTCTGATACGCTGATAAGGGCGCGGCGAATTGGACGAGCGTTGTTCATGCTTCCATCTTCCTCAAAGTCATGGAGTTAAACTAAAGATATTTGCCAAAAATGAACTTGTTTTTATCTCGTAGGGATAAAATATTGGCCAGTTTTGGTAAAGACCTTTTTGCCAGTCGAAACTGGGCAGATATTAGACTCTAAACTTGATGGCGCACATTCTAACTAATTTATTACAAAAAAGCTCGCGCAATCGTTTGGCATCTCAAAAATAATTATGAAAACCGTGCTTTTTAACTTAAAAAGTAACGAGATAGTTAATAAGGAAAGTTATGTTCCAGATTGGAGAACTGGCAAAGCGTTGTGGTGTGACGACCGATACTTTGCGTTTCTACGAGAAAAATCACCTGCTCCGCCCTATGGGACGCAGTGAATCGGGGTATCGTCTTTATAATGAAGAAAATCAAAAACAGGTCGGATTTATTCTAAAAGCCAAAGATCTTGGGTTAAGTTTGGAAGAGATTCGCGAGCTGTTGGAGATAAAGCTAGAAGCCACCGAACATAGTTGTGCGGAAGTCAAAGCCATTACCTCAGCAAAACTCGAATTAATTGATGAAAAGATTGCAGAGTTGACCCGTATCCGCAAGGCATTGAAGAAAATCAACGATGCGTGCTGTGGCCATGTTGATGATGATGCCAGTCATTGCTCGATTTTAGAGGCGCTGGGTAGTGAAGAACGCTCCTCGACGTGTTGTGATGAGCTTTAACTCGCTTGTCGAATTTTGGCTTGAATCGCAGACTGAACCTTCATATCCGGCAAGTTATCGTGATAGAGCGTAACTTGGTTACGACCCGTCTGCTTGGAGTAGTACATCGCTTTGTCTGCTTGAACCAACAGCTCTCTTACATGAGAGATATCTGAGGTGACTTCTGCGATACCAATACTGACGGTTGGATGAATGATATGGCCGTCGACATTGCAGGGGGCATTTTCAATCGATTGTCGTATGCGTTCGGCAATGTCATAAGCTTGAATGGCGTTTGTGTTTGAAAGTACAATGCCAAATTCTTCGCCGCCAAGTCGCCCAATGTAGTCGCTGCCACGAATCTGCTTCTGGCACATACTAGCAACCAGAGTAATGACTTCATCACCAGAAAGGTGGCCAACTTGATCGTTGATTTCTTTGAAGTGATCAATATCGATCATTAAGCATGACAAATTACGCTGAGTCTCATTATAGCGTTGTAATTCTTGTTCAAGAGATTCAAGGAATGCTCGGCGGTTGAAAATGCCAGTTAGCTCATCCGTTTCAGAAAGGCGTTTCAGCTCTTCCTGGCGGCGATAGTTGCTCGTGATATCACGCTCTTGCCACAATACATACTGCGTACCATCTCCTAAGCATAGGGGCTTAATGGTGGCTTCGAACCACATGTCTTCAGAGCCATCTAGCGTTTCCAGCTCATCAATGGATAGTTGTAAGCATTCAATAGGGTTGACACTGTACTGCACAACCAGCGGTTTGGCAGATTCACTAACATCTTTTATGTAACTGAGTAGTTGGTCGGCTTTATCCTGTGGAAGGATGTCGTGTAGCGCTTTGTTGGCGTAACCATTTTTTTCAAGGCTAACTGTGTGGAACGTTCCCCCAAAACCCTCGATAAAGCGCCCCGACTGCTCTAACACGAAAAGTCGGTCAGGAAGTTCATTTAAAATCAGGCTTAGCCATGCTTCCCTTTGCTTATCAAGCATATAGTTTTATCCAACAACAGATGAACACCGCATTATATCTAGACAAGTAGTGATGGCAATCGTAATAGATCACAGTTTGATTACTATTTACTCACTTAAATGGCGTGAAAATGAGACTCGATATGTGTTGGGTTTCTATGCTCAACTGTAGTCTCAAAAATAAAACAGTGGGTGAACAAGTGAGTCGCACTAAAGTTATAAAACTAATGACATTTTATAAATGAAATGCGGCAGAAACGGAAAAAGCCGACTCTAACTGGAATCGGCTTTCTCAAAATAAAATTCGTCAGAACGTATTAGTTCATGCCGTATTTTTTAAGTTTCTTGCGAAGAGTACCGCGGTTAATACCCATCATAGTTGCTGCGCGAGTCTGGTTACCGCGAGTATATTGCATGATGGTATCTAGCAGTGGCTGTTCAACTTCAGCTAGAACTAATTCGTATAGTTCTGTGACTTCTTGGCCGTTTAGTTGAGCCAAGTAGTTTTTAAGAGACGCTTTAACAGAGTCACGTAATGGTTTCTGAGTAATCTGGTCCTGTGACGTTACTGTAGTTACTGTTAATGCTTCTGAAGTCAGATTTTGTTCGAACATATTCGGTCTAGCTCTTCTCTTAATTATGATGCAACGTTTAGCCATTATATCTGAAGCGATTACTTCAAATCGTTAGGCTTTATCAAAATACGCTTCTAACGCTTCAAGTTGCAGCTCTGCTGCCTCAATCGCGTTGAAGGCACGGCGAAACCCACTTGCTTGCTCATGCTCTTTTAGATACCAGCCTACGTGCTTACGCGCGATTCGCGGCCCTAAGTACTCCCCATAGAAATCGTGGAGCGCATTCACATGACCCAGCAGAATGTCCTTCACTTCCGCGGACGGAAGATCTGGCATTGTGGTGCCGTTTTCCAAAAAGTATTGGATTTCCTGGAAAATCCATGGACGACCTTGGGCGGGACGTCCAATCATCAGAGCATCCGCACCGGTGTACTCCAGTACGCGCTTGGCTTTCTCTGGGCTATCGATATCACCGTTTGCGATAACGGGTATCGAAATTGCCTGCTTGACGGCTCTGATGCTGTCATATTCGGCCTCACCTTTGTACATACATACTTTTGTTCTGCCATGCAGAGCAAGTGCTTGTATGCCGCAGTCTTCGGCTAATTTAGCGATTTGGACACAGTTCTTATTGTCTGGGTCCCAGCCTGTTCGGGTTTTGAGTGTCACAGGGACATCGACTGCATTGACCACCGCTTTCAGGATATCTTCGATGATATCTGGGAAGCGAAGCAGTGCAGAACCGGCAAGCTTCTTATTCACTTTTTTTGCTGGGCAGCCCATGTTGATATCGATGATTTGCGCACCGTTCTCAACGCTAAACTGTGCAGCGTCGGCCATCAGTTGTGGATCAGCCCCCGCAATCTGTACAGATCGAATGCCCGATTCACCTTCATGGACCATGCGCTGCTTGGATTTTGACGTTTTCCATAGCTTTGGGTTTGAGGACATCATTTCACTGACGGCCATCCCAGCACCATAGCGAAGGCATAACTCTCGAAATGGTCTATCAGTCACTCCCGCCATAGGGGCGACGATGAGATTATTCTTAAGTTGATGATTTCCGATTTTCAAAACGTCTTCACAGCTTAGTACCAGCAAGGGCGCGCATTTTACGCATTTTTTTCCGCTGTGAAAAGACTAATATTTGAGCATTTACAAATTGTTTTTGTAATTTGTATGAATTTCAATCAATTAGCCTTGAAAGTCTTATCTAGCCTTGCTTTCGACCAGAGATTCGACACCACTCATTTTGCTCCTTGATAGGATCAATGTGAAGTTCATCACGGTAATAGTTAGCGACATCTTCAGCCTGTGTATCCAGCACGCCGGACATCGCCAGCTCACCATTTGGTTTGACCAAGGACTTAATCACTGGCGACAACTCACGGAGTGGTCCGGCGAGAATGTTCGCGACGACGATGTCAGCGAGCAGACCTTCTGGTTGATCTTGTGGTAGGAATACTTCTAGTTTCTCGGCAACACCATTACGTTCAGCGTTGTCTTTAGAGGCAAGCAGTGCTTGAGGATCAATATCGATCCCAATGACCTTTTTGGCACCGAGCTTGATCGCAGCGATCGCTAAGATGCCAGACCCACAACCAAAGTCGATCACGGTTTTACCCGACAGGTCTAGCCCTTCCAGCCACTCCAGACACAGCGCAGTAGTTGGGTGAGTACCAGTACCAAAAGCGAGGCCAGGGTCTAACATCACGTTGACTGCATCCGGCTCTGGGACGTCTCGCCAGCTTGGACAGATCCACAAGCGCTCACCAAACTTCATTGGGTGGAAGTTGTCCATCCACTCTCGTTCCCAGTCTTTGTCTTCCAACTGCTCCACTTTGTAAGCAAAGCCTTCGGGTAGCAAGTTGCTGTTCTTGGTCTGTTCAATAATAAACTGAGTATCCGCTTCAGCGTCGTACAGAGCGAGAATATCCGTATCACCCCACAGACGAGTTTCTCCCGGCAAAGGCTCAAATACTGGCGTGTCGTGCGCGTCTAAGAAGGTCACCGACAGCGCTCCTGTTTCTTCCATTAGCATATCGCCGATTTGCTCAGCGTTGTCGTTGGTCGCATTGAGTTTGATTTGAATCCAAGGCATGGGTATGTGCTCGTCTAGATAGTTAGATTTAAATTTGCGCAGAGTGTAGCAGAACTCTGGGGGTTATTTGAGTCCAGAGTGCGCTGAAAACAAAAATGCTCACCGAAGTGAGCATTTGTATCGTGTCAGCAATCGAATTACTGCAGACCCAGTTTTTTCTCTAGGTAGTGGATGTTAGCACCACCATGTTGGAAGTTTTCGTCGTTCATGATGCTTTCTTGTAGCGGAACGTTGGTCTTGATGCCTTCGATGATCATCTCACCGAGTGCGTTCTTCATACGAGCAATGGCAACATCACGGTTTTCACCGAATGTGATCAGCTTACCGACCATTGAGTCATAGTGCGGTGGTACTGTGTAGCCCGTGTAGATGTGCGACTCCCAACGAACGCCCATACCGCCTGGCGCGTGGAAACGCTCGATCTTACCTGGTGAAGGTAGGAAACGCTCAGGGTCTTCTGCGTTGATACGACACTCAATCGCATGGCCGCGGATCTTGATGTCATCCTGAGTGAATGACAAAGGTTGGCCTGCTGCAACACGAAGCTGTTCTTTGATCAGGTCAACACCAGTCACCATTTCTGTTACTGGGTGCTCTACCTGAATACGCGTGTTCATTTCGATGAAGTAGAATTCGCCGTTTTCGTAAAGGAACTCGAACGTACCCGCACCACGGTAACCTATTTCCAAACAAGCACGCGTACAACGCTCACCAATGTACTTACGCATTTCTGCTGTGATACCCGGAGCAGGCGCTTCTTCAACCACTTTCTGGTGACGACGCTGCATAGAACAGTCACGTTCACCTAGGTGGATAGCACCGCCTTGCCCATCAGCAATCACCTGTACTTCAACGTGACGTGGGTTTTCTAGGAATTTCTCCATGTAAACCATGTCGTTGTTGAATGCTGCTTTTGCTTCTGCACGCGTCATCGCGATAGCTTCTACTAGCTCAGCTTCAGAGCGAACCACGCGCATACCACGACCACCGCCGCCACCAGAGGCTTTGATGATAACTGGGTAGCCGATGCGTTTAGCGTGCGCTTTATTCGCCGATTCATCATCGTTTAGAGGGCCGTCAGAACCTGGTACACAAGGAACGCCCGCTTTTTTCATTGCTGTGATAGCAGAAACCTTGTCACCCATGATGCGGATAGTTTCCGCTTTTGGGCCAACAAAGATAAAGCCGCTACGCTCAACTTGCTCGGCAAAGTCTGCATTCTCAGACAGAAAGCCGTAACCCGGGTGGATAGCGATCGCGCCCGTTACTTCTGCAGCAGAAATGATACGTGGGATGTTCAAGTAACTATCGATGCCGCGAGCTGGACCGATACAAATTGCCTCATCAGCAAGAAGAACGTGTTTCAAGTCACGGTCTGCTGTTGAGTGCACGGCAACGGTTTTGATGCCTAATTCTTTACATGCGCGAAGAATACGAAGCGCAATTTCGCCTCGGTTCGCGATGACTAATTTATCTAACATAAGAGACAGCCTCTATTATTCGATAACAACAAGTGGTTGGTCGAATTCAACTGGCTGACCATCGTCAACTAGGATTGCAGTAACAACACCAGATTTGTCTGCTTCGATTTGGTTCATCATCTTCATTGCTTCAACGATACATAGAGTTTCGCCAGCGGTGACTGATTGACCTACTTCGATGAATGACTTTGAATCTGGGCTTGGAGCACGGTAGAAAGTACCGACCATTGGAGAAAGCACTTGATGACCCGCTGGTACTGCTGGCGCTGCTTCTGCTGCTGGGGCAGGCGCTGCTGCCGGTGCCGCCGCAGGCGCTGCTGCTGGTGCCGCTGCAACTGGTGCTGCGTATTGAATTGGAGCGGGTGCCGCTGAACCGTTACGGCTGATTCGTACCGACTCTTCACCTTCAGAGATTTCTAGCTCAGCAATGCCAGATTCTTCAACTAACTCGATAAGCTTTTTGATTTTACGGATATCCATCTTTTCTTTCTCTTTTATCTTGTGAATAAGACAGCTCTTGGTGAGCTGCAGAGTGTGTTCATTTACTGTGATAGTAATTAAGTTACTGTGCCTGCAATGTGTTTACGGCAGCAGACAAAGCGAATTCATAACCTTGTGCACCTAGGCCGCAAATCACACCTTGTGCCTTATCTGAGAGATAAGAATGATGGCGGAAAGGCTCGCGTGCGTGCACGTTGGATAAATGTACTTCAATAAATGGGATAGAAACGCCGAGCAGGGCGTCTCGCAGAGCAACACTAGTATGTGTGAAGGCTGCTGGGTTGATGATAATGAAATCAACTTTGCCAAAAGATTCGTGGATTTTCTCAATCAGTTCATATTCGCGATTTGATTGCAGATGCTCTAGTTCAACACCAGCTTTGTGGGCTTGCTCGGTCAAAGTGTCGATAATCTGTGGTAAGGTTTGAGAACCATAGTGACCCGGTTCGCGTAGACCCAACAGATTTAAATTTGGACCATTTAAGACAAGAATGCGTGATTTAGCTGTCATTGTGCTGCCATCTTCCTACTTCATGATATGAACTGGAATCTTCCCATAATATTGCCGATCCAGCGTGATTATATTGTCAAATTTCACGCTAGATCTTTAAAATAGACCAAGATTATAGCCAATTCAGCGCATTTAGCAGCAATTTACTGGTCTAATCTCCCGTTTCTGAGATGAAAAACTGCTACCAAGGTAACAAATTTGACTGCTTTGTCTTGGACTTCAAGTCGTTGGATATGTTCCTACAAATAAAAAAACCGCCACAAATGTGGCGGCTTAGTCTTGTTTGCTATTTCTATGCAAGTTCTGCTTTTTCGGCGATTAACTTGTCAACAACGCTTGGGTCGGCCAGTGTTGAGGTGTCGCCTAAGTTGCTGGTATCCCCAGTGGCTATCTTACGCAAGATACGACGCATGATCTTACCGGAGCGAGTTTTCGGCAGAGAATCTGTCCAGTGCAGCACATCTGGCGTAGCGATGGGGCCAATCTCTTTACGTACCCAGTCCTTCACTTCTTTGTGAAGTTCTGCTGATGGGAACTCGCCATCGTTCAGAGTAACGTAAGCGTAAATTGCTTGCCCTTTGATGTCATGCGGAATACCGACAATCGCCGCTTCGGCAATCTTATGGTGTGCCACCAGAGCTGATTCGATTTCTGCGGTACCCATACGATGCCCAGAGACATTGAGTACGTCATCTACACGACCTGTGATCCAGTAGTAGCCGTCTTCGTCACGACGCGCTCCGTCACTGGTGAAGTACATGCCTTTGAAAGTAGAGAAGTACGTTTGCTCAAAGCGTTCATGGTCGCCGTAAACGGTACGCATTTGACCTGGCCATGAATCAAGAATCACCAAGTTACCTTCTGCTGAGGTCTCCTCAATAATGTTACCCATGTTATCGACTAATGCAGGCTGTACGCCAAAGAATGGACGAGTGGCAGAGCCAGGTTTTAGTGCTGTGGCACCTGGTAGTGGAGTGATGAGGATGCCACCAGTTTCGGTTTGCCACCAAGTATCAACGATTGGAGATTTCTCATTACCAATCGTCTTGTAGTACCACTCCCATGCTTCAGGGTTAATGGGTTCACCCACTGAGCCCATGATGCGCAGGCTGTCACGAGAGGTGCCATTGACCGCTTCATTGCCTTTTGCCATCAACGCACGAATAGCGGTTGGCGCAGTGTAAAGAATATTGACTTGGTGCTTATCAACGACTTCACTCATGCGGTTGGTGTTCGGGTAGTTTGGTACTCCTTCGAACAGAATGGTTTTGGCACCATTAGCCAGAGGGCCATAGATCAGGTAAGTGTGACCTGTGATCCAACCTACGTCAGCGGTACACCAGAAGGTTTCACCTGGCTGGTAGTCGAAGACATATTTGAAAGTCATGGTGGCGTAAACTAGGTAGCCGCCTGTGGTGTGAAGGACACCTTTAGGTTTACCGGTTGAACCTGATGTGTAGAGGATGAAGAGTGGGTCTTCCGCTTTCATCTCTTCTGGCGGGCAATCATCTGATACAGACGCTGTCGCTTCATGCCACCAAACATCACGATGATCATGCCAGTCAACATCGCCGCCAGTGCGCTTGAGCACTAATACTCTATCGACCGTTTTCACTTCTGGGTTGGTCAATGCTTCATCAACGTTTTTTTCAGTGGAACCGCTCGACCACCACGCACACCTTCATCGGCGGTAACAACGACTTTAGCATCTGAATCGATGATACGTCCCGATAGGGCTTCTGGTGAGAAACCACCGAAAACAACCGTGTGTACAGCACCGATACGAGTACACGCTAGCATAGCAATAGCTGCTTCAGGCACCATTGGCATGTAAAGACACACGACGTCGCCTTTACGTACTCCTTGTTCTTTGAGAGCGTTGGAGAAACGACATACTTCTTTGTGCAGTTCGTTGAATGTCAGTGCTTTATCGTCTGCTGGGTTGTCCCCTTCCCATATGATTGCCACATCGTCACCGCGCTCAGCTAGGTGACGGTCAATACAGTTTGCAGAGACGTTGAGCGTACCATCTTCAAACCAGCGAATATCGACATGGCCTGTATCAAATGAAGTGTTTTTGACTTTGGTGAAGGGTTTAATCCAATCAACAATCTTACCGTGTTCATTCCAGAATCCCTGTGGGTCAGAGACTGACTGCTGATACATGGCGAGGTAGGTATCATTATCCGCATGGGTATTTGTTTTGATATTTTCTTTTACCGGATAAATATGGGCTTCACTCATTGCTTTTCTCCTTGGGCTTAATTCATAACGAATTGAGCAAATGTTCGTTTAAAACGTTTTTCACGTTTGTTGACATTCCCTATATCTGTAACTTTCTAGCACCAAGCGTAATTCGACAATTAGACTTTAGGATGAGAGGCCTGATTCTGCTTTGTATTGGTGGTGCTATGTTTGATTTTGAGAGTTGGATCGTAGGAAATACTCAACGGTTGTAAGGCAGGCTCAAACTGGGAAGGTCTCCCTTGGTTAGACGAACGAATATCAACGCCGCTGATATAGCATCTTGCAACGCGTCGTGCTTACTTTGTATGGGCAAGTCTAGATGCGTGCAAATGGCTTCCAGACTCAGGTCGAAATAAGCGTTGGGTAGGTGTTTTTCCAGTTTGTCGTGGTAAATCTGGCTGACCTCAATCAAAGGGTTAGGAAGAGGGAAACCGAGGTGACGTTTACACGCTAGATCAAGAATCTTTTTGTCGTAGCGAATGTGGTAACCCACTAATGGTCGAGTGCCGATGAAAGCTAACAAGCGTGTCAATGCCTGTTTCTCATCGGTACCATCGGCCAGATCTGAATGACGAATATGATGGATCTTCACTGAGCTAGAATCCAGAGATTGTGGCGCTCTTAATCTCACTTCGAAAGGTTGACTCGTGATGATGCGATTATCGATGATTTTGGTTGCTGCAATGGTGACCAACTCAGCACGCTTTGGATCTAAGCTAGTGGTTTCACAATCGAGTGATACGTACTCACCTTTTTGGACTGAGGCAAATAGGGGCTGATATGGGGAGTTTCTCAATTTGTGATACCAGTAACGGCGCTGAATCCAGTTCATCATTAGTCTCGAATTTGATAGTGATAGCCAAGGAACTGTTTGAATTTTTTGACCACATGTAGGCTGTGGCGCAGTAAGTCACGTTCTGTGCGTTCGAGCAGTTTGAGGTTGATGTGGTTATGGCTGTGTTGATTGGCGACCTGCTGGCTAAGACGTAACTTGAAGAACAGCTTCAAAGCTTCATTGAGGTTATCTGCGGTTTCCGGCTCCAAGATGCGTTTGCTGCGTAACGCATCAATTCGGTCAAAGGTGTTGTTTTCCTCTAAACCATATTCCAGTGTTAAGGTGCGAATCCCGTGGACGATTGGAAAAATACCGCCAATTTTTAGATCGACCCCTTGCTTATTTGATTTGACGTTGCCAAATAGAGTCAGTGGCAGAGAGAACTGCAACGCTGGTCGAGTGAAGTCCTGTAGCGCCAGCATATTATTCAGCATCAGTCCTTTGAGGTGTTGTCGTACAGGTTTGAGTAATGTTTTGTTGCCCGCGACCGCATGAGCATCGGTGAAAATGGCCAGATCCATGACATGTTCGGCAGAAGACGGCTTAGACCAGCGTGTTAATGTTGTCTGCCAGTCACTCTGACTTTTCACCCATTTCGGGTTGTTGACCATCACATTACCCGGGCAAAGTGGGTAGCCTAGTTGCTGTAAGGTGTGCGTCAGCTGAGCCATAATCGTGTTGCACTGATGCCATTCCAGTCCATCTTTGATAATCAATGCATTGTCTTGGTCGGTTTTTAAGATCTGTTCCCCGCGCCCTTCTGAGCCTAAAACGATCAGACAACAATGATCGTGCAGTGCAGGTGGAACAATAAGCTGAAACGCTTTTTCTATGATTTGCTCGTTGACCGCAGAAATCAACTCCATGATAAAGCGAGTACGAATCCCGTTTGCTAGCAGACTATCGACTAACTGACGTTGGCGATTGGAGGCTAATGCCAGTTCTTCAATGCTCGAAGCGCGGGCTATACTTAAGGTTAATACATGAGAATGGGTTGAAAAGGCACTGAGAATCTGGGTCATATCCAGCATACCGACCGCTTTTGTACCGTCCGCCACCAGAACTCGTTTCAAACGTTGACGGGTCATCTTAATCATTGCGTTAAACAGAAAATCGCCATCGTCGACGTGAATGACTGGGAAGGTAGCAATTGCGCTGACCTGAGTGTTTAGCGGATATTCGTCAAGCATCACGGCATGCAGCATGTTGGTGCGAGTGACGATAGCAAAAGGTAGATGACTTGGAGTGTTAGTCAAGCGTGGGTCGTCATCGTGGAGTCTGACCAAAGCGGCATCAATCCCGTTCTGCTTTAATATCTGAGTAACCTCATTAAGCGGCTGCTCAGGACTAAGAATCATCGGTGGGTGATAGATATCACGGTCCACTTTAGTGAGAATAAACTCGGCCAGATTTTGTTGTTGTTGCGCAGCTTCAATTAGTTGCTGCCGTTTGGCGAGATTATTATCGAAATAGGCCGCAAACTGGCCATTTTGGTTATAAAGCTCAAGAAAGACGGATTTAGGCAACAAATAAGTGAGCGTATCTTCCAGCGCGACGTAGTGATGGCGGATTTTCCCTTCAAACAGCGCGCGCACATCAAATAAGTCATCATTGGCGTAATGGGCGAAGATTTCCTCTCCTTTGGCACTGCGTTCTTCTACCGTTCCTTTAATCAGAATATGAAGGTGCTGGCTGTTCCCACCGGTTGCCAGCAAAACTTCTTTATCTCGGTAATACGCCACATCCAGTGAGGCACGCAGCTTGTTCTGCTGTCGTTCGTCTAGGCGATCAAACGGTGGAGAGTGCATATTGAATTTATCTGGCATACCGAACCCGCGTGAGAAAAGAAACCATACTCTAAGTGTGACAAGTTTCCTTTTAAGTGCCAGACGACTTTGGTCGAATCACTCTGATTTAGGATGTCTGTACGGAAACAGATTGGTGAGTAATCTTCCCTTTTTATTCAGCAAATAAGCAGAGATAATGCGGCATCCGCTCTCATATCGCATTCAGAGGTCAAAATGCTCAATCCGTCTCCCTACGGCTGGATATCTCAATACTTTTTCGGATTCTTTTTTGCCTATGGTGTCTATCTGCCATTCTGGGCGTTGTGGTTTGAGGAGCAGGGCGTTTCAGCTACCGATATCGGCTTACTCGTCGGCATTGGTTTTGCGACTCGTTGTGTCGCCAATATGGTACTAACGCCGCGTATCCATAAAGTTGAACACCTAATGCCTGCACTGCGCTGGCTGAGTATTGCTGCCCTAATTTTTATCGTTTTCCACTTCTTTACCGACGGTAGTTTTTGGTTGATGGCGGGTGCAACTGTGCTGTTTAACCTTTGTTGCGGGCCGATTGTGCCATTGTCTGATGCGATGGCGAACTACTACGCGCGGCTGAAGATGCTTGACTACGGACGTGCCCGGCTGTGGGGATCCGTTGCCTTTATTGCAGGCTCCACGGTGGTCGGCTATTTAGTGGCCAAATTCGGTACGGATATGATTTTGTATACTGCGCTAGCGGGGGTGTTTTTTGCTATTTTAGTTGGGATGCGCAACACCAACCCGATGCCTGTCACGACGGAAGAGGAACAGGCAGAAAGACCGAAGCTGGTGGAACTTCTAAAGGAACCGTCGGTTTTGAAGTTCCTCGCTTTAGCCGCTTTGATTCAGGGCAGTCATGCTGCTTATTACAGCTTTAGCTCGATACACTGGAAAGAAGCCGGGCACTCTGAAGATATTATCGGCTATTTATGGAGCTTAGGTGTGATGGCGGAAGTGGCGGTTTTTGCGTTGAGTAAACGTCTGTTTGCCGGTTGGTCGTTACGTGCCCTTTTTTTTAGCCGCTGCGATGGGTGTCGCGGTGCGCTGGGGGTTGACCGCTTCGACAACAGTACTGTTAGGACTTGTCTTAATTCAATTACTCCACGGTGTGACGTTTGCCGTGGCACACATTGCTGCTATTCAATACATCCAGCACTCGGAGCCAAGAAAAATGGTCGCTCTGCAAGCGCTATACAATGCGATCCCGCTAGGCGCTTTTATCGCTCTGATGACTGCCTTGAGTGGCTGGGGATATGAGAATTGGGGCGCGAACATTTTTTGGGTGATGGCGATGATGGGTATTCTGGCACTGTTTATTCGTGTTGAACCAAAACGCCAACGTGCTTCGGTTATCGACGTTAAAGCACAGAATTAAGCGGAACTGTTTGAGTTCGATTCGCTTCCTTAGTTAAATGAAACCTCTCCAATATGGAGAGGTTTTTGTTTGTATAAACAAAGCAGCGGAACTCAATTCGATAAGGAAATCAGATGCAAGGTTGGCTAGTGATCACCGTATCGCTGATGTACCTCGGACTACTCTTTCTCATCGCTTGGTATGGCGATAATCAGCATCGTTGGCTAGCCCGCTGGCGGCCGTGGATCTACAGTTTGTCGATTGCGGTCTACTGTACGTCGTGGACCTTCTACGGCACGGTGGGGCAGGCCAGTAACAACCCGTGGTCGTTTCTCCCGATCTATATCGCACCTATCTTAGTCTTCACCCTTGGTTGGCGTGTGTTAGCACGTCTGATCATTACCGCTAAGCGCGAGCACATCACATCGATTGCCGACTTTATCGCTGCTCGCTATGGTAAATCTCAAGGTTTAGCCGTCGCCGTCACGCTGATTGCCGTCGCGGGGATCTTGCCTTACATCGCTTTACAGCTGCGTGGTATTACCATGGGGCTGGAGATTGTCTCTCCTGAACTACCAGAAGCATTCAATGCTCAGGGCATGGATGTATCTTGGTTTGTGGTTGGTGCATTGGCGATATTTACCATGTTGTTTGGTACGCGGCACATCGACAATACTGAACACCATCGCGGAATGATGATGGCAATCGCATTTGAGTCGATCGTCAAACTGGTAGCATTTCTCGCTGTTGGGTGTTTTATCCTTTATCTGGCGCTCAATCGCAGTGACATTGAGTTGATGTCGATAGCCTCTGACACCTATCAGTCACCAAACCTACCGACATTATTAATTCATACTGTGTTGACCATGATGGCGATTGTCTGTTTGCCGCGTCAGTTCCATACCATGGTGGTGGAAAACGAGCGCGCGCAGGACTTGCATACTGCACGCTGGTTATTTCCTATATATCTGGTGATGATGGGGATCTTTGTTCTGCCTATTGCTTGGGTAGGGCAGGGTTTGCTAAGTAGTGCGAGCCCTGATACGTATGTGATCAGTTTGCCTATGGCCGTAGGTGCACAGGATATTGCTTTGCTGGCTTTTCTCGGTGGAACGTCTGCCGCTAGCGGCATGGTTATTGTCTCGACCATTGCTTTAGCCATTATGGTATCGAATGATTTGGTGATGCCACTTTTGCTGCGTCGGATGAAACTGGCTCAGAGAAATCATCGCCACTTCTCTGGCCTATTATTGGTGATTAGGCGTGGCTTGATTTTACTGCTGTTACTTGGCGCATGGGGTTTCTATCATGCACTGGGTAGTAGTCATTCTTTGTCTGCGATCGGCTTCCTATCATTCGCTGCGATTACTCAGTTTGCTCCGGCTCTACTGGGTGGAATGTATTGGCGAAAAGGCAATCGAAAGGGAGTCTATGTTGGCCTAGCGTTCGGGTTTGGTTTATGGCTTATCACTCTGATGAGTCAGACTGATATGTTGGCTGGCGATGCCAACAGTAATTTCCTTCTTTGGCTAGTGACACCGCCAGAGGCCTTGCAATCTTTTTGGTATCGAAGGTTCTGATTGGGGAATTGTCCTTAGCATGATAGTTAATGCGCTGTGCTATGTATTGGTGTCACTTATGACGCGTTCGAGTTTGAGTGAACGTCTTCAATTAGCATCCTTTGTCGGTACACCCATGCCTGAGAATGAGAATATCAGCCTCTACCAGAGTCGAGTGACGGTGGGTGAGTTGGAAATGCTGGCATCACGGTTTGTTGGCCGAAAGCGGGTACGTAGCGCCTTTGAACAGTATTGGGCTCAGCAGCACGAAGCCATGTTGCCTAATCAGCAGGCCACCGCGAGTTTCATTCGTCACACGGAGCGGGTACTGGCTGGTGTTTTTGGTGCCTCTTCAGCAAAATTGGTTCTGACCTCTGCTCTGCAAGGGCGCAACATGCAGTTAGAAGAAGTTGCGACTATTGTCGATGAAGCCTCTGAGTTGTATGACTTTAGCCGAGGTCTCCTCCAAGGAGCGATTGAACATATAGGGCAAGGGATCGCTGTGGTGGACAGACAGCTTAGGCTGGTGGCGTGGAACCAGCGTTATCTGGAGTTGTTTGTATTTCCTCAAGGGTTGATCCAGGTGGGTAGACCGATCGCGGATGTCATTCGCCACAACGCTGAGCAAGGGCTGTGTGGTCCTGGCGATCCAGATGATCATGTCCGTCGTCGCATTTATCACCTTGAGCAAGGCACCCGTCATACGTCTTCACGAGTCCGGCCTGATGGTCGGGTTATTGAAGTGCAGGGGAATCCGATGCCAGGGGGAGGCTTTGTCATGAGTTTTACTGACATAACGGTATTCCGTGATGCAGAGCAGGCACTCAAGGATGCCAATGAAAGTTTGGAAGAGCGAGTCCATGAACGAACTCAGGAGCTGGAGCAATTGAACAAACAGCTGGTGTCTGCCACTCAACGCTCTGAGCATGAATCTCAATCGAAATCGCGCTTTCTTGCGGCGGTCAGTCATGATTTGATGCAGCCACTTAATGCTGCCCGTTTGTTTGCATCGTCATTATCTGAGGTAGCACAACAAGAGGAAACTAAGCGCCTCTCCAAGCATATCGAAAGCGCCTTGGAGGCCGCTGAAGACCTGATCGGTGACTTGCTTGATATCTCTCGTTTGGAGTCGGGCAAGCTCGATATCAATGTGCATGGCTTTGCCATTAATGACGTTCTCTCCAATCTAAACGCTGAATTCAGTGCGCTAGCAAAACAACAGGGGATTGAATTTGAGATGGTGCCAAGTCAGTTGATAGTCCAATCTGACCCGAAGCTGCTTCGCAGAGTGATACAGAACTTCCTGACCAACGCTTTCCGTTATAACCCCAAGGGTAAGGTAGTGCTCGGGGTAAGACGGGTTGGACAACAAGCGAGGATTGAAGTCTGGGATAACGGCGCAGGTATCGATGAAGACAAGCAACAGGAAATTTTTGAAGAGTTTACCCGTGGCAGTCAGGTTCGTTCGGATCAAGGGCTTGGACTTGGATTAGCAATCTCGAAAGGTATTGCCCACGTGCTCGGACATCAAATATCTATGCGTTCATGGCCCAATAAAGGCAGCGTGTTCTCAATCGCACTCAATCGCAGTGAGGAGGCTTTGGTACGGCCGCAAATCGTGCCCTCTGCTGCAGTCTCTGACCTCAGTCACCTCAATGTACTTTGTGTCGATAATGAGCAGGAAATCTTGGTTGGGATGGAAAGCTTGCTGGCACGTTGGGGATGCAATGTACGCACGGCGACCGATATTGTCACCAGCCTGCAGTGCATCGACGAAGAATGGCTGCCGGATGTGATTCTCTCCGACTATCGTCTGGATAACGGTCGCACTGGGCTTGAAGTACTACAACAATGTCGGTTGCGTTTAGGAGATAGCTTTAAAGGAGTGATCATCAGTGCTGACCGAACTAACGATATGATGGAAGGTATCAAGTCTAATGGGTTTAGCTTCGTTCCTAAACCCGTTAAACCACTCAAACTTAGGGCTATTCTCAATAAAGTGGCATAAATGCAAGTAAGGCTTTGCAATAGGAGAGTGATATTGCGAGATCAACTATTGGTACTCTAACTACTTTCTGAGCAATACTTTTTCAACTCTATGATCTTGACCTTTTTTCAAGATCAGCTGAGCCCGCCCTCTGGTCGGTAAGATATTGGCCGTAAGGTTGATGCCGTTGATGGACTGCCAGATTGAGTGTGCCTTGTCGATCGCCGCTTTCTCAGTTAGTTCGGTATAGTGACTAAAGTAAGACCCCGGTTTGGTGAAGGCTCCTAAGCGGAATTTCAGGAAGCGTTCTACGTACCATTGTTCAATAACATCGCACTCTGCATCGACATATAGGGAGAAGTCGAGGAAATCTGATACAAACACGCGATGTGGATCGTGTGGATAGTCCATACCACTTTGTAGAACATTCAGCCCTTCAATAATCAGAACATCCGGACGGTCTACCACTTTAACATTGTCGGTAATGTCATAGGTGATATGTGAGTAGACGGGAACCTCGAGATTAGGTTTTCCGGCTTTCATATCCGACACAAACTCAACCAAACGCTTGATATCATAAGATTCTGGAAAACCTTTACGATGCATGATTCCGCGTTCGTTCAATACCTTTTTGGGATAGAGGAAACCGTCGGTTGTCACTAGTTCAACCTTAGGGTGGTTTTCCCAGCGAGAAAGTAGCGCTTTAAGAAGACGAGCCGTTGTGCTTTTGCCTACGGCAACACTACCTGCGATGCCAATAATAAAAGGTGGTGCGCTCTCTTGATTGTCCAAAAAGTTGTTGAGAACAGAATTACGGCTTTGCCTAGCGGCAACATATAAGTTGAGCAAACGTGCAAGTGGTAGGTAGATCTCGACGGCTTCTTCCATGGTTAGGCTTTCATTGACGCCCTGCAGCTCGATAAGATCCTCTTCGGATAGCGTCATCGGGACAGAATTTCGCAATTCGGCCCATTGCTGACGATTAAAAGAGAGATATGGCGTCATAGTCTTCCTAACTGAGATTCGCGATAGAGAGCTGCGAAAATACAACAACCGGCGCAAATTGCCAAATAACTCGGCGGAGATAAGCGCTTTTATCGAGTGAATTGTGCGATTTTTCAGCAAATAAACAGAAACTGGCTAAAATCGCATTTTTTTTTAAATTAGCTATTGCAAGGTAGAGATTCCTTCAATAGAATGCGCACCACTTATGCCGACTTAGCTCAGTAGGTAGAGCAACTGACTTGTAATCAGTAGGTCACCAGTTCGATTCCGGTAGTCGGCACCATTCTCTCCTTTAGTAGTGAGAATGGATGAAAAATTTGGAGGGGTTCCCGAGTGGCCAAAGGGATCAGACTGTAAATCTGCTGGCACTGCCTTCGATGGTTCGAATCCGTCCCCCTCCACCATATTCCTTAAGGAAATAGCTCTCAGAGTTACGTGTTGCGGGCATCGTATAATGGCTATTACCTCAGCCTTCCAAGCTGATGATGCGGGTTCGATTCCCGCTGCCCGCTCCACTCTAATTTGAGTGCTGATATAGCTCAGGTGGTAGAGCGCATCCTTGGTAAGGATGAGGTCGGCAGTTCGAGTCTGCCTATCAGCACCAGCTCTTAAGCAAAGCTTTCCTTTTGATACTTTCTTTCGACTAAACTACGTTTAGTGTTTGAAAGTAAGTTTTTCACCAATACTTTTTGGTTGCGTGGTCATCAAAGCCACCTAAATCCGTACCTAGAGGGACAACTCATGTCTAAAGAAAAATTTGAACGTACGAAACCGCACGTAAACGTTGGTACTATCGGCCACGTTGACCACGGTAAAACAACTCTAACTGCTGCAATCTGTACAACTCTTGCTAAAGTGTACGGCGGTGAAGCGAAAGACTTCGCATCTATCGATAACGCTCCAGAAGAGCGTGAGCGCGGTATCACAATCGCAACATCTCACGTTGAGTACGACACTCCAACTCGTCACTACGCACACGTAGACTGTCCAGGACACGCGGATTATGTTAAAAACATGATCACAGGTGCTGCACAGATGGACGGTGGTATCCTAGTTGTTGCTGCGACAGATGGCCCAATGCCACAAACTCGTGAGCACATCCTACTAGGCCGTCAGGTTGGTATCCCATACATCATCGTATTCATGAACAAATGTGACATGGTTGACGATGAAGAGCTACTAGAGCTAGTAGAAATGGAAGTTCGTGAACTTCTATCTGAGTACGACTTCCCAGGTGATGACCTACCAGTTATCCAAGGTTCTGCACTAGGCGCACTAAACGGCGAGAAGCAGTGGGAAGACAAGATCGTTGAGCTTGCTGAAGCACTAGACTCTTACATCCCAGAGCCAGAGCGTGCAGTAGACCAACCATTCCTACTACCAATCGAAGACGTATTCTCAATCCAAGGTCGTGGTACAGTAGTAACTGGTCGTATCGAGCGCGGTATCCTAACAGTAGGTGATGAAGTCGAAATCGTAGGTATTAAAGAAACTACAACAACGACTTGTACTGGTGTTGAAATGTTCCGTAAGCTTCTAGACGAAGGTCGTGCGGGTGAGAACGTTGGTGCCCTTCTACGTGGTACTAAGCGTGACGAAGTAGAGCGTGGTCAAGTACTAGCGGCTCCTAAGTCAATCAACCCACACACTAAGTTCGAATCAGAAGTATACGTACTGTCTAAAGATGAAGGTGGTCGTCACACTCCATTCTTCAAAGGCTACCGTCCACAGTTCTACTTCCGTACAACTGACGTAACTGGTGATATCTCTCTACCAGAAGGCGTAGAAATGGTAATGCCTGGCGACAACATCCAAATGCAAGTAGAGCTAATCGCTCCAATCGCAATGGATGAAGGTCTACGTTTCGCTATCCGTGAAGGTGGCCGTACAGTAGGTGCTGGTGTTGTTGCTAAGATCTTCGACTAATTCTTAGGAATTGCTGAAGACTTCTGAAAAATCTTTGAATAAGATTTGACGAACCAGTAGCAAAAAGGGCATCATTTGATGCCCTTTTTCTGCACTAAATTTAATGTTTGTTCATTTTATCGTCCAAACAAATAGTAAGCAGAATTCTTTGTCCGAGAGGTTACTTCTTGGTCATTTAGAAAGAGTACGTCAATCGAGTTAAGGTTGTCGTTTCATGGATTTGCCCTGCAACAGCGGGGTTGTTGTCTGTATGTAAGACTTGTGACAGGTTTGGTTTTATGAAAGCAAATAATGCTGAAACTCCTGAAAGCTCAAATGGCGCAGATTTCTTCAAGTGGATTGTCACTTTTGTTCTGCTAGTTGCCGCTGTTGTGGGTAATTACCTGTATGGTGAAATGTCTGTAGTGATTCGCGCTGCAGGTGTTGTTGTACTGATTGCTGCGGCACTTGGTGCTGCTGCTACAACAACAAAAGGTAAAGCTGCGATTGAGTTCGCTAAAGAATCTCGTATGGAAGTTCGCAAAGTGGTTTGGCCAACACGCCAAGAAACTATGCAAACTACTTTGATCGTTTTAGCTGTAAGTATAGTAATGGCTCTAGCACTTTGGGGCATCGACGGCATTATGGTTCGTCTTGTCAACTTTGTGACTGGGGTATAGAGGGTTTTAATTCATGAGTGAAGCTCCTAAAAAACGTTGGTATGTAGTGCAAGCCTTCTCTGGATTTGAAGGCCGTGTAGCGCAGTCTCTTCGTGAGCATATCAAAATGCATGGCATGGAAGAGCTATTTGGTGAAGTTCTCGTCCCTACTGAAGAAGTAGTGGAAATGCGTGCAGGCCAACGTCGAAAGTCTGAGCGTAAGTTCTTCCCAGGTTACGTCCTCGTTCAAATGATTATGAACGATGAATCATGGCACTTAGTACGTAGTGTGCCGCGTGTCATGGGCTTCATTGGTGGTACCTCTGACCGTCCAGCTCCTATCACTGATAAAGAAGCTGATGCTATCCTCAACCGTCTTGAGAAAGCGAGTGAGTCTCCTCGTCCACGTACTATGTACGAAGCGGGCGAAGTAGTGCGTGTTACTGACGGTCCATTTGCTGACTTCAACGGTACAGTTGAAGAAGTGGATTATGAGAAGAGCCGCATGAAAGTGTCTGTATCGATCTTTGGTCGAGCAACACCAGTTGAGCTTGAATTTGGTCAGGTTGAAAAACTGGACTAATACTCTGATTTAAAGAGTATAAAAAATCACCTTTTAAGGGTTGTGCAAGGCGCGAATTATGACTATAATTTCGCGCCTTATTATTTTGGATGAAACGTAAGTTTTAATCCAGAATGAAAAGAATTTATATCAACGGGGAGCTGATCAGTTGGTTAGCGTTAGTACCCAAAATTAGGAATAATCATGGCTAAGAAAGTTGAAGCTTACATCAAGCTGCAAGTTGCTGCTGGTATGGCAAACCCAAGTCCACCAGTTGGTCCTGCTCTAGGTCAACACGGTGTAAACATCATGGAATTCTGTAAAGCGTTTAACGCGAAAACAGAATCTATCGAGAAAGGTCTACCGACTCCTGTTGTTATCACTGTATACAACGACCGTTCTTTCACGTTCATCACTAAGACTCCACCTGCTGCAGTTCTTCTTAAGAAAGCGGCTGGCGTTAAGTCTGGTTCAGGTCGTCCAAACACTGAAAAAGTGGGTACAGTAACTGACGCTCAAATCCAAGAAATCGCAGAAACTAAAGCTGCTGATATGACTGGTGCTGACATCGAAGCAATGAAGCGTTCAATCGCTGGTACTGCTCGTTCAATGGGCCTAGTGGTAGAGGGTTAATAAGATGGCTAAACTAACTAAGCGCATGCGCGTTATCCGCGAAAAAGTTGACGTAACTAAAGAATACGAAATCAACGAAGCTGTCGCTCTTCTTCAAGAACTAGCGACTGCTAAATTCGTTGAGTCTGTAGACGTTGCTGTTAACCTAGGCATCGATGCTCGTAAATCTGACCAGAACGTACGTGGTGCAACTGTACTACCTCACGGTACTGGCCGCGAAATCCGCGTTGCAGTGTTCACTCAAGGTGCAAACGCTGAAGCAGCTAAAGAAGCTGGCGCAGACATCGTTGGCATGGAAGATCTTGCTGAGCAAGTTAAGAAAGGCGAAATGAACTTCGACGTAGTTGTTGCTTCTCCAGATGCAATGCGCGTTGTAGGTCAACTAGGTACTATCCTAGGTCCTCGCGGTCTTATGCCAAACCCTAAAGTTGGTACTGTAACTCCTAACGTTGCTGAAGCGGTTAAGAACGCTAAAGCTGGTCAGGTTCGTTACCGTAACGACAAAAACGGCATCATCCACACTACTATCGGTAAAGCAAACTTCTCTGCTGAGCAGATCAAAGAGAACCTAGAAGCACTTCTAGTGGCTCTGAAGAAAGCTAAGCCGTCTTCTGCTAAGGGTACATTCCTGCAGAAAGTAAGCATCTCTACTACTATGGGTGCTGGTGTTGCTGTTGATCAGACTAGCCTGAACACTCTAGCAAGCTAATATATTTGCTTAGGCGTGAAATTTGTGTATAATTTCGCGCCTAATATTTGTGGTTGGGGCTGAACTTTGGTTCTGTAAGAATTAATACCCAGTCTCCGTCCAAGACCGTAGGTGTCTGAGTTTGTTTAACAAATGATGACTTAATTATCCTACGTAGATGGTGCCCGAACTGACAGAAAGCTCTATGTAAATAGTTACCTTTCTTCTGGGAAGCACCTCAATAACTCTCACTGTCGTGATGATAGTGAGTGGTGTAACGACAACCAGGAGTAAATCCAAGATGGCTTTAAACCTTCAAGACAAAAAAGCAATTGTTGCTGAAGTCAACGAAGCTGCCAGTGGTGCACTTTCTGCAGTTGTAGCTGACTCTCGTGGCGTTGAAGTGGGCGCGATGACTTCTCTACGTAAACAAGCTCGTGAAGCGGGTGTTTATGTACGAGTTGTTCGTAACACACTTATGCGTCGTGCGGTTGAAGGTACTGACTACGAGTGTCTAACAGACACTTTCACTGGTCCTACTCTAATCGCATTCTCTAACGAGCACCCAGGTGCTGCAGCGCGTCTTTTCAAAGACTTCGCTAAAGAGAACACTGACTTCGAGATCAAAGCTGCTGCATTTGAAGGCGCGCTAACTGACGCTGAAGTACTAGCGACACTACCAACTTACGACGAAGCTATTGCACGCCTAATGATGTGCATGAAAGAAGCTTCTGCTGGCAAGCTGGTTCGCACTATCGCTGCACTACGCGATCAAAAAGAAGAAGCTGCGGCGTAAGCCTTGCTTTTTACTGGTTGCTAATTAAACTTATTGTTGATTTTAAAAGAGAATTGTTATGTCTATTACTAACGAGCAAATCCTAGACGCAGTTGCAGAAATGTCTGTAATGCAAGTTGTTGAACTAATCGAAGCAATGGAAGAGAAATTCGGTGTTTCTGCTGCTGCTGCTGTTGTAGCTGGCGGCGCTGCTGGTGGCGAAGCTGCTGCTGAGCAAACTGAATTCGACGTAATCCTAGAATCTGCTGGCGGTAACAAAGTTGCTGTAATCAAAGCAGTACGTGGCGCAACTGGCCTAGGTCTTAAAGAAGCTAAAGCTCTAGTAGACGGCGCACCTGCACCTCTAAAAGAAGGCATCGAGAAAGATGAAGCTGAAGCTCTTAAAGCTCAGCTAGAAGAAGCTGGTGCAAGTGTTACTGTTAAGTAATTATTGCATAGTTTCTTAGCCTAACGGCTAATGGCTGGTGGTTTTATAACCACCGGCCTTTTTGCGCTGTAGGGGTTGGGTGATTTTTCCGCTGTTTGAGCACCCAAGTTCCTAGCAAAAAACATTTCATTAGTTCTTAATGAAATGTCACTACAATCAAACAGGTGTTAGTCACTGTCTCATAACGATTGGAGACAGTTTGGGTCACTTATCAGCGAGCTGAGGAACCCCATGGTTTACTCTTATACCGAGAAAAAGCGCATCCGTAAGGACTTTGGTACTCGTCCACAAGTGTTGGACATTCCATACCTGCTATCGATCCAGCTCGATTCGTTCGAAAAATTCATCGAACAGGATCCTGAAGGTCAATACGGTCTTGAAGCTGCTTTCCGTTCTGTATTTCCAATTCAGAGCTACAACGGCAATTCCGAGCTGCAATACGTTAGCTACCGTCTTGGTGAGCCAGTTTTTGACGTTAAAGAATGTCAAATTCGCGGCGTAACTTACTCAAAACCACTTCGCGTAAAATTACGCCTAGTTATCTTTGATAAAGACGCGCCAGCAGGTACTGTAAAAGACATTAAAGAACAAGAAGTCTACATGGGCGAAATTCCGCTTATGACAGACAATGGTACCTTCGTTATCAATGGTACCGAGAGGGTTATCGTATCCCAGCTGCACAGAAGCCCAGGTGTATTCTTCGACAGCGATAAAGGTAAGACCCACTCTTCAGGTAAAGTTCTATATAACGCACGTATCATTCCTTACCGTGGTTCATGGCTTGATTTCGAGTTTGATCCTAAGGACAACCTATACGTTCGTATCGACCGCCGTCGTAAGCTACCAGCATCTATCATTCTTCGCGCACTAGGTAAGACGACAGAAGAGATCCTGGACATCTTCTTTGAGAAGGTGAACTTCGAGGTTAAAGATCAAACTCTACTTATGGAGTTGGTTCCTGATCGTCTACGTGGTGAAACTGCGTCATTCGATATCGAAGCAAACGGCAAGACTTACGTTGAAACAGGTCGTCGTGTAACGGCACGCCACATCCGTCAGCTTGAAAAAGATGGCGTTGAGCATATCGAAGTACCAGTAGAGTACATCGTAGGCAAAGTGTCTTCGAAAGACTACATCAACGAAGCGACTGGTGAGATCATCGTTGCGGCTAACCAAGAAATCAGTCTTGAAGCACTAGCGAACCTATCTCAGGCAGGCCATAAAGCTCTAGAAGTTCTATTTACGAACGACCTAGATCACGGTCCATTCATGTCAGACACACTACGCATCGACAGCACTGTTGATCGTATTTCTGCATTGGTAGAAATCTACCGCATGATGCGCCCTGGTGAGCCACCAACGAAAGAAGCTGCTGAAGCACTATTCGAAAGCCTATTCTTCTCAGAAGAGCGTTACGATCTATCGACTGTTGGTCGTATGAAGTTCAACAGCTCTATCGAACGTGAAGATGCTCAAGAGCAAGGCACACTTGACGAAACTGATATCGTTGAAGTGATGAAGAAGCTTATCGCTATCCGTAACGGCATCGGTGAAGTGGACGATATCGACCACCTAGGTAACCGTCGTATCCGTTCAGTTGGTGAAATGGCAGAAAACCAATTCCGCGTTGGTCTAGTACGTGTTGAACGTGCTGTTAAAGAGCGTCTAAGCCTTGGTGACCTTGATGCAATCATGCCTCAAGATCTAATCAATGCTAAGCCTATCTCTGCTGCGGTTAAGGAATTCTTTGGCTCTTCACAGCTTTCACAGTTTATGGACCAAAACAACCCACTATCAGAAGTAACGCACAAGCGTCGTATCTCTGCATTGGGTCCTGGTGGTCTAACTCGTGAACGTGCTGGCTTCGAAGTACGTGACGTACACGTAACTCACTACGGTCGTCTATGTCCTATCGAAACCCCTGAAGGTCCAAACATCGGTCTGATCAACTCTCTATCTGCGTTTGCGCGTTGTAACGAGTACGGTTTCCTAGAGACTCCATACCGTCGCGTAGTCGATGGCGTAGTAACAGACGAAGTCGATTACCTATCTGCTATTCAGGAAGGTCAGTACGTTATCGCTCAGGCGAACACGGTACTTTCTGAACAAGGCACATTCTCTGAAGAGCTAATCACAGCTCGTCAGAAAGGTGAATCTGGCCTACACCCACGCGAACATGTTGACTACATGGACGTTGCAACTAACCAGGTTGTATCTATCGCTGCATCGCTTATCCCGTTCCTAGAACACGATGATGCGAACCGTGCATTGATGGGTGCGAACATGCAACGTCAGGCCGTTCCAACACTTAAAGCTGACAAGCCTCTAGTTGGTACTGGTATCGAGCGTAACATCGCCGTTGACTCTGGTGTTACAGCGGTAGCGAAACGTGGTGGTGTAATCCAGTCTGTAGATGCTTCTCGTATCGTTGTTAAAGTAAACGAAGACGAGCTGATCCCTGGTGAAGCAGGTATCGATATCTACAACCTAACTAAATACACTCGTTCTAACCAAAATACGTGTATCAACCAGCGTCCATGTGTGATGCCGGGTGAACCAGTTGCACGTGGTGACGTTCTTGCTGATGGTCCTTCAACAGACCTTGGTGAGCTAGCACTTGGTCAGAACATGCGTATCGCATTCATGCCTTGGAATGGCTACAACTTCGAAGACTCGATCTTAGTATCTGAGCGCGTAGTTCAAGAAGACCGTTTCACTACGATCCACATTCAAGAGCTATCTTGTGTGGCGCGTGATACTAAGCTTGGTGCTGAAGAAATTACAGCTGATATTCCAAACGTAGGTGAGTCTGCTCTGTCTAAACTAGACGAGTCAGGTATCGTTTACATCGGTGCGGAAGTGAAAGGCGGTGACATCCTTGTAGGTAAAGTAACGCCTAAAGGTGAAACTCAGCTAACTCCTGAAGAGAAGCTACTACGTGCTATCTTCGGTGAGAAAGCGTCAGACGTTAAAGACACGTCTCTACGCGTACCAAACTCTGTTTCAGGTACAATCATCGACGTTCAAGTATTTACTCGTGACGGTGTTGAAAAAGACAAACGTGCACTTGAAATTGAACAGATGCAGCTTAAAGAAGCGAAGAAAGACCTTACTGAAGAATTCCAGATTCTTGAGGGTGGCCTTCTGAACCGTGTTAAAGCTGTACTTCTTGACGGTGGTTACACTGAAGCGAAACTAGACGCTATCGATCGTAAGAAGTGGCTAGAGCTAACGCTTGAAGATGATGCTCAACAGACTCAGCTTGAACAGCTAGCAGAGCAGTACGACGAGCTACGAGCTGACTTCGATAAGAAGTTTGAAACTAAGCGTCGTAAGATCACACAAGGTGATGATCTAGCACCTGGCGTACTTAAAATCGTTAAGGTTTACCTAGCGGTTAAACGTCGTATCCAGCCTGGTGATAAGATGGCGGGTCGTCACGGTAACAAGGGTGTAATCTCTAAGATCAACCCTGTTGAAGACATGCCTTACGATGAGAAAGGTCAGCCGGTTGACATCGTACTTAACCCACTGGGTGTACCTTCGCGTATGAACATCGGTCAGATCCTAGAAGTACACTTAGGTCTGGCAGCGAAAGGTATCGGTGACAAGATCAACCAGATGGTGAAAGAGCAGCAAGAGCTCGCTAAGTTCCGTGACTTCCTACAGAAAGTTTACGACCTTGGTGATACTCGTCAGAAAGTAGACGTTGCGTCTCTATCTGATGACGAAGTTCGTACTCTGATCAAGAACCTACGTGGTGGTCTACCGATCGCGACTCCAGTATTTGACGGTGCTTCTGAGCAATCAATCAAAGAGCTATTGAAACTAGGTGACCTACCAGAATCTGGTCAGCTAACGCTGTTTGATGGTCGCACAGGTGATGCGTTTGAGCGTCCTGTAACGGTTGGTTACATGTACATGCTGAAACTGAACCACCTTGTTGATGACAAGATGCACGCTCGTTCAACTGGTTCGTACAGCCTAGTAACTCAGCAACCACTTGGTGGTAAAGCTCAGTTCGGTGGTCAGCGTTTCGGTGAGATGGAAGTATGGGCACTGGAAGCATACGGTGCTGCTTACACGCTTCAAGAAATGCTAACCGTTAAGTCGGATGACGTTAACGGCCGTACTAAGATGTACAAGAACATCGTAGATGGCAACCACAGCATGGAACCTGGCATGCCAGAATCGTTCAACGTACTGTTGAAAGAGATTCGCTCGCTAGGTATCAACATCGAGCTAGAAGACGAAGAGTAATCCCTTCTTTCTTAATTGAGAAAAGCGATTATTTGGTAGAAGGTGCTCACTTTTGCGGGTGAGCTCCTTTTAACTCCTTACAGGAGCTGATTGTGAAAGACTTATTAAACTTTCTAAAAGCGCAGCATAAGACCGAAGAATTTGATGCAATCAAAATCGGTCTATCTTCACCAGACATGATCCGTTCATGGTCTTTCGGTGAAGTTAAAAAACCTGAAACGATCAACTATCGTACGTTCAAGCCTGAACGTGATGGTCTGTTCTGTGCGCGTATTTTTGGTCCAGTAAAAGACTACGAATGTCTTTGTGGTAAATATAAGCGTCTGAAACACCGTGGTGTTATCTGTGAGAAGTGTGGCGTTGAAGTTACACAAACTAAAGTTCGTCGTGACCGCATGGGCCACATCGAGCTTGCTTCACCAGTTGCTCACATCTGGTTCCTAAAATCATTGCCGTCTCGTATCGGTCTACTCATGGATATCCCTCTACGTGATATCGAGCGTGTTCTTTACTTCGAAATGTACGTAGTAACTGAACCGGGTATGACTGACCTAGAAAAATCTCAGATGCTAACTGAAGAAGAGTATCTGGATCGTCTAGAAGAATGGGGTGATGAGTTCACGGCTAAGATGGGTGCGGAAGCGATCAAAGACCTACTTGCGTCTATGGATCTGCCTGCTGAAATCGAAGAAATGCGTGAAGAGCTTCAGTCTACTAACTCAGAGACTAAGCGTAAGAAGATCACTAAGCGTCTGAAGCTTGTTGAAGCGTTCGTTCAATCTGGTAACAACCCAGAGTGGATGATCCTTACTGTGCTTCCGGTACTTCCGCCAGATCTACGTCCTCTAGTTCCACTAGACGGCGGTCGCTTCGCGACTTCTGATCTGAACGACCTATACCGCCGTGTAATCAACCGTAACAACCGTTTGAAGCGTCTACTAGAGCTTGCTGCTCCGGACATCATCGTACGTAACGAAAAGCGTATGCTACAAGAGTCTGTTGATGCACTTCTAGATAACGGTCGTCGCGGTCGCGCGATCACGGGTTCGAACAAGCGCCCTCTTAAATCTCTTGCTGATATGATCAAGGGTAAACAAGGTCGTTTCCGTCAGAACCTTCTAGGTAAGCGTGTAGACTACTCTGGCCGTTCTGTAATCACAGTAGGTCCATACCTTCGTCTACACCAGTGTGGTCTTCCTAAGAAGATGGCACTTGAGCTATTCAAACCATTCATCTACAGCAAGCTAGAGACTCGTGGTCTTGCGACGACAATCAAAGCTGCTAAGAAGATGGTAGAGCGCGAAGAAGCGATCGTTTGGGATATCCTGGACGAAGTCATCCGCGAACACCCAGTACTATTGAACCGTGCACCTACACTTCACCGTCTAGGTATCCAGGCGTTCGAACCAGTACTAATCGAAGGTAAAGCGATTCAGCTGCACCCACTAGTGTGTGCGGCGTACAACGCGGACTTCGATGGTGACCAAATGGCGGTTCACGTGCCTCTAACTCTAGAAGCACAGCTTGAAGCTCGTACTCTGATGATGTCGACAAACAACATTCTGTCGCCAGCGTCAGGTGATCCGATCATCGTACCTTCTCAGGACGTTGTATTGGGTCTTTACTACATGACTCGTGACAAGATCAACGTGAAAGGCGAAGGTATGTACCTTGCTAGCCCAGCTGAAGCTGAGAAAGCATATCGTACTAAGTCTGCAGAGCTGCATGCTCGCGTTAAAGTTCGTATCACTGAGACTGTAAAAGACGAAGATGGCAACAGCACAACTGAGACTAAGCTGGTTGATACCACTATCGGTCGTGCAATGCTATGGCAAATCGTGCCTGATGGCCTTCCGTACAGCATCGTTAACCAAAAGCTGGGTAAGAAGCAAATCTCTCACCTACTTAACGAGGCTTACCGTAAGCTAGGTCTAAAAGACACTGTCATCTTCGCTGACCAAATCATGTACACAGGTTTCGCTTACGCGGCACTTTCTGGTGTATCTGTTGGTATCGACGACATGGTTGTTCCAGCAGCTAAGTACACTGAGATCGAAGAAGCGGAAGCAGAAGTTCGCGAAATCCAAGAACAGTACCAATCTGGTCTTGTAACAGCGGGCGAGCGCTACAATAAAGTGATCGATATTTGGGCATCGACCAACGATCGCGTAGCGAAGTTGATGATGGAAAACCTCTCTTCTGAAGCTGTTGTTAACCGCGACGGTGAAGAAGAGCAGCAAGAATCGTTCAATAGCATCTACATGATGGCCGACTCGGGCGCACGTGGTTCTGCGGCTCAGATTCGTCAGCTTGCAGGTATGCGTGGTCTGATGGCCCGTCCAGATGGTTCAATCATCGAAACGCCGATCACTGCGAACTTTAAAGAAGGTCTAAACGTACTTCAGTACTTTATCTCAACGCACGGTGCTCGTAAGGGTCTTGCGGATACAGCACTGAAAACAGCGAACTCGGGTTACCTAACTCGTCGTCTAGTAGACGTTGCTCAAGACGTTGTTGTACACGAGCATGACTGTGGCACCCATGAAGGTGTTGACATGATGCCGCACATCGAAGGTGGTGACGTTAAAGTTGCACTTTCTGAGCTGGCTCTTGGTCGTGTAGTTGCAGAAGACGTACTGAAGCCAGGTACTGAAGATGTACTGATCCCACGTAACACTCTAATTGATGAGAAGTGGTGTCAGATCATGGAAGAGAACTCAGTTGACCGCATGAAAGTGCGCTCTGTAGTTACCTGTGATGCAGACTTCGGTTGTTGTGCTCAGTGTTACGGTCGTGACCTAGCACGTGGTCACCTAGTGAACCAAGGTGAAGCAGTGGGCGTTATCGCTGCTCAGTCTATCGGTGAGCCGGGTACACAGCTTACGATGCGTACGTTCCACATCGGTGGTGCGGCATCTACTGCAGCAGCAGAGAACAGCATCCAAGCTAAGACGACTGGTACAGTTAAGCTACACAACGCTAAATTCGTTATCAACAAAGATAAGAAGCTTGTCATCACTTCTCGTGCTTCAGAGCTGACTATCATTGACGAATTTGGTCGTACTAAAGAGAAACACAAACTACCTTACGGTTCTCTACTATCTAAAGGCGACAACGACGCAGTTGAAGCTGGTGAAACAGTAGCGAACTGGGAAGCGCACACTATGCCAATCATCACTGAAGTGGCAGGTCGCATCCAGTTTGTGGACATGATCGATGGCGTGACAGTTTCTCGTCAAACAGATGATCTAACAGGTCTATCTTCAAGCGAAGTAACTGAAGCAGCAGCTCGCCCAGCAGCAGGTAAAGATATGCGTCCAGCTATCAAACTTGTTGATGCGGCAGGTAACGACGTAATGATCCCTGGTACTGAAATGCCAGCTCACTACTTCCTACCTGGTAAAGCGATTGTAAACATCGAAGATGGCGCTGAAGTAGGCGTGGGTGATACTCTATCTCGTATCCCTCAGAAATCTGGCGGTAACAAAGATATCACCGGTGGTCTACCACGCGTAGCTGACCTATTCGAAGCTCGTAAGCCGAAAGAGCCTGCGATTCTTGCTGAGCACACAGGTACTGTAAGCTTCGGTAAAGAAACGAAAGGTAAGCGTCGTCTAGTCATCACTCGTGAAGGCGGCGACGCATACGAAGAGATGATTCCTAAGCATCGTCAGCTTAACGTATTCGAAGGCGAGAAAGTTGAACGTGGTGACGTGATCGCAGATGGTCCAGAGTCTCCACATGACATTCTACGTCTACGTGGTATCCACGCTGTGACTCAATACATCGCGAACGAAGTTCAAGAAGTATACCGTCTACAAGGCGTTAAGATTAACGATAAGCACATCGAAACTATCGTTCGTCAGATGCTACGTAAGTGTACAATCACACACGCTGGTGACTCTACAGAGTTCCTAGTGGGTGAGCAGGTTGAATACGCGAACGTTAAGATTGCTAACCGTCAGCTAGAAGCTGAAGGCAAAGAGCTAGTTCGTTTCGAGCGTGAGCTACTTGGTATTACTAAGGCATCTCTAGCGACCGAATCGTTCATCTCTGCGGCATCGTTCCAGGAAACAACTCGCGTACTAACAGAAGCTGCGGTTTCTGGTAAGCGTGATGAGCTACGTGGTCTGAAAGAAAACGTAATTGTTGGTCGTCTAATCCCAGCAGGTACAGGTTTCGCTTACCACCAAGATCGTCAAGCTAAGCGTGTAGAAGAGCAAGAAGGTCCTTCCGCTGAACAAGCGACTGACAACCTTGCAGCGCTACTAAACGCAGGCTTTTCTTCAGAAGAATAAGGCTGCAGACGAGTAATCGCTCGCAAAGAAATGACAAAAGGCACCTTAGGGTGCCTTTTTTTGTTTTGTGCAATGGGAAATGTCATTCCATAGAGAGGTGAAGGCGCGATTAGGAAATCTTCATTAGTTGTTTACTTGCCTTGAGAGATCCCCAACTCACTCGTGCCTCGTTCTTGAGGATGACGATGATAGTCATTGTTCGAAAATGTCATTCCATAGAAAGGTGAAGGCGCGATTAGGAAATCTTCATTAGTTGTTTACTTGCCTTGAGAGATCCCCAACTCACTCGTGCCTCGTTCTTGAGGATGACGATGATAGTCATTGTTCGAAAATGTCATTCCATAGAAAGGTGAAGGCGCGATTAGGAAATCTTCATTAGTTGTTTACTTGCCTTGAGAGATCCCCAACTCACTCGTGCCTCGTTCTTGAGGATGACGATGATAGTCATTGTTCGAAAGTGTCATTCCATAGAGAGGTGAAGGCGCGATTAGGAAATCTTCATTAGTTGTTTACTTGCCTCGAGAGATCCCCAACTCACTCGTGCCTCGTTCTTGAGGATGACGATGATAGTCATTGTTCGAAAGTGTCATTCCATAGAGTGACGAAGGAGCGAGTAGGGAATCTCTCTTCGATTTCGGCTTGCTTTGCGAGATCCCCAACTCGGTCGTACCTCTCTCTTGGGGGGACGGTATTGAAGAAAAGCATAGCTTCTGAATCACTCTTAGAAATCGCCGGTTGATGACTGTGGTAAAAACGTAAAAGGGTTGACGTAAAACGTCAACCCCTCAAAACTTTCTCGCTTCTCGCTTCTCGCTTCTCGCTTCTCGCTTCTCGCTTCTCGCTTCTCGCTTCTCGCTTCTCGCTTCTCGCTTCTCGCTTCTCGCTTCTCGCTTCTCGCTAAGCCCCAGGCGGAATCGCCAAGCTATCAGCGATAAGTTGAATCAACTGATCTTCTACTTCAAAGCGAACTTCGAGTAGTTCTCCAACCTTTGACATATCTACTTCGAAATCGGGAAGTTCATCATCCGCGCTTACACTGACGTACTTGTCATTAAACTCGAGCAATGGTTCCGTGGTTAAAACGATTTTCGCGTAGGTAGCATCAATCTCATTGTTGGTTTTAAAACCTGTCGCTTGCCATTTTTCCATCACCATATCGTAAATTTTGAAATGACCCTCGGAAATATAATCCACAACATGATCACAAAAAGAGCTGATTTTTTTGGGAGAAGGAAGTTCGACAACGTTAGCATGCCCATTCGCGGGTTGAAGGGAACCTAACTGACAGTATTCTACAATCAGTGATTGTCTTGTTTCGAGCCAGTGGTCGATCACTTCGCTTGAACCACCCCACTGTTGTTGCGTTTGTTTGAATTTATTTAGCATGACCATGCCCTCATGATCGGATCACAGCTCCGGTGATCATTACGCTTTGCTTTGCAAAGCCATCCTAGAGAATAACCTCTTGTCCTTACTAGAATTTATAGCCAGAAAATTGTTCCACTACAAACTCTGGTATGAAATTAGATTGCCAGTAAAATGAATGAACTGCAAGCAGAGAGGATGGGTAATGTTTAAGAACAGTGACACAAACCGTACGAGTAATGCATATTGGTGTGTTGTATCAGGGAGTGAGGTTTGGTTGATAGACAATGAATTGCCTTGTGGCCCAGCCCAAGCATTTGCTCTGTCAGAAGAAAGTGCAGTAAAGATTGGAGATTACAATGGGTTACCTGTTATGTGGCTCAACGCACATGATCTCGAGCAATCTCTGCCTTTAACTTCATTGCGTGATTGCTTGGTCTTAGCTGAGCCATTGTTTTTGCTGATCAGTAAAGCTGTACAGTATAGCCACATGACACAAACTTTGCGTTTTTGTCCAACCTGTGGCGGCCGTAATCGCTTAAACCATAATCAAATTGCTATGCAGTGTGGTGATTGCCGGACGCTACACTACCCGAGAATATTTCCTTGTATCATAGTTGCAGTACGCAACGGCGATCAAATTCTGCTAGCACAGCATCCGAGACACCGTAATGGGATGTACACGGTGATTGCCGGGTTTGTTGAAGTTGGCGAGACTCTGGAGCAATGCGTTGCGCGTGAAGTCAAAGAAGAAACGGGTATCGATGTGTGTAATATTCGCTATTTTTCCAGCCAACCTTGGGCGTTTCCTTCCAGTTTGATGATGGGTTTTTTAGCTGACTATCGCGGCGGGGCGCTAAAGCCTGACTACAGTGAATTGAGTGATGCTCAGTGGTTTACTGTGCCGAATCTACCTCCTGTCGCTCCACATGGAACTATCGCGAGGGCATTAATTGAACAAACGATTAAGGACATTGATTGAAATAAAACCCTGATTGACAGGTAAAAAAAACCCTCCGAGAGGGAGGGGGTAAGTAAGATGTCGTTATGAGATGCTGAGTAGCGAGTACTCAGGTTATAATTGTTGTTTTCGCTAGCACACAAATATTTAACACTGTTACAAGTTGGGTGCAAATTAAGCACTGATTTAAAACTTAATAACATGATCTAGGTTGCAAAGCACACAGCTTTTGCGTGGTAAACGGTGTTAGAATAGCGCCCCTAAATAGAAGCCAAATAGTTGGAAAACGGAATGACTGAATTAAAAAATGATCGCTATTTGCGTGCGATTTTAAAACAGCCTGTCGATTACACGCCAGTATGGATGATGCGTCAGGCAGGACGCTATCTACCTGAGTATAAAGCGACTCGTGCTGAAGCGGGCGATTTCATGTCTTTGTGCAAGAACGCTGAACTGGCGTCGGAAGTCACTTTACAGCCACTTCGTCGTTTCCCTTTAGACGCTGCAATCTTGTTTTCTGATATCTTAACAATCCCAGATGCAATGGGACTTGAACTTCGATTTGCCGCTGGTGAAGGTCCGGTATTTGACAAGCCAATTACCTGCAAAGCGGACGTAGAAAAAATCGGTATTCCAGATCCTGAAGGTGAGCTCAAGTACGTAATGAACGCAGTGCGTCAGATCCGTAAAGATCTCAATGGTGATGTACCGCTAATTGGCTTCTCAGGCAGCCCATGGACACTGGCAACTTATATGGTTGAAGGTGGAAGTTCTAAAGCGTTCACCAAGATCAAAAAGATGATGTATGCAGAGCCACAAACGCTGCACTTACTTCTGGATAAACTAGCAGACAGTGTTATTGAATATTTGAATGCACAAATCAAAGCGGGTGCTCAGTCTGTAATGGTCTTTGATACATGGGGTGGTGTGTTAACTCCGCGTGACTACAACCTATTCTCACTGCAATACATGCACAAAATTGTTGATGGGCTTATCCGTGAAAACGAGGGGCGTCGAGTGCCTGTCACCTTGTTTACGAAGAATGGTGGCATGTGGCTAGAACAAATCGCAGCCACTGGCTGTGATGCGGTTGGCCTAGACTGGACAATCAACATCCAAGATGCGGTAAAACGTGTAGGTGATAAGGTTGCTCTACAAGGCAATATGGACCCATCCATGCTCTACGCTTCCCCTAAGCGAATTCGAGAGGAAGTATCGACTATCTTGGAAGGTTTTGGCGATGCGGGCACAGGTCACGTATTTAACCTTGGTCACGGCATCCACCTAGATGTGCCTCCAGAAAATGCGGGCGTATTTGTCGAAGCGGTACACGAGTTATCCAAGCCGTACCACAAATAACTAAGAAACCAATGAAAGCGCCTGGTCTAATCAGGCGCTTTTTTGTTATTGGTTAATATACTCAGTTATAATGATAAAATTAATGGAAAGGGTACGGAAAACGAATGAAGACACGCGACAAAATAGTGCTCGCCGCATTGGATTTATTTAATGAACATGGTGAACGAAACATCACCACTAACCACATTGCAGCGCATATAGACATTAGTCCGGGCAACCTTTACTACCATTTCCGCAACAAACAAGAAATTGTACGCGAAATCTTTGCGCTCTACTCAAATGAGCTGCTGGAAAGGTTCTCGCCAATTCATGGTCAACAAGAGAGCTTAGTCCTTCTTAAGCACTATCTCGATTCTATTTTCAACCTGATGTGGAAATATCGTTTTTTCTACGCCAATCTGCCAGAAATACTCCAACGCGATGAACACTTACACGAAGATTACATTCAGGTACAGGAGAAGCTTCAAGCAAACCTGATCAATATCATGCGAGCATTTGTCGATTTGGAATTGGTTTCTGTTGAAAATAGCGAAATGAAGTCACTGGTCACAACTCTGCACCTCATCGCTTCTAGCTGGCTGGGTTACCAAGCAGCCATGTCACCAAAGACCCAAATTACCGAGCAAATCATACATCAAGGCATGTTGCAGATGATTGCAGTGGTTAAACCCAAAGCAACGCAACAAGGCCTAGAACAACTTCAATTGCTTGAAGATGGCGTTAAAGCGATTCATGCTTAACCATAACTAAATGCGATTGTTGAATGGCTTCTAACCCCTTAAAGTATATCGAAATATATTAAGGGGTTTTTGTGTATGCACTACGATGTGTTCAATGGCGATGCAGATGGCATTATCGCGCTTCTTCAGTTACGCCTAGCTGAGCCTAAAACATCGACTTTAGTTACCGGAGTCAAACGTGATATCAAGCTGCTCAAGCCCCTCAAGTGCCGAACCAGTGATTCGCTCACCGTACTGGATATCTCGATGGAGAAAAATAAGGCGAGTTTAGAAGCGATTCTTGCCGTTGGGGCTCAGGTGTTCTACGTCGACCACCACAAGTCTGGTGATATTCCACAGCACATGAACCTCAGGGCTCACATTAATTTAGATGCCAATACCTGTACCGCCTTGATTGTGGATGAGTTGTTGAACGGTCGCTTTCACTTATGGGCTATCACCGCTGCATACGGTGATAACTTGCTCGCGAAAGCAGACGAATTGGCTGACAGAGCTGGTCTCACTAGAGAACAGAAAGAACAGCTAAAAGAGTTGGGGACACTCATTAACTACAATGGTTATGGCGCAGAGCTGGCAGATTTGCATTTTGACCCTGCTCAGCTGTTTAAGCACCTTTTGGCTTATAATGATCCTTTTGCTGTCATTGCTGATCAGCATTCTCCTTATCCCATTCTCAAATCAGCGTATCAAAGTGATATGGATCGAGCTATCGCCACTCAAGCTTCTCATCAAAGTGATGTGTTGGCGGTGTTTGAGTTGCCTAACCACGCCTCTTCACGACGTATCAGCGGTGTTTATGGCAATTGGTTGGCGAATCAAACCCCTGCTCGTGCGCATGCCGTGCTTTCCGTGAATGAGGATGGGAGCTATACCGTTTCATTACGAGCTCCATTGAATAATAAGCAGGGGGGGGGGGATATATGCGCTCAGTTTTTGACTGGTGGTGGCCGTGCGGCAGCGGCGGGGATCAATACACTACCCAAAGCGCAGGTTGGCTTGTTTATTCAAGCCGTTGAGAGCTATTACGCTTCGTCTTACCGGAGCAAATGACGATTATCTTGTCAGCCAACCTTTAGGGTTTTGAGTTTTACTGTTGCGTCGAATTTCAAAGTACAGTGACGCTTGTGGTTGGCCACCAGTATCACCAGCCAATGCGATGGTTTCCCCTGCTGCGACTTTATCGCCTTCTTTTTTCAGCAAGCTTTGATTAAATCCGTATAAGGTCATATCACCTTTCCCGTGATCGAGAAGGATCACTAAGCCATAGCCTCTTAGGTAGTCAGAGAAAACCACCGTACCAGAATACACGGCTTTCACCGATTGACCATAGTTGGCATCAATGACCATCCCTTTCCAGTGGATTTGTCCTGTCTGACGTGAACCGTAGTTGTGTAAAATTTTTCCTTTAAGTGGCCAAGGCAAGCGACCTTTTCGTTTTGCCAAACCGTCCATTGGAACGGTATTGAGCTTGGCGGCTTTCGCAGCTTTGGCGGCTTTCGCAGCTTTGGCGGCTTTGGCAATCTCGGCTTTTAAACGTGTCTCATTGCGCTGCAGCTCTGACAAATAGACTTTATCACTGGTAATGTTCTTTTTGATATTAGTGACGGTGCCTTTTCGCTTAGATTGCGCCTTCGACAATTGCTGACGTTTTTGATTCTGCTGCGCGATCAGCTTAGTGATTTGCTGTTTCTCGAGGTTAAGTTGAGTTTCGCTTTCCGCGAGCTGATCCATTGTGGCGTCTAGCGCTTCAATTGTATTAGCGCGTTGTTTGGCTAAGTGTTGGAAATATTGACTGATCCTGTCTTCTTCAACACCTTGATTGAGAATGCTAGCGGAAGATTTTGCTCGCTGAGTGACGTAATAGGTTTGCAATAGCTCAGCGAGCTTGTCACTTTGTTGCTGTTTTTGTCGCTTGAGTGCAGCGATGCGGCTTTCCAATGCCGTAATGTTGTGATTGGTTTGGCTTAGGGAGCGTTTGGCTTCTTTGATTTCTTTTTCTAAGCGGACAATGCCCAATTCTTGTGTCTTGAGCGATTTTTGTAGCGAGTCTAGTTTTTTCTGTTGAGAACTTAGTGCTTGCTTTTGGCGAGAGATTTCACTACTGACCCCTTTTAACTCATTTGAGGAAGAAGACCAGCTAGGGAAAGCTAAGGTAGAGGCAACAATCAATACTAACGCAGAGAGCGTTGAGGAGGCGAGCAGTCGTCCTTGTTGCTGTGTTGCCATGTGATGAGTCTGTCCTAAGTTTTTGATTGAGAGCCAGTATACCCAAACACATTCCTTCGAAGAAAGAGTAATGTCAAAACTTGTTGAGGGAGAAATAAAAAAGCTCAGGTATTAACCCGAGCTCTTCAATACTACCAGCATTACGTCATACTGTGTTTATTTGACCAATACTTCACCAGACATTTCAGCAGGGATCTCTAGGCCCGCTAGGGACAACATTGTTGGCGCAAGATCAGAGAGTTTACCGTTTTCTTTAAACTCAACCGCTTTGTCACCTACGTAGATGAGTGGTACTGGTAGGTTAGTGTGTGCAGTATGTGTACCGCCAGTTTCTGGATCGACCATCATTTCCGCGTTGCCGTGGTCGGCTGTGATCAGGAGCTGACCACCCACTTCTTTGATTGCTTCAACCACTTTACCGACGCTTTCATCCAGTGCTTCGATCGCTTTTTCAGCGGCTTCGTAGATACCAGTGTGACCAACCATATCTGCATTCGGGTAGTTACAGATGATGGTATCGAATTTGCCTGACTTGATCGCTGCGACCATTTTTTCAGTCAGCTCTGGAGAGCTCATCTCTGGTTGCAAGTCATAAGTGGCAACTTTTGGAGAAGCAACAAGTTGACGCTCTTCGCCGGCGAATTCGCTCTCAACACCACCGTTGAAGAAGAAAGTTACGTGTGCGTATTTCTCTGTTTCAGAGATACGTAGCTGAGTTTGACCTTGCTTAGATAGCCACTCACCGTAAGTGTTCTCTAGAGACGCTGGTGGGAATGCGATTGCTAGCGGGATGTCAGCCGCGTACTGCGTTAGCATTACGAAGTTGACTGCTGGGAATACAGCACGCTCGAAGCCGTCGAATGCAGGTACGAAAGTACGTGTGATTTGACGAGCACGGTCAGCACGGTAATTCATGAAGATGACTGCATCGCCATCTGCGATAACCGCGTCTTCCTGGCCTTCAGCTTTGATCGCGGTCGCTTTAACGAACTCATCGTTCTCTTCACGAGCATAAGCCGCTTCTAGACCCGCGACTGCTGAGTCAAAAGTAAATTCTGCTTTCGCTTGAGTGAGAAGTTCGTAAGCCACTTGTACGCGATCCCAGTTGTTATCGCGGTCCATTGCGTAGTAGCGACCTACTAGTGATGCCACTCGGCCTTTGCCTAGCTTAGCGAATAGCTCGTCAAAACGTTGTAGTGAGTTTTCGGCACTACGAGGTGGTGTGTCACGGCCGTCTAGAAAGCAGTGTAGGTAGATTTTCTCAGCGCCACGGGCTGCTGCCATTTCAACAGCTGCGTAGATGTGGTCTTCGTGAGAGTGAACGCCGCCTGGAGACATCAGACCCATAAGGTGAACCGCTTTGCCTGCTTTTACCGCAGAATCAATGGCTTCGATAAGCGCTGGCGTTTCTGAAAATTCACCATCAGCAATAGATTTAGTAATGCGAGTCAGGTCTTGGTATACAACCCGGCCGGCGCCAATGTTTGTGTGACCTACCTCAGAGTTACCCATCTGACCGTCAGGAAGACCAACATCCAGACCAGAAGCAGAGATTAGTGTGTGTGGATTGTTTGCAAGCAGGCCGTCGATAACAGGCGTTTTCGCATTTGCGATAGCGTTGCTTGCAGTTTCTTCACGGTGACCGTAACCGTCAAGAATGACTAGAGCCAATGGCTTCTTAGCTGACATAGTGATGTCCTCGTCAAATTCAAAGTAACTTTGGAAACAAAATTAGCGTAATTTTACTACACTTTTTAACCAAAACTGTAGGCTAAGATCAAATATTGTTTGCTAAATATTGTTGTTATCTTTCACCTTATACAAAGTAGTGACTACTGAGATGCGCTTTATACTCACCTTGTTATCACCATTGTCGCTCATCAAGGGAAAATTTAAAGCGGGTATAAACTATTACTCTAATAGCTGCTAACTGACTAATAGCCCAGTCCCTGCCACCGCCAAAATGGCTCCTAGCCATGCAAATCGGTTAGGGCGCTTCTTAGTGTAAACCCAAAGTAGAGGTAGTAGCATGATGGGTGTCGTAGAAGAAAGTAGTGCTACCATACCGACATTACCCTCTTGTAGAGCGTAAAGGATAAGTGTCATACCCACAGCCATAGCGAGAAAGCCGTTGACAGCAGTGATTACAAACAAGCGAAGGTTCATCGGTAATGTTGCTTTTGCAATCTTTGTTCCACTGAAGAAAAACAGACAATGCGCTGCAAAGGCCGTCATCATGCGCATCGCTGATGCGGCGACAGGATCGATAGCCGTCTGCATGACTGGTTTTGCGATAATGCCCCCAAGTGCCTGACATAAGGCTGCGACAAGACCTAAAGCAATTCCTAGCCAGATATTACCTTTCACTGACTCGAGTTGATGATTGTTTTGCCCTTTTCGACCAAAAAATATGGCGGTTAGAACACCGGAAAAAACCAGCGCTGATCCGATAAGCTCGATACTCGTCATCGTTTCGCTAAACAGGAAATAGCCAAGTATGGCAGAAAAGACCGCATGGCAGGAAAACAGCAACCCAGCTTGACGAGGGCCCATACGATTCAAGCAGGCAAACAGTGCAGTATCACCGATAAAAATACCGATCAGTCCCGACAACGCCATGGCTGAGAGGGCACTGGTTTCAACGGTTGCCCACCCCCCAGTGAAGCCAGCCATTGAAGCAAGAATGACAGATGTACATCCCATTCTCCAGCGGCTGTAGGCAAAGGTACCAAGGTGCTGTGCAGGGCCAACAGAAAGTAGGCTAGCCACTGCCCAGAGAAAGGCGGCGGCTAATGCCAGCCATTCAAACTCCATTAGTTGTTCGTCCTATGAACAAAGAAATCAGTAGGCTGACAATATGCATTAAATGATGAAAGAAACAAAGTCTAAACTTTAAAACGTTCTACCTCAGTTCGGACAGTATTGGCAGAGGTAAACATGTTGGTCGCGCTTTCGCTGCTGTGCATGGCCTGTTCTGAAAGAACATCGGACGCATCCTTAATCCCTTGAGTGTTACGGCTAATGTCTTCGCTGACGGCACGTTGTTCTTCTGCAGCGCTGGCAATTTGCAAGGCCATGTCATTGATTTCCGTAATAGCAGATGTGATGGTATTGAGACTTTCATACGCTTGTTGAGCGTAATCAACACTAGTATCTGCTAAGGCGGTGCTGCTCTCCATGCTGTTGACCGCCAACTGGGTATTGTTTTGTAATGTTTCAATCATGCTGCGAATTTCTTCGGTTGAGCCATGTGTTCGTTGACTCAGTACGCGCACCTCATCGGCAACGACAGCAAAACCGCGGCCCTGCTCACCGGCTCGTGCAGCTTCGATTGCAGCGTTGAGTGCCAGCAAATTAGTCTGCTCAGCGATCTCACGGATGGTGGAGAGGATTTGGTTGATGCTCTGTGTATTGTTTTCCAACTCGGAAATAATACCTGATGCAGCGGAAACCTGATCGGCCAGCTCCACGATTGCCTGGCGGTTCTTCTCAATGACTTGTTGACCATCTTCACAAGCCGAGGCTGAGCCTTGAGACGCATTCGCTGTCAATTCTGCGTGGTTGGCAACTTCGGCGGCTGTCGCGGACATCTCATGAATAGCAGTGGCTATCTGGTTGACATCATTTTGTTGTGTTTCTACCTGCTGAGAGGATTGTTGCGCCAATTGGTTCGCTTGTTTTGCCTGAACAGACAGCTCTCTACTGTGATGGATGATGCCACTAAGCATTGACTGCATTTGGCTCAAGAACTGGTTGACGTGCTGAGCCAGTTCCCCGATTTCATCCATACGACGGATTTCAATTCTCTGGGTTAAATCTCCCTCGCCATGAGAGAGCTGAGAAAGTGCCGCGGACAAGGTTTGTAAAGGTTTAAGTAATCGGGTGATCACATAGGTACTGATCGAAGCAATCAGGATATAGAGGAAAATAGAAGCGATCGCTGTGAACTTAATCTGTTCCGTGACGGAGGCATAAGCCATACCTTTATCGACCACGATACCCAGTGACCAATCCGTATTTGGCACATTAACGACATAGATGAGTTTGTCACCTTGCTGAGGCCAGTGAATCGTTGATATGGTGGAGGTATTCACTAACTGATGAACTTTGTCAGCCGATAACGCCGGGTTGAGTTCAGTCAGAGGCTGCTGGCTCAATTTCTCATCTTGATAAGCAACAATGTTATTTTTTCCATCGACTAAAAATGAGAAACCATCGTTATCTAAATGCACGTTGAGGACTTCTTCTATGATACTCGTGACGGTTAAGTCGGCAGCGAGTACGCCATTTTTTCTGCCATTAAAAGCTTTGGCAAAACTGACCACAATACTGCCATCAAAGTCTTGATAAGGTTCGGTGACGATTAGCCCATTGGTTGCCATGGCGTCTTTGTACCAAGGACGAGTTCGAGGATCGTAATTGGCTGGCCAATCCTCGGTTTTATCGCCATAGGCAATAGAGCCGTCATCAAAACCTGCGTATACAGATAAGAACTTGCCAGCACGCTTGGTGATTAACATCTCTCTATCGGCATCACTCGAATTGAGTATGCTTACCTCATTAGCCAGCATCATATCGCTTCGAATCAAGAGCCAGTCGCTGATATAGCGAGACGTTGCGTGACTGACGTTGGCCATCTCACTGTTCAGTGCGGAAGTGGTTTCTTGTTTTAACTGACTAACGGATATCCAAGCTTGGACCCCGGAGACAATTGCAATAATGATCGCGATGGCGATCTGAATTTTTAACTTAATCGTGTTTCTCATTGCCTTTCCTTAATACTCAGACAACCTATCGAAAATCAGAGTGTTTAGGTTTGAATTGGTTTTTACACCCTGTTGGAGCGGAAATTTACGTAGGAACTGCTGAAATGGCTATAAATGTTGGTTTAACAAGCTGATATTATAGAAATTGTTAAAATATAGATTTGATCTATATAGATATTCAGAGAGTGGAATATCAATGAAGTCCGACCTTTTTACTGAATTGTGACTTCTTGCCCAACAATTAAGCGAGAAGCCACCACCTGATGTTCAGGTCAGCAATAGCGCAGCAATGTAGACAATGATTAGTCCCATCACACCAAGGATGACACCGGTTTTAGCCATGTCTCTACTCTCAATAAGCCCGGTGGAATAAGCCAGAGAGTTTGGTGGAGTTGAGACTGGTAGAATCATACCAAGTGAGGCCGAGAAGGCGACGACAACCAGCAAGCCTTGCAATCCGCCCATAGAAGAGAGACTCTCCATTGAAGCGCCAATAGCGGCAGCAATAGGCATCAAAAGGTTAGCTGTCGCCGTGTTGGACATAAAATTGGCCATTAACCAACATACAATCGACATGGTAATCACGACTGCAACAGGAGAGAGTGCTTCGTAGTCGATCGCGTGTGCGAGTGCGGCTGCCAACCCGGTTTTATCCAAGCCAATGCCAATCGCGATCCCCCTGCAACCAACCACAGCACATCCCAGTTGATCTGTTTGAGCTCAGCTTTACCCATAATGCCCGTTAGGGTGAAGACTGCGAGTGGAATGATTGAGACGACATAGGTGTTCATCCCATGTAATTTAGTGGTCATCCAGAGCAAGATGGTGGCGGCGAATGTTGCGTACACCACAATGGCGCGCCAGTTGCGCTGAAATTGTCCATCTAGTTTAAGCGTCATGGTCTTCTGAGAAGAAGGGAAGAGTTTTTGGAGCAAGAACCAAGCGATCGTTAACTGAATAATGACAAAGGGGAGGCCCATCATCATCCAGCTTAGAAAGTCGATGCTATTTTCACCGGTTAGATATTGCAGGGCAATCGCGTTAGGTGGTGTACCGATCGGGGTTGCGATGCCCCCTGTGTTGGCGGCAATCGGAATACATAAAACGAGTGCTTTGATACCGATGTCACCTTTGGGAGCTGAAGCGACGATCGGGCCAAGCAACGCGAGCATCATTACCGTGGTGGCGGTGTTGGACATGAACATGGAAAACACGGCGGTGATCAGCATCAATCCAAGCATGATAAATTTAGGCTGGTGACCAAAAGGCCGCAGTAAAACTCGAGCGAGATTATTGTCCAGTTCATATTTTGATGCGGCGATGGCCAAGGCAAACCCGCCCATAAATAGGATGATAATAGGTGAGGAAAAGGCACTGAAAATATCAGTGTATTTCATCAGTTCGCCGAGACCGTGCCCCGCTGGTGGGGTACGGAACAAGTGCAGACCTTTATCGGAAATCATGATCAGCTCAAGTGCAATGATCAGAATTGAAGTGGCAAAGACAGGCACAGGTTCAAGCACCCATAGTAGGGCTGCAAGCAGAAATATCGCCAACAAACGATGTTGTATTAGGGTCAGATCTGCGATGGGAATGGCATCAATCGGCATCATCAATACCGCGATGGGTAAGCCAAAACAAATCAGCAATTTGATCACTATGGTTGGATCAATTCTAGGCATAAAGGTTTAACCTCAAAGCGAAACTCTGCGGCTAAGAATAAAGAATAACCAAACTAGGGTCTTAGATTGAGGTGGAAATTTTTGAATGCAATAAAGAAATGTTGCGTAAGGTTTGTTTCTGGTCAAAAAAGCCCCGAAAAGCGGGGCTGTTATGGTTATTCTTGTTCTTGTTCTTGTTCTTGTTCTTGTTCTTGTTCTTGTTCTTGTTCTTGTTCTTGTTCTTGCTCTGGAGCGGTAAGGTGAGCGTAGGGGGTGCCCATCACAGTTGTGTGGCCGTTAGCCATAGAGTCATCAAATTTTATCGCATCTTTAGCAAACAGGTTGATCACCGTTGAGCCCAGTTTAAATCGACCCATCTCTTCCCCTTTTTTGAGTATGACCGCTTTATCGCCTTCGCTTGGGTAATCCCATTTGTAGACAGTGTTGCCACGCGGCGGAGTGATGGTGCCTGCCCAGACTTGCTCTATGCTACCGACGATGGTCGCGCCGACTAATACTTGAGCCATAGGGCCAAATTCAGTGTCGAAAATACACACTACGCGCTCATTACGCGCGAACAGGTTTGGTACATTTTCTGCGGTCAAAGGGTTTACCGAGAACAGGTCACCCGGCACATAGATCATCTGGCGCAGTGTACCGTCACAAGGCATGTGCACTCGGTGGTAATCTCGTGGTGAAAGGTAAAGTGTTGCAAATTCGCCATCGGCAAATTCAGCCGCCAGATCAGCGTCACCACCCAGTAATTCTTGAGCTGTAAAATCATGGCCTTTTGCCTGAATGAGTTTACCATCCTGAATAGGACCAAACTGGCTGACACAAGCATCTGCTGGATGAGTAATGAGGCTTTCCCCTTCAGTAATTGGGCGAGCACCGTCTTTCAGCTCACGGACAAAAAACTCATTGAAGGTTTTGAAATGCTTAGGATCAGAGTGCTTGGCCTCGTCCATATTGACGTTGTACTGCTTGATGAACCAGCGAATGACGGCAGTGGTTAGGCCGCCCGCTTTTGCGGATGCCAATTTACCGACCAAACGGGTCAAACCGTGTTGAGGGATCCAGTACTGCAGTCCAACTTTAATCTTATCCATTGTCATAAATTCCAATGCTAACTGTATGTTTGCTTACTTTTGGGCGCGAGATACTACTTAAATTTGCAGGTAAAGTCAGTATCAAGCGCTGATGATTTGTGCAAGAAGCCGTTACAGATCGGCTTTTTTGTTGCGTGAGTACTGACGGTTGGCTTTGACTTCGGCCATGCTTTCAAGGATGCGATGGTAGTTTTCAAAGCGAACTTCACTGATTTCACCATTTTCTACTGCTTCACGTAATACACATCCTGGATCATCATTGTGTTTGCAGTCTCGGAACTTACAGCTGCCAAGGTAGCTGCGGAACTCAACGAACGCCTTGGTGACTTCTTCCGCCTCCAAATGCCACAAACCAAACTCACGTACTCCGGGAGAGTCAATCAGATCGCCACCCGTTGGAATGTGATAAAGTCGGGAAGCGGTGGTGGTGTGCTGACCTAAACCAGAGTTTTCTGATACCTCACCTTCTTCAACGTTAAACTCCGGCATCAACGCATTCACTAAGCTCGATTTACCGACGCCAGATTGACCTACAAAAATGTTAGTACGATCTTTGAGTTCGGCTTCCAGTGCTGCAATGCCTTCTCCCGTCTGTTTACTGACTAGCAGCACTTTGTAACCGATACGCTCGTACTCACTCAGCCATTCCTGATATAGGTGACGTTGCTCTTCTTCAAGTAAGTCAATTTTGTTTAACACGAGAAGAGGGGCGATGTTGAGTGTTTCAGAGGCGACTAAGTAGCGGTCAATGATGTTGAGTGATAATTCTGGTAGTACAGAAGAGACGATGACCATTTGATCGACGTTTGCAGCTACTGGTTTCAGACCGTCATAGTAGTCAGGGCGAGTCAGCACTGAGCTGCGTGGCTCTACGGCTTCAACAACGCCGTTTATGCCTTCCATTGATTCGAGACCTGCTCGCCAAATCACCTTGTCACCGGAGACCAAAGTCTCAATACCGCGACGCAAATTGCAACGGTGGATTTCTCCGCTTTCTGTGTCTTCAATGTCGGCGTGTTGACCAAAACGGGTAATAACCAGACCTTTTTGAGTCGCACCCAGCATGGATTCTTCCCATTGAACAGAATCCTCTTTTGCCAGTTTACGTTTCTGGTTACTTCTCACTCGTCTGACTTGACCTTTGGTTAGCTTTTTTTTTCTTTGCCACAATTGTCTACTTAACTTTAATCATCTTGATGGAGCCTAGGATCGCTATCCTGAGGATCAGAATTTGGGTATAGTACCTCTTTTAGCATAAAACCAATAGGCAACGATTTATGTCCTTTAGCGATCAAAATTTAATTTGGATTGATCTCGAGATGACAGGTTTAGACCCAGAAACCCATAAAGTCATCGAAATCGCCACTATCGTCACGGATAGTGAGTTGAATATTTTAGCTGAAGGACCGGTACTTGCCATCCACCAACCAGAAGAAGAGCTGGCTAAAATGGATGAGTGGTGTACGACTACTCACACAGGCAGTGGCTTGGTGGATCGAGTTCGCGCCAGCAAAGTGACTGAACAGGACGCGGTTCGTCAGACTATTGGGTTCCTTGAACAGTGGCTACCAAAAGGTGTGTCGCCCATATGCGGTAACAGTGTAGGGCAAGATCGCCGATTCCTATACAAACATATGCCTGAGCTAGAAACTTACTTCCATTATCGCTATATCGACGTCAGTACAATTAAAGAGCTGACCCGCCGTTGGAAACCAGAAGTATTAGACGGGTTTTCTAAGACAGGTAGTCACTTGGCGTTGGATGATATCCGTGAGTCAATTGCTGAGCTAAAGTACTACCGACAAACAATTTTTAACATCTAGAAAAACACGGCTTTCTATTAAGAGTAACGATGGAAAAGCCTCGCTTAGATGGAAAAAACTTCTATTCTGTGTGCTTTTTCATCAAACAGAAAAAAAACACCTTTTTTTTGCAGGAAGGACTTGCATCACAAAAAAATGCTCTTATAATTCGCAGCCCTAAACGACGGAAACGTTGTTAAAGCGACACTAGCTCAGTTGGTAGAGCGCAACCTTGCCAAGGTTGAGGTCACGAGTTCGAACCTCGTGTGTCGCTCCAAATTTAAAGTTGTCATCGTGCTTAACGGTGAAACAATACGGACGCGGGGTGGAGCAGCTTGGTAGCTCGTCGGGCTCATAACCCGAAGGTCGTCGGTTCAAATCCGGCCCCCGCAACCAAATTTTTAGGTGTTGTGATTCGCTAGCTCGTCGGGCTCAGCTATTCATAAAACCTCGCGAAGGTCATCGATTACTATCCGGCCTCGCAACCAAATGCGACACTAGCTCAGTTGGTAGAGCGCAACCTTGCCAAGGTTGAGGTCACGAGTTCGAACCTCGTGTGTCGCTCCAAATTTAAAGCTGTCATCGTGCTTAACGGTGAAACAATACGGACGCGGGGTGGAGCAGCTTGGTAGCTCGTCGGGCTCATAACCCGAAGGTCGTCGGTTCAAATCCGGCCCCCGCAACCAAATTTAATCAATAGCACTTGCTGTTGATATGCGACACTAGCTCAGTTGGTAGAGCGCAACCTTGCCAAGGTTGAGGTCACGAGTTCGAACCTCGTGTGTCGCTCCAAATTTAAGGCTGTCATCGTGCTTAACGATGAGACAATACGGACGCGGGGTGGAGCAGCTTGGTAGCTCGTCGGGCTCATAACCCGAAGGTCGTCGGTTCAAATCCGGCCCCCGCAACCAAATTTTTAGGTGTTGTGATTCGCTAGCTCGTCGGGCTCAGCTATTCATAAAACCTCGCGAAGGTCATCGATTTATATCCGGCCCCCGCAACCAATGCGACACTAGCTCAGTTGGTAGAGCGCAACCTTGCCAAGGTTGAGGTCACGAGTTCGAACCTCGTGTGTCGCTCCAAATTTAGAGGCTGTCATCGTGCTTAACGGTGAGACAATACGGACGCGGGGTGGAGCAGCTTGGTAGCTCGTCGGGCTCATAACCCGAAGGTCGTCGGTTCAAATCCGGCCCCCGCAACCAAATTTTTAGGTGTTGTGATTCGCTAGCTCGTCGGGCTCAGCTATTCATAAGACCTCGCGAAGGTCATCGGTTCAAATCCGGCCCCCGCAACCAAACTTAATCAATAGCACTTGCTGTTGATATGCGACACTAGCTCAGTTGGTAGAGCGCAACCTTGCCAAGGTTGAGGTCACGAGTTCGAACCTCGTGTGTCGCTCCAATTTTCTAAGCCTTCATTATGCTTTGAATAATGAACTGCGACACTAGCTCAGTTGGTAGAGCGCAACCTTGCCAAGGTTGAGGTCACGAGTTCGAACCTCGTGTGTCGCTCCATTTTAAAGCCTTCATCGTGCTTAACGATGATAAAGACGCAACACCCGCTCAGTTTGATTGAGCGCAACCTTGCCAAGGTTGAGGTCACGCCTTTTTGTTTATGAATAGGGAACCTCGTGTGTCGCTCCAAATTCTTCTCAGACTACAGATGTCTGAATCGACCTTAAAGGTCACCGCTCTTTATCTAATGCTGTGAAGCATAAACCAATCAACATCATAATAAGTCCTCCATTACGGTGGGCGTTTTTATGTCTAAAATTCAAATCAGCACGAGATGTGCTCGTTTTATTTTTTAATGATAAGCCTCGGTGAGTCAGGGCTAGCTGTAAATACTAACAGAGTTATCCACAGAATTTTTTTGTGGATAAGTTAGTGGGTAACCTGATTATGGATGCTGATTTTAATCGAATAGAAATGATCTTTTGTGTTTTGAAAATTTCTTTCTAATTCTAAATATAATGTTAAGTCATTGTATATTAATGGATTAATGGTTTTTTCTTGTTAGCCAACGCGTATTTCTGACGATCATTAAGTGGTTGTTTTTTGATCCTAGTCATTTATAGCTAATGTGATTAACTTCTTTAGCTGAAAGAAAACAAGCAATCGCCTTTTCTTTTTTCCACATTCTCGTTTTTAGAGCTAAATCAAACTTCGCCATGTCATAGCAGGCAAAGTTTATGCATCTCTAGGTAGCCCTTTTTGCACGATACGGATTAGCCTATTGAGCTTAGTCGATGAATGAGGTATCTGGGCAATTTGTTGCTCTATTGCCCAATGAATATGCTGATCCAGCACTTCACTTAATCCTATACGTTGCTCTAGTGCCTCAATAATATTAGCTGAGTATGGTGCATTTCCCATGGCGATCGACAAATTTCTTAACCACTGAATATGACCTATTCTTCGAATGGCAGAACCTTCCATATTTTTGAGAAATGTTTTTTCATCCCATGCAAACAGGGTAATAAGATCTGGCGAGGTCAATGCCTGTCTGCGATGAAAATCTTCGCTTTCAGTTAAGTCAGAGAAGCGATTCCATGGACAAACAAGTTGGCAGTCATCGCACCCATAAATGCGGTTCCCCATAGGTTTGCGGAATTCCTCAGGAATCACGCCGTCGAATTCAATGGTTAGGTAAGAAATGCATCGCCGTGCATCAACGACACCTTCTTCAACAATGGCTTGAGTAGGGCAGGAAGTGATACAAGCGGTACATTTGCCACAATCGCCTTGGTGCGCTTCATCGATCGGCAGTGGTAAATCGATAAGTAGTTCACCAAGAAAAAACCACGAACCACAATCTTTATCCAGAATGAGGGAATGTTTTCCCGTCCAACCGAGTCCGGCTTTCTGTGCCAACGGACGCTCTAAAATAGGCGCGGAATCAACAAAAGGCCGGTAGCCAAACTGACCCACTTCTTGTTCTATTTTCTGGCCTAGTTTCTTTAACTGGTTGCGAACCAGTTTATGGTAATCCCGACCCAGCGCATAGCGGCTGATATAAGCCTGGGTAGGGTCGGCTAGATTGGCGGCGAATAGCGCTTCAGGAGGGAGGTAGTTCATACGGACACTAATGACTCTCACTGTGCCAGGCAGAAGCTCAGCAGGCCGTGCTCGCATCATGCCGTGACGTGCCATCCAATCCATCTCACCGTGATAGCCAGCATCAAGCCATTTTTGCAGTGCAGACTCGTGTTCACTCAGGTCAATGTCGCAGATACCGGCTTTCTGGAAGCCAAGCTCTTGGGCCCAAACTTTGATCTTGTTTGCGAGCTCTTGGTAGTTCATGCTTATGACTCTGGTGAAATGGGGGGCGGATCTTAACGGATCTTTTTGTTGAATCTAGCATCGAAGCCAGAGAATTCATGCAAAAATAGCAGGAATTTGGCTTTTACTTACACAACAGATCTTGTCTCTCAATTCCAACCCGGTTTACTATTCCTGTTCTTTTGATTTTTATATAGTCACCCAGCAGAGATTGATCTTCATGACCACGAAACATTTTGCCCTTAAAGATGAACAAGCAACAATTCAATTAGGGACAGTCTTGGCAAAGCTATGCTTTCAGCAAACCACCATCTATTTGCATGGTGATTTGGGGGCAGGAAAAACGACATTTAGCCGAGGTTTTGTGCGTGCACTGGGTCATAAGGGGAACGTTAAAAGCCCAACCTATACCCTAGTGGAACCGTATCAGCTGGACCAATGGCAAGTTTATCACTTTGATCTATACCGTTTAGCCGATCCGGAAGAGTTGGAGTTTATGGGGATCCGAGATTACTTCACGCCTGATGCTATCTGTCTGGTTGAATGGCCAGAGAAGGGACAGGGCTTACTTCCTCGCGCAGATCTGGATATAGAGTTGCGTTACGATGATGAAGCGCGTGTGGTTGATCTTACTGCTAATAACGATTATGGATCTAAATTACTTGAACAGTTGGAGTTATGACAATCAATAAATTCTTTCGAGCTGTCTCTGTCTCTTTTCTCTTAGCTCTGCTTCTTTTGCCCACCCGAGTGTTGGCAAATGCTCTTGAAAGTATTCGTGTTTGGCCGTCTCCCGACGAAACCCGCGTGGTTATCGATTTGGCATCGGAGGCGGAGTACAGCTATTTTACGCTCAGTACTCCTGATCGCTTAGTTGTGGATCTCAAGCAGACTTCTATCAACACCAAATTACCGATTAACGTCTCAGAGAGCCCTGTTCTGAAAAGGATTCGTAAGAGCTCACCGCCCCAGAAAGGGACTTATCGACTGGTGTTTGAACTCAAACGGAAAGTCACGCCACAGTTGTTTAAGCTAGCGCCTACTCCGGGGGGCAATATGGTCATCGTTTGGTGATAGACATGCCTCATGGCTCATCCTCTTCGTCTAGTGCAGCGGTCAAGCCTTCTTCTCCAAGTCGTTCAACTCAAGTGAGCCGAGATGCTTCTCAGTTACTAGGTACCGCTGATATTGTGGTTGCGATTGATGCAGGGCACGGTGGTGAAGACCCAGGCTCTATAGGACCAAACCGTAAGTATGAGAAACATGCGACACTGGCCATTTCCAAGAAAATAGCTGCTCAAATCAATGCGGTGCCGGGAATGAAAGCTGTGTTGACCCGTCGTGGTGATTACTTTGTTAATCTCAACAAGCGTTCTGAAATCGCACGTGGTAGCAAGGCGCATCTATTAGTGTCCATTCATGCAGATGGTTTCCGTACTCCGCAGCCGCGTGGAGGTTCAGTGTTCGTTCTCAATACCCGTCGAGCGAATTCAGAAATTGCCCGTTGGGTAGAAAATCACGAGGAGCAGTCGCAGTTGCTTGGTGGTGCTGGCGAGGTTCTGTCTAAAAACACCAGTGATAAGAATGTCAGTCAAACGTTGTTAGACCTGCAGTTCAGTCATTCTCAGAAAGAAGGCTATAAAGTCGCCACTAAGATCCTTAAGCAGATGAGTCGTGAGGGAATCAAGTTACACAAGAAGCAGCCTGTGAACGCTAGCCTCGCGGTGTTGAAATCACCTGATATTCCATCAGTGTTGGTTGAGACAGGGTTTATCACAAACCCTACAGAAGAAAAATTACTCTTCCAACGTAGTCATCAGGATAAATTGGCGCGCGCACTGACTAAAGCGATTGTTCAGTACTTTGAAGCCAATCCACCAGAAGGAACCTTGTTCGCGAATCGCGGCAAGACGATCAAGCATAAGGTTAAGCGCGGTGAATCGCTGTCAGTGATCGCCAAAAAATACGGCACGACAACGAAAGCTATCATGCAGACCAATAAGCTGAAAAGCTCTGGGCTTGCTATTGGTCAGGTACTGTCAATTCCTGGTTCAAAAGGTGCAGTGCCAGTGCCTAAAGTGACAAATCCGGTGGAAACCAAGACGATTACTCATGTGGTTCAGAGTGGAGAATACCTGGGTAAGATTGCTGCGCGATATAAAGTGTCGGTTGCAACGATAAAACGCGAAAATAAACTGCGTTCTGACACGCTTAAGCTCGGTCAAAAGCTGAAAATTACCGTCAGCATGAAAGATCAGCCATTGCGTAAACACAAAGTGAAGCGTGGTGAGTTTCTTGGGAAAATTGCCAGTCAGTATGATGTGAGTGTCAGCGCGATCCGAAAAGCTAATAATCTGCGTTCAGATGAACTGGCGATTGGTCAGGTTCTGATCATTCCTAATAAGTAGCGATAAGCATGACGATTAAAATTCTTCCAGCACGACTGGCTAACCAGATTGCCGCAGGGGAAGTGGTCGAGAGACCAGCTTCAGTCGTCAAAGAACTGGTCGAAAATAGTATAGACTCTGGTGCAACCCGGATTGATATTGATATTGAAAAAGGTGGCGCTAAGTTAATCCGTGTACGTGATAATGGCAAAGGCATCGCAAAAGATGAGCTGGGTTTAGCACTGAGTCGTCACGCTACATCGAAGATCCACTGTTTGGATGATCTAGAAGCGATCATGAGCCTGGGTTTTCGCGGTGAAGCGCTTGCCAGTATCAGTTCTGTTGCGCGCCTAACGCTAACCTCTCGCCCTGCTACACAGGACCAAGCTTGGTCTGCATACAGTGAAGGGCGCGAGATGGAAGTCAAGCTTCAACCGACGGCGCACCCTATTGGTACTTCAGTAGAAGTGTTGGATCTGTTTTTCAATACGCCTGCTAGGCGTAAATTCCTCCGCACAGAGAAGACCGAGTTTACTCATATTGATGAGCTGTTAAAACGTATCGCTTTAAGCCGATTTGACGTCACGATCAATTTGCGCCACAACGGTAAGATGATTAAGCAATACCGAGCGGCTAAAACTCAGGTCCAAGAAGAAAAGCGCATAGCAGCGGTATGTGGCAACCCGTTTGTACGTAACATGCTGAAGATTGAGCTTGAACACCAAGGGCTCAAGTTGCATGGTTGGATCACCACGCCTGAAGGCGCTCGTCAGCAAAGTGACCTGCAATATTGTTACGTCAATGGCCGGATGATGCGTGATAAGTTGATCAATCACGCTATTCGTCAAAGTTATGAGAGTAGCCTACGCCCAGAACAGTTTGCCACTTACGTGCTATTTATCGAAATAGACCCCCATCAAGTTGATGTGAATGTACACCCAGCGAAACATGAAGTGCGTTTCCATCAAGCCCGTCTAGTACATGACTTCATTTATCAAGCCTTGAGCGATGCTCTAGTTCAGAGTGCTCAGATTGATAAACCCGACATCAACGCCTCTGCATTTCACACTGAACCCGTTACACCTGAAATACCGGCCCCTTCCGCTGCCGAGCCCAATACGGTGTCTAAAAACGTGTACCGCGCAGTAGAAAAAGTGCCTGCTTATCCTGGCCAGCAAGGCTATGAAGAAAAGCGTCAAGCTGAGAAAGAGCGAACTCAGGTGTGTGAGGCTGTTGCGAGAAGTGACTGGGTAGAGTCGCGTCCTGTACCTCGGCAAAAAGTGAAATCTGAAGAACGCTATGGAGAGCCAGCCCCAAGCAAGCAGGAAGTGCGTGCTTACAAAGAGTTACTGGAAACACCTGTATTGTCTCAGAAAGCCCCTTCAACTCCATCAGAACTCGAACCTGTGCCTTCAGCTCCTACAGAGCCTGCTGAGGTAATAGAGGCATTAGGCAAAGCTGTCTGCGTGACTCATGGCCAATACTTGCTTATGGGAGATAAACTGGGAGCTAGGGTAGTCTCAATGGCTAAAGCAGAATGGTTGCGTGTGAACGGACAGTTGTCTCTCAATGGAGGTGCATTGAAGAGTCAGCCTTTATTAGTGCCATTGTCATTGAAACTCGATCCTCAGCAGATTGAAGCCTCTCAACAGCATCACGCAATGTTGATGCAGTTTGGCATAGAGTTGAAGAGTCGAAGTTCCTCCTCATTGATGATCATGGGTGTACCTCAGCCGCTTCGTCAGCAAAATTTGCAACAATTAGTACCAGATCTGTTATCTTACGCCGCTTTGATATCAGAGAATGATCAAATACTGCCACCACAGGCGCTCTCTGATTGGTTAACCAACCAGATCACACAGGTCAAAAACGACTACACTTTGTCGGAAGCAATACAGGTCATTGCTGAGATAGAACAACTTTGGCAGGGGAACCTGCCGTTGGATGACCGTACTTTTGTTCGCCCTGTTGATTTTTCTGCAACCATTGCAGCGATGAAGTTATGAAGAATGAATTACCTTTAGCCCTCTTTCTAATGGGGCCAACCGCATCGGGCAAAACCGATCTGGCTATCCGTTTGCGAAAAAAATACCCAGTAGAGCTCATCTCTGTTGACTCTGCTTTGATTTATAAGGGAATGGACATTGGCACCGCCAAGCCAGATGAAGACGAGCAAGCACTCGCTCCTCATCGTTTGATTGACATTCTCGATCCGAGTGAAGCTTATTCCGCCGCAGACTTCCGTCGTGATGCGTTGAATGAAATGCACAAGATTGTAGAGCAAGGTAAGATCCCACTCTTGGTTGGTGGAACCATGCTCTACTACAAAGCATTACTGGAAGGTTTATCACCTCTTCCGGCTGCAAACCCTGAAATACGTCAGCAAATTGAGCAAGAAGCATTGACTCTTGGCTGGGACGTACTGCACGATCAACTCAAAGAGATTGATCCGGTTTCAGCTGAACGAATCCACCCCAATGATCCACAAAGATTGTCTAGGGCATTGGAAGTTTATCGAATTTCAGGTAAAACTCTTACTGAACTGACTCAAACCAAAGGTCAAAGCCTGCCGTTTAGGGTAAAACAGTTCGCAATAGCTCCCAAGGAAAGGGCTGAACTCCATCGCCGAATTGAGTTTAGATTCGACAAAATGATGGAAGCGGGATTTGAACAGGAGATGCGTGGCTTGTATGCCAGAGATGATCTTCATTCTGATCTTCCTTCTATTCGTTGTGTCGGTTATCGGCAGATGTGGGATTATTTGGATGGGAACTGCACACTTGACGATGCCATTTTTAAAGGTATCTGCGCGACCCGCCAGTTGGCCAAGCGACAAATCACCTGGTTACGCAGTTGGGATGATTTAACTTGGTTAGATAGCGAAAACATAGAACAAGCTCTAGAAACCGTATCAAATGCCATAGCGTCTGAAGGTTTTAGCTGTGTATAATGTGATCGCTTTTGCGTGAATGAACTCTGTAAAGGATCTGTTACTTGAAATTTGGTAACAAAGCCGCCATAACAGGTAACGACAGGGTGTTTTTTATTCGTTTAGCTCAGATGCAAAGGCGCACCTAGTTTTTCAGTGCACCACTAGCTAAATAACTAGAACAAAATTACAAAATAAGGAAAATAAAATGGCTAAGGGGCAATCTTTACAAGACCCATTCTTAAATGCATTACGTCGTGAACGTATTCCCGTATCAATCTACCTAGTAAACGGAATTAAACTACAGGGTCAGATTGAGTCTTTCGATCAATTTGTGATCTTGCTGAAAAACACCGTCAACCAGATGGTATACAAGCACGCTATCTCCACAGTAGTGCCTGCTCGTCCAGTTAGCCACCATAGTGGTGAGCGTCCTCAGGGCGGCGAGCGTCAGCAAGAGAAATCAGAAGATTAATTCTCGGAAAAAGAAATTAGTATTATTTTAAGGAGTTGATTGCTTGTTTGACCGTTATGAAGCCGGTGAGCGAGCCGTACTTGTTCATATCAACTTCACGCAAGAAGGGGAGTGGGAAGATCTCAGTGAGTTTGAAATGCTGGTATCTTCGGCTGGGGTCTCAACGTTACAAGTTGTAACTGGAAGTCGCCAGTCACCACACCCTAAATACTATGTCGGAGAGGGTAAAGCTCAGGAAATTGCCCAAGCGGTGCAACTTGCTGCTGCGGATGTAGTGATATTCAATCACGCCCTCTCTCCTGCCCAAGAACGTAACCTAGAATCGTTGTGTAAATGTCGAGTTCTTGATCGTACCGGTCTCATCTTAGACATTTTTGCTCAACGTGCCCGAACGCACGAAGGTAAACTGCAGGTTGAGCTTGCTCAACTTCGTCATATTTCTACTCGACTTATTCGTGGTTGGACCCACCTTGAAAGGCAAAAAGGTGGCATTGGTTTACGTGGTCCAGGTGAAACTCAGTTAGAAACTGACCGACGTTTATTGCGTGACCGTATAAAAGCTATATTGCGCCGTTTGGAAAAGGTGGCAAAACAGCGTGAACAAGGTCGCCGAGCCAGAAATCGAGCGGAAATCCCCACTATCTCTCTGGTTGGTTATACCAATGCGGGTAAATCCACTATGTTTAACCGTATCACTGAAGCAGGCGTTTACGCAGCTGACCAGCTGTTTGCCACTTTGGATCCAACGTTGAGAAGAATAGAGCTAGCTGATGTGGGTACAGCCATTTTGGCAGATACGGTTGGATTCATCCGCCATTTACCCCATGATCTGGTTGCTGCTTTCAAAGCAACCCTGCAAGAAACGCAGGAAGCTGACATTTTGTTACATGTTGTCGATGCCAGTGATGAGCGTTTTCGTGAGAATATTCATGCAGTTCATGATGTACTTGAAGAGATAGATGCCCATGAGGTGCCTGCTCTGATTGTCATGAACAAAATTGATAACCTCGAAGACCAGAAACCTCGAATAGAAAGGGACGAAGAAGGTGTTCCTCGTGCCGTTTGGGTTTCAGCAATGGAAGGCGTGGGTATTGAACTGCTGTTTGAAGCCCTGACTGAGTGTTTAGCCAGTCAAATGGTTCAATATCAGTTGCGAATACCGCCACAGCATCAGGGGCGCATTCGTAGTACATTCTTCCAGATGAAATGTATTCAACGAGAAGAATATGATCAGGATGGCAACTTGTTGATTGATGTTCGAATGCAACAAGTTGATTGGTCTAGACTTGAAAAAGAGAAGGGGCAGTTTTACGTGACTTTATAGTTACTTAAATGACTGCTACAGTATAACGTCATATCAAATGATGGAGCTTTCTAATGGCGTGGAATGAGCCTGGTAATAACAACGGCAACAATGGCCGCGATAACGACCCATGGGGTAATAATAATCGTGGTAATAAAGGTGGCCGTGATCAAGGACCGCCAGACTTAGACGAAGTGTTTAATAAACTGAGTCAGAAACTGGGTGGAAAGTTTGGTGGTGGAAAAGGAGGCAAAGGATCGTCTATAGGCGGTGGCGGCGGTACACTAGGTTTTGGTGTCATTGCAGTTATCGCGATAGCAATTTGGTTCTTTGCTGGCTTTTACACCATTGGTGAAGGTGAGCGTGGTGTCGTGCTACGTCTAGGTAAGTATGACCGTGTGGTTGATCCAGGTTTGAACTGGCGTCCTCGCTTTATCGATGAGTATCAAGCGGTCAACGAACAGGCAATTCGTTCGCTACGTTCTTCTGGTCTAATGCTGACAAAAGATGAAAACGTTGTGGCTGTTGCGATGGATGTTCAATATCGTGTCGCGGATCCTTACAAATACCTATTCCGCGTGACCAACGCAGATGACAGCTTACGTCAAGCAACAGATTCTGCACTGCGTGCCGTAATCGGTGATTCACTAATGGACAGCATTTTGACGAGCGGTCGCTTGTCTATCCGTCAGAATACTCAAATCACCCTCGAAGATATCGTCAATAATTATGATATGGGTATTGAAATTGTAGCGGTGAACTTTGAAGATGCTCGTCCACCTGAAGAAGTGAAAGATGCGTTTGATGATGCGACAGCGTCTCGTGAGGACGCGCAGCGCTTTAAGCGTGAAGCCGAAGCATATCAAAACGATATTATTCCTAAGGCTAAAGGTCGTGCTGAACGTCTCCTTAAAGAAGCGCAAGGCTACAGTGAGCGAGTCGTCAATGGAGCGTTAGGTGAAGTCGCTCAGTTTGAGAAGTTACTCCCTGAGTACCAAGCTGCACCAGAAGTGACTCGTAATCGACTCTACTTAGATACGATGGAGAAAGTTTACTCCAGTACATCGAAAGTTCTGATTGATTCAGAGTCGAGCGGTAATCTGTTGTATCTACCTATCGATAAGCTTACCAGTGGTCAAAAAGAAACTCGCAGTCGCTCAATGAAAGAAACCTCTACATATGAAAAAATTGAGTTAGAACCGCAATCAAATAGTGATACCAATGACTCAGGTTCTCGTTCTACCTCACGTCAAGGGAGATATTAAAAATGCGTAAGTTAATGATCCCTGTTTTGGTCGTCGCACTTGTCCTTATGTTGATGTCGCTATTTGTGATACCTGAAGGAGAGCGTGGTATCGTTGTTCGTTTCGGTCGAGTGTTGAAAGACAACAATGAGATTGCACGAATCTACGAACCGGGCTTGCACTTCAAAATGCCACTGTTTGACCGAGTCAAAACCCTAGACGCTAAGATTCAGACGATGGACGGGCGCTCGGATCGTTTCGTAACGTCTGAGAAAAAGGATGTTTTGATCGATTCGTACATAAAGTGGCGTATCGAAGACTTTGGTCAGTATTATCTTGCCACTGGTGGTGGCAACGCTAATACAGCCCAAACACTACTAAGCCGTAAAGTAACGGACGTGTTGCGTTCAGAAATAGGTTCACGTGAGATAAAGCAGATCGTTTCTGGGCCACGTAACACAGATATATTGCCTGACAGTACTGACGCCGATGTGGTAACCACTGAAGCTGCCAAAGAGGCACTAGAAGTTGACGGCGAGCGTGACATCATTATGAAGAACGTGCTCAACGATACGCGCAAAGATGCGATGGAAGATTTGGGTATTCATGTCTTCGACTTTAGAATGAAGAAGATTAACCTTCCAGATAGTATCAACCAATCTATCTATAATCGGATGCGAGCAGAGCGTGAGTCAGTTGCAAGGCAGTTTCGTTCAGAGGGTCGCGAGCAAGCGGAAATTATTCGCGCTCAAGCTGAATTAGAAGTGGCGACGATTCTTGCTGAAGCAGACAAGACCGCTAGAATCACTAGGGGTGATGCGGATGCTGAAGCTGCCAACATCTATGCTGAAGCTTATAGCAAGGACCCTGAGTTCTTCGGGTTTATCCGTTCATTGCGCGCTTATCAGTCTTCATTTAACAGTGAAAGCGACATTTTAGTACTGGATCCTAAGAGTGATTTCTTCCAGTACATGAACAACTCAGCAGGTACGCCTGCTAAGTAAGTTCAAACTCATCAATAAAAGGCTCCCTTGTGGAGCCTTTGTTTTTTCGAGGAAAAAGCGATGACTAATTCTCTATGGATGGCTCTGGGTTTAGTGTTGATTGTGGAAGGGTTGGGGCCTCTAATCGCACCGAACGGTTGGAGAAATATGGTCTCTCAGCTTAGTGAACAACCCGACAATCAACTTAGGCGTATCGGTGGGTGTTTAGTGGTTGCAGGTGCCGTGATTGCATACGTGTTTAGTTAGTAGTGTGGTGGCGGGGTTTCTTGGGCTGGATCTGCTAAATTAGATGAGTCCATGTTTTTGACTTTGCCCACCACGTACTTCATCTGATCCTGCATTTTCGTGATCAGCAGTTGTTGCTGACTTAGTGCATCATTGAGAGACTCAATAGTCTGCTCTTGGAAAGCAAGCTGGCACTCCATGTCGTTAAGACGGTTCTCTAGCTCTTCAATACGCTTTTCGGTCATGATTAGTTATCCACACTCCAAGCCTGGGCGATCCCTGCAGAGGTGCCAGATATCACTCGGTTCTGATTATCAAAGGCTGCATCATACACCACTGCGCGTGGAGGGCGAGTATCTTTTAAAGGCTCTGCTTCAAATCCCTCGACCTTTTTACCTGTTTGTATGTCCCAGACCATAATTCGGCTTGAAGGAGTACCAGTGACAAGGAACTGCCCGTCATCAGAGAAGCGGGCCGTTGAGAAGATCAACTGACGAGAAAAACTGCGCAGATTGGAAATTTGTTCTCCAGTTCTGAGATCCCAGATGATTGCCTGATTGCCTCCATCTGAAGTAAAGGCATACAAACCATCTCTTTGTAGGGCGACACGATTGATGCGCTGCTCATGCTCAAAGCTCTTGAGAATTTGCCCTGTACGGGTATCCCATAGATAGGCGGTATAATCATTACCTCCCGATAAAGCGAAACGACCATTAGGAGATAGGGCAACGGAATTCACTTTTTCATTATGGGCAAGGAACTCTAGGCGTCTTCCAGTGACTAAGTTGACGTATATGGCTTTGCCATTCGATAACCCCAGCAAGACTTGTTCACCATTGCTGGCGATGTCGATATCGCGAATTAAGCCGTCTGAGATGGACCAGAGCCCTTGAGCTTGTGTCCAAGCTAAATCCCATACAGCAAAGTTTATTTGTGTTGCAGTGACGGCAAATCGGCCGTTATCTGAGATACGGATTCGAGAAACGGTACTCGCTTGAGGATCTTGTTCGCCTAATGAGGCAAGCTGTTGGCTTTCGTAGAGGTCCCACAGTACCAGTTGATGCTCTTTAGAGTACAACAGGGCAAATCGGGCATCTCGGCTTAAGGCGAAACTGGTGGTTCCCAGAGGTTCAATTACCCAGCGTTGATCATCCTGTGTGGAGAAAAAGCAGCCATTTAACGCTGCGATGACAAACGTAAGTATCAGAGTGTGAAAAATAATTCGCATTAAATACAAAGATCCGCTTTAGTTAACGTTTAATTAAAACGCATATTGGTTATAGTGGTACAACATGCTTATGAGCACCAGTCGAAATTACAGATTTGTGCGCAAAGACAAATGGTTAGCCATTAATTGGAGAATTCAATGAAATCTATTTTTAAGGTGTCACTGCTTGCAGCAACAGTAATGTTGGCGGTTGGCTGTCAAAAAGAAGAAGAAGCTAAAACAGAAGCCGCGCCTGCAGTCGAGCAAGTGCAAGCAGAAGCCGGTAAAACGGTTCACTTTAAAACCGACGATGAAAAAGCAGCTTACGCGATTGGCGTATCGTTTGCTAATTACCTAAACACTAGCTTAGACAAACCAAATGAAATTGGTATTAACCTAGATAAAGATCTCGTACTGAAAGGCATAGAACATGTGTTTGCGGGCAATCCCGAGCTTAATGAAGAAGAAACACGTGCAGCACTTGAATCACTAGACAAGCGCGTTGCTGAAACAATGCAAAAGCAAGCGGCAGAAAAAGCGGCTGAAGCAAAGAAAGCGGGTGATGATTTCCGTACTGATTTTGAAAAGCAAGATGGTGTCAAAAAGACGGACTCAGGCCTTCTTTACCAAGTAATGACACCAGCTACAGGTGAACAGCCGAAAGACACAGATACGGTTCAGGTTCATTACAAAGGCACGTTGATTGACGGCACTCAATTCGATAGTTCATACGACCGTGGTGAACCTGCGACGTTCCCACTTAATCGCGTGATTTCTGGTTGGACGGAAGGTGTGCAGCTAATGCCTGTGGGTTCTAAGTTTAAGTTCGTTATTCCACCTGAATTGGCATACGGTGAGCAAGATACGCCAACTATCCCTGCAAACTCAACACTGGTCTTTGAAGTTGAACTACTGAAAATCGATAACGGTGAAGGTGAGCAAGCGGTTCAATAAACCACTACTCGCAGAATGAAGTAGAAAGGTCTGATGAAAGTCAGGCCTTTTTTATGTTCTGGGCACTGTATCGCGTGAATAGTTTGTTCTAAATCACTAGATAGTGGCATTGCTAGATGTTCAATTCAAAATTTCTGATAAACTTACACCAATTTGTTGATTTTTCGCTCGAAGGCTTAAAAAGTGACAACTACAGACACAGTAAACACAGATATGTTGCTCGAAATGGAATCTGTCAATGTGATGCCATTTAGTGAGCACGACAAAATTATTCTGAGATCGTATGAAGCAGTTGTGGACGGCATTGCTAGTCTTATCGGCCCTTTTTGTGAAATCGTTCTGCATTCTCTGGAAGACCTCAATACATCAGCTATTAAAATTGCGAATGGTGAAAACACAGGGCGTCAGGTCGGTTCACCTATCACGGATTTAGCGTTAAAAATGTTACGTGATATTGAAGGCTCGGAACGTAACTTCTCTCGCTCATATTTTACCCGTGCCAAAGGTGGTGTGCTGATGAAGTCGATTACTGTTGCGATCCGTAACGGTGAAAATCGTGTTATTGGCTTGCTATGTATCAACGTGAATCTCGATGCGCCATTCTCTCAAGTATTGCAATCTTTCATGCCTACCGAAGAAGCCAAGCAAGCGGCTTCCTCCGTAAACTTTGCCAGTGATGTTGAGGAGCTGGTGGATCAGACGGTTGAGCGTACAATAGAAGAGATAAATGCTGATAAGTCGGTATCGAACAACACCAAAAACCGTCAAATTGTGATGGAGTTATTCGATAAAGGAATCTTTGATATCAAAGACGCGATAAATCGGGTAGCAGATCGTTTGAATATCTCTAAACACACCGTCTATCTCTATATCCGCCAGCGCAAAACTGAGGAAGACGAAAGTTGAATTCATTGAGCTATACCTTGGTCGTCAACGGCTCAGTTTATGGTAGTCAGTCCGCCAGAACGGCCTATCAATTTGCACGCAGCCTGATTAATAAAGGTCATCGGTTAGTGAGCGTGTTCTTTTATCAGGATGGCGTAACCAACGGAACGGCACTGAGTGTGCCAGCGAATGACGAATTTGATTTGGTCAAAGCTTGGCAATCTCTGGCTTCAGAACACGCTGTGCGTCTTGAAACTTGTGTTGCCGCCGCATTGCGTCGTGGTGTCGTCAGTCAGGATGAAGCCAACCAACACAGCTTGATGCAAAGTAACCTTGCAGATGGATTTTATCAGGCAGGGCTGGGCAGTCTGGCTGAAGCTATGCTTACGCAAGATAGAGTGGTGCAGTTTTGAGCAAGTTAACCTATGTATTCCGTAGTGCCCCCCATGGTAGTGCCTCTGGTCGGGAAGGCATTGATGCTTTATTGGCAGCATCAGCGTATTGTGAAGATATCAGCGTAGTGTTTATTGGGGATGGCGTTTACCAGTTGATTGCCGGTCAGCAAACTGGTGATATTCTGAGTAAAGACTATTCACCTATGCTCAAGCTATTTGATCTTTACGATATCGAACAAGTGTACGTCTGCTCGGTTTCATTGGCGGAACGTGGGCTAGCGCAAGCAGATTTAGTGATAAACGCTGAATCGCTTTCTATTGTTGATATTCAGGCGCAGATCCATCGCGCTGGCAAAGTACTTTCTTTTTAAGGGAATCATGTTACATATTGTTAAGTCGGTAGCGGCGTTAGAAGACGTCGTAAAGGTGTATGTTGACGGCGATGTTTTGTTGCTGATAGAAGATGCGGTGTACTCGGTCAATCCCCAACACAAGACTTACCCTTTGATAAAAGGCCTCAATACCTTTGTATTGCGGAGTGATCTGGCAGCCCGTGGTATCCTCAACCGCACGAGCCCATCGATAGAGACGGTCGACTACGAAAGCTTTGTCGATCTGACTTCTGAGCAAGAAAACTCTCTCACCTGGGATTGAGTCTTGTCCCTAGCATAGTGTGAATCAGCATTTACGGCATACGTGTTCGAGTTGGACAAAAAAGATCCGTATATTTCTTGACACACCTCTCACTGCTGCATAGAATTTTGCGTCCCTATTTGTACGAAGTACTTCGGTACACGTGTAGATAGGGTTAGATTTTTCACAAAGCTTACTTTTAAGTAAATCAGGAGCTAGTTAATGGCAACTATTAACCAGTTGGTACGTAAGCCACGTGCAAAGCAAGTTGTTAAAAGCAACGTGCCAGCACTAGAAGCGTGCCCACAAAAACGTGGTGTATGTACTCGTGTTTACACTACTACACCTAAAAAACCTAACTCGGCACTACGTAAAGTATGTCGTGTACGTCTAACAAACGGTTTCGAAGTAACTTCGTACATCGGTGGTGAAGGTCACAACCTTCAAGAGCACTCAGTTGTTCTAATCCGTGGCGGTCGTGTTAAAGACCTTCCGGGTGTACGTTACCACACAGTACGTGGTGCACTTGACTGTGCTGGCGTAAATGACCGTAAACAAGGTCGTTCTAAGTACGGTGTGAAGCGTCCTAAGTCTTAATCGTCTTTTCTTTTAAAGAGAAGCGTTAAGTAAGGCCAAACACTAAAATTAATATTAATTTTTGAAGAAACTGTAAAGTTTTGGATAACCTGAAGAATAAGACAACGGAGAAATTCCATGCCACGTCGTCGCGTCATCGGTCAGCGTAAGATCCTTCCAGATCCAAAGTTCAAATCAGAACTGCTGGCAAAATTCGTTAACATCCTTATGGTTGACGGTAAAAAATCTACTGCAGAGAAAATTGTTTACACTGCACTAGATGCAATGGCTGAGAAATCTGGTAAAGATCACTTAGCTGTATTTGAAGAAGCTCTTGAAAATGTTCGCCCTGCGGTAGAGGTTAAATCTCGTCGCGTGGGTGGTTCAACTTACCAAGTACCTGTAGAAGTACGTCCGGTTCGCCGTAACGCACTTGCTATGCGTTGGGTAGTTGAAGCTGCGCGTAAGCGTGGTGAAAAATCTATGGCTCAACGCCTAGCTGCTGAAATGCTAGACGCGTCTGAGAACAAAGGTACTGCTGTTAAGAAACGTGAAGACGTTCACCGTATGGCAGAAGCGAACAAAGCATTCGCTCATTACCGCTGGTAATACCTTTCAGTGCCGCGAGAACCTTCGCGGCGCTACTCTAGTTCCTATGCGCAAGCTTAGGAACTATTGCTATATCTAGGGCACGTAAAAATTGCCATGAGCAGACTAAAATGCAACTAGAAATAGCAATAGTCCCTAATTCAAGAGGATTCAATCGTGGCTCGTAAAACACCTATTGAGCGCTACCGTAATATTGGTATCGTCGCTCACGTAGACGCAGGTAAAACAACCACAAGTGAACGTATTCTGTTCTACACTGGCCTTTCTCATAAAATCGGTGAAGTTCACGATGGTGCTGCTACCATGGACTGGATGGAGCAGGAGCAGGAGCGTGGTATCACCATCACCTCAGCGGCTACGACGACTTTCTGGCGTGGTATGGACGCACAATTCCAAGACCACCGCATCAACATCATCGATACTCCCGGACACGTAGATTTCACTATCGAAGTAGAGCGTTCACTGCGCGTACTTGATGGTGCTGTCGTTGTGTTCTGTGGTTCATCGGGTGTTGAACCTCAATCTGAAACTGTATGGCGTCAAGCTGACAAGTACCAAGTACCTCGTATGGTATTTGTTAACAAGATGGACCGTGCAGGTGCTGACTTCCTACGCGTTGTTGATCAAATCAAAAACCGTCTTGGTGCGAACCCTGTTCCTATCCAACTTAACGTTGGTGCGGAAGATGACTTCAAGGGTGTTATTGACCTAATCAAGATGAAGATGATCAACTGGAGTGAAGCTGATCAAGGTACAACGTTCACTTACGAAGAGATTCCAGCGGACATGCTTGAGCTTGCTGAAGAGTGGCACAACAACCTCGTTGAATCTGCAGCGGAAGCTAGCGAAGAGCTGATGGATAAGTATCTTGAAGAAGGCGAACTAACGGAAGCTGAAATCAAGCAAGCACTGCGTACACGTACATTAAACAACGAAATCGTACTGGCCACTTGTGGTAGTGCGTTTAAGAACAAAGGTGTTCAAGCGGTACTCGATGCAGTAGTCGAATTCTTGCCATCGCCAATCGATGTTCCAGCGATCAAAGGTGTGGATGACAACGACAACGAAGTTGAACGTCATGCAGACGACAACGAACCGTTCTCAGCATTAGCATTCAAGATCGCAACTGACCCATTCGTAGGTACGCTGACCTTTATGCGTGTTTACTCTGGTGTGGTCAACTCTGGCGATGCTGTTTACAACTCTGTTAAACAGAAGAAAGAACGCTTTGGTCGTATCGTACAGATGCACTCAAACAAGCGTGATGAAATTAAAGAAGTTCGCGCAGGTGATATTGCAGCGGCAATCGGCCTGAAAGACGTAACTACAGGTGACACGCTATGTGACCAGAACCATAAAGTGATTCTGGAACGTATGGAGTTTCCTGATCCAGTTATTCAGATCGCAGTAGAGCCTCGCTCTGTTGCTGATCAAGAGAAGATGGGTATAGCACTAGGTAAACTAGCGGCAGAAGACCCATCATTCCGCGTAGAAACGGACGACGAAACAGGTCAGACACTGATCTCTGGTATGGGTGAGCTTCACCTAGATATCATCGTTGACCGTATGAAACGTGAATTCAGCGTTGACTGTAATGTTGGTAAACCTCAGGTTGCTTACCGAGAGACGATTCGTGGTAACGCGGAAGTTGAAGGTAAATTTGTACGTCAATCTGGTGGTCGTGGTCAGTATGGTCACGTATGGATCAAACTGGAGCCATCTGAACCTGGCGAAGGTTTTGTCTTTGTTGACGAAATTGTGGGTGGTGTGGTTCCTAAGGAATACATCAGCTCGGTAGCGAAAGGTATCGAAGAGCAAATGAACAGTGGTGTTCTAGCGGGTTATCCTGTTTTAGATATTAAAGCCACTCTGTTTGATGGTTCTTACCACGATGTTGACTCTAACGAGATGGCGTTTAAGATCGCTGGCTCGATGGCATTCAAGAAGGGTTCACTAGAAGCACAGCCTGTACTTCTTGAGCCAATGATGAATGTTGAAGTAACTACGCCTGAAGATTGGATGGGTGATGTTGTTGGTGACCTAAACCGTCGTCGCGGTATGATCGAAGGTATGGACGATGGAGTGGCGGGTATTAAGATCATCCGCGCTCAAGTACCACTATCTGAGATGTTTGGTTATGCAACGGATCTACGCTCTGCGACTCAAGGTCGTGCGTCTTATTCTATGGAGTTTAACGAGTACGCTGAAGTACCGAAAAACTTTGCAGATAAAATCATTGCAGACCGTGGTTACTAATAAATCGTATTAACCTTTAAAAATAGCAAGACTTTTTTAAAGATCAATACGTCCAAATATTGCGCTGACGGACGTTGGCGCATAAAATAGCAAATTCTGGCGCGTCGTGATCAATAACGTTCGCGGCGAATCATAACTAGGAAGGAACACGATCGTGTCTAAAGAAAAATTTGAACGTACTAAACCGCACGTAAACGTTGGTACTATCGGCCACGTTGACCACGGTAAAACAACTCTAACTGCTGCAATCTGTACAACTCTTGCTAAAGTGTACGGCGGTGAAGCGAAAGACTTCGCATCTATCGATAACGCTCCAGAAGAGCGTGAGCGCGGTATCACAATCGCAACATCTCACGTTGAGTACGACACTCCAACTCGTCACTACGCACACGTAGACTGTCCAGGACACGCGGATTATGTTAAAAACATGATCACAGGTGCTGCACAGATGGACGGTGGTATCCTAGTTGTTGCTGCGACAGATGGCCCAATGCCACAAACTCGTGAGCACATCCTACTAGGCCGTCAGGTTGGTATCCCATACATCATCGTATTCATGAACAAATGTGACATGGTTGACGATGAAGAGCTACTAGAGTTAGTAGAAATGGAAGTTCGTGAACTTCTATCTGAGTACGACTTCCCAGGTGATGACCTACCAGTTATCCAAGGTTCTGCACTAGGCGCACTAAACGGCGAGAAGCAGTGGGAAGACAAGATCGTTGAGCTTGCTGAAGCACTAGACTCTTACATCCCAGAGCCAGAGCGTGCAGTAGACCAACCATTCCTACTACCAATCGAAGACGTATTCTCAATCCAAGGTCGTGGTACAGTAGTAACTGGTCGTATCGAGCGCGGTATCCTAACAGTAGGTGATGAAGTCGAAATCGTAGGTATTAAAGAAACTACAACAACGACTTGTACTGGTGTTGAAATGTTCCGTAAGCTTCTAGACGAAGGTCGTGCGGGTGAGAACGTTGGTGCCCTTCTACGTGGTACTAAGCGTGACGAAGTAGAGCGTGGTCAAGTACTAGCGGCTCCTAAGTCAATCAACCCACACACTAAGTTCGAATCAGAAGTATACGTACTGTCTAAAGATGAAGGTGGTCGTCACACTCCATTCTTCAAAGGCTACCGTCCACAGTTCTACTTCCGTACAACTGACGTAACTGGTGATATCTCTCTACCAGAAGGCGTAGAAATGGTAATGCCTGGCGACAACATCCAAATGCAAGTAGAGCTAATCGCTCCAATCGCAATGGATGAAGGTCTACGTTTCGCTATCCGTGAAGGTGGCCGTACAGTAGGTGCTGGTGTTGTTGCTAAGATCTTCGACTAATTCTTAGGAATTAACTGAAATCTTGCACTTTTCTTCATTTATGAAGAAAGCACATCTAAAAAAAGAGAAGCCTCGGCTTCTCTTTTTTATTATTTGGTTATAAAAAAAAATATTCACCTTTTGGGTCATATCTAGATATAAACTTCATTTTATCTTCTAAAACAATTTGTTAAATCGCCACAAAAGCCATGTTCTAAGCATGGTTAAACGCGTAAGTGCTTTGCACCTTTCATTCGTCCTGTTGGTTATAACAAATTTGTCTTAATATCTTCGACAACCCAACTGGTAATAAGAACAATTATTGTTTATATTTTTGTCCTAGGTTGTATTACGGGTCTCATTTATGTACGTTTGTTTGTGTCATGGAGTTTCTGACAAGAAAATCAGGAGGTTAGCTTTAGAAGAGGGCGTAACCGATATTAAAGGCATAAAGAAATGCACCGCACTTGGCAGTCAATGCGGCAAATGTGTCAAGATGGCGAAGGAAATCCTCAATGAAACCGGTGTAGTACAGTACCAAAAAGCGAGCTAAAACAGTCTCGTGTATTTTTGACACCTTCTCAATTGGTTCTACAGTTTATATGGAGCCAAAGAGGAGGTTTTTGTCATGAAAGGCGATCCAATCATTATTCAACATCTCAATAAAATCCTTGGCAATGAGCTAGTTGCCATTAACCAATATTTCCTTCATGCGCGAATGTATAAAGACTGGGGGTTAAAGCATTTGGCGGATAAGGAATATCACGAATCCATCGATGAAATGAAGCACGCAGATCATTTGATTGAACGTATTTTGTTTCTTGAAGGCATCCCTAACTTGCAAGATCTTGGCAAGTTAATGATTGGTGAAGACACCAAAGAGATGCTGGAATGTGACCTCAAGTTAGAAATGGCTGCGATACCTGACTTAAAAGCGGCGATCGCTTACGCGGAAGATACGCACGATTATGTATCCAGAGATCTGTTTCAGGATATATTAGAAGATGAAGAAGAACACGTTGATTGGCTTGAAACTCAACTTGGTTTGATCGACATGACAGGTATACAAAACTACCTACAGGCTCAGTTTGTTGATGAAGACGACGACTAAGCAGAATGACAACAGCTTAGAGCAGCGTGTTATGCGCTGTTCTATTCTCTAGCCACCCTTGTATCACATTTCTCTTGCTTAAATTGCAATCATTCTGTACTATTCGTGCTCCTTAAATCTCGGTCAATTATCTTTAGTTCCTTGCTTCCTCTGGATGACCGGGCCAATTGTGGAAGCTGAATAATCCGTAAGGAGCAACCAATGCGTCATTACGAAATCGTATTCATGGTGCACCCTGATCAAAGCGAGCAAGTTGCTGGCATGATCGAGCGTTACACTGGTTCTATCACTGAAGCTGGCGGTACTATCCACCGTCTAGAAGACTGGGGTCGTCGTCAACTGGCTTACCCAATCAACAAGCTTCACAAAGCTCACTACGTTCTAATGAACGTTGAAGCTGACCAGGCTGTTATCGATGAACTAGAAACTGCTTTCCGTTTCAACGATGCAGTTCTACGTAACATGATCATGCGTACTAAAGCGGCTATCACTGAGCAATCTATCATGCTTAAGCAGAAAGAAGAGCGTGCTCCTCGTCGCGAAGAGCGTGCTGAAGCTAAGCCAGAAGCAGCGGCTGAGTAATTACTACTCAGAATTAGTACTCAGTCTAGATAACTCTAGGGTTTACTCGAATGTGTTTATCTAGGCAGACAACTTTTTTCAAATTTAAGATCAGGAGATAGCCCATGGCTCGTTTCTTCCGTCGTCGTAAATTCTGCCGTTTCACTGCAGAAGGCGTACAAGAGATTGATTACAAAGACGTAGCAACTCTTAAAAACTACATCACTGAAGCTGGTAAAATTGTACCTAGCCGTATCACTGGTACAAGCGCTAAGTATCAACGTCAACTAGCTCGCGCTATTAAGCGTTCTCGCTACCTAGCTCTACTACCGTACACTGACAAGCATCAGTAATCGGTCGTTTTATTAAGAAAGAGGATTAAGCAATGCAAGTTATTCTACTTGATAAAATCGGTAACCTAGGTGGTCTTGGTGACACTGTAAACGTTAAATCTGGCTATGCTCGTAACTTCCTTATCCCTCAAGCTAAGGCAGTTATGGCAACTAAGGCTAACGTTGAAATGTTCGAAGCTCGTCGTGCTGAACTAGAAGCTAAAGTTGCTGAGCAACTAGCTACTGCAGAAGCTCGTGCAGAGAAAGTTAACGCTCTAGAAGCTGTTGTTATCGCTTCTAAAGCTGGTGACGAAGGTAAACTGTTCGGTTCTATCGGTACTCGTGACATCGCTGATGCAATCACTGCTGCTGGCGTTGAAGTTGCGAAAAGCGAAGTTCGTCTTCCAGAAGGCGCACTACGTAACACTGGTGAGTTCGAGATCAGCGTTCAGCTTCACTCTGAAGTATTCGCTGCAGTTAACCTACAAGTTGTTGCTGCTGAGTAATTCAGTATCAAGACGTATTTTAAAAGCACCTCTCAGAGGTGCTTTTTTATGTCTAAAGTGTGGTATTTAAAATAAGAAAAGTAAGTTAACAGAGAAAATACTGTCGGCTTTCTTTAGCCCTTCGGGGACGCGGTCATGATATTGACGTGTATGAGCCAGTTTGAGTGCGATATCTTCTGTGATGTTGTTGGTCACATTGATATCTGTATCTACTCTGAGGTTACTGTCACCGGCGACGAGAGTCACATCGGCGGCTAGGCTAAGGTTTTTCAGTACTTGCCAACTTGAATTGACTTTACCTCGAAAAATCGCTTCCTGAACGGTTTCCTCAAAGACAATATCGCTGTCACCAATTTCATCAGTATTGGGCTCTTGGTAGCGGAAACCAGGGCCGAGCTCGAGTTCCAGTACAAAGACATCGGTATTAGAAAATTGATAACCTAAGCCTCCCGAGAGCGTATAGTCCTTAAAATAAGCACTATATCGAGAATCGACACCTTTGAAGCTGCCGTAAAGATACGTCTTAGGGCTAAGCTTATAGTCGCTCTGTGCCGTGTAGGTTGACTGCCGTTTGTCTTCTTCCCCATCCTTATAAAGTAGGTAGTACTTCCACTCACCGCTGGTTCGGTATCGGCCAGATAGGTACTCGGCACTGAGTCGAGAATTAAGGGAACGTGAGTCTGAGTTTCCGGTGTGCGCCTGATAACCGAATTCAATTTCGGTATCCCAAGGGGAGGGTATTTCAATGTCCGTTTGACTTTGTACTGTCTCATCCGCAAGGACTACGGAACTGCACAGTAGGCCTGCACTCAAGAGCCAAAGGTTCGTCACTCACTACCTCTTTATAGATGGGAAAATTGGGGAAATAGTAGAGGTTATTCACTCAAATTCCGTCAGTTCTAAGTTAATTCTACACGAGTTGCATTCAAACCCCTTGTTTATTACAGACATCCCGCTCATTCTGGCTATAATGAGCGGTCACAAGTAAATTGTTGAGCAAGAGCATGGCAGAACAGAGAACAGACAATCGTAATCAGAAACCAGCAGACGCCCAAGTCGATGCTATCAAGGTTCCTCCACATTCGTTGGAAGCTGAGCAGTCCGTCATCGGTGGTTTGTTGTTGGATAACGAGCGCTGGGATACTGTATCTGAACGAGTGGTGGCGAAAGATTTTTACAGCCGTCCACATCGTTTGATGTTCGAAGCATCGCAAAGCATTCTAGAAGATAGCCAGCCTCTTGACTTGATCACCTTGTCAGAGTTTTTAGAGCAGCGTGAACAATTGGACGATGTTGGTGGTTTTGCTTACCTTGCAGATTTGGTCAAGAATACACCGAGCGCAGCTAACATTAACGCCTATGCAGATATCGTCGCGGAACGTGCTCTGACTCGCGACTTGATCGGTGTGGCGAATGAAATTGCCGATGCGGGATACGATCCTCAGGGGCGTACATCTGAGGATCTGCTTGATATGGCAGAGAGTAAGGTGTTTGCTATTGCCGAGTCGCGTACTAGCGAAAGTGAGGGGCCGCAAAATGTCGATAATATTCTTGAGAAAACGCTCGAACGTATTGAGATGCTCTATAAATCCCCTCAGGATGGGGTAACAGGGGTAACGACGGGCTTTACCGATTTGAATAAGAAAACGGCAGGTCTTCAAGGCTCGGACCTAGTGATTGTTGCAGCGCGTCCATCGATGGGTAAAACAACATTTGCGATGAACTTGGTTGAAAATGCAGCGATGGCCCATGATAAGCCCGTGTTGGTTTTCTCTTTGGAGATGCCATCTGAACAGCTGATGATGCGTTCTTTGGCATCCCTTTCTCGTGTCGATCAAACCAAGATAAGAACTGGCCAGTTAGATGATGAAGATTGGGCGCGTATTTCTTCTACTATGGGGCTTTTAATGGAGAAGAAAAACATCTTCATTGATGATAGCTCGGGTCTGACACCAACCGAAGTCCGCTCACGAGCAAGACGTATTGCGCGTGACCATGGTGGTCTGTCTATGATAATGGTCGATTACCTTCAATTAATGCGTGTCCCTGCGCTGGCTGATAATCGTACGTTGGAAATCGCCGAAATTTCCCGTTCACTGAAAGCCTTGGCTAAAGAGCTCAACGTGCCAGTGGTTGCACTGTCGCAGCTCAACCGTTCCTTAGAGCAACGTGCCGATAAACGCCCTGTTAACTCAGACTTGCGTGAATCAGGCTCGATAGAGCAGGACGCTGATTTGATCATGTTTATATACCGTGATGAAGTGTATCACCCAGATAGCCCGATGAAAGGTACGGCGGAAATCATCCTAGGTAAGCAGCGTAATGGTCCGATTGGTTCGGTACGTTTGACTTTCCAAGGTCAATGGTCACGGTTTGATAATTATGCTGGCCCGGCGTTTGATGTGGATGAAGAGTAACGCATGAGTTATATGAAAGCGGCAACGGCCTTTATTGATTTAGATGCGTTGCAACACAACTTAAAACAGATTAAATCTCAAGCACCAAATAGTAAGATCATGGCGGTGGTTAAGGCCAACAGCTATGGTCATGGTTTGAGACATATTGCTAAGTATGCCACGGATGCAGATGCGTTCGGTGTGGCACGGATTGAAGAAGCGTTGCAACTTCGGGCTTGCGGTGTGGTGACACCGATTTTATTGCTCGAAGGCTTTTATTCTTCGGGCGATTTACCTGTCTTGGTGACTAATAACATTCAAACCGTAGTGCATTGTGAAGAGCAGCTTGAAGCACTTGAGCAAGCAGAGCTGGATACTCCTGTCGTTGTTTGGCTTAAAATCGATAGCGGGATGCATCGTCTCGGTGTCAGGCCGGAACAATACTGGGATTTTGTCTCTCGTCTCAAAGCGTGTCGTAACGTGGCGAAGCCACTGCGTTACATGAGTCATTTTGGTTGTGCTGATGAGCTGGATAAGTCCACTACGACAGAACAAACTGAGCTGTTCTTGTCTCTGACTGATGGTTGCGAAGGTGAGCGTTCACTCGCCGCTTCTGCGGGATTATTGGCGTGGCAGAACAGTCACCTCGATTGGGTTAGACCCGGAATCATCATGTACGGTGTTTCGCCATTTAACGACAAAACGGCACAGCGGATGGGATATCAACCTGTCATGACGCTCAAATCACACCTGATTGCGGTACGTGAAGTAAAAGCGGGCGAGAGCGTCGGCTATGGCGGGATGTGGACCAGTCAACGCGATACCAAAGTGGGGGTTATCGCGATTGGGTACGGTGATGGCTACCCAAGAACCGCTCCCAATGGCACACCAGTGTTAGTCAATGGTCGCAAAGTACCGATTGCGGGAAGAGTGTCGATGGATATGCTGACGGTTGATCTCGGTCCAGATGCCAGTGATAAGGTGGGCGATGAGGCGATCCTTTGGGGACAAAGCCTTCCTGCTGAAGAGGTGGCTTGCCATATTGGCACTATTGCTTATGAACTGGTAACTAAACTGACCTCGCGAGTGGAAATGGAATATTCCAAATAGCTGACATCGAATCTTTCGTTTTAGGCTGGCTTAATTAAGCCAGCCTTTTTATTATTCGCCCTGAATCGTCGCAACTAAGGTGCGGCTACCACCGTAATCACGATGCTCTCCAAGGTAGATGCCTTGCCATGTCCCTAGAGCTAATCGTCCGTTGCTAATGGGGATCATCACGCTGCACCCTAAGATCGACGTTTTGATATGGGCGGGCATATCATCATCGCCTTCATAGGTATGCTTATAGTAAGGGGCGCGCTCCGGCACAAACTGGTTAAAGTGCTTTTCCATATCATGACGTACCGTTGGGTCGGCGTTTTCGTTAATGGTCAGGCTTGCAGAAGTATGTTGGATAAATAACTGTAATATTCCGACAGAAAAATCCGCTATCTCTGGAATTTGTTGTTCTATTTCATCGGTGATGAGATGAAATCCGCGTTTTCTCGCGCTCAATTGAATACGCTTCTGAGCCCACATATGGCATCCTCTATAATCTATTTGGCAAATTCAACCTGAGGCGGTAAGGTGAGTGCCAATAGCTAGTCATGGGTTTGAGTGTAACTAAATCACTTAACGTGACTTAACTCAATGATGGTGCAGCCACACTGGTTCATAATTGCACCTTGAAAATTTATTACAAAGTTCTGGCTGCTTGTTGCAATGCGAGAACCGAACTATTTTTGCTTAATCGGGGATTCTACTGGCTGTCGTTTATCTTACTCTTCAGTCAATCAATGTAGAATAAAACCTACTGTAACATCGGGATAGTAACCATGTTGAAAAATATCAATCCAACGCAAACATCAGCTTGGAACGCGCTGACTGCGCACTTCGAATCGGCTCAAGATATGGATCTTAAAGAGCTGTTTGCTCAAGACGCTGCGCGCTTTGACAAATTCTCTACGCGTTTCGGTAGCGACATTCTTGTTGATTACTCTAAGAACCTAATCAATGAAGAAACTATGAAGCATCTGTTCGCATTAGCTGGCGAAACTGAGCTTAAAGCAGCAATCGAAGCGATGTTCAGTGGTGAAGCAATCAACCAAACTGAAGGTCGCGCCGTCCTCCACACAGCACTACGTAACCGCAGTAACACTCCTGTTATAGTTGATGGTGAAGATGTCATGCCTGCAGTAAATGCTGTGCTAGAAAAAATGAAATCGTTTACGGAACGTGTCATCGGCGGCGAGTGGAAAGGGTACACAGGTAAAGCGATTACTGATGTTGTGAATATTGGTATCGGTGGTTCTGATCTTGGTCCTTATATGGTGACTGAAGCTCTAGCTCCTTACACAAACCACCTAAATCTCCACTTCGTTTCGAACGTTGATGGCACGCACATCGTTGAGACGTTAAAGAAAGTAAACCCAGAAACGACACTATTCTTGGTCGCATCTAAGACGTTTACTACACAAGAGACTATGACCAATGCACACAGTGCTCGTGATTGGTTCCTTGAGTCAGCAGGTGATGAAGCACACGTAGCGAAGCACTTTGCAGCGCTTTCTACCAACGCACCAGCTGTATCTGAGTTTGGTATCGACACCGACAACATGTTCGAGTTCTGGGACTGGGTTGGCGGTCGTTACTCGCTATGGTCAGCTATCGGTCTTTCCATTGCCCTTGCGGTAGGTTACGACAACTTTGTTGAGTTGCTAGATGGCGCTCATGAAATGGATAACCACTTTGCATCTACAGAGCTAAAAAGCAACATTCCTGTGATCCTTGCGCTAGTTGGCCTTTGGTACAACAACTTCCATGGTGCTGAGTCTGAAGCGATTCTTCCATACGATCAGTACATGCATCGTTTTGCAGCTTACTTCCAACAGGGCAACATGGAGTCTAACGGTAAGTACGTTGACCGTGATGGCAATGCAGTGACTTACCAAACAGGTCCAATTATCTGGGGTGAGCCTGGTACTAACGGTCAGCACGCTTTCTACCAGTTGATTCACCAAGGTACTAAGCTGATCCCTTGTGACTTTATTGCACCTGCTATTAGTCATAATCCTGCAGGTGATCATCACCAGAAATTAATGTCTAACTTCTTTGCTCAAACTGAAGCGCTTGCTTTTGGTAAGTCAGAAGAGACAGTCAAAGCGGAATTTGCCAAAGCAGGTAAGAGTGAAGAAGAAGCGGCAACTCTAGCACCATTCAAAGTGTTTGAAGGTAACCGCCCTACTAACTCAATCCTAGTCAAGCAAATTACACCACGTACTTTAGGTAATTTGATCGCAATGTACGAACACAAGATCTTCGTTCAAGGTGTGATCTGGAATATCTTCAGCTTCGATCAGTGGGGTGTTGAGCTAGGTAAACAATTGGCTAACCAAATACTACCTGAGTTAGCTGATGAGTCGGAAATCAGTTCTCACGACAGCTCAACGAATGGTCTGATTAACGCATTCAAAGCGTACAAAGCGTAATCTGCTTTGAATAAAGTAAGAACGCCAACCTGTCAGGTTGGCGTTTTTGTTTTGGAAAGCGGGAACGCTGCGCTCCGAGATTCGTGAACGGGCTTCGTCCTTCGAGAGAAGCTGTCATTCCATAGACTGACGAAGGAAGGAGTAGGGAATCTCATAGAGTATTCGACTTGCTTTAAGAGATCCCCAACTCACTCGTTCCTCATTCTCGGGGATGACAAATCAATTGATTTAAATAAGACTTGGGAAGTGGGAACGTTGCGCTTCTGGATAACGGGGTCGAGCTTTGTCCTTCAAGAGAAAAGCTGTCATTCCATAGACTGACGAAGGAAGGAGTAGGGAATCTCATAGAGTATTCGACTTGCTTTAAGAGATCCCCAACTCACTCATTCCTCATTCTCGGGGATGACAAATCAATTGATTTAAATAAGACTTGGGAAGTGGGAACGTTGCGCTTCTGGATAACGGGGTCGAGCTTTGTCCTTCAAGAGAAAAGCTGTCATTCCATAGACTGACGAAGGAAGGAGTAGGGAATCTCATAGAGTATTCGACTTGCTTTAAGAGATCCCCAACTCACTCGTTCCTCATTCTCGGGGATGACAAATCAATTGATTTAAATAAGACTTGGGAAGTGGGAACGTTGCGCTTCTGGATAACGGGGTCGAGCTTTGTCCTTCAAGAGAAAAGCGGTCATTCCATAGACTGACGAAGGAAGGAGTAGGGAATCTCGTAGACTATTCGACTTGCTTTGAGAGCTCCCCAAATTACTCATTCCTCATTCTCGGGGATGACAAATCAATTGATTTAAATAAGATTCGGGATGCGGGAACGGTGCGCTTCTGGATAACGGTATCGGACTTCGTCCTGCTAGAAAACGAGAGTTGATTTCCCACTAACCTCAAGCAATGATGGCTCTCCAGCTCCCCTAAACCGTCGTATCCACACTTGGCTGAGCATCTGTACTTGCGGTGAATTTCTGGCTGAGCAAAGCGACCATCTGATCGTAATACTGCATGTTTGGCTTGTTTCCAAGTAGCTTACACAATTCATTGCCAGTTGGACTAAAGCGGTAGTAGAGAAGTCGAACCCCTTTGCTGTGCGCTTGAAGTGATAACTGCTTGCCCTGGTAGGTAAGCGGTAAGGGGGAATCGAGCTCAATTTCACCTGACTCCAACTCAGTGCCGTGCATCAGACCAAGTTCAAATAAGACCAACAGGCTTGAGTAGGGAAGCTGAAAATTACCAACGTTGATATTACCGGTAATATTACGCTTACCAAAGCTGAAAATACCCCCTTGTGCCCGATAGCCAATTAAAAGCTTGCGACTGGTATCGCCACCAAAACTACACGCTAAAGAGGCGGCACGCTGCAAGGTCTGTGCTTCCTTAGGTGACATATCTTGTAGCACCTTGAGCGCTTTCATTGACGTTGAACCTGGGTTGGTGACTTCGCGTTTTAACACTTGTGCCCATAGGCGCTGCATTGAGGCGTTATGTACTTCCTGAGCCATGTTGAAGAAGCGGTGCAGCCAATCTTGATCGGGGTCGCCCGCGGTTTCATCTTTACAGGATAGGTGAGCGAGCTTAAGGATTTGTTCAAGATTTTTTTGTTTCTGCTCTTTGTAACGGCGCTCGCGAATGAGGGCGCGTTCTAATGCCGTTTTTTCTGGTGAGTCTTTTTGTAATAAGGCATCCAAACCATGGGTTTGAGCAATGTTCATCACTCGACTGGCACTATCTTTGATATAGGTTTTCTTTTTCTCATGCCGTGATTCAGCGCTGGACTCGTGCTCTATAACCACTGGCTTTTGCTTTTCCGACATGTGAATTCCTTGCCCATCAGAGTGTTAAACGTATTTAATTAAATTTACCTCTTAACCTGATTGTCTGCCAGAAGAACTATGTGAGCAATCCTTGAAAATTGGCGCTATGCCAAATGATAATAAGTTGTTAAAATTGTTATCGATGTTTTGAGGGGCTTATGAAGTTTTTAAATGAGAATAAACTGAAAAAGCACCTGTCAATTGCCCTACTATTTCTGGTTTATCTAGCAGTCTTGGTATATCTCTCTAGATACATATAAAGAAAAGCGGATAATTAACAGGTTGCTTTTATGTTAATCAATATTAGTAGTCATCGTACTCTTCGATCGCGGTGCCTTCTAAGACGTAACCTGTTTCAGCCAGATCATGGTTGATGGTTTCCGTTTTCAGCGTACCGACCACGTAAATCACATCCCACAGCTCTTGCACCGGCGCCCCTTTAGGGAACTTCACGTAGATGATCTGGTTCGGCGGAGGTGGTGGCACGTGAATACATGCACCAAAGTATGGCACCAGCAGAAATTCGGTGACTTTGTTTTCATCCCCTTCCAACGGAATCACAAAACCAGGTATTTTAACCTGACTGCCGTTGAGCTCCTGACGGACCTTGCCCATCAATGATTGCTTGGCAGCCTGACCGGAGTGATCAGTCACTGGCATACCAGATGAATCGAATTGCTTTCGTTCACTTTCTGGGATCAGGTCGATCCAGTCCAGTTTGAGAATATTTTCTTTAGCACTGACTATAGAAGGTGTCATAAAGCTCATGGCTAATATGACTAATAATATTATCTTTTTCATGTTTAAACCCGAATTGTCATCCCGTCACTAAGGGATTGTCTGTATGCACGGAATGCTGGAATTAAACCGATTACAGTACCTGCTAACTGGACAGCTGCAAGCAATATCCACTCATAATGGGATATGGCTACCATCTCAATATTAATGCCATATTGTTGTTGAATGATTGGTGCGATAGCGGCTAACAGAGCATAAAGACCTAGCACACCGACAACTAAGCCAACTAAGGTTAAGGCACTGGCTTCGAGAACTAACAGAGAGAGAACATGCCTTGGTCTTGCTCCCATCGCCCTTAGAATGGCCATCTCTCGACGTCTTTCTTGCAAACTGGTCAGCAAACTAGACAACATTCCCAGTAATCCGGCAATAACGACGAATACCGAAACCGCCATCAGGGCTTGTTCTGCCACCGACATCATCCCCCACAATTCATGCAGCGCAACGCCCGGTAGGATGGCACTCAGCGGTTCTTTAGGGTAAGTGTTGATCTGGCGCTGCAGAGCAAAGGTCTGAATTTTCGAATTCAGGCCAAGAAGCATGGCAGTAATTTGTTTTGGCTGAAAGTTTTGCTTTTCAAGGTGTTCAGCACTTGGTGTATTGCCTAAGTGGGCTCCAGATTCCCAGCCAACGTGAATCGCTTCAATCGCTTCGAGTGAGACATGTACGGTTTTATCAACTGGGGTGCCTGTCGGAGCTAAGATACCGACCACTTTAAACGGCAGGTTGTCATGGCGACTGAAGCCAACGTCACTGATGCCGTGGGCAATAATGATTTCTGTGCCTATATTGTACCCGAGAGAGCGGGCAACATCGGAACCAATGACGGTTTCAAATAAACCATCAAATTCGCGTCCCTCAGCGATGGCGATGTTTTGTTTTTTGCCGTAGCGATAGTGCTCAAAATAGCTATGATTGGTGCCCATCACGCGGAAGCCTTTGTGTGAGTCTCCGAGAGAAATAGGTATCGCCCACTTCACAGAACGATGATTACTGAATTCCTGATAACTTTTCCAGTCAATGTTATTGGTAGCGTTGCCGATGCGAAACACTGAGTAAAGCAGCAAGTTTACTTGACCAGAACGTCCACCGACGATCAGGTCAGTTCCTGAAATTGTATTAGCAAAGCTGCTTTTGGCTTGGGTACGGATCCTTTCTACCCCCAAAAGTAGTATGACCGAAATAGCGACGGTTAATATGGTCAGAATGGCGGTGACACGACGGTTACGGACACTCTTCCAGGCAAGCATAAATGTAGGGGTCATTGTTGTGCTCCTGCCTGATTGATTTGATTAAGGTTTAAGGTGCGATCGAACAGGCTTTCCAGTGTGGGGTCATGACTGACGAACAACAGGGTTGATTGAGCCTGATTGACCTGCTCGAGCAATAACTCGATAAAAGCAATGCGATTTTCGTAGTCAAGTGAAGAAGTAGGTTCATCGGCAATGATTAGCGCCGGTTTGCCAATCAGAGCTCGAGCGGCAGCGACACGCTGTTGCTGTCCAATACTCAGTTCGACGACAGGCTTCTTCAACAGATGTTCAGGTAGATGCAGTTTTTTCAGAAGCCGAGTGGCGTCTTCAACCAGTGATGTCTCAACCTGTGATTTGCGTTGTGCGGAAAATTGGCACGGCAGGATGACATTTTCAATCACGTTAAGATAGGGGAGCAAATTAAACTGCTGGAATATATAGCCAATATGATCGGCACGAAATTTATCGCGTTGGTTAGCCCTCATCTGATTGAGGTCCTGACCTAAAACACGTAACTGGCCGCTGCTGGCAGTGTTAATGCCAGTGAGTAGCCCGAGCAAGGTGGATTTACCACAGCCACTGGGGCCTTTAATAAAGAGGTGCTCGCCTTTAGTGATATGCAGTTGTTTGATATTAAGTGTCGGAGTTGGGTTCCTAGGCCAGGTAAAGGTGACCTGCTCCAGCTCAACGACGCTGTTACTTCTGTTTTCTACCATTGGATCAACCTGAACGAGTAGACCTGATAGCCGCAAGCTATCAGGTCGTTTTGGACTTAAAGCGAAATCTTAGTGTTGTCTGCAGACAGTTCAAGTGCGGTTTGCACTTTATCTGTTAATAGGTTAACGCTAATAGATTCTGTGCTTGGGAAAGCTTTAAACCATTGTGTATCGATGGAAGAAAGTGCGTTGATGTCGTTACATTCGAAGTGATATTCGACAGTAAACTCGCCATGACCGCCATGAGGTTCATCATGATGGTCGTGACCTTCGTGACCTTCGTGACCTTTATGCTCATCGTGATGTTTATGGTCATCATGATGTTTGTGTTCATCATGATGTTCGTCATGCTTTTCGTGGTCGTGGTCGTGGTCGTGGTCGTGGTCGTGGTCGTGGTCGTGGTCGTCAGCACCCAGAGTGTGCTTTACTGACTGATGTTCAACCTGACAACCTGCTGCTGATGCAAGAGTGAAAATAGAGTCTGCATTTTTTAGTCGAGTGACTGCGTCTTTTAGGGCTTTTTCTTGTTCTGCTGTTTTTGGAGCATGTTCAAAGCCGACAACATCAGCACCAGGAGCGGTAATTTCCATTAAAAGCTCTTTACCATCTTGAGCGATGTTTAGCTCAACGTGGCCGTGCACGTGAGCTTCGTGTTGACGGAATCCTTCTTCAGCGAAAGCGGTAGTACTTAGGGCAAGGCCAACCAGTGTTGCAACTTTTGTCATTGAGTTCATTGTGAATCCTAATAAAGTGTTTTGATAAAATATATGGTTATTGCTTTGAAACAGCACGTGAAAATCTGAGTTAACTAGTTAGTCTCACCGGGGAGAGCGGGCCTGATAGGCAAATGCTAGTCGCTGGTAGAAGTGATAATCATCCTGCTCGATGAATACATCTGGTAATGAGGTATCGGTGAGTGTCGGAGATGAATGGCTCATGCCGTATTGCGCACAAGAAAATAGTTGGCAGTGATGATCACTGTGATGGGCAGGCGAGATATCGTATTGGTGGTCGATGTAAGCGAAGCTCATCCATGACATCAGCACAATGCCAAAGAAAGCAAGGACCGCTGAGCGTCTGGTTAGATTGGGATGAGTTTTAATCACAGCGTTTCATTTAATACGAAAAAGAGCTGTTATATTATAACAACTCTTAAGAAAACGCTAAGCGCAAATGAGATTAGATATTATCTTTAATTAGTGTCAAAACTTGTTGAATTTCTTCATTATTCAGAGCACCTTCTTTAACAAACAAGACGGTACCTTGCTTGTCTTGTAGCACAATGGCGGAAGATTCTTCCTGAAGTTCCCAAGCGCCAGTAACCACACCTTCTTTATCAAGTACCATTGAAGACCATGGGAATTCTTTTTTGCTGTCTTCTGCTGAGGATTTAACGAAAGAGCCTGTACCCCAGATCGCATCATCTTGGTTAATGATGGACGTAGTCTGGTAGCTTTCTGATGGGAATTTCGCGGCTGTGATAGCTGACATAAGGGGGGCATTAAGTTCTTTCGAGCTACTGCGTCCGGCGATAGCTTGGATCACACGTACCTTACCTAACATGTCCTGAGATGACCATGGTTGATACGTCGTATCATTATCTTTGACCATGATTTCACCGTGGCTGGCCACTTCAACGTTTGGAACTGTTTGGCCGACAGTGATGTTATGCGCCAGAGCAAACATGGGAGAGCATGCTACTGTCAAAGCGATTAGAGTCTTGTTTTTCACTATTTTCTTCCTTTTTAGTAAGCGGGAAAAGTATATACCTAAAAATTCTCAGTCGCTGAAGAAAACCAATGATGTTAATAATTTGTTTTGTGTTTGTGATCTTGCTTGTATTGGTCTTACATTAATGTGTATGATGCACTGTAAGCCAAGCAGGAAAAGAAGCGGATCCAAGGAAAGGATCAGATCGCAAATGGATATTGAGGTAGTTATGCTGCGCGAATTTACGAAATATCGACCACATCAGGTGGCACGCTTTGTGAAGACATTATTCAAGGGACAGTTTGTCATTTCAGGAATTGGCAAGTTTAGATTTGATAACGGTAAAGTCCTGATGCCGGACATAAAAGATAAAAAGAAAATGCATACCTTCAAGGAAATTAATCAAGCGATTACCGTGTTACCTGTTTAGGAAAATGAAAAGTCGCTCAACTGGGCGACTTTTTTGCTTAGTAGCGTTTAATCTTCTGGTGGGAAGCACACACCAGTGCCACCTAACCCACAATACCCATTTGGATTCTTAGCCAAATACTGCTGGTGGTAGCTTTCTGCGTAATAGTAGCGACCAGCAGGCAGAATCTCGGTGGTAATGGATGATGTTTCTTGTCCGAGCAACGATTGATACTCGTCTCGCGATTGTATCGCTGCCTGATATTGTTCGTCGCTATATACGTAAATAGCAGAACGGTACTGGGTGCCTAAGTCGTTGCCCTGACGCATTCCTTGAGTTGGGTTATGACGCTCCCAAAATTTTTGCAGTAGTTGGTTAAGGCTGATAACTGCAGGGTCAAAAACAATCCGCACCACTTCAGTATGACCTGTCTGACCTGAGCAGACTTCTTCATAGGTTGGGTTAGGTGTAAAGCCACCAGCGTATCCCACCGAAGTACTGATCACGCCATCAAGTTGCCAAAACAGACGTTCTGCTCCCCAAAAACATCCCATGCCGAACACGATTTCGTCGCAGCCTTCAGCGGGTGGTGCGGTTAAACTGGATTGATTGACAAAGTGTGTATCATCAATCGCAAGTGGTTGCTTACGTCCCGGTAAAGCTTGCTGAGCCGTGATCATGGTTTGTTTATCGAGCATAGTGAATATCCTTAAAATTAATAATCTTGAGAGTAGACCGCCTAATTGACTGTTTTCGTACAGACTTATTTTTTGTGTGGCGTTATTATTCCGTTACGATTCTTGGGTAGTAGATAAAACATGATAAGAAAGTCATTACCAGTCATTCTCCTTGCCAGTGGTTTTCCTGTGTCTGCTGATACAGTAGGCTTGTCTGTTAAAGGGTTATCTGGTGAGTTGGATATGAATGTCGATGCTTATCTGGCCTCTATTCCTGACGAAGATTATAACACCAGTCTACGCTTTCAAGCTCGTGTCGAAAAGAGCATCACAGAAGCTCTCAATGCCCTCGGCTACTATCATCCAGATTTTTCGTTTCAAGTTCTAGACGATGGTCATCAATTAGTGGTGACGGTTACCCCCGGCCCACCAGTATTGATTAAAGAAGTGGATATACAGTTGACTGGTGAAGCGAGCAATGACCGCTCATTTAAAGTGTTGCTCCGAAAAAGTGGTATCAAGGAAGGCCAGATCCTGAATCATAGCCAATATGATGCACTTAAATCTGGGATCCGTAATCTGGCATTGCAGAAAGGCTATTTTGAGGGTGATTACTCGATGAGCCGCCTTGAGGTTTCACCGGATTTGAATCAAGCCTTTATACGCCTGCATTTCGACAGCGGTATTCGTTACGCTTTTGGTGAGAACATAATTTCGGGAAGTCAGATTGAAGAAGACCGTGTAGGATCGCTTTCTCCCTACAAAAAGGGAGAACCGTATCAGGTTTCGCAAGTCGGAGAGTACAATCAAAACTTGTCTAATACGGATTGGTTTTCTTCGGTGTTTGTTGAGCCTGACTTATCCATGTTGAGTAAGAGCAGAGAGTTGCCAATGAAAGTGTCTCTGGCTCCACAGGCAAAGAACAAACTGGAAACAGGCCTAGGTTACTCTACTGACGTCGGTGTTCGAGGTTCCCTGAAATGGAAAAAACCTTGGGTCAACGCACGTGGCCACAGCTTTGACAGTAGCTTTTCTCTCTCTGAGCCTGAGCAGACGATTACCGCAGGCTACCGTATCCCACTTGAAGATGCGTTGAATGAGTATTATCGCATTGGTTATGGGATGAAAAATGTCGATAACCGAGATACAAAAAGCCTTGAATCTAACTTAGCGCTTGAGCGCCACTGGACTTTAGACAATGGTTGGCACAGAACTTTGTTTATTCGCTACTTGTTGGAAAACTACGAACAAGGCCTTCAGGATGACTCTGGTCAGTTTCTACTCCCAGGTCTGACATACAGTCGCAGCCGAGTTCGCGGCGGTGCCATGCCTCGTTGGGGAGATCGCCAAAGCCTGACTATCGAGTACGGTGATGAAAGCTTATTATCTGAAACTCGGGTCATTCGCCTGCAAGCAGGCACATCTTGGAATTCGCAGCGCAGGTCGCAATCATCGGGGATCTTACGTTTAGACGGAGGGGCCAACTTTGCCGACAAGTTCGATAAGTTATCTCCATCACTGCGTTTCTTTGCCGGTGGTGACAATAATTTGCGTGGTTATGGCTATGAATCTATTTCCCCCAAAGACAGTAGTGGTGCATTGACGGGGGCCAAATACATCGCGACTTCATCCTTGGAGTATCAATACCGCGTCTATGGTAATTGGTGGGGAGCGGTATTTTATGATTATGGCGATGCCTTCAATGACAAGCCTGATTTTAAGCGCGGGACTGGTTTTGGTGTCCGTTGGGCATCGCCCGTGGGTCCAATTCGTCTCGACTTTGCTTGGGGCCTTGATGCTTCGCCGGGTGATGAATTTAAAGTCCACTTCACGTTAGGGCCCGAATTATGACCAAGGTTGTTTTAAAATGGTCAAAGCGGCTGTCTATCTCATTGTTCAGCTTTTTGGTGGTGATTGCCATTGCCCTAGCTGCAGTTCTTTTTACAACTCCGGGTCTTAAAATAGTACTCTGGGGAGCAGAAAAGTTTGTACCTCAGTTGAAAATCGAGTCCTATTCAGGGGCGATTTTCCCGCGCTTTACGCTTAATGGTGTCGTGTTTAAAGACGACTCACTTAACGTCGATGTGCAGGCTCGCTCAATCACGTTGGCGGTTAATGCTGCTTGCCTGACAGAGCCCAGTGTTTGTGTCGATGAACTCGCGGTAGATGGCCTTAAGTTTGATATGCCGGAATTACCGCAGAGCAGCACGACGCCAGAGGAACCTGTGGCTGACGAAAGTGGACCAGTGACAGTGCCTATACCCATTAAAGTCAAACGCGTGGCCTTAACCGACATGTCCCTGGATATTCTAGGTCATCAGATCAAGTGGCAGTCTTTCACGACAGGGTTGGCCTTTCAGGGTAATCGTCTACGAATTAATCAAACGGCGTTCGACTCCATTCGAGTGGCTCTGGCACCAAGTGATGCCAGTGAACCAGCCCCTGCTGCGAGGGACACTAACGCCCCGATAGTCTTACCAAACATTACCTTACCGCTACAAATTGATGTAGTGCGACTGGATGTGAATGATTTTGAGTTGCAACAACCCACTCCTGTAGTCGTAAACCATTTGGGGTTGGAGGCAAGTGCCGCTGGATCCCAAGTTCAGGTTGATACTCTTGCATTGGATATGCCCGAAATCGAAGGTGTGCTTAGTACAACAGTGACCTTATCAGATGACTATCCGTTGGAGTTGGAACTGAATGCCAAAGTGAAGCAGGAGATAGCGGATGGACAGACAGTCAAACTGCATGCGACGGGAAGTGTTGCTGAACTGACGTTAAAGGCAGACTTCGGCGGTTTAGCTAAAGCTCATCTTGAAGCTGCATTGCAGCCACTGAATGCCGAATTTCCTTTTGAACTGACTTTGAGTGATGGTGACCTTCAATGGCCGTTGAAAGGCCAAGGTGATTATTTTGCCACAATACGCAACTTGCATACTCAAGGCTCGCTAAATGGCTACAGTGTTGAACTCGATTCGGCTCTGAAAGGCAGTCAATTGCCTGATGCTGACCTGACTCTGCATGGCAAAGGGGATTTAAACCAAATCGATCTTCAGTCCCTCTCTATACAAATCTTAGGTGGGGAGGTGAGTGGTACGGTGATGGCCAATTGGCAAGCGCCGATTAACTGGGCGGCTAACCTTTCACTGAAGGACATTCAACCGGGCCTACAGTGGCAGCAGGCAGAAGGGAATATTAGCGGCAAGTTCGCCACTACTGGTTCACTGACGGAGCAAGGTGGTTGGCAGGTTAAGTTACCAACATTAGATATTGACGGCGTTTTGCGAGATTACCCGCTGAACATAGAAGGTGCGTTGTCTGCTTCCGATAAAGCGGGCACTGGTGAACTCAAAATTGATACGCCACGCTTAGTCTTATCTCATGGACCGAATCATCTGACGGCAAAAGGTGATGTTGAACAAAACCTAAATATGCAGCTTGCCGTCGACTTTCCGGATATCGCTAAATCCGTCCCTGATTTAAGAGGTAGCGCTCGAGGTCAGATTAGGCTGACTGGTAAGTTGGATAAACCTTTGGTTGGTGTGGATCTTAATGTGAAAGCCATTAAGTGGCAGCAAGATGTGCAGGTAGAGGATGTTTCGCTGCAAGGGCAGATCTCTCCACTGCCTTTACCTTCTGGTGAATTGCAGCTCAGAGTTGCCAGAGCCAAATATCAAGATTATCTGATTGATAAAGTGTTATTAAATTTTGATGGCGAGCAACAGCAGCACGCATTGACTCTTGATCTTGAGTCAAACATCGCCTCAACGAAATTGGCGATTAAAGGTGCGTTGCAAGATAAGCCTGAGTTGATGTGGAAAGGTGCGCTGGAGCGTATGTCGTTGACCTCAGAGCAAGGTATGTGGAACTTGAATCAACCGACTCAGTTAGAGTTTCTCATTGACTCACAGCAGGCATTCGTTGCGGCGCATTGTTGGTTACAAGCCGATGCTTCGATCTGTCTCGATCAGGATGTAAACGCCGGCCAAAGTGGCGAAGCGCATCTTTCCATCAAACAGTTCGATTTTGATCAGCTTAAAGCGTTGGTGCCTCAAACGATTAAATTAGAGGGTGGAGTGAATGCTACTGCGATGGCTAAGTGGGCACCAGAACAAGCGCCACAGATCATGATCAAGTTAGAAATGCCCAAAGGCTCGGTAACGCAACATAATGAGCAGCCTGTCCATCTTGGCTGGGAGTCACTCAAACTTAATGCTCATCTTGAGAACAACAAACTTGAGGCTGACTGGTTACTGGATGTGACAGACAATGGAGACATTTCAGGTGAGATCCATATCCCTGATGTGTTAGCGAAAGACAAACAGCTGGATGGTAAGCTTGGCTTAACGACTTTCCACTTGGATTTTCTTGCTCCTCTTCTTGGCGACTATAGCAAGATGAAATCTAATGTTAGTACCGATTTAACATTTTCCGGCCCTATGATGCACCCTAAAGTTTATGGCCAGTTTGTGGTCGATGATATTTTGCTTGAAGGGGAAATCACACCCGTTGAGATTGATTCGGGTAAACTGTCCCTCAGTTTCTCGGGCTATGACGCCACACTCGCGGCGATGATCAATACACCTGATGGTAAGCTGGAAGCTGCCGGAGATGCTAACTGGCAAGATCTCAAAGATTGGCAGACGAGTGTTCGGGTTTTTGCCGAAGAGCTGTTAGTGGATATGCCGCCGATGGTGAAAATCAAGGTTGTGCCAGATATGACGATATCGGCTTCTCCTAAGCAAGCCCAGATCGATGGTAAGATTTCTCTGCCTTGGGGACGCATTGTGGTTGAGGAACTGCCGCCAAGCGCGATTGGAATATCGAAGGATCAGGTTATCCTAGATGATCAGCTTCAGCCCCAAAATGAAACCACTAGCGTACCGTTTAGTGTTCAGACAAACATTAACATCAATATTGGTGAGGACTTCAAACTTTCAGCTTTTGGTTTAGAGGGCGGTTTATCGGGAAACCTCAATGTTGCACAGCGTGATAAAGGGCCGTTCGTCACTGGCGAAGTGAATATTGTCGATGGTTCCTACCGCTCCTTCGGCCAAGATTTGTTAATCAAACAAGGCAAAGTTCTGATGAATGGTCCGGTGGATCAGCCTTATGTGCAAATTACCGCGGTGCGTAACCCTGACAACACTCGAGATGAGGTAACGGCAGGTGTTCGAGTCACTGGGCCTGTTGATGAACCTACCGTCACTATTTTCTCTGAACCTGCGATGCCTCAGGCCAATGCACTATCTTATTTGCTGCGTGGCCAAAATATTGATGGTGAATCAGGCAGTAGCTCCATGACGACGACGTTGATTGGTTTGAGCTTAGCTCAAAGTGGTCGTGTCGTCGGAGAAATTGGCCAAGCTTTTGGTGTTCAGGATCTTCAGTTGGATACCTCTGGGTCTGGTGATGATTCACAAGTGACCGTGAGTGGTTACGTTCTACCGGGTCTGCAGGTCAAATATGGAGTGGGTATCTTTGACTCTGTGGGCGAATTTACGGTGCGTTATCGACTGATGCAAGATCTCTATGTTGAAGCTGTATCAGGTCTGGACAGAGCAGTCGATCTGCTGTATCAATTTGAATTCAATTGATCGTCAAGCTAGGTGGCAGGATGCAGCATTTACTCTTTGTGTACGGAACCCTACGTCAGGGAGAAAGTAACCATAATTATTTGGTTGGCTCCCAATGTTTAGGTCATTTTGAAACTCTCCCTAACTACGCGTTATATGATCTTGGCTCGTATCCAGCGGTGATTGAGGGTCATGGTTCGATTCTGGGGGAAGTGTACCTGATTGATGGTGAGACACTATCTAAAGTCGATCAACTTGAGGATGTGCCTATTGAGTATCGCCGTGAGCAAATTGAAACCCCCTTCGGCGAAGCTTGGATATACCTTTACCAAGATGGAAGCAAGCTTGATACCATTATTTCTTCAGGTGACTGGTGCCAGCGGGTCTAGCGTTCAGTGATATAAAAAAGCCAGCATTTGCTGGCTCTTTTTTATTATTTCTGTGCGCGTTCGTAAGATTCAAGAATCTCTTTACGAGCAGACTCTACGTCTTCCCAACCGTCGACTTTTACCCACTTGCCAGACTCAAGCTCTTTGTAACGCTCAAAGAAATGCGTGATCTGTGCTTTTAGTAGCTCAGGCAGGTCGTTTACGTCTTTGATGTGATCGTATTCTTTGGACAATTTAGTGTGTGGTACTGCTACTACTTTCGCGTCTTCACCAGACTCATCCGTCATTTTTAGAACACCGACAGGACGGCAGCGGATCACTGAACCAGGCATCAGAGGGTGCGGTGTTGGAACCAGAACGTCTACTGGATCCCCGTCTAGAGACAAAGTGTGGTTTACGTAACCATAGTTACATGGGTAGAACATAGGTGCAGACATAAAGCGGTCGACGAACACAGCACCTGAATCTTTGTCTACTTCATATTTGATTGGATCCGCATTAGCAGGGATTTCAATCACGACATAGAGATCATCAGGAAGAGACTTACCTGCTGGTACGTTGTTTAAACTCATTAAGAAAGTTCCTTTTTTAGTTTGTACCTCAGTGAGGCACACGGGCTTGAATATAAGACCGCAATACCTTACTGCTAAACTCGGTTTTATGTAAACCAACTAAGGCGAGATTTTGCTCAAGAAAATGTGAAAAAGGCGCTCGAAAGCGCCTTTCTATTTAATCTTCTGAGTGTTGTTCTAAGAACTGTTCCACTTTCTTGACCATGTTTTTTGAGCCAACAAAGAAAGGCACACGCTGGTGCAATTCAGTTGGCTTTAGATCCATGATACGAGTCTTACCATCAGACGCGACACCACCAGCTTGCTCAATGATATACGCCATTGGGTTGCACTCGTAGAGTAAACGCAGCTTACCGTTTGGATGGCTTTGCGTACTTGGGTAAAGGTAGATACCGCCTTTAAGCAGGTTGCGATGGAAGTCCGCGACTAGTGAACCAATATAGCGTGATGTGTAAGGACGCTGTTCGCTCGGCTCATTTTCCTGACAGTATTTGATGTACTTCTTCACACCCATCGGGAAGCGGATGTAGTTACCTTCGTTGATTGAGTAAATCGTGCCATCTTGAGGAATCATCATGTTTTCATGAGACAGGCAGAATGTGCCCAGAGATGGATCGTAGGTAAAGCCATTAACGCCTTTACCAGTTGTGTACACCAACATGGTTGAAGAGCCGTAAATTACGTAACCTGCAGCAACCTGTTTATGGCCGGGTTGAAGGAAATCTTCTTCTGTCGGTGGGGTGCCAATAGGCGACACACGACGGTAAATGGAGAAGATGGTACCGACTGACACGTTAACATCGATGTTTGAAGACCCATCTAGCGGATCCATCAGAACCACGTATTTCGCGTTTTTGTTCAGCTCTTTATTGAACGCAACGGCTTCGTCTTCTTCTTCACTGGCTACACCACAAACCTGATCACGGGCTTCTAGCGCTGCTTTAAACTTTTCATTCGCGTAAACATCCAGCTTTTGCTGGTCTTCACCCTGTACGTTCTCAGTACCGACTGCACCGGTAATGTCACCAAGACCAGCAGCGTTGATCTCGCGGTTAACGATTTTTGCAGCAAGTCGGATAGAAGAAAGTAGGGATGATAGATCACCGCTAGCGTGGGGGAAGTCCGCTTGTTTCTCAACAATGAACTCGCCAAGGGTGCGCATTCCAGACATGATTTTTCCTTTAGTCGCTTCAATATAGTAGGGGATAGGCGTTGATGATCTCTAACGGATCTTAAATTTCGCCTAAGCCTAGTCTAAGAGTTAGATCTTTTTATTGGTAATGAACTAACTGACTGAGATCTCGTTTTATTTGTCGACTTGATAACAGTTTTCATCTGCTTGTTTGAAGCCATACGAGTTGGATAACGCGCATAACACGCAATCATTTGCGCTCGTGTGACGTAAAACAGTGAGCAAAGTAGTTCGCTTTTCTGCGTATAATCGCCATAATGTCAGCTCAGTTTTCGCCTTGGAGAAGGTTGTTTATGCATATTCATATCTTGGGAATTTGTGGCACATTTATGGGAGGTGCTGCAGTTTTAGCTCGTCAATTGGGGCATAAAGTGACGGGTAGTGACGCTAATGTTTATCCACCAATGAGTACATTGTTGGAATCTCAAGGTATTGAAATTATTGAAGGATTTGAACCGTCTCAGCTTAATCCTGCACCTGATCTCGTTGTGATCGGAAACGCGATGAGTCGAGGTAATCCCTGTGTCGAACATGTATTGAACAGTAATCTGAGATACACCTCAGGTCCACAGTGGCTGCAGGAGTTTCTTCTCCATGACCGTTGGGTGCTGGCTGTCTCTGGAACTCATGGAAAAACGACCACTTCCAGCATGCTGGCGTGGATTTTAGAAGACTGTGGCTACCAACCTGGCTTTCTTGTCGGTGGTGTCTTGGGCAACTTCGGTGTTTCAGCACGTTTGGGCGAAAGTATGTTTTTTGTCGTGGAAGCTGATGAATACGATAGTGCTTTTTTCGATAAGCGTTCTAAGTTCGTGCATTACCATCCTCGCACGTTAGTGATGAACAATTTGGAGTTTGATCATGCGGATATCTTCGATGATCTGGAAGCGATCAAGCGCCAATTCCATCACTTAGTAAGAACCGTGCCGGGGAACGGTCGAATCCTTGCTCCGCAAGGAGATTCAGCAATAGGCGATGTATTACAGCGTGGCTGCTGGAGCGAAACGGAGTTCAGCGGCGAACAAGGTGACTGGCGAGCGGAGAAACAAGTCGCCGATGGTTCAATATTCACCGTTTTCTTCCAAGGGGAAGCCGTCGGTACTGTGAAGTGGGAGCTGGTGGGCGATCATAACGTCGATAATGCTTTGATGGCCATCGCAGCGGCCCGTCATGTGGGTGTTACTCCGGATTTAGCCTGTCAGTCGCTGGCGAAATTCATCAATACTAAACGTCGACTTGAGCTAAAAGGTGAAGTGAATCAGGTTACGGTTTACGATGACTTCGCTCATCACCCTACGGCGATTGAACTTACTGTGGGTGGATTGCGTAATAAGGTTGGCCAACAACGAATCCTAGCAGTACTTGAACCTCGTAGTGCGACGATGAAACGTGGCGTGCATAAAGAAACGTTGGCAGCTTCCCTCGCACAGGCCGATGTAGTTTTCCTTTATCAACCAGATAATATTGAATGGTCTGTCGAGGATATTGCCCAGCAATGTCAGCAATCGGCTTATGTGTCAGACAGTGTTGATGCGTTAGTGCAGATGCTGACAGAACAGGCTCAACCGGGCGATCAAATTCTGGTGATGAGTAATGGTGGGTTTGAAGGCATCCACGACAAGCTGCTGGCTAAACTCGCCGAATAGATTAATGTAGTAGTATGAACAAAGAGAAAAACAAAGCAATTACACTCGCTTTTACGGGGGCTTCAGGCGCACCGTACGGGCTTAGATTGCTTGAGTGTCTGCTAGCCGCCGGCTATCAGGTACATTTGCTGATATCGTCAGCGGCTCGAGTTGTGTTAGCGACCGAGCATGATATGAAATTGCCGGCTAATCCCGAGTCTGCTCAACAAGCATTGGTCGCACACCTTAATTGTGACTCCGCGAACTTGGTTGTCTATGGTAAAGACGACTGGTTCTCTCCAGTGGCTTCCGGGTCTGCGGCGCCAAAACAGATGGTCGTGTGCCCTTGCTCTGCAGGCAGTGTCGCTGCCATCGCACATGGTATGTCCGACAATCTCATCGAGCGTGCGGCCGATGTGGTGATGAAAGAGCGCGGGCAGCTGCTGCTGGTCGTGCGTGAAACACCATTCTCTACGTTGCATCTAGAAAATATGCATAAGTTGTCGCAGATGGGCGTCACCATTATGCCTGCGGCACCGGGCTTCTACCATCAACCTAAGTCTATTGATGATCTGGTCGACTTTATGGTGGCGAGGATTCTCGATCATCTTAATGTTGAACAGGGGCTTGTTCCGCGTTGGGGATATGACCAGCGCGCTTAATTCTGGCCAATTGATAACATTACGATTACAATTCAGCCGACACTCATCGGGGAGCTATTCATCGCACAGATGAAGCTGAGATTGGGCAAAGCCCAGGACCCGTGTACCTGAACCAGATAATGCTGGCGTAGGAATTGAGTCTGAACATTTGCCCTGCCAATGTTTCCTCAAACCTGTGCCGCTCAACCAAGGAGAGAGCGAGCAGTGAAAACCACTTTAAGCACCATCGCCGTTGCCACACTGACATCTTTTTCTGCATTGGCAGCAGATAACACCCTTACCGTTTATACCTATGATTCTTTTGCCGCGGATTGGGGCCCTGGCCCGAAAGTGGCAGCCGCTTTTGAAGCGCATTGCGGTTGTGATGTCAATTTTGTTGCTCTTGATGATGGTGTCTCTATTCTTAACCGCCTGCGTCTCGAAGGGGACAACAGCAAAGCGGATATTGTGTTAGGTTTGGACAACAATCTAATGGCGGAAGCACAGAAAACAGGTTTACTTGCTGAGCATAATGTCGATACCAAATCAGTAAAATTGCCTAATGGTTGGGAAGACAGTACTTTTGTGCCGTATGACTTCGGGTACTTTGCGTTTGTCTACAACAAAGAAAAGCTAACCAATCCACCAAAGAGTCTTAAAGAACTGGTGGAATCTCGGAATGATCTGAAAGTGATTTATCAGGATCCACGCACCTCAACACCGGGTCAAGGTCTGATGTTATGGATGAAATCTGTTTATGGTGATGATGTTGTACCCGCTTGGCAGCTACTGGCTAAGAAAACCGTCACTGTCACGAAAGGTTGGTCTGAGGCTTACTCTATGTTCCTTGAAGGTGAGTCAGACATGGTGTTGTCTTACACCACCTCACCGGCATATCACCTGATCGCAGAAAGCGACAGCCAATACGCAGCGGCTGACTTTTCTGAAGGCCATTACACTCAGGTTGAGGTTGCGGCTAAAGTCAAAGCATCGAAAAACGAAAAGTTAGCCGATGAATTTATGACGTTTATCCTTAGCGACGATTTTCAGTCTTTGATGCCAATGGGTAACTGGATGTACCCAGTGACAGAAGTCGCATTGCCTGAAGGTTTTGAGACACTGACGGTACCTGAAAAAGCATTGAGTTTTAGCGCAGAAGAAGTAGCCCAAAACCGAAAAGCTTGGATACGTGAGTGGCAAAGCGCCTTAACCTTTTAAGGAGACGCTTTGCGTAGTATTCCACAATTGGGACTCTGGGTCGCGATAGCTATCGCGGCCTTTGTTGTTTCTGCTCTCGGTGCTTTATTAGTTGCGGCCCCATCCCTGAATATCGCTCAGGTTTGGTCAGACCCTTACTATCGATATGTGACCAAGTTCAGCTTTTACCAATCGTTTCTGTCGACTCTGCTCAGTGTTGGTTTAGCGGTTCCTGTAGCGCATGCTTTATCTCGGCGTAACTTTCCTGGTAAGTCATTATTGCTTAAGTTGTTTGCCACCACATTAGTACTGCCTGTATTGGTTGGGGTGTTTGGCTTACTGGCGATTTATGGCAATAGCGGTCTGCTATCGTCAGCTTTTGCATGGTTTGATTCTGGACTGCCATTTTCGATTTACGGTCTGAACGGTATTTTACTGGCGCATGTGTTTTTCAACCTGCCTTATGCGACGCGCCTGCTATTGCAATCATTGGAGTCTATTCCGGCTGAGCAGCACAAACTGTGTGCGCATCTAGGTATGGGCCATTGGCATAAATTTAAGTGGGTCGAATGGCCTCGCTTGCGTCAGCAGTTGCCGCACGTGTGTGGCTTGGTGTTTATGCTGTGTTTTACCAGTTTTGCGACGGTAATGGCGCTCGGTGGCGGGCCGAAATCGACCACGATTGAGCTGGCGATTTATCAGGCGATCAAATTCGATTTTGACTTGCAGGCAGGGGCATTACTGGCGATATGGCAAATGCTATTGTGTGGCATTATGGCGTTGGCGGTGCAACGTTTGACCAAACCTGTGGCTGTGAGTTCAGGCGCACCAAGTCACAACCTTTATATGGTAAAGGACTCCATCTGGTCATATAGCTGGGATTGGATCTGGATTGGCCTGAGTATGCTATTGGTGCTGCCACCTTTACTGATGGTGGTGCTCAGTGGCATCAACTCAGAAGCTTTATCGGTGTTTACTGATCAACGATTTTGGCTGGCGTTATGGTCGTCGCTCAAAGTAGCAACATTGGCAAGCGGTATCGCGCTCTCGGCAGGGATTGCAATATTGTTGACCAGCCGTCGATTGCGACTGAACGCAAGAAGTCGTCATGCGGATCAGATTGAACTATTGGGTACGATCATTCTTGTCACTCCCGGCTTGGTGATTTCTACAGGATTATTTTTGCTATTGCGGTCTTTTACGGATGTGTTTAGTCTGGCGTTTTTTATTGTGGTTGCGGTGAATGCGTTGATGGGCTTGCCTTACGTGATCAAAACCTTGTCACAACCGATGCTGCATATCGAACAGCAATACCAATACGTATGCGCAAGCTTAGGTATCAAAGGTTGGCAGCGCTTTCGCGTTGTTGAATGGCGAGCACTGAGAAAGCCAATGGCACATGCTTTCGCGATCAGTTTCATGTTTGCGGTGGGAGACTTAAGTGCAATTGCCCTGTTTGGCAGCCAGGAGTTCCGCACTCTGCCGTTGTATCTTTTCCAATTGCTGGGCAGTTATCAGATGGATGCAGCGGCTGTAGTGTCAGTCACTTTGTTACTGCTCAGTGTTGGCTGTTTTGTACTGATTGAAACCCTGTTTAAGGCAAATGCCAAGGTGACTTATGCTGACCCTTAATGATGTTCGTTACTATTACCATCAGGATCTATTCCATTTTGATTTAGATATTGAGCAGGGAAGTCTGGTCGCATTGATGGGACCGAGTGGGGCGGGGAAATCAACGTTACTGGCCTTGGTTGCGGGTTTTATCGAACCTGAAAGTGGCAGTATTAAAGCTGGTGAATTAGAAGTTGCGGGCAAAGAGCCTCACCAGCGTCCTTTTGCGATGTTATTTCAGGAGCATAACCTGTTTGCCCACCTCACCGTGCGCGAAAATATTGGATTGGGGCTGAACCCTGGATTGAAACTCAATTCTGAGCAAGCCAGTCAGGTGGAACAAGCCGCGATTCAGGTTGGTATTGAGGAATATTTGGATCGTTTACCTGAACAATTATCGGGTGGACAGCGTCAGCGTGTCGCATTGGCCCGATGTTTTGTTCAGCCTCACCCTATCTGGCTGCTTGATGAACCTTTCTCTGCGCTTGATCCGGTATTGCGTGAAGAGATGCTCGGGCTGGTAAAGCAGTTAGCCGCAGAGCGTAATATTACTGTGGTGATGGTGACTCACCATATCAGCGACGCGAAAGCTATTGCCTCGCATTTTGCTTTTGTTGACCAAGGAAAGGTGGCGGTTGCTGATACGATTGAACTTTTAACTCAGCAACATAGCCATGCTGTACTCAGCGGGTTTGTTAAAGCGGGCGAATAACTTTCCCTAACAACAAAAAATGGGCTGATGTATCTGCATCAGCCCATTTTTATCTAAAGCGGCTTGCTTAAATCTCTTCGTCGTTGAGCTCTTTTAGCACTTGGAATATTTCACGGAACGCTTTAGCTGGCTTACCCGCTTTCTTCTCTTTTGCTGCCTGACGTGCCAATTGGCGTAAACGCTGGCGATCCGCTTGTGGGTATAACTCCATTACATCAGCAATGGCGTCATCGCCTTCTTCAACGACGCGGTCACGCAGCTGTTCCAGCTTGTGCAGTGCAGCGGTCGCTTGAGAGTGTTTGTTACGTACTTTGTCCAGTGCCGCTTGAAGTGGCTCAGTCTCTTCGAAACGCATCAGCTTACCAATGTATTGCAACTGGCGACGACGTGCTTCATTTTTAAAGCGTTGTGCATCTTTAATTGCTTCTGCAAGGTCCTCACTTAACGGGAATTTTTCTAACACCGAAGGTTTAAGACTGGCGAGTTCTTCACCCAGTTTTTGTAACTCTTCCATGTCACGCTTCATTTCGGTTTTACTGACCCAAATGATTTCCTCTTCTTCTTCCCATGGCGCTTTTTGATTCTTACGGGCCATCTTTCTGCCTTAATTTGAACATCTATTTCTCTATTTTAACAAGAATCATGGGGAGAAAGCGAAATTCTTGTTATTCTAGGGACAACAGACCTTAAGCATGAAGAAGATATGGACGTAAGACAGCAAGTCGCTCAGCAACGTGTTGAGCTTGAGGCCGCCGTTGCGAAAGCACTGGAAATGGCCGCGGAAAAATCCGATGGCGCTGAAGTCGCGATCACTAAAACCACTGGCCTGAGTGTATCAACACGGATGTGTGAGGTGGAAAACGTTGAATTTAACAGCGATGGCGCTTTAGGTATTACCGTTTACCGTGGTCAGCGCAAAGGCAGTGCGTCTACCTCCGATCTCAGTGAAAAAGCCATTCAACAGACGGTGATGGCAGCACTTGATATTGCCAATTACACTTCAGAAGACCCATGCTCAGGTCCTGCTCCTAAAGAGCTGATGGTAAAAGAAATTCCTGATCTTGATTTGTTTCACCCTGATACGCCAGACCCAGATCATGCGGCCGAGATTGCGATTGCTGCTGAGCAAAAAGCGTTATCTTTCAGTGACAAAATCAAACAAAGCGATGGTGCGAGTTACGACAGCCATTATGGCTTGAAGGTTTATGGCAACAGCCACGGTTTGCTTGCTAGCTATGCCTCCAGCCGCCACAGTACCAGTTGTTGTGTGATTGGTCAGGGCGAAAGTGGTGTTATGGAGCGCGACTACAGCTATACAGTCGCACGCCATAAAGATGATCTTTGGTCACCTGAGTCAGTCGGCTTGAAAGCGGCGGAGAAAACCATCAGTCGCCTTGATGCGCAAAAGCTGAAAACAGGTCAGTATCCTGTGATGTTCGCAGCTGATGTGGCAACAGGTTTACTTGGACACTTAGTGATGGCAATCAGTGGTGGTAACCTGTATCGCAAGTCATCATTCTTACTTGATCATCTCGGCCAAAAGGTACTTCCAGATTGGTTTAATGTTGCTGAAAAACCGCATTTACTCCGCGGCTTAGCGTCGAGCCCATTTGATAGTGAAGGTGTTACAACCCAAGATCGTGAAATCATTACCGATGGTGTGCTCGCGACATATCTATTGACCAGTTACGCCGCGCGTAAAATGGACATGACGCCAACGGGTCATGCTGGTGGCATTCATAACTGGTTCGTTAAATCGACGGGGCAAGACTTTGAGCAGATGCTTAAAGAACTGGGAACGGGCTTTCTTGTCACCGAAGTGATGGGACAGGGCGTGAATATCGTCACCGGTGATTACTCTCGAGGCTCGGCTGGCTTCTGGGTGGAAAATGGCCAGATCCAATATCCTGTTTCTGAAGTGACCATCGCCAGTAACCTGAAAGACATGTTTAATCAGATTGTCGCGGTTGGTAATGATGTTGAAACCCGCTCACAAATCCAGACGGGTTCGATTCTGATTGAATCTATGAAAGTGGCGGGTGAGTAACTCACTCGGTTTTACCACTGATACAAATTGAAAGGGTTGGCGTTTTAGCGCCAACCCTTTTTTGTTCTCTGTTCTATTATTACTTCTCAAACAATTCAGTGTGCAGCTTCTGGATCGCTAGCTTTGCGTCTGACTCATCAACTAAGAAACACAGGTTGTGAGGGCTTGCGCCGTAGCAGATCATTCTCAAGTTAAACTCTTCTAGTGTGCCAAATACTTGCTTTGCATAACCTTTGCTCTCACTCATATTGTTGCCGATCAGCGCGACCAGACACAGGTTATGTTCTACTTCCACTGTACATAGTTCTTCCAGTTCAAAACGTGCGGCTTCAGGTAACTGAGGGGCACCACCAGATGTGTCGGTTTGGTCAAGCGTGAGACTGACACTGATCTCTGAAGTAGTAATCAAATCCACCGAAATCTTGTGCTTCGCCAGAATTTCAAACACCTTGGCCAGAAAGCCGTAAGCGTGGAACATCTGCGCACTGCGCAACGTCACCATGGTCTGGTTACATCGTAAAGCCAGAGCACGGAAGAGAGGTGAACTCTCGACTCGATGGCGAATCCAAGTTCCGCCTTTTTCTGGTTGCTTTGATGAACCGACAAACACCGGGATATCATGGCGCAGAGCAGGAATTAGCGTCGAAGGGTGAAGGATCTTGGCGCCAAAATTGGCCATTTCGGAGGCTTCACTGAAGCTGATCTCTGAGATGGGAGAGGCTTTTGGAGCAATACGTGGATCAGTGGTATAAATGCCCGGTACATCGGTCCAAATCTCGAGTCCCTGAGCTTCAACTGCTTCTGCAATAAGTGCGGCACTGTAATCGCTACCACCTCGACCCAGTGTCGTGGTATTGCCATCTGCATCGGCGCCAATAAAACCTTGAGTTACCACAACCTGTTGTTGGCATAACGGGATAAGTGATGCTTGCGCTTGTTGACGAATGGTAGCTAGTTCTGGTTCTGCTTTACCAAAATTATCATCTGTGCGTAGTACGTCACGAATATCAAAGCGTACCGCATTGATGCCACGTTCTTTCATTAACTGGGCCAGTAGATGTGTAGACATTAACTCACCACAGGCGACAAGGTGATCGGTCAGCTTGGTACTTGACTGAATCGAGGCGGCTTCTGCTAAACTTGTGACGGTATCTAGAATGGAGTAGACCTCGTTGGCCGCTTGAGTCGCATCTTCTAGTTGATTGAGTACCGCATCATGAATACTGGCGAGTTTGGTTAGAATCGCACTGCGTTCTGTCTGATCTTGAACTCCGTTCGCAAGCTCTACTAATAAGTTTGTCACACCTGAACAGGCGCTACTGACGACTAACTTTGTGTTTGGGTTCTGTTCAATGATCGCAGCACATCGACTCATGGCTTCAAAGTTAGCGACACTGGTTCCACCAAATTTAGCAACGTTAAAATTGCCCACGGCATTTCTCCCACAACTTCCTGAAAGTAAATAAGTAATCCTTGCTTGAAGAGAGAGTGAGCGTATAAAGAGGTTTTATTGTGTAAGGTTTACCTCAGAAGCTCTTCACCAGACTGAGCTGATGACAGTTGATGGGAGTCAACCCAAGTCAACCGACAGATCAAAACCACAACGTTGATCTACCTCGGCACTACTCCCCCTCAGTGATTTGTATCGGAGTTGTGGCTCCACAAAACACCTACCTGGGTAGTGCTCCTCTTCTGCAAAATGCATTCATATGGCGGCATAAAAATTCACCATACAAACTGCATTGAACGTTTTTATGTGAGCTTTGTCAACGGGAAAGTGTCACTTTAATCGGTTTATTAATTAACAAACTTGTGACAGTGGTTTTACCTGACAACTTTCGTCCAATTGCTGCTGGTGTCGATTTGTTTTAATGTAAAGACAAATAAAGTAAAAGCAGACCAGTATCAAGGAGTGAACAATGACGATTCAAAGCTTTATCCCCCCTCACCGTATTCTTATGGGCCCTGGCCCTTCGGATATTTCTCCTCAAGTTTTGCAGGCTTTGAGTCGACCTACAGTTGGCCACCTTGATCCCTTGTTCATCAAAATGATGGATGAACTAAAACAGCTACTCAAATACGCTTTTCAAACCGAAAATGAATTCACTATTGCTGTTTCAGCACCGGGCAGTGCGGGTATGGAAACTTGTTTTGTTAACCTTATTGAACCGGGTGAGAAGGTGATCGTTTGTCGCAATGGCGTGTTTGGCGAGCGAATGCGCGAAAATGTTGTTCGAGCGGGAGGTGTAGCGGTCATTGTTGATGATGAATGGGGTACTCCTGTCTCGGTCGATAAAGTCGAGCAGGCGTTGAAAGCGCACTCAGATGCAAAGGTCCTGTCATTCGTTCACGCGGAAACATCGACTGGTGCACGTAGTGATGCCCAAGCATTGGGTAAGCTTGCAAAGGCACACGGTGTGCTAACGATTGTTGATGCGGTGACTTCTTTAGGTGGTGTGCCACTGAAAGTCGATGAATGGCAGCTAGATGCGGTCTATTCAGGCAGCCAGAAATGTTTATCTTGTGTTCCTGGCTTATCGCCAGTGACCTTCTCACCCCTGGCCATTGAGAAGATTCAGGCAAGGCAAACACCTGTCCAAAGCTGGTTTTTAGATCAAAGTCTAGTATTAGGCTATTGGAGCGGGGAAGGAAAACGTAGCTACCACCATACAGCGCCTGTAAACAGCCTTTATGCGCTGCATGAGTCGTTATTAATCCTAAAGAATGAAGGGTTAGAGAATGCTTGGCAGCGTCATAGTGACATGCATGAAAAGTTGAAGTTAGGTCTCGAAAAGTTGGGTTTTGAGTTTGTTGTTGAAGAAGAATCACGTTTACCTCAGCTCAATGCAGTCTATATTCCTCAAGGCGTTGATGACGCAGGGGTTCGTAACCATTTGCTAGAAAACTATAATCTCGAAATTGGTGCAGGTTTGGGGGCATTAGCGGGTAAGGCATGGCGCATCGGCATTATGGGCTACGGCGCTCGTGCAGAAAATGTTGCACTCTGTTTGAGAGCATTAGAAGAGTCACTCACGCAGTAACTGCCATCAAAATAGAATTGAAAGGCGACGCTTTAAGCGTCGCCTTTTTATTCGGCTACTTTTCATTGTCTGCTTTGAGTGCATCGATATCTGGAGCTATGTATTGCACCTGTGAGAAATCTCTCTCAGGGAACAAGTATTGCGCTTCACTGCGAATTTGTTCAGCACGCTCACTATCACCAAGACCTTGGTAAGCCAGGATCAGGTTGTTATAAAACGCTGGTCTTGGCTTCTCTTTAATAATTTTCAGTGACCAGTCAATGTATGGCTGGATGAATTTCGCCTCCTGACGATAAAGGCCAATATTGAGATAGGTGCTATAAATATCCCAGTCGTACCTGTCTTTCCAAACTATTGGATTGCTGACTTGATTGAGTAAGTCAGGATTTTTAGGGTTTGATGTTTCAAACTGAGTGAGCACGTAGTTAGTGTGCAGCGCGGTGAGCATATAGAAACTGGTTATGATCGGCACGACTAAGCTCATCACTCGGAACAGTGTTTTAGTCACAATGCTGAATGACGCAAAACGATACGAGCGCGCGCGCTGATCAATCCAGAAAAGTAGAATCACAAAGGTTATCCAGTGAATTGCAGAGTGGTAAAACGGATATTCCAACTGGCTGTGAAGCACTATTGGTACAAATAAAGCAAACATCGCGAGGCGAGTGCCTTTTTTAGCATTGTAGATCCTTACTAAAACCATCACCGCTGCGAGTACGATAGCTAATACCGGAAGCAATCCTCCTTCTACCCCCCAATAAAGCAGCTCATTATGAGGGTGATCCATTGAAGCAAGACCGGGATGATAGTTAGGGTTTAACTGATGTTGGCGTGCCGTGTAGACGATATATTCTGGCTCAAATCGCCCGTATCCGTAGCCTGTGAACGGCCTCTCAACTAACATATCGAGTGCTTGAGGGTAGATGAATTGTCTGACGTCTTCTAGGCTAACTTTTTGGGAAGCGATATTTTCTTTATCTGCAAATATGATTGAACTGGAGCCTATTGCTAAACCAATGATAATAGCGCTAAGCCAGCCCCAAAAACGCTTTTTAGTTGCAAAGCGGTACAGGTATGAAAGCAACAAAACAACGCTGAGAAATGCACCGAGCCAGCCAGTACGCGAAGCGAGGATGACCAAGAGTGGTACGGTGACCACTGGCATCAAGTACAGCAACAAAACTTCACTGAGATGACGGTTGTATTTCTTTGGGTGGCGAGTGAGTAGGTAGCCTGACAGAGCCAATCCCGTGGCGAGAAAGCTGGCCATGACATTCGGCTGCTGAAAAATACCGTAAGGGCGATTTTGTACTGTATCGTAACCAAAAAAGTTGTCAGGTTGCAGGAGTAAATATTGAAACCAGCCAAACAGCGCCTGCATAAAGACCGAGATGGTGATGAACCACAATAAACGTTGCTTCTGCTTGTTGCTGAAGCGAAATTGTTGAAGGACAAAAAACAGCCCGTAGCCAGCCCATAAGCCGAGCAGTTTACCTTGAGAAAGGGAAAAGTCTGAGTGAGGGAAAAATATCGGAATTGTGATCAATATGCAGCACAGAAACAGTCCAATGCTTAGCTTATTGTATCTGACAACACCTTGGGTTCCGACCTGATACAACCCTATTGCCAGAGAGAAACTGACCGCCAGCCAAGTCGTGGTATTAAAAGAGAGCGCGAGCCCAGCACCGCCAGGATTAGGGGTGAAAATGTGCATCGCGAGCAAAAATACGATCGCTATAGAAACGAGAAACGGCTTAATGAGCGGTAGTTTAGGTGCTTGCGGCTCTAGACTTGTCCCTGCCAAATGGATGGTTGCCATTGATTATTGCGTCCTTCAAAAGAAAACAGACCATGTTATGGTCTGTTTAATTTACTACTTTTCTTTATTTTAACATAGGCTTGAGGAATCGTGCGGTATGTGAACCTTTTACCTTGGCCACTTCTTCCGGTGTTCCTTCAGCAATAATTTCACCGCCACCTTGACCACCTTCTGGGCCTAAATCGACAATCCAGTCTGAGGTTTTAATCACATCAAGGTTATGCTCGATGACCACCACGGTATTGCCGTGATCACGTAGTCGATGCAGTACAGTAAGTAACTGTTGAATATCATGGAAGTGCAGGCCAGTGGTGGGCTCATCCAAAATATAGAGTGTCTTACCAGTATCACGCTTAGATAGTTCTCTGGCCAGTTTGACACGTTGCGCTTCACCCCCAGATAAGGTGGTCGCAGCTTGGCCAAGACGAATATAAGAAAGTCCAACATCGATAAGTGTTTGCAGCTTACGGGCTATGACGGGTACAGGATCGAAGAAGTGTCGTGCATCTTCAACCGTCATCCCCAGTACTTCATCAATGGTCTTGCCTTTGTAGTGGACTTCGAGAGTTTCACGGTTGTAGCGTTTGCCTTTACACACATCGCATGGCACGTAAACGTCTGGCAGAAAGTGCATCTCGACTTTGATGACCCCATCGCCCTGACAAGCTTCACATCGCCCTCCACGTACGTTGAAACTGAAGCGACCCGGTTTATAACCTCGAGAGCGTGCTTCTTGCGTTCCCGCAAACAGCTCTCGGATCGGTGTAAAGATGCCTGTATAAGTGGCTGGGTTAGAGCGTGGCGTGCGCCCTATTGGACTTTGGTCAATATCGATAACCTTATCAAAATGCTCCAACCCTTTAATTTTTTGATAAGGAGATGGGGTGGCTGTCGTCGCACCATTTAGTTGAGTGTGTGCAATCTTGAAAAAGTATCGTTGATCAGAGTAGATTTACCAGAACCTGAAACCCCTGTCACACAGGTGAACAAACCAACCGGGATTGTTAATGTCACATCTTTAAGATTGTTACCTGTAGCGCCGAGCAACTCGACCACTTTCTTTTTATTGATAGGGGTACGCTGTGCAGGCACTTCAATTTTTTTTGTACCGCTGAGGTATTGGCCAGTTAGTGACTCTGGAGTGGCGATAATATCTTCCATGGTCCCTTCTGCCACCACGCTACCGCCATGTACACCAGCTCCAGGGCCTATATCGATCACGTGATCGGCGATGCGAATCGCATCTTCATCATGTTCTACAACCAGCACCGTATTACCTAAATCACGCAAGTGAGTTAGGGTGTTTAATAGCCGCTCGTTATCACGTTGATGAAGCCCGATGGAAGGTTCATCTAATACGTACATTACTCCGACCAGGCCTGCACCAATCTGGCTGGCGAGTCTAATACGCTGAGCTTCCCCCTGATAAGGTTTCAGCGCTACGCGAAAGGTTGAGGTAGTTGAGGCCAACATTGACTAAAAATTGGAGACGATCATTGATCTCCTTCATTACTTTTTCGGCAATCTGCGCTCTCTGACCTTCTAGCTCCAATGACGCAAAGAAATCCAACGCATCTGCGATACTGAGCTCAACAATCTCAGGTAAGGTTGTGTCGTCTAAAAATACATTACGAGCTTCTAAACGCAAGCGACTGCCTTCGCAGCTCGAGCAAGTACGAGTTGAAATGTACTTAGCTAGATCTTCACGTACGGCACTAGACTCAGTATCACGATAGCGACGCTCAAGGGTATTGAGTATGCCTTCAAATGGGTGACGTTTGACGCGAATATCGCCGCGATCATTGATGTACTTAAACTCGATCTCTGTACGTCCGGATCCTGTAAGTACCACATCTTGCATTTTCTTTGATAAGGACTTAAAAGGCGCTTTTAGATCAAAATTATAGTGTTCTGCCAAAGATGACAGCATTTGGAAGTAATAATAGTTTTTCTGATCCCAACCACGGATCGCCCCGTCTGCGAGACTTAAAGAGTCATCTAAAATCACTCGATCTGGATCGAAATACTGTTGTACACCAAGGCCGTCACAGGTGTGGCAGGCGCCTGCTGGATTATTGAACGAGAACAGCCTAGGTTCTAGTTCTTGCATGCTATAGCCACAATGTGGACAGGCGAAGTTAGCTGAAAAAACGACTTCAGCGCCATCTCCATCCATCGGAGCCACGACCGCAATGCCGCCGGACAATTCGAGCGTCGTCTCAAAGGATTCCGCCAGCCTCTGTTGTAAATCATCACGCACCTTAAAGCGATCTACTACGACTTCAATGGTGTGTTTTTTATGCAATTCTAAAGTTGGTGGATCGGACAAGTCGCAAGTTTCACCATCAATACGAGCTCGGATGAAGCCTTGTGCTGCTAAGTTCTCTAGTGTTTTGACATGCTCACCTTTACGCTCTTTGACGATGGGAGCGAGCAGCATCATTTTGGATCCTTCAGGAAGCTCCAAAACTTTGTCGACCATTTGTGAGATGGTTTGAGCTGTCAATGGTACATGATGTTCAGGACAACGCGGCTCGCCAACACGTGCGTACAATAGACGTAGGTAGTCATACACTTCAGTAATGGTACCAACGGTCGAGCGAGGGTTGTGCGACGTTGATTTTTGTTCAATGGAAATGGCTGGTGATAAGCCTTCAATATGATCGACATCGGGCTTTTCCATCAAAGACAAAAACTGGCGAGCGTAGGCCGATAGGGATTCAACATAACGACGTTGACCTTCCGCATACAGGGTGTCGAAGGCAAGTGATGATTTACCTGAACCGGATAAACCTGTAATCACGATGAGTTTATCTCGTGGAATGGTTAGGTTCACATTTTTTAAGTTATGGGTGCGTGCGCCGCGAACTTCGATCTTATCCATTGCTCTCGCTCAATGTAAAAACAAGTGGGCTAAGTATTACATAGAGTGATAAATGTTCAAAGAAAATACTGTATGAAAAAACAGTAAAAAGGTCGCTCTGTTGAGCGACCTTTCATTCTGTAAAGAATCTAGAATTATGATCCTTTCGTTGTACTCTGCTTATCAAGCTCAGACTTTTTGCTGTCTTTAAGGTAAAGGTTCTCAAAACAGTAGTTAGTTGCTTCGATGTACCCTTCAACGCTACCGCAGTCAAAGCGTTTTCCTTTGAATTTATAGGCCAGAACACAACCTGCCTTTGCCTGTTTCAGCAGAGCGTCAGTAATCTGAATTTCTCCACCTTTACCTGGCTCGGTATTTTCGATGAGCTCGAAAATATCAGGCGTCAAGATGTAGCGACCAATGATAGCTAGATTGCTTGGTGCGGTACCAGGTTCCGGTTTTTCAACCATATCATCGACGCGATAAATGTCGTCTTTGATCATCTCACCGGAAATCACACCGTATTTATGTGTTTCGTCGGCAGGCACTTCTTGAACAGCGACAATTGAGCAGCGGAATTGCTTAAACAGGGCAACCATCTGGGCTAACACTCCTTCCTGTTCATTGACACAAAGGTCATCAGCAAGTACCACAGCAAACGGTTCATCACCGACTAGCTCACGGCCAGTCAAAATTGCATGACCTAACCCTTTCATTTCACGTTGACGAATGTAAGTGAAGTTGGCGCTCTCGATAATGTCACGAATATCGACCAACAGTTGTTCTTTATTCGTTCCGCTGATTTGATGTTCCAATTCGTAGTTCTTGTCGAAATGGTCCATGATCGAGTGTTTGCCACGGCCAGTAACAATACACATACCATTCATACCGGCTTGAATAGCTTCTTCAACACCGTATTCGATAAGCGGCTTGTTGACGACTGGCATCATTTCTTTAGGCATGGATTTGGTCGCAGGGAGAAAGCGAGTTCCATAGCCAGCTGCTGGGAAAAGGCACTTTTTGATCATGTTTAAACCCTATATCTTTATTAATCTATTATAGCTGGCGCAACCTTATCACTTTTTGCGTGAATGGATAATGAATGTTAAAGACAAAATGTGAGTTTTTGCGTATCGGATTATATTTAAGACAGCATATGTTGATTAGCCCAAGCAATGGCTTGTACTCGATTCCTTACCGAGAGTTTCTTGAAGATTTGGTACAAATGAGATTTAACAGTGAATTCACTGATGAACAGATCTTCAGCAATTTGTATGTTTGATGCTCCGGTTTTTAAACATCGCAGAATCTGGATTTCTCTAGCGGTTAAGTCTACGGTGGCTGGAGCAGTTTGGCTGAGTACTACATGGCGATAGTAATGCAGCAGTTGAGCAGCCACTTTTCGAGGTAGCCAGTTTTGACCATTGATCACTTCACCACACCCTTTTGCAATCGCTTCAATTGATTCTTCTTGATAAAACAGAGCTTTTAGGTCGCCAAAGCAGAGCAGGTCGTCTGTTTTCAGTCTTTTCTCTACATTAAAAACGATGGTTTCAAACATTTTGTTCGAGAGAGGAAGATCACGGATCTGGTTATTGAGTGTTTGATAGTTCTTGTGATCTATCATCAGAATCTTATGTTTATGCTGCTGCATGGCAAGCATTAATTCGTCTGGCTCGATTCGGGGATCTGGATCTGGAGTTGTTCCTCAACCTGACGGATAAGAGGGTGAATTGTGCTTTTATCTTCACATAGAAAGTAGATAGTTCGGGTATAGATATTTTTGCTCATCGGAGTTTTCATTCGATTTCATTACAAGTACTTGCAGAGTGAAGGAGAAATGTGACTAGTGCGAATTATGTTTACAGGATTGCGTATAGTTTCATGTTAGTAGGTAATTATTAAATCTATCAATCATGTAATGGATTGAATTTGCTCGTAAATAATGCTGCTATCTATAGGGCTCATGACTTTGTGAACCCATGGTGAGGATTGCAATTTGTTCAAAGAGTAAAGCGTGTTATCCTTATGTGCTGTTTTAAGGTAAATAGAAAAATTAGACGGAGCGAATCATGGCGAGCCGTGGAGTCAACAAAGTTATTTTAGTCGGAAATCTGGGTTCAGATCCGGAAGTACGTTATATGCCAAGCGGTGGCGCTGTAGCAAACATCACGATTGCGACGTCTGAAAGCTGGCGTGATAAAGCAACAGGCGAACAGCGTGAGAAAACTGAATGGCACCGTGTGTCACTGTTTGGCAAGCTGGCAGAAGTTGCTGGTGAATACCTGCGTAAAGGTTCTCAGGTTTACATTGAAGGCCAGTTACAAACTCGCAAATGGCAAGATCAGAATGGTCAAGATCGTTACACGACAGAAGTGGTTGTTCAAGGCTTCAATGGCGTAATGCAAATGCTCGGTGGCCGCGCTCAAGGTGGAGCACCCGGTCAGTCGATGGGACAGCCTCAACAGCAAGGCGGATGGGGTCAGCCTCAACAGCCTGCAATGCAGCAAAGTCAACCGGCTCAACAACAGTATTCGCAGCCGCAACAGCAGCAGTCACAGAACCAAAGCCAGCCTCAATACAATGAGCCGCCAATGGATTTTGATGACGATATCCCATTCTAACTCATTGAATCCTGAAAAAAGCCGCGAATTTCGCGGCTTTTTTATATAGTTAGAAAAACAGACCAATCAGTTAATGGCAATGATGAGAACTGATTGATTATTATCGCTGCTACGACCTTATTTTGAGAAAAGGAATTCTTTACCTATGAGGTACACCCCTACCTTAAAGCTGAGCACTCGCCTCGTTGCGTTTGTCACTGTCATAGTGACCAGTGCGATGTTCATCCTTTTTTAGGTGGAACCTTATCGTTTAAACGACTTGGCCAAGAGTACCTAGATCACTCTCTTCAAGGCATTGTCGAAGTATTAGATAAGGAAATGGAAGATCCTGACGCCGCGTACTCGTTGCAACGTTGGATGCCCAAAATGCTCCAAGCTTCCAACATTGTTGAGATGGAGCTGCTATCTAGCCATGGTGTTATATACCGTTATAAAGATACCTCTTCGAAAGTTGATAAAGTTCTCCTCTATGACGCTGAATACCAGCTAGAGCGCAATATTGGTTATCGTCTCCACTTTAAAGCCGTTCCTCCCTACATCGGCTATGGCTATTCCCTAGAAGCTTTGTGGTCGATCACCTTAGCTGTGGTTTTGATTATTTTCTGCTTAATGCGTGGTGTTAAATGGCTCAAGGAGCAACTTGCGGGATCTGAGTTATTGGAGGAACGAGGGCGAATGATTCTTGCTGGACGTGTTGAAGAGTATGCCAAAGGTGATGTAAGAGAGTGGCCCTACACGGCCAGTGAAGCTCTAGATCGGTTAATAGAAGAATTGCAGGATGCTCGTCAAGAGCGCAGCCGCTTTGATACTTTCATTCGTACCCAAACTTTTTTAGATCAGGTCACTGGCACTGCTAATCGCGTACTTTTCGACAGTAAATTAGAATCAGCACTTTCTGAACATGGTTCTCACGGTGGTGTATTGCTTTTGCGTATCGACGATTGGGAACAATTACAAGAAGAGTCTGGAAAACAGGTAGCAGATGACTTTGTGATCGATATCGGCACTAGCTTAAATAACATTGTTCAGCGTTATCCAGACGCCATTCTATCTCGTTATTATGAGTCTGACTTTGCTATTTTTGCCCCTCATTTAGGCAGCAAAGAAGTCGCTCAAATAGCAATAAATAGCTTAAAGCAATTGACTAAACTTTCTCCTCCTTTACCTCTAGAAAAAGAAAATTGGTTGCATATTGGTGTCAGTATGTACAGAGAAGGAGAGAGCCAAGGCCGTATTCTAGATGAAGTTGAAACGGCCCTGAAAAGTGCTCAGTTACAGCGCGTAAATACCTGGAATAAATTTAATAAATTGGTCACGCATGATGATGACCGCGGTAACGTGCGTTGGCGTACTCTATTCGATTTAGTAATTAAGCCAGAAAAACTCTATATTTTTTATCAGCCCTGCTATTTGTTAGATTCAAACAAAGATAGGGTGTTTGAGCACTCTGAGCTTTTTGTGCGTATTAATGATCCGGATAAAGGTTTAATAAAGGCATCTAGATTCAATTCTGCTATAGAATCTGTGGGTTATGAAACCGTTCTTGATCGTGCTGTTTTTGCTGCGATCGTAAAATTTCTGAAAGTGTCAAAGAAAAGAATATGTTACTCTGTAAACATTCATGTAGTGCCGTTTGCGGGTCGAGAATACTTCAAATGGTTCCGGGATGAACTACTACAATTAACATCAGAACAACGAAAATCGTTGATCTTCGAATTTTCAGAAGCAAGATTAGTTAAACATCTGGACTATATGCGCCCAGTGATAAAAATGATTTCTGGATTGGGTTGTCGCATTGCCGTTGGTCAAGCTGGTCGATCGATTGTGAGCACTCATTATTTAAAAGATCTTCCAGTCGATTTTTTAAAACTGCATAGAAGTTTAGTGAAACAAATAGATCAGCGAGACGAAAATCAGTTATTTGTTCGAAGTTTATTAGGCGCATGTGAAGGACTCAAAACTCAAGTTATTGCCGTTGGGGTCGACAATAAACAAGAGTACAAGACTATGCTGGCTTTAGGAGTACAAGGTGTTCAAGGACGCTACTTCCAGTCTGAACAACAGCTGATGCCTAAAGCTGAAACTGAAAGGAAAGCTATGATGGCCAGTAAAGTGCAAGTCGGTCGTCGCAACCGGTGGCGAAAAATTAGCAATAAATGAACATTCAGTCTTTGATCGGAAAGTTAAATCACAAACAGCGAGTCGGCTTAAAACTGACCGTTGTTGTTCAGCCTGGTGAACTCTATTTTTCAGCATTGTCTGAAGGCAAATTACCCTCTAAGGTGATGGTGGAAGAGGGAGCATGGCAAGAAACACTGCTCAAAACATTGGTCCAATCGAAACTCTCTGACTTACATCTGGATATTGTCCTAAACTCCAAAATCTATCAAACCTACCAAATCGATAAGCCTAACATTCCTGAAACTGAATTGAGTAGTGCTTTACCTTTTCTGCTCAAAGATCTCATCAGTGAAAAAGTGACTGAGATAGTTGCTGATGCTGCTCATCTTCCGGTCGGTAACAAGCTACAAGTGTATGTTGTACCTAAGAGTTTGATTGTTGGCTTACAACAAAGTTTGTCAGCTCATCATATCATGCTAAACCGAGTCTTGGTCGAGGACGAGATATGGGGAGTATCTGCGGGTGAACTATCCAGCTTTTTGCTCTTACAACGCAGTAAGCAAAGTAGCTTTCGGGTTAGAGCTTTCGTCGATCACCACTGTGCTTTCCAGAGAACGATTAGGGGAGTGGCTTCTCCACTAACAGGTGTTGCTACTAGTGCACTTCAGCTCGATGGTATTGCCTTAGAACTACAACGTTCGATTGACTACCTCTCCTCACAGTTGCGCGGCGCTTCTCTTCATAAGATGAAAATATGTTGTGATGAGGAAGATCAACAACAACTGGTCGAAGCACTAAGTGAACGTCTGAATGTCAACGTTGCAGCGTTGACTGAGGGTGATCGTGAATCTGGGGATACTCTGATTGAATATGTTGATCAGCTCAGTGACAGCGCGGTCAATTTGTTCCCAGATTCCCTGAAGCCAAAAAAAGAAATATTTAACCTGTTTAAAGTGGTTGTCGGTTGGTCTGCCGTTGCGACAGTTTTAGTCAGTATTTTCGCTTATCTTCATTTTCAACAAGTTCAGCTTGAGCGAGACCTAGAAAATTACAGAGCTCAGCAAGTCGGGCTTGAGCAGCAGATTGCCGAACTGAATCAGCGCATCGCAAAACATAAACCATCAGCAGCTAAAGTTGCTGCTGTTGCGCGATTAAAGCTTGATATTCAGGCGAAACAGGCTTCATTTAAAGCCGTCAAGGGGTTTGACCAATCTCAGCAAATTGGATACTCAGGTGTGATGCGTGCGCTAGCAGAGTTAGGTCGACAGGATATCTCGTTAAATCATATCTTTATCGATGCTGATACTATGGATTTACAAGGGCTTGCGCGCGAAGCTAGGGCTATTCCTAATTGGGTAAATCAATTTAAATCTGAAGTGGATCTTGTGGGACGAACATTTGAAAAGCTCAAAATTGGTCGCAACGATGATGACATTGTGACGTTTGAACTTATCACGAAACAGGAGCCTAAATAATGCAGCAATTGTGGCACCAATTGAGTGACAAATTCAGCGTACTAAGCCAACGTGAAAAGTGGCTTCTGACTATCTGTGGCCTAGTTATTATTGGTTTATCCTTGCTTGTTTGGATGATTGAACCTGTACTGAAAACGAATCAATCCTTATCAGGGCAAGTTAGCTCATCTAAGTTGAGCGTACAACGTCTCGAAGCGGATATTCTGTTGGCAACCGCTACACTTAACAAAGATCCTGATCAGAAGATAGATGTGCAATACAAGCAACTTCTGATGGAAAGTCAGCAGTTGTCAGAACAGTTGGCTGAAATAATAGAAACCCTGATTTCCCCCAGCCAAATGGCACGCTTACTGGAGGGTGTTTTGGCTGGCACAAAAGGATTGAAACTGGTGTCTCTCGAGTCAATGGCAGCAGAGCCAATAGCTGGTGGCGCTGATAATCAGACTCAGACAGGGTATTACCTACATCCGGTTAAGATCGAACTAACGGGCAGTTATTTCTCCATTCTTAGCTATCTCAACACTCTAGAATCTCTTCCAGTGAAGTATTATTGGCGCAGTTTCAATTACACTGTTGAGGAATACCCAACCGCACGTTTAATACTTGAGGTGTACACGCTTGGCACAAGACAGGAGTTCATCGGTGGTTAAATTCATTTTTGTCGTTTTGATTGGCTATTCGTCGGTGATCTGCGCCTCAAAGGACCCAACGGCGCCTTTGGGTTGGCAGAAGCCTCAAGAGGCGAAACCGGCTGCTAAGATTACTGAACAGCCCATCCCTATGTTGGAAAGTATTATTTGCTCAGAGGCTAGACAATGTAAGGCGGTGCTCAGTAATCAAGTGGCATTAGTAGGGGATACGGTCAACGGATATACGGTGAGTCATATTGAACCAGAACTTGTTACGCTATTGAAAGCGGGTCAACAATGGAAGTTAGAGCTATTTACTCTGGATATAAAACAGTAAGGTTATTGGAAGCGTATGCGTAAACTTGTTGTAGTCTTTACAGTTGCGTCATTAATTGGCTGCTCTATGGGGCACCGTCCACCTGTGGAGGCAAAAGACGCTCTCAATGAAGCGTTGAGCCAATCAGGCAGTCATGGCTTAGATGACTTGCCACCCTCTGTAGAAGCTGATCTGATGCCTGAGCTGGATGGTTCAGGCTTGATGGCGTCAGAGACGGTGAAACGCTTTCGAATTCAAGCAAATGATGTTGATGCCAACGCTTTTTTTGCCAGTTTAGTAAAGGGAACGGAATTCAGTGTTGCTTTACACCCTGATGTGTCGGGCACTATTACGGTTAACTTGACGGACGTTACTTTAGACGAGGTGTTGTCTGTTGTTCAGGATCTTTATGGCTATCAAATTGAAAAAGTGGGAAAGGTAATACAGATCTACCCAGCAGGTTTAAGAACCGTGACGATTCCGGTTGATTATCTGCAATTCAAGCGGAATGGCCGCTCACTGACTTCTATCACTACGGGTACTGTAACCAACAGTTCTTCAAGTTCGTCTTCTTCCAGTTCAGATACGTCAAGTACGGGGAGTTCCAATACCAGCTCGTCCAAAGGTGGTACTGAAATTGAAACCACCAGCGAGAGTGACTTCTGGCCGCAACTTGAGCAGGCCGTAAGCCAGTTAGTGGGTTCGGGTCAGGGGCAAAGTGTCGTCATAACGCCTCAAGCTGGTGTCATTACGATTCGAGCGTTTCCGGATGAAATTAGAGAAGTGAGAAACTTTATTGGTGAATCTCAAAAGCGCTTACACCGACAGGTGATTCTTGAAGCCAAAATTCTTGAGGTCACTTTGAGTGATGGTTACCAGCAAGGTATTGATTGGTCGAAGGCGTTCACTTCGAATGGGACCAATTACACCATAGGCCAAGGAACTCCAGTGACCACTGGTACGCCAGCCACATTACCCGGTTTGGATACGGTAGGTGCTTTGTTGGGTGGGCAGGCTAACTTAGTCATTTCTAGTGGTAGTTTTGATGCGGTCATCAGTTTTATGGCAACGCAAGGTGATCTGAATGTTCTTTCTAGCCCTCGCGTTACGGCATCCAACAATCAAAAGGCGGTAATAAAAGTCGGTACGGACAGCTATTTTGTCACGGATTTTTCGACCAATATTGATTCAAGTAGTACAACATCGACAACCAGCACGGATATTGAACTGACCCCATTCTTTTCAGGTATTTCCCTCGATGTGACTCCACAAATAGACAATGATGGCAGTGTACTTTTACATGTCCATCCTGCCGTGATTGAGGTGACGGAAGAAACAAAAAATATCGACACTGGCTCCTCAGGTACAGTCTCTTTACCTCTCGCTACCAGCTCTATTCGTGAATCAGACTCGGTGATTCGTGCTCAAGATGGCGATGTCGTGGTGATTGGAGGGCTTATGAAGTCAAACACTCTCGATCGAACCTCTAAAGTCCCATTCTTAGGCGATGTCCCAGCGTTAGGGCACCTGTTCCGAAATACCACAAAGTATACGGAGAAGACCGAGTTAGTGATCTTGCTCAAACCAACAGTTGTGGGCGTAAATACGTGGCAGAAAGAAATTGAACGGTCGAGGGATTTACTTCAGGAATGGTTTCCTGATGAGCAGTAAACGACTATGTATTTGGAGCATTTTGGTTTAACTCAGTTTCCGTTTCATTTGACCCCGAACACCGAATTGTTCCTAGGGTTGGAGCCTCATTATGAGGCAATTCAAACGGTTCAATCCGCGATAGAAATGGGAGAAGGGTTAATTAAGGTAACCGGAGAAGTCGGTACCGGAAAAACCATGGTTTGCCGAATCCTCGTCAATCAGCTAAGTCAGACAGTACAACTGGTTTATCTGCCTAACCCAGCGCTAAGTGGTGAGGAGCTGAGGAGAGCGATTGCAACAGAGCTTGAGGTGCGTGTTACCGATGCCACGACTCTCGTCGATGATATACAAGCTAAACTTATAGAGTTAGCAAGAAGTGGCGCTCAAGTGGTGTTGTTTGTTGATGAAGCTCAGGCCTTAAGTGATGAAGCGCTGGAAGTGTTACGTTTGTTTGGCAATTTGGAGACGGAGTACCACAAACTGATACAAATTGTACTAATAGGCCAACCTGAGTTGGATGAACGGCTTGAACAGCATCACTTGCGTCAGTTACGACAACGTATCACTTTCAGTGCGAAATTAAGAACACTGTCTGTTTCTGAGGTGGTCGCTTACATAGATAATCGGATCGAAAAGTCTGGTGGGGAGCTGGAACTATTTACACTCAGTCAGAAAAAAGCGATCTGGAAAGCCAGTCGGGGCATTCCAAGACTGATCAATCAAATCTGTCATAAGTGTTTGGTGCTAGCGTGTAGCCAGAGTGAATCTAACGTCAGTAACCGACAGTTGTTTAACGCTATCCATGATACGTATGACAGCTGTAAACCAAAATTTAAAAGCCCGCTAATTTGGGGCTGGAGTTTACCATGAGTGCCATCAATAATGCGCTTTCTGAACTAGCCAACAGTCATTCCAATCAGCCAGAGCAGGTCGTCAAGGCGAAGGTGAAACCTGTTAAGCAGCTTAAGGTTCTGCCTTGGGTCGTTGGCAGCTTTGGCTTAAGCTTGGCAGTGGGTGGATGGGCGCTGTCTACTCAGGCCCCTGTTGTCGAGTCTCAGCCTCTGACGGGCGTCAGTGTAGATAAAACGGTTGAGGTTGTTGTATCTCCGACATCGAAATCATCAGTTAGCAGTGACGCTATTTATCTGCCTCAGCGCAAGTCTGACAAAAAAAACAATCCACCGCCATCAAATTTGATCAATGAAAACTCGAGCCGTTTGCCACAACCGCCGATACTAAAAGTCGCCACGACTGCAACGCCTCCGACTAAAGTTGCAAAAGGAGAGGTTGTGGTCCGTCAAGTGGAGCTTTCTTCGGCTCAACTTGCAGAAAAAGCAGAGATTCGAGCTAAAAAAGCACTCGACAATAATAATCTCAATGAAGCATTGAGCCATTATCAGGAGGCACTACGTTACGCGCCAGCCAGTGTTAAGGTCCGACAAAAGCTTTCAGCGCTTTACTACGGCAAAGGAGAATCTAGAAAAGCGGTCGATATCTTAAGCAAAGGTATTCAGCTCGATAGAGAAGACAGTACACTAAGGATATCTTTGGCTAAGTTATTAATGAAAGAGCAGCAAAACGAGGCGGCGTTAACGGCTTTGGTGCACTTGCCGCAGAAGGCGTCGGTAGAGTATTTATCCCTGCGAGCAGCACTGGCTCAAAAATCTAAACAAGATGACATTGCTCTGAGTAGTTATCAGAGCCTAGTGTCAATGGATCCTGATAGTGGTCGATGGTGGCTAGGTTTGGGGATCCAGCAAGAGAGGGCATTGAACTTACTTAAAGCCGAAGAAGCATATCAGCAAGCTTTGACGAAACTCGGGTTATCGAACCAGTCAAAACAGTTTATCCGTGATCGTTTGTCGCTTATTGGTCGTTTAGAGGGGCAACCGGATGCAAATTAAGCTTAGGAAACGTCTTGGAGACCTACTGGTTGAAGAAGGCATCATTACTGATTCTCAGGTAGAGGAGGCACTCGCCTCTCAGAAAAGCACTGGCCGAAAACTAGGGGCGACTCTGATTGAACTCGGTTTCTTAACTGAGCATCAAATGTTGACCTTTTTATCCCAACAGCTCGATGTCCCCCTTATTGATCTTAGTCGAGCGAATATAGACGCCGATGCGGTGCAGCTCCTCCCAGAGGTGCATGCCCGCCGTTTGAGAACGTTGGTTATTGGTCGTCAGGGAAATACGCTTCGAGTTGCGATGAGTGACCCGGCGGATCTCTTTGCTCAGGAAGCTTTGCTTGGGCAACTCCCTAATTACAGTATTGAATTTGTCATTGCTGCTGAAAAACAACTGGTTGATGGATTTGACCGTTACTATCGACGTACCAAAGAAATTGCTTCTTTTGCTGAGCAACTTCAAGCTGAGCATCAAGTGAATGAAACGTTTGATTTCAGCATTGAGGATGAAGACAGTGACGAAGTCACGGTTGTGAAACTGATCAATTCCTTGTTTGAAGATGCCATTCAGGTTGGCGCTTCAGATATTCATATTGAGCCGGACGCGAATGTATTGCGTTTGCGCCAGCGTATTGATGGTGTGCTGCATGAGACCTTGCTCAACGAGGTTAATGTTGCTCCCGCTTTGGTGCTGCGTCTGAAGTTGATGGCGAATCTGGATATATCTGAAAAGCGTTTACCGCAAGATGGCCGTTTTAACATTAGGGCCAAAGGTCAGTCGGTTGATATACGTATGTCGACGATGCCAGTTCAGCATGGTGAATCTGTGGTAATGCGTCTTCTCAATCAATCGACAGGAGTGAGAAAGCTCGAATACTCAGGGATACCAGACCATTTACTAGTACGTCTGCGGCGTCAACTTCGTCGACCACATGGTATGATATTAGTTACTGGACCAACAGGTTCTGGTAAAACCACCACGTTATATGGGGCGTTAAGTGAACTCAACGAACCCGGCAAGAAGATCATTACCGCAGAAGACCCTGTCGAATATCGTCTACCGCGCGTGAACCAAGTTCAGGTAAATTCTAAAATCGATCTCGATTTCTCAACGATTCTACGAACCTTTCTCCGTCAAGATCCTGATATCATTCTTGTTGGTGAGATGCGTGATCAAGAAACAGTGGAGATTGGTTTGCGTGCTGCGTTAACGGGGCACTTGGTGTTAAGTACTTTACATACTAATGATGCAGTGGATAGCGCGCTAAGAATGATGGATATGGGCGCTCCTGGTTACTTAGTGGCAAGCGCCGTTCGTGCGGTAGTAGCTCAGCGTTTAGTGCGTAAAGTTTGCCCAGATTGTAAAACTGAAGATGTTGTTGAAGATGCTCGTAAACAGTGGTTAGCGCAGCGTTTCCTAATCAAGAACACGCTGCTTTTGTTAAAGGGCGTGGATGCCAAAACTGTAATCTCACCGGTTACCAAGGCCGGATTGGTGTTTTTGAGATGCTCGAACTCGAACAGGATATGATGGATAAGCTTAGGGCCAATGACGCAGTGGGTTTTTCAGCCGTTGCCCGCCAGTCTGACAGTTATAAACCTTTGCTTGCGTCGGCAATGGAGCTTGCATTGCAGGGAGTAGTGAGCCTAGATGAAGTGATGAACCTCGGCGAAGGTGATGCGTCTGGGTCTGTTGAAGCCATCTATCTATAGGATGAGCCATGCCAGTATTTAGTTATCAGGGACGCAACATAGACGGTACAGCCGCGACTGGGCAGGTAGAAGCCCCAAATGAAGAAGCGGCTGCAGAGTCTTTGATCAACAAAGGCGTAATTCCTACGGCTATCACACTAGGTAGAAGTGGTGGGAGTGCGTTTAGCGCGGATTTCGGAGCTCTATTTAAGCCGTCGGTTCCTCTCGAAGTGCTGGTTATTTTTTGTCGTCAACTCTATAGCTTGACGAAGGCGGGGGTCCCTTTATTACGTTCAATGAAGGGGTTAACCCAAAACAGCGCCAATAAGCAGTTGAAACAGGCACTAGAAGAAGTGACGCAAGAGCTGACCAATGGACGCAGCTTGTCGGCATCCATGCAAATGCATTCTAAAGTGTTTAGTCCGTTGTTTGTTTCCATGATCAATGTTGGCGAAAACACAGGCCGACTGGATCAGGCCCTTATGCAGCTGGCTAATTATTATGAGCAGGAGGTGGAAACACGTAAACGTATTAAAACAGCGATGCGTTATCCGACGTTTGTGATCAGTTTTATTCTCGTTGCGCTGTTTGTTCTCAATGTTAAGGTGATTCCACAGTTTACCAGTATGTTTGCTCGCTTTGGCGTTGATCTGCCCCTGCCCACCCGAATTCTGATCGCGACATCTGACTTCTTTGTCAACTATTGGGCCTTTATGCTGGCGGGGATTGTCAGTCTGATATTTGCTTTTAAGGCATGGGTAAGAACGGCAACTGGCGAGGAAAAGTGGGACAAATTTCGCTTACGCATGCCAATCATTGGCGATTTAGTGAATCGTGCTCAGCTATCACGATTTTCTCGTACTTTTGCACTGATGCTCAAAGCGGGGGTTCCTCTGAACCAGTCACTGGCACTCTCTGCAGAAGCTTTAGAAAACAAATATTTAGAAAACCGTCTTTTAGAGATGAAGTCGTCCATTGAAGCAGGGGGAACTATCTCAACCACAGCGAGTAATAGTCAGGTGTTTACGCCGTTGGTGCTGCAGATGCTATCCGTTGGAGAAGAAACCGGACGAATTGATGAGCTTTTGCTTGAAGCAGCGGATTTTTATGATCGTGAAGTGGACTATGACTTGAAAACGCTGACAGCCAGAATAGAGCCTATATTATTAGTCGTAGTAGCAGGTATGGTATTAATTCTTGCACTGGGCATATTCCTGCCAATGTGGGGCATGCTAGACGCTATTCAAGGTTAATATGGCGGGTGGCATACAACGCTCAAGGTTAGTCGTCTGGTTGTCGACTATTATTATTTTATTGCTCAGCTTTGTTTTGGTGCTGGAAAAATTAGAGCAGGATGTTGATGACGCTGCTTTTTTACTGGCCAGTAAGCGGATAATAGAAAGAGCGAGCTATTATAAACAGCAATGGATGTTGAAAGGGCAGCGAGAACGCTTGATTGTGGAAAATCAAAGCTTGGTATTTTCTGAGACAGGTTGGGTATTGCCAAAAATATCTGAAAAGAATAAGCAGTGTATGTCTTGGCTTTCACTATTATACCCGAAGTTGAGCATTTTGGATTCAATACCACTCAAGGTGGTTAATCGCTCTGAATTAAATAATTACCAATGTGACTATATTTATACTCAGGGTAAATCGATTCATATACAACTGGTGGACAATACGTTTACTGTGAGTGTCGGCTTTTCATCAACTTGATTTTATTGACATATTTGTGATGGTTATATCGTAGATATCTCGTATAATACGTTGTACTAAATAGCGAGTTTGTAATTATGCATAATAGGCAGTTTGGTTTTTCGTTAGTTGAGCTTGTCGTTGTCATTGTCGTTGTCGGGTTACTGGCGGTGGCCGCTTTACCTCGCTTTTTAGATGTGACTGACGAAGCAAAGAAAGCCAGCGTAGAGGGGGTTGCCGGTGGTTTTGCGACTGGAGTGCTTTCAGCTCGCGCTCAATGGGAAGCGGAGGCTCGTCCATCGTTGACAATAAGCTCAGAATCGTACAACCGGGTTGATTATGACGGTGTCGATTTCTGGCTGACTCGCTCGAAAAATAGCAGCAATGCGGATACGGGGTTTCGCGATGGTTACCCTTACGGTTTGAACACAGACAATGTCAGTTTTCCAACCAGCCTTACGGATCAGATGTGTATAGATTTAATGGAAAGTTTGCTTCAAAACCCACCTAAGGTGGACACTGTTACAAACTCGAATACGAATTCTAATGTAAAGTATTCAGCACAAGCTGATGATTCAAACGATACTTGTACCTATATTCAGAAAGAAGGTAGCTCGGGTCATCAGTTTGTTTATGAGATTAAAACTGGTCGTGTGACCGTGACATTGCAGTAAAACTGCGGATCTTTAGATAGAGAGATAGAGACTATGAAAAAACAAGGCGGTTTCACCCTAATCGAATTGGTGGTGGTGATTGTTATTCTCGGTATTCTGGCAGTCACTGCAGCACCTCGTTTTCTTAACCTACAAGGAGATGCACGAGAAGCATCTTTACAAGGCCTTAAAGGTGCTATTGATGGTGCTGCTGGCATTGTGTATGGCAAAGCTGTTATTGATGGCCGAGAAACGGCGAGCGCCGCTGCTGGGACCGCAGTGGAAGGCGTTTTGACAATTTATGGTTACCCGCTGGCGACAACTGGTGGTATCGGAGCGGCAGTTGTCGGCCTTGATAGTGATTGGAGCGTTGTGACAAGTGTTGCAAATACTAGTATTACCTATGGCTTCAGTGGCTCTACCGATGCAACATGTGCTGTTACTTACACGCAGGCCACAGGGACTGCTGTTGCGAGTGCGGCTTCGACAACCGTAGCTACAGGTGGTTGTAACTAATTATTAAAGAAAGGCCAGCAACGCTGGCCTTTCTTTTCTTAGACATCTGATTAATTTCTCATTTCCTCTCAAAACCTACCTAGAACACCCTCATTAATGGTTTTTCTAATTTATAATCAAACAAGAAATTAACTACTTAGGTAATTTATGAATGCTAAGCCTTGTCGAGGCTTTACGTTAATTGAGCTTATTATAGTTATTGTGTTGCTTGCTGTGGTTTCAGTCTATGCTGCTAGTCGTTACGTGGGCAAAAGCAGTTTTGATGCACAATTAATGGAAGAAGCCGTTTTATCGTCACTGCGCTTAACTCAGCTGAGAGCGATGAATCGCAGTAGTTTATGCGGGCGTTGGATTGTCAATGGAAATCAAGCGATTGATATGGCGGCATCCATCGTGTCTGGTGCATGTACAACGACGTTTCCTACTGACACCAGCGACAGTAGTTTTGTTGACGCTAACGAAGATGGTGTGTCATTAACAATCAGCTCAGGTAACTTTATTGATTTTGACAGTCTAGGACGTCCATCTCAGTGTTCTTCAGCTTCTTGCACCATTACTATTCAAGGGCAGTCTGGTACTCGTCGATTTATTTGTATTAATTCAGAAGGGGGGATTTTTGCGAACCCGACAAGCTGCTAGACATAACGGTTTTTCGTTATTGGAAATGGTGATCGTTATCGTGATTATGGGCATCGCGATCAGTGGTGTATCGATTGCGCTGTTTCCTAAAGGTAAACAAAGTGCTGAGCAGGTTTCATCGGTGAAAGCGGCGGAGTTAGGCCGCGCGGTGTTGGATGAGGTGTTGGGCCGTAATTTTGATCACAATTCTGGGCCAAATGGTGGTTTACCCGAATGTGTTCTCGTTGCGACTATCGACCGAGATTTATGTACAGATGCTACCGCCCTTGGTCCCGATTCGGGGAGACAAATAAAACCTTATACAATGATGTCGACGACTTTGATGGCCTGAACGGTGCCGTTCAAGATGTGCTGGGTGTTGATATTAGTGGCGAGTATCAAGGTTATAACGTCGCCATTATTGTCTTCTATGAGCAGGATATCGGTGGCACCATGCAAGGCGTAGAATCTCTCACCAGGACACATTATAAGCGAATTACCGTTACCATTACTGATCGTCAGGGGAACACTTATCCATTTTCAGCGACAAAAGGGAATTTTTGATGCGCGGTTTTACTCTGATTGAAATGGTTATTTCCATCACTTTGTTAGGCATTGTTGGGCTGTTTGTCGGTGAAGTGGTGCGTCAATCATTGGTACTTTACTCAGACTCATCTAATCGTGAAGCTTTGATTCAGCAAGGGCGCTTTGCTACTGAAAGGCTACGTCGAGAGATTAGAGAAGCCATTCCCAACAGTGTCGTGGTCGCGAATAACTGCATTGAAATTTTGCCGATCACAAACAGTGCTATATACATGGATCTACCCACCGTTGCGGCTACGTCAGCCTCCATTCGAGTGCTCCCTGTTGTGAAAAGTATCAGTGCCGGGGAACGTGTTGTGGTGTACCCAACAGACGCGGCAGAGCTGAGGCAGAATATTAGTGGTGTTGGCCAAATTGCCCAAGTGAGTACAGATGTTGATTTTAGTGCCAGTGGAGCGATGACTTCCATGGTGAATGTCAATTTAACGGTCAGTGCAGGTTTTACTACATTGAGCCCTGCGGATCGTTTGTATTTCTACCGTGATCCCGTCGCATTTTGCTTGGTTGGCACTGAGCTATTGAGGTATTCCAACTATGCTCTAGATAGAGCGACGTTAGATCCTGCATTGCTTGGTCAGGGGGTTAGGATCGCGGGGAATCTCGCTGCAGTGAATTTTGTTGTTGCTTCACCTCAACTGCAACGCAACGGTTTGGTGAAGATGGAGCTTACGTTTTCTGATAATGGAGAACAAATAAGGTTTGATCATGATGCACTTATCTACAACACGCCGTAGTCAAAACGGGAGTGGGCTGCTTCTGGTGATCTTCATCATTGTTGTAGTGGTGGGGTTTGTGGCGGCCATCGCCAATCGAAATCAAGAGCGTAGTAGTGATCAACTGATTGCATCAGTTATTGGAACCAGAGCAGAAATGGCGGCACGCTCTGCGGCACAGATAGAAATTAGCCGTTTTTATCAGACCGTTACTGACGGTAGCTGTCAGGTCGGGGCCGCGCAAACGATTCGTTTTTCGGGGGCTGGTTTATCTCAGTGCTCGGCCTCGGTGACATGTACCTCTTTGGGAACGCTGGATAATAATGTTGAGGTCTTTCAATTGGTTTCAACAGGATTGTGCCAAGTGGGAGGGTGGCAACTGCAAAGAGTCATTGAGGTAGGAGTCAGGCAATGAAAATGATGAGGAACATTGTTTTTTTCGTGATTGGTCTAATGATACCATTTTACGCTTATGCTGTACCTCAATGTACAGACATCTTTACTGATCCTCCCTCTGGAAATCATTCCGGTAATGGCTTAGTTCCACCATCGGACGTTATTAATAATAAGCTTGGTAATCTTGACTGTTTCCGCTTTGGAGGAAGTAATCTTTGTTGGCAAGGCTTTACATTAAGAACGAGTGACTTTACACCTGGCGATTACAGTTATAACTCTGGTCGATTTCAAAATAGCGTTGAACTCAGCACCAATGGTTCAACGACTCGTTTGTATTTTGATTCTCTCCAACTAACGAATGCTGAGTTAAACCTTGATGGTGATCCGGAAGATTTGTTTATTTATGTGGCAGGTAGCTTGCAGCTTGCTGGTCAGAACAAAATCAATGGCATTTTGTATGTCGCGGGAAGCGTTCAGGTCGCGGGTAATGCACAAATATCAGGGGCTCTTGCTGCTGGAGGCGCGCTAGTCACAACGGGTAACAGCACGGTAACGGTTGAGCCCGATGCGATAGAAAGCGCTAATCTTATCGGTATGTGTGACACATCAAGCGTTCCTTTGGAGTGTTTTAGTGATGATTTCAATTCAGGCTCACTATCTAATCTCTGGGTGACGTCGACCAGCAGTGGTTCTTTCATGCCAGGTGTGATCAGCAGTCGATTGCGTTTTACTCAAGCGGTGCAAGATCAAGCGACGTCGTCGACTTATCAGCGTCTATTCCCTGCTAAGGATAACTTGGTTGAAATAGAGTTTGATCATTTTGCCTATAATGGTTCCGGCGCGGATGGTATTGGTGTTGTGCTTTCCGATGCACTAGTTACGCCGAGAGCAGGCGCGTTTGGTGGCCCTCTAGGTTATGGTTTTAAACCCAATGAGCCGGGGTTTGCTGGTGGATGGCTCGGCGTGGGGATTGATGAATATGGTAACTTCTCCAATGAAGGTGGCCAAGGCAGTGAACCAGGAAGGCGACGTCAATCTGTTGCGATGCGTGGCTCTGGTGTCGGTGAAACGGGTTATCGTTATTTAGCGGGTGCATGTAACAATGGCCAAACGAATCAGAATGGTGACTGTTTGTCGCCAACCGTGGATAACAATAATTCTGGGGCGGTACATCGTTATAAAATTGTGGTGGATTCACGGATCACCAATGAATCGCAGGTAGAGATATCACGTAAGATAGGGAGCGGTAGCTGGCAATCCATTGTCGGGCCAATTAATGTTTTAGATAGTCAATATAATCAGGCAGCGGTACCGGATGATTTCTTACTCTCTATTACTGGCTCGACAGGCAGTGTGACCAATATCCACGAGATTGATAACTTCCAAGTTTGTGCGTTTAAATCACGCCCCATAGAAGAGCAAATCGATCATTTTCGTATTACCCACACTGGGCAAGGCATTACATGCAACAAATCACAAGTCACCATTAAGGCATGTAAAAATGAAAGCTGTACGGAGTTATACACTGACCCTGTCAGCATTACCTTATCTCCCTCCGTCGTTCCTGGAGGAGGAGGCTGGGAAGGGGGAATAACCCAAACCATTACTGGTGGCTCTGAGACCTTTTTTATACGGAAACATTCTCCAGGCAGTATCAAGTTAGATGTGGTGGGGTCAAACCCTCCGGCTCGTCCTTTCTCTACTAATTTATGCCAAATTGGTAGTGGCAGCTGGAGCGACCAGAACTGTAATTTAGTCTTTTCTGATAGCGGTTTTGTTATCGATATGCCAGACAAGTATGCCGCTGAATCCGTTGAAGTCACGCTTAGTGCTGTCAAGCAGGGAGACAGCAATACTAAATGTGATGTCGGCTTTGGGGGAGTGACAAAGAGTGTCGCCCTTTGGAATCAGTATTTAGACCCAGGAGCAGATTTGGTCGGAAGCCCTAAAGTATCTGTTGATGTGACGGGAAGTGATACGGATCTTGGCACCAGTGAGTTAGTGGCGACAAATTATAATTTAGCGTTTGATAGTAACGGTCAAACGAAATTCAATCTCAATTATGATGATGCAGGTCATTTACAGTTGAATGCAAAATATGTCGGAACTGGAGATGAATTAGGGTTAGAGCTTAGAGGTGCAGAGAATTTCGTGAGTTTCCCTAAATATCTGACCATAACAGCTGAAAATTCGTCTGGGGGCTCGGGAGTCTGTAGTAGTGCCGATACCAGTTGTAGTGTTTTCGCCAAAGCAGGGGAAAGCTTTAATCTTAAGGTGACCGCTTACAATCAGGATAACCAAGTGACACCTAACTACAAACATAGCAACATTACCATCAGTCATAGTTTGGTGCAGCCCTCAACAGGCACCGCAGGCAGTATTAGTACCACCTCTTACAGCCATACTCCTATTTTGAATGGTACCAATAGCGTGACGCAATCGGTCTCTGAGGTTGGTGTGTTTCGTTTTACTGTGACGCCACCAAGCTCATTTTATGGAAGTACGGCTAAGAGTATTACCGCTGGTACGACAGGGAATATAGGACGTTTTATTCCTGCGTATTTCGAACTTCCAACGACGTCTACTGATATTTTGAATACGCCAGTGCTGCAGGGTGCTTGCTCTCAATCCCCGAAGTTTAGCTACATTGGCCAATCTTTTGGTTATTCGACTAGCCCTGAACTGACACTAAATCCTAAAGCCGTGGATGGTTCACCTGTTGGTAACTATGTTATCGGTGAATGGTGGCGATATAGCAATAATTGGGGAAGCCGTAACTACCTCTCGGATAACAGTCTAACGATGGCTCTCGACACTGCGGCTTCACCCAGTGTGACCAGAACACCTGCGACTGGCAGCACCATGGTGCTAGAAAATGAGATGATTTATTACACCAAGGCAACGACGCCAATCAATCCTTTTACTGCTAGCTTTCAATTGGTATTAACTGCGAGTGATGTGACGGATTCCGATGGTGTTTGCTTAAAGCCCAATGACTCAGGTAATTGCCAAGGAATTAATTTTGATGATGTAGATGGGACTATGGCCCTACGCTGGGGAAGATTGGTTATCAACGACACTTATGGCTCTGAGATTGCTACGGTGAGACAGCGACTGGAGCTGCAACATTATCAAAGTGATCGCTTTGACACCAATACCGATGACTCATGCACTAGCTTTGGGGGATCGGTAACTTTGTATTTACATCGGGGAACTACACGGTTGTGACTAATGGTAGTCCTACTCAGCCGGAGGTTAATGCTTCGCTTACTTCTGCGATAGCCAGCGGTGGAGAGTCTTGGATAGAGTTTACTCCTCCCGGATCTGGTAGCACTGGAACGATCACAACCTCTCTCAATGTGGATTTGTTATTTCCTTGGCTAAAATATGATGAAAATGGCGATGGCAGTCTGGATGATGTCACTTCAGGACTGACACAATTTGGTCTATACCGAGGGAGTGATCGAGTCATTTGGTGGAACGAGCAGAATTAGAGACAACGAGATTTTTCGACTTTCGTTAGGAATCTGTTAGAAATTGCGGGTTTCAGTCCATGTTTATAGTTCAATGCCTTGCTGATAAGGCAAGGCATTGGTACATTTAGTGCAATTTTCTATCTTCTAATTCTTTCAGGACGAGCGAAGAATATGTTCAAAAAACTTCGTGGCATATTTTCTAATGATCTATCAATCGATTTAGGTACTGCCAACACTCTTATCTACGTCAAGGGACAGGGTATTGTTCTAGACGAGCCTTCAGTAGTCGCTATCCGTCAGGACCGTAACAGAGCAGGAAAAAGTGTTGCTGCTGTTGGTCATGCTGCAAAGCAAATGCTGGGTCGTACTCCAGGTAACATCTCGGCAATTCGTCCTATGAAAGACGGCGTAATTGCAGACTTCTATGTAACCGAAAAAAATGCTGCAACACTTTATTAAGCAAGTTCATGATAATAGTGTACTGAAACCAAGCCCTCGTGTTTTGGTATGTGTCCCTTGTGGTTCTACTCAGGTTGAGCGTCGTGCCATTCGTGAGTCCGCACTGGGAGCAGGTGCACGTGAGGTCTATTTGATTGATGAGCCAATGGCGGCGGCAATTGGTGCTGGCCTACGAGTTTCAGAGCCTACTGGCTCTATGGTTGTTGACATCGGTGGCGGTACTACAGAAGTAGCGGTGATCTCTTTAAACGGCGTAGTTTACTCCTCGTCAGTACGCATTGGTGGTGACCGTTTTGATGAGGCCATTATCAACTACGTTCGTCGTAACTACGGTAGCTTGATCGGTGAAGCGACAGCAGAGAAAATCAAACACGAGATTGGTTCAGCATACCCAGGTGATGAAGTTGAAGAAATTGAAGTGCGTGGCCGTAACCTTGCTGAAGGTGTGCCACGAAGCTTTAGCCTGAATTCAAATGAAATTCTCGAAGCTCTACAAGAGCCTCTGACTGGTATCGTGTCTGCTGTGATGGTCGCCTTGGAGCAGTGTCCACCAGAACTTGCGTCTGATATTTCAGAAAATGGTATGGTTCTGACCGGCGGCGGTGCGTTACTTAAAGATCTCGATCGCCTTCTCACTGAAGAAACAGGCATTCCAGTCGTTATTGCTGAAGATCCACTGACTTGTGTGGCTCGTGGTGGCGGTAAAGCTCTAGAAATGATCGACATGCACGGTGGCGATCTATTCAGTGAAGAATAATCGGGTTTGCCTAGTATATCGCTAGGCTGCTTCGATTCGATTAAGGAACTCATATTCAATGAAGCCTATTTTTGGCCGAGGACCTTCACTTCAGCTACGCCTGTTTTTCGCAGTCATTATATCAGCCAGCCTTATGCTGGCTGATAGTCGTTTAGGCGCATTTGCACAGGTACGCTACTTGCTCAACAGCGTAGTTGCCCCTATTCAGTATCTCGCTGATGTTCCTCGTACTATGTTTGACGGGGCTTATGAACGGTTCAACATTCGCAAAGACTTTATGGAGAGTAATCACCAGCTTAAACGCGAAATTTTGCGTCTTAAAAACGACATGCTGCTTTTGGATCAGTACCGTGAAGAAAACCAGCGTCTTCGAAAGTTACTGGGCTCTTCGTTTGTGCGGGATGAGCGTAAGGTCGTTACTGAGGTTATGGCAGTGGATACGTCCCCCTATCGCCAACAGGTTGTCATCGACAAAGGCCAGATAGATGGTGTTTATGTCGGTCAACCCGTAGCTAACGAAAAAGGCATTGTTGGTCAGGTGACATTTGTATCAGCGCACAATAGCAGAGTGTTGTTACTGACTGATAGCCAGAGCGCAATTCCAGTTCAGGTGATACGTAACGATATTCGAGTTATTGCGTCAGGTAATAGCAAAATTGACCGAATTAACTTAGATCACATCCCGATTAGCCTAGATATTCAGGAAGGTGATTTATTGGTGACTTCTGGGTTAGGGGGCGTGTATCCAGAGGGATATCCTGTGGCTCATGTCGTCGATGTGCTGCGTGATACGGCACGAGAGTTTGCCGCTATTGAAGCGGAACCCGTAGTAGACTTTGAACGTCTACGCTATCTATTGTTGATCTGGCCAAATGACTCACGTCAGAACAAAATCCAACAGGCATTACCGGACAATATGCAAGAGGTAACAGGTAATGGCAAATAGTGTATTCAAAGGCAAGATGGTCATTGTCGTCTCGTTTTTAATTGCCTTAACACTGCAGACGATTCCATGGCCTGGTGTATTGGATGTATTGCGACCGTCTTGGTTGTTTCTGGTGATTTGTTACTGGGTACTTGCATTACCTCATCGAGTTAACGTTGGCACAGCTTTGGTGCTCGGTCTGTTGTGGGACTTACTGCTAGGTTCAACATTAGGTATCCGCGGTATGATGATGTCAATTGTGGTGTACCTCGTCGCACTTAATTTCCTCGTCCTACGCAATATGGCACTTTGGCAGCAAGCGATGCTGATTGGAGTGCTTTCCATGATTCTCGACGTCTTGATCTTTTCGGGTGAGTATTTGATACAGGACATAACGTTTAATCTGCTGTCACTTTGGAGCGGATTAATCAACTGTATTCTCTGGCCATGGCTATTCCTATTGATGCGTAGAGTAAGACGACACTGGCATATAAGGTAATTAATGATGAAAAAACTGGTGTTAGCATCAGGCTCTCCGAGACGGAAAGAATTGCTGTCACAACTGGGCTATTCATTTACTGTCATTCGCACCGATGTTGAAGAAACGCAGGCCGATCAAGAGACGCCCGTTCAGTATGTATCACGCCTTTCTTTAGATAAAGCGATGGCTGGCGTAGAGGCTGAGAGTGATTCCGTCGTGCTTGGTTCAGACACGATCGTGGTCTGCGATGGTACGGTTCTGGAAAAACCAGAGAGTTTGGAACAGGCTAAACAGATGTTGATGCGACTTTCAGGTCGTGCTCATCAGGTAATGACGGCAGTGACCGTTGCAACCATAGAACAACAAGAGACTGTAGTGGTGACTACAGACGTTTGGTTTAAACCTTTGTCCGAAAATGAAATAGAGCAATACTGGCATACTGGTGAACCATGCGATAAGGCTGGTAGCTATGGGATCCAAGGGATTGGCGGACGTTTCGTTACGCGTATTGAAGGCAGTTATCACGCTGTGGTGGGGCTGCCATTATTCGAAACAGACCAGCTCTTGCACAAATTCTTATAATTTAAAATATTGAGGTGCGCCGATGAGTGCAGAGTTGCTAATCAACGTGACCCCGAGTGAAACTCGCGTGGCCATGATTGAAGGGGGAACCCTACAAGAGATCCATGTTGAACGTGAAGCAAAGCGCGGAATAGTCGGTAATATATACAAAGGTAAGGTGAGTCGTGTCTTACCGGGGATGCAAGCCGCTTTTGTTGATATTGGTCTCGATAAAGCCGCCTTCCTTCATGCTTCTGATATCGTTCCTCATACTGAATGTGTGGCTGAAAATGAGAAACAGCAGTTTCAGGTCAGAGATATTTCCGAGTTAGTTCGGCAAGGGCAAGACATTGTTGTTCAGGTGGTGAAAGATCCATTGGGTACTAAAGGTGCTCGTTTGACAACGGACATTACTCTACCTTCTCGTTATTTGGTATTTATGCCCGGTGCTAGCCACGTAGGCGTATCACAGCGTATTGAGAGTGAAGATGAGCGCAACCGCCTCAAAAAAGTGGTCGGTCATTACTGCGATGAAGATGGCGGCTTTATCATTCGCACAGCTGCAGAAGGCGCTCATGACTCTGAGCTATCTCAGGATGCTGCATTTCTTAAGCGCCTCTGGTCTAAGGTGAATGAACGTCGTACCAAGTACAAAACCCGCTCTACGCTCTATGGTGAGCTTGGATTATCTCAACGTATCCTCCGAGATTTTGTCGGTACAGAATTGACTAAGATACTGGTTGATTCTCGTTTGGAGTTTGAAAATCTCAAAGAGTTTACATCTGAATATGTTCCTGAATTGACGGAAAAGCTCGAACTGTATAATGGCGATAAACCTATTTTCGACATGTACGATACCGAGAATGAGATTCAGCGTTCTCTGGAGCGTAAAGTTGAGCTCAAATCTGGTGGTTATCTGATTATTGATCAAACAGAAGCAATGACGACGGTTGACATTAACACCGGTGCTTTTGTGGGGGCGCCGTAATCTCGAAGAAACGATTTTTAATACCAATGTTGAGGCGACGCAGGCGATTGCTCGTCAGCTCAGACTGCGTAACCTTGGTGGTATTATTATTATCGATTTCATCGACATGCTGTCAGAGGAACACCGTAAGCGTGTACTCACTTCTTTGGAGGCCGCTCTCGATAAGGATCGAGTGAAAACCAACATTAATGGTTTTACACAGCTAGGGTTGGTCGAAATGACGCGGAAACGCACACGAGAAAGTATTGAACACATTCTATGTTCTACTTGTCCAACCTGTGAGGGGCGGGGAAGTGTAAAAACGGTTGAATCGGTTTGTTATGAGATACTTCGTGAAATCACCCGAGTGAATCGGGCGTATGAAGCAGACAAGTTTGTGGTTTATGCTTCTCCTTTCGTTGCGGATGCACTACAAGGCGATGAATCGCACGCACTGGCAGAGCTGGAAGTCTTTATTGGCAAACAGGTCAAGGTTCAGGCAGAGCCTCTTTATATTCAAGAGCAATTTGACGTTGTCATGATGTAGGATTTTCGTGAACACCACTGTTAGACGTTTCACCCAAGTATTCATATGGCTCTTGGTGACTGTGATGGTCACCTTAGCTATTGTCATCACCTCATTGCGTATTACTTTGCCCCAGCTCAATCATTTCCAAAGTGCTATCCAGAGCTGGGTCAATAAAGGATCAGAACTTGATTTCGAAATCGGTCAGATCAGTGGGTTCTGGCGTAATACCCACCCTTCGATATCACTGCAGAATGTGCGTGCGAATACGCCTGAAAGCAGTGGTATTCATTTTTCGGCACAAACAGTCGAAGTTGAATTTGACCTCATTCAATCACTGATTGATCGGCGTCCAGTGATTGCCGATTTGAGCATTCATAACCTGAAGCTGGACATCAGCTCCATAGAATGGGTGCAATCTGGGCAAAAAACGGCGATGCAGCCGCAAGGTGAGCAGAAGAGTGTTGTACAGCAGTTGGATCAGCTACTTTTACGTCAATTAGATAGCTTTTCGTTAGTGGATTCTGAAATTTTGCTGCAGGGAGTTGATGGCTCAAAACGTGAACTCGACATAGCGAAATTGTTCTGGCAAAACAAAGGTCGACGCCATATAGCAGACGGTGAGGTCAGCATTGCTCACAGTAACCTTAATTCTGCTCAGGTTAAAGCCAACTTTATTGACCATGGTTCTCTGGCTGAAGTCAGCGGTGAGTTCTATCTAGCAGTCGACAACGTTTTGGTCACACCTTGGCTGACAAAATACCTTAAATCTGAAACGGGTATTGAAAAAGGTCAGGTGAGTTTAAATAGCTGGGTTACTCTGCAACACAACAAACCAACCAATGCCTATGTCGAATTAGAACCTTCTGAGCTGACATGGAAAGAGGGGCGTAAGCATGAACTGCTGATTGAGTCGGGTATATTACAGCTTGAGCCTAAAGGCGAAGGTTGGCAAGTAAATGCTCACTCACTTGCTCTGCAAACGGATGGCCAGCCATGGCCTGAGTTGGATATTGCTTATCAGTGGCAACCTGAAGACTGGCTACTGAATATCTCTCAGCTTGACCTTAAAGTCATTTCCCCATTGGTTAAGTTGGCACCAGAGTCGAAGCAAACCACCCAGCTCCTAGAAACTTTAGACCTAGGCGGTGTCGTGGAAGATATACGAATTTCAATGCATGGTGAAGAACTGAACTCGCTCAACTATTCTGCGCAGCTGACTGATGGTTCAATGAAACAATGGGAATTATTACCCGGTGTCCGCCATCTTGCCGCGACAATATCAGGTGATATACATCAGGCTAAAGCAAGTGTGACCTTAATTGATGACCTATTACCTTATGGCGAAGTGTTTCAGGCACCATTGAACATTAAGCAGGGGCAAGTCGATATGGTGTGGCAGAATCACAAAGATGGGTGGAGCTTGTGGGCAGATAAAGTAACGGCCGCAACACCTGATCTTCAGGTGCTCGGCTCGTTCAAGCTCGATTTTCCGAATGATAAAAGCCCTTTTTTGTCCTTCTATGCGGAAGCCGATTTGTATAATGCAGGTGAAACGTGGCGCTATTTGCCCGCTTTAGCGCTCGGACGAGACCTAACCGATTATCTTTCTACGGCTATTCAAGCCGGGAAAGTCAATACCGCTAAATTGCTCTGGTATGGTGAACTAGGTGATTTTCCATACCATAAGAATGATGGCATGTTCCAGGCTTGGGTAGGCCTGAAACAAGCGAAGTTCAGTTTTGATACCGCTTGGCCTGCCATCACGGATTTGGAGTTAGATTTACTGTTCCAAAATGATGCAATGTACCTTAACTCACGTAATGCAAGGTTAATGGACGTGAGTGCGACTCGAATTACAGGCCGTATACCTGAGTTAGCACCGGGCGGACATATTGAAATTGAAGCGAGTGCGGTCGCGCAGGGTAATGCTGTGCGTGACTACATGACGGCCTCACCATTGGTTGATTCTGTGGGCGCTGCGTTAACAGCGGTACAGGTTGATGGCAAAGTAGCATCCAGTTTCCAACTGAATATACCGTTTAGTTCTGATGAGGAAGCTCGTGCTTGGGGGTACGCTGAACTGGATGAAAATCAGGTCACCATCGAAACCCCACCACTGAAACTGGAGAACGTGTCTGGCCGAGTCGAGTTTGATAATGATGTCGTCAGCGCAGCCGGTTTGTCAGCGCAATTATTAAAGCAGCCTGTTGCCATTGATTTTGCTGGTGAGAATGCCGGTCAAGGTTACAACGTCAATATTGATGTTGTCGGTGACTGGGATTTGAAACCGCTAACACCTTATGTCGGTGAGCGCTGGATTGGGCCTTTAAAGGGGCATGCCCCGTGGAGTATGGGAGTCGATATTCAGCTGAATGATGTTGGATTTACTTACCAACTTGATACCAGTGCGGACCTTAAGATGGTGAGCAGTCAGTACCCTTATCCACTGAATAAAGACTTATATCAACTGGGGAAAGCCAGTATGCAGGCATCTGGCAATCAGGAAAGCATTACCGCTCGCTTACAGTTGCCTAGTTTGAAGTATCAAGCAGAAATTGATATTCGGCCTGACACACCTGTTTTAAAAGCGACAAATCTGATTTTAGGTAAAGGCAGTTTTAAAATTAGCCCAATAGCCGGTCATCAGGTTCAAATACGCACAGACAAGTTTGATCTTGAACAGTGGGCGGATCTGCTTTCTCGTTCTACATCAAGAGCGAGTGAGGCGGCTCTTAATGAGGTGAACACGCCGGAGATACCAACACCCAATCGAGTGGAATTGGATGTGGGGGAGCTGACCTTAGCGGGCATTGAATGGAATGATGTCGACTTTATTGCCAAACGTAAAAACCTTGGCTGGCATATGAGTCTTGAGAGTCAGGAGGCCGCGGGTGAGGCGAGCTACATTGAACCTTATGATCTCTCCGTAGCGCTCGACAGGCTACATGTGTACATTCCCGCTTTAGATGCCGAATACAAAGACAAGACCTTGTTTGAAGCGGGGAAAGATCAGAAAGAGCTAATCAGTCATTTTGAACGCGCTTTCCATGAGCAAGTTCCCAACATAACACTGACAATCGATGATTTTTGGTTGCAAGGTTATAAAGTCGGGCAAACGCACCTAGACCTCCAACGTCAAGGCGACCGAATCGAGTGGAAAAAGCTCTCTTTCCAAAGTGGTGCGAACAAGGTGGATATGAATGGTTCGTGGCTGCTTACGGAGGACATGAGTCATACTAAGTTCAATATCGAGATGTCTGGTGACAACAATAGTGATGTAATGGAACGCTTTGGAATTACTTCAGGCATTCAACAGGCACCGTTTGAGATAGACTCTAAAGTCGAGTGGGATGGCTCCCCTTGGTCGATGAAGGTAAACACATTGCAAGGGCATGTTTCGACTAAGCTAGGTAAAGGTCAAATCTCAGATGTCAGTGGGGCAGCACGCCTACTTGGTCTGTTTAGCTTAGATTCTATCATCCGAAAAATGCAGCTCGACTTTAGCGACGTCTTTGATAACGGGATGGCCTTCAATTCGATTAAAGGTAGCGGTGAGATTAAAAATGGTATCTTCCTTACCAATGATATAAAGATGGATGCGGTGGCGGGTGAGATGACAATCAAAGGGTTGGCTAACCTTAACTCACGTACTGTAGACGCAGAGGTGAACTTTGTTCCTGATATTACGTCGGGTATCCCTGTACTGACGGCGTTTGCAGTGACACCGCAAACAGCACTATATGTGCTTGCTATTACCACGGTTATTTCACCAGTTGTAGAGGTCTTTACTCAAGTCAATTATGAAGTGAAAGGGCCATTGGATGCGCCTGTCGTTAAAGAGCTATCACGGAGTAAAGGCGAGTTTAAGCTGCCAGAAACGTTACGCGAAAAAATTGAATAATGAGGAGCGCTCATGGAAAGAGTGGGACTGATTCAAATGACATCGGGGCCAGATGAACAGGAAAACCTGGCTTACATTCAACAGCAAGTGGCCAAGTTAGCCGCCGCTGGCGCTCAGTTGGTGCTCACGCCGGAAAATAGCTTAGTATTTGGTCATCGTACCGATTACCACACAATAGCGGAGCCATTAAATCAGGGAATGATTCAAACGGATCTGGCTATGGTAGCGAAACGACATGGGGTATTTCTAGTCATAGGAAGCATGCCAATTCGTTGTGAGAATGATGTGACCACGACCTCATTGGTCTTCAGTCCTCAAGGAGAGCTCATTGCACACTATGATAAGTTGCATATGTTTGATGTCGATGTTGCCGACTCTCATCAGCGTTATCGAGAATCCGAAACGTTCAAGCCAGGTGTGCAAATTGTGTCAGTCGATACGCCTATCGCTCATTTGGGCTTAACAATCTGCTATGATGTTCGTTTTCCACAGCTGTATAGTGAACTGGCGAAGCGGGGTGCAAATGTGATGCTGGTCCCCGCCGCATTTACGGCTGTTACAGGCAAAGCGCATTGGGAACCGTTACTAAGGGCAAGAGCAATAGAAACGCAAAGTTGGGTTATCGCGGCCAATCAAACTGGAGTTCATCCTTGTGGTCGAGAAACTTGGGGACACTCTATGGTAATCTCTCCATGGGGAGAAGTGGTCGCCAAACTCAATAGTGAACCGCAGAATCTGTTGGTCGATATTGACTTAAAACGAGTATCTGAAATCCGTAAGGCGATGCCTACTCTCAACCACACTCGGTTCCAAAACCAATTACATGTTTAAGAGCAAAGTATGACAATAAACCAAGTAGAAGACGCATTGCTAAACTCGGCAGGTCTAACCGAGAAGGACATTGCAAAGACTTTAGCCAGCATTGCTAGCCGTCAGATTGACTATGCTGATATCTATTTTCAGTCGAGCTGGCATGAATCACTGGTTCTGGAAGACAGTATTATCAAAGATGGTTCGTTTAACATTGACTGTGGTGTCGGTGTACGAGCGGTCGCGGGTGAGAAAACCGGTTTTGCTTACTCAGATCAAATCCACCTTGAAGGTTTGAAACAAAGTGCCATGGCCGCTCGTGGTATTGCACAACAAGGTCAAAATATTCAAATTCAGGCGTTCAAGCGTAGTGATAATCAACAAGTTTACGCTGCTGAGAATCCACTTGAAAGCTGGCAAAAAGAGCAAAAAACGCAATTGCTAAAAGAGCTGGATGCCTACATCCGTACCAAGGAGCCTTTGATTACAGAGGTGTCTGTAAGCCTGAGTGGTGTACATGAGCAAATGCTGGTTGCTGCAACAGATGGTACCTATGCTGGAGATATTCGCCCTTTAGTGCGTTTGTCTATCAGTGTACTGGCTCAGCGTGGTGAACGCCGTGAGCGAGGCAGTGCGGGTGGTGGTGGACGATTTGGTTATGACTTCTTTTTGACGGAAGAGCAGGGTATAAAAGTAGCCTATCACTACGCTGATGAAGCGATTCGTATGGCGCTAGTTAACCTTGAAGCTGAAGCTGCACCGGCGGGCGCGATGCCGGTTGTATTAGGTTCAGGCTGGCCTGGTGTTCTGCTTCATGAGGCCGTAGGCCACGGCCTGGAAGGGGATTTTAACCGTAAGGAATCTTCGGTATTTAGCGGCAAGGTTGGTGAGAAAGTCACCTCTGAGCTTTGTACTATTGTTGATGACGGTACTTTGAAAGACCTACGCGGCTCTCTTAACATCGATGACGAAGGGGTAGTTGGTCAATACAACACCTTGATTGAAAACGGTGTCCTGAAAGGTTACATGCAGGATAAGCACAATGCACATCTTATGGGGGTTGCGCCTACAGGGAACGGCCGCCGTGAGTCTTACGCACACCTTCCTATGCCGCGAATGACCAACACCTATATGCTACCAGGGCAACATTCGCCAGAAGAAATTATCTCTACGGTAAAGAAAGGTCTTTATGCACCAAACTTTGGTGGTGGTCAGGTCGACATCACGTCGGGTAAATTCGTTTTTTCTGCTTCAGAGGCTTATTTGATTGAAAATGGCAAAATTACTCGCCCTGTTAAAGGAGCAACCTTGATTGGCTCAGGGATTGAAGCAATGCAGCAAGTTTCTATGGTTGGTAATGACCTCAGTATTGACCGAGGTGTCGGTGTGTGTGGCAAAGCAGGTCAGAGCGTTCCTGTCGGTGTTGGGCAGCCCACCTTGAAGCTTGATTCGCTTACCGTTGGTGGTACTGACTAGACTCGACTCGACATACCCAATAACAATGAAAAAAAGGGTTGATGTTTCCACATCAACCCTTTTTGTTCTGTTTCTCTCTAAATATCGTCACGCTCAATTGGGCAGCTCATACAACGAGCACCACCGCGTCCGCGGCCTAGTTCATTACCCGGAATAGTCAGAACTTCGATACCTGCTTTGTCGTACTTCTCGTTAGTGTAAACGTTACGTTCGTAACCAATCACCACCCCTGGTTTTACAGTTAGGACGTTGTTCGCGTCGTTCCATTGTTCACGTTCAGCTTCATAGTTGTCGCCGCCAGTAGTGATTATCTTAAGATTATCGACGCCTAATGCTTGCTCAATAGCATGAGTGTAACTTGACACTTGTTCTACCTTCATCTCATTTTCCCCTTTCGATGTTAGGCGCCAAGTATCAAGGTCCTTGCGCATGATCTCGGGATAAACTGAGAAAGTGTCAATATCCATGTGGGTCATTACTGTATCTAAATGCATACAAGAGCGGTGTTTGGGCAAATCAATGGCAATCACTTCTTTCGCTTGACCATTCTTAAATAGATTTGCTGCTAAATTTTCAACACCTTGAGCTGTTGTTCGTTCAGACATACCGACCAACACAGCTCCTTTACCGATAACCAGTACATCACCGCCTTCAATATTGGCGTTGTCATAATGCAGATCTTCATCACCAAAGTATTTGATGAAGTCTTGTCCTGCGAATACAGGGTGCCAGCGATAAATTGCTCGTAGATGGTTTGTTTCGCGCTGACGAGCTGCTTTCATCATTGGGTTAAGAGACACGCCACCGTAAACCCAACATGATGTATCACGAGTGAAGAGGTGATTTGGTAATGGCTCGATAACAAAGTCCAGTGGACGATGCATCTTAGGTAACATTGATGCAGACTGTATCGGTAACTCCGAGTAAGCTAAGCCACCGAGCAAGATGGTTGCTAAGTGTTCATTATCCATATCCGATAAGTAATGGCGCAGGTCACGGGCAAACGTCGGACCGTAGCGGAAATCAGAAATCTGAGTATCTAGTAACCACTCTTTGGCTTCTTTGACGGCCAAAGTCTCTACTAGGAGATCGTGAAGTAGCAATACCTCGACACCCTGATTCGTCAAAGTTTGTGCAAACTGATCATGCTCTTCTCCTGCCGCTTCGACAGCAAGAACATCGTCAAACAGTAGCTCATGGCAGTTTGAAGGGGTAAGGTGGGTTAACGCTCGCTCTGGTCGGGCTAACAATACACGTCTTAACTGGCCTACTTCTGAGCCTACGTACAACTTACTCATTTTGCGTCCTTACAATAATATCCAATGCGTATTTATGACAAGGTTGTTATCAAGATGCAAGCGATAATGTTGGGTTCAAAAACTGGTTTTTGTTTTATTTGTGGTTTTTAATTCTATATATTTGGTTTTTATTGAGTTTTATAACTGAAATTTCAACTGCAAATTATGTGCGCTGACTTTGCGACTCTATTCGCCACGCTATAAGAGGGATTTTGACAAATTAGAATTGAATTCAGCATAGCTATTCATAACTTTGCCAACTGGTGGCAGAAAGGTATATTTCTATGCAGTTGTCATTTTTCCTAAGATATGCAGCGCTGAAAAATAAAAACTCACAACGACGGGTAACAAACTGTGATCGATGACCACAGATAATTCTGAATCACACTGATGATAAAAAAATGTTAAGTTTTCGATGTTGTGAGCTGGATCCTTTGAGATCGTTCATCATTCCCTCAATAAAGATGACGATCCGAATGGATTGCGGGTAGTAATTTCGCTGGATCCATGCGATATTCCGTTGCGGTAAAAATCGATCAATGTTGTCACTATCTGGAGCCGACTTATGTCTCATGAAGACGAATATCTATCAGTTGAAGAATTAATTGAGATTCAAAAGGAAGAGACTCGCGAGATCATCCAAGCCTTACGAGAAGACGGTAGTGATCCAGATGCGTTATATGAAATAGAACATCACCTGTTTGCTGAAGATTTCGATACGCTGGAAAAAGCCGTTGTTGAAGCGTTTAAAATGGGTTTTGAAGTATTAGAAGCAGAAGAAACAGAAGATGAAGATGGCAACAAACTGCTGTGCTGTGATGCGACAATGGAATCGGCTCTTGATGCAGAAACGATTGATGCTCAAGTAGAGAAGCTGATTCATCTTGCAGAGAAATATGACATCATCTACGACGGTTGGGGTACCTACTACGAAGGCGAAGATGCGCTGTATCCAGAAGAAGATGACGACGAAGAGTAACGAGTTATTGAAGAAACCAGCCCAAAGGCTGGTTTTTTTGTCGCTGTCATTCGGCGAGGGATAAGTATCTTTCATTCAGACGATTCTTTATAATCACCCGAACTTGATCTAGCGCAATTTTAATAAGGGAAACATGCAGCTATCACTCGCAGGCTTATGGCAGATCTCTCCGCTTACTGACCTTTCTGTTCCTCAGGATGACATTACTTTTCCTGCAGCATTAAGCGAGCGGTTACCTGATACGTTGTGCGAACAAGATATCGCTGAGCAAGAGTGGCACTTGATGCACGATATTGAAGTTGATGAAGCGATGCTGGCGTTTCCAGCCGTTGACTTGGTGCTTGGTGGTGTAGATTACCATGCTGAAGTGCGACTCAATGGTATAGCGCTGTTTGATTGTGATGGCTCACAGGCGGAATACAAAAAGGACATTCGTCCTTACATGCAACTCGGTCGAAATCGCTTTGAGATCTTGTTTCTCGAAGAGGAAGAAGAACTTTTGTTCGAAGAAGACAGGTTGGATATGTGTCCTTTAGGTGATCAACCTAACCAAAGGTTTGATTCACGAGTGGGTATCTGGAAAGAGCCTTACCTGCAGTTTATCCGCCATGTACGATTAGAGCATGTTGTGACTGAGCAGATCTGGCACCACGGCGGTGGTTGTGAGTTTTTGGTCGATCTTCATTACAGCACCTACACACCGGGGCTGATTTCTGCTGCAGTTAAATTCAATGGAATGACCTATCACCTGCCTATTGATGTACGAAATGATCATGCGAGCGCTTTGTTTCAAGTCGAAGCGCCGATCTATTTCGATGCTAGCCAGCCAGCTCTCAATGATCTATATCAGCTAGAAGTGATGTTGGATGGCCAAACGCAGAAATTTAATATCGGACTGAGTAAAGATCTCTGCGTGACCCATTTCCCTGTGTAGTGGTTTTCAAACGTGAGCCGTTTGCTGTGAAAATAGCGGGCTTTGTTTGCGCTGCCATACTCGCTCATGGAAATAATAGGCGAGAGTATTAATACTTGGTTCAATCGCGGCCATAACGCCACCGACTAACCAGCTCCCTGTCAAAAGATAAGCAACACTAAACGCCACACTAAAGTGCACAACAGCAAAGCTGGTGGTTTTCAGCGCTGTAGCGTTCTCACGTTTTTTCAACTGGGGTGAGGCTTGCCAAACTCGTTCATGAAAATAAAACGCAACGGTGTTCACCATAGGCTCGATCATGGCAATCAGACTACCAATCAAGATATCTCCCGTTAATAGATACGCGACCGTGAAAGCGATTGAGAAGTGAATAACTGCAAAGGTTAATGTCTTTTTCATGATGTGATCCAGTCTTTGGTGTTGATAGGATCATTATTGATAATTATTATCATTAGTTAAATTCGATTGAACCTATAATATCAATCGTTAGTAACTATTAAAAAAGGCACTCAATTGAGCGCCTTTTGTCTTTATTCAATCCACTTAGCCTTGCGGTTTTACCACCAAGACATTGATGGGTGAGTTCTGAACCACTTTACTGGCGACAGAACCCAATACCACTTTATCCAGTTTAGAACGCTTATGGCTTGGCATCACAATCAGGTCGGCACCGAGCTTTTCCGCATAGTCGAGAATAGTCGCGTACGCTTTGCCTTCGGCTACGTGCACTTTGTAGACGACTTCTTCAGGAATGTGCTGGACAGCGAACTGTTTCAGCTGATTCTCAACGTCGGTTTTCATTTTCGCTGCGGCATCTTTTTGGAAAGTAGGTCGCAACCATAGACATGTGAATACCTGGTAATACGTTCAGAAGATGAACTTGAGCATTGGAATGCTTGGCGTGCCAGACAGCCAGCTCAAGTGCTTTATCAGAAAAGCCTTTGTCGTTCAGATCGACAGGAACAAGAATTTGCTTATACATCGATAGCTCTCTATTCAGTCTCAACCATGGAAATGGCTGAGATATGCATCCTTAGTTGATACCAAATCCACCGAATTTAAGTGGATTAGCTAATTGTAGCCTCACTTCCTTCTATGGAGCGAGGCTAACTAAGTTACGCGCTCAATTCATCCTTACGAGCTCGTCTTCTCTGGTTCATACCTAGACCGATGAGCAGTAGCAGTGCAGGAACGAAGACCCACTCTTTCATTGGTCGATCTGCATCCACTACAACCGAGCGAATCTCCCAGTCGAAATCAACACCAGCTGCTTCTGCTGGGCTGCCGAATTCGACCATATCGACCAACATACGGCCATTGCTGCTATTCAGCATCAGACCCATAGATGAGATACGATCTTCAGCGGACTTTGCGCTGTCCTCGAATGGCAGTCGGACGGTCTTCGAGATGAAATCGCCTTCAAGGTTCTCACCCGCAACAAGAAGCTCAATCTCTTGACCAACGGGTAGCTGTTCAGTGATCTGCGCGATCTCTGTACCTGGGTGAAGTACTTTGGCTGGGTAAATTTGATCCCACCAGAAACCAGGGCGGAAGAAAGTAAACGTCAGAGCCAATAGCAGAACTGTTTCCCACCACTTGTTCTTAGTAAACCACCAGCCTTGTGTTGCTGCAGAGAATATCAGCATTGCAATGACGGAAGATATGATCGTGAGCAACAAATGCCACCAACTCTCAATTCCCATTAAAAGAAGTTGTGTGTTGAAGATGAACATGAAAGGTAAGATGGCGGTACGAATATCGTAAGTAAAGCCCTGAATACCGGTCCTGATTGGATCCGACTTGGCTATCGCCGCAGCGGCAAAGGCTGCTAAACCAACCGGAGGTGTATCGTCGGCCAGAATACCAAAGTAGAACACAAACAAGTGAACGGCGATCAGAGGGATGATTAAGCCGCTTTGTGCACCCAGCGTCACGATAACAGGAGCCATTAGTGTAGAAACTACGATGTAGTTTGCTGTCGTTGGTAGGCCCATCCCCAAGATCAGACTGATCACAGCGGTGAACAGAAGCATCAGGATAATGTTACCGCCCGAGATAAACTCGACGAAGTCCGTCATCACCAAACCAATACCGGTGAGAGTTACCACACCAACAACTGTGCCCGCAGCCGCAGTCGCAACACCAATACCGATCATGTTACGAGCACCAGAAACTAGACTCTCAAGTAAGTCAATAAAGCCTTCTTTGGTTTGTTCCGCAATCGCTCCTTGCTTAGAAAGTACGGCCATGAGAGGACGTTGAGTAATCAGGATAAAGATCATGAATACCGTTGCCCAGAACGCAGACAAACCAGGAGAGAAACGCTCTACCGTTAAACACCATACCAGTACCACGATTGGCAGCAGGTAGTGCAAGCCCGATTTAATCGTTGGACCTGGATCTGGCACTTCAGTCAGTTCGGCATCAATCTCAATCGCGCCTTCTTTGGCATATTTAGCCGAGATATTGACCAAACCAACGTAAGATAGAAGGAGCGCAATGGTGACGATTGGTGTAGCGGCATCACCGAAGACGTCTTTCGTCCAACCGATACCGTAGTAGACCGCGGCACTGATGACACACAAGCCGAGAATGGTGCCAGTGAATGACAGTAAGCTCGCGATTAGTGTCGGATTGTGACGACGAGGAAGACCAGTCATGCCCGCTTTACAGGCTTCAAGGTGGACAATGTAAATTAGCGCGATGTAAGAAATCAGAGCAGGCAGGATTGCCGCCTTGATGACTTCGACGTAAGAAATTCCTACGTATTCAACCATAAGGAATGCAGCTGCGCCCATGATTGGTGGCGTTAACTGACCATTGGTTGAAGCGGCAACTTCTACTGCGCCTGCTTTTGTTCCTGGGAAACCGACACGTTTCATTAGTGGGATTGTGAAAGTACCAGTGGTCACAACGTTGGCGATTGAAGAGCCTGAAACCAGACCAGATAAACCTGATGCGACTACTGCTGCTTTAGCTGGTCCACCTCTCATATGTCCCAGCAAAGAGAAAGCGACTTTAATGAAATAAGCACCTGCACCAGCGCGTTCCAGCATTGCCCCGAACAGTACAAACAAGAATACGAATGATGTGGACACACCCAGAGCAACGCCAAATACACCTTCGGTTGTTAACCATAGATGAGACATTGCTTTGTTCAGACTGGCGCCTTTGTGAGCAATCACATCGGGCATGTACGGACCACCAAAGGTATACAGTAAGAACACGGCTGCAACGACCATCAGTGGTGGACCTAGTGCACGACGTGTTGCTTCTAGCAGTAATATCATGCCCGTTACAGCAGCAACAATATCTAATGTTGTTGGAGCACCTGATCGGCCAGCCAGCTCGGTGTAGAAAATATAGATATAAGCAGCGGAGAAACTGCCGGCTAATGCCAGTAGCCAATCCAGAGCAGGGATATGATCGCGAGGAGAAGTTTTCAGAGCGGGGTAAGCGGTAAACGCTAGGAACACGGCAAACATCAAATGTATCGAACGTGCTTCAGTGTCGTTGAGTACGCCAAAATTAAATATGAACGGCAGAGGGGATGCGTACCAAAGTTGGAAGAGTGACCAACACAGTGGCACAAACCATAAGATGCGTCCTGGGATACCCATAGGGGCACGTGCACCTGTATCGGCTTGAGCTACCATTTCTTGCACATCTTGAGACGGAGATGTTGTCTTCGACATGTACTTAATCCTTATTATAAATGGCCTGTCTTTTTATGATTGTCAGAACCTGATTTGCATCTTTCAGTCTAGTGAAAAGATCAAACATTGCTCATTAGTAAGTTTGTGATAGATACAAATAAAGAGGAGTTTCAAAAATGTGAAACTCCAAATAATACGATATTGCTCAATACCTTAGAGCTTGATACATCAAGGAGGTAGTGACCTCCTTGATGAACAAAAGAGAGGTTACTTAAGTAGGCCTACTTCTTTGTAGTATTTCTCAGCACCTGGGTGTAGAGGGATAGAAAGACCAGCTTTGACCATGTCTTCTTTCTTAAGGTTTGCAAACGCAGGGTGCAGACGCTTAAAGGTATCAAAATTTTCGAATACAGATTTTGCCACGTTGTAAGCAACATCGTCTGAAACATCAGTCGTTGTCACCATAGTCGCGGCAACACCGAAGCTGTTTACGTCTTTATCTGTACCACGGTACATACCCGCTGGGATTGTACTGAATGCGTAATATGGATTGTCAGCGACGATCTTGTCGATTTGCGGGCCAGTTGCAGAAATTAGCTTCGCATCACATGAAGTGGTTGCTTCTTTGATTGATCCATTTGGATGGCCAACAACATAAACGAACGCGTCGATTTTGTTATCACACAGAGCTTGTGAACGCTCAGAACCTTTTAGTTCAGAAGCAAGCTTGAAGCTGTCGTTAGTCCAGCCCATGGCTTCCATTACCACACCCATAGTCGCACGGTCACCAGAACCTGGGTTACCGATGTTTACGCGCTTGCCTTTCAGGTCAGATACGTTTTCTATACCAGAATCAGCACGAGCGATGATGTTGAATGGTTCTGTGTGTAGTGAGAACACTGCACGTAGCTTTTTGTACGGGCCTTGTTCAGCAAACTTACTTGTCCCGTTGTATCCGTGGTACTGCCAATCAGACTGAACGATACCAAAGTCCAGCTCTCCAGCACGAATAGTGTTGACGTTGTGAATCGAACCACCAGTCGACTCCACAGAACAACGAATATTGTGATCTTTACGGCCTTTATTAACCAGTTTACAAATCGCGCCACCAGTCGGGTAGTAAACGCCCGTTACAGAACCTGTACCAATCGTAATGAATTCTTGAGCGTTAACCGCGCCAGCACCCACTACAGCAGCTGCAATAGCACCAACTTTGATAAGTTTGTTCAATGCCATGAATTTCCCTTCCTTTATCCATTATTAACCCAGAGCAAGTGTAGTCACTATGGGAGTTTCCTATTATGGAAACGGCATCTTTTTCAATCCGTATGTTGAAAAAGTGGCAGAATAATACCAAATAATCGGCACATAATTACACAATTGTTAAAAAATATAGCGATTTTGGCTGCATATTGAACGAAAAATTAACCTAAATTAGCAGGTTAAACCATCGTTGAATCAATGGTTTAGAATAATACGTATTTGGATGAAGAGATTTGTCGAAGATGTGATTTGAGTCACAAGGAGAGTGACCTCAAGTGACTCAACAACAGGGAGTGATATCTGAAACTTATCCAGTATATTCAAATAGTTCACAGACTGAATTGAACAATTGTTCCGTCGTTATATTTAGGGTCGGAGTAATGAAAATGGTGTCATCTCCAGCGACGACACCGAGTATGCCTTCTGATTTACCCAGTGAATCGAGTAAACGAGCAATTAACTGAGCGGCGCCTGGTCCAGTATGAATCACGACTAGGGCATTGTTGTGGTCAATATCTAGAACCAACTCACGCAGCGAGCTCGATACTGTCGGCACACCTAACTCCGCTGGCAGACAGTAAACCATTTCCATCTTGGCATTGCGGGTACGAACAGCACCAAACTTGGTCAACATACGGGAAACTTTGGACTGGTTAATGTTTTCGAAGCCTTCATTTTTCAGAGCCTCGACAATATCCCCTTGGGAGCCAAATCGTTCCTCTTTGAGCAATGCTTTAAATGCACGGACGAGGTTATCTTGTTTTTCTGAATGACGCATGGTTCTCTTTCAGCCGTTGTTTTTATAAAAATCAAGTGAATATTCTCGCATAGCTATGCATATTGTGCCAATGCGATCCCTAAATCTGTCTAACATGTCACTGTAAACAGGGGAGAGGTATTGCAACTTTATTATTGCTTAACCCTTTGTCAATAAAGGTAAATATGAGGATAATAAACACTTGTATGTAGTATGTTGTTACTGTGTTGCGCAAGGTCGCAAAGCTGACGTTAATTGATTGTAATCAGTATGTGATTGCTATAGCTTTGGACAGCGTTGATTTCAAATCACCCCAAGACTTATAAAGAGATCCATCTCAAGGAGAACTACGATGAAAGTAGCCGTTATTGGTGCCGCTGGAGGCATCGGTCAAGCCCTAGCCCTTTTACTTAAAAACCGCCTTCCTGCAGGTTCAGATTTAGCACTTTACGACATCGCTCCGGTTACTCCGGGTGTTGCTGCTGATCTAAGCCACATCCCAACGCCTGTATCAATCAAAGGTTATGCGGGCGAAGATCCAACGCCAGCACTTGAAGGTGCGGATGTTGTTCTTATTTCAGCGGGTGTTGCACGTAAGCCTGGTATGGATCGTGCGGACCTATTTAACGTCAACGCTGGTATCGTTAAGTCTCTTGCAGAGAAAATCGCTCACGTTTGTCCTAAAGCGATGATCGGTATCATCACTAACCCAGTCAACACGACCGTGCCAATCGCGGCAGAAGTTCTTAAGAAAGCGGGCGTTTACGATAAGCGTCGCCTGTTTGGTGTAACAACTCTGGATGTTATCCGTTCTGAAACTTTCGTTGCGGATCTAAAAGATAAAGATCCAGGTGAAGTGCGTGTTCCTGTTATCGGTGGTCACTCTGGTGTAACGATTCTTCCTCTGCTTTCTCAGGTTGAAGGTGTTGAGTTCACTGCAGAAGAAGTCGCTGCATTGACTAAGCGTATCCAGAATGCGGGTACTGAAGTCGTAGAGGCAAAAGCGGGTGGCGGCAGCGCAACGCTGTCTATGGGTCAGGCGGCGTGCAGATTCGGTCTTGCTTTAGTGAAAGCACTTCAAGGTGAAGACGTAGTTGAGTACGCTTACGTAGAAGGTGATGGTGAGCATGCGCCGTTCTTCGCACAACCAGTGAAGCTGGGTAAAGATGGCGTTGAAGAGATCCTGAGCTATGGTGAACTGAGTACATTCGAAAAATCCGCACTTGATGGCATGTTAGAAACACTGAACGGCGACATCCAAACGGGTGTGGATTTCGTTAAGTAAGCCATAAATTAATATTATAAAAAGTCGACTTTTGAGTCGGCTTTTTTGATCCTTTTATCTCTCAGGTTGTAAATAGGTAAACAACAAGGGGAGATGGATATGGATATTACTGAAATCGAAAAAGGTATGCTGGTGGAATGTAAACAGGGCGTTGGAAGAGTCTTGGCCGTTGATAAGAAGAACCATGCGATTCTTATTGAGGCGCGTGATTCTCATCAGCAGTTTGCTGCTGACATCAGCGAATTAATGGATGATCCACAACTGCATATAGGTTGTGACAAATATTATTGATTTTCTAGCGTAAAAAAAGCGAGCATTAAGCTCGCTTTTTTATGGTATTCGAAAATTACTTACGAACAGCAATCGCTTCAATTTCGATACCTACATCTTTAGGTAGACGAGCCACTTCTACACATGAACGAGCAGGGTAGTTTGACACATTATGCTCATCGAAGAATTGACCATACACTTCGTTAACTGTGCCAAAGTCATTGAGGTCTTTGACGAAAACCGTCATTTTAACGATGTCAGTAACAGACAAGCCAGATGCTTCAACCACCGCTTTTACGTTATCCAGAGACTGACGAGCTTGCTCAGAGATGTCTGCTGATACTTCACCTGTTGCAGGGTTTACCGGGATCTGACCTGAGGTCAGTACCATGTTACCTAGGTCTACACCTTGTACATATGGGCCAATAGCAGCAGGAGCGGATTCTGTATGAAGTACTTTAGTCATATTATGTTCCATCTGTTGGGGTTAACGTAATTAAGGGAAATCAGTGTGCCGTGAAAGCTCGGCGGCGTAAAGAAAAATCCCTGCTAGCAGAGAGCAGGGATAGATAATTTATGATTAATAGATGATTAACGCTCAGTGACGATTTCTCGTGAGAAGACTTTTTCACAATACTTACATTTTAATCGAACGTTATCTTTCTTCTCGAATACTTTAAAGCTAGTTTCTACAGGTTCATCGTGGGTAATGCAGTTACTGTTTGGGCATTCAAAGACGTTGTTGATCTGTTCTGGTAAATCGAGAGCCAGCTTCTTCACAACCTCGTAGTTTTCGATTTGGTTAACTGTGGCATGTGGTGCGTACAAGGCAAGTTTGCTTGCCTGCTCTTCAGTGATAAAGACATTTTCAATCTTAAGCAGGTCTTTATGGCCGAGGGCCGAAGACGGCAAATTGAGGCCAACAGTGACGCGCTGCTCTGACTTATCCATTGAAAATAGTTTGAGAACTTTAATACCAATCTGAGCTGGGATGTGGTCAATAACGGTGCCGTTTTTGATTGCTTCAACCTGCAATTGAGTTTCTTTAGCCATGATGATTCTCCCGATTACAGTGATTGGTTTAAAACAAGGGCAAGTAGGGCCTCACGCGCATAGACGCCATTTTCAGCCTGTTCAAAGTAATAGGCGTGTGGCGTTTTATCGACGTCAACCGTGATTTCATCCACACGAGGCAGTGGGTGGAGCACTTTTAGGTTGTCGCGCGCACCTTCTAGCAGGGCTGCAGTGAGGATGTAGGCAGATTTGATGTGCGCGTATTCCGACTCATCAAAGCGTTCTTTCTGAACACGGGTCATATACAACACGTCCAGCTCAGGGATGACAGTTTCCATGTCCGTATGCATGCTGTATTCAATGCCAGCTTCATCCAACTCTTCACAAATATAATCTGGCATCGCCAGTGCCTCTGGAGCGATGAAGTAGAAGCGAACATTGTTAAACTTTGCTAGGGCCTGTGTCAGAGAGTGAACAGTACGGCCATATTTCAGGTCACCAACAAAGGCAACGTTGAGGTTATCAAGACGGCCTTGTGTTTCGGCAATTGAGAACAGATCGAGCAGAGTTTGTGTGGGGTGTTGGTTCGCTCCGTCACCCGCGTTGATGACCGGTACACCACTGGAGAATTCAGAAGCTAATCGTGCAGCGCCTTCCTGTGGATGACGCATAACAAATGCATCGACATAAGAAGAGATAACCTGAACTGAGTCAGATAAGGTTTCTCCTTTTTTGGCTAGCGAAGTGTTACCGCCATTATCAAAACCAATCACGCTGCCACCGACACGTTGGATAGCGGTTTCAAAAGACAGACGAGTACGGGTAGAGGGTTCAAAGAAGCAGCTGGCAATCACCTTATTCTTGATAAGCTCAGGATTAGGCTCTGCTTTGAGTTGACCTGCGGTTTTGACAATCAGTTCCAGCTCTTCACGAGAAAGCTCAGGAATTGAGATAATGTGCTTGTTATAAAGCGTGTTCGTCATAATCATCGTCCCATCTGCAATTTAGGCAATAAAAAAGCCTCCCAATAGGGAGGCTTTAAAAATCGGTGGAAATAGTAAAAAGACCAGCCAGTAAGCGTTTTGGCTTACCTAATGTAAATCGTTTTGTAGAACACGTTTTACGTGGCATTTGGTCACTACCTCCAGACAAATTGCCGAGCATTATACGCTGAAGATTTGTTAACGCAAGCGATTACATCGAAGCTTTACTGTGCAATTTTTGTTGGTGTTATGAACCGAGTGTTGCGACCATCACAGCTTTAATCGTATGCATACGGTTCTCTGCTTCATCAAACACAATCGAGTGGTCAGACTCGAACACTTCTTCAGTCACTTCTAGACCATTCATTCCGTATTTGTCGGCTACTTCCTTACCTATGGTGGTTTCATCATTATGAAATGCCGGTAAGCAATGCATGAACTTGACTTGCGGGTTACCGGTTTTATCTAGGGTTTCCATATTCACTTGATAAGGCTTCATTTGAGTAACTCGCTCATCCCAAGCTTCTGGAGCTTCGCCCATCGAAACCCACACGTCAGTATACAGGAAGTCGCAATCTTTAACCCCTTGATCAACGCTTTCAGTCAGCGTGATTTTTGCCCCTGTTTGTAGAGCAATCAGTTGGCAGTTTGCCACCAGTTCCTTTTCTGGCCAGAAAGCTTTAGGGGCGACAAGACGAATATCCATGCCCATTTTGGCAGCCCCCACCAATAGAGAGTTACCCATGTTGTTGCGTGCATCGCCTAAATAAGCAAACTTGATTTCATGGAGCAGCTTACCGCGACCGTGTTCAATCATGGTGAGAAAATCGGCCAATATTTGAGTGGGGTGAAATTCGTTGGTCAAACCGTTCCAAACAGGTACACCAGCGTATTGCCCCAGCTCTTCTACGACTTCTTGGCCGAACCCTCGGTATTCAATCCCGTCATACATTCTGCCTAATACACGCGCGGTGTCCTTCATCGACTCTTTGTGACCGATCTGTGAACCGGATGGGCCGATGTAAGAAACTTGTGCGCCTTGATCGAAAGCGGCTACTTCAAATGCGCATCGGGTGCGAGTAGAGGCTTTTCAAAGATCAGGGCGATGTTTTTACCAACGAGCTTTTTTCTGTTCTGTGCCCGCGTATTTTGCCTTCTTAAGATCCGCAGATGAATCGAGTAAAAACTGAATCTCTTTTGGGGTGAAATCGAGAAGCTTAAGGAAATTTCGGTTACGTAGATTGAAAGCCATGCTTCAGTCCTTCATTGCTCATTATTTTAATAGGACTAGTTAAACATAGTTAAGTGCTGTTTGTGAATAATTATTTCAATAAAATGGCGGGATGTAAATAATATCCCGCTTTTTTTTGATTATAAATTCTCTTCTGCAAACTCAGCTAGACGGCTGCGAACGACGCCATTTAGGTGGACATTAGCGCTGCCTTCGAAGTTCTTGAAGCGCTCCACCATGTAAGTCAATCCTGAGGTAACAGGGGGTGAGGTAGTGGGAGTCAATCTGCGCCAGGTTACCCGAGCAGACTATCTTAGTGCCTTCACCACAGCGAGTAATGATGGTTTTGATTTGCGAAGCGGTCAGGTTCTGACACTCATCCAGTAAGACAAACGCGTTTTGGATTGAGCGGCCACGCATAAAGTTTATCGACTTAAACTGTATATTGGCTTTGTCACAGATGTACTTCAATGAGCCTTCAGTACAGTGGTCGTGCTTATGTAGCGCTTCCAGTGTGTCCGTTACCGCCGCTAACCAAGGCAGCATTTTTTCCTCCTCACTGCCAGGCAAGAAGCCAATCGATTCGCCGATATCTGGCGTATTACGTGTGACGATGATCTTGTCAAACATACCGTGTTCAATGGTTTGCTCTAAAGCGGACGCCATAGCAAGTAGCGTTTTACCACTGCCCGCAGCCCCCGTTAGAATCACCAAATCAATATCAGGATCGAGTAAGGCATCTAACGCCATGCCTTGATAAATGTTCTTCGGCGTGATGTCCCACGCTCGACGATGCATCATACGCTCGCGGCTGAGATCTTTCAGTGTTACCTTGTCAGGGGTGATGTCTTCCACTCGCCCTGCGAAATCACTCTCTTCATCAATCACATACTGATTAATGTAAGTTGGTTCAAAAGGCTCTCGATCTAGGGTATGGAACGTGTGACCACCAAGGTTCTTACTCTCGACCTCATCAATATTGCTCCAGAAGTCACCTTCGATTTGTTGGAAGCCTTTAGTTAGGTACTGAACGTCATCAATTAATTGATCAGTACGATAGTCTTCAACGAAGCGAACGCCTGCCCCTTTGGCGCGTAAGCGCATATTGATGTCTTTGGTGATCAGAACCACTTCACGTGGTGCTCGTTTGTTCTGCAGATAAAGTACCGCATTAAGAATGCGATTATCGCCGGCTTTGTCTGCAAATGCCTTAACAGTCTCTTGCAGTTCAAAATCGGCGAGAATAGAGATATGGCCGGTATTTTCCTTATCTCGATTGATGGGAATGCCTTCAGAGATTTCATCTGGTGTGGCGTCTTTGAACATAGCTTCCATGGCGCGGATGGCCACTCGCGCATCGCGGGCAACGTCGCGTTTGCTGTCTTTGATTCGGTCGAGCTCCTCGAGGACGGTCATTGGAATGACCACGTCGTGTTCTTGAAAGGAATAGATGGCTAAAGGTTCATGAAGAAGGATGTTGGTGTCTAGGACAAAAAGTTTCCGATCCGTGTCACCCATAAGCGTCTCCTTGCCGTGATGCGGCTTGTTTGCCATTCACAATCGCTTGTGATGATGGCCTACCTGCGGTTGTTTGCAGCATGTCGCTAAGTCGCTCAGAGATCGCTGTCGGTTAGCTGATATGCTACAAACCCGTATTGATCGTCATCCGAAACAATGCATCTCTCGTGCCAGTCAAAACATTGACACCATCGTCTGCATTCTCACCTGTGAGTATAAGTCAGATTTCCAACTCTCTTTTTTAGATTTGCCACTCTTTTCTTACACTTTGATGTCATGCAAAAGATAGAGAAAAATTTGTTGGTTTTTGAGGTGTTTGTGCGTGACCAATATCACAGCTTCGAGTAATATGAGCGACCTTTTTGGCGTGACTGCTGACCATTTACTTCCCCGTCAGTTGCCTTTCAAGTCACGCAAGAACAACTAAGATAAATAGACCCATTTTTGAATTAAACAGATGAGGTAGTCGATTCATGACATTTGCTTTGGGCCAGCGCTGGATCAGCGATACAGAAAGCGATTTAGGTTTAGGGACTGTAGTAGCACTGGATGCTCGCACTGTGACACTTATGTTTGCAGCTTCAGAAGAGAACCGAGTGTACGCTCGTAATGATGCGCCTGTTACCCGAGTAACCTTTAACGCTGGTGATGTCGTTGACAGTCAGCAAGGTTGGTCACTTAAGATTGAGCAAGTGGTCGAGGACCAAGGTCTGTTTGCCTACATCGGCACCCGTGAAGACAGCGGAGAGCAAGAGGTGATGCTGCGCGAAATCATGCTCAGCAATCAAATTCGTTTTAACAAACCTCAAGATAAATTGTTCGCGGGTCAAATTGACCGAATGGACAATTTTGTGCTCCGTTATCGTGCATTGATGAACCAATATGAGCAGCATAAAAGCCCGATGCGTGGTCTGTGTGGCATGCGTGCGGGTCTGATCCGCATCAGCTATACATTGCTCATGAAGTCGGTCGTCGTCATGCGCCTCGCGTTTTATTAGCCGATGAAGTGGGCCTAGGTAAAACCATTGAAGCTGGGATGATCATCCACCAGCAGGTGCTGGCTGGCCGAGCGGAACGTATCCTGATTGTGGTACCGGAAACGTTGCAGCATCAATGGTTAGTGGAAATGATGCGCCGCTTCAATCTGCACTTCTCTATTTTTGATGAAGAGCGCTGTATTGAGGCGTTTGCCGATTCAGATAACCCGTTTGATACTCAGCAGTATGTACTGTGTTCACTGGATTTCTTACGCAAGAGCCGCAAGCGTTTTGAGCAAGCGCTCGAAGGTGAGTGGGACTTACTGGTTGTTGATGAAGCTCACCACTTAGAATGGAGTCAAGAAAAACCAAGTCGTGAGTATCAGGTGGTTGAAGGGCTGGCAGAGCGTACCCCAGGCGTACTCCTTTTGACCGCAACCCCAGAACAGCTAGGACGTGAAAGTCACTTTGCCCGTCTGCGTTTGCTCGATTCAGACCGCTTCTATGACTACCAAGCGTTTGTTGAGGAAGAAGAGCAATACGCGCCAGTAGCGGATTCAGTGAGTGCGCTTTTCTCCGGCCAACAGCTCGAGAATGACGCTAAAAATCAGATTACTGAATTGTTGTCTGAGCAGGATGTTGAGCCTTTATTCCGCATTATTGAAAGCGATAGCGAAGAAGAAGCTAAAGCCGCAGCTCGTCAGGAGCTGATCGACAACTTGATGGACCGCCATGGTACCGGACGCGTGCTGTTCCGTAACACTCGTGCAGCGATTAAAGGCTTCCCGGTGCGCAACGTGAACCTACTGCCAATGCCGATACCTCAACAGTACACAACGTCTATGCGCGTATCGGGCATGATTGGTGGCAAAATCAGCCCAGAAGCACGTGCGCTGAAAAATCTGTACCCAGAAGAAATCTTCCAAGAGTTTGAAGGTGATGATGCTAGCTGGTGGCAGTTTGATTCACGTGTCAATTGGCTGATTGAGAAGATCAAACAAAAGCGCAGTGACAAGATCTTGGTTATTGCTTCTCGTGCTAGCACAGCGCTACAGCTAGAGCAGGCGCTGCGTGAGCGTGAAGGTATCCGTGCCACCGTGTTCCACGAAGGTATGTCGATTCTGGAACGCGATAAAGCGGCCGCTTACTTTGCGCAGGAAGAGGGTGGCGCTCAGGTCCTTATCTGTAGTGAAATTGGCTCAGAAGGTCGTAATTTCCAGTTTGCAAACCAACTGGTGATGTTCGATTTGCCGTTCAACCCCGACTTACTTGAGCAGCGTATTGGTCGTCTGGACCGTATTGGGCAGAGTCGTGATATTGATATTCACGTTCCTTATCTGGAGCAGACTTCACAGGCGATTCTGGCGCGTTGGTTCGATGAAGGTCTAAATGCGTTTGCTGAAACTTGCCCGACAGGTCGCGCGGTGTATGACAAGTTCTCTGATCGTTTGATTGAAATGCTCGCTTCAGGTGACGTTACCGAACTCGATGATGTGATCAGCGAGTCTGCTGCGATGAATAAAGAGCTTAAATCTCAACTTGAGCAAGGGCGTGACCGTTTACTGGAAATGCATTCCAATGGTGGTGAAAAAGCGCAGCAGATAGTCGATAAGATTGCGGCTACCGATGGTGATACCAATCTAGTGACGTTTGCGTTGAGTCTGTTTGATACCATTGGCCTTAATCAGGATGATAAAGGGGAGAATGCCTTGGTGGTGACGCCATCTGAACACATGATGGTGCCAAGTTATCCTGGTCTGCCTTATGAAGGTGCGACGATCACCTTTGATCGTGAAACGGCGTTGTCTCGTGAAGACATGAACTTCATCAGTTGGGAGCACCCTATGATTCAGGGTGGTATCGACTTATTGATGAGTGAAGGCGTTGGTGCAACGGCAGTATCTTTACTAAAGAACAAAGCGTTACCAGTAGGCACCATGCTGCTTGAATTGGTATATAAAGTTGATGCTCAGGCGCCAAAGCGCAGTGGTATCAGCCGTTTCCTGCCGACAACACCAATCCGCTTGATGTTGGATGGCAAAGGCAGTGACTTATCTCAGCAGGTTGAGTTTGAAAGTTTTAACCGCCAGCTTAGCCCGGTAGGCCGTCATATGGCGACCAAACTGGTGTCGTCAGTTCAGGCTCAGGTTCATCAGATGATCACCGCAGGTGAAGCGTTGATTGTCGAAAAAGTCGAAGCCGTACGTGCAGAAGCGCAACAAGAAATGCAGGCGAGCTTGAATGCAGAGCTGGAACGACTGCAAGCATTGAAAGCGGTTAACCCAAACATCCGTGATGAAGAACTGGCGGCGATTGAAGCGCAAATTAAAGAGCTGAGTGGCTACATTGCTCAAGCTCAATATCAACTTGATTCTCTGCGTATGATCGTTGTATCTCACAACTGATTTACGTCACTTGCAGTAAAAGGCCTTCATTTGAAGGCGCTTTTTTGTTGGTCGCTATTTTGACTACATCAGCCACTTCCACCAGACAAATACCGCCAAGAAACCAAACAGGTAGACAAGGCCAGTGATAGAAAGCCATTTCAGTTTATTGCTGAGCGCCAAAGGTTCTGGTAGCTGAGATTTTGAAACCAGAATATAGTTAAGTAGCGCGAAAAACGGTGTGGTCATAAAGGCCAGAATCATCGCAAAATCAAGCATTGGTAGAAGTGCTGTCGCCCAGAATACGATAATCGACAGTGCCGCTGCGGAGATAAGTAACATCCAACCTTGAGTCACTTTATGCTTCATCTCTTTTTGCTTACGCAGTAGTCGTTGAGATTCTGAAATCACTCGAGCGTAGCCGTCAATCACCGTAATCGTACTGCCAAAAATGCAGAAGAACGCAACGGCTGCAATCAGGTAACGCGACCACTCTCCAATGGTTGATGCGTAGAGCCCAACCAACTGATGTGAAAAGCCTACACCCGATTGAGATAGTTCAATATTGCTGCCGTGTAAGACCAAAGTACCCAGCGCAAGGAAGACAATCGCCAGAATAGCGGTACCGATGTAGCCCACATTGAAATCAAACAAAGCAGAACGAGCCGTTACCTTTTGGTGGTGTTGCTGACTTTTAAGCCACATTGAAGTCAGGCTGGAAATTTCAATCGGTGCTGGCATCCAACCCATGGTTACTACAATAAAACCGATAGCGGCAATGGACCAAGGTGAGGGCGCTTCAAAAGCGGGAGCCGCTTCGACAGGGGTTACCTGCGGCAATAGCGACCGCAGTCAATGTTGCGATGGTCAGTACCGCCATAATGATTTTGGATAAGGCGTCGAGGGCTTTGTAGTGACCTGCAAACAGAATCGTTAAACAGGTGGCTAAGACGATTAAGCACAAGCTCGTAGTCGAGAGCTCGAAAGGAATAAAGTAACCCAACAAGCTAGCACTGAAGAGGAGTAAGGCGGCTGTGTTAACGACGCCAGAAACGACGCTGAGTGCGACAAACAGCCATAGGTAAGGTCGGCCTAGCTTGGCGTAGCCTTCGACCAGACTTTCTCCTGTTCCCATGGTGTACTGTATGCTGGCACGGAAAAATGGGTATTTAAAAAAAGTTAACTAACAAAATGAGTGCGGCTAGCTGCCAACCGTAAATTGCACCGGCTTTGGTTGAAGCCACCAGATGTGATCCTCCCACCGCAGCGGCAGCCATCGTGATCCCTGGGCCTGGCGAACGGATGAGTTGTGACAGAGAGCATTTGGGTTTGCTTTCTGAAGCGGAGATCGTTTCCATTTGGGTTCCTTGATGTTTTTGTCGTTATTGATTATTTCTTGTCAACTTTAAGTATGAATATCACATGCAATCAATGTGTTAAATATTATTTACATGAAAAAGCTAAAACATACTAGGATGTGGAAACGCCGTCACAGGCATGACTCTGATATACTGGTTGCGTTTTATACCTGATTGAGATGTTTTATGGCTATGCAGCAATACTATCCTCCCACCGAGCCATGGATTGAGCGAGTATTTGAAGATGAAGGCATCCTTGTGGTGAATAAACCGTCGGGTCTCTTGTCTGTGCCAGGCAGGGCTGAAGAGCATTACGACAGCATGTGGAGCCGATTGAAAGACATCTATCCTGACATCCAACCGGTTCATCGTCTTGATATGTCAACTTCAGGTTTAATGCTTTTGCCAAGAACAAGCCCACAGAATCGGCGTTAAAAAAACAGTTTCAGTTTCGCCTCACGCATAAGGTCTACTATGCTCGTGTATGGGGGCAGGTTGAACAACAAGAGGGAAAAGTGGATCTTCCACTGATTTGTGATTGGCCAAATCGGCCGAAGCAGAAAGTCTGTTTTGAGCAGGGTAAGCCATCTCAAACCTTATTTGAGGTGGCGAAGCGGGAGGAGCAGACCACTATTGTCAGGTTACTGCCTATTACAGGGCGTTCACATCAGTTGCGTGTGCATATGCAGGCTTTAGGGCATCCGATTGTCGGAGATGAATTTTATTCGCAAGGGAGAGCTTTTGAATTCTCCAACCGTCTTGAACTGCATGCGGCTGAATTGAGTTTTTACCACCCTCAAGATGACTGCTTACGCAGTATTTTTTGTTCCTTGTGATTTTTATCCTGGAAGCGGAGGCGTTGATCTTTAACTATTTCGATCCTGTGCGAGTATTGCCTGATTACAAAGCGCTGCCGCGTCCATGATTTCATTATGGGCAGCGAAAGGAGAAGCTATGTCGCTGCCGAATGTTGTGTTCTTGGATCGTGCAACGATCCCAACTTATATCGAATTACCTCACCTTCCTTTTGACCATCAATGGATTGAATATGATTTTACCAGCCCCGAGCTGGTGGTAGAGCGGTTGAAAAATGCTCAAATCGTCATCACGAATAAAGTCGTATTAGATGCGGCAGTATTGCGTCAACTGCCGGAGCTCAAGCTGATCGCGGTCTCGGCTACTGGCTTCAACAACATCGACATTGATTACTGCCGTGAGCAAAAACATAGCCGTCACAAACGTGCGGGGGCTATGCCACTCAATCGGTGCCTGAGCATGTGGTTGGGATGATATTTGCTCTTAAGCGCAATTTGATGGGCTATCACAATGATATTGCTAATGGGGGAATGGCAGCGCAATAAGCAGTTTTGCTTCTTTACTCACCCAATTGGTGACGTAGCAGGATCAACTTTGGGCGTTGTTGGTTCTGGAGCTTTGGGTCAGGCCACTGCGGCTCTGGCTAGGGCGGTTGGGATGCAGGTTATTTACGCCGAACATAAAGGCGCAAATCTTTGTCGAAATGGCTACCTGCCATTTGAGCAGGTGTTGATGATGGCTGATGTGTTGACGCTACATTGTCCGTTGAATGAACAGACTCATCACTTGATTGGGCGTCATGAACTGGCTCAAATGAAGCCTGGCAGTGTGCTGATCAATACTGGTCGAGGTGGGTTGATTGATGAAGCGGCTCTGGTTGAGGCCTTAAAACGAGGCACCATTGCTGGCGCTGGCGTAGATGTGTTTAGCCAAGAGCCAGCGGATGATAGCAATCCGCTACTCGCCAATATGAATTTGCCCAATTTACTCCTAACACCACACGTGGCGTGGGGTAGTGACTCATCGATACAGAATCTAGCGAATATTCTGATGGACAATATTAACGCTTTTCATCAAGGGCGAGAGCAAAACCGTGTCGTTTAGTTGCTTTGAGATTGCTGCTGATGCCATTTAATAAGCCCTTGGTTAAAAACCTCTAGTAGTTTTTTCCTCTTGGACTTAGTTTTGAGAACATGACAAAGCCGTCGTTGTTAGAAAAGGTTTCGGGTGGTAGGTAATATTACCTGAATCTCTTCTGGTTGTTGGTTTTAGGTGATATATGCCGATTTGCCGTTCTTCCGGATAGATTTGGATGCGTTTGTGGTTAAGGCGCAACAGATTCTGACTGGGGCTATTGACCCGGCTTATACTGATCTCTTTGGCATCAATGAGTCTATCCAAAGCTTCCCCATAGCTGTAACCAAGCCCGCCGCCCATCTTATAGCCTTTTGAGATCGTCTATAGTAGACCAATCAAAGGCGAGGTCTTTGTGATGAAAGAAAACAAATTGCTCTTGTGATACGGGTTCACTGAAATAGAAATGTTCCGTCCGCTCATCATCAAACATCCACACCGCAGTGGCATCGTATTCGCCACTTTGGGCTTTCTCATAAGCTCTTGCCCAAGGGTAGAAAGTGAAAACCACCTTATAACCTTGTAACGCAAAAACCTGCTTGATGGTTTGTGCGACGACACCGTAATCTTCGAGGCTTTGACCGATAAAGGAGGCCAATCTCCAGCGGTGATGTTGACGGTTTTACGCGTGTTTTCGGCGTAGGCTGATGATATGAATAAACAGAAGCAAGGGAATAGCCGCTAGTGATTTCTTCAGCATCTGGGTTCCTTATTTGGTGACCTCTTAAGTAATTCTAGAAGACACGTACTCGATTGGCTCAATAACAACAAAAGCGCTGAGCGAACATGACGGTAGCCAAGCAAAAACTATTTGAGATCTCATGAGGAAACAAATTTGGTGTCTACCATATGTAAAATTATTGTATCAATCACTCATGTTATTTGTGATGTACATCAATTGGTTGCATTTTCTTGTTATTAAGACATGGACGATGGCAATGAAATGTAAGAAATTATTTGCCTTGTTTTTTTAGTCAACTACGTCAGGAAATGTAATAAATGGAACAAAAACATATAACGAATCCCATTAATTTTAAGGGAAGGGAGGCGAATTCTTTGGCATTTGGATAGTCAATGTTCTGCTGAGCATCATCACTTTGGGCATTTATTCTGCTTGGGCGAAGGTCAGAACAAAACGCTATTTCTACGGCAATACCTATGTCGACAATGATAACTTTGAGTATCATGCTGTGCCGATGCAAATCCTCAAAAGGGCGTATAGTCGCTGTTGCAGTTCTAGTCATTTGGGCTGTGGCTAACGCATTTTCCCAGTAGTGAGTGCTGTACTACTACTGGCTTTTTGGTTGCTTTACCTTGGTTATTGTGGAGCAATGCCCGTTTTGATGCCGCAATGACGAGTTACCGCAATGTTCATTTCTCTTTTGACTCTTCATTAAAAGATGCATATGTGGCACTGATGGGACGAGGTTTTAGGCGCTGTGCTGGCTGTGGCTATTTACGTTGGTGTAGTCATGGGAGTCGCCAGTGTTTCGCCGGTAGGAGCTACGGTATTGAGTATTGCTTCTTTTGTGTTCATGGCTGTGGTGTATGCATGGGTCGTGGCTGGCGCACATAGATATTTTTCTAATGGCTATCGATACGGAGACTGGAAGTTCAGTGCAGAACTCGAGACTGGCTTCTTCTTCAAAACCTATCTAAAAGCGATAGGTCTGGGTATTGTTGCGTCGATTGTTCTTTTGGTTGTGATGTCTCTGACGGTATTCAGCGGTTTCGATTTCACCACATTTCAGAGTGGCGATCTAAGCTCGTTGATGGGCGCATCTCAGTTTATGACGTTTATTGTGGCCTACCTAGCCATCATCATTCTGACTATCGGTCTAACGGCGTATACCACAACAAGATTACGCAATTACATTTTGACCAGCTACAAGCAAAATCGGCGCAAGAGTCAGACAATCGATACACTTTCAAGTCGTCACTAACTGCGAGAGGGTACACTTGGTTGGTGATCTCTAACTTCTTATTGCAGGTAGTAACCCTCAGTATTGCCAGACCTTGGGTTATGGTTAGAACGTCCCGCTATGTTGCTGATAATACCGTTGTGTTTGGTGATATGGGCGCACTGAAAGCGACAGATCAAGATTCAACGGTCAAATCAGCGGTATCAGATGAAGTGGCTCAGGCTTTTGATCTCGGTATCGGAATCAGCTAATGCTATTTGACGGGGTGGCATTTCCGCCACGTAGCTCGGAGCGTCATCCTGCCAAGTTGGATGTCACTCAAGCCAACGCATTAAGTTTGCGTGTTGATGGGAAAATCATCAGCTGTGACCAGCAATACGCCGATATCAGTGTGCCTGTTGGTAATCTCCCGTGCGTTTTAAATTCCCCGATGGCTGGGTGTTTGTCGTGGAGAGAACTACAGACGTCAGCCACTGGCTGGAGCGAAATCGCAGAAGCAGCACTATTGATAAAATGGAAGCTAACTGGTTGGCTTGGCTGTTGTCAGTAGCAGTATGTATCGGGTGGTATTAGGCAGCTACTTTTATGTTTTGCCATGGACCAGTGAGAAGGTCGCCAACGCCATCCCTGATTATGTAGCAGTGACGCTGGGCGATAAAGTACTCGAAAGCTTTGATAATCGCTGGCAAGAGAGCAAGTTGAGTCTGCAAGAGCAGCATGCGATCCGCCAACGCGTGATTCAGCATGTCACACAGCTGGAACCACTACCTTATCCTATTGAGGTGGTGTTTCGCTCCTCAGAACTTGGCGCCAATGCATTTGCTTTACCAGGTGGGAAAATCGTGTTGCTCGACGACTTGGTCACTCTAGCTGAGAATGAACAACAACTCGATAGCATTATACTTCACGAGCTAGGTCATGTTCATCATCGCCATATGATCAAAAGCTTGGTCCACTCGAGACTTACTTTCCGTTGGCGTTGCCCTCTTAACCGGCGAAAGTTCGGGAGTCGTGGATAACTTGGCTGGGCTAGGAGTTTTCTTCCTTGCCAATGGTCACTCTCGTGAAGCTGAATTGGAAGCTGACGTTTATGCTCGACAAGCGATGGTGGATATCTATGGCAGTAGTGTGCCGATGGCAGACATGTTCGAGTTAATCAGGCAACAAGGAATGCTGGACGTACCAGAGTGGATGAGTACTCACCCTGATTTTGAGCTACGTATCCAGTCCGCACGCGAATAGCAGAGATAAAAAAAGGCAGCGTATTCGCTGCCTTTTCTTTGTGTGGTACTGGTTTAGAGTGCCGCGATCGTTGTCTTCTGCTCTTCAAGCTTGATTAAGGTTTCTTGGTAACCTTCTAGCTTTTCACGCTCTTTCGCAACAACCGCTTCAGGCGCTTTAGCAACGAAACCTTCATTACCTAGTTTGCCTTCGATGCGTTTGATTTCGCCGTGAGTTTTTGATTTCGCCATCAAGACGAGCAAGCTCGGCATCTTTGTCAATCAGACCAGCCATCGGGATCATCAGCTCAGACTTTTCAACCAGTTTCGTTGCACAAGCTGGTGTCTCTTCACCTTTAGCCAGAACTTTGATTTCATCTAGTTTAGCCAGTGAGCTTAGTACAGTCTTGTTTGCTGCGATACGAGCTGCATCTTTCTCATCAGCAACCTTAACCATTACCGATAGACCTTTGCTTGGTGCAATGTCGTACTCGGCACATGGAGTTACGGATAGCAGTAATGAAAGTCTTAACCCATTCGATGTCTTCTACGATCTCAGCGTTGAAGTTCTCTTGGTTAAACTGAGGAAGCGCTTGAGTCATAATAGTGTCGCCTTCAACACCGTCTACTAGAGGCTTCACGCTCTGCCAGATAGATTCTGTGATGTAAGGAAGCACGGGATGAGCTAGACGTAGCGTTTTCTCAAGTACCGTGATCAGCATGTGGCGAGTCGCAACTTGCTGAGCTTCGAGTGCCTTTCCAAAAGAGCGGGTTTCGTTAGCTCTAGGTACCAGTCACAGAATTGGTTCCAGATGAATTCATAAAGCGTGTTTGCCGCCATGTCTAGACGGTAATTGTCTAGGTGAGCGTTAAACTCTTTCGCAGCCAGCTCAAACTGAGATTCAATCCATTTGTCAGCAAGAGAGGACTCAAGGTTAGCGCGCTCTTCAGCAGACAGTGACATGCCACAATCGTGCTCTTCTGTATTCATCAGTACGTAACGGCTTGCGTTCCATAGCTTGTTACAGAAGTTACGGTAACCTTCAAGACGCTTCATATCCCAGTTGATGTCACGGCCAGTAGAAGCCATAGCAGCAAGAGTGAAACGCAGTGCGTCAGTACCGTATGGTTCGATACCGTTTTCAAAAGTCTTACGAGTGTTCTTCTCGATCTTCTTCGCTAGCTGAGGCCGCATCATGTTGCCACAACGCTTCTCTACGAGAGACTCAAGGTCGATACCATCGATCATGTCGATTGGGTCAAGTACGTTACCTTTCGACTTAGACATCTTGTCGCCGTTTTCGTCACGGATTAGACCCGTTACATAAACGGTCTTGAATGGTACTTGTGACTTACCGTTTTCATCTTTGTTGAAGTGCATGGTCATCATGATCATACGCGCAACCCAGAAGAAGATAATGTCGAAACCAGTTACTAGTACGTCTGAAGGATGGAATGTCTTCAGGTCTTCAGTTTGCTCTGGCCAGCCTTGAGTACCGAACGTCCATAGTGCAGAAGAGAACCACGTATCCAGTACGTCGTCGTCTTGGCGAAGAACAACGACTGGTGCAAGGTTGTTGTTTGCACGTACTTCTTCTTCAGTACGACCTACATATACGTTGCCGTCGTTGTCATACCAAGCTGGGATACGGTGACCCCACCAAAGCTGACGAGAGATACACCAGTCTTGAATGTCACGCATCCAAGAGAAGTACATGTTTTCGTACTGCTTAGGAACGAACTGGATCTCGCCATCTTCCACTGCTTTAACAGCGGGCTCAGCAAAGAGGTGCAGCACGCACGTACCATTGGTCTGTTAGCATTGGTTCGATAACTACGCCACCACGGTCGCCGTAAGGAACCGTTAGGTCGTGATCTTTGATTTCATCAAGAAGACCAAGCTCTTCAAATTCCGCAACGATCGCTTTGCGTGCAGCAAAACGCTCCATGCCGTGGTACTTAGCAGGAAGCTCTGTAGAGTAAACATCGCTAGCTTCACCGTTAGTAGTGAAGACTTCAGCCGCATCACGGATATCAGCGTTGAAAGTTAGGATGTTGATCATTGGTAGGTTGTTACGCTTACCAACTTCGTAGTCATTGAAATCGTGTGCAGGGGTGATCTTCACACAACCTGTGCCTTTTTCCATATCTGCGTGCTCATCGCCTACGATAGGGATTAGACGGTTAACGATAGGAAGCAGGATCTCTTTACCGATAAGATCTTTGTAACGAGGGTCTTCTGGGTTTTACAGCAACACCAGTGTCACCAAGCATGGTTTTCTGGACGAGTAGTCGCAACAACAATGTAGTCTTTGCCTTCTGCTGTCTTCACGCCGTTTGCTAGCGGGTAGCGGAAGTGCCACATGTGGCCTTTTTTGTCTTTGTTTTCCAACTTCAAGATCAGAAATCGCAGTGTGCAGTTTTGGATCCCAGTTTACTAGACGTTTACCACGGTAGATTAAGTCTTCTTCGTACGGGCGAACAAACACTTCTTGAACAGCGTTAGATAGGCCCGCATCCATAGTGGAAACGCTCGCGGTCCCAGTCTACAGATGCGCCTAGGCGACGAAGCTGTTTAGTGATTGTGCCACCAGATTCGTTTTTCCATTCCCAGATTTTGTCGATAAAAGCATCACGACCGTAATCGTGCTTAGTTTTGCCTTCTTCAGCGGCGATCTTACGCTCAACAACCATCTGAGTTGCGATACCAGCGTGGTCTGTACCTACTTGCCAAGGGTGTTTTTGCCCTTCATACGCTCAGCACGGATCAGAGTATCCATGATGGTGTCTTGGAACGCGTGGCCCATGTGTAGGCTACCAGTGACGTTCGGTGGCGGGATCATGATGCTGTATGATTCTTTCGTCGTGTCGCCGTGTGGCTTAAAGTAGCCTTTCTCTTCCCAAGCTTGGTATAAAAGCTTGTTCAATTGAAGTTGGGTTATATGTCTTTTCCATAGCTATAGATATTCTGCAGATAGGTCTAGTTTAATTCTAAGTCAATCTTTATAAGTGAACTCTCTCGAAGGAGAGCTTAACTATAAGGATTGACCATTAGTGATGTGCGATGTCGATCGTTTTGTAGCTGATAACCCGCTTGGCGATAGATTTTATATCGTTCTCGCGCCAGTTGCTTGGCTTTTTCTTCGCAAGGGACGAAGTCTACCACCTCTGCAAACTTATTCGCAAAGGTTGTCTCATTTTCCGCCAAATTTATTACTAGTTGACGGTTCCATGAGGGCTTAACGCCTTGGTATCCGATTTCAATGCCTGTGCCATATTTTGGTCCTTCACCTGTGAGGTTGTGAGCCAGATATTGCTCGGCATCGACTTGCCAGAAACATTCCGCTAGCTGCTCCGCATGTTGTTTATCATGGCAATGGAGATAGACCTTAGCGCCTTGTTTGGCAAAGTGACCAGCCAGAAACAAAACATACTGCTCAAAGCCTTTTTGATTAGCTTGTGGTGAATCAGGCTTAATGATGTAAAACGTCGCGTTTGGCATAATCATTCCGAATAAAAAGGGCCTGTCGGCCCTTTAGAATTTGTTCAGAAATTACTCTTCTGTTTCTTGGCCACTGCGGTTCAGTAAGAACTGGACAAACATTGAGACCGGACGGCCTGTTGACCCTTTTGCTGCGCCTGATTTCCACGCAGTACCTGCAATGTCAATGTGTGCCCAGTTGTATTTTTAGCAAACTTAGACAGGAAGCAGCCGGCTGTAATGGTACCGCCAGGGCGACCACCGATGTTTGCCATGTCGGCAAACGGGCTCTTCAACTGTTCATGGTACTCGTCAGCCATTGGAAGGCGCCATGCGCGGTCACTCGCTTGTTCAGAAGCGTTGACCAACTCATGGGAAAGTGGGTTGTGATTAGAAACAACGCCACTGATGTGATGGCCCAATGCAATGACACAAGCACCTGTCAGAGTCGCGACATCGACAACGCAATCTGGTTCGAATCGTTCGACGTACGTCAATGCATCACATAGAACCAAACGTCCTTCTGCGTCGGTGTTTAGCACCTCGACAGTTTGACCTGACATAGTGGTTAGAATATCACCTGGGCGGTACGCGTTACTGCCAGGCATGTTTTCGCAGCCTGCAAGGACACCGATAACATTGATTGGTAGGTTCAGCTTTGCCAGAGATTTCATGGTACCGAAGACAGATGCTGCACCACACATGTCATACTTCATCTCATCCATTCCTTCACCGGGTTTGAGTGAGATACCGCCTGAGTCGAAAGTGAGACCTTTACCCACCAGAACAATTGGTTTTGCTTCTGAATCCGGGTTGCCTTTGTATTCCATGATAGACATCATAGATTCGTTTTTAGAACCACGACCAACGGCTGGGTATGAAGTCATACCCAGTTTTTCCATCTCTTGTTCTCCAATGATCTTGGTGGTGATGGTTTCGTAATCGTCTGCTAGGCGACGGCTTGTGAGGCAAGGTAGGCTGGGTTTGCAACGTTAGGCGGCATGTTGCCCAGGTCATAGATGCCTTTACGCCTGACGCAATAGCAAGGCCATGAGTGATCGCTTTTTCACCCAAGCTCAGCTCGCGACGAGTAGGGACGTTGAACACTAGCTTACGCAGTGGGCGGCGAGTCTCTGGTTTCACGCTCTTGAACTGATCAAAGTATACAGACCATCTTTTGTTGCTTCGACTGCTTGACGAACTTTCCAGTAAGTGTCGCGACCTTTAACGTGCAACTCAGTTAGGAAGCAGACCGCTTCCATCGAACCTGTTTCATTCCAGAGTGTTGATCGTTTTCTGAATAATTTCTTTGTACTGACGCTCGCCCAATTCACGTTCCTTGCCACAACCGACAAGTAAAACACGTTCAGACAATACACCTGGTACTTGATGCAAGTAGCATCTGTCCTGGTTTACCTTCCAGATCACCACGGCGAAGTAGTGAACTGATATAGCCGTCGCTGATTTTATCGAGCTGTTCAGCAACTGGAGAAAGGCGACGTGGTTCGAATACGCCTACAACGATACAAGCGCTGCGCTGCTTTTCCGGGCTACCACTCTTTACACTGAACTCCATGCGTACTCCTACATCCTGAAGACAAATAGAACTAAATGTTAGATAATGGCGTCTTACTTGTTGATTCCTTAATCGGAACTACTTTTAAATAAGCGCGTTAACAGTTAGCCAAAAATTTAAAAATAAAAAGGTTCAACGGGAAATTATAGTGATTCAATTAAAAAACAAGTTTTGTATAGGTAATTTCAGCGTGATTATTGTTAGATATTTGATCCACGAGACACTCAAGAGCCAGTTAGCGATATTTTTATCCTGTTTTTAGTGTTTTTAAGCCAAAAATTGATCAAAGTTTTAGCTGGATGCGTCGGATGGTGATATTCCCTGCCGGTCTGGTGATGCACTATGTGAGTTTGAGTATGCCTTCGATGGGCTTATTGATGCTCCCTTTGAGTCTTTTCCTTGGTATTTTGCTGACTTTCGGTCGTCTGTATGCGGAAAAGTGAAATAACTGTCATGATTACAACAGGGATCGGCAATAAATTCCTGATACGTGCTGCCTTGTATTTGGCCGTTATTACCGGTGTGATTGCCGCAGCCAATGCATTTGTGTTTTTCACCAATGAGTCAGGAAAAGCTGATTCAGTTACAGGAAGAAGTGGAAGCTGAAAATAGTGTTGATTTATTGCAAAAGGGTCAGTTCCAAGGCACCCCAGACGGTTCTTCAGTGGTCTTTATTGATGATATTGAAGGCAAGCAGCTTAAACATGTATTCGTTGCTCAGATGCGCCCACGTGATTCAATTTTGCCAAGTGTGTCCTTCTCGCAATCTGGTGAAGTGAAAAGAATTAAGTGATGGACGTCAGGTTATTCGCATGTACGACGGTACGCGTTATGAAGGTGTACCAACGCGCGTTGATTACATGGTGACCGATTTTGATCAGTATGAAGGTTTTGATTGGTCAACGTGATGTGAAACCGAAAGGGCGTGACTGGGAAGCTATCCCTACGATGCAGTTAGTGTCTAACCCAGATCCGCGCGCTCAGGCTGAATTGCAATGGCGTATTTCTCTGGTGGTTTGCATTCCGCTTCTGACCATGTTGGTTGTTCCGTTGTCAGCGGTGAATCCGCGTCAGGGGCGCTTTGCGAAAATGGGCCCAGCGATTCTCATCTATCTGGCGTATTTCCTCTCGATCAGTGCAACGAAGTCTGCGCTGGAAGATGGCTCGATCCCGTCTTTTATCGGTATGTGGCCGATTAACGCCGCTTTGCTGTTGACTGCGTTAGGGGATCAATTCTTTGGACAGTATTCCAATGCGACGCTTTAAAAGACAAACTAAGACAAAGAAAGAAGGCAGCATAAGTCGTGTTTAAAATTCTCGATCTGTATATTGGTAGAACCATTATCGCAACTACGTCACTGGTGTTGGCGACATTTGTGGGCCTTTCTGCCCATCATCAAGTACGTTGAGCAGCTACGTAAAGTAGGTCAGGGCAGTTATGGACTTAATCCAGAGCTCTTTTCTACGTATTGTTGAGTATTCCTCGTGATATTGAAATGTTCTTCCCAATGGCTGCATTATTGGGCGCTTTAATTGGATTAGGCATGCTGGCCTCCAAGTTCCGAGTTGGTAGTGATGCAGGCGGCTGGTTATTCCAAGCTTGATATCGGGCTGTCAGTAGTAAAAACAACAGTCCCATTAATGATTCTAGTGACTTTACTTGGTCAGTGGGGGCCCCTCGGCTCAAAAGATGGCGCGTGATCTGCATTGCTTTACTTTGCATCTGGCGGAGCGGAAAATCGTGTCAGTGCGAACCGGTGTTTGGGCGCGAGATGCGAACGACTTTATTTTCTTGGCAAAGTTGAAGACGATAAACTTTACTGGTTTGAACATGGCGCTTCGGCGATAAAAAGCAAGTAGAAAGTGTTGTGCATGCAGGCGGGAAGTCGATTATCTGTCTGATAATACCTGGGTGATGAAAGATGTTCAGGTTACGAGTATCCAGATGAGATTGGGAATCTCCTAAACCAGTTTGCAAAGGTACGTCGGACAGCCTCTCTCGCCCGAATAAATTTAGCTTGTAGTGCGGTAAAACCAGAAGAACATAACTTTGAGTGGATTATATGATTATGTCACTTACCTCAAAGCTTCGAGCAGGATGCCTCGCTATGAGTTGGCTTTACTGGCGTAAAATCACTCAGCCATTCTCGATCGCAGTGATGATGCTTATGGCGCTATCGTTCATTTGAGCGTTGCGCAGTGTAGACAATGGGAGCGCGTATTTTTATCTACAAGCGTGGTCGCGGGATTCACTTTCTACATCTCTAGCGAGTTCTTTGGTCCACACCCAGGCCTGGTTTACAGTATTCACTCCGGAGTCTTTGAATTGCTGTTATGCCTAGTATCGTGTTTTTAAGCCGTGGCGATTGAAATTGCTATTGCAGCTTTAAAGCGTCGGTTAGACATAAAGTGACAAGAGAAGCGCGCGAATGAGCCGCAAGAACGCTTTGCCGCCGCTTTTCAGAGCGGTACAATGGCAGTGCTTGACGGCGTTAAATCGTCTGGGTCGGTAGCAGAGAGCTGTTCCACTTCATAGCTCTGGGAGTGGAGGCTCAGTTGATTGTATTATCTAGGCTCCAGACTTCACAGGTGTGTTTGCTGCTTTCTCCTGACTGGAGTTATTTCAAAAAAGGCTGAGTTAATTTTGCTTCATGGGCATTTTTAAATCACGCTCTTTGGTACCCCAGCCAGCCCAGCCACAGCAAGACCATAAGATTTACTGGCAGCACCGTCCTGAACGCAGCATGCATGAGAAGGCAAATCGTATCGCCGTGCTCAACCGCATCTAAGTGGACATTCGCTAAATGAGGAATCTGGTTCAGTAATTTGATTCAAGCCCAAAATAGTTAGGTTAATACCATCAAGTTATGGAACCATGATTCTTTGCCAACCATTCTGCACTCATGCAGCCAAGGTGAGGCTCATCCGCCAAAGTACTTTTAGTACCTCAGCGTTTCCATCCATCAGTACTGGGCTATTAGGCGTCTGGGAAGGGATGTTAGCCGTTTCAGTCATCACACCGCTGAAGGTCAAAGACGTCCTGAGGCGAGATCATCGGATACTCCTATAAGCGTGAAGATGCAAATCGATCGTCAGGCCAATCTGTGCTGATTTCGACTGGGCACATGGAACCGATATAGACCATAGAGCAATTAAAGCGGTTTTGAAGCACGTAACCAGGTTGATTTTTTATGTTCAGCGGACTTCGAAATGCAAATCAGCATCTTACCTGTAGGTTTAGCTCTATCAGGATTAACTTCACAATAAATGGTTCATTCATTACTTGCTCGACGGCGGTGGCGCCCCTGACTGGATGTGAATACCAGGATCTTGACTCATTACAGGTCGACGTAATCTAAGCTGTCAAGCTCTGCAAGGTTTTGCAATTACACTCCTTTGAAATGGCCGAGCCAAATTCTGCAGCTTTTCTAGGTGGGGCAGTAAAAGGTCAAACAGCTCTTCCACAATTGTTTCT